>NZ_JAGMUK010000182.1:15689-122017 GCF_019049245.1 Streptomyces sp. AC555_RSS877 | reverse complement strand
CGACGTTGAGGTCCTCGACCACGATCGTGCCGTACTCGGCGGTCACGGCGGTGGTGAGCTTGTGCAGGGCGTCTCCGCGGAGGTCCGCCACGCGGTGGTGGACCTTGTTGCGGGCGGCGTTGGCCTTCTCCCACCGCTTCGACGCCTTGCGTCCGGTGCGCCGGTCGGGGCCCTGGCGTCGGGAGACGACGCGGGAGGCTCGGCGCAGCTGCTTGCGCGCCCGGTCGTAGTGCCCGGGGTTGGCGACGGTGCGGATCGCGCCCGTGCTGTCGGTCATCACCGCGAGGGTCTTCACCCCGAGGTCGATGCCGACCGCTGTGTCCGGGCGGGCGACGCGTTCGAGGTCTCGCTTGACCTCGGCCTGGAAGGAGACGAACCAGCGTCCGCGTTCGTGCCGGACCGTCGCGGACAGGATCCGTGCCGTTCCGGACTGGACGCGGGTCAGGAGCTTGACGGTGGGTTCGTGGACGCGGATTGTTCCGAGCCGGGGCAGCGTGACGTGCCGGCCGCCTGCCTCGACGCGGATCGTGCCGGTGGTGAACCGGCAGGCCAGACGCGCCTTCCGCTTGGCCTTGAACCGTGGCGCACCCATCCGGGCGCCCTTGCGCTTGCCGTTCTTGGACTTCGCGTAGTTGTCGAACGCGGCGGCGGCGCCTGCCAGGCCAGTGTTGTACGCCTCCTTGGAGTTCTCCTCCCACCAGCTCGCGAACCTGGGGTCGGTGTGTTTGGCGGCGTTGAACGCCTTCCGTAGCGACGGCAGCGACCACGGCCGCCAATCCGTCAGCGACTCCTCGGGAATACCGTAGGTCTCCTCGGCCTTGCGCTGCCACCACGACGCCGTGACCCAGCCGACGGCCCAGTTGTACGCGGCCCTGGCCGCGCCACAGTGCGAACGGAGCGCGTGCTCCTGGGCGGCGTTCGGGTCCAGAGCTAACCGGAACGCCTGCACCACAAACCCGGGCCGCGGCTGGAACTTCTTCACTCGGCGGCCTTTCCGGTCGCCACGGCCACCGCACGGGCGGCCCGGTTCTTCGCCGCCCGCCGCCCGTACAGACGCGCACACATCGACGTGAGCACCTCGGTGATGTCCCGCACCAGGTCATCGGCGGTCTCGGCGGGGTCAAGGACGACCAGGCGCCGCCCGGACGCGGACAGTACTGCCTCCAGGTGCTCGACGCCGAACCGGGCCAGCCGGTCACGGTGCTCCACCACGATCACTGCCGCCTGCGGGTCGGACAGCACCCGGTGCAGCTTGCGCCGACGTCCGTTCAGCCCCGAGCCGACCTCGGTCACCACCTCCGCGACCGGCAGGCCGAGACCAGTCGCCCCCTGGACCACGCGGGCCACCTGCCGGTCAAGGTCCGGCTTCTGGTCCGCCGACGAGACCCGGCAGTACGCCACGACCCGGCCGGACGTCTCTGCGGCGGGCTCGTCGACCAGCCATGTCCCGGATGGCGTCTGGCGCACCGGGACCGGCATACGGCCCTCTTTCGCCCACGCCCACGCGGTCTGGTAATGCACACCGTTGCGTGCCGCCCACTCGGAAAGCTTCACCCGATCAAGATAACAGATAAGAAACGCTGAGATTCACTGATGAATCGCGCAACAGCTGTCAGCCCCCTCCGTTGCAGAGCCGCCACTCGGCAAGTCGCGACGACACCCAAGGTGCTCTGCGTAGTGCCTCCGTGGCATCCGGACACGGAGACTCCGCAAAAACCCGATAGGCGGACGAGGTGACCACTGCTACATTTCCGAAGGCCGTGCGAGAGATCGAGGAGGTGGTACCTGTGAACGCAGTATCGACATGGGTGCTCCCCTCCGGGGTCACGGTCGGGCGATAGACAGGTCGTCCGGGAGCGCCGTTCCAGTGCACTCCCGAAAGGCACGACCATGCAGTTCACTTCTGAGCAGCGTCTCGATGACGTCGTCCTCGAACGCGAATTCACCCTCGACGAGATCCCCGGCATCTTGTGGACACCGGCATCTGCATCCGCATCCGCACCGGTGCCGCTGATCCTGCTCGGCCACCCTCCCCTAGGGCTGCGCAAGATGTACCCCCGACTGGTGGCCCGGGCCCGGCACTCCGCGGCGGAGGGCTTCGCCACGGCCACCATCGAGCTCCCCGGAAGCGGCGATCGGCCCCGTTGGCCCGCCGCCGAGCAGGCCCGCGCCGACCTGCGCCGGGCGATGGAGGTCGGCGAGCCGGTCAGCGACGAGATCGTCGACGCCCTCATCCTCCCGCTTGTCGACAAGGCGGTCCCGGAATGGCAGGCCGCCCTGGACGTCCTCCTGTCGCTACCCGAGATCGGCGGTCCGGTGGGGTACTCGGGGGGAGTGATCTCCATCGGCATCCGGCTGGCGGTGGTCGAGCCGCGCGTCGTGGCCGCCGGTCTCTTCGCCGGGAGT
The DNA here is from genome assembly GCF_019049245.1 of Streptomyces sp. AC555_RSS877. Lineage (GTDB taxonomy): Bacteria > Actinomycetota > Actinomycetes > Streptomycetales > Streptomycetaceae > Streptomyces. Next base: position 119,611 of record NZ_JAGMUK010000182.1, on the reverse strand, counting down.
TTCGTGCCTCGCGCCATGTTCGAGGAGGCCCGCCGGGTCACTATCCCACTGCACGTCCTGCTGCAGTGGGACGACGAAGGGAACGACCGGCAGGCGGCCCTGGACCTGTTCGACGCTTTCAGCTCCAAAGAGAAGTCCCTGCACGCCAACATGGGCGGGCACACCGGCGTCCCACAGTTCGCGGGAGACGCCGCGGCCCAGTTCTTCACCCGACATCTGAAGTGAGGCCGGGCCGTCAGACCGGCCACGGACGGTCGCTGATGTCGGTCGGCATGCCGTTCATCGGGGCCTTCCTTGTGGATGCCTTCCACCAGATGTTCCGATGCTGTCTTTTGCCTTTACGCGGGGACCGCGGCGAGGTCGTGTTCGTCGCCCAGCGCCGCGAGGTGGCGTTCGGCGTCCAGGGCGGCTTGGCAGCCGCTGGCGGCGGTGATGGCCTGGCGGTAGGTGTGGTCGACGGCGTCGCCGGCGGCGAAGACGCCGGGGATGTTGGTACGGGTCGAGGGCGCGTCGACTGCCAGGTATCCCTGTTCGTCCAGGTCCAGTTGGCCGGTGAACAGTTCGGTGCGAGGGTCGTGGCCGATCGCGATGAACAGGCCTGTCACGTCGAGGTCGCGGGTGGTGCCGGTGAACACCTCGCGCAGCACCACCCCGGCGAGCTTGCCGTCCGCTTCCTTGATCTCGGCGATCTCGGCGATCTCGCTGTCGAAGGCGAAGGCGAAGGCGAAGGCGAAGGCGATCTTGTCGTCGGCGAAGGCGCGGTTCTGCATGGCCTGGGAGGCGCGCAGAGTGGAGCGGCGGTGCACGACGGTCACGGAGCGGGCGAAGCGGGTGAGGAAGGTGGCCTCCTCCATGGCGGTGTCGCCGCCGCCGACCACGACGATGTCGCGGTCGCGGAAGAAAAAGCCGTCGCAGGTCGCGCACCAGGACACGCCCCGGCCGGCGGTTCGTCTTCCTTGGGCAGGCCCAGCTTGCGGTACCCGGAGCCGGTGGCGACGATGACGGCCTTGGCCCGGTGCACAGTGCCGGCGGTGTCGGTGACGGTCTTGATGTCGCCGGTCAGGTCGACTGCGACGATGTCGTCGTCGACCATCTCGGCTCCAAAGCGCATCGCCTGGGCCCGCATGTTCTCCATGAGGACCGGGCCGTCGATGCCTTCGGGGAAGCCGGGAAAGTTCTCGACCCCGGTCGTCGTGGTCAGCGCGCCGCCGACGAAGATCGCGCCGCCGAAGACGAGCGGCTTGAGTTCGGCGCGGGCGGTGTACAGGGCGGCGGTGTATCCGGCGGGACCGGAGCCGATGATGACGACGTCCCGCACGCCGTCGGCGGTCGTACCGCTCACGCCTCCTGCTTGGCGTCGATCTCGGCGATCAGGGCCTCGATGCGGGTCTTGATCTCGTCACGGATCGGGCGCACCGACTCGACACCCTTGCCGGCCGGGTCCTCGAGGGCCCAGTCGAGGTACTTCTTGCCGGGGAAGATCGGGCAGGCGTCGCCGCAGCCCATGGTGATGACGTAGTCGGATGCCTGGACGGCCTCGGTGGTGAGGATCTTCGGCTTGGCGTCGGCGATGTCGACGCCGACCTCGCTCATCGCCTCGACGGCGGCCGGGTTGACCTGGTCGCCCGGCATCGAACCGGCGGAGCGGACCTCGATCCGGTCGCCCGCGAGGTGGTCGAGGAATCCGGCGGCCATCTGTGAGCGGCCGGCGTTGTGGACGCAGACGAAGAGCACGGAGGCGAGCGGGGCGGTGGACATGGGTTCTTCCTTCAGGATCAGCAGGCGGTTCAGGCGGGCAGGGAGGCCAGAAGTTCGGTGATGTGGGTGTCGATCGCGTCCCGGATGCGGCGGACGGCGGCGAGCGGGGCGCCGTCGGGGTCGGCGACGGGCCAGTCAAGGTAGCGGCGGCCGGGCACGATCGGACAGGCGTCGCCGCAGCCCATGGTGATGACGATGTCGGCGACCCGCACGATCTCATCGGTCAGCGGCTTGGGGAACGCCCCGGCGGCGTCGGCGTCGGCGCCGGCCTCGGTGAGGACCTGCGCAATGAACGGCTCCACCCCGGCTGCGGGGTGCGTGCCGGCGGAGGACACGGTGACCCGGCCTGCGGCGCGGCGGGTGAGGAGGGCGGCGGCGAGCTGTGAGCGGCCCGCGTTGTGGCTGCAGACGAACAGCACGCGCGGCAGGCCGCTGCCGGGGCCGCCCTGGACGTGCGCGAGAGCGTCAAGGCGCTCGGCGGTGAAGCGTTCGGCCAGTACGACCAGGTGTGTGCGCACCTGCGCGGTGGAGGCCAGGAGGCTGTAGGAGTCGGTGAGCAGCGCCTGGACGGTCTCGGCGGAGAAGCGGCCGGTGTGCCGGGTGGCGAGGCGGGCGGCTCCGGCGGCCAGGCGCTGGTCGGGCAGGAGGGGTGGGGAGGAGGCGGACACGGGAACTCCTTCGACGCGCCCAATACGTCATCCCGCGCTGGTATCAGCGCGTGGTGATGTGACAGTATCAGTGCATGCTGACTTCAGTCGATCCTGATGTAATCCGGGTGTTGGGTGATCCGCTCCGCCTGAAGATCGTGACTCTGCTGGCGCGCGAGACGCTCTGCATGACGCACCTGGTTGAGGAGACCGGAGCCAAGCAGACCAACCTGTCCAACCACATGAAGGTGCTGCGCGAGGCCGGGCTGGTGGACACCGAGCCGTGCGGCCGGTTCACCTACTTCAAGCTCAAGCCCGACGTGCTTGCCGGGCTGTCCGAGCGGTTCGCCGCGCTGGCCGCCTCCGCCCGTACCGCTGCCGAGAACAAGAGGGCCTGCCCGTGACCTCCACCGAGCCCACCGCCGCGTCGACAGACGCTGGTGGGGACGACTCGATCGTCAAGAAGCTCTCCACTCTCGACCGCTACCTCGCGGTGTGGATCCTGCTCGCCATGGCCGTTGGCCTGGGCCTGGGGCGCCTCATCCCGGGGATGAACGACGCGCTGGCGAAGATCGAGATCGGCGGGATCTCCCTGCCGATCGCGCTCGGCCTGCTGATCATGATGTATCCGGTGCTGGCCAAGGTCCGCTACGACAAGCTGGATTCCGTCACCGGCGACAAGAAGCTGATGGTCTCCTCGCTGGTCATCAACTGGATCGTCGGCCCCGCGGTCATGTTCGCGCTGGCGTGGATCTTCCTGCCGGACCTGCCCGAGTACCGCACCGGCCTGATCATCGTCGGCCTCGCCCGCTGCATCGCCATGGTCATCATCTGGAACGACCTCGCCTGCGGCGACCGCGAGGCGGCCGCTGTCCTGGTCGCTCTCAACTCGGTGTTCCAGGTGATCGCGTTCGGCCTGCTGGGCTGGCTCTACCTGGACCTGCTGCCGGGCTGGCTGGGCCTGGGGGACGGCGAGCGCCTGGACTTCTCCATGTGGGAGATCGCCCTGAACGTCGTCATCTTCCTCGGCATCCCGCTCCTGGCCGGGTTCCTCACCCGCCGCATCGGTGAGCAGAAGATGGGCCGCGAGTCCTACGAGGCGAAGTTCCTGCCCAAGATCGGGCCGTGGGCTCTGTACGGGCTGCTGTTCACGATCGTCATCCTCTTCGCCCTGCAGGGGAAGACGATCACCTCGCAGCCGCTGGACGTCGTACGGATCGCGCTGCCGCTGCTGGTGTACTTCGCGGTCATGTTCTTCGGCACCTTCCTCCTCGGCAAGGGCCTCGGGCTGGCCTACGACCGCACGGCGACGCTGGCGTTCACCGCGGCGGGCAACAACTTCGAGCTGGCCATCGCGGTCGCCATCGCCACCTTCGGCGTCACGTCCGGCCAGGCCCTGTCCGGTGTCGTCGGACCGCTCATCGAAGTCCCGGTGCTGATCGGCCTGGTCTACGTGGCGCTCGCCTGGCGCAGGAAGTTCACCGCGTCCGCACTGACCACGGCGGGGGAAGCCCGCTGATGCATTGCCTCGACTGCCGCACGCAGGCAGCCACCCACACGGCCATCGGGATCTGCCACGACTGCGGCGCCGCCGTCGAGGAACATGCCTGTATGGCCGTGATCGAGGACCGCCGTGGACCGATGCTCAGCACTCCGTACCAGCCTCCGGTCCGTACGGTGCGGTGCGCCATGTGCGCGACAGCGCGGGCCGCATGACGCAGCATGCCGACGTAGTGGTGATCGGCGGCGGCCAAGCGGGGCTCGCCGCCGGCTACCACCTGCGCCGCAACAAGCTCGACTTCGTTATCCTCGACGCTCAGAGCGCGCCGGGCGGCGCCTGGCGGCACACCTGGGACTCCCTGCACCTGTTCTCCCCGGCGGCCTTCTCCTCACTGCCTGGCCGGCTCATGCCCGCCCAGGCAGGCCAGGAGTACCCGGACGCCACTCACGTGGTGGACTACCTGGCCGACTACGAGCAGCGCTACGACCTGCCCGTGCAGCGCCCGGTGCGGGTGAGCGCGGTGCGGCCCGACGGCGGGTGGCTGCGGGTGGAGGCAGACGCGGGCGTCTGGACGGCAGGGGCAGTCGTGTCGGCGACCGGCACCTGGTGGCGTCCGTTCCTGCCCGCCGTCCCCGGTCGGGAGGTGTTCGCCGGCCGCCAGCTGCACACCACCGGCTACCGGCGTCCGGCCGACTTCGCCGGCCAGCGGGTCGTCGTGGTCGGTGGAGGGAACTCCGGCGCCCAGATCGCTGCCGACCTCACTGCCTCGGACGGCGTCGACCTGACGTGGGTCACTCAGCGCCCGCCCCGCTACCTTGCCGACGACATCGACGGCCGGGCCCTGTTCGACGCTGCGACCGCCCGCCGCCGCGCCCTCGATGAAGGCGCGGCCGACACCGGCGGTGTTGCCTCGCTCGGCGACATCGTCGCCGTGCCGCCGGTCCGCTCCGCCCGGGACGCCGGACTGCTGAAGGCCCAGCCGATGTTCGAGCGCCTCACCAGCGGCGGGGTGGTGTGGGCCGATGGCACGTCGGCCCGCGCGGACGTGGTGATCTGGTGCACGGGCTTTCGGCCCGCCCTGTCCCACCTGGCCCCGCTGGGCCTGCGCGGGACACGCGGGCACATCGCCACCGAGGGCACGCGCGCCGTCGGCGAGCCGCGGCTGCACTTGCTCGGCTACGGCGACTGGACCGGACCCGCTTCGGCCACTCTGATCGGAGTCGGACGCCCCGCCCGAGAGGCCGCTGCCGAGATTGCGGCTCTCTTGTCCTGACCGGGACGTCGGCCTATCCGGCCTGGCGGCGCAGCCGGGACACGACATGGTCGGCGTCCCGGCCGACCCCGCGCAGGGTCTTGGAGGAGAAGATGCGCTGGAACTCCATGCCGACGAAGCCCAGGCCGGGCATGGCCGTGGCGATGCCGCCTCGGTGCAGGGGCCGGCCGTCGGCGTCCAGGGCGCCGCTGCCGCTCAGGTAGGGGAAGACGGGCCGGTAGTCAGTCGCGAGGACGACCGCGTCGACCGTCTCCTTCGTGCCGTCGGGCCCACACGACGCCATCAGGCGTGAAGCGGGTGGACATCTCGCGCTGGTCGACGCCGTGTTCGTGCAGGGCGGTGCGGTAGCGGCCGTCGTCCAGGACCGAGACCGGGGCCTTCTCCAGCAGGCACCGGATCGGGGCGACGTCCAGGCCCGTGTACTTGAGCCACCAGTGGAGGTCCTTGCCGAGCGGGCGCTGTGTCATCCAGCCGATCGGGCGCCGGGTGGCCAGCGTGGTGTCGGCCACGGCTCCGAGTTCGGCGGCGATCTGGATCGCGGAGTTGCCGCCGCCGGCCACCACGACCCGCTGCCCGGCGAACGCAGCTGGGCTGCGGTAGCCGGCGGCGTGCAGGACCCGCCCGGCGAACTCCGCCCGCCCGGGCAGGTCGGGGATGTACGGGGCGCGGTAGTCGCCGGTCGCGGCGATGAGCGCCCGCGCGTGGAATTCCCGGCCCTCCTCGGCGCGTACCGACCAGGCGCCGCTCTGTCGGGTGACCGAGGCGACGGTCGTGGAGGGGTGGATCTCCGCGGTGAGCCGGCGGGCGTAGGCGCGCAGGTAGTCCACCACCTCGTCCCGCGTCGGGTAGCGGTCACCGTCGCCGGGGAAACGCATCCCGGGCAGCGAGGAGTACCGGGCCGGGGAGAACAGGGTGAGGCTGTCGTAGTAGCGCGGCCACGCTCCGCAGGGCACCTCATCGGCCTCCAGGACCAGGGCGTGGGCGAAGCCGTGGCGCGGGGTGAGGGTGGCGGTGGCCAGGCCGGACTGCCCGGTGCCGATGACGAGGAGGTCGGCATGTTCCATGAGATCGTAGACCTTCCATGAGTCGTTGTTTCGGGAAGTGACGACATGTTGGGTGGGAAACGGTGACGGCAGCCGGCGATGATGACGGGTTCGCGGTGGATACCGCGACGGCCGACTTCCTCAAAGCCCTGGCCAGCGAGACCCGGCAGAAGGTGATGCAGCAGTTCGCCGGCGGCACCGAACTGACGGTGGGCGAGATAGCCGATCGGTGTGCACTGAAGCCGTCGACCGCCTCAGAACACCTCAGCCTGCTGCGCCGCGGCGGCCTGGTCCTCTCCCGCAAAGAGGGCAAGCAGGTCTTCTACCGCGCCGACGGCGCGAGCATGGCCGCCCGGCTGGGTGCACTGCAGGAGTACCTGGCGCGGTGCTGCCCGCCGGACTGCGCCTGACCGGCAGGGCCGAGTGGCGCCTGCGAGCGGTCAGGTACGCAGGTCGAGCATGGCGGACATCGCAGCCACCACGGACGGGGCGACCTGGTAGTAGACCCAGGTCCCGCGCCGCTCGGCGGTGAGCAGTCCGGCCTCGCGCAGCTTCTTCAGGTGGTGGGAGACGGTCGGCTGGGAGACGCCGACGTCGGAGATGTCGCACACGCACGCCTCACCACCGGGGTGCGAGGCGACACGGGAGAACAGCCGCAGCCGCACCGGGTCGGACAGCGCCTTGAACATCGCGGCCATCTTCTCCGCGTCGGCCTGCGACAGTTCCCCTGCGGTGATCGGCGGGCAGCAGGGGACCACGGCCCCGGCATCCAGGACCGGCAGTTCGACAATCTTTGACTTCGACATGCGTCTATGTTGACAGTCATCGATATGAGTGGCAAGGTCGGGGATATCGACAGCGGTCGAAGCAGTGGCCCGGGCCGGGCCGCGCGAACTCGGAGGACGATCACCATGACCACCACCACTGCGGACCTGCCGGTCGTCGTCATCGGCGCCGGCCCGGCAGGCCTCGCGGCCGCCGCCCACCTCGTCGAGCACGGCGTCGAACCGCTGGTCCTGGAAGCAGGGCAGGCCGCCGCCTCCGCGGTGCGCGAGTGGTCCCACGTCAGGCTGTTCTCCACCTGGGGCGAACTGACCGACCCGGCCGCGGAGAAGCTGCTCGCCCCCACCGGCTGGACCAAGCCCGACCCGGCGACGTACCCCTCCGGCGGGGACTGGGCGGAGCTCTACCTCCAGCCCCTCGCGGACGTCCTGGGCGACCGCGTCCGCGTGGGCGCCACCGTCACCGGTGTCTCCCGCACCGGCCGCGACCGCATCGTCGACGCCGACCGCGAAACCCAGCCCTTCGTCGTCCACTTCACCACCGCCGACGGCGAAGAGCGCGTCTTCGCCCGCGCCGTCATCGACGCCTCCGGCACCTGGACCACACCCAGCCCGGCCGGTGCCAGCGGCCTTGCCGCCCTCGGAGAGAAGACGGCCGCCGACCGCATCAGCTACCGCGTCCCCGACCTCAAGGACCCTGCCGTGCGGGCCCGGTACGCAGGCAAGCGCACCGCCGTCATCGGCTCCGGCGCCTCCGCCTTCACCGCGCTGGCCACCCTCGCCGACGTCGCGCGGGACGAGCCGGGCACGCACGCGGTGTGGATCCTGCGCCGGGGCATCTCCGGCTCCACCTTCGGCGGCGGCGAAGCCGACCAGCTGCCCGCCCGCGGCGCCCTCGGACTCGCGGCCAAGGCCGCCGTCGACAACGGCTACGCGGACGCGGTCACCGGCTTCCGCACCGAGGCCATCGAGCGCGACACCGACGGACGCCTGGTCCTGGCCGGTGAGGACGGCCGTCGCCTCGACCCGGTCGACGAGGTCATCGTGCTCACCGGCTTCCGGCCCGACCTGTCCTTCCTCTCCGAGATCCGCCTGGGCCTGGACGAGCGGCTTCAGGCACCGGTGGAACTGGCACCGCTGATCGACCCCAACCAGCACTCCTGCGGCACCGTCTACCCGCACGGCCACAAGGAGCTGTCCCACCCCGAACCCGGCGTCTACCTGGTCGGCATGAAGTCCTACGGCCGCGCCCCCACCTTCCTTGCCATGACCGGCTACGAGCAGGTCCGCTCCGTCGCCGCAGCGATCGCCGGGGACTTCGAGTCCGCCGACCGCGTCGAACTCACCCTCCCCGAGACCGGTGTGTGTGGCGGCGCCGGCCTGTTCGACGACCCGGCAGCCGGGCAGGCCGACGGCGGCGGCTGCTGCGCTCCCGCTCCGGCGCCCGCGCTCGTGCAGATCGGCGTCGGCGCGCCCGCCGCCACGGTGATCGAGGAGGCTTCGGCCGGCGGCTGCTGCGGCTCATGACCACCCTCAACACCCCCAGGCGCGGGGCCGCGACCGGAACAGGGGACCGGTCGCCGCCCCGCGCCGCCCTCCTGGCGCTGTGCGTCACCCAGATCACCAGCTGGGGCATCGTCTACTACGCCTTCCCCGTCCTGAACCCGCAGATCACCGCCAACACAGGCTGGCCCACCGGAGCGACCACGGCCGCGTTCTCCGCCGCGCTGCTCGTCTCCGCGCTCGCCGGGATCCGCGTCGGCCGCATCATCGACCACCGCGGCCCGCGCACCGTGATGACCGTCGGTTCGGTTCTCGGCGTGCTGAGCATCCTCACTGTGGCCGCAGCCCCCAACCTGCCTGTCTTCGTGGCCGGCTGGCTGCTCGCCGGGATGTCGATGGCCGCGACCTTCTACCAGCCCGCCTTCGCAGCGCTCACCCGCTGGTGGGCCCCCGACCACATTCGCGCCCTCACCATCGTCACCCTGGCCGGCGGCCTCGCCTCCACCGTCTTCGCACCCTTGACTGCCGCCCTCGCCGCCCACCTGTCCTGGCGCGCGACCTACGCCGTCCTCGCCCTGGTCCTCGCCGTCGTCACCATCCCCGCCCACGCTCTCGCGCTCAACGCACCATGGCCGAAGGCACCACCGGCCCCCGCCCACGCCACCGGCGACGCGGACACGGTCGCCCGCAGCCGCCCGTTCTGGATGCTGGCTGCCGCCCTGACCCTCTCCGCATTCACCGTCTCCGCCGTCGTCGTCGCACTCGTACCGCTCCTGCTCGAACGCGGCTTCACCACCACCGAGGCCGCCTGGGCACTCGGCCTCGGCGGCGCCGGACAGACCCTGGGCCGCACCCTGTACGCGACCATTGCGCGCCGCACCGGGGCAACGGCCCGCACGACCGCCCTGATCGCGCTCGGCGCGCTGACCACAGCAGCCCTCGCGCTCGTCCCCGGCCCCTACGGGCTGCTGGTCGCCCTCTCCGTCGCGGCGGGCACGGTCCGCGGCAACCTCACCCTCCTCCAGGCCACCGCCATCACCGACCGCTGGGGCACCACCCACTACGGCCGCCTGTCCGGACTCCTCGCCGCCCCCACGACAGCAGCCTCTGCCCTGGCCCCCTTCGTCGGCGCCGCCCTGGCCGCCCCGTTGGGCGGCTACCCCCATATGTTCGGACTGCTGGCACTGATCGCCGGACTCGCCGCTCTAGTCACCTTCGGGGCCAAACCGCGCCGACCAGCTCTGAAGCGGTAAGGGGGCCCGGGGCAGATGGCCGAGCAAGCCCGTCAGGGGGCCTTGCCCCCGAGTCATGGACACGGGCAGGCAACTCCTCTTCGGACGCCCGGGACGCCCCCCCCGGCCCTCACGAAATGGCGCCATACATGCCCGAAATCCGAAGTCAGCGACAGAGCCGCCCAATGGAGCATGCCAGGAGTGCCCGACTAGACTAGTGCGGCGCGGGCGTGTTCGAGTGCGGCCTTTCCCGCGACGGTGCGGGTGACGGTGCGGGCCGACCGGTCGAACAGCTCGGCTCCGAGTTCCCGTTCCAGCTGGCGGATCTGGGCGCTGACGCCGGACTGGCTGATGTGCACCCGCTCGACTGCCCGGGTGAAGTTCTGCTCCTCGGCGACCGCGACGAAGTATTCCAGCTGCCTCAGTTCCATGACTGCAGACTCTAGTTTCCAGACGATTGCTCTGTTGGGATTCTGGACAGTCGGTGGCCACGCTGGGAAGCGTCGAAGCCCGACGTCAGGAGGAATCCATGCCCGAGTACGAGAAGGCCATGCGGCCCGAGGACATCACCCGTTTGTTCGTCGAACGATCCAACGCCGGTGACGCGGCCGGGGTCGCCGCACTTTACGAAGAGGGTGCAGTGATGGCCTACCCACCCGGCGACCAGACGGTGGGCCGGGAGGCGATTCGTGCACTGTGGGAGAAGGTGCCGGCCAACCGTCCCCATTTCGAGCAGGAACAACCGCTGCCGACGCTGATCAGTGGCGACATCGCCCTCACCTCGACTCCTCCGAAGGACGGGGCCGGTGCCCGGGCGCAGGTCGTGCGGCGCCAGACTGATGGAAGCTGGCTGCGCCTGCTCGACCAGCCCGAGTTCGTCCCACCCACTCGCTGATCCCTCGCCTCCGTGAGTTCGCGGAACTGAAGGCCGTTGGGCGAAGCCCCGAGAGGTCAGTGCCCCCAGTGTCAAGGAGTTGATCTGGTCGCGGCCCGGTTCGGGCCGAAGTGCTTGTCGGTTCGTGGTGAAGTCGCGGGGTCCGCTTCCAGGGGCCGTTCCATGAGAGCGCGACCGGAGTTCGCGTAGACCAGGTTCGACCGGCGGGAGAAGCTATCAGCACGATGGCCAGGACCACGGCGACGTAGCCGCCGAAGGACAGATCCCCGAACAGCTGCGGCGTCAGCAGCGCACCGAACCAACAGCGCCGCGAACTTCGCCCGCTCCGCCAGCGCCTCGCCGAGCGACTCGAACGCCTCCTGCCGAGCAGCGACAGCACCTGAAGTCGGCGGCGGCCGCGATGTCACTGCCACTGGTCGCCCACGACCGCGACGGAGAGGTGGTCGGGGCCCTGCTGGCCGTCCCGTCCGGCACGGTCGTCTCCACGGTCACCTGGCTACCGGGCCACGAACAGCAGGCCCTGCTGTCGATGCTCAAGTACGAGAAGGAGCGGTTGCGGTCAGCGAGGACGCCCGCGGCCGCGGGATCGGGGCCGCCCTGCTGAAGCGGTGCGTGCAGCTGTACTGGCAGCTGGACTTCATGCTGCTGTTCGGCGGGTTCGAGACCCCGCGCGAGCTCGGGCCGTACTACACGCGGCAGGGCTTCACCGTGCTGCGGCCCGGGGAGACGATCGACGTCGGCACTCTGCTGGCCGGCGTGCCGATCCAGCTCGGAGCGGGCCCGGGTGAGACGCTCTTCCACCGGTGGCGCGGCCGCGTCAGGTGACTGGTGCGGATCCGTCACCGCGCAGCAGGTCGGGGGCGGGCATCGGCCATGGCGAAGACTCGCGTGAGCCCGGCCACCAGGGCGTCGTCTCTTCAGGCGCAGAAGTTCGGGCCGTTGAAGTCCCAGAACGCGTCCTTGGTCGCCGGTCCGGCCACCCCGTCGACGGCAAGGTTGTAGTTGCCGCCGGTGTAGTCGTCGATCCAGTTCAGGAAGCTCTGCAGCCCCTTGATCGTGCTGCGTCCGACGATTCCGGCGATGGAATCGTCGTAGTAGCCGAGGTCCCTGAACAGTCTCTGCGCCGCCTTCCAGCTGTTCGTGCCCAGCTGTCCGTCGATCGTGCCGGGGTTGTACGTGGCGCCCACGTTGCGCAGGTAGCACTGCCAGTGCTTGGCCCGGGTGGTGTTCAGCCCCAGGTTCACCACCGCGAGCGGCGCGACCTCGGCACTCGCCGCCTGCTGCTGTGCGGAGGCGGGAGCCGCCGTGGCCGTGCCCGCGGTGGCCAGGCCGCCGGCGGCGATCCCGACCGCGGCGGTGACACTGACGAGTGCCTTCGTGAGAGCTCGCATGCTGTTCCCCTCAGTTGACGTGCGCTTGAAGAAACCGAGCGCAGCGGCCAGCTCCGCAACGAGACTGCGGGTCCGGCGAGATGTTCGGCCACAGGTGACGCGGAAGTGACCTCGTCCCCGGACGTCCCGCGCGCTGACCTGCGCAGATGCCGCCCGCCGAGTCCCTGCGGCGGGACTGTGACGAGAGGGGGGTGGCTGATTCCGCGCCAGGGCGGGGTCGCAGCAGGGCGGGGTCCCCGTGACAGCTGGTGCAGAATGAGGCCGGGACACGGGGGACCGGGCCTGCGGTCCCGAACGCGAGTGAGGGGAAGCGTGTCGCGCTGGAAGGAACTGCCCGCAGAACTGCATCCACACGTCCACCACCTGATCGTGCGACTGCGCAGGCTGAAGGACCACAGCGAACTGAGCACCCGGCAACTGGCCGCGAAGACCGGGTTCAGCGCGAAGTCGTGGCAGCGATATCTGAACGGCAGGTCCCTGCCGCCCCGGGAGGCCGTCGAGGCGATGGCCCGCATCGGCAGTGACGATCCGGCCCGGCTGCTGGTGATGCACGAGATCGCCGCCCAACGCTGGGCGGAGGGACGGGCGGTCACCACCGGCACACCCGAGAACTTCGCCGCGACACCGGCACACACCCCCACGGAGCAGCAGCCGTACGGGCGCCACCTGCGCGCAGCGGTCACGGCGGGAGCCGTGGTCACGGCGCTGTCCGTCTCCGCGGCACTCCTGCTGGCCATGCGGCTCACCGAGACCCGTGCCCAGCTCGCGCACGACCGCAGCGATGCTGTCGCGACGGCCCCGGCCACCGTGTCGGAGTCCCTGGTGCCAGTCATCTACACCTGCCGCCTTGAGCAGCGTGACGGCCGCTGGTACGCGGGCCTGAGCCGGACCAGGGACATCCTCCTGTCCAACACCCACGTGGGGCTCGAAGTAGCAGAGGCGCAGTGCCTGCTGCGCCGGGCGGGCACTGCGCCAGGGGACATCGACGGCGTCTTCGGCCCGAAGACACGGCGAGCGGTCGAGCACATGCAGAAGCAGAACGGGCTGATCGTGAACGGAGTCATCGACCCGCCCACCTGGCAGGCCCTGCGCGAGGCGGCGCCCAAGTGAGCCCGGACCACACTCGGCTGGTCGCGGCGCTGCGGGAGCTGCGGGCCGGTGCGGGGCTGAGCCTGGCGGCGCTGGCGGAGCGAACGCCGTACAGCAAGTCCTCGTGGGAGCGTTACCTCAACGGCAAGAGCCTGCCTCCTCGCCAGGCCGTACGGGAGCTGTGCCGGCTCGCGAACGAACCGGACGGGCGGCTGCTGGCCCTGTGGGAGATCGCCGAGTCGCACTGGAGCGGACGCGCGGTGGCCCCCGCACCCGCCCCTCACACGGACGAGTCGCCGCGGCCACATCCTCAGGAGTCGCCACCGCCCGCCGCGACCGGGCGGCGGCGACTTGGCGGGAGCAGGCTCCTGGTGGTGCTGGCGTCGGCGTACACCGTGATCGTCGGTGGTGCTGCGGCCCTGCTGTTCTTGCTGCTGCCCGACACGGAGGCTCGAGAGGCCGAGCCGCTGCCGGCCTCCGTGCCGTTCTCCCTCGCTCCCCAATGCCACGGAGCCGCCTGCGAGGGCCGGGACCCGATGCGCCTGATCTGCGGCCTCGGCCCCGACACCCTCGCCTCGTACCGCACGGCCACCGGCGCCCACATCGAGCTGCGCCACAGCAAGAAGTGCGGTGCGAGCTGGGCCCGGACCTGGGGGACCGCGATCGGCGACCGGGTGGACGTCACGGCAGGCGGCCCGACCCACGGAGTGCGCATCAGGAACAAGGACGACGCGGCAACCTTCATCTATACCGAGATGACCGAGGCCCGTCCCGGCAGCACCGTCCGGGCCTGTTTCCGGCCCGCGTCGGCCGACGGCGAACGGGAGTGCTTCGAGGCCCGCGTGGGCGAGGCCGCCACCACGGCCCGGCCGCCCTCACCTCAGTAGCGTCAGACCCTTGGGCGCCTCGATGCCGAAGTCCTCCGTCGGCACGCGGCGGGCTTCCTCCTCGTCCGTCAGCTTCAGCTCGGTGACCGTGCTGTCGGCACGGGTGCGACGTCTCAGGCTGATGTGCTGGGCATGGCTGGCGTCCATCCGCATTCACCTGCGGAAATGGAGTGGGGGCCGTGGACACGGTGTCCACCACCACTTCCTGCAGGGCGCCGCCTACAAGCTGGGCAGCGGCGCCGTGACGCTGCTGATCCTGTGGTGGGAGACGCGGCACTGACCGGAAATGGGTCGTGGGTAGTGGGTAGTGGCATGCTCCTGGGCCTGCTGGCGCTCGCCACAGGCGGGACGTCGATACACACCGGCTGGACGCTGCACGGTGACGGTGAGGGTGTCCGACACCAAGTCGTCGAAGACGTCCCTCAGTTACGACACCAAGGGCAACCTGTCGAAGATCACGCCTCCGGCGCCGCTGGGTGAGACGACCTTCACCTACGACGCGCTGGGCCGGGTGGAGACGTCCACCGACGGCCGCGGCATCAAGACCGCGTACACATACGACACCCGTGACCGGGCGCGGAAGGTGTCCTCCACGAACGCGACCGTCACCTTCGACTATGACGGTGACGGCAATCTGAAGTCCCGCACGGACGCCTCCGGTACGACGAAGTGGGACTACGACAAGCTCAACCGGGAGAGCGTGCGCACCCTGCAGAACGGCGCGCAGACCGCGCTGGCGTACACGCCGGGCGGTGAAGTCGACCACTACACCGATCCGACCGGCAGGACGGACCACACCTGGGACAAGGCCGGCCGTCTCGACTTCGTCGCGATGCAGCAGATGTACCTGTCGAAAGCACGCCAGGACGCCCGGCCGCTGGCCCGGCGCTACGAGACCGCCCCGCAGCGCCGCGCGACGCCCACTGGGTCATGTTCGTGCGCAACCACGACGAACTCACCCTCGACAAGCTCAGCGACGACGAACGGGCCGAGGTGTTCGGGTCCTTCGGCCCGGACAAGGACATGCAACTGTACGACCGAGGGCTGCGCCGCAGGCTGCCGCCCATGGTCGACGGCGACCGGCGCCGCATCGAACTTGGCTACAGCCTGCTGTTCACCCTGCCGGGCACCCCTGTGCTCTTCTGTGGCGAGGAGCTCGGCATGGGCGAGAACCTGGCCGCGGAGGGACGCCAGGCCGTTCGTACCCCGATGCAAGGGACCCCGGAGAAGGGCGCGGGGTTCTCCACCGCAGTGCCGGACGCCTTCCCCGCCCCGCTGGTGGAGGGCGCCGCGTTCGGACCCCAGAAGATCAACGTGTACGAGCAGAGCCGCGACCCCGGCTCACTGCTCAGCCGCATGCGTCTGTTCACCGAACGCTACCGGGATGCACCTGGCCTGGGGCGAGCACCACCTGGTGGAGACGGGGGAGCGCGCGGTCCTGGCGCACGTCTGCCGCGCCGGCGACGGCACGGTGCTGGCCGTCACAACTTCGCGGACCGGCCCCTCACCGTACGGCTGAAGCTGAGCGAGGCGGGAGCGGGCGGACGGTTGCCCGACCTGCTCGACGAGGGACACAGCGGTTCCGGGGTGCCCGCCGACGGCTTGTTCCGCGCTGCCCGCCTACGGCTACCGGTGGCTCCGCGTCGGCACGCCGGCAGACGACCCCGAAAGGGTCGCATGTCACTGAAGCTCCAGCTGGGCCGGCGCAGGCCGGCCCCTGTCGACTGCTTGCCGGGGGCGAAGGTCGGGACAGCACGGGCCGCAGTGGAACTGAGTCGGATGACCGGCTGCGCGCCCGTCGGCGTAAGCCGCATCGACGTGGCGAGGCCGCACGCTGTGGATCAGGCCCGCTGGCCGCCCGCCTCGGTCGGATGGTTTCCGGGGCCATGGCCGTGCCCGGCCAGCGGGGTCGGGGAGAGGTCGATGGGTTCCTCGCCCGCCTCCAGCAGCGTGTTCGCGGCGCCCACGATCAGCGGGTCCGGCTTGCCCACGGCCGCGTGGTCCTTGGCGGGATAGTCACAGTGGTCGAGGAGGCTGCGCATCGCCTCAAGACGACCGCGGCGCTTGTCGTTGTTCTTCACCACCGTCCACGGGGCGTGCGGCGTGTCCGTCGCACGGAACATGTCGACCTTGGCGGCGGTGTACGCGTCCCACAGGTCGAGCGAGGCGAGGTCGGTGGGGGAGAGTTTCCAACGGCGTAGGGGATCGACCTGGCGGATTGCGAACCGGGTCCGCTGCTCGGTGCGGGAGACGGAGAACCAGAACTTGACCAACAGGATGCCGTCCTTGGTCAGCATCTCCTCGAACAGCGGGGCCTGCTCAAGGAAGGCGCGGTACTCGGCCTCGGTGCAGAACCCCATCACGCGCTCGACGCCGGCCCGGTTGTACCAGGAGCGGTCGAAGAAGACGATCTCACCACGGGACGGCAGGTGTGCCACGTAGCGCTGGAAGTACCACTGCCCCGCTTCCCGCTCGGTCGGCTTCTCCAGCGCCACGACGCGGGCGCCACGCGGGTTGAGCCGCTCGGTGAACCGCTGGATGGTGCCCCCCTTGCCGGCGGCGTCGCGGCCCTCGCACAACACGATGATCCGCTGGCCGGTCTCTTTGACCCAGCGCTGCAACTTCAGCAGCTCGATCTGCAGGACGCGCTTGGTCCGCTCGTACTCGTACCGCTTGACCTTCTGGTCGTACGGATAGTTTTCCCGCCATGTGTCCACGGAGCTTCCGTCGGCGTCCAGGAGAATCGGTTTCTCCGGCCGGCGTTCGTCCACGCTGAGGCCGTCGAGCAGGCCCTCCTCGACCCGCGCCTCGTCGACCTCGTACGGTCGTGCCGCGTCGTCGTGCTGTGACATCACCCGTCTCCGATCAATCCCGGACACCGAGGTGGACGGTGCCCGCACGAGGAGCAGACGAACATGAGCTGCCGGCTACGCGCCGTCGCCGGGTCACCACGTCCACGTACAGCATTGCGGCACTCAGAACGGAAGGCGGCCGCGGGCCCGGCGTCCGGCGGAGCCGCTGCGGCCGACCGCACGGGAGCTGGAGCTGAAGGGCTTGCTCAACAGCCGTCCCAGCGGGCCGGGTGCCTTGGCCCCGGCCCGCGAACCGGCTCCGAGACCGCGCTGGGCACCGTTCTGCGGATGCCGGGACAGCCGAGGCAGGAGAAAGGCCAGCACGGCAAGGACGACACACGCGGCGATGACTATGGCGATGACCATCATGGACTCCAGGAGATCGAGGGTTCGCGGGCTTCTTCCATCTGCTCAGACCGCGTGCCCCGCCCTACGGTGATCACGCCGGATCGAGCGGTCTCGGCTGGGCTGCGCCGACGGATCGGGCGGCTGGTCGGTCCCCATATGGTCGGGCGGTCCGGGGCGGGGCCGTGGTTGTGGTTGTGGCCGGTGCCGGGCAGCCGCGGAGCGGCACGCACGGGGGCGGCCCCGAGGCATGGGCGGGGCCGCCGCCCACTGTCTGTCCGTCCGCGAGCGGATCAGCTCTGCTGCTGGCCCTGCCGGATGGCCTCGTCCGTCATGTCAGCCACCTGGCTTGCCGGTGGTGCCTCGGCGTTGACCTCGGTGCCGAAGTCGGAGTAATTCATCACCATGGTCATCCTGACTTGCTCAGGCGATGCGCTGATGCCAGGCTCGGCGCTGGCGGAAGCCAGAGCCTTGATCGTCATGTCGAGCTGCCGGCGGCGCAGCCGACCGTCGTCATCGAGCCAGACGTGCATCGGCAGCGTCCGGCCGAGCTGCCCGCGCATCTGAGCGCCGCCCGGCAACTCGGCGACGTCCACCGAGACTCGGTAGTACGTGGTGTCGGTGCCGTCGATCTTCTCGGTACCGAGCTTGGTGACGTCCTCATCGTTGATTTCCTTGGCGTATGCGACGGACTGGGCCGGATCGCCGATTTGCTGGGCGCTCACGCCCTGCGACTGCGCGTCCTTCTTCAGGTCGATCTTCATCCAGATCTTGCCGCCCTGGGCTTTCTGGCCGGGCACCTTCTGATACAGAACCTGGTCGACGACGCGCTGCTCGATGCTGCCACGGCGGATGATCCGCTGAAGCCGCCTGCCTCGTCGTTATCGATTTCACGGACGCTTTGTGGTTCTGCCACCCGCACTGTCTCGCGGGAAGACAGAGCGTCAAGGATGCAGACCGGCGGGGGCTGTCGGTGTCGTCAGCCCAGAACCTCCCGCAGCCAGACCCGTTCCGCGTGGCTGGTGGCGCGGGCGATGGTGAGCATGCCGCGACGGTAGGGGTCGCCGATGTCCTCAGCGCGCAGTGGGCGCTCGCCGTCGTGGAAGAAGCTTGCGGGCTGTTGCAGGAAATCCAGGCGCCGACGCAGTACCGCGTGCTGGTCGGCGGTGTCGGGGAGCTGGGAGAGGAAGGCCAGGATGGTGAAGTACCGGGTGCTGTCGCTGATGTCCAGGCCGTCGGCAACCCTCAGACGGCGCAGGAGCTCGGTGCGGCCGGCGGCGGTCAGGCTCAGGGTGTGCCGTTGGGCGGCCGAGGCGCCCGGCTCGGCTCTGCGATCCAGTAGCCCGGCGTTGACGAGTCGGTTGATTGCTGGATAGAGGCTGCCGTCGCTGACCGGTCGGGCGTGGCCGGACAAGTGCGCTATCCGGCGGCGTAGTGGGTAGCCGTGCAGCGGCCCGTCGGCCAGGAATCCCAGGATGGCGAGTTCCAGCATGCTGCTACTCTCGCACATCGAAACGAGGTACCTCGAATCGATGTAAAGAGGTGGGGATGCCGTATTCCGAGGAATGGGTGACCGCGCGGGCGCGTGACGCCTACGAGCACGGCCGGGCATCGTTCGATGTACGGCCGGAACGGACGGCGTTACTGGTCATCGACATGCAGGATGAATTCGTCCGGCCCGGCTGGAGCCCCTACTGGGTGCCGGCGGCGACCCGGATGGCGCCAAGACTGCGTCGGCTGGTCGAGGGATGCCGATCCGCCTCTGTCCCGGTGATCTGGACCATTTTCGACGACACGCATCTCGGACTGGACCGGCCGAAGGCCCTGCCTTACCTTCCGCACGCCGACATCGACTGGCGTCGGCCGGGCCCAGCCGAGGTGTGGGACCAGATGGGCCGCCGCCCCGACGAGGCCCTGATCCGTAAGCCCTCCTACGGCGCGTTCTACGACACCCCGCTCGACACGATGCTCCGTAACCTCGGCCGCGACACGGTCATCGTCACGGGGACGCTCACCAACTGCTGCTGTGGCACCACAGCCCGGCAGGCATACGAGCGCGGCTACAAGGTTGTGTTCGGGGCAGACGTCACGGCCACCGACGACGAGTCTCGGCAGGAACCCGAACTCGCCGTCCTACGCAAAGGCTTCGCACCCTGATCCGCGATTCGGCGCGCTTCGGCCACGAGTACCGCTATCTGTGTGCACGCTGCCGCTCCGCCGAAGGCCAGCAGATCGCCGAGCAGGCCAGCCGGCTCCGGGAGATGATCACCCCACGGACCGGACTTCGCCCGGCGGCGCACATACCTGGGCCGGCCGCCGGCAGTAACCCCACCGAGGTGGCACCGGCAGACAGTGGGGCCGCGGCCGTGCCCCCTCCCTCAGGCCGCGACTGGGAGACCTACGTGGCACGGTTGGAGGAGTTGCTGGCTGCGCTGGAGTGGGCAGGTTTCGACCTGCCGCAGAGTGGGACAGCGACTTCGATGAGCAGGAGGGCCCGCTGTTGTTCGCCGCCCTGTGGCGCGGCGACGGCGGCGTGGACGTCGAATACCATCCCCACCACCGGGGCGTGTTGGCCCTGCAGCCCTTCGACGACGTGACGGGAGAGTGGCCCGAGTCCTATTCCCTGCTGGAGGACAGCATCGAGATCCCGTCGCCGCCTCCAGGGAGCAGGCCGTCACCGCCGTCGAGGCTGCCGCCGGAGAAGCCGGGCTGCTGGATGCCGCCCACCTCCTCGTCGCTGACACGAACCGCCAGAGGCCAAGCAGGAGTTCGCCCTGCGCAGAGTCCGCCGGATCTTCCAGCCGGCAGCGGACTTTCGGCGGTTGCCGCTGGCCGATCTGCTCCGGGAGGTCACCGAGAGCGAATGGCTCAACGCCTACCTGGACTGGGTGGTCGGCATGGATGGCCGGGACGTCGCGCCCGACATCGTGCCGGACGCGGCAGCGCTGGGCGTGGGCGACGCCCACCATCGTGCCCAGATGCCGGTGGAGCGGGGTCAGCCAATGGGCGTTGTCAGTGCTGTAGGCCATCATCGGCGCATGACCGCTGCCTCCTCGCCGAAAGCCAGGGCTACTTCAGCTGTTGAGCCGCCACGCCCGGGGGCGCTTGTTCTTCCGGAGCCGCTCGTCGGTCTGTGCCGCGCAGATCAGTACGAGCGTCAGAAGAAGTTCTGGCAGGAGCTCACGCAGCAGTGGCGTGCTGAGGTCGCCGCTTCGCTGGAACAAGTACGCGCGAAGATCGACAAGCAGAACGCTGCCAACCGGGAGCTCCGGGACAACATCCTCAGTGCCATGCAGGCTGCCCCTGATCCACGCGAGCTGTCGGTGGCCGACGTCATGGTGCTGAAGAACCAGTGGGCGGACACGGTGGATGCCGCGCGCGTGGGCGTGCGGGATGCAACCGACAGAAGATGGCGCTGCACTGTGGAACCGGGACACGGCTCGTGGATGGCTCCGCCGAAGGACCGCAGCCGCACCGACCGGCCCAGCATGTGCCCGAAGTGTTCCAGCGCGGCGCCGCGGCCAGGAGAGCAACCCGCCCTCGAGCGATCCGTGGCCGCCATTTCCGCGCTGGCTGCCGAGCTCCACCCCGACTCCGGTGCGCCAGAGGAGATCAGCTACGGCAGCAACAAGCCGGTGACCTGGTGGCATCAGGTTCCTGCCGTCCGGCCTGGAACCGGAGAATGGTATTGGGCGACCCATATCTGGAAGCAGCCCACCAAGAGCCGCACCGGCCGGCGGAGCAGGAACGGGAAAGCGGCTGGGATCAACGGCTGCCAGGTCTGCAATTCCGACCAAGTCGACGCCTCCAACAGCCTGGCTGCGTGGTATCCGGAACTCGCGGAACAATGGGTGTGTGGCCCGGCGGGCCGGAACCCGCACAACACCACCGTCGGGTCCAAGATCGAAGTGACGTGGCGCTGTACGTCCTCACAAGGGAAGCATGAGGACTGGCCGGCCCCGCCCAACCGCCGCACCGCGAAGGCGCTGCGGTCCGGCTGCCTGAAGTGCAGCAAGAACGTCTCCGCCAAGGCGCTGGCGCTCTACCACGAGCTGCGTACCCACCTGCCCGCCATGGAGCTCGAGGCGCCGATTCCACTCGACCCAGCGCCCGGCAAGCGGTACCGCGGCGTCCGGGTCGACATGTGGGAAGAGGCATTGCAACTCGTTGTGGAGTTCGACGGCTGGAAGACCCACGGCCCCAAGTCCTGGCGCGACCGCGCAGCCGACGACCGCCTGAAGACCGACCGTCTGGCCGCCGTCGGCCAGACGGTGATCCGGGTCCGCGAAGACCTTGACCCGGTCGGACCTCACGATGTCGTCGTCGGCTCAGGCTGGAGCGCGTGGAAGGTAGCCGCCGCCGTCCTGCTGCGCATTCACCAGCTCGGCTTGCACCCCCTGCCCGGCCTCGCCAGCTACCTGGAGCACGGCGCGGATACAGCCGCGGCCGATGTGGAGAAGGCCCTGCTAGGTATGCCATACCAGCCCCGCCGGTTTCCCAAGGCTCCGAAAGCGGCCGCCTTACCACGGCAACTGAAGGCCACCGAGCCACATGCGGACAGCTGGCTGACACCGGTGGGCCCCCCGTACCCCAATCCGAAGAAGCGAGCTGGATCGCTGCGGGACTACCAATGCAGGTGCAAGACGGTCGTCACCGGGCTCCCACAGGCCGACGTCACTCGGGGGAACACCAAGAGCTGCGGATGCCGACAAGATGCATCCCGTGCCCTCCCGCGAGGCCGGGTGGATCGGGAGCTGACCCAAGCGGCTCGCCAATGGGCGCGGAAGGCGGGAATCGAGGTCAGGGCAAATGGCGCGTTGGACGCTCGAGTCCTGGCCTCCTACCAGCTCCACGCTGTCGGCATGGCGAGCTTCCTCGGTGACGACAGCCTCATTCCCGAGGGCGTCATACGCGGATGGGCCGATGATGAGGAGATCGCACTCGGTGCACGCGGACGTCTGCCCCGGCACACCTGGCTCGACTACGCGGCTTACGTACTGGCCCAGCTCGCCAAGGTTCCGGACGAGGACGCGTAGGACATGGTGAATGACGCGCCGACGGAGGGCCAAGCCGAAAGCCCGTGGTTTCATGCGCGCCCCCCTCTGGCACCCCCGCGTCGCAGGAGGGCTACTCGGACTGCCCACCCTTCTGAGCTCGCCATCTGGGGCGTTCCGAAGTTGCGACCATGCCTACTTGCGCACGTGGAAGCGCAGCATGGTGACCCCGCCCGACTGGAGGTTGCTGAACGGTTCCAGGTCGATCCGGTCGAGGCCCGGCGGCGCGAAGCGGACGCCGTCGCCGAGCAGCACCGGCAGCACGTACACCAGGATCTCGTCGACGAGGCCGCGCTGCAGGCACTGGGCGGCCACGTCGGCGCCGAGGATCTCCAGGTTCTTGTCGCCGGCGGCGCGGCGTGCCGTGGCCACGGCTTCCTCGATGTCGCAGGTGAGGAAGGTGACGTTGGGGTCCGGCTCGTCGGGCGGGCGGTGGGTGAGGACGAACTGCGTCCCGCCGTCGTAGTCGGTGTTCTCGTCGGACATGCGCTTGCCGACCTCGTACGTGCCCCGGCCGATGAGCATGGCGCCCGTGGCCGCCATGACCTCCGGGAACGTCGCCGACGTCATGTGCTCGAAGATCCAGTCCATCGTGTGGCCGGGACCGGCGATGAACCCATCGAGGGACATCACCCTGTTCACGACCACTTTGCCGGTGCTCGCATCCGTCATGCGTCTTCTCCAAGCAGGTGGAGGGCCGGGATCGCATCATAGGTCGGTGAGCAACATCTTCTCCGGCGGTAGCCACGACCTGGACCTGTCCAATGGCGCCACCGCGGTGTTCATCGACGTGCTGATGCTGGCCGTGTCCGATCTCGCCTCCGCGGACTGGGACTTCCGCTTCGCGGCGCTGCTGACCCTGCAGGACCAGAACGTCATGGGGCGCGGTGCAGTCGGGTTCGATCTGGCGGAGTTCGACTGGGGCGCGACGGAGCGGGAACGCGCCCGCGCGAAGGACTTCGTGCTGCGTGCCACAGCACTCGCGGCGAGCGGACATCGCTGGAGCGAGCTGGGCTACCACCCGCCCCGCGTGCATGACTACCTGCACCGCTTCACGACCATGGTGGAGTCCTGCACCCTGCTCGCCGACAGCAGCGCCGCACGCGGCTTCCCCGGCCCGGACGAGGCCGCGATGGCCTCGTGCGTGCGCCATCGCGTCCTCAGCGCGCTCCCGCTCTGGGACGGCTGCTTCCTCTGCAATCGGCCGCACCACTAGCCCGGCTCGATTCCACATATTCCGATGGGCGGGAGCATCGGGTGGCCCTTCAGGAAGAGCCGCAAGAACGGGCATGACCTGGTGGGCGTCGGGCGTTGCCTCCCCTGGACGGTGAAGAGGGGGAGGGCTCAGCCCCGCTGGCTGGATGGAGCGGCGCCTGATTCCTCGGATGTACAGCTCGGAGCGTGAGGGCTCCGACCACGGTCGGGGCCCCCACGTTCCCGATGCGGGCACTGGGGTATGGGCCGCACTCACCTATCGGCAGGTACGGTTCGATCAACGTCCATTGCTCGTCGAGTCCTGTGGCGCGTCCTCCGCCGCCCTGGAAGTAGATCTCTTTGAGTCCTTCGGTGATGATCTGGTGCCGAGCTCGATCCCGTCGACGACGTCGCACTATCCATGGCAGAGGCATTCCGACGGCGATTCGAACGCGCACCTGGCAGCCGGATGAGACGAACGTGTGTTGGCGAACACGACTGGCTGGCCCCTTGCCGGTTGATGCCCTGAACGGCATTGGCCCCCGCCAGGCGGCGGTGCTGCGTGACTACGGCGTCCACGGAGCTCAGGCATCGTCGAAGGCCACGTCAACGGGGGCTAAACACTCAAGAGGAGATGTACGGCTAGGCATCCTTCGGGCTGCTGCGGACACGTATCCTCACTCAGCCGTAGGGAGGCGCAGCGGTCAGTGTTGGGGGCGCAATGGCAGGGTCAGTAGCGGTATGGGTGCGAATCCAGCGTGCCCGCAGGCAGAATTGGGATCCCGACATCATCCATGGCCTTGGGATACCCGTCCCGCGAACGGCCCAGGACCGGGCCCGCCACCTCGTTTGTCAGGGCAGATGGCAGGAAGCAATCGAGGAGATCGGTGAGGCGACCGGATACAGCCGACGCGACGCGAGGTGCATCGCTCTGGCCCTGATGTACGGCTGGAAGATCCCGACTCGGAAGCCACGGAAGTGCAAGTACAGCGTTTGAGCCGACGGCCCCTGAACGGCACCCCGTGGCGGGTGGCCGGACGGGCCGCCCGGTGCCCTGGTAAGCCTTGTCCGCCCGCACTTGACGTCGGCCTCAGTGAGCGCATCGATAATGCCGCGGCGACGCGTGGCAGTCAGGTCATGGGTCGATCCGGGCAATGCCGGTGAGGCCCACCGCAGTCGGCCGAACGGGTCGGTGAGGACCTGGACGCTCATACCGTGGCGTTTGTGTTCTCCGGAGTAGTACGGGGTGTCGGCGGCGATCCGGTCGATCGGCAGCAGGGTGCCGTCAAGGATCACGAGCACTTCCGCCCGCACGGTCTTCATCGCCTCGGTCAGGGTCGACGTGGCGGCGGCCAGGACGTCGATCACCTCACGTATGTACCGGTACACGGTCGCGACGCCGATGCCGAACCCGGCGGCGAGGCGCGCGTATGTGTCCCCGCACCGCAGGTGGGCGAGGGCGAGCAGGACCTGTCGGGCAGCCGTCGCCACCGGGTCCGGATCTCTGGCTGCCGGGCACGGAGCCGCGTGGTCAGGTAGTGCAGGGTGCGGCCGGACAGATCGATCGATGAGGGGCAATCACGCGAGGCTCCTGCCGGACACGGGTGATCTTGGTCGAGAACCCGCCTATCAGGAGCTTCGTCGTTCCGTACAGCTGGCAACCTCCAACTCCTGGCCGCAGCAGTCAGGTTGGAAAGGGATCGGGGCCAGCCAGGGTCGCCGGTGGCGGCGAAGGACGTCCAGGCTCTGCGGATGCGCTCGGAGAGGTCGGCGAAGTCGGCGGGCGGCGGGGAGCCGAGGAACCGGGCGGCGTGGTGGGTCGTGGCGTTGCCGAAGACGAAGGAGATGTCGATGCCGTGGCAAGCGCCGAGCGTGGGACCGTGCCAGGTGAGGGCGTAGAGCCAGGTCCGCCCGCCCGCGCGGGCGTGCGCTTCTGCGACCCAGGTGGTCGGCATCCGAATGAGCGCGTCGGACAGCATCACGGTGACCAGATCGGCGTCGCTTGCGCTGGGCGAGGCCCGCCGGTAGGCGACGGCCGCTTCCTTTTCGAGCCCGAGCGCTTCGGCGACGATCGCGAGGTCGACTCCTGGCGGGGGCGGCGGGCCCTGGCCCCTGTACTCCTCGTTGGTGAACCCGCAGATCAGGTCCACATCCCGGCCCGCGCCCGCCTGAAGTGCCGTTCAGGGTGGTCCGGTCACGACGCCGCCGTCGATGACGGGAGCGTGCAGTAATTGGTCAGGGAGCAGGCCGAGCGCGAACAGCGACTTGAACCACGCCGGTCCTTGGCGCCGGGGCTCGACGTGAGGCCGAGAGCCTCGTACGGCGAACGGGCGGTCCCGCATGAGCCCGCGCTCATGCGGGACCGCCCGCGTCGTCGCCGTCAGCACTCGCTGTCGGTACTTGTGTCGGTGTTGCTGTCAGAACTGCGGGTTGAGAGGGCCCGCCGAGCCGCAGCCCAGGGAATCCACCTTGCTGCTGCCGTTGAAGATGCCCACCTCGATGGAAGCCCGCTTGATGCCGTTGCTGTCCTCGGCGGAGGTGTTCCAGGTCTCCGTGGCGTCCTTCCCGCCGTACACGTGGTGCCAGGACCAGTACCTGACGTTGCCCGCCGAGGTGACCGTCACGAGCCGGATGGCCGGGTGGTAGCCGTCCGCCTTGGTGTCCTTGCCCTTGAGGGCCACCGAGGTGATCTTGGTCTTGCTGCTCCAGATCCAGCTTCCGGAGCCATAGCCGCCCGTGGTGCTGCAGTTCACCTCGGACCCCTCGATCGGGGCCGCCTGGGCGGGCCCGGCCACGGCCATGACGGTGAGTACCGCCGCACCGGCACCGAGAGCGGCGACTGTCCGTCGCATACGCATTTCGTTCCCCCTTGTTGCATGTGAAAGTTCAAGATCATGCCTCGTGGATCATGACCGCGTCAACTCCAACTTCCTCGCGTGCCGGACGGCGACATCCAGCGGTGCCACCGTTGCGCAATGGCCCGTGAGGGGTGGTGGCGCATGGGATGACCGCAGCTTGCGCAGAGCTATGGCCCGCTGTGGGCGCCCCAGAAGTGTGGTCGTGCGGGACGTTGCCGTGGGCTTTGCGCAGGCGGGTGCGCAGTCGCGACGGGGACTGGCGACTCCATCCAGGTGACTTTCTGGTCCGGGTCCTGTACGGGTCGCCGGACGGGTGCTGACGGGCCGTCGCCCAGCAGATCGGTCAGTGTGCCGGAGGGTGGGCACCTGGTGGTGGAAGCCGGCCAGCGTGGCTTCGAACGAGTCTTCTGGCCCCGATTAGCGATCGCCAGGGCCTGCTGTGAACGAGTCGACTGGCCCCACCTGCGCCTGTGACGGCCTGCGAGCCAAGATCTGGATACCCGCTGATTCGTGTCCGTTCATGGTGGTAACAGTGATTCGGCGAGTGTCGACGTTCTCGAAGTCGGCGAGTAGGGACGGGAACCAGTCGCTGGGGTGGTGGCGGCAGGCTGCGCCGTCGGTCTCAAACGCCCCGTAAGTGTCGTGGTGTGCGGCGAACTTGGCGTAACGGTCGCGATTGCGCAGGTCATCCTGGATCAACAGGTCGCTGAGGTAGAGCGTTCCGCCTGGTTTGAGCAGGCGGCTCAGCTCTGCGATCAGCCGTTTTTGTGCGTGGTTGCTGGGGATGCAGGTCAGCACCGCGAAGAGGATGATCACGTCGATGCTCGCGTCCGGGCAGGCTAGCGTCGGCGGCTTGTCCAGCACGGCGAAGCGCATCGTGGGATGGATATGAACGGCGAGACTTGCTTACCCTCGCCTCGTGACGGTCAGTCAGAACGACGGGGGCAGGGCCCGCCGCGTGCGTCGCGGCGGGCCCTGCCGGGGGCGGTGCGTGTCAGTAGCTCGACGTGCGACCGTTGTAGGTCTGCGCGCCGCTGTCCCACTCGCCCTTGGCGTACGAGGTCACGTTGATGTCGTTGACCATCCGGGTGTAGCAGCTCGTGGCGCCGCGCTGCACGGCGCAGGTGTACTCGCGCCCGTCGGAGTTGCGGTGGACGGTCGCGAAGGGGGTGAACTGGCCGTTTCCGTAGCTCGCGTTCGAGATGCGCGCCCAGGCCGCCCGGCAGCTCGGGCTGTAGCGCAGCTCCAAGTACGCCTGGCCGAGCCGCACCCCGCCTACGGGGGACGTCGCGTCGTCTGCGCAGTAGATGTTGGGGTCCTTGCCCTCGCAGGACGAGCCGTAGCAGCCCGCGGTCGGGGCCGCACTCGCGGGGGCGGCGACGGCGGTGCCCGCCCCGGCCATCAACAGGACGGACGCGGCCGCGGCCCAGCGCCGAAGGTTCATGTTCTGTCTCCTCTTGGGGTGTTTCTGCATCCAGGTCGACCCGGGCCCCTGCCGAACCCCGTACGACAGGGGACCCGGCGGCGCCGATGTGACGCGCCGTCAGGGTGTTGTCCCGTGAGGCTGGTTCGTGCGGCGGAACGCCTGACGACCTGTGCCGTGAGGATCTACGGTGGACCTTGCGAAAACCTTGTGACGACCGGCGCAGTGCCGACCGGTCACGGAGGTGGCGGATCGATCGGAGTACCAGTGGAAGCACGGCGTCAACGGTGAGACTGCACTTGCTCGGCCCCCTGGAGCTGTGGGTCGGGGGGCGGCTGCGCGAGGTGGGGCAGCCTCGCCGGCGGGCGGTCCTCGCGGCGCTGGCGACGGACGCCGGGCGTCCCGTCCCCGTGGACACCCTGATCGACCGCGTGTGGGACGCCGATCCGCCCGACGGGGCCAGGTCGGTCCTGTACGCGCACATCAGCCGGCTGCGACGGCTCCTGGAGGACGCCGCGTCGACCGAATCAGAAGGCGACCCGCGGGACGGGGAGGGCGCGGCGCTCCGTATCGTCAGGACGTCCGGCGGCTACGTCCTGGAAGCGGACGAGAACGCCGTCGACCTGCTGCTTTTCCGCGCGCTCGTCGCCCGGGGCCGGGCGTGCCCCGCCGAGGCCGAGCGGCTCCGTGTGCTGGAGGAGGCGCTGCGGCTGTGGCGGGGTGCGCCGCTGCCGGAGCAGGCTGGGGCGTGGGCCGAGCGCATGCGGACCGTGTGGACCGGCGAGCGGATCGAGGCGGCGCTCGACTGGGCCGGGGCCCTCCTGCACGAGGGGAGGCCGCAGGAGGTGCCCGCCCTGCTCCGCCCCCTGGCGGCCGAGCACCCCCTGTCCGAACCTTTGGCCATGATGCTCATCCGCGCTCTGAGCGAGGCCGGGCGGAAGGCGGAGGCGGTGCACGCCTACACCGGGATCCGGCAGCAGCTGGCCGACGAACTCGGTGTGCCTCCGGGGCGTGAACTCCAGGCCACGTACGAGGAGGTGCTGAGCGAGAGCGATGACGGGCAGTCGTCCGCCGAACCGCGCCCCGCGCCCGCCCCGGCCGCCGCCCCCGCGCCAATCCCAGCCCAACTCCCCATGGACGTCTGTCCCTTCACCGGCCGTGACGAGCAACTCGCCGAACTGACTGGGCATCTGCTCGCCGGGGAGGACGTCCGCCGGACGGCGGCGGTGATCGTCTCCGCCGTCTCCGGCACCGCGGGCGTCGGCAAGACCGCGCTGGCCGTCCACTGGGCGCACCGGATGCGTGACGCCTTTCCCGACGGGCAGCTCTACGTCGATCTGCGGGGCTACGACCCGGAGGAGCCGGTGTCCGCGGCCCAGGCCCTCGCCGGGTTCCTCTCCGCGCTCGGCGTCACAGGGCCGGAGATCCCGCGGCGGCTCGACGACCGGGCGGCGCGCTACCGGACGGCCGTCGACGGACGGCGGCTGCTCGTCCTCCTCGACAACGCGGCCTCCGCCGCCCAGGTCAGACCGCTGCTGCCGGGCGGCCCGGACTGCCGGGTGCTGATCACGAGCCGGGACGCGCTGGCGTCGCTGGTGTCGGTGCACGGAGCGCACCGGGTGATACTCGACGCGCTGTCCCCCGACGACGCGACGGCGCTGCTGCGTGCACTGATCGGGCCGCGCGTGGACGCCGAGCAGGCCGAGGCCGCGGCCTTGGCGGAGCAGTGCGGGCGGCTGCCGCTGGCCCTGCGGGTGGCGGCGGAGCTGGTGCTGTCGCGTCCCGCCGAGTCGCTGGCCGGCCTGGTCGCCGAACTGCGGGACCGCCGACGGCGGCTCGACCTGCTGGACGGCGACGGAGATCCGCGGGCCGCGGTGCGCGCCGTGTTCTCCTGGTCCTACGACCGTCTCCCTGAGCTGCCCGCCCGGCTGTTCCGGCTGCTGGGCCTGCATCCCGGTCCCGAGATCGACGTCCACTCCGCCGCCGCCCTGGCCGGCGAGTCCGCCGACCGCGCCCGGCGTGCGCTCGACGTGCTGGCCGGCGCGCACCTGGTACAGCGGACCGGTCCCGGCCGGCACGGCATGCACGACCTGCTGCGGGCCTACGCCGGGGAGCTGGCCGCCCGGCACGACCTGGCGCGGGACCGGTACGCCGCCATGGCCCGGCTGCTGGACCACTGCCTGGCGGCGTCCGCGGCGGCCATGGACCTGCTCTACCCGGCCGAACGGCATCTGCGCCCCACCGTCGAGCTGCCGGCCACCGGACTGCCGCCGCTGCGGACGGCCGAGGAGTGCCGCGCCTGGCTGGCCGCCGCCCAGCCCACCCTGGTGGCGCTGTGCTCGCGGACCGAGGAGCCCGGCCCGTCCGGGCACACCGTGCGCCTCGCCACCACCCTCCACCGGCACTACGAGCGGTCCGGGCACTACGCCGACGCCCTGGCCGTCCACACTCACGCGCTGCGGGCGGCCCGCTCGGCCGGCGACGCCCGCGGCGAGGCCGACGTGCTGGTCTGTCTGGGGGCGGTGCACCGGCGGCTCGGCGACTACGACAGCGCGCAACGGCACCACGACACCGCGCTCGCGCTGTGCCGGCGCGTCGGGTACCAGACCGGCGAGGCCCGGCACCTGACCAACGTCGGCGTGCTGCACGAACTGCGCGGGCGGTACCGGG
Source organism: Streptomyces sp. AC555_RSS877 (assembly GCF_019049245.1). Lineage (GTDB taxonomy): Bacteria > Actinomycetota > Actinomycetes > Streptomycetales > Streptomycetaceae > Streptomyces. The sequence goes on along the minus strand of NZ_JAGMUK010000182.1, from coordinate 89,214 downwards.
AGGCCGCCGAGCACCACGAGCGGGCGGTCGGGCTGTTCCGCGCGGAGGGCGACGCGCACGGCGAGGCAGACGTGCTGAACAACCTGGGCATCGTGCACGAGTTGCTGGAGGACTACCAGGCGTCGATCAAGAAGTACCGCCGAGCACTGGAGCTCTACCGCTCGACGGGCCACTCGCTGGGCGAGGCCAGCGCGCTCGGCAACCTGGGCATCGTCGTGGCCCGGCTGGGCGACCACCCGGCCGCGGCCGGGTACTTCGAGCGCGCGCTGACCCTGTTCCGACGGCTCGGTAACACCGGCGGGGAGGGGCACGCGCTGTCCAACCTGGGCAACGCGCTGCACGGTCTCGGCCGGTACGACGAGGCGGCCGCGCACCAGCGCCGCGCCCTGGACCTCTTCCGCCGGACCGGGGAGCGCTACGGCGAGGCCGGCGCCCTCAACGGCCTGGGCGAGGCGTTGCACGGAACCGGACGGCACAGCGAGGCTCTCGGCGCGCACGCCTCAGCACTGGACGTGGCGTCGGTGATCGAGGAACGGGAGGAACAGGCGCGCGCCCACCTCGGCATGGCCCTGGTCCGGCAGGCGCTGCGGGACCAGGAGCGGGCCGCGCACCACCTCCGGGCGGCGCTGGCGCTGTACACGGCGCTCGACTCGCCCCGCGTCGACGAGGTGCGCAAGGCGCTCCTGCTGCTGGACACACCGGCCCAGACGGCCGAGGGGACCGGGCCGGAGGAGGAGAGCCAACGGAGCGGTGCGTCATGAGTGGCACGTTCGGTCTACCACTTGTGATTTCGGGATCGTAAGGTCGGGGGTTTAACAACGCCGGTCTTCCCGTGGGCCGTGCACAGGCGGCAGCCGAATGACACCGGCCCGGTGACCGCGCCGCCGATCCGCAAGGCTGCCGCCCGCCCCGGCAGCAGTGCAGGGTCGGTTACTGGGGTGGTGAGCACCGGTTCCGGCGGTGTCTGTGTCGCAGTCCGTGCTGCCCGTGCCTTCCACCCGGTTCGGCTGTCGGCGGGCCGGGTGTGTGTACGCCCCCGGTCTGCGGGCCCGGCCGTGGCGGGTCAGTGCACTGCAGTACCTCGCCGGGGGCTGTGTGCTGAGCTTGTGGCGCACGTCCAGGCAGCGCAGCCGGGCAGTGGGCTGCCCGGTTGCCGTGTCGTCTGGTCTGACGTGGCGGTCGTCTGCCGTCCGCAGCGTTTCTCACCGGCCCCGGGTGGTGCCGCCGGGTGCGGGTGGGGGTTCTGTACCGGTGCCGGGGTTCAGGCGGCGGTGAGTTCCTGCTGGCGGTTTGGTGTTTTGGCTGTGGGTTTCTTGTTCGGCAGTGAGAGCCGGAAGACTTTGTGCCATGCGGAGAGCACTTGTTTGGGCAGTGGGCCGGTGACGTATTCCAGCTCGTATTTCTCAAACAGGGCGCGTACTTTCACCGCGACTTCGGCGTAGCGGTTGCTGGGCAGGTCCGGGAACAGGTGGTGTTCGATCTGGTGGGACAGGTTGCCGGTCATGAAGTGCATGGCTTTGCTGCCGCTGATGTTGGCCGAGCCCATCATCTGGCGCAGGTACCACTGGCCGCGTGTCTCGCCTTTGATGGAGTGGCGTTCGAAGACCTGTACGCCTTCGGGGAAGTGCCCGCACATGATCACCGAGTGGGTCCAGAGGTTGCGGACCAGGTTGGCGGTGAAGGTGGCGGCGAGTGTGGGGAGGAACGACGGGCCCGACAACAGCGGGTGGATCACGTAGTCCTTGAGCGCCTGCTTGCGGATCTTGCGGCCGACTTCCTTGGCCCGCGCGCGGAACTCGGGGTTGTTGCGGCGGCGTTTGTGCAGGTTCTTGGCGAGCTCCAGGTCGTAGGCGGCGATGCCGTACTCGAAGAAACAGGCGTTGAGGAAGTTCCACAGCGGCTGGCCGAGGTGGAAGGGGTGCCACTTCTGGTCCTCGTCGACGCGCATGATGCCGTAGCCGAGGTCGTTGTCCTTGCCGATCACGTTGGTGTACGTGTGGTGGAGTTCGTTGTGCGAGTGCTTCCACTGCTCGGACGGTGAGACGTGGTCCCACTCCCAGGTGGTGGAGTGAATCTTCGGGTCCCGCATCCAGTCCCACTGGCCGTGCAGGATGTTGTGGCCGATCTCCATGTTGTCCATGATCTTCGCCACGGACAGTCCGGCGGTGCCGAGCAGCCACGCGGGCGGGAAGATCGAGAACAGCAGCACGCCCCTGCTGACCAGTTCGAGCTTGCGCTGCGCCGAGATGACCTTGCGGATGTAGGCGGCGTCCTTCTCGCCGCGGCCGGCGATCACCTCGTCGCGGATCGCGTCCAGTTCGCGGCCGAGCTCCTCGATCTGCTCCGCGGTCAGGTGGGCGGTGGGGTCGATGGCGGTCAAGGTGCTCCTACCGTTCGATGTCGCAGGGGCCCGCCGCGGCGGACACGCAGGTCTGGATGAGGACGCCCGGCTCGGCTTCGGTGATCTCGCCGGTGCGCAGGTCACGGACGGCGCCCGCCTTGAGCGGTGTGACGCAGCCGAAGCAGATGCCCATGCGGCACCCGGACGGCATGAGCACGCCGGCCTCCTCGCCGACGTCCAGCAACGGCGTGGCGCCGTCCGCGTCGACGGTCTTGCCGGTGGTGCTGAACGTGACCTCGCCGCCGTCGCCGGCGACGACGATGCTGGGGCGGAAGCGTTCGGTGTGCAGGCGCTCTTGGACGCCGTGCTCGGTCCAGTGCTCTTCGGCGGCGTCGAGCAGGCCCGCGGGTCCGCAAGCCCAGGTCTCGCGCTCGGCCCAGTCGGGCACGAGTTCGTCGAGACGGGCGATGTCGAGCATGCCGTCTGTGTCGGTGTGCACCTCGGTGAGCCGCAGCTTCTTGTCCGCGACCAAATCGTGGAGTTCGTTGCGGAAGATCACATCGTGCGGCTGGCGCGCGCAGTGGACCATGACGGCGTCGTCGAACGAGGTGTCGCGCAGCATGCCCATCACGGGGGTGATGCCGCTGCCGGCCGTCAGGTAGAGCACTTTGGCGGGTTTGGCCTGCGGCAGCACGAAGTCACCGGTCGGCTGGTCGAGCTGGATCAGCGTGCCCGGTGTCGCCCTGCGGACCAGGTGGTTGCTGACCTTGCCGTCCGGGATCGCCTTCACGGTGATCGTGACGCGGCCGTCCTTGCGGTTGGTCGGCGAGGTGAGGGAGTAGGCACGCCACAGGCGCACTCCGTCGACGTCGACTCCGATCCGCACGTACTGACCGGCTGTGTGGCCGCGCCAGCCCCGTCCCGGCCTGATCACGACGGTCGCGGCGTCAGCCGTCTCGGGGTGCACGGCCTCGATGCGCCCACGCAGGTCAGCGCCCGCTCGCAGCGGGCTGACCAGGTCGAGGTAGTCCGACGGCAGCAGCGGCGTCGTGACCATCTCGAGCAGTTTCCACGCCCTGCTGCGAAGGGCTGCACTCGTCATGACTCCAGCTTGCTGCGCCTCAAGGCGTAAAGTCCTGACCGCAGGACGTAAATCTGGTCGGCTGAATTGTTCGCAGGGAACAAAATATGAACCATGCAATCCGGAGGGCCAGCGAACTGGCCCTGGATGAGACGACGGTCACCGCACTGCGGGCCGCGCTGAAGACCACCGCCGACGAGGTCGTCGAGGCGATCATCGACGAGGTCCCTTCCTACGCCAACGCCCTTTCAGGCCGCATGGGCGCCACCATCCGCCGTGCCGTCCGCACCGCCCTGGGGCACTATCTGGACCTCGCGAGCCAGAACGCCACGGGCGGGGACGCCGGGGATGCGGCCTACGAGCTGGGCCGCGGCGAGGTGCGCGACGGCCGTTCGATGGACGCCCTGCTCAGCGCCTACCGTGTCGGTGCCCGGGTGGCCTGGCGGTGCCTAGCAGCGGGTGCCGTCCCCGCGGGTCTGCCCGCCGCGGAGGTCGCCAAGTTCGCCGAGCTGACCTTCGCCTACATCGACGAACTCTCCGCCGCGAGCGCTGCGGGCCACGCCGACGAACTGGCCGCCCGGGGCAGGGCTCAGGAGCGCCACCTGGAACACCTGGCCCGCGACCTCCTCGCCGGCGCGAGCCCGGACGTGCTGCGGGCCTCTGTTCAGCGGGCCGGGTGGCAGCCTCCGGTGTCGCTGACCGCGGTCCTGCTGCCCGCCGCCCAGACCCGGCCTGCCTACCGCACGCTCGACCCGGGCACCCTCGTCCTCGACGATCTGCCGGATGCCACCGGTGTGCTGCTGGTCCCCGATGCCGACCGGTCACATCTCCTGCGGCAGCTGACCGGCCGCACCGCCGTGGCCGGCCCGGCCCGGCCATGGACTCGTGCGTCCGCCTCGTACGCACGAGCCGTACGCGCCCGCGCCCTGTCCTCTGATATCCGCGACACCGAGGACCACCTGCCCGAGCTGGTGCTGAGCGCCGACGCGGACGCGTTCGCCGACCTGCGTGCCCGAGCCCTCGCACCGTTGCGGACCTTGCCCGTCGCGACCGCACGGCGGCTGGAGGAGACGTTGCGGGCGTGGCTGCTGCACCAGGGCAGGCGGGAGGAGGTGGCGGCGGCGTTGTTCGTCCATCCCCAGACAGTCCGGTACCGGATGTCGCAGCTGCGGGAACTGTTTCCCGATCTCGCATCGCCACACCGGGTCCTTGAACTGACGCTGGCGCTCGGCCTTCGGGTCACCTGAAGCGTCCGTCGACCGTCCACGGCCGTCTCCGCGAGCAATCCAGGAATCGTACCTCGTTCTCGGTGCCGGCAGCTGGCTCGTGCGGCCCGGGCAAGAGCGGTATGAGCCAGTGCAACCGGGGTTGATGCGAAGACCAGACAAGGCGTCGGGAAGCCCGTCGGGGGCGCTGTCTCTGACAAGCGCGGTGGCGGATACGGCTCGATTTCATCCAGTGGACGCTGCGCACTGGCCCGCTCGTCGACGCGCTCATCGAGCATCTGGTCGGTGATCTGGCCGCTATGCCCTGGAAAGTTTCTTTCTTTCCGTCGTGGAGGGCGCTGTCCTGGCATGAGCTGAGCCACGGGCGCGCGGCGGACTGCAGCCGGGGGACCGGCGGGGCGGCCAGGCCGGGTCACCTGGGGCGGGGGGGCCGGGCCGCTCGCGCCGGGGACCAGCGTGGTGCTGCGACGGCCCCGTGCCTGCCTTCCGGCAGGCCGGCCCGGACGACCGACCGGGCCGGCCTGGCAGCGCCGGCACGGGATGCCGGAGACCGCACCGCTGATCGGCTGGTGCGCCACTCCTCACGAACTCCCGGCGGGAGGTCTCCCCGGGGGAGCGACGCTGGCTTGCCTCGGAGATCGATTGCGGCCCGTGCCACAGCCAGCGGTGGATTCAGGAGCACACGTCGGCCAGGGTGGCAGCCACAGAGGCCGCGAACGCGGCAGCCGCCTGTTTGAGGGCGGTGGAGTAGCTTGCGCCGTCCAAGCCGGCGAGTTTGCCTGCGACAGCGGCGGCCAGTACCGCGATGACGACCACGAGCGTGGTGGGCCTTGGAGTCGTAGCCCTTGTCGCCGAGGAGGGCATCGGGGCGGCGGCGTGGTCTGCCGGGGCGGCCTGCGACGGGCGGATGCCGTCGACGAGGGCGAGGGTCTGGGTGACGTCGTTGACGTTGGCCGCGGTGGTGATGACCTTGAGCGGGGTGCCGCGTCCATCGCAGATCAGGTGGTGCTTGCTGCCCGTTTTCCGCCGGTCGACCGGCGACGGACCGGTGTCGGGGCCCCCTTTTTTCGCGCGGATGTGGGAGCCGTCCACGCACGCTCTCGACCAGTCGAGCTCGCCGGCGGCGTTCAGTTCGGCGAGCAGGATGCGGTGCAACTGGTCGAAGACATCGGCCTGCTGCCCTCGCTCCAGCCTGCGCCAGCAGGTCTGCCCGGAGCCGAACCCCAGCTCCAGGGGCAGGAGTGGCCAGGCTATGTCGTTGTAGAGGACGTACAGGACGCCCTGCAGGCAGAGCCGGTCCGCCATCGGTCGCGGCCCCGGCGACCGCTCCGGCCGGGGCGGAAGCAAGGGCTCGATCAGTGCCCACAAGTCGTCGGCGGTCCACGGCCGAGTACTCACACCATCCCGAACGGCCGAATCGTCACACCGACCTGCGCCGCATGCTCGCCCTGTACGAGGAGGCCATCCGCCAGCTCACCCTCGAAAACCACGCCCTGCGCAGCGGCGCCACCGTCGTCCCCCTTCCCGCCCGAAGCCGGACATCCCCACCATCACGGCCCTGACCTGGGCCCATCCCGATCCGCCCAGCGCGCGAGGTGGGGAGAACCCGCGTAGATGTGATGGTGTGGCCCTGACTCCTCCGATCCCGTTGCTCGTCGCGAGCCACTCCTGCGTGCGATGGCCGAGTTCCAGATCGTCCGGTGCGCTCGGGCCGCCCATCTTGGTCGGTATCCATCCCGGGGCTACAGCGTTGCTCAGCACGCCAGGGCGCAGTCGGGCCACCGCGGCTGCGCGGGCCGTCACGAACAGCTCGCTGCCCGCGCTCTCGCCTTGCCAGCCGACACCGTTCAACCAGGGTGCCCGCCGAGATGCGAGTTGCCGCCCACCGGCCCAAATGGGATGACGTCCTATTCGGGTGCGCCTTGCCCCGCGCTGAGGCCGTCCAGCAGGAGGTCTCCGAGCTCGGAGAAGGCGTCGCCGGCGGTCAGGCCGGTGCTCTCCAGTAGGACTCCCGACTGGACGGCGTCGATGGTCACTGCCACGACCTGGGCGGCGAAGTGCCCGTTGAGCGCACGGAAGACGCCGGACTGCACGCCTTCCTCGATCATCTGGTGGACCCGGTGCGCCGCGGCGGCGGAGTTCTTGCGGTAGATCTGCGCGGTCGGTTCGTAACCGACCATGTCGTCGTAGAAGGCGTGGGAATGGCGCCGCATGGCGGTGCCGACACCGTTGAGGTAGACCCGGATGCGCTGCCTGGGGTCGGGTTCGGCCTGGACGGCCTGCTCGATCTCGGCTGTCGCCTCCCGGAAGAAGGCGCGGGTGACCGCTAGCACCAGCTGTTCCTTCGTGGAGGCGAGGCTGTACAGCGTCGCCTTGGAGCACCCCAGTCGCTGGGTGAGCTCGTCCATGGTCACTGCGGTGAAGCCCTCGGCCAGGATGATCGCCTCGGCCTGGCGCAGCAGTTCGTCCCGCCGACGGGTGTCCACGACCCGCCTGCGTGCCGTTTTACGCGGGCGTCGGTCACGCGAGTCAGTTGGGGCCGTCACCGCAGCAGTCTCCCATGGGCGTCTTGGCCGGAACCGGCGGGTGGTCGTCCCGGCCGGAAGTCTGAGCCTTACGAATGGGTACTAGGGTACCGCTCAACGTACCTGGGCCGTGGCAGTCCCCGACGGCGAGCCCACGGTCACCGCCTGACGGTCGAAGCGGCGCTACCGGATGGAGGATCCGATGGAGATGCCGCCGTCGACGTCCAGGACGATGCCGGTGATGTAGCCGGCGGCCTCGCTGGCGAGGAAGGCCGCGGCTTCGGCGATGTCCTCCGGCCTGCCGGTGTGGCGCATGGGGATCTTGTTGGTGAGTTTGTCGCGTGCGGGGCCGTTCATGGAGGCGAGCATGGGCGTCTCGATGAGGCCGGGGGCGATGGCGTTGGCGGTGATGCCGTGGCGGGCGCCTTCGAGCGCGAGGGTGCGGGTCATGCCGACGATGCCGGCCTTGGCGGCCACGTAGTTGGTCTGGCCGAAGTTCCCGCGCCAGGACATGGAGGAGAAGCTGACGATGCGTCCGTAGCCCTGGTGTTTCATGGGGCCGAACGCGGCGCGGGCGCAGTGGAAGCCGCCCGTGAGGCTGACGTCGATGACCGCGTGCCAGTCGTCGTCGGTGATGTCCTCGACCCGGTTGTCGCGGATGATGCCGGCGTTGTTGACCAGCACGTCGAGGCGGCCGAGACCGGTCGTGACGCCGGCGATCCAGGCATTGACCTGCGCGGAGTCGGTCACATCCACCACGTCGGTGCGCAGTTTCACGTCATGGGCGTCGGCGATGGTCCGGGCGGCGTTGGCGAGGGCCTGTTCGTTCACGTCGGCCAGCGCGACGGTGGCGCCCTCGGCGGCGAACCGGGTCGCCATGGCGAGGCCGAGACCCTGCGCGGCGCCGGTGATGGCGACGACGCGTCCGTGGTAGCGGTTCACTTGGTGTCTGCTTTCGTAGTCCGGGCAGCGAGGAAAGCCCGCAGGGCGTCGGCCACCGAACTCGCCGACCAGTTGTCGGCGAAGGCGGCCAGTTCCTCGCGCAGGGCATGCTCGGGGGCAACGCCGTCGATCCGGTGCAGCAGCGTCTTGAGCCGTTGTTGGGCGGGGCTGCTGCGGTCGGCCAGCTGGTGGCAGACGCGGGTGGCGGTGGCGTCGAGGTCGGCCTCGGGCACAATCGCGCTGATCCAGCCGGTGCCGGCGAAGGCGGTCGCGGGCAGCAGCTCGCCGGTGAGCAGGAGCCAGCGTGACAGGCCCCGTCCGACCGCGCCGGGGAGCCGGACGCTGGACCCGCCGGCCGGTACCAGACGCCGTTGGAGGTGGCCGTCGCCGATCAGCGTGGTGTCGGCCGCCACGACGACATCGCAGGCCAGCGCGAGTTCGAGGCCGCCTGCGACGGCGTGGCCGTGCAGCACGGCCACCCATGGCTTGGGGCTGGCCGCGATACGGCTGAAGCAGGCCGACACGTCGGTCAGGAAGTCGACCGGGTTGTCGCTGCGGTCGTGCATCCGAAGGAACTGGTGGAAGTCCCCGCCGGCACAGAAGCTCGGTCCCCTGCCCGCCACGGCGACGACCGCGGTGCCGGGGTCGGCCTCGGCGCTGGTGATCTGCTTGTCCAGGGCCTCGATGAGAGTGACGTCGAGGGCGTTGCGCCGCTCGGGGCGGTTGAGCAGCAGCCACCGGACGGGGCCGCGTTGCTCGACGAGCAGAGGTGCGGTGTCGGTCAACGTGGCTCCGGGGTGGTGAGTTCGGTGCGTCGGCGTTTGCGCAGCAAGTAGCGCTGGGTCTTGCCGCTGGGTGTCTTGGGCAGGGCGTCGATGAAGTGGATCGTGCGAGGGTAGGCGTGGGCGGCGTAGCGGGTCTTGACCAACTGCTGAAGCTCGGTTGCCAGGTCCGGTGAGCCGTCGATGCCGTCGCGCGGGACGACGTACGCCTCGATGACCTCGCCGCGCACCTCGTCGGGTGCGCCGATGACACTGCACTCGGCGACCGCGGGATGCTGGGCGAGGACGCTCTCGATCTCGAAGGGCCCGATCCGGTAACCGGCCATGATGATGACGTCGTCGTCCCGGGAGGAGAAGAAGAAGTCGCCGTCGGCGTCGACGCGGCCGGCGTCGCCGGTGAGGTAATAGCGGCCGTCGGGGGTGAACTTGGAGCTGCTCTGTCCGGGGATCTGGTAGTCGCGGAAGGTCATCAGCGGGCTTCCAGCGACGTCGATCGCGACCCGGCCGAGCACGTCCGGTCCGGCGACCTCGTCCTTCTCGTCGGCCAGGACGGTCAGACTCCAGCCCGGTACCGGGCGGCCCATCGATCCCGTCTTGAGCGGGCGGGCGAGTTCGGGATGGTGGTGGTTGGCCAGGGGCATGCCGACCTCGGTCTGGCCGAAGTGGTCGTGCACGGCCAGGCCGAGCGCGGCGCCGGCCCACTCGTTGACCTCGGGAGTCAGGGGCTCGCCCGCGCTGGACGCGCGCTCCAGGCACAGGCCCTGCGGCACCGGCACCGTTGAGGAGCGCAGCCCTCGGTAGACGGTGGGGGCGGCGGTGAAGTCGGTGACCTGGTGGCCGACGAGGGTGCGCCAGGTCGACTCGGCGGAGAACCCGCCGGACAGCAGCAGGCTGGGAATGCCGGCGGCCATCGGAGCGACGATCGCGGAGTACAGCCCGTAGGCCCAGCCGGGGTCGGCGGCGCACCAGTACCTGCTGTCCCGGGTGACACCCAGGCCGTACTCCAGGTAGACCTGCCATCCGGAGATGTAGGAGACGGGGTGGACGACCCCCTTGGGCTTGCCGGTGGTGCCCGACGTGAACATGTGCACCAGCGGGCCGCCCCCGCTGGTGGTGACCGGGGGCACCGGCTCGGGCGACGCGGCCGCGACGAGGTCGTCCAGCAGCATGTCACCGTGCGAGGTGCCGGTTCCGGTGACGACGATGCGGCGCTCAGGGTCGTCCGGCATGTCGGGGCCCGGGTCGAGTTTGTGGCGTTGGTCCGGGTCGAGGACGACTACGTGCGCGCCGGAGCCTTCCAGGCGCAGGGCGATGGCCTGGGGTGCGAACGCGGTGAACAGCGGGACGTAGACCGCACCGAGCCGCCAGACCGCGAGGATGACGGTGACCAGGTCGGTGCTCTTGCCCATCAGGGTCGCCACCCGGTCACCCGGACCGACACCAAGCTCCTGAAGTGCCCGCGCACAGCGGTGCGAGTTGGCGGCGAGCTCGCCGAAGGTCAGCGTCGACGCCTTCCCGGCGCCGTCGGCCACGGTGAACGCTGTGCGGTCGGCGGGGTGCCGGTCGCACAGCAGCCCGGCCACGTCGAGGGAAGGAGCCGTGAAGGTCGCGGTCAGTTCGGCGACCCGGTCGGCCGCGCTCACTGCTGGTCCTTGCGGTCGATGACCGGCAGGACCAGGCGGCTGGGGTGGTCCGGGCCGTGGTGAATGTGGTTGACCGCGGGGATCATCTGCTCCTCGCTCTCGCGGGAGATGACGCCGCCGGTGTTGGTGTTGCGGTCGTAGCGGGGGAAGTTGCTGCTGGAGACGTCCACGCGGATGCGGTGACCGGGCAGGAACACATTCGAGGTGGCCGTCATGTCGACGGTGATCTCGTAGACCGTCCCGGGCTCCATCAGCTCTTCGGCGGCCAGGCCGCCCCGGTAGCGGGTGCGCAGGATCCCGTCGCACAGGTTGATCGCCTTGCCGTCGGGGAAGACGTCGACGAGCTTGGCGGTGAAGTCGGTGTCCACCGCTGACGAGGAGACGTACAGGGTCAGGCTGACCGGGCCGGTGACCTCGACGGGCTCGTCGAGTACGGGGGTGGCGAAGCACAGGACGTCCTCGCGGGCGGCGACAGTCCGCTGGTCGACCGGGCCGCAGAGTTCCGGTGTTACCGGCATGGTCGCCCCGCCGGCCGTGGGAACCGGGCGGCGCGGGTCGTAGAGGTAGGTGTCGTGCCTGGCGTCGGTCGGCGGCTCGGTCGTCAGCACGCCGTCGCCGCCCGCGGTGTTGGCGTGGCCGGCGCTGGTGAGGTGGTAGTCGGTCCACTGCGTGTCGGGCAGCGGCCATTCCTGCTCGTCGCGCCACTGGTCGATGCCCATCACGAAGAGCTTCACCGGCGCCACGCCGTCCAGAGCGGTGGTGTCGCCACGGAGCCAGCGGTCGAAGAACTTCACGTGCAGGCCGGTCAGGCCCAGCATCTGGGCACTGGCCAGCGGGCCGAAGGAGCGGTCGGGATAGACGCCGGTCTGGGACATGTGGTCCCACGGACCAATGATCAGCCGTTGCCCCTCGCGTGCTTGCGCACTTCCTGCCTTCTGGCGGGCGGTGGTGTAAGTGCGCACGGTCTGCCCGATGTAGAGGTCGTACCAGCCGCCGATGTTCAGCGCCGGGACGGTGACGTTCTTGAGCTCGGGCGTGAGCTCCATGGCGTCCCAGTACTCGTCGTGGGAGGGGTGGGCCATCCAGTCGTCCCACCACTTCCCGTATCCCGCCAGTACCGGGACCTCGGCCGTCGGTAGCACGTCGTTCAGCTGCTCCGGGAACAGCGCCGCATGGCCGAGCTGCTGCAGCTGGGACACGGAGCCCTCGCCGGCCTCCAGGGACCGCTGGGCGTCGGCCATGTACATCAGGGCGTTCCACTGTGTGACCAGGCTCAGTGAGAGCGCACCGCCCGGGCCGTACCAGGGCGCTTCGTAGTTGTCGATCGAGGTGACGGACGGTGCGATCGCCTTGAGGCCGGGGGCGCCGGTCACGGCCGTCTCCCACTGGACCATCCCGAGATAGGACCCGCCGTACATGCCGACCGTGCCGTCGGACCAGGGCTGCTCGGTGATCCAGGCGACGGTGTCCTCGCCGTCGTTGCGGTCGGCCATATGCGGAACGAACTCGCCCTCCGAGCGGTGGGTGCCCCGGCAGTCCTGCACCACCAACGCGTAACCGGCCTCCAGCAGAGCCATGAGGTCGGGCATGATCCCGCCCAGGGTGACGCCGAACACGTCTTTGCCGTAGGGCATGCGCACGAGCAGGGTCGGAGCCTTCCCCTCGACTGGATGCCACACGTTGGCGGCGAGGGCCACGCCGTCACGCATCGGAACTCGGACATCTATCTCGTACAGGTGCTGCATCAGGTGCTCCTCGTCGAGCTGGCGTCATTGCCTCGGATGCGGGTACGTTAGGAGGTACGTTCGTACCCTGTCAATTACCGCGAGAAGGCTGGACTCTGGCGATTCGCCCTAGGGAGCGGTGTCGGCGACGGGGGATGGCCGCTGCCGACGCCCTCCCCGGGCCATGAGGGGAGGGCAGGCAACGGGCCTATGTTCGTATTGGCGCGAACATAGGCTGCAGTGAAGAACGCGCCCGGCTGGAAGAAGGCAGCCGGGGGCGCGCAACCCCCGCTAGGAGAACCACGGCATGACCCTGTCGCTGCGTACGCCGCACCCGCCGCCAACGCTCCGCTGGAGCGCACCACGACATCAAGTTCGCCGGCCTCTGCCACTCGGACATCCACCTGGTCCGCGAGGGCTGGGGCCAGGCGATCTTCCCGATGGTCCCGGAGCCACGAGATCGCGGGCGTCGTCTCCAAGGTCGGCCCCGGGGTGACCAGGTGCAAGGTCGGCGACCGCGTGGGCGTCGGCTGCATGGCCGACTCGTGCCGCGAATGCGAGAACTGCGAGACCGGCCAGGAACAGCACTGTGTACGGGGGGCTGTCCCGACGTACAACGGCATCGGCCGTGACGGGGAGGTCACCTACGGCGGACGCCACGCACGTCGCCGTGGATGAGAACTTCGTCGTCCGTATCCCCGACGGGCTGTCCCTGGACGCCGCCGCGCCGCTGCTGTGCGCGGGCATCACCACGTACGCGCCGCTCCAGCAGTGGGGCGCGGGCCCCGGTAAGAAGGTGGCTGTGGTCGGTCTGGGCGGTCTGGGCCACGTGGGCGTCAAGATCGCGCACGCGCTCGGCGCGGAGGTCACGGTCCTCTCCCAGTCGCTAGGCAAGAAGGACGACGGCCTGAAGCTGGGAGCCGACCACTACTACGCCACCAGTGAGCCGAAGACGTTCGGAGAACTCGCGGGCGCCTTCGACCTGATCGTCTCCACGGTGTCGCCGCTACTGGACCTGGGCGCCTACCTCAGCCTGCTGAAGACGGGCGGCGCCATGGGAAGCCGCCGCAAGCTGGATGCCTGGCCGCGGTGGGACCGGTTCGTCGCGACCACCGTGGGGCGCCCCGGAGGGTCAGGCGCACTCGGAGTTCACGTAAGGCTCCACGCGGCCGACGCTCTCCTTGAGGACGAGGTCGAGCAGTCCGGGGAAGCGCTGGTCCAGATCTTCCTTGCGCAGCGTGTTGATACGGCGGGTGCCGACGTCGTGCTGCCGGATGAGGCCGGCCTCGCGCAGGACGCGGAAGTGGCGGGTGAGTACGGACGCGGTGACGTCCTGTGTGAAGCCGCTGCAGGCCAGACCGGGGGAGACGGAGAGGGTGACGACGATGGTGAGCCGGGTCTCGTCGGTCAGCGCGCTCATGATCTTGAAGAGGTCGAGGTCGTCCGTGTCGGGGTGGACGAGGGGTGACGCGGTGCGACTGGCCATGAGGAAAGAATAACCCCTTCCCCCACTCTATGTTCGCGTTAGCGCGTACATGGGTTACAGTGAAGACACGGATTGACTCTTCATCCGTCATCGACCGGTTTGTCCATCACCGGTATCACGGCATGCCCCCAACGCCTTTGACGGCGCTGCCTGCATCAAGAACGGAGCACACCCCATGACCACAACACAGGCGATCGACCACCGGAGTGAAACCGCCGCGGAGGTGGTCGGCCGCCTTCGTGCGACCTTCAACACCGGCGTCACCCGCCCACTGGACTGGCGCGTCGACCAACTGCGGCGGCTGCGGGCCCTGCTGGTCGAGAACGAGCAGGAACTGATCGAAGCCCTCTGGAAGGACCTGAGGAAGAACGCCGCCGAGGCCAAGGCGCACGAGATCGACTCCACCATTGGCGACATCGACGAGGCGCTGGCGAATCTCGAGAACTGGCTTCAGCCCCGCCCCGTGGAGGTTCCCGCCCACTTCGGTGGTCCCGCGACCACGGCCTACACCACGTACGACCCGCTCGGCGTTGTCCTGGTGATCGTTCCGTGGAATGCCCCGCTGCACCTTCTCATCGACCCCATCATCGGCGCACTGGCCGCCGGGAACACCGTGGTGGCCAAGCCGAGCGAGATCGCGGTGCACACCTCGGCAGTGGCTTCACGCCTCCTGCGCGAGTACTTCGACGCCGATGTGCTCACCGTGGTCGAGGGGGGCGTCGAGGAGACCACGGCCCTGCTGGCACAGCGCTTCGACCACATCTTCTACACCGGCAACGGCACCGTCGGCCGGATCGTCATGGCCGCAGCCGCCAAGCACCTCACCCCCGTCACGCTCGAACTCGGAGGCAAGAATCCGGTCTTCGTGGCCCCCGACGCCGACGTGGACGAGACCGCGAAGCGGCTGGTCGGCGGCAAGTTCGGCAACGCGGGGCAGATGTGCATAGCCCCCGACTACGTTCTGGCCGATCCTGCCACCGCCGCCGCACTGGTTCCCGCCCTGCGCGCGGCGGTCGAAGCCCAGTTCGGCACCACCCCGCAGACCTCTCCCGACTTCGGCCGGATCATCAACGAGCGGCACTTCGACCGGCTCACTCGTCTGCTCGATTCCGGCCAGGCGGCGGTGGGAGGCCAGCACGACCGCGACGACCTGTTCATCGCACCGACCGTGCTCACCGATGTCGACCCCGCATCGCCCATCATGCAGGAGGAGATCTTCGGTCCGATCCTCGCCGTCGTCGAAGTCGAAGACCTCGACGCCGCCATCGCCTTCATCAACGAACGCGACAAGCCCCTCGCCGTCTACGCCTTCACCACCTCCGAGGCCACCAAGTCGCGCCTGGTGAACGAGACGTCCTCCGGCGGCGTCGCCTGGGGCCAGCCGCCGATGCAACTGCTCGTGCCCGGCCTGCCCTTCGGAGGCGTCGGCGAAAGCGGCATGGGCCGCTACCACGGCCGGTACACCCTCGAGACGTTCAGCCACCTCAAGGCCGTCGCGGACGTCCCGCTCAGCTAGCCTCGCGCTCTTTCGAAGCAGGCTGCCCGACTGGTGACCGGCAACGGCGGAAGTACCTCAGGCCGGTGAGCATGAGGAACGCTGAGATTGCTGTTCCCGCCACCGCCGGAAGCGCGTTCCAAGTGAAGCCGTGTACCGGTCCTCGTCGCGGGGGCACGACGAGGGAGCCGGTTGCGGCGCGGCCTGCAGACACCGATCCGTACCGACTCCGGCGGCGCCACGCATGACTTCGTCGCCTGGCTGACTGCTGATCGTGCGCGAGGAGCGAACGCCCTTAGTCCGGCGTGCAGTTGCGCTTGACCGGCGCCGGCGCCGGCGCCGACGGCATGCGGCTCTCACCGCGTTCGCCCCCGCGTTCGCCGCCCACACCACCCACACCCCGATCGCGGTCCTGGAACCGCGTCACCGTCAGCGGGCCCGCACCTGCCCAAGGACCGCATCCGCGCATCCGCCGGGACAGCGTGGACCCCCTGCGTCGCAGACCTTCATCCCGTTTCCCTCCGTATTGCAGAAAGAAAACCATGACTGCCAACACTTCAGACGTTTCATCTGCTCCATCGCTTTTCTCCCCCGTCTCTCTCGGGAAGATCGAGCTCGCCAACCGCATCGTCATGGCACCGATGACCCGAGTCCGGGCCGGTTCCTCCGGCATCCCCGGGGACCTGATGGTCGGGTACTACCGGCAGCGGGCGAGCGTCGGGCTGATCATCGCCGAGGGCACCTACCCCAACCACGCATCGCAGGCGTATGTCGGTGAGCCGGGCATCGCCACCGACGAGCAGGCGGCCGGCTGGCAGCGGGTGTTCGAGGCGGTGCACGCCGAGGGCGGCCGCATCGTCCTGCAGATCATGCACGCCGGCCGCGGCACCCACCCCGACATCAACGGCGGCCGCCGCATCCTCGCCCCCAGCGCGATCGCCATCGACAACAAGACGTTCACCGAGAAGGGCGAACAGCCCTACCCCGTACCGGAAGCGATGACCACCGCAGACATCCGTGCGGCCGTGGAGGACTTCGTCGCCGCGGCCCGCCGGGCCATCGAGGCCGGAGCGGACGGTGTGGAAATCCACGGCGCCAACGGCTACCTGCTCCAGGAGTTCCTCTCCCCGGCGGCCAACCAGCGCACCGATGAATACGGCGGCTCGCCGCACAACCGCGCCCGCTTCGTCGTCGAGGTCGTCACGGCCATCGCCCAGGCCGTCGGTGCCGAGCGGGTCGGGCTGCGGATCTCGCCCGAAGTCGACCTCGGGGACGTCTTCGAGACCGACCGGGACGACGTCCTGGCCACCTACGGCACCCTGCTCGACCAACTGCGCCCGCTGGGCCTGGCCTACCTCTCCGTCCTGCACCCCGAGCCGGGCGGCGACCTGGTACAGGAGCTGCGGCGGCGCTTCGACGGCAAGCTGATCGTCAACAACAGCTTCGCGAGCCAGACCACCCGCGAGGAGGCGCTCGAGCAGATCGAGGCCGGCCACGCCGACGCCGTGGTCGTGGGCCGGGCCCTCATCGCCAACCCCGACCTGGTCGAGCGCTGGCAGGGTGGCCACCCGGAGAACGAGCCGCGGCCGGAACTGTTCTACGGGCAGGGCGCCGAGGGCTACACCGACTACCCCTTCCACGAAGCGGCCTGAGGCCCACGGTCATGCCTGTCCATGCGGCAGCCCACTCAAGCATGGACAGGCGCCTGACCGGCGAAACCGTGCCCGCCCCTGGAGCCCGCGGTCACACCGGCGATCACCGGCTCGAGGACCGTAGGGTCCGTCAGGGCGGTCACGGCCCGCAGGTTCCTGGTCAGCAGCCTGCGTTCGGTGACCTCGTCGAGCACATCGCTCTCGTGCGTGGCTACCGCGGCGGCCTTCGGCCACAGCAGACGCCTATGACAGTCCTCCGGCGACGGCCCACCACCAGGTCCGCCTTTGTAAGGGAGTCCGTCGCCGGTATCCGTCCCCGCTGTACACCAGCGCCCATATCGTCCAGCCCGAACGCTGGGAACGGGGGTGGCGAAAGAGGCTGTCCGTGGGACGGCATCTGGGTTTGGACGGGGTGGTGGACTACTTGACCCTGTCCGGCGCCGAGGCGGGCTAGTTACGGAACGAAAGCGGCGCCAGCAGGCTGGGCTTCGCCGTCCAGCTGAAATTTTGCGGCGGCGAGCCTTTGACGAGCGGCGAATCAGGTGCCAAGTAACTCGTGAACCGCCTCCGAGGTCTCCAGGGCCCTTCACGCCGGAGGGCCCTGGACCATGCCCGCAGTGGACAACAGACAGAACGAAACCCCATCCATAACTTGGGCTCCGCCGCCCAGCCCGGCCGTGAAACAGGTGTGGGCGCGGGGGTGCTCAGCAGTTGCCTTACGCCGCCGATCGGCAGGATCTCAGTCTGCGGCAGTGGCCCGCTGTTGGGTGAAGCGGTGCCACCAGTGGCGGCGCCTGGGGTGCACGGCGCGACCGAGCCGACGGCCGATCAGCAGGTAGCCCAGCAAGGCGCCCGACGTGTTGAGCAGGACATCATCGATGTCGAAGGCCCGCCCGGTGACCAGGGCACCTTGGACAAGTTCGACCAGCAGCATCACCAGCGCCGTGACCACTGCCACGCGCAGCAGTCCACGGACTTTCGACGTCTGTCTGCCGGAGAGGGAGCCGCAGGCCAGCTTCCACGAGTACATGCAAGGGCTGCCCGGCTCCGTGGGCACGGTCGTGCCGGTCGTGTACGACAGCAGGAAGCCGCAGCACGCGAAGACGGGAACCCGCGAGAATCTCGACTTCGACGGTGAGCGGCTTGTCGTGCTCTTCGCCGGGGGCACCGGCCTCGTACTGCTCGGTGTCGGGGCGCTGCTCTGTCTCATCGGTGCGGTGACGTGACCCATCGGACGGGCAGTAAGACAGACGATCTCCGGTCGCCAAGCCCACGCCTGCACCAGCCACTACCGACGCCAGGCAACGCAACGAGCCTGAAGACACGATCTACAAGAACCGTCCTCGCACTCGATGGGTACCGATCACGAGGAAAGCCGCCAGGCCGCCCCGTGAAGAGCGGGATGGGCGGCGCGTCCGCGGCCGGGAATCGGGCGCGCTCACCGGTGGTGCCAGTTGGCGGGGCCGCCGCCCCGTGCCGCCGTCAGCGCGGCGGCGACGTCCAGCGGGGGGCGCCGGTAGGGCGAGGTCGGGGCGGGCACGGTGCAGGCGTGGGGGGGTGGAGCCACCGGCCGGAGTCGTCACGGGCGACGTCGACACCGACTTCCGCCACCAGCTCGGGTTCGACCGGCGTGACGTTCAGCGGCTCCCGGTTGCCCCACCTATAGGAGAGCGACCAGCCCTTCCTGGCAGTCACATGCCGAGGATGCGGCGTAGGGCATCGGCCGGGTCAACGTCCAGCACGTGGGCGACGATGAGCACGCCCACCCCTCTAACCGGCTCGGGGACACCGGGAAGCGGGATCGTCAAATAACGGCCTTGTCTCACATTCGTTGGTGACAGTCCTCTGCCCGCCCGCCCGCGCGGTGCTGGGCGGCAGAGGGACGGGCTGCTCAGTGTGCCCGTACGGATGCGCCGTAGCTGTCACTCTGGCGAAGCACTGTCACTGGTGCTGTCGGTGCCGGCCACGCGTGGATGAGGTACCACTCTGTTACCTCGTCGGGTGCGAGGTCGACTGCGGTGTCCCGGCCGCGGGCGTGAAATGCGCAGCCGGTAGTCGCCTGGGCCACTGGAGGACAGGACGGGGAGTTCTTCGTCAAGGTCGTCCATTAGGCCGCGGACCATGAGATCGCCCGACGTGGAGTGTGCGGAGATTTCAACGACTTCCTGCCAGTCTCCGGAGTCCGGCGTGGGTTCGGTTTCGTGAAGCGTGACGGTGACGTCCACGTCGCCGGTGTGGATGCCGGCGAGGACGATGGTGACGCCGTCGGTGACCTGCACGAGTCCGTTGTGCTCGGGGTGCAGGTCGGGGCCGGTCGGTCCGTCTTCGTCGCTGATGTTGAACTGGTGATACTGGACGGGGACAGGTCCGTTGCCTCGTCGGGTCTCGTGGCTCATCTCGCAGTCCTCATGCTGACTGGTGCGGGTCTACTTGATCCAGACTAGGAACCGGTCCGGGACAGCCATGATCCGCGAATCCGTCGATGCATAGGCTGATCAGAGATCAGAAGCCGTTGCCATACCGATCAGGAGTCTGTCGATCGAACGGGAGTCTCGATCGAGTGATCGCGGGCCCTGCCCAGCATGAGAGCAGGGCCTCGCGATATGCGGGGATAATCCAGGGGAGCGGACAGCCGCGCGCTGCTACGGTCGGGCGCCATGAGCTGGCTTCCCGATGACTTCGTCCACCCCGTCCTGGTACCGCTGCCGGGCGGTGGTCATCACCTGCGGCCGATCCGGGAGGCGGACACCCCGCTCGACTATCCGGCTGTGATGGGTTCGCGCGAGCGGCTGTGGACCATCTTCGGCCCGGCCTGGGGCTGGCCCGCGGCCACCATGACCTACGAGGCCGACCAGGCCGACCTGTTGCGGCACGAGAAGGAGATCGCCGCACACCAGTCCTTCAACTACGCGCTGTTCGACGCGGCGGAGACAGCTCTGCTCGGCTGTGTCTACATCGACCCACCGGAGAGGGCCGGCGCGGACGGCGAGATCTCCTGGTGGGTGGTGGACGAGCTGGTGGGCAGCAAGGTCAAGCAGGCCCTCGACGCGCTGGTGCCGCAGTGGATCGCCGCCGGCTGGCCGTTCGAGCAGCCGCGCTTCCTCGGCCGCGAGATCTCCTGGTCGGACTGGCTCGCCCTGCCGGAGCATCCCGATACGTAAGTGGTTGTTGCCCGTATCGATCTCGAAGGCTGTCGATCGAACGGGAGTCTCGATCGGGTGACTGCGGCGGTTTCCGTGCGTGAAAGCAGGGCCTCCTGGTAGCTCGGGGGTGCGATCCCATTCCGAGTGGTTCCCGGAGGCCCTGTTGTCTTTGTTGTACGTGCCCGGGCACGTTGCCTTCAACTCGCCCGCCGTGTCGTGCGATTGCCTCGCGCACGTGTACGGCAACGCGGCCGACCATCCGGACCGGGTGCGCCGGTATCCGTCGGACATGACGGACGCGGAGTGGGCGGCCGTCCGGCCGTTGCTGCCGGGTGCCGGCCTGGTTCCAGGGGCGGGGTGGACGGCCCGGGGGCTACTGCCACCGGCAGCTGTTGGACGCGATCCGCTACCTGGTCGCGGGCGGGATCTCCTGGCGGGCGATGCCCGCGGACTTCCCCGCATGGGCCCGGGTCTACGCCTTCTTCCGCCGCTGGCGCGAGCACGGGCTGATCGCCGAGTTCCACGACCGGCTGCGCGGGAAGGTCCGCGAACGCGAGGGCCGCGAGGCCGAGCCCACGGCCGGAATCATCGACGCGCAGTCGGTGCGAGCCGCCGCGACAGTGCCGGCCGCCTCACGCGGCTACGACGGCGGGAAGAAGGTGCCGGGCCGCAAACGGCACATCGTGACCGACACCCTCGGCCTGCTCCTGGCCATTGCGGTCACCGCCGCGAACATCGGCGACCGCGACGCCGCGGCGGGCCTGCTGATGCGGCTGCGCCGCCTGCACCGCGACATCACCCTCGTGTGGGCCGACGGCGGCTACACCGGCTCCCTCGTCGGCTGGTGCCGGGACAAACTCGCCCTGACCTTGGAGATCGTCAAACGCACCGACGACATGACAGGGTTCGTGGTGCTCCCGAGGCGGTGGGTGGCCGAGCGCACGTTCGCGTGGCTGATGAACTCCCGCCGTCTGGCCCGGGACTACGAGACCCTGCCCGCCACCAGCGAGGCGATGATCCGGTGGTCAATGGTCACGCGGATGAGCCGGCGAATGGCGCGGCCACGGGCCGCCGGCCGGCACTGAACGCCCCCGACGCCTCCAGGAGGAGCCACCCGCGCTCCGCCAGGCGCCGGGCTTTCGACCGCAGTCCCTCGACCTTCGCCGGCGTCGCGTCAAGGCCCAGCTCCACCGCGATCTCCTTGGCCCGAAGCGGTCCGTGACCCGTGGATCGCTGCTGTTCCAGCACGCCCAGAATGCACTGATGGTCCGGCGCCAGAACCGTCACCGGCAGCCCTTCCCGCCAGGGCGGCACCGTCGAGCCCGGCACCGGCGCGAGCGACAGCACCGCTTTCTCCTCGGTCTCGGTCCCGGCGGTGGTCTCGGCAGCCGAAGCTGCCAGGGCCTCGACCAGCTCTTCCCGCGCGATCACCCGCCGGTCCAGCTCGATCTCGGCAGCCTCCAACACCTCAGCCAACCGGGCGACTTCCTCCCGTAGCCCTTCCACCCGCACACGGGCCGCCGTCTCCCGCTCCTCCAGCATTCCCAGCACCGACGCCATCGCGCACCCCTCGCTCACGGAGCGGAAACAAGACGCCGGATGCCTCTCTCAATCCGATCTACACCATGCCTGACCAGCAGAAATCAACGGATCACGTTCGGTTGAGATACGGCTTCTGATGGCAGCCCTCACCGAGTCCGTCTCCAAGGCCAAGGCCTCCCGCGGCGAGGACGCCGACGTACATGACATGCCGAAGAAGACCTCGAAGAAGCAGCCGGCCAGGAAGACCGCGGCGAAGAAGACGGCCCGGAAGTCGAAGGTTCGGCGTGTTGAGCCGAGCTTGGCGTGAGGCGCTCGCAGCAGGCCGGTTTACCGGGGTCGGCAGTGTTGGCCTGTCCGCCAGTTGGTGGCGGCGTTGGTGATGACGGTTTCCAGCTTGTCCCGGGCGCTCACCAGATCGCTGATCTGCCTGTCGATACGGTGCCGTTCGGCGGCAAGCCGGTCTAGCAGCTCTGGTGTGGCCTCACCGTCCACGACGCACGGCAGCAGATCCAGGATCGACCTGCTTGGCAAGCCCGCAGCGTACAACTGCTGGATCAGCTGGACACGGTAGACCGCGCTCTCCGAATAGAGCCGCTGACCACTGGGGCTGCGTTCCGAGGCGAGCAGGCTCTGTTCCTCGTAGTACCGCAGCGCCCGAACGCTGACGCCTGTCCTGGTGGCGAGCTCGCCGATGCGCATCACGTCTCCCGATGTGTCCCGGACCACATGTCTTGCCTCTGACGTCAGCGTCAGGTTTTAGCGTATCCCGCAGACGCTTCAACCCCCTCTCGTAGTCAAGGACGCGACCGTGCCCAGCTTGTTCGACAGTTTCCGCAGCGCAAACGCGACGATGACCGCATCAGGCAGAGTGGCCACGGACATGGCCGTCATCGCGCCCGCCCCCGTCGTCTCGGTGAGGCCGGTAATGCTGGAAGCACCAGGCCGTGGTGAGGGCCTACGGGTGAAAGTGTCCGCGCCGACAACCGGGAGCGACCTGCCGATCATCCTCCTCTCGCACGGTTTCGGCTCGTCGCTGGACGGCTACGGCCCCCTGGCCGACTTCTGGGCCGCTCACGGTTTCGTGGTGATTCAGCCCACCCACCTCGACTCCAGGACAGTGGGCCTTCCCCAGGCCGATCCACGCACACCGCGAATCTGGCGCTTCCGCGTCGAGGACATGAAGCGCATCCTTGACCAGCTTGACCTGCTGGAAGCTGCCGTCCCCGGCCTGAGCGGCCGCCTCGATCGAAGCCGCATAGCCGCGGCCGGCCACTCCTTCGGAGGCCAGACGGCGGGCAATCTGCTGGGCCTGCGCGTCCTTGATCCGGCGAGCAAGGAGCAAGAGGACCTGTCCGACTCGCGCATCAAGGCAGGCGTGCTGCTCGCCACGGCCGGAAAGGGCGGAGCCGACCTGACGCCCTTCGCAGCCGAGCATTTCCCGTTCATGAACCCGAGTTTCGCAAACATGACCACTCCGGCCCTCGTGGTCACCGGGGACAAGGATGACTCTCCGCTGTCAGTCAGGGGACCGGAGTGGCTCGCCGACCCGTACTTTCTGAGTCCGGGTAACAAGAGCCTGCTCACTCTGTTCGAGGCGGAACACTCGCTCGGCGGGATCGTCGGCTACGAGGTCCGAGAGACGACGGACGAGCACCCCGAGCGTGTTGCCCTGATCCAGCGGGTCACCTGGGCCTACCTTCGCCACGCACTCGGCATCGAGGACGCCAGCTGGCTGGCAGCGCGAAGGGCTTTGTCGGAAAGCACCGATCCATTGGGGCGAATCGAATCCAAGTGAGGCCGCCCGCCAAGAAGCACGATCGATTCCAGCCCTTTTCGATCCGCTTCAACACGCCGATCCGACAGGGAAGGCGGAGAACGTCCAACCCGCCCAGGGGTGGGCGCCCGCTGGGTCGGTCAGATGGTCGCCCAGGGCACAGCCGGCCGCCTGGGACAGCGACGCGCTGCGGCCGACGAACTGCAGGCGGCCCGTGGCGTCGTAGCGGCCGAGCAGCACAGCCCGGGGCGCTGCGATGGATCCGGTGACGGGTGCGACGATGGCCTCGGTGGTGATCCGCACTTCCTGCGCGGGTGGCGATCTGGTGGTCACGGGCAACGGCGAGTACGTAACCGACCTGCCGTTGCTCCAGCGCGGCGCGCAGGTGCGGATTGCCTCCGTAGACTTCGTCGCCGGCTACCCAGGACGCGGGGACGCCGGCGTCCAGGGCGCGGCCGATCATGCGAGCGGCGAGGGCGGGCTTCGTGGCAAAGCCGACGGTGTCGGGTATCCCGGCGGCGGAACAGCCAGATCTGGTTCTGCGCGGCGTCGTGCAAGGGCAGGTTGCTCAGGCCGGTCGAGCGTGCGGCGCGGATGCGGTCCTCGGCGCGGCCCGCGGCCGGTGACGCAGCTCCAGCGCGGCGATCGAGGCGTGCTTGGTGTTGGTGGCGAACGCCGTGAGCCGCATCCCGTCGGCTTCGGTGAAGCGCAACTGGGCGCCGGGTGGGGCCGTTCCTCACGGACGATCAGCCGCATCCCCTTTGGCCAGCTGTCCAGCACGTCGCCGTCCAATTCGGCCACCCAGGCGCCGTCACGGATCTCGCCGTCGGGTTCGACGGCCACCGTCCAGGCTGAGGCAGGCATCTTCAGGACGGCAGCGTGGATAGCGTTGGTGATGGTCATGCCGACCGAGTACGACAGCCAGTGGCCCCGTGCGGATAGCCAGTCGACGAACTCATGCGTGCCGCCGCCGGAGTCGCACCGGATCAGTGTCCGACTGCCACGGCGGTACTTCTTCGGCAGCTGCGCGAGGGCCAGGCGGGTAGCGGTGATGTGGTCGGCGGCGGTGTTAGAGCCCGCGTTGCCGGGCCGCAGCAGCCCCGCGACCGGCTCCCCGGCTCCCCCCCTGCCGTGGTCGATGAAGCCCATCAAAGGGTGGTGGCCGAAGGTCTTCCTCCAGGTCGCGGCTGCGTCCTGTTTCTCGGAGGGTGCGATCACTAGGACGCCGTCGATGTCCACGGTCACCTGCCCGTCGGCGTTCGGCGCCCGATGCTCGGCCAACTGCCAGGTGCGCTTGCGTACTTCGGCCCGGGCGGTGCGAATCGCGGCCAGGGCCCGCTTCCCGCCCGCGGCGAGCGTGTCGACCAGCCGGGAGACGGTCGGGTCGGAGGCCACCGGCCCGAACACGGCCGGCTCGGCCCGCAGCATGCCCACATCGGCCAAGCAGTCCCCGCCCAACGCCACCGCCAGAACCACATCCAGCAGGATCTTGCCCGGATCGTGCACCGCCCGCGGCTTGCGCCACGGCGCCAGGGCCTGCGATAGCGCCGTATCCAGGCCGGTCTTGCGGACCGTCTCCACCAGGAGCACGGCCCCGGCCTGCGTCACCACCCCACGACCGCTGCCCTCGACACGGACACGCGGGTAGGAACCGATACGCTGCTTCACCTGGAAAGTGCCTCCGAACCACGCGCGAACAAGGATCGCGGCAATCCTCATTCTCACTGGGCAGAGGCATTTTCCGTGTTTGCGATCACGATCCGGACAGCTAGCCACGCGAAAGTACGATGGTGGAGCCCGGTGTCGGGATTAGTCAGTCGTTGCGGGGTTTGCCGAACTCTTCGATCAGCACGGGATACTGCTCTCCACCGTGTCCGGCGGCGATCGAGCGGTCGGCCATCGCCTTGATCAACTTCGGCAGTTCGGCGTTGACGCCCACCGCCTCGCTCTCCTCGATCAAGTGGGCCATTGCTCGCGCGTCGGTCTTCAGGGCCGACACCTCGGCCGGGAAGGAGCCACTGTCGATCTGCTTGGCGTACCCAGGCAGCCATTCAGCCACACCGGCAGCGATCTGCCGCGCAAACGGCGCATACGTTGCGGCGTCAACACCGGCCGTCCTGAGTAGGGCGGTGCCCTGGAGCCAGGCGTTCAGGACGCTCCACATCATGGCCAGGCCGGCCACGTCGTACAGGGACGCCAGCCCATGGTCCGCACCAAGGTAGGTAACGGTGCCGAGCGCGTCGACTGTTGACTTGTGCGCCTCGAAGTCCGACTGTGGCCCGCTGTGCAGAATCACCGCCTCGGTGGTGCCGATTGTCGACGGGATGGCCATGATGGCGCCATCCAGGTAGCGGGCGCCGCGCTGCTCGGCCCATCGGGCGGCTTCACGGGCCTGGGCCGAGTCGCCCGAGGTCAGGTTGATCAACGTCCTGCCGTCCAGCTCGATATCGCTCGCGCCGAGCAGCTCTTGCATGGCCGGGTAGTCCGTGACACAGATGATCGTCAGAGAACCTGCCTTGAGTGCGTCGTCAACCGTCGGCGCCAGCCGCGCCCCCTCGGCCACCAGCTGGTCGGCTTTGGAGGACGTACGGTTCCACACGATTGTGGGATGCCCGGCTTTCAGGAACGCGCTGGCGAGTGCCTGGCCCATCAGGCCGAGTCCGATGACTGTCACGGGTGTTTCGGGGCTGTTGTTCATGGCAGCATCGTCAACGTTAATACCGGTATGAAGGTCAAGTGAGGTTTCGATGCGTATCGGGGAACTGAGCCGCCGGACGGGCGTCAACACCCATCAGTTGCGCTACTACGAGGCCCAGGGCCTGCTGGAGGCAGACCGCGGCGCGAACGGATACCGCGAGTACGACGAGAACGCAGTGCTGCGGGTGAATCAGATCCGGCACCTGCTTGGCGCCGGTTTGTCCTCCGAGGACATCGCATACCTGCTGCCCTGTGCGGTCGGAGAGGCCCCGAAGCTGCTCGGGTGCCCCGAGTTGGTGGCCGCGATGCGGTCACGGCTGCAGCGACTGGACGATCAGATGGACAGGCTTGCTCAATCCCGCAACGCGCTTGCCGACTACATCGATGCGGCCGAGCGAATGGGCAACGAGAGCTACCCACCCTTTGACGACGCCAGCCTGTCGCCCGCCCCCGCCTGAGCAGCCGGGGCGCCCTGTCTTGCGGACAGCCTCGACCAGCAGCACCCCGCCGGCCTGCGAGGCCACCGCCGACGCCTCGGCCTGGACACGATCACGCGGAGACAGAGCAGCACGCTTCACCTGGTGAGTGACTTCTCCCGCAGCGGACAGGGCCTTCGGCAAGTCCAGCTTCCCAGGTCAGGAGCCACTCTACTCATTTGATCAGCATCCAGGACGCCCTGCACCGTGAAAGCCCAGGCTAATGCGAGGGGTTCGCAGGGAGCGCAATTGAGCAAGCTCCCTGCCCCCTCGGCTCTGACGGCGACGCGTTCGATGAGCTCGTTCGTCTCGTTGCGGGACAGGGCGGCGAGCGGGCCGTTCATGCTGCCGG
Organism: Streptomyces sp. AC555_RSS877; assembly: GCF_019049245.1. GTDB lineage: Bacteria > Actinomycetota > Actinomycetes > Streptomycetales > Streptomycetaceae > Streptomyces. Next base: position 62,333 of record NZ_JAGMUK010000182.1, on the reverse strand, counting down.
TGGCCACGACCCCCGCCCGCGAGCGGCCCCGCCCCTGGCGGCCACTGAAATGGCTCAGTGAGCCTTTCAGAGCGCCCACCGATCTGGTGACGGAACCGAGGTGGCCGCGGGCATGGTCGGCCGCGAGCACGCCAACGCGCGCGGCCGTCAACGCTGGACCATGCCTCACCCAGTCGGAAGCACAACTGCACCGCGAAGGCACAGCGCCTGCATGCGCTCAGGTGTGGGTGGCAACCGGGGAGGGGGAGAACTCAACGGCGCCTGTCATGCGGCCAGTTGACCGTGGAGGCAGGGGAGGCTGAGTGAAGGGTGGCGACGTGCCGAGACGCGATTTGGCCCCAACGAAGTTGGTCGTTTGCCCCGAGTGCGGTGTACCGACGAAGGCGAGCCTGCGTAACGGTCACCTCTACGAACACCGGGCGCCGGATCGCCCCGGCATCTGCCCAAAATCCGGGCAAGTCGTTGTGTGAAGCCTCCCCTTGATCTTGGACACCTGGAGACTGGGATCTTGAGGTTCCGGAGGAAGTAGCACCAGGTATGAAGCAAGTACACGAAGCGGTACACCGAGGAGTTCAAGCGGGACGCGATCGCGCTCGTCGATTCCTCGGGCAAGACGGTCACCGCCGTTGCCCGGGAACTCGGCATCAGCTCCGAGTCCCTGCGCGGCTGGTACCGCAAGGCCAAGACGGACCGGGGCGAGGGCGAATCCGGCGAGTTGACCAGTGCCGAGCGCGAGGAGCTCAAGCGGCTGCGCAAGGAGAACCGGGAACAGCAGCAGACGATCGAGATCCTGAAAAAAGCGACCGCCTTCTTCGTGAAGGAGAACGACCGGTGAGTGAGTTGTGCCGGTTCATCTACGCGGAGAAGGCGAACTATCCGATCGTTCTGCTTTGCCGGGTCCTGCACGTGACCCGCTCCTCCTACTACGCCTGGCGCGCGAGCGAGGCCGCCCGCCGCGCCCGCCAGGCCGCCGACGACTCGCTCGCGCACGAGATCACCGTGCTGCACCTCGCCTCACGGAAGACCTATGGTGTTCCGCGCATTTATGCCGAACTGCGGCGCCTGGGACGGCGGGTGAACCGAAAGCTCGCGTCGCCCGCATGATGCGAGAGCGCGACATCAGGGGCGTCACCCGGCGGAAGCACCGCTCGCTGACCCGGCCGGACAAGAAGGCGAAGCCGGCCCCGGACCTGATCGCCCGCGATTTTCACGCCGAGCGTCCCGGGATCAAGCTGGTCGGCGACATCACCTACCTGCCGACGGCCGAGGGCCGGCTCTACCTCGCCTGCTGGCTGGACCTGGCCACCCGCGAGGTCGTCGGCTATGCCATGGCCGATCACCACCGCGCCGAACTCGTCGTGGACGCCCTGGACATGGCCCACGGCCGGGGGAACCTGGAGCCGGGCTGCGTGATCCACAGCGATCGCGGCAGCGAGTACACCTCGACTCAATTCCTGGATCGGATACGGGAGTTGGGGCTGCGGCAGAGCTGCGGACGCACCGGATCATGTTTCGACAACGCAGCCACGGAGAGGTTCTTGGGCCCTGCTCAAGGAGGAGATCGGCACCGGATCTGGCCCGACCGGGCCACCGCCCGCGCCGAGGTCTTCACCTTCATCGAGACCTTCTACAACCGCCGCCGCCTGCGCAAACACAAGATCTTCGGCTACCTCACCCCAGCCGAGACCGGGCAGCGGCATCAACACGCCCTCGCGGCATAACCATCGAGTGTCCAGGATCACAGGGAAACTTCACTCACGGCGAAGTCGTTGAGCTGGACACACACGCCCCCTCCGGTAGCAGCGACCATTACGAAGGCTGGCTCCGCGCTGTCGAGTCGATCGCCGGCAGGCTCGCCCACATCGCCGACCCGCGCCGCCTCAGTTCGGCGGTCTTCGGGAGCCTGCGAGCGAGGTGGCGTGCCCGAAGCGACGGGCGGGTGCCCGGGCTGGTGTCTACCGCACCAGGCAGGGGCGCTTGCTGTCGAACTTCCAGCCGGGGATGAGGTGTTGCATGGTGACGGCGTCGTCGCGTGCCCCCAGCGCCTTCTCCCGGTAGAGGTCGTGGGCCGCGAGGAGCCGGTCCATGTCGAGGTGGACGCCGAGGCCGGGGGCGTCCGGGACGGCGATCTCGCCGCCGACGATACGTGGTGGGGTGGTGGTGAGCCGTTCCAGTCCTTCCTGCCAGATCCAGTGGGTGTCCAGGGCGTTGTACTCGCCGGGGGCCGCGGCGCCGCAGTGGGTCACCATGGCCAGGGAGATGTCGAAGTGGTTGTTGGAGTGGCAGCCCCAGGTCAGGCCCATCGCGTTGCACAGTTGCGCCACGCGCACGGAGCCCTGCATGGTCCAGAAGTGGGGGTCGGCCAGCGGGATGGACACCGACTGGAGGGCCAGGGCGTGGGTCATCTGGCGCCAGTCGGTGGCGATCATGTTGGTGGCGGTGGGAAGGCCGGTGGCGCGGCGGAACTCGGCGAGGATCTCCCGTCCGGAGTAGCCGCCTTCGGCTCCGCAGGGGTCCTCGGCGTAGGCGAGTGTGCCGGCCAGGGGCCGGCACAGCTCGATCGCCTCGCGCAGTGACCACGCGCCGTTCGGGTCGAGGGTGATGCGGGCTTCCGGGAAGCGGTCCTTGAGGGCGCGTACGGCCGCCACCTCCTCGGCGCCCGCCAGGACGCCCCCCTTGAGCTTGAAGTCCCGGAACCCGTAGTGGTCGTAGGCCGCCTCGGCCTGACGGACGATCGCCTCCGGGGTCAGGGCCTCCTCGTGCCGGAGGCGGTACCACTCCACGGGCGAGTCCGGTTCGCGGACGTACTCCAGGTCGGTGCGGTCCGGGTCGCCGACGTAGAAGAGGTAGCCCAGCACTCGTACGGAGTCCCGCTGTTGGCCATCGCCCAGGAGTGCGGCGACGGGCACGTCGAGGTGCTGGCCGAGGAGGTCGAGCAGCGCCGACTCGACGGCGGTGACCGTGTGGACGGTGGTGCGCAGGTCGAATGTCTGGGCGCCCCGTCCGCCGGCGTCGCGGTCGGCGAACCGGTCGCCGATCTCGTGCAGGACGCGCTTGTAGTCGCCCACCTTCGCTCCGATGACGAGGGGTTCGGCGTCACGGAGCGTCTGGGTGATCTTCTCGCCGCCGGGCACCTCCCCCAGTCCCGTACGGCCTTCGGAGTCGGTGAGGATGACGACGTTGCGGGTGAAGTACGGGCCGTGCGCGCCGGAGAGGTTCAGTTCCATGCTGTCCCGGCCGGCGACGGGGTAGACGGCGAACTCGGTGATGGTCGGCTGACTGCTCATGCTGGTCCAAGTCCCTTGTGTCATGGGTAAGTCGAGTCGGATTACAGGCTGAGGACGTCGAGGGCCCACTCGGCCACCAGGACGCCCCCCAGGCCGAGGACGGCGAGCACCGTCGTATAGGTGGTACGGACCTTGATCGCCTCGATGACGGAGAGGTTGAAGTACTCCTTGAACAGCCAGAATCCCGGGTCGTTGACGTGGGAGCAGGCGATGGAACCGCAGGCGACGGCGAGCACCATCATCTCCGGGTGGACCCCGCTGCCCGCCAGGAGCGGCAGCACCACGCCGGAGGCCGTGACGACGGCGACCGTCGCCGAGCCGAGCGCGATGCGGAGGATGACGGCGACGAGCCAGGCGAGGACGATCGGCGAGACGGACCAGCCGTCCGTGACGTCCTTGATGTAGTCGGAGATCCCGCCTTCGACGAGGACGTTCTTGAAGGCCCCGCCGGCGCCGATCACCAGGAGGATCATCGCCATCGCCTGGGCCGCCGAGGTGCAGGAGGCGCCGACCTCCTCCAGGCTCCGGCCGATCCGCGGCCCGAACGCCCAGATGGCCAGGCACAACGTCAGCAGCAGCGCGATCGGTGCCGAGCCGATGAAGGCGACGAAGTTCAGGAACGGGCTCTCGGTGGAGGTGGCCATGTCGGTCACGGCGGCGGCCACGATCAGCGCCACGGGGAAGAGCGCCACGAACAGCGACCAGCCCAGGCCTGGCATCTCCTCGTCGGTGAACTGGCGGTCGCTGACCAGGCCCTTGGGGATGGAGGGGTCCATCGCCCTGATGAACGGAAGGCGCGGCCAGGTCAGGGCGATGAGCGCGCCGGCGGGAACGGCGATGAACAGGCCGTAGAAGAGCGTAAGTCCGACGGAGGCGTGGAAGGTCGCGGCGACAGCGGTGGGGCCGGGGTGCGGCGGCAGGAAGCTGTGCATGGTGGACAGGGCGATGGACATCGGCAGGCCCACCCACAGCAGCTTCGTCCCGGTGACCCTGACCAGCGTGAACGCGATCGGCACGATGATGATGAAAGCGACCTCGTAGAACATGGTCACGCCGATCAGCATGGCCGTGACCACCATGGCCACCTGGACCCAGCGCGGGCCGAAGGCGTCGAGGAGCTTGCCGGCTATCCGCTGCGCGGCGCCGGAGTCCCCCATGACACGGCCGACCATGGCGCCGAGTCCGATGGTGAGCATGGTGTCGCCGATCTGGTCCCCGATGCCTTCGGAGAGGACATCGGGGATGGTGGCCACCGGGATGCCCCGGACCAGTGCGACGCCGACCGCCACGAGCAGGAGGGCCGCGAAGCCGTTAACCCTCAGCCTGGTCATCAGGAGAAGCAGGATCAGAACGCTGATCCCGACTACGAGGAGAGGCATGGCAGTTCCCCTTTGAACTGTTGAGTGAGCAGTCGTTGGTGCCGCCGACCACAGGGGGCGGCCCGATCGGTGCACGGCGTGATCGGCCGCACGGCAGGGAGAAGCGGTAGGGCGCTGTCGCGTGCCGGTGCGGGAAGGGTGGTGCGGGCGGCGTTCACGGCGGCGAGCTGGGGCCGTACCGCCCATGGGAGGAGCGAGGAGAGGAGAGACGGTGGGCACGAGGGGTGCCCCGGTTCGTCAAGCGGGTCGTCGTACGGCGCCGACCAGGCCCAGGCCGTGATCCAGCACCTTCTCCAGGTCGGCGAGGTCGGTCGGGCCGGGGTCGCTGAGCGGGGCGCGGACCGGGCCGACCGGGAAGCCGCGCAGCCGGGCGGCGGCCTTGACCAGCGAGACGGCGTAGCCCGGCACGCGGTCGCGTAGTTCGACCAGCGGGACGTAGAACTCGCGCAGGAGCGTGGCCACGCCCGCGTCGTCCCCGTCCCGCAGCGCGGCGAAGAAGGTGTTCGCGATCTCGGGTGCGAAGGCGTGGACGGCGGAGGAGTAGGCGGGAACGCCGACCGTGGCGTAGGCGCGGGCCTGGATCTCGGCGGTGGCGGCGCCGTTGAAGAAGAGGAAGCCCTCGGGCGCGGCGAGCGTGAGGCGCTGGAGCCGGTCGAGGTCGCTGTGGCCGTCCTTCAGGCCGACGACGCTGGGGATGCGCGCGATCCGGCGCAGGCTGTCGGCGGTGAAGGCGACCTGGCCGCGCTGGTACGTGATGAGCGGCAATCGGGTGCCGTCGGCGATCCGGCGCAGCTGCTCCACCAGACCGTCCTGCGGGGCCCCGACCAGGTAGTGGGGCAGTACCAGCGCTGCGTCCGCGCCGGCTTCCTCCGCGATACGGGCGAAGCGCAGCGCCTGCGCCCAGCCGTAGCCGATGCCCGCCACCACCGGCAATCGTCCGTCGGCGACCTCGACGGTGGTCCGCACGACCGCCCGGTACTCGTCCTCGTCCAGCGAGAAGAACTCTCCGGTCCCGCAGGCCGGGAACACCGCACCGGGTGCGGTGGCCAGCCGGCCGGCCAGGTACGCCCGGTAGGCGTCCAGGTCGAGGCCGCCGTCGTCCCGGAAGCTCGTGAGGGGGAAGGACAGTACCCCGCTCGCCATTCCCTCACGGAGCCGCTGGACGACCCCTGCGGCCTCGATGCTGATTGTTGTCATGCCTGTCGCCTGTCCCTGTATGCAGATGCTGTCTATGTATGCAGATGGAGGCTAGAACCATGAACCCGATGGGTCAATGGGTAGACATGAATAGCCGCGGATTTACGATGAGCGCATGTCAGAGACGAGAGGCGTTCGCGGGGTGAAGTCAGCGGCCCGGACCGTCGTGCTGCTGGAACTCCTCGCCGAGCGGGGTGAGCAGCCCTCGCGCCTGGATCAGCTCGCGGAGGAGCTTGGCGTGCCGCGCAGCAGCATGTACCAGCTGCTGCAGACCCTCGTCGAATACGGCTGGGTCCGCACCGATGCCACCGGTTCCCTCTATGGCATCGGCATCCGCGCGCTGCTCACCGGCACCAGCTACCTCGACGGCGACCGGCGCATCCGCCTGGTCCGCCCGTACCTCGACGAGGCGTCGGACGCGCTCGGCGAGACGATCCACATGGCACGGCTCGACGGCACGGACGTCGTCTACCTCGCCACCCGCGAGTCCCACGAGTACCTGCGCACCATCAGCCGGGTCGGCCGTCGCGTCCCGGCCCATGCGGGCGCGCTGGGCAAGGCCTTGCTCGCCGAGCGCGCCGACGACGAACTGCCCTTCGCGGACGGGCTGTTGACCACCCTCACGAAGAACACGCACACCGACAGTGCCGCACTGCTCGCCGACCTGTCCCAGGTGCGCGAGCGCGGCTACTCCATCGACCGCGAGGAGACGGTGCCCGGTATCGCCGGCTTCGGCTTCGCCCTGCGGTACGACACACCGGCCACCGACGCCATCAGTTGCTCGGTGCCGGTGGCCCGGTTGACCAGGGAACACGAGGCCCGCATCATCTGCGTGATGCAGGAGACACGAGCGAAGATCGAAACCCGCCTGCCGCCCGTCTCCGGCGTACCCGACCGGCGCTGAGGCCGCGCGCATACGCCCGGCTCTTCGTCGTTGAACCGTCAGCGTTCCACCGGCCGGACGCTCCCCCGCAGTTCCTTCGCTGCTGACGGGGCCGGTCGGGCCACGAGCAGGCAGTCGAGCAGCCGGTCGGCGCCCCGGGCGTCGGCGGTGCCGATCCGGGTCGTCAGGGCGGGCCCGGTGGCCAGGGAGTTCCCGTCACGGCCGGTAAGGACCAGTTCACGGCCTGGGGGTGGCGCGTGCCGTTCCTGTTGAGCGTGCTGCTGCTCGGCGTCGGCCTGTTCGTCCGCCTCAAGGTGGTCGAGAGTCCGCTGTTCGCCGAGGTGAAGAAGGGCCGCGCCGAGTCGAGGCTCCCCATCCTCGACGTCCTGCGCCGCCCGAAGTCCGTGCTGCTGGCCTGCGGTGTCGGCATCGGCGCCTTCACCGCCCAGTCCCTGCTGACCAGTTATCTGATCGCGTACGCCACCGGCATCGGCTATCCCCGCCCGCAGGTGCTCACCGCGCTCACCGTCTCGGCCGCGGTCGCCCTGGTGGTCCTGCCCTGCGCGTCCGCGCTCTCCGACCGGATCGGCCGCCGCCCGGTCGTCCTCACCGGCGCGATCCTGTCCGCGGCCACCGCCTTCCCCGTCCTCGCGCTGGTCGACTCCAGGTCGTCGGGAGCCCTGATCCTGGCCGTCGTCATCGGCCACGGCATCGCCCAGTCGCTGATGTACGGCCCGCTGGGCGCCCTGTTCAGCGAGATGTTTGGCACCCGGGTCCGCTACACCGGCGCCTCCCTCGGCTACCAGGGCGCGACCCTCGTGGGCGCCGGTTTCTCCCCGATGATCGCCGGCAGCCTGGTCGCGAACAGCGGCAACGGCACCCCCGTCGCCCTCCTGCTGTGCGGCGGCTCGCTGATCACCGCGCTGACGGTGTGGGTCGTCCGTGAGACGAGCCGTACCTCACTCGCCGAGGAACCCATCCCCGAACTCCCCACCACCCCTCACACGGAGGAGATCACCGCATGAGGCACAGCACCCGGATCGCCTGCACGGCAGCCCTCCTGCTCACTCTCACCACCGCACCCGCCGCCACGGCCGCCGACGCGGGCACCACCCACGTGGACGGCGAACTCCCCTCCGGCGCCACGTACATGATGGACGTCCCCACCACCTGGAACGGCACCGTCCTCCTCTTCAGCCACGGTTACAACGCCGGCCCCGCCAACCCCGCCCAGGACGCCCCGGACGCCCCCACCAAGGCCCTTCTCCTCCAGCAGGGTTACGCCCTCATCGGCTCCTCGTACGCCAGCACCGGCTGGGCGGTCACCGACGCGGTCCCCGACCAGCTGGCCACCCTGAAGGCCTTCACCACCCGCTTCGGCCAGGCCTCCCGCACCATCGCTTGGGGACGGTCGTACGGCGGCCTGGTCACCACCGCGATAGCCGAGCGCGCCCCGGACGAGATCGACGGCTCGCTCTCCATGTGCGGCCTGGTCCATGGTGGCGTGGCCAACTGGAACAACACCCTCGACCCGGTGTTCGCTCTCAAGACGCTCCTGGGCTCCGACGTCCCGCTGGTGAACCTCCCCAGCCAGGAGGCGGCCACCGACGCGGCGAACATCCTCACCGCCAAGGTCGACTCCGCCCAGTCGACGGCCGAGGGGCGGGCCCGTATCGCCCTCGCCGCCGCCCTGCACAACATCCCGGTCTGGAACGCGCCCACCCAGACCCGCCCCGCCGTCACCGACTGGGACGCCCAACAGGCCAACCAGTACGACGCCGTCAAGGGCCTGCTGAAGATCGCCGCCTTCAACCGGCGCCAGGAGGCCGAGACTCGCGCGGGCGGCAACATGTCCTGGAACACCGGGATCGACTACGCCCGGCTCCTCGGCGAGTCCTCCGTCAGCAAGGAGGTCACCGAGCTCTACAAGAAGGCCGGCCTCTCCCTGCACAAGGACCTCGCCGCCCTCAACCGCGCCCCGCGCATCAAGGCGGACCCGAACGCCGTCGCCTGGATGAGCACCACCAGCAGCTTCACCGGCCGCCTGGCCAAGCCCCAGCTCTCCATCCACACCATCGGCGACCCCCTGGTCCCCGTCCAGACGGAAAGCGCCCTGCGCCGCGCGGTCACCGCGGCCGGTTCCGGTCCCCTCCTGCGCCAGGCCTACGTCGACAACGCCGGCCACTGCACCTTCAGTTCCGCCGAACAACTGGCCGCCCTCCACACCCTGGAGGACCGCCTGACCACCGGCAGCTGGCAGGGCACCGACCCGGCGTCGCTCAACTCCCGCGCTACCGCGGCCGACCCCACCACCCCCACCCGTTACGTCCGGTACCACCCCACCCCCTACCTCCGCCCCTACGACCTTGCGCACCCCGCCGACCGCCGGTGACCTCGTACGACCGCCTGCCGCACGGTCGGCGGGCGGTCGTACCCTTGCCCCTGTGGAGGACGACGACATCCTGGACGGCGCTGAGGGGCCGCAGCCGCGCCCGCAGTCGCTCATGCTCACCTTCTTCGGCAACCACGTCCTGGAGGAAGGGGACCTGGGCGTCTACTCGGGCAGCATCATCGACGTCCTGGGCCGCGTGGGCGTGGGCGAACAGGCCGTACGCTCCACCCTGACCCGCATGGTCAACCGAGGCCTGCTCCAGCGTCAGCGCGAGGGCCGCAAGATGTTCTTCGGCCTGACCCCGCAGGCCAGCCGTGTCCTGATCGACGGCCGCACCCGCATCTGGAAGCAGGGCGCCGTCAACGACGACTGGGACGGCTCCTGGACCCTGCTCGGCTTCTCCCTGCCCGACTCCTGGAAACGCCAGCGCCACGACCTGCGCTCACGGCTCACCTGGTCCGGATTCGGCGCGCTGTACAGCGGCCTGTGGATCGCCCCCGGTCACGTGGACGTCTCCGTGGTGGTCGCCGACCTCGGCCTCACGGCCCACGTCAAGATCTTCCACGCCCAGGCCGCCGAGGTGACCGACATCGAGCAGATGATCTGCGACACCTGGGACCTGGAGTCCATCGCCGGCCGCTATGTCACCTTCGACCAGCGCTGGAGCGCCCACCTGGGAAACGGCACAGACCACGACCCGATCGGCACCCGCCTCCGTCTGGTGAGCGACTGGCTCCGGACCATCCGCACGGACCCGAGACTCCCGGCCCGCCATCTTCCCCCGGCCTGGCCAGCCCGCCCCGCCCAGGAAACCTTCCACCGCGTCGCGCAACAGACCCACCCGGCGCTGAAGGCAGCCCGAGCGACTCTGGAGACGACACGTCTCCGCAGCTAGTGCCCCGGCAGGCAACGTTTGCCCGTCAAGGAGCGGCGTCCGGTGCGTGCTCTGGGGGTCCCCCCTCTGGGGGAGTGCCGGCCGGAAGTCCCCGTCGATGGACCGGACGTACTTGGGCTTTCGGCCGGTGCGGCGAGAGTGCGTGCCGGGCGTCGCGACGGGGCGAACGTTGTCTGTTGGGCACTAGCTAGCTAGTAAGCGATCGCCGGCGAGGGAGCTGTCTGGGGTCTTGTCGTACCGGGTGGCGATGCCTCGCCGGGCCTCGAGCTTGTTGATCAGGCGTTCGACCGTGTTCCTCTCCCGAGAGGTCGGCATCGTGGTGTGGCACTCGCCGCGCACATGCAGCCGGTCGATTCGATGCGTAGGTCGGATCAGTTGTGGGTGGTGGCCGGTGGGCCGGCGATGGCGGTGAGCCGGAGCTTGGTCTCGTCCTCGCTGCCGGGCACGGCGGTCATGATGACGATTTTGAGCTCGGAGTCGCCGTCGGCCAGGATGTCGCAGTCCACCGTGACCGGGCCCACTGACGGGTGGTCGATCGTCTTGTGGTCCTCGCGGTGTGCGGCCACCTCTCCGGTCGCCCATAGCTCGGCGAACCTCCTGTTGCCCGCGTTCAGGTCGCGGATCAGCGCGGCCAAGCGGTTGTCCTGGGGGAAGCGGCCGGTGGCGCGGCGCAGGTCGGAGACGACGGCGGCGTCGGTGGCGTCGCGGTCCGCCTCGGTCACCGGCCACGGCGCGAGGTGGGCGGGGCCGGCGTTCACCGGGAATCTGTCGCGGGCGAAGTTGCGCAGGCGCGGCGGCGAGGCGGAGGGGTCGCCCAGCAGGGCGGCCCATCCACGGTTCCACCACACCAGTTGCCAGTCCGCCGCGAACACGGCAACCGCCACGTCCCCGAGGCGGGTGAGCACCCGCTGCACGCCGGGCGGGAGATGGTCAGAGATCGCGCCGTCCACGGGCGGTACGAGCTGGGCCAGCCGGTAGAGGTGGTCCCGCTCGGCGGTGGACAGTTGCAGGGCGCGCGCCAGGGACGCCGCCACCGACGCGGAGGGTGTCGTGGCCCGCCCCTGTTCCAGGCGCACGACGTAGTCGACCGATACCCCGGCCAGGTCAGCCAGTTCTTCGCGCCGCAGCCCGGCAGCCCGGCGCCCGCGGGCCGCCGGCAGCCCGGCGGCCGATGGGGGCAGCCGGTCCCGCCACGTGCGGATCATCGCGCCCAGTCCGGTTCCGGGTGTCATCGACATGATCTCCATCCTCCGGCATCCCCGATCGTGTGTGCGGGCGCGAGGGTGGTACTGGTCTTCCTACCGTCGAAGCGTCCCTGGCCCGCCTCCGTCGTCGGGGCCAGTATCGAACGCATGACGATCACCTTCATCACCGGAGCCAACAGGGGTCTCGGCCGCGAGACCGCCCGCCGCCTGATCGAGAGTGGGCACACCGTGCTCGTCGGAGCCCGCAACCGCGAGCAGGGCGAGGAGGCCGCCGCCGCGCTCGGCGCACGCTACGTCCCCATCGACGTGACCGACGACGCGTCCGCGGCCGCCGCGGCCGCGAACGTCGCCGAACACGAGGGCAGGATCGACGTCCTGATCAACAACGCCGGTGTGCACGGCCCCGTCGGCGATCCCAGCGACCTCACCGCCGCTGACGCCCGCACCGTCCTCGACGTCAACGTCATCGGCGTCGTCCGCACCACCACCGCGTTCTTGCCGCTGTTGCGCCGCTCGGACGACCCTGTGATCGTCAACGTCAGCAGCGGCATGGGCTCCCTCGCCCTCACCCACGACCCCGGACGACCCGAGTCGCGCGTGATCGCGCCGCTGTACACCTCCTCGAAGGCGGCCCTGACGATGTTGACCACGCAGTACGCCAAGGGGCTCAAGGGCATCCGCGTCAACGCTGCCGACCCCGGCTACACCGCGACCGACCTCAACGGTCACAGCGGCCCCCAAACCGTCACCGAGGGCACGGACGCGATCGTCGCCCTTGCCACCGAGGAGCCCGGCGCCGGCACCGGACGTTTTGTCTCCCGCCATGGCGAGATCGCCTGGTCCTGAAACCGGCAGTGCCGGATCAGCGATCTCAGGTGACGAGGAACCCGCGAAGTCGTTGCAGCATTCGGGATGGCTCCAGGGCACAGATCGCATCGTGATCAATCTGCGGGAGTCGCCCTCGCGGCGGGGCCCGGACCAGTAGATGTTCTTGCGTGACACGCGTGCAACTGACGGACGAGGATTGGGAGTTCATTGGGCCGTACTTACCGATCGGCGCGTATGGCCCGTACCACGAGCGGCTACGGCAGCAGTTCGAAGGCGTGATCTGGCGGTTCAGGACCGGCGGGCAGTGGCGGGAGATGCCCCAGGAATTCGGCGTCTGGCCGACCGTCCACAACCGCTTCCGGCAGTGGCGTGACGCCGGTGTCTTCGAGGCCCTGCTGGAGGGTCTGATCGGGGAAGCCGCGAAGCGGGGGGAGGTGGACCTGTCCCCGCGCCGGTGACCTCGCCGTCGAGCTCCAACGCCGTCTCCAAATCGTCCTCGACGTCGTCACGATCGATCGGCAGCCTCACGAAGACGATCTCGACGAACACTCCGGTCCTCCCTCTGAACCCGGCGAACCACAGCGGTCAGAGCCCCTGGCTGTTCGCCGGTGGACCGTCCGCCAGCGCCTCGGTTCGCCAGCCGAGAAGGATCGTGCGAAGCGCCTGTTCGGCGAGGCGGCGGGCGCGATCGTTGCCGACGTTGCCGAGGTAACTGAGCGACGCGATGCCGTACAGCGTGCCCCAGAGGATCTCGCAGGCCTGGTCGAAATCGGTCAGGACCACGTCGTGTGCAGCCGACCAGGTGGTGAGCAGCTCCTTGAGGACGTTGATGACCGGTTCCGCGACGCGTCGGCGTTCGTCCGCGTCGACCATCGGGTCGTTCATGACCTGGAAGAGGTGGGGGTGCTCGCCGGCGAACCGGACGTACTGTGACGCAATGCGCGTCATGCGCCGGTCCGTATCGGGCTCCTGCGCGGCTTGGCGGAACTCGCTCAGCATCAGGCGGTGACCGTGCGCGACCAGCTCCAGTACGAGCGCGTCCTTGTTGGCGAAGTGCTGGTAGACGACGGGCGCGGAATATTCGACGTCGGTGGCGATGCGCCGGATCGTCAGGGCCGCGATGCCCTCGTTCTCGAGAACGTGCAGCGCGGCCTCGATGATCCGCTCCCGGGTGTTGGCCCGTTCGCGGGCCCGTCTCGTGCTGGTCGACATGGTCCGTCACTTCGCTTCGATGGTGTCCTCGAACACTAGTCACCGCCTTGACCGCGCCGACGACGCGCGTCATAGTTAACGTCGTTAGAAGTTCTAACAACGTTAGGAACGGGTAATAAGTCATGATTTACCACATCAACAGGGGTCACGATGAAGACCACTGCGACGTCTGAGCAGATCGAGGGGGTGCTGGAGAACTGGCGCGATCAGGGCCGGTCGAACCCCGCCATCAAGTCCTTCGTCGTCGGCCGCGACCACGGCGGCGACTACACGTACGACGCGGTGTTCGTCGTCGAACATCTCGACGGGCTCTTCGCCTACCCGACGCACCCGACCACCTACCAGACCGACCACCTCGGGCTGCACCTGGTCGAACGGCTGGAGATCTTCGATGTCAGTGACGACGACGACCCTGACCTGAACGCCAAGATCCAGGAACTGCACCGGCGCCGCAACGAGCTCAACCCGCAGATCGCCGGCATGCTCGCCGACGTGCCCACCTATACCGGCTCCGGCGTGGACGACTGACCGAGACCCGGAGAAGGAGAAACCGTCATGGCCAAGCACGTCATCATCGGTGCCGGTTCCATCGGTACCAACGTCGCTCGTCTGCTCGCCGAGCGCGGCGAGAGCGTCCGGATCGTCACCCGCAGCGGCTCCGGCCCCGAGCACCCGCTGGTCGACCGGGTCGCCGCGGACGCGTCCGACCCGTCCCGCCTGACCGAGCTGTCCCGCGGCGCGGAAGTGATCTACCACTGCGCCAATCCACCCTCATACACGCTGTGGGAGCGCCTGTTACTGCCCCTGCAGACGGCGGCCATCACCGCCGCCAAGGCGAACGACGCCGTCCTCGCGCTGACCGGCAGCCTTTACGCCTACGGTCCGCAGCCCGGCGGCCGGATGAACGAACACACCCCCATGGCCGCCACCGGGCACAAGGGCCGCCTGCGCAGACGCATGTGGGAACAGGCCCTCGCCGGGGGGATCCGCACCGTCGAGGTCCGCGGCTCCGACTACATCGGCAAGGACGCCAACGGCATCTACTCCCTGCTCATCAAGTCGGCCCTGCAGAAGGGAAAAGCGGCCTGGATCACCGGCCACCTGGACATGCCGCACACCTTCACCTTCAACGGTGACATGGCACAGGCCCTCATCACGCTGGCCTCGGAAGAACGCGCGTGGGGCCGACCCTGGCACGTGCCGTCTCCGTCGGCCGTCACCATTCGCGAGCTGGCGCGGCGCTACGCCGTCGCGGCAGGCCGGCCACCGGTCAAACTGATCCAGATACCGCGCTCCGTGACGCGTACGGCCGGGCTGATCGTGCCGATCGCCCGCGAGATGGCCGAGATGGACTACCAGTGGTATGCGCCGTTCCACATGGACGCGACGGAGACCGCCGAGACCTTCGGCCTGGCCGCCACCGACCTCGACACCGCCGTCCGCAACGAGGTCGGCTGAACTCCCACCGCCACACCGGCAGGCCGACGGCATGGCCGCCGACACTGTGAACATTCGTGGTCACGGCACTAGCGAGGATGCCGAGGGCCGTGTCTGGTCGGCAGTGGGCGCAGGCCGGCACCTGCTGGCGCAGTGCCTCCAGCGCCTGCTGCCCGGTGGCCGGTCGGCACCGGCCGCTCTTGGATGCTGTCCAGCATTCACCGGTGTGCACGGCGTCGACGTTCGTGCGGTTGAGCCCGTGCTGGATCAGCCACTCAAGGAGGGCAGGGTTCTGGCCGGCTTCAGGTGCCCGACTGGCGCCACGAAACGTCTGCTGGAGGGATCGCACTGCGACCCAGGCGATCTCCCGCAGACAGTACGGGCAGGTCGCTCCAGACAAAGATCGCCACGGCCGTGTTGAGTTTCGGGAAGGGCATTGTCGCGTTGGCTGAGCGGGGTGGGATGATCTTGTGGTTGATCGTGTCGGGAGGGGATCGCCCGTCTCGTCCGCGTCTCCGTCGTACAAGGGGCACCGGTACGGTGGAGATCATCTCGCACTGTGTGTGGCTGTACTTCCGGTTCCCGCTCAGCCTCCGTGAGGTCGAGGAGCTGATGCTGGAGCGCGGCGTGATCGTGTCCTACGAGAGCATCCGCCGCTGGTGTCTGAAGTTCGGGCAGGCCTACGCCAACGCGCTGCGCCGCAGGCGTCCCCGGCCTGGTGACAAGTGGCACCTCGACGAGGTCTTCATCAAGATCAATGGCGAGCAGAAGTACCTGTGGCGGGCCGTCGACCAGGACGGCAACGTCCTCGACATCCTCGTGCAGAACCGGCGGGACAAGGCCGCGGCCAGGCGATTCTTCCGCCGGCTCCTCATGGAGACCGGGTCCGTGCCGCGGGTGGTCGTCACCGATAAGCTCCGCTCCTACGGCGCCGCCCACCGCGAGGTCATGCCCTGCGTCGAGCACCGGCAGTCGAAGTACCTGAACAACCGCGCCGAGAACTCCCACCAACCGACCCGGCAGCGCGAACGGGCCATGAAAGGCTTCCGCAGCGTCGGCGGAGCGCAGAGATTCCTCGCCGCGTTCAGCGGCATCTCACCCCACTTCCGACCCCGCCGCCACCGTTTCACCGCCCACGACTACCGCACCGAAATGCACCACCGCTTCACCACCTGGCGCATCGTCACCGGCTGCGCCCCCGAGGATGCCTGAAGGGTGCAGCCGGCGACCCGATCACCCCAGCCTGCCCCAACTACCCTTTCAGTCCCACAAGTTGACAGTGCCCCGAAGATCGTTGAGCAGTTCCTCCGGCAGGGCCTGTCCCACCAGGCGGTGGAACCCCTGCCGCAAACAGCCCCTGGCATGCCCGTGCAGACGGCCAACGCTTCCGCGCAAGGAGGTCCCGGTGCGGCCTGACTCCTTCGGCTCCCAGCTCTGCGTCGCCCTGGCACGCACCACCCCGGCCTTCCCAGCCTCCCGCCCTGCCCGCCGAAGATTCCATGCCCTCTCGCCGCCCCGACCGGCTGGAGGACCCCAAAACGAGGGTGCGCAAGGGGCGTTGTGGTGAAGAATGGCAGCCATGACGAACGAGGGCTCCTCCATCGACCCGGCCAAGCCCAGCATCGCCCGCGTTTACGACTACCTGCTCGGCGGCAAGGACAACTACGCCGTGGACCGTGAGATCGGCGACGTGTTCAAGCGCGACCTGCCCGGTTCGGTGGCCATCGCCTTCGCCAACCGCGCGGCCCTGACGCGGGCGGTCAGGGAGATCGCGAAGACCACCGGCATTCGGCAGTTCATCGACCTGGGCAGTGGCCTGCCGACCGCGGACAACGTCCACCAGGTCGCGCAACGGCACGCTCCCGAGTCCCGGGTCGTCTACGTCGACATCGACTCCCAAGTGTTGGTCCACGGCCGCGCACTGCTGGAGAACAACGACCGGACCCGCGTCGTCGCGATCGATGTGCGCAACCCCGAAGGCATCCGCACTCACCCCGACACCATCGAAATCATCGACTTCGCTCGTCCCGTCGCCGTCATCCTCAGCGCCATCCTCCACCACGTAAACGATGACGAGGACCCTGCCGGCATCGTCCGCTACTGGCGCGACCACGTCCCGTCCGGAAGCTACTTCTTCGTCAGCCATTTCCGTTCTGGCAACAACCCGGAGACCATGGAGGCTGAGAAGGTCCTCCAGCAGACGTTCGGCCGCGGCCGGTGGCGTACGGACGCGGAGATCGCCTCCCTGCTGGACGGCCTGGAGATCCTCGACCCGGGGATCGTCCCGGCATCCCTGTGGCGTCCCGACGAGACCGACAACCCGTGGAACAGCGGCGAAAGGCGAGAGCTCACGGTCTGGGAACACCTCATCGCCGCCGGACTGGCCCGGAAAGCCTAGACGTGTGCCCCGGATGGCAACCGCCGGGCGGTTGTGCCTCTGGCCGCCGGATCGCCGGGGTGGCGAAGCGCCTCGTTATGGACGCCGGGACGAGGAGTTCCGGCAGCTCAGGGCCACGTAGTTCGTACGACCAGCGTCATCCTCAGGATGGCCGCGGGCTGGCTCCGCAGCGGAGACCCCGGCGGTGTCGTCGGCGTTGTCAGTGCTGTGGTCTACGTTCCTCGTGTGTCCCGCTACGGGACCGTTGCGCTCTCGCCGGCTTACGGCTGGCCAGGCGAGAGCGGCGATGCCCGCTTCTCCCTATGTTTCGGCACGGGGACGGGCCCTTCCGGATGGAAGGTCGACACCAACGGCGTCTTGTTCTATTGACGTCTCTTCGAGGTGCAATTGCAAGGCAATCCGGGAACTTCCACCCGTCCGCACACCTGCTTGCATTTTTGACCGCCGATGTACCTGGCAGGCGTCCGAGCCGGTCCGTTGATCGCCATTGTTCCGTGATTCCTTGATCACGTGGCGTAGCAACTCCCGTTCCTCCAATGTTGGTTCACCTCCTTGGGCTGGCGGCCTCGGCACCCGCCTGCCCGGGGTACGGCGGTCCTCTTTCCGGATGGGGCCGCCGGATGTGGAAGGTCAAATCAACGGACAAGGAAGGCGGGTGCTCGTATGAAGCCTCGTCAGATAGTCGTCATCGCGGTCACGGCCACGGTGTTCACCTGGAGCGTGGTGCTGGTCGCGGCCGGCCAGACGACGGCGGTGGCCGCGCTCGCCCCCGCTCTCGCTCTGACCGTGCAGCAGATCGTGCACGCCTCCCGTTCCCACACCGCGCCCGGCACGGGCAACCGCGTGGACATGGCCAGGGACAAGGAGGACGACGCCCCGTGACGAAGCCCCCCGAGCCGCCGGTTCCACCCGGCAGATCCTCCACCCCGCGGCCTGGTCGCAAGCTCGGACCGATCGCTCCGACCGTTGGCAGCGCCCACCCGCGTGGCTGGGCCCGATGCGCGAGAGCTACCTCGCCAGCGGGCTGACCCTCAGCGACCTGAGCGTGCGCGTCCGCTTCGCCAAGTCCAAGCTCTCCGAACTGCTGCGCGGTGTAGGCCTCTACCCGCGCTGGGAGATCGTCTACTCACTCGCCATGGAACTGGGCATGCCGAGCTGGCCCCTGTACCGGCTGTGGTGCCAGGCCGCCTATGACGCCCACAAGAGCAGTGAGGGCCTGGCGGCCGTCCGAGACCGCGGCCCCGTGAGGGGCGAGCTCGGCGCGGCGGTCGGGCAGAGATGCGAAATTCATGGCGGGCGTACCTGTCTCCGTGTGATGCGGTCCGGTCAGGGAGTCGATGCGGCGGGTGCCGGGTGCAGTTGGCGGGTGAGGAACTCGATCTGGTCGCGTACCAGTTCCTCGAAGGTCTCGCCGGTGTAGAAGTCGAAGTGGCCGGCGTCGTACCTCTTGATCTCTCCCTTGGGTGCGGTGCCCGCGTACCGGAGGGTCTGGGCGGGGGGCGTGACCGAGTCGGTGTTGCTGACGCAGAAGAGGATCGGCATGGTGACCTTCTTCGCCGCACGCCCGGGTCGGTAGGCGGCGATGGTCGGGATCACCCGTGCCGCCACCTCGTTGCGGAACGTCGTGCCGGGCGGTTGCAGCGCCTGGTATCCGGGCAGGGCGTCCGGAGCGTTCATGAGGGCCGGTGAACCGGGGGCGGCGGCGATGGGAACCATCACGGGCGCCTGGCCGCGGACCCTGGTCGCCAGATCCCGGGCGAGCACGGGGGTCATCCGGAGGGAGGCGAGCGGGCCCAGCGCGAGCGCGGAGGCGAGACCGTCGGTGAAGGGGCACTGGGCCACGGCCGCGCGCAGTTCGGGGTGGCGGGAGGCGACGGTGATGGCATGGCCGCCGCCGAACGAGCTGCCCCATACGGCGATGCGTGTGCGGTCGACGTCCGTGCGTGCCTTGATGTAGGTGAGGGCGGCGTCCCAGTCGGTGAGCTGACGTTTGATCGACAGGAGTTGGCGAGGGTGGCCGCCGCTGTCGCCGAAGTGCCGGTAGGTGAAGGCCACGGCGGCGATGCCGGCCTGTGCGAAGCGCTCGGCGAAGGCGTCCAGGCGCATCTCGCGGACGGCGCCGAGGCCGTGCCCCAGGACGACGACGGGCGCAGACGTGACGCCCGTGGGGAGGTAGAGCCAACCGGCGCAGGTGCTGTCGCCGGAAGGGAACGTGATGTCGTGACGGGTGAAGGACTGCTGAGTGGTCATCGTCGGTTCACCGCCCGCTCGTCGAGCGACGGCCCGGCACGCTGCCCGACGCGAGGGCCCGGGCGTAGGTGCCCGGTGTGTAGAGCGGGAGTTCGCCAGTGGCGTCGGTAGTGGCCTGGTAGTCGAGCATCAGCCTCTGGCCTTCCTTCGACATGATTTGGGTGAAGAACTCGGCGCGTTCGACGTGCAGGCCGTCCTCCAGTGACATCGAGCCGCCGAAGTACACCGACCTCTTGGCGGCCGCGACCGACCCCTTCGACCGCTTCCCGAAGTGCTCGGCGAGTTCGACCGCCTGTGCGAGCACCTTGTGTTGGGGAGCGACCTGGTCGACCGCCCCGTTGGCGAGAGCCTCCGCGGGCGTGAACGGCTTGCCTTCGAGGATCGCGGCCAGGGACCGGTGGGTGCCGATCAGGCGGGTCAGCCGCTGGGTGCCGCCTCCACCCGGGATGATGCCGAGGAGGATTTCCGGCTGGCCGATGAAGTAGTCCCCGTCGGCCATGACCCGCAGATCGCACGCCCAGGCGAACTCGGCGCCGAGGCCGAGAGCCGAACCGTTGAGGGCGGCGACGTAGAGCACGCCGCTGGCGTTCATGCGGAGGAAGGTCGTGTGCAGACGTTCCAGCTGGAGGGCTCCCCGCATCGGCGTCCTGCGCATCACGGGCCCGAGGAGGCGGGACCGGTCCACGTGCTTGGCCATGCGTACGACGGCGGCGGCACCGCGTCGGCCGACGGTGGGGCTCGCGGCGCCCTCTTCCTGCAGCCACCGGACCGCGGCATGGCTGACGAACCGCTCGGGATGTGCCCCGGTGAAGACGACGGCACGGACGTTCGGATCGCGGTCGGCTCGGGCGACCAGCTTGTCCAGCTGCTGGGCGATGTCGAGGCCGAACTCCTGATGCGGGCCGCCGTCGACCCGGACGATCAGGGCGGCCCCGCGATCTTCGACCGTCAGACGGCCCTTGTCTTTGTATGGCATGAGTTCTGCTCCCGTGCTGAGTTCATGGCGGGGGTAGGAAAGTGCGTCGGGACGGCCGCGGATGCGTGTCGCAGCGATGAGGTCGGGTTCGCCCCGACACGCTGTGCCCGCACGGGCGGCAGGAGACTGGACCCCGCGTGATGACGTGTCCGAAGGCGGACGCGTGTGTCGAAGGTGGCACGTCACGTGCGATGTGTACTATTGCCGTGAAGAATCACATAACCAAGTTATTTCTGGTGTGTCAACGGGGGAGGCGTACGGAACATGGCAGGGCGGGCGAGGCTTGATGACGCACCGGAACGGCTTGTGCAGGCGGCCATCGGTCTGCTGGCCGAGCAGGGTCCGTCGGCTCTGAAGGCGCGCACGGTGGCCTCCGCGAGCGGACTGTCGACGATGGTGGTCTACAGCCACTTCGGCGGGATCCCCGAGCTGATGAGCGCTGTCGCCGACCACGGGTTCAAGGAACTCGGCAGAGCGTTCGCCCAGGTACCGGTGACGGACGACCCGATCGCGGATCTCTTCGCCATGGCCTTGGCCTGCCGTCGGCTGGCCCGCGAGAACCCTCACCTCCACGACCTGATGTTCGGGCTGTCCACTCGGGCGACGTACCGGCCTCTGCCGGATACGGACCTTCGCCTGAGCGGGCATTCCCCGGCCTTTCGGGAAGCCCACGCCCATGTCACCGCGGCATGCGAACGGCTCGTGCGCTCCGGCAGGGTCGAGCAGCAGGAACCCGAAGTCATCGCCGCCCAGCTGTGGAGCTACGTGCACGGTTACATCACCCTTGAACTGGCTGAGCATTTCGTCGAGTTCGACGACGCCGTGACGCAGGTCCTCCTGCCGATGGGCGTGAACTTCGCTGTCGGCCTGGGTGACGAGCGGGAACGCGCCGAGGCCTCCCACGAGACCGGCGCGCGCCTGTACGACTCGCTGGTCCAAGACCGTTGAGAGGTTGGGTGGTGGGGCGCAGCTCCGCCGTGTGCGGCTAGGACGACCTGGTCTCCGCGGCAGGGGCATCGGTACCGGGCGTGAGTTGGTCATGCCTCCCCAGCGCTGTGACCTCGCGTTCGAGGGACGGAACCGCCCGGGCCGCGAAGCGCCTCGCCCAGGGCCAGGCCAGCGGTGAATTCAGCGCTCCCTTGGCCCAGTTGGCCACGACGACCGCGCGCGGGACGTACACGCGGCTGCGTCGGCGTACGAGTCCGTCGACGATCGCGGCGGCCGCCCGGTCGGAGCTCGTGGTGACGTTGCCCGGATAGGGCAGCCGCCGGCGCAGCCCCTGGAAGGAGGGGAGGTCCGCCTCGGCGCCCCGGACGAGGTCCGTGTCGATCCAGGAGGGGTGCACCAGACCGACCGTGACCCCGAGATGCGCCACCTCCTGGCGGTAGGTCAGGGCGAGCAGCTCGGCCCCGGCCTTGCTCGCGCCGTACGAGGCCATCGCGGCCAGCGGCATGAACGACAGCGCGGACGCCACGACCAGCACGTGGCCCCGGCTGCGCTCCAGGTGCGGCGTCGCGTACTTGAGGGTGCGGAACACGCCGTTCAGGTTGATGTCCAGGACCCGCTCGAACGACGCCTCGTCCGTCTGCCGCACCGTCCCGTACGCCACGACGCCGGCATTGGCGACGACGAGGTCGATGCCGCCCATCACCTCCGCCGCCGCATCGATCGCCGACCGCAGGGCGGCACCGTCGCGCACATCGGCCTCACGCCAGGAAACGGCGGGACCCAGCTCGTCGGCGAGGTCGCGCAATCGATCGGCTTCGAGGCCGATCACGGTCACCCGGGCCCCTCGGGCGGCGGCGAGGCGGGCCACCTTCTCGCCGATGCCGCGTGCCGCGCCGGTGACAACCAGCCTTCTGCCCACCAACTCGTCATCGTCGTGACGACCTGTAAGCGGGCAGGCTGCCTCGAAGCCGCCGCCGACCGCGAAGGCGAGCGGCTCGAATCGGCGGCGGGGGGCGGCTGAC
The DNA here is from genome assembly GCF_019049245.1 of Streptomyces sp. AC555_RSS877. Taxonomy (GTDB): domain Bacteria; phylum Actinomycetota; class Actinomycetes; order Streptomycetales; family Streptomycetaceae; genus Streptomyces. The sequence goes on along the minus strand of NZ_JAGMUK010000182.1, from coordinate 40,024 downwards.
TGCCCGTGCGGCCCGGCCATCGCGGCCGAGGCGTGTCGCCCCGGACTGTGGAAATCTCCTCCTGCGGTTAAGCCCTCTTCGCGCCGCTCTGCTCGCGGACGGCATCGAACATGGCGGTGAGAGCGGGACTCTCGGCGAGGCTGCTCAACAGGGCGTGAAGCGAGTGCCGTTCAGTGGGGCCCAGGTCGGCGAGGATTTCGCTGTCGAGACCGACGAGTGTGCGGTTGAGGTCGGCCAGGACCTTGCGCCCGGCGTCGGTGATATCGACGGCGTACCGACGTCGGTCCTGCGGATCGCGTGTCCGCTCGGCGTATCCGGCCCGCTCCAGGTCGTCGAGACTCGTCACCATCGTCGCCGGGTCGATGCGCAGGAACGAGCCGAGCGCCAGCTGCGGCATGGCGCCGTTGTCGGCCAGGGCCTGCAGGACGCTGTAGTGGCGCACGCGCAGGCCGGTTCCGCTGATGCCGTCTTCGGCGATCCTGAAGGCCACCTGTCCGAGTTTGACCAGCAGGCAGATGGTGTGTTCGGCCACTGTCCCCGGTACCAGCGGAGCCTCGGACATCGTTTATCCCGCCTATGGTTAGCCCTGCGTATCGTCTGGATCCATCGTACGAGAAGGCCTGGGGCGGCCGGACCGGGGCAGCGATCCCGGTGCGCGGGAAGCGGGGCTCGCCGGGCAGGGCATCGGCTGGGCCGCGGCCGTCAGCCGACGATGGTCCGGCCGAAGATGTGCCGGGCGATGACCCACTTCTGTATCTCGTTGGTGCCCTCGTAGATCTCGCCGATCTTGCTGTCCCGGTAGATCGCCTCGACGGGGCCAGGGCTTCCGTCGGCGCCCAGTTCGCGGGCGAAGCCGAGGCCTCCGAAAGCCTGGACGGCGTCGCGCGCCATGTCCACCGACAGCTTGGTGGCGTAGTACTTCGCCATCGCGGCCTCGGGTTCCGGGGACGGGTTGCCGGCGTCCAGGCGCAGGGCGGCCTTGGTGACGAGGGTGCGGGCGTTGTCGATCTCGGTGGCCCGCTCGGCGAGCAGGAACTGCCAGTGCTGGTTGGCGGCCACCGGCTTGCCGAAGGCGTGTCGCGTCGACAGGTGGGCCACGGTGTGGTCGAAGGCGGCCTGTGCCATGCCGACCCCGGCGGCCGCGATGCCGATCCGGCCGTAGGTCAGTGTGGACAGTGCGTGGCGCAGTCCGTGTCCCTCGGCGCCGCCGAGGAGGTCGTCGTCGGACAGGTGTACGTCCGTGCAGCGGATGTCCGCGGTGAGCTGGCCGCGGTTGCCCATCTTGCGGTCGGCAAGGCCCACGTGAACGCCCGGAAGCGTTGTGTTGACGATGAACATGCTCAGCCGCTCGCCGGTGCGGGCGAGAACCACCACGAACGCGGCCACGGGCGAGTTGGAGATCCACCGCTTGTGGCCGTTCAGCACCCACCCGGTCTCGGTGCGTACGGCCTCGGTCTGAACGGCCTGCGGAGACAGGTCGCTGGAGGCGTCCGGCTCGGTGGTGGCGAACGCGCCGACCACCGAGCCCTGCGCGACCTTGGGCAGCCAGCGCTGCTGCTGCTCCTCGGTGCCCTGCCGCAGGGCGTTGCCCGCCAGGATGCAGTGCACGTCGAAGACGGCCGCGACGCTGCTGGAGTAGTAGGCCAGTTCCTCGATCGCCGCGGCGGTGGCGGTCGCCGGGTGGGTCAGACCGTCGCCGCCGACCTCGCCGGGGAAGGGGATCCGGAAGACCCCCGCCGACGCGAGCGCGTCGAACACCTGCCGCGGGAAGCCGTCCGTGCGCTCGTCGCCGTTCGCGATCGCCGCGGCGTGCGGAGCCACTTCTTGCTCCGCGATCCGGCGCACGGCAGCGCGTACGGACTGGGTCTCTTCGGGGGCGAGGAGCTCGTGGTAGAGCCGGTCGCTCTGGCGTGCGGGAGTGGAAGTCATGCGCGGACCGTATCATTCGCAGTGCGTATGATTAGTTAACCAATCGATTGTGGAGGTTCGACCATGAGGCGAACGCTGGCCGGCAAGACCGTCCTGATGTCGGGAGGCAGCCGCGGCATCGGACTCGCCATCGCCCTGCGCGCGGCCCGCGACGGGGCGAACGTGGTGATGCTTGCCAAGACCGCCGTACCGCACCCGAAGCTCGAAGGCACGGTCCACACCGCGGTCGAGGAGATCGAGCGCACGGGGGGCAAGGGGCTGGCCGTCGTCGGTGACGTCCGCAACGAGGACGACGTACGCACCGCCGTCAACGCTGCGGTCAGTGCCTTCGGCGGCATCGACATCGTGGTCAACAACGCCAGCGCGATCGACCTGTCGTCGGCGGAGCGGCTGGAGATGAAGCGGTACGACCTGATGCAGGACATCAACACGCGAGGCACGTTCCTGCTGAGCAAGGCCGCGATCCCGCACCTGCGCGCGGCGGACAACCCGCACATCCTCACGCTCTCGCCGCCGTTGAACCTCGCGCCGCACTGGGTGGGCAAGCATCTCGGTTACACGCTCTCGAAGTACGGGATGAGTCTGTGCACCATCGGGCTCGCCGAGGAACTCGCCGCCGACGGCATCGCCGCCAACTCGCTGTGGCCGCGAACCCTGATCGACACCGCCGCCGTACGCAACGTGGTCGGTGGCGCCGGACAAGCCCGTAGTCCGCAGATCATGGCTGACGCCGCGTACGCCGTCCTCACGCGTGACGCGCGCACATGCACCGCCAACCTGTTCATCGACGACGAGGTCCTGCTCGACGAAGGCGTCACCGACCTGTCCGTCTACAGCCCTGCCGGATTCGAGGGTGATCTCGCGCTCGACATATTCGTCGACGCTGCCTGATCCCGCTCGGTTTCGAGGCGGGGCGGGCCTCACCCCGCTCGCGCAGCGACGATCCGTGCCGCCGGTGCGCAAGGCGTGCGCAACTCGAATGCCATGTCGCGGCCGTCGGTGAGGAATCGGGAGATGGTGGTCTTCCCGACCCGGGCGGCTCCGCACAAATCTCGCGGCGCTCATCGGGCTCTGGGCATACCGGCGGGGCGCTAGAACAGCGTCCCGCGGCGTGGATCTCAGGAGCTTCGGTCGTCGCACGTCTGCACTTGGTCAAGCGGCGAGGTGGGATCCAGGCGCAGGAGTCCTTCGGCGAAGTTGCGGGACACGCCCTTGGGGTCGACGTCACAGAGCCGCACGAAGACGTCGGCGTGCGGGTTGCTCCGGGTGTGCGCCAGTTCGACGACGGGCGTTCCCATGATCTCCAGCGGCGCGGTCAGCGGGTCAGTGGTGAAGGTGAGCACGTCGGAGCGGCTCTCCAGTTTCGCGTTGTCCTTGCTTCTCCCGTCGAGGGTGAGCAGCGGGCCGCCGAGGTGGGGGTGGGGTTCGCCGGGTCGTAGACGTACGTGGACGGCGTGCCCTCGCCTGGCTTGTCGGCCAGGAGCCTGCCGCCGGGCTGCAGGTAGTGGACGGTCTCGCCGGTCGCCGGTGGCCACTGGTCCAGGTGCCGCCACGCGTTCTGCCCGGTGACGTACACCTCGACGGGGGATACGGACCGTGGGCGAGCCGGCGCTTCGTCGGCCAGGTGGGTCTCCAGCCTTGCGAGATTGCCGCGGAGCAGACCTCCCATGCCCTTGTGGCCCTGTTCCTGATGGGTCCCCGGGCCGACGGTGAGCGAGACCTCGACCCCACGGGCACGCAGCGACTCGTACTGGTGCAGGGTCTGGTCGAGGAAGAGGTCCTGCCAGCAGGCGGTGAGCCGCACCGGGACGTTCACCCGCTCAAGGGCGTCGCCGAGTTTGAGCCGGTCCCACACCGCGTCGTCGCGCTCCGGAGTGGTCAGCCATTCCCGGAACCACGGCGCGCGGTGCCCCGTCGCCGCGTCGGCCGCATCTGCCAGCGGGAGGGCACCGAAGACCGGGGCCAGCCGCCGGTTCAGGGTGAGCATCCGGGGCACACTCCGCAGCCCGGGGAGCCTCTCCTGGTTGACCACCATCTCCGCGAAGGACAGGAAGTCGCCCAGACGGAACGCTCCGCTTCCGTGGGCCGCGTCGTGCATGTCGTGCGGCGCCACGGCGATCAGGGAAGTGCGCAGTTCGGGGGCGGGTCCATCAGCAGCGCCCATTGGGTCCAGCCACGTAGGACGCCCCGGAGGTCGCGAGCCGTCCGTCGAACCATGGCCGGGTCCGCAGCCAGGCCACCGCGTCCTGGACGTCGTCGGCCTCGTTCGCCATCGGGGAGAAGGCCCCCGTGGAGCCGAACGTGCCGCGGCAGCTCTGCAGCAGGACGTGATACCCGCGGTCCGCGTAGACCCTCGCCTCCAGGTCGTGCGGGAAGCCGCGCCCGTACGGTGTGCGCACGAGGACGGTGCCCTTCGGCCGGCCGGTGACGGGGGCGTAGTGGTCCGTCACCAGGACGGCGCCGTCGCGCGCGGGGACCGGAAGGTTGCGCTCGACCTGGTAGCCGTGTCGGGTGCCCGGCAACCGCGTCAGGCGGGTCAGGAGCCGGTCGGCCGCGCGGGTGGCCAGGCTCGGGTGTCAGAGCGGTGGGACGTGGAAGTGTCGTGGTCATGGCCTGGTTTTCCGGTTGCTCGGTGAACTGGTTCGGGTGGGTAGTCGCGGAGCCGGGCGTCACAGGCAGTTGCGCAGCGCGTGGCTGAGCGCGTTGGCCCGGTCGTCGGGGAGGCCGCCGGGTTGTGCGGTCTGGTAGGCGAAGGCGATCTCGGCTTCGAGGTGGGCGAAGCCGAGGCAGCCGCCCAGGCCGTCGTGGCCGAAGCTGCCGGGGCCGATCATCGGCCGGTGGGCGGAGCTGGTCATGAAGCCGGTGCCCCAGCCGCTGCTGGCGTCTGGGCCCACGAACGGGCGGCCCTCGGAGCGCACCACGAGGGCATCGCGGACGATGTCCGGGCCCAGCAGCCTGACTCCGTAGACCTCGCCCACCGTGGCCGCGTACAGCCGTGCCAGGCTGCGGGCGCTGGTCACGAGATTGTCTGCTGGCATCTCGACCGACAGCCATGCTTCCGTGTTGGCGACCTGGGCGATCCGGGCGGCGTCGATGAGACCGCCCAGGCTGACGGAGCGTTCGATCATCGGTACGGCGAAGGCTTCGGCCATCATGGCGACGGCTTCGGGGTCGGTGCTGGGCAGCGGGTCCGCCAGGGGGTGAAGTTCGGCGGACGCGGGGTCGGCGCCGTACGTCATCGCCAGGTTCAGGGGATCGGCGATGTGCTCGCGCAGCCACTGGCCGGGGAGCAGTCCCGTGGCCCGGCGCAGCACCTCGCCGGCCAGCCAGCCGAACGTGAGCGCGTGGTAGGCGTACGCCGTCCCGGGAGCCCAGGCCGGTGCCTGCCGGGCCAGCGTGTCCATCACCGGCCGCCAGGCGCGCAGTTCCTCCCACGTCAGATCCGTCTCGGGCGCCGCCAGGCCGGCCCGGTGCGCGAGGGGTGCCGTACGGTCGTCGCCTCCTTGCCGTTCTCGGCGAACTCCGGCCAGTACTTCGCCACCGGGGCGTCGAGTTCGATCAGTCCGCGCTCGGCGGCCATCAGCAGGCAGACGGTGGTGACGCCCTTGCTGACGGAGAACACCACGGTGCGGGCCTCGGGCGTCCAGGCGCCCCGGGCGGTCTGCCCCGCCCAGATGTCCACCACCGGCGCGCCCTGGGCGTACACCACACAGGAGGCGGCCGTGTCACCGCGCTGCCGGAAGTTGTCGGCGAAGGCGTCCGCGACCGGTTCGAATCCGCTGTCCACGCGGCCTTTCACCTGTGCTGCTGTCATTTCACGCACTTCCTCGTGTGGTGTTGTCCCGCTTCGAATCCGGGATCAGCTCGTGCATGGCCTCGGCCCACCGGTCAGCGGTACTGATCTGCGTGGGTCTCGGCCCCTTGCACCGTCTACTTGCGGTTGAGGGCGTTCATCGCCTGGGGCAGAAAGCGGGGCAGATCGTCGTAGTCGTAAAATCGCGTCGTCGCGCCCGGATGAGTGCCGTTGCCGTAGAACCAGGTGGTAACGGGCACCTGGGCCCGGCCGAGTGCGGCGACGAAGTTCTCGGCCATCTGGTGCACGAGGATCTCCAGGGGCGCTCCCGTGATGGCGCTCACGATGTCGTCGTAGCGGCCGGGCAGCCCGTTGCCGCTGGCGAGGAACAGTGATACTCCGCGCAGCTCGGCAGCCAGGTCGACCAGATTGTGCGCTTGCCAGTTGTCGGCCTGCAGGGTTCGGTCGCCGAAGATGCGCGGGTCGTAGCCCGCGGAGATCACGACGGGAGTGATCGGGTACAACGCGTCGAGGTCCACAGCGCCGGAGAGGGAGCGGGCGGCGACCAATACCCCCGGGTTGCGGGCCGGGTACGCCATCGCGCCGAAGCCGCCCATCGAGCTGCCGGTGGTCGCGCGTCGGCCTGTCGTACGGAAGGTCTCGTCCAACCACGGGAGCAGCTCACGGAGGTGGAACGTCTCCCACGTCGGGGGCGGGAACGGCACTGGACCGTTCAACAGATCGAGGCCGGTGACGGGGGTGCCGTACCAGTCCGCGTAGAAGCCGGCCGGGTCACCGTCGGGCTCGACGAAGATCACGTCGTTGTCGCCCAGCACCTGCTCCACTTCGCCGGCGGGCCAGGTGCTGGGCGAGTTGTTGGTGCCGTGCAGGTGCATCATGACCGGGTAGCGCTTGCCGGGCGAGCGGTCGTAGTCGGCGGGCAGGATGACGCGCACCCGAACAAGCCCGTCGGACATGGCGTCGCCGACCGCTTTCGAACGGAACGCGTACATCCGTGTGCGGGCGTCGATCCGCTCGACCGAAACCAGGATCAGTCCCACCTCGGGCTGCGTGGTCCGGACCACGCAGAACGGGCTGTCAGCCGCCGACGCCGGGCTCGGGGCTGTTACCCCGACGAACAGGACCAGTGCCGAAGCGAGCATCAGCACCACCCGCCGGGCTGCGGGCCGGGCTCGGCACACATTGGCTCCCGCGGTCATGTCAGGCACTCCCTCGTGCCGCGTTGTCCCGGATCTGCGTGATGATCTGTGGCCAGAGCGGACGGGGCAGCTCATGGCCCATGCCGGGGTAGATGGTCAGCTTCGAGTCCGCGATCAGTTCGTGCATGAGTTTGGAGGCGTCGGCGCTGATCAGGCGGTCGCCGTCGCCGTGCAGGATCGTGGTGGGCACCGTGATGTGGTGCAGGCGCGGCGTTCGGTCCGGGGAGTTGTCGAGCGATTCCAGCTGCCGCTCGATGCCGTCCGGGTCGTAGTCCCGGTTGTACATCTGGCCGCAGAGCTCGCGAAGCCAGGCGATGTCCTGGGCGTATCCGGGTGAGGCGCACACCGCTTCGTTGTCCAGGTACAGCGCGATCGCCTCGTCGCGATTGCGGGCCCGGGGGCGGTGCGTCCGCTCGTCGACCAGGTCGCGTCCGGCGAGGAAGTCCGTGCTGGGCGCCGTGTAGACAAGGGCCAGGGTGAGCACGCGCGCGGGGTGGTCGAGGGCGAGTTGCTGGGCGACCATGCCGCCCATCGACTGTCCGACGATGTGCGCCGAGGGAATGTCGAGCGCGGTGAGCAGGCCCGCGGTGTCGTTCGCCATGTCGGCCAGGGTGTAGCCGCCCTGCGGAAACTTCTGCGAGAGGCCCTCGCGGTCGGCGGCGAACCCCGGGGCACCGGGATGAGCGTGAACGACCTGACGACGAGCTGATGCGGCACCTGGGCGAGTCCACGAAACCCGGACCGGCCGGCTGGTCCTCGCGGCAGACGACGCCCGCGACGTCGTGCCTGGGCGTAGGGGGTGGACGGGGCCGCGTGCAGGCTCCGGGTGTCGAGTGGACGCCTCTTCGTAGGGGTGTCGCGCCGCAGGTGAGGGGGTGGCGCGGCGTGGGCGGTGCGCAGGGCGCTCCGCGGTGTCCGTGTGTACGCCGGTCAGTGCGCCGTCCTGGTGTCCCCTTCGTGCTCGATGCCCAGCAGTGCGAGGGCGTTGTGGATGCCCTGGTCGAGGACTTGGTCGGCGAGTTGCGGGTCGGCGAGGGCTCGTGAGAGCTGGAGTGTGCCGGCCATCATGGCGTAGGAGCTGAGTGCCATGGGGCGGACCGAGAGCGGGTCGCCCGGCGCCAGGCGGGCGGCGATGCCGTCGGCGATTACCAGTACGCCCTCGGTGTAAGCCTGCTTGGTGGGGTGTGTGCACCGCCCTATCTCGTCGAGCAGGGCGGCGGAGGGGCAGCCGACGTCACGGCTGTCACGGTGCCAAGGGGACAGGTACCAGCGCACGATCTGTTCGAGGCCGGCGCGACCGGGTTGCGCGTGCGCGACGATAGTCGCGTTCTGGGCCTGCAGCTGGTCGGCGATCGTGGTGGCCACCAGGTCGTCCTTGGACGTGAAGTGGGTGTAGAAGGCGCCGTTGGTCAGCCCGGCGTCCTTCATGAGCGCCGCGATGCCTGAGCCGTCGATGCCGTCCTCCTTGAAGCGGCGGCCCGCTGTCTCGATGATCCTCTGCCGGGTGGCCTGCTTGTGCTCTTTCCTGTATCGCACCGCACACTCCTCTGCGCGCCGGGTGGGCCGCTCGCTCTCCGTCGGCTCCTCCAATGTATTGTATTGTGAACGTAATTCAATAGCCCCGGATTCCCGCGCTCTCGCGGGCGGGGCGGGGCCGCCGCTCCTCGGCTCCCGCCGCGGAACCGCTTGCGCCGCCGGCCCGCAGGCGGTTCCGCGGCAGGGCCGCGGGTTCCGCTCGCTACAGGAACCCCCCGCGTGCCCGAGTCGCCCGCTTAACATTATGGACATAATTTAATTTTCCTGCGGCTCGGCGCGGTGGATTCCGGGGTGATCGGAGCGAGCCGGTGATCGAGCGGTTCGAGCGGATTGTCGGCCTGATCCACAGCCCTGGCTCGCCGCATGGGGCGCCGGCCAAGGGCAGCGGCCCCGCAGACCCGGCATGTCTTGCGTGTGCTGCGTGAGCAGACCCGCGAGACATGACGGGCACCCGCCCACAGGAGAAGGACGTCATGAGTGCCTATCTGGCAGACAAGGCCGAGAACCTCACCGTGGAGGGTCCCTCCGCGACCTTCACCTACCGGCGCATGCGCGGCTCCGGCCGTCATCACCGTCGAGCCTGGGCTGCCGGTGCGTACCGGCGACGTGACCTCGTAGCGCTCCCCGACGCGACAGGCGGCACGCATTACTGGTCGTCCGCCTGCCGTCACCCCGCGCCTGTCCTGCGGACAGGGGTCCGCGGGCCTGCTCCCGTCGTTGGCGGTGTCCGGCGACCGGGACTCCCGGCGGCGCGCAATTCTGTCTCGGTGCCGGGTCTCGCGAAGAGACCGTGAAGCGTCCCGTCCCGCGCGCTCACAGTGAAACGATCACACGCACCGGGCATCACCGCGCTGCCGGGCCCGGATGCCGTAGCGCTCGCTCGGTGCAGGTGGTCGACGGTGAAGGCGGTGGAGAGGAGGTCCACGATGCGTGAGCTGCTGCCGAGCAGGAGATTCGAACTCATCCGCTCCGACGACGCGGCGTCCCGAGCGACGACGGTGCAGTCACCGGCGAGAACGACGATCATCACCTCGACCCGTTCGCCCGGCTCGACGCCGACCTGGGTGAAGGCCTTCACTTCGCGATCGGTCCACGTCACGCTCGTGACGCGGTCGCGGGCATACGCCTGCACAGTCTCCCGTGCCGGACGGCGGCCCGCCCTGGTCAGCGTCACCGTGGCCCGCAGCGCCCCCGTGGACGTGACAACGGATTCTGGATCGTCGGGTCCGAGTCGTGCACCGCCGTGCAGCTGAGGTCCTCGCCGAAGGCGAACAGCGGATCCTGTGTCAGATCGGCGCACCTGTAGCTGTGCTGCCCCCGGACCTGGTTGGTAGTGGACCGGCAGCCGCCCGCTCGGCTCGGTGCGCCCGAGCAAGAGCTCGGCGACCGCCCGACGCCTGCATCCCCTGGGTGAAGGCCTGGACGATGGCGTCCGCGCCGAGTGCCGGGGCGGGCAGGGTCGAGGGCTTGCCCTGGACCAGGACGACGAAGGGCCGGTCGAGCTTCCGCAGGGCGTCGAGGAGTGCGATCTGACGTCCCATGAGCTCCAGCGTCGCCATGGAGCGGCCTTCCCCGGTCAGGCCGACGGTGTTGCCGACGAGCGCCGCAAGCGCTGCACCAGGTCCGCTGCGGGTGCAGGCGGGAGTTGCGCCGTACCGGTGGCGGGGGTTCGGGGCTGACGCGGGCGTCGTCGTGGTCCACGGTGCGCACTCCGGCCCAGTCCTCGTCCTGAAATCCGGGGCGCAGCCAGGCGTCGTCCTCAGCCGGGCATCGAAGTCCGTCGTGCAGATCGTCGGCTGTCCCCGGTCCGGGACCGGACGGCCACGGCTCGCCGGTCATGACCAGCGTCTCGTGGCCGCCGGCGAAGGTGAGCCGCTCCTGCCCTGGTGCCACCCCCGACGTCCGGGGAACCCGTGATTCCGCCGCTGTGGGTTCCGTCCGGCCCGCCCACTTGCACCCTGATGAAATTATGGTCATACTTCAATGGTCGACGGGTTGTTCAGGGACCTGATCCAAGGGGTTTCCCACTTCCTGGGCCTCCTCTGACCGCCGACTCCGGACTGCAGTCGCAGCCGGGAGGCCGGGAACCGCTCTGCGCCCACCTGTGAGGAAGCAGAAATTGGCGCACAGTGGCGGTAACCCACACATCGAAGGGCACGACCGTGAACGCACGCGAAACACGAGGCGATGGCGACGTGGTGACGTCGTACAAGAACGCGCAGACCCGCACCGTCACCGCCGACGGAGTGACCTTCGCCTACCGCGACCTCGGCCCCCGGACCGGCATGCCGGTCATCTTCATCACCCACCTCGCCGCGGTCCTGGACAACTGGGACCCCCGGGTCGTCGACGGCATCGCCGCCAAGCACCGGGTGATCACGTTCGACAACAGGGGCGTGGGCGCGTCCAGCGGCGAGACGCCGAAGACCATCGAGGAGATGGCCAAGGACGCCGTCACCTTCATCCGCGCGCTGGGCTTCGAGCAGGTGGACGTCCTCAGCTTCTCGATGGGCGCCATGATCGCCCAGGTGATCGCCCGGACCGATCCGCAGCTCATCCGCAGGCTGATCCTCGCGGGCACCGGCCCGGCCGGCGGCGAGGGCATCAAGAACGTGACCCGGATCTCGCACTACGACACCCTCCGGGCACTGCTCACCCTTCAGGACGTCAAGCAGTTCCTCTTCTTCACCCGCACCCCGAACGGGATTCGGGCCGGCAAGGAGTTCCTGGCCCGCCTGAAGGAGCGCACTCAGGACCGGGACAAGGCGATCGCTCTCAAGTCCTACTTCTCCCAGCTCAAGGCCATCCACCGCTGGGGGCTGGCAAAGCCGCAGGATCTGTCCGTCATCAAGCAGCCCGTACTCGTCGCCAACGGTGACGACGACCGCATGGTTCCGACGTCGAACACGCATGACCTGGCCCGGCGACTGCCCAACGCCGAGCTGGTGATCTACCCCGACGGCGGCCACGGCGGCATCTTCCAGTACCACGAGCAGTTCGTGCCGAAGGCTCTCGAGTTCTTCGGCCGGCCGTAGGGCCGCGGTGCGGTCTGCGTACGGGCCGAGGATGTTGACTCAGAGCCGTGACGCCCGGCGGGCGTCACGGCTCTCGTCACCTGTTCGACCTGACTGACCTGCTCGCTTCTCTGCCCTACGGCGCCGAGGCGGTGCCGTGCAGGAAGGCGATGCGGAGAACGGTGTGGTCGACGTCCCGTCCGGGCGCCCGGCCCAGGTCCAGGACCTGCGCTGCCGCCACGGCGTATCGAATGTGCGCAGCGCCTCCCGCGGTACGAGCGGGGGACCGACGCGTCGGTGCCGTTTCCGAGATTGCAGGTGTCCCTGGTGGTCACCTGCTCACGCTGGCGGCCGAACGCGGGTGCGGCACTGGCGTCCTGGCCCTGGCCAGGTGGTCACCCAGCCGGTATCGACCGGCACCGCGCCAGGGCGAGGACGTTCTCGACTCCCTGCTCGAGGACCTCGTCGGAGAACTTCCGGTCGGAGAGCGCGCGGGACAGCTGCAGCGTTCCCACCGCCATGGCGTAGAGCCCGATGGCCTGACCGCGGGCGGACTGCGGATCCTCCGGATCCAGGCGGGCGGCGAGCTCGTCCACGATGGCTTTGGCGCCGTCGGTGTAGGCATCCTTGGTCGCGTCACCGCAGCGGCCGATCTCGTCGAGCAGGGCTGCTGACGGGCAGCCGTCGCCGGGGTTGTCCCGGTGCTCGGGGGACAGGTACCCGCGGATGAGATCCTCGAGTCCGGCGAGGCCGGGCCGCAGCGTGCCGTACTGCTCCACCTGCGTGCGCAGCTGCTCGGCGACGACGTGGGCGACGAGGTCGTCCTTGGATTCGAAGTGGGCGTAGAAGGCTCCGTTGGTGAGTCCGGCATCCGACATCAGCGTGGAGATCCCGGAGCCGTCGATGCCGTCCTGCTTGAACCGGTGGCCGGCGGTCTCGATGATCCGCTGCCGCGTCACCTGCTTGTGCTCCTTGGTGTAGCGCGCCACAGGGTTTCCTCCCTCAACTTTGCCGGCCATTGCCTCGTATCCCATTCTAATCTATGGCCTGACGCACGTAATATTATGGTCGGCAGGTGATATTGCGGCCGATACGCCGCCCATCGGACGGCAGAGCGTGGGCTCGCGTGGCGACCTTGGCCGCCGCCCGGCTCGCCGCCCTCACGCGGACAATCAGGAGAGCAATGATGCTCAGCCCGAGCCGCAGTCATGGGATGGGGCCGAGTCCACGTCCGGTGCGACGAGTCCGGATCCGGAGCCGCGGGGCGGGACCTCCTCGTCGCCGGCGTACCGCTCGCGTTGCGAGCGCATGTGCGGCGCTGCCTGGATGCGACGCCGTGCGTACGCCGAAGCGCCCGAGGGAAGCGATTGCCTCGGGCGCCGGGCGCTGTGGTCAGGCGGTGTGGGTGGGGTAGTCGGTGTAGCCGGCCGCGCCGCCGCCGTAGAAGGTGGCGGGGTCGGGGGTGTTCAGGGGTGCGCCGGCGCGTATGCGCTCGACCAGGTCGGGGTTGGCGAGTGCCATCGAGCCCACGGTGATGACGTCGGCGATGCCGTTGTCGATGTCCTTGGCGCGGGTGGCGATGTCGGTGCCCGCCCGGTTGAGGAGCAGCGTGTTCGGCCACAGGTCGCGCAGTGTGCCCAGGAGTTCCTCGTCGCCGCCGTGGGCGAGGTGCAGGTAGGCGAGGTCGAGGGGGGCGAGGGCGCGCACGAGGTGCGGGTAGAGCTCGTGGGTGTCGTCCTCCGCGAGGTCGCCGAGCTGGAAGGGGTTGCCGGGGGAGAGCCGGATGCCGGTGCGGTCGGCTCCGATCTCGTCGGCCACGGCGGTGGCGACCTCCACCGCGAAGCGGATGCGGTTGTCGAGGGAGCCGCCGTACTGGTCGGTGCGCTGGTTGGTGCTGGGGAAGAGGAACTGGTGGACCAGGTAGCCGTTGGCGCCGTGGATCTCGACGCCGTCGGCGCCGGCCGCGATGGCGGCCGCGGCGGCGCGGCGGAAGTCGTCGACCGTCGCGGCGACCTCCTCGGTGGACAGTGCGCGGGGCTCCGGCATCTCCTGCATCCCGGAGCCGGTGAACGTCTGGCCTGCCGGCTTGATCGCGGAGGGGGCCACCGGCTGCCGGTGGTGGGGGGTGTTGTCGGGATGCGAGATCCGCCCGACATGCATGAGCTGGATGACGATGCGCCCATCGGCCTTGTGCACGGCGTCGGTGACCTTGCGCCAGCCCGCGATGTGCTCGTCGGTGTAGATGCCCGGGGTCACCGGGTAGCCCTGGCCGTCGGCGGAGGGCTGGGTGCCCTCGGTGATGATCAGGGCGTGCGAGGCGCGCTGGGCGTAGTACTCGGCGTTCAGCTCGGTCGGCACACCTTCCGGCGTGGCCCTGCTGCGGGTCAGGGGTGACATCGCCAGACGGTGCGGCAGGGAGATCTTTCCGGCGACGGTCGGGGTCCACAGGCTGTCGAGCATGCGTGATTCCTCAGATTGTTGGTGGCGGACATCCGGCAGGCCGGGCGTTCCCGGCGTGAATCCGATGAGGCATCCGCCATGAGCATGGAAAGTTACATTACGTTCGTGATTCTTTGCTGGTGGCGGGCGGCGCAAGATGGCCCGGAACGGCCGTCGGCCGAGGACGTGCCGTTCGCCTTGCGTGCGCAGCCATCTACTCGTCGAGGAACTGAAGCGCGTGCTTCAGGAACCGCTCGGGGTACTGGAACTGTGCTCCGTGCCCGGCGTCGGGGTAGATGAGCAGCTGGGCGTCGGGGATGTTCTGGGCGAGGTGCCAGGAGTTGATCGAGGCGATCATCACGTCGTTCTCGCCGTTGAGGACCAGCGTCGGCTGGGTGATCGCGTTCAGGTAGGCGTAGGGGTTCTCGCCCGGCAGCGGTTCCGCGTAGGCCATCGTCGCTTCGAACTGCGCCTGTGCGACCGCGGGTGAGCTCGGCGGGTCCTGGTCGGCCCGCTGGTGGCGTCGCTCCCAGAAGGCCCGGCCCGCCTCGACCGCGGCCTCCGAGCGGCCGAAGAACAGGAAGAGGAAGTCCTCCAGGCCGGGGACCGGATTCAGTGCCACCTCGGGCACCTTGGGGTCCATCGTCGGGTCCCCGCCCCGGAGCCCGGTGCCGAGCAGGAGAAGCTTGCGCACCAGCTGGGGGTGGCGCAGCGTGACCTCCTGTGCCTGGTAACCGCCGAGCGAGAAGCCGAGCAGATCGACCTGCTGCAGCCCCATCGCCTGGATGGCGGCGGCGATGTCGTCGGCCATGTCCTCGACCCGGTTGCGAGGAGTACCGGACGACGAGGCGACGCCACGCCCGTTGAACAGGATGACCTCACGGCCTTCGGCCAGGCCGTCGGTGAGCAGGGGGTCCCAGTTGTCCATTCCCCCGCGGAAGTGCTGGACGAGGAAGATCGGGACGCCGGAGGGCTTGCCCCAGCGTCGGTAGGCGAACCGGTCGCCGTCGACCTCGACGTACTGGGTCGGTGCGGTCACATGCGTATCACTCATGGCCTGAGCCTTTCTGGAGGGATGAGCAATACGATGACGGTCGTAATATAAAAAGTCAACCTCATAGATGTTGATCGACATCTATGTATGCCCGTGTTCGGACCCCGGTGGGTGCGGCGGGGCCCTCCGGCCAGGAGAGCCGGCGGCCGGGCTGCCGTTGAGACGTGCCCGGCCGCCGTGGGAACCCTGATGGGTGGGGGATGGAAGCTGCCCGGGGTGTTGCGGCGCCTACGGGCGCCCTGTGGGACGCTGCGGTCGGTCGTGGGTGCGGCCGGGGGTGATCAGAGGGCTTCTCTGACCCGGCCGATGTACTCACCCAGCTGGTACTCGACGTCGAGGCCCTTTCGGCGGCCAGTGCGCCGAGCCCGACCGCACGCGCGGCGAATCCCGGCCGGGCCCGGGGGCGGGTTCATCGCCGCCGGCATCGCCAGCGCCACGTCGTCGTCGGCGGTGACGCGGAGCCGGAGGGGCTGTCCAGTGGCCCGTATGCGAGCCGGCTGAGAGCGTGTCGGACAGGTGTGTGTCTGCCCTGCGTCGGGTGCCGGGTCCGGACAGCCGCCCGAGGCCGCCTGGGCGGGCCGGCGGAGCGTCGCAGGACTGTCCACCGCGTGCGAGGTGATCGGCAGCGACGTCCGTCGGTGTGGATCGTGCTTCCCATGGTTCAGGTCCTGGGGCAGCCGTTCACGGCGTGTGATCGGCGCGGCGGAGGACAGGGCGCAGGGTTTCGATGACGGCGGGGTCGTCCACGGTGGAGGGGATGGGTTCGTCGTGGCCGTCGGCGATGCCGCGCATGGTCTTGCGCAGGATCTTGCCCGAGCGGGTCTTGGGCAGGGCTGCCACGACCGTGACGTCCTTGAGGGAGGCGACGGCGCCGATGCGTGTCCGTACGAGCTGGACGAGTTCGGCCTCGACCTCGCTCGCGTCGCGGCTGATGCCGGCTTTGAGGACGACCAGGCCGCGCGGGATCTGGCCCTTGAGTTCGTCGGCGACGCCGATGACGGCGCATTCGGCGACGTCGGGGTGGGCGGCCAGGGCCTCCTCCATGCTGCCGGTGGACAGCCGGTGTCCGGCGACGTTGATGACGTCGTCGGTGCGGCCCATGACGAAGACGTAGCCGTCGTCGTCGATGTGGCCGCTGTCGCCGGTGAGGTAGTAGCCGTCGTAGGCGGAGAGGTAGGAGGCGACGTAGCGGTCGTCGTCGTTCCAGAGGGTGGGCAATGCGCCGGGCGGCAGGGGAAGTCTCACCACGATCGCGCCGTCGACGCCCGCGGGTACGGGCTCGCCCGAGGGGTCGAGGACGCGGACGTCCCAGCCCGGGAGCGGGCGGGTGGGGGAGCCGGGCTTGGGGGGCGCGGTCTCGATGCCGACCGGGTTGGCTACGATGGGCCAGCCGGTCTCGGTCTGCCACCAGTGGTCGATCACCGGGATGCCCAGCAGAGCGCTCGCCCAGTGGTAGGTCTCGGGGTCGAGGCGCTCGCCGGCGAGGAAGAGGTGGCGCAGGCCGCTCAGGTCGTAGTCGGCCGTGAGTGCTCCCTGCGGGTCCTCCTTGCGGATGGCCCGGAAGGCGGTGGGGGCGGTGAACATGGTCTTGGCCCGGTGCTCGGCGGCCACGCGCCAGAACTGGCCGGCGTCCGGGGTGCCGACCGGCTTGCCCTCGTACAGGATGGTCGTGGCGCCGGCCAGCAGGGGCGCGTAGACGATGTACGAGTGCCCGACGACCCAGCCGACGTCGGAGCCGGTGAACATGGTCTCGCCGGGGCCCACGTCGTAGACGGCGCCCATCGACCAGTGCAAGGCGACCGCGTAGCCGCCGCAGTCGCGTACGACTCCCTTGGGTTTTCCGGTCGTTCCGGACGTGTAGAGGATGTAGAGGGGGTCGGTGGCGGGCACGGGAACACAGTCGGCCGGCTGCGCGGCGGCAACCAGATCCGCCCAGTCGAGATTATCGGGTCCCAACTCGGCGGACTGCTGCGGGCGTTGCAGGATCACGCTCTTCTGTGGTTTGTGGACCGCGAGTTCGATCGCCTGGTCGAGCAGGGGCTTGTACGCGATCACACGCTTGCCCTCGATGCCGCACGAGGCGGAGACCACCACCTTGGGGGCCGCGTCGTCGATGCGCAGGGCGAGTTCGCGCGGGGCGAATCCGCCGAAGACGACCGAGTGCACCGCGCCGATCCGTGCGCAGGCCAGCATCGCGACGACAGCCTCGGGGACCATCGGCATGTAGATCACCACCCGGTCGCCGTGCCCCACGCCGAGCCCCGCCAGTGCCCCGGCGAAGGCCGCCACCTCGTCTCTCAACTGCGCGTAGCTGTAGGTGCGTCGGGTGTCGGTCACGGGTGAGTCGTAGACGAGCGCGGGCTGCTCACCCCGGCCGGCCTCGACGTGCCGGTCGAGCGCGTTGAAACAGACGTTGAGCCGCCCGTCGGGAAACCAACGGTAGAAGGGCGCGCCCGAGGAATCCAGGGCGCGGCGCGGGGCGACGTCCCAGTCGATGCCCTCCGCCGCCTTCAGCCAGAAGCGCTCTGGGTCCTCGGTACTGGCGCGGAAGACATCCTCGTACGTTCCCATCGCGCACTCCTTTGTGGCCTCGGGACGGTGTGTGGTTGCGGGCGGAACGGTGTCGGACACACGTACCGTATGCCGGTCGGCGTGGTCGAGCAGGATGCCGGTGACCGGTGAACCCGGTCACCGGCATCGCGGTGGTGCGGCGGCCTGGCGGACAGGCCTGACGTCAGGCGCGGCTTTCGCTCACGCGCCGAGGTGCTTGCGGAGCCACTGGCCCATCTGCCCGATGGCCTGGTCCACCTCGGGTACGCGTCCGGCGCCCATGATGAACGAGTGCTGCCCTTCGGGCATCGCCTGGGTCTCGGTGGTGACCTTGAAGTCCGCGAGGCGGCGGCCGAGCTGGGCGCCGTCGTCGGCGAGGGTCTCGTACTCGCCGTAATGGACGAGCGTGGGCGGCAGGCCGGTCAGGTCGGCGTGCACGAGGCTGATCTGCGGGTCGGCGAAGTCCACGGCGGGATCCTGCAGCCAGGCTCCGCGGAAGAACTCCAGGGACCCCCGGCTGAGCATCTTGTCGTTCGTCTCGTTGGCGTCCACCGCCGGGTTCTGGATGGTGAGGTCGGTCCAGGGGGAGACGCTGACGATCGCGCCGGGGGTGGCCTCGCCCTTGGCGAGCAGGCGCAGCGGCAGCATCACTGCCAGGGTGCCGCCGATCGAGTGGCCCGTACTGCCGATGTTCCGCGGCTCGTAGCCCTGCGCGAGCAGCCACCGGTAGGCGGTCTCGGCGTCGTCGAGCTGCGCCGGATGGGGGTGCTCGGGCGCCAGGCGGAAGTCCACGACCAGCGAGCGGGCGCCGGCCGCCTTCGCGATGTGGCCCGCGGCCTTGCGGTCGGAGTGCATGGAGGCCGCGACAGAACCACCGAAGTGGAAGTGCAGCAGCGCGCGGTCGGGATCGGCACCCTCGGGGATGGCCCACAGCGCGGGGACGCCGTCCGCGTCCACTTCGGCGTAGGTGACGCCTTCCGGCTCGGTCGACGCCTTGTGGCTCGAGTCGATGATGTCACGGATGACGGCCAGGTCGAGGCCCGGTGTCGACGCCTTCGCGCTCACACTCGCGAGGAACTCCGCGAACTCGAGTGCCTCTGGGCTTATTCCCATGGTGATGCTCCTTCTCACGCTGGTGCCGTGCCGGGTTCCCCTGCGGCAGCCGGGTCGATCGTTGGTCATGACACTACTTGCTGAGTATAGAAAAGTAAACTTAGGTGCGCTGGGATCACCCTGATGGATGCAAGGAGATCCTTCAGGGCATCGGAAAGGGCCCCGTCTGGACGGGGGAGCACGTCCAGCGGCTCGATCGCCCGGACCCCGGGGGCCGTCGGTGAGACGTAGAGGGCTCTGATCCCGTGCAGATCTGGTACGGCGTGTCCCTGCCGAAGTGCTTGCGGAGACTGCATCTGACCTGCGGCGCAACGGTTGCGTCGACCACTTGTCGGCTGGGCCGCCCGCGAGTTCGCCTTCACCCTTCAGGTGGTCACTGAGAACGACGCCTGGTGCGGATGGGGGAGGGCGGTGCTGGGGGCGCACTTGTGTCTACCGGAGCTGCGGACGGCCCCGCAGCACACCGAGGAGGGGGAGCGGCGAAGGAGCCGCCTTCTGCGCTGACGAGGCAACAGCAAGTCCCCCGCCGGTCCTCTCGCGAAGCGATCAACCCCCAGAACTCCTACCGCTGCAGATCGGCGGCCCGGGATCCGAGTTCCCTTCCCGTCAGGACCCTGTACTGCAGGCCGCGAAACTCGAGTTCGGAATCCTGGGGTGAGCTGACGCTGCCGAGCCACCCGAGAACGAACGCTGCAGGTACGGAAACCAGGCCTGGGGTCTGGAACGGATACCAGTCGAAGTGTGCTTCCGGCCACAGCGCGAACACGGTTCCCGAGACGACGGGCGAGAAGGCCGTGAGGACGGTGCAGAACAGTAGACCGCCGTAAACGGACCACAGTGATCCTCTGCGGTTGAACCGGCGCCAGAAGAACGAGTAGACCAATGCGGGGAAGATGCATGACGCCGCGACACTGATCGAGAAAGCGACCGGGAAATCAGTCGGATACCGGTAGAGGGCAGCGGCCAGTGAAAGGCCCACTGGCTTTGTCAGCGAGTTACGGCTCTGGTCCAATTCTTGTGGCGCGGTTACTGCTCGTGACCGATCGGTCCCAGGGCCTCCGCGATCCGTTGGAATTCGTGGCGCCACTGAGCGGCGTCGGCACTGTCCACCCAGCCGGTCAGCAGTTCCGATCCGTCTTGGAGTACACACTGCAGAGCGAGCACGGCTGACGAGCGGAGAGCCAACGGAAGCTGCGGCAGAGGCTCTCTGGGGCCGTCATCAGGGTCGATCACAATCCCGCTGCCCTGGACCGTGCTGGCAACGAGAGCCGCGGCGGCCACCGCTTCGGTGCCGTCGCCGCCATCCACGCGTGCTCCGGAACCCGTGACTCGCTGGAACGGAGTTGCCCACCTCGGCAGCACGAATCCGGGAGGCAACGGCGCTGCCCCGGCTCGAGGCCGCGTCGGCGGCAGGCCGGAGAGGGCGCGGAGGGTGGCGGTGCAGGGACTCGGCCGTTCAGCGGCTCCGGTCGACGCGGTCGACGAAGTCGCCGATCGCGGTGGCGAAGGCGGCGGGCGCCTCCTGCGCGACGAAATGCCCGACGTCCGAGATCGTGACCGCGGTGACGTCGCCGGCGACCTGGCGCATCGTCCGCTCGGTGAAGGGGGCGTTGATGCCGTCGACGGCGAGCACGGGAACGGTCAGCGGCCGCGACTCGGCCAGTGCCCGCATCCGGTCGCCGCCGGTCAGGGAGGAACGGTAGAGCTCCTCGGTGCCGCGCCAGCCGCCCGGCCGCGCGTAGGTGCGGGCGAACTCCTCGAGGTCGGCCTCGGTGACCCCGTCCGGCACCATCGTCATCACTGAGACGGCCCAGTCGAGCATCACTCGCTCGCGGCCGGCCAGGAACAGCTCCGGAATTCCCGGGGCGGCAAGGAATCCCACGTGCCAGGAGCCGCCGTTCCTCACGTCGGCCAGCATCTCCCAGCCGTACCCCGGAAGGGTGGTCTCGACGCCGGTGAAGCTGAGGATGTCGCCGGGGTGCGTGGCCGCGAACGCGAAGACCGGCCCGCCGCTGATGTCCTGGCAGGTCACGTGCACGGGCCCGACGCCGAGGTGGGCGACCAGCCGGTGCAGGTCCTCCGCCATGGTGGCCAGGTCGTGGTCGCCGTCAGCGATGCCGGAGTCGCCGAAGCCGCGCAGGTCGACGGCGAACACCCGGTGGGTGGCGGCGAGCAGCGGGATGACGTCGCGGAAGGCCCACCAGGACTCCGGCCACCCGTGCACCAGCAGGATCGGGGAGCCGGTGTCGCCCGCTGAGACGTAGTGCAACGTGGTGCCGTTGACCTCGGCGGTGTGGTGCGTGACGCCCGCCACGGCGGGCGAGGTGGTCACGAAAGAGCTGGTCATGCGGTGACTCCCAAGATAGACAATCAGGTTGACTTTAGTGTTGGTCAACCTGGTTGTCCAGGTCAAGGGAAGATCTAGACTGTGGTCATGTCCTCACGATCCGGCGCCGATCTCGCCCTGCTGCTCCTGGGCAGCTATCGCAATCTGGTGGACGAAGTGGTCCGGGAGCTGGCGACCCGGGGATACCCCGAGGCCCGGCCGTCGCACGAGTACGCGATCCGGGCCATCCGAGCCGGCGCCGACAGCGCCTCGGACTTGGCCCGCAGACTCGCCATCACCAAGCAGGCCGCGGCGAAGACGATCGCCGCGCTCGCCGAACGCGGCTACGTCACCACCGAGACCGACCCCGCCGACAGCCGCCGCAAGAACATCCGGATCACCGATCACGGGATCGGGCTGATCACCGAGAGCACGGCGATCTTCGACGAGGTGCGGGCCCGCTGGGAAGTGCGTCTGGGCGCCGCCGAACTCGCCGAGCTGGAAACGCAGCTCGCCCAATTCGTCGGCGACTCGCCCATCAACCTCGACGCTCCGGGCTGGGCGGCGGGACAGGAACTGCGCTAGCGGTCAGCCGAGGGTCGTGGTCGGCAGGTCGGCGCTGCTTTCGGGGCCGCCGGAGACATCGGCGGGCCGAGGGATTCGCGTTTGTACAACCGTTTCACGCCACCGGGATGCCGGCCCACCTGCTCAAGCTCGAGCTGGCCACCCGGACGGTTCCGTCGGGATTCCAGCCTGTTTTGGCTCCACGTGGATGGGCTCGTCGTCGTGTGGGCGGGCGTGGTGTCGTCGTAGGTTTGGGAGGACCGGGCCGGCTGGTTCCCCCCCCGACAGGGTTGACTCGACGGCCCGGCCCTCTGTGCGATGCGGGGTGGAGTGAGTTGCACGGCTGATCGGCAGCCGCCCTGTGATCGTGATCTGGCTCTGCTAGCAGCCGGCCTGTCCACGTACTCTCCGATGCGGTTCTGGCAAGATTTTCGTAAGCGGAGATCATCTGGGTGCCGTGGTCGACCGGTCCGCGTAAATGCGGCGGAAGTGGGCTATGAGGACGACGCGGTGGCGGAGGGTGGGACGCCGACGCGTCCTGCCATCAGGCGTTTCTGGAGCTTGATGTCGGTGATCCGGCCTTCGTTGACAACGGAGCAGTAGGTGGTGGCGATCCCTTGGGCGACGGCGTGCTGGTCTTCGCGCAGGGCTCCGGCGATACCGGCAAGCGGTGGCAGCCCGCTGTGAGAGAGCGCGTCGAGCCAGGTCGGCAGGGGTGCTGCATCGCGGTTGTCGAGCATGCCGCGAACCGGCGGACCAAGTCGTGGGTGCGCTTGAGTTCCGGACAGTGCGCGAGGAGCCGGTGCAGGCGGTCGGTGACGTGTAGGCCGCGCGGCGGTCCGGGGGGGTGGTGATCCAGCGGCCGGTCTCGCGTGGGGACGGCGGGTGCTCGCGGGGCTGGTCCAGCGGCAGACCCCGTCGCAGGGGCGCGAGGGCCATCTTCACGCGCTGGTAGTGCCCGAGGTAACCCTTGCTGCGGAGTTCCGCGTGGAGGACCACCGCATTGTGTTCGCCCTCGTCCTAGCGTTGTTGCAGGTAGTCGCGGTAGGGATCCAGGGTGGAGGGCTTGCGGGGCGGGCGGCGCATGACCTCCTGCCAGGTGCGAACGTGGGCATACTTGCGCACGGTTTCGCGGTCCAGGCCGAGCTCGCGGGTCACGGCGCTGTAGCTGCGGCCGGTGTCGGTCAGGGTGTGTACGGCCTGGTGGTTCTGTCGGTCGGTTGGTGGCTCTGGTCCACTTTCTTGTGGGCACTCACTCCGCGTGACAGCTCATTGACCTGGGTGGGCAATGGACCCCGCTGAACTCAGCTTCAGTCACATTGCATGGGCTGTGGGCTCCCCGGGCGATAGTTTGACTCGATGATCAACCTGCAGGTTCGTCACGAGTCCGGGACCATCGTGGCTGGGTCCGAGCATGGCGTCGCCTGGGGCGTGTCGCTCGCAGAAAATTACCGGTCGCAGTTTCCCATGCTCGCCGGTGTCTGCCCGTTCGCGGATGCCGTCTTCAATGTCTGGCAAATCCCCATGCTGCTTGAGGAGTTGGACCGTCTGCCCGCAGCGCGAGGTGGCCCTTGGGTTGACGCGGTGCGAGCCTTGTGCCGGACTGCGGAGGAAGGCTCCCATCGATACGTCTGCTTCGTTGGTGACTGATCACGTGCCCTTGGTCCTGACCGCGGCCGGCATCACGCCAACAGGACCCGTTTGCGTAGGAGTTCGAATCCTGCGCGGCCGAACATTTGGCGCTTGAGCATCTTGATCCGGTTGACATGGCCTTCCGGTGCGGAGTACGCCGATCAGAGACTGTTCGATGGGATCGGACGACCGCGTACTTCGGTTCTCGTACAGCCAGGCGGTGGCGACGAAGAGGCCGCACTGCAGGATGCCCCATGCCATCGCGGCGGTGTCGTGACCCCTCCGGTCACCGCGCCGGACAGAGGGTCCGTGAGCGGCCTGGTGTCAGTCGTTGTCGGGCGCCATGGAGACCACGACCTTGCCGGCCTTGGTGCGGCCCTGCTCGACGTGTGTCATCGCCTCGAGCGTCTGGTCGAAGGGGAAGGTGCTGTCGATGACCGGGCGGAGTTTCCCGCTGTCGTAGAGGGCGCCGAGTTTGCGCAGCTGGGAGCCGTTGGCCTGCATGAAGAGGAACTCGTAGCGCACGCCCAGCGCTTTGGCCTGCTTGCGGATGTTGCGGCTGAGGGTGTTCATGATCAGGCCCAGGACGGAGGGGGCGCCGAGCTGCTTGGCGAAGCCGGCGTCGGGCGGGCCGACGACACTGATGGCCAGGCCGCCGGGCTTCAGTACGGTCAGTGACTTCTCGAGGTTCGCTCCGCCCAGGGAGTCCAGCACCAGGTCGTAGCCGGACAGCACCTTGGAGAAGTCTTCCTTGGTGTAGTCGACGACGATGTCGGCGCCGAGGCTCCTGACCAACTCCTCGGACCTGGTGTTCGCGGTCGTCGCCACCGTGGCGCCGAGGTGCTTGGCGAGCTGGATGACCGTGGACCCGAGGCCGCCGGCTCCGGCGTGGATGAGCACTTTCTGCCCCGGCTTCACGTGCGCGCGGTCGACGAGGGTCTGCCAGGCGGTCAGGGCCACCAGCGGCACCGCGGCTGCCTCTTCCAGGGAGAGTGAGGCCGGTTTGGGGGCGACATCGTCCGCGTCGATCGCGATGTACTCCGCGAAGCCCCCGACCCGCAGGTCGCGCGGGCGGGCGTAGACCTCGTCGCCGACCTCGAAGCCGCGTACGGCGGAGCCGACCTGTGTCACGACGCCCGCCACGTCGTGGCCGAGCACGAACGGG
>NZ_JAGMUK010000182.1:4222-15679 GCF_019049245.1 Streptomyces sp. AC555_RSS877 | reverse complement strand
CTTTGACCAGGACGTCGCGGTCTCCGACGGTGGGCTCGGGCACCTCTGCGGCGCGGACGCCGTCCTTGCCGTACTTCTCGACGACGAAGGCCTTCATGTCGGCCGCCTTTCTGCGCGGGTGTTTCGGTGGCTGATGCGATTCTTCGGGCGGGTCTCCCTGCGCGCCCGTTGCTCGCGTGCGGCCGGGTTGATGTGCCGACCACGACGCTACTGGCTGGGTATGGAAAAGTAAACTCAGAGGGGGTTAAAATCATCCCCATGGATGCAACGACCGAAGCTCTGCAGGACGTCGGCGTGGACCCCCGGCTCGACCGGGACGCGTCGAACTGCTCGATCGCCCGGACCCTTGAGGTCGTGGGCGAGAAGTGGACGATCCTGATCCTGCGCGAGGTCTATTACGGCTCGTCCCGTTTCAGTGAGTTCGAACGCGTCCTCGGCTGTCCTCGCAACCTCCTCGCGGCGCGACTTCGGATGCTCGTGGAGGAAGGGATCCTGGCCACCGAGACCTACAAGGAGCCGGGCTCGCGGAGCCGGCCGAAGTACGTGATCACGCCGAAGGGTGTGGATCTGGTCCCGGCCGTGATGGGGCTCCTGCAGTGGGGTGACCGCTACCGCGCCGACCCGGAGGGCCCGGCCATGCTGTCGCGGCACCGTGGATGCGGCGCGCACGTCGACGCCCGGATCCGCTGCGACCGGGGCCACGCCGTACAGCCGAAAGACATCGAGAGCATCCCTGGCCCCGCCTTTCGCCTGAGGCCCGCCGAGTGAACTGAGCGCGGTGGTGCCAGGAGCTCGTGATGGGCTCAGTCTGCCGGGGTGTGCTCACTGCGTCTGGCCCGGGCCTGGTGGAGGCGGACCTTTGGGCGGTTGCCGCAGCGGGACATGGAGCACCAGCGGCGGTTGCGGGCGGGGGAGCGGTCCGCGAAGCGCAGGGCGCATTCGTCCGCGCCGCAGACGCGTACCCGCCGGATTTCGGCGGACAGGAGCAGTTCGACGGCGTCGTGGGCGATCAGCGCCAGAGCGGCTGAGACATCGGTGGCGATGCTCGCGGTTCCGGCGGGCTCCAGGCGCCCGTCCGTGACGGCGATCTGCAAGGCGGGTCGGGGAGCCTGCGCTGCTGATCGGTTGAGCATGAGGAATGGCGGTGGTTGGCGACGCCCAGGGACGAGCGGGTCCGCGGGGGCGAGGCCTTGGCCGCCAGGCCCCGGCTGATGGACGCGTACCGCCGGTTCCCCGCCCTCGATCCGCAACTACCGCAGCACCTGATGCCCACCGGTTGGCCCCGTGAACAGGCCCGGCGCCTGTTCGAGCACGGCTACGACGGGCTGGGTGAGCGCGCCGAAGAGCGGGTTCGCGAGATCCTCACCGCGGCGGGGCTCGACGTGCCCGCCGGCCTCGGGCACCACACCGTCGCACAGCTGAGCACAGTCTCATGGCAGGCCGAATGACCCACACGGGCGAGAGACGGCTACCCCGAAGGCGGTGTCCGCGGTGGCGAAGACGTGCTGGGTGGGCACGATGTCCAGGACGGCGGCGCATCTGACCCGGGCGGGGTGATCGAGGCACATCCGGTGCACGACGCGGGCACCGCGGTCGTGTCCGACCGCGGCGAAGGTGTCGAAGCCGAGGCTCGCCATCACCGCGACCTGGTCCGCGGCCATGGCGCGTTTGCTGTACTCGGCATGGTCGGCGCCGGCGACCGGTTTCGCGGAGCCGCCGTAGCCGCGCAGATCCGTCAGCACGACGGTGTGGCCCTGCGCCAGGATGGGGGCGATCTGATGCCACATCACTGAGTCTGCGGATAGCCGTGCAGCAGGGCCGGTGGCCCGGTGCCGGCCGTCCGGCCGGGGATACGGATCCCGTCGATGTCCACCTCGAT
The DNA here is from genome assembly GCF_019049245.1 of Streptomyces sp. AC555_RSS877. GTDB lineage: Bacteria > Actinomycetota > Actinomycetes > Streptomycetales > Streptomycetaceae > Streptomyces. Next base: position 13,800 of record NZ_JAGMUK010000182.1, on the reverse strand, counting down.
CGGTGCGAACCCCGCGAGCAGCTGTGCCATGTCGCCCACTCCCACCTCGGTCGGGTGTGCCGCGCACGCGGCCTACCCCACGCTCCGCAATTTCACTGCTCTCACGCCGCGGTCGACGTCACGGTTCGCCCCTGCGTGCGACGCCATGACCGACCTGGCGCCAGCCCGGGGCGGTGGCGGTGCCCACCACCAGGCTCCGGCGCCGGGCGAAACGCGGACGCCCCTGCTCCGGCCGGCGCCCTATCGCCGGTGTTCAGTGCCGAGCAGGGTGAGGGCGCTCTGGATGCCCTGTTCCAGGACGACGTCCGCGAGTTGCTGGTCCACCAGGGCACGGGGGAGTTGCCGCGTCCCCACCATCAGGGCGTAGATGCTGAACGCCTGCACGCGCGCCGACCGAGGGTCGTGCGGCGCCATCCGGGCGGCGGCGACGTCGTCGATGACGGTGAGCACCTTGTCGGTGTACGCGCGTCTGGTCGCGTCCGCGCAGCGGGCGATCTCGTCGAGCAGGGCGGCCGACGGGCAGCCGTGTTCAGGGCTGTCGCGGTGCCGTACCGAGAGATAGGCACGCAGGATCTGCTCGACCCCGGCATGGCCGGGCGCCGCCGCCCCCGGCGTCTCGCACTGCTCGCGGAGCTGGTCGGCGACCGCGGAAGCGACCAGGTCGTCCTTGGAGTCGGCATGGGCGTAGAACGCGCCGTTGGTCAGTCCCGCATCCGCCATGAGCGCGGCGATCCCCGAACCGTCGATGCCGTCGGCCTTGAACCGGCGGCCGGCCGCCTCGACGATCCCCCGCCGCGTCGCCTGCTTGCGGTCTCGTCCGTATCGCACCCAACACATTCCTGCATTCGCCCGACCGGCGGCTGGGCGCCGCCTCCGAGCACATTGAACGTACGATCATAATGTAATTTCTCCCAGCCCATTGAGCACGGTGCATCGTGAAAGCTGCACGTCAGATGGCCTGGTGTCCGTAGGCGTCGGGAGGCTCGGGCAGGTCCGGAGCGGTAGTCCACCGACAAGATCGTCCGCCAGCGGGCGACTTCCCGGTTCGTCAGCACCAGCAGGGGCCGCACGAGTGCAGTCGCCCACCTCGGATCCGTGCGGACCTTGCCGAGGACACGCCAGTTCTTGAGATGGGCGAAGCCGTGCTCGACCGGGGCCCGCACCGCGGCCAGTGCCTTGTTGGACAGCTTCTGACCACGGGTCAGGGGCTGGTTGGGGGCGGCCTTGTAGCCGGTGATCACCGCCGGGTCGGCGTCCGGACCGGCATCGTCGGGTCCGACGAACCCCAGGTCGGCGATCGCGCCGAGACCGGCCGCCCGTAGGTGAGTGGTGAGTTTGTCGTGCCGGCAGGCGGTGATCTCCGAGGCGCGTCCGGGCCGCACCGCGGAGACCCATACCAGTCGGCCGCGGTGAGGGCGATCACGAGCAGGCCGTGGCATTTGTGCTTGCCCGAATAGTTCTTCCGGTTCTCGGTCCCGGTGCGCCGCCGGGTGCGTATCAGGGAGCCGTCCAGCAGCACCACCCCGCCACCCTTTCGGGCGATCTTCCTCAGCGCGCGGTCCAAACGCGGGGCGCGGGCGACCAGCAGACCGACGACTTCCCGCACCCAGCGGGTGACGGTGGTGCGGTGCACCGCGTTCCCGCCGGCCAGATCGCCGGGCCGCTGGTCACAGCGCAGGACCGCCAGCACGATGCCGGCGATCTTACCCGCGGGCTGGGCCCGCCACCGTGAGCCGATCTTCTTCAGGTGGCCGCGTATCAGGTCGGCGAGATAGTTCAGGGTGACGCTCGACAGCGGCAGGCGGGCGGTGTAGACAAGTCCATCAGGACCCTCGGTGGGACCGTTGTTTTTCTTCACACCAAACTCAACTGCCGCCGGGGGCCCGCCAGTTACGCAGCTATTCACGGTTGGCCGTGGTGGCCTGCTGATTCAAGCGCGTGCGCCGTGGGTGCTCGGGTCGCTGAGGTGGAGTGGTGTCGCGGCTACCGTGGGTGCACGGCGTAGGTCAGGTGCGTCACCCGCGACGACGGCTCCGAACGGACCGGCTCCAGCGCGACCCTGGACGCGTCCACGCCCTCGAACAGGCGGATTCCGGAGCCGAACAGCACGGGCGACAGCGCGATCGAGAACTCGTCGACCAGGCCCGCGTTCACGTACTCCAGGATCGTCGCGCCGCCGCCCGCGATGCGGACGTCGCGGTCGCCGGCGGCCTCGCGGGCCTGGTCGAGCGCGGTCTCGATGCCGTCGTTGACGAAGTGGAACGTGGTCCCGCCCGGCCGCTCCCAGGGGTCACGCTTCTCGTGCGTCACGACGAAGACCGGCGTGTGGAACGGCGCCTCCTTCGGCCACATCTTCTCGCCGGCGTCGAACATGCGCTTGCCCATCACGCTCGCGCCGGTGCGCTCGTACGTCTCCCGCGCGATGTCGTTGTCGCGCCCTTCCTCGCCGCCCTCGCCGAGCTTCAGGTTCTCCCGGAAGAACCGCAGCGGAAAGATCCACTGCTGCAGTTCCATCCACTGCTGCCCCATCAAGTCCTCGGAGGATTCGGGCGCGATGAACCCGTCCAGCGACATCGACACGCTGAAGAACACCTTCCCGGCCATCAGCCCTCCGCTCCCTTCCGAACGATCTCGGTGACGTACGTAGCCAGGTTGCTCAGGGTCTGCCGGCCGCCCTCGATCGCGTGGTACTTCTCGACCGCCTCGTCGCGCAGCTCCTTGGTGGGGAACAGCGTGCGCATCTCGATCCGGGTCACCGCGCCGTCCGGCGCGAACGTGAGGACCGACTCGAAGGCGTTCGGGTCGCCGCGGGACTCACCGTGGAGCAACGCGATCCGCTCCGGCGGGGCGATCTCGGTCCAGGAGATCCACTCCTGGTAGTCCGTCCCGTCCGGTCCGTGCAGCACGAAGTCCCACTCCCCGCCGACGCGGAACTCGAACGCCCGCGTGGTGGTGGTGAACCCCTCCGGTCCCCACCACCGTGACAGGTGCCGCACCTCGGTGAACGCCTCGAACACCAGCTCCCGTGGGGCGCTGATGGCCCGGGAGATCACGATTTCGCGGTCGGCCGTCGCTGACTGCGCCGGCGCGTCCCGTCCTGTCGCTGCCATCGGTCACTCCTCCTGTTTTGCCTGCTTGAGGTCCTGCACGTACTCGTCCAGCCGGTCGAAGCTCTCGTTCCAGAACCGCTCGAATCCGCCGGTCCACTCGTGGACCGGTCGCAGCCCGCGGGCGTCCAGGCCGTAGAGGCGCTGCTTGCCTGCCTTGCGGTCCCGCACCAGCCCGACCTCCCGGAGCACCCGCAGGTGTTTGGACGCCCCCGGCTGAGTCATCCCCAGCTCCTGGGCCAACTCGGTCACCGGCCGCTCACCCGCCCGCAGCAGTGCCAGGATGTCCCGGCGCTGCGGCTCGGCGATCGCGTTGAAGACGTCCGACGTCGTCGCTGCTCGTGCCATGGCAGCAATCATATTCCCATATCGGAATACGTCAAGCCGGTTGGGATCGGGCGAGTCTTGTCGGATGACGATTGCAGGCCCCCCGGCCCCGCCCAGCTATGGACGTGCGGTGAACCGCCCGTCAGGGCGCTTGTGCAGCCAGGCGCGGTCGGCGAGCTTGATCATCTTCGCCCGCAAAGGTTCCAGCTTGCCGCGCACCGAGGCGTCCAGGCCCAGCCGCTCACCGACGGCCCTGACCTGCACAGGGCCGTCAGCCTCCCGCACGATCGCCAGGATCTTGCGGTAGTCGCCGGGCAAGGCACCCTCGTCGGCCGCGTCGCTGCGGTGCGGTGCGGGATGAGCGGTACCGTCCGCCCGGCCACCTTCGCCGATACCGGAGCGATAGCCTCGGCGTCGGCCTGGACCTGCTCGGCCAAGCGGTTCAACACCCGCTCCGCGATCGCCAGTTCACCCCGCTCGACCTGGACCTCCTGGAGTATCTTGGCCAACTCCTCGGCGAGGGCGTCCAGTTCGCTCCGGCGGGCGGTGATCCACCGCCGCTCCTGCATCCCCGCGCCCTCCCGCGTTCTCACGGCGTGCCGACCTGCTGACGGACCGTAGGTGGGGGTCGGTCACGGGCGCAGCCGAACCCGGCATCCCGCCGGAGCCGGACCTGCCCGATGATCTACGGCATAGACAACAGCCGCCGACCGGCACGAGCCCCGGAATCGTCACTCACACCAGACCCGCGACCTGCGATTTCACGACGCACGTCACTCATTGCCCCACGCGCCCTCTGGACCTATAATCGTATGAACGTAATATAAACGCCCAGGGAGCCGACGATGACAGCGACACGGCCGGTGGCCCTCGTGACGGGTACGTCCCCGGGGTCCGGCCCTGACAGGCCGTAGCCGGCACCTCAACGAGAGGGTCGCTGCCCAGCTCAAGGTGATTCTTCGCTGGGGAAATCAAGCACCGATGGACCGCTCCTTGATCCGGCGTCCCGTTCTGGTCGCGAACGGCGAGGACGACCGCATGCTTCCCACACGAGCATCGTTCGACCTCCCGCATCGCCTGCCGAACGCCTCACTTCGGATCTACCCCGATGCCGGCCATGGCGGCGTCTTCCCACACCACGAGCAGTCCGTGCCGCATGTTCTGGAGCTTCTTCGATGAGCTCCCACACCGGAGGTATCAGAAAGATGAGTCCGAACAAGGTGGTTCTTGGTTCCGCGGGCCTCGGGATCGCCGTGATCGGGTTGATCTATCTCTTGGCTCCCCACCTCCTGCTCGACATCTACGGGGTCGACATCCAGTCGCCATCGGAGGCGAACATTTTCAGGAGCGGTTCCGGGTCACTGTTCGTAGCCGTGGCGATCCTGTTCTGCCTGGGAGCCTCCAATACGCGTTACACCAGGACTGCGCTCATCACGCTGTTCACCTTCATGAGCGGCCTGGCTGTGGGGCGCGTGGTCAGCATCGTGGTGGATGGGTGGCCCCATCCGCTGCTGATCGCCGTTCTTGTCGTCGAGGCTTCCTACGCCGGCGCTGCGGCCTATGTGTTGCGGGCGGAGGACTCCTCCCCGCAGCCGAGGGAGACCGCCGCCTGACAGTCAACGCCCCCGTGCGGCAGGGCGCACGACAACAGCTGGCTGGGCATAGATCACCGCTGCGTGGCGCTGAAGCTGACGCCGGGAAGCCGCCGTTCGAGATGGTGGACCATACGGTCGCCTCCACCGTTTCCCTGCTGCGGGAGGTGGCGGATGCCGCCGCCGGCGTATTGATGAACAGATCGTTCGATCGGGAGCGGGTCGCCCCTCGCGGGTCGGCCGCCCCAGCGGAAAGGAAGCCGTCCATGGACGAGCAGGGTGAGCACTTCGACGTCGTCGTACTCGGCGCGGGTCCCGGCGGGTACGTTGCCGCCATCCGGGCCGCCCAACTGGGCAAGCGTGTCGCGGTCGTCGAGGAGAAGTACTGGGGCGGCGTCTGTCTGAACGTGGGCTGTATCCCCACCAAGGCCCTGTTGCGCAACGCCGAGCTCGCGCACATCTTCACGCGCGAGGCGAAGACCTTCGGCATCAAGGTCGAGGGTGCGGTCTCCTTCGACTACGGGGAGGCTTTCCGGCGCAGCCGGAAGGTCGCGGACGGCCGGGTGAAGGGCGTCCACTACCTGATGAAGAAGAACAAGATCACGGAGATCAGCGGGCGCGGCACATTCCGCGATCCGCACACGCTCCAGGTGGCCGACTACGACGGCAACACCCGCACCGTCGCCTTCGATCACTGCATCATCGCCGCCGGGGCGACACCGAAGCTGCTGCCCGGCACCCGCCGCACCTCGCGCGTGGTGACGTTCGAGGAGCAGATCCTCGCCGAGGATCTGCCGCAGTCCATCGTGATCGCGGGCGCCGGGGCCATCGGTGTCGAGTTCGCCTACGTGCTGCACAACTACGGTGTGAAGGTCACCGTCGTCGAGTTCCTGGACCGGATCGCCCCGCTGGAGGACGCCGAGGTCTCCGCCGAACTGGCCAAGCAGTACCGGAAGTTGGGCATCGAAGTGCTCACCTCGACCCGTGTCGAGTCGATCGACGAGTCCGGTCCGCAGGTCCGGGTGACCGTCACCGGCAAGGACGGCGCGCAGCAGGTCCTGGAGGCCGACAAGGTCCTGCAGGCGATCGGCTTCGCGCCGAACGTGACCGGTTACGGCCTGGAGAACACGGGTGTACGCGTCACCGAGCGCGGCGCGATCGACGTGGACGGCCGTTGCCGCACCTCGGTCCCGCACATCTACGCCATCGGGGACGTCACCGCGCAGCTGATGCTCGCGCACGCCGCCGAGGCGATGGGTGTGGTCGCCGCCGAGACGATCACGGGCGCCGAGACCATGGAGCTGGACTACGTGATGATCCCGCGGTCCACGTTCTGCCAGCCGCAGATCGCCAGCTTCGGTTACACCGAGGCGCAGGCGAGGGAGAAGGGATTCGACGTCCAGGTCGCCAAGTTCCCGTTCACCGCGAACGCCAAGGCCCACGGCCTGGGTGACGCGGGCGGTTTCGTGAAGCTGATCAGCGACGCCACGTACGGCGAGCTCCTGGGCGGCCACCTCATCGGCCCCGATGTCACCGAACTCCTGCCCGAGCTGACCCTGGCCCAGCAGTGGGACCTCACCGTCCACGAGATCGCTCGCAACGTCCATGCCCACCCCACCCTCGGTGAAGCGGTCAAGGAAGCCGTCCACGGCCTCGCCGGCCACATGATCAACATGTAGGGGGATGCTTGCCCCAGCGGCAACAGGGCCCGCTGGGGCTCGAATCGGCTTCGCGCCCTCGAGCCTGCGAGGGCCTCCGAGACCTCCCGAACAGGAGGGCCCAGCAGGATCGCCCTGTACGAGATCTACGACCTGGCCGCGACCTTGGCTGGGTTGCGATCCGGTTTGCTGCGGCGCCGAAGACGTCGTGCGCGATGCGGTCGTCGCTGAGGAGGTCGCGGTGTGCTCTGGAGAACTGGCAGGCGGAATCGGCAGCCGTGACACGTTGCGGGTCGGGTGGTGTGCGTCGTTTTCCTGGTTGCCTGGGTTGGGCAGTCAGATCTGGACGAGGGCCGGAGGCGGTACGAAGCCGTCTACTTCCCGGCCGAGCAGTGCGGCGAATTCGATGGTGGTGAGATCGCCTCCGCTCGGGCCCATGGCCTGCAGACCGATGGGCAGTCCGGTCCTGCCCTTGCGCACGGGGATGGTCGTTGCCGGCCCTCCGGAGACGTTGGCGACGGCGCTCCACTTGACCTGGTCCCAGTAAGGACGTCGTACACCGTCGACCTCGAAGGGCCGCCCGAACCAGTCGATCAGTTTGTTGTGATGAGCGGGGGCAGCCGTCGGGGTGACCGGCATGAGCACGATGTCGAAGTCCTGGAAGAACTCGAACCAGCGCTGCCGGAGTTCGTTGCGCACCATGTGGGCCTGCAGCCAGTGGAAGTGGGACTGGAAGGTTCCGAGCAGGGCGGGTCCGGCGTCGCCCCGCGGGTGCTGGACGTACCGGGCCAGGGTCGCGGCATTGGGGGCAGGAGACAGGCCGGTGCGGTCGCCCGCGCCGAAGAGCAGAGGCGAAAACGCCTTCCGGTGATTCGTCCCGATGTCGACAGGAAGGCTCGCGGGCTGGACGGTGATCTTTGTGCCTGCTGCGCGCAGCACGGCGACCGCATCGTCGATGGCCTCCGCGATGTCCCTGTCGACCGGACACGAGGGATCCTCACTCCAGACGGCGACCCGGAAGTCAGCGAGCCTGGTCGCGCGCGGCGGTGCGAGCGTGTAGCTGAAGCCACCGTCGTAGTCGGCCGGCCCGACCGTCGCCCGCAGGATCGGCACGAGATCCCGGGCGTCTCGGACCTGTGCCCCACCGCAGGCCATGTCGGCTTCCGTCCATCGTCCTGCACCCGGGCCGTAGGGAACATGTCCGATGAGCGGGATCGACCGCCAGGTCGACTTGTGACCGTACAGGCCGTTGAAGTGGGACGGGATCCTGGTGGAACCACCGATTTCCGAGCCGAAGTCGAACGTGGTGAGGCCCGCGGCGGTGGCGACGGCGCCGCCGCCGGCGGATCCGCCCGAGGTGCGGGTGGTGTCCCACGGGTTTGATGAGGGACCGAACACCGGGTTGTCGGCCTGGACGTCCTGGTTGCCCGGCGGCATGTTGCTCTTGCCCATGATCACTGCACCGGCTGCGCGCAGTCGCTTGACTGCTTCGGCGTCCTGGTCGGGCACGTAGTCCTTGAGATCCGTGCGCCCGCAGACGGTGCGCATGCCCGCGGTCTCGTAGCTGTCCTTGACCGTGATCGGTACGCCGTGCAGCGGACCGAGGTCTTGCCCGGCCGCCCGCGCGGCATCGGCTTTCCCCGCCTCGCGGCGGGCGCGCTCGGGGTCCAGGGTCACCACTGCGTTCAGGGCGGTGTTGTGGACGGCGATCCGCTCGAGATAGATCTCGACGAGTTCCCGGCTTGAGAGCTCACCCGCGGCCAGTGCGCGTGACTGCTGCACGGCGGACTGGAAGGGGACGTCACTCACGGGCATGCCTCATCTCTGACGCTGACGACGCCGAGTAGAATGGCGATCGTAATATTATATTCGGCAGACCATAGGCCGGGAACGGGTGCAAGGCAATGCCTTGCGGGTCCGGTGGCGTGGAACGAGGCTTATGGGGGACTTTTGGAGGCTGGCCACGGATGTCAGTCGGCCAGTTGGTTGATCTTGCGGAGCCGGCTGTGTGCAGTAGGGGGCGTGAGGGGGATCGGAGTCTGCCCCCGCGCCCGGGGTGGCCCTCGGCTCAGAAAAGCAGTATGGGGCGCCCTCGTACACCGCCCACTTCGAAGAGCCGCTGCGCCTCCGCCGCCTGTTCGGCCGGATGCGTCGCCGCGACACGCAGCGTGAGGGTGCCGGACTCGGCCAGGTCGCGCAGTGAACCGTTCCGGGTTTGATCGAGACTCTAGGTCGTGACTGTGACCTGGGGTTTCGTGGTTTCGCGGTAGTAGTTGGTCTCGTATTCGGCAGGCAGGATGTGCCCTATTTCACCGTGGAGCCGGCGATGGCAGTACCAGTCGACCCACTCGGCAGTGGCCAACTCGACCTGGGCGAGCGTTTTCCAGGGACGGCCGGGTTTGATCAGCTTGTCGTACGCGTCTCTGACTGATCCAATACTCGCGGCGATGCGTGCCGCGTCGAGGTGTTCGGCGAGCTCGGCCAGCACGCTGTGATGGAGCCGGGATCGTCCAGCTTTCCATGGCCAGGGCGTACGTCCTCTGCACCGCCGCGGCTGCGCACCCATGCCTGCCCTTCGTCCGCTCGACGGCGGCAGCCGAGAGAGCGCCCCATGGGGAGCCCATACGCACCTGGGTGCCAGACGCGATGCGTCCGGCACCCAGAACGGAGCACTACCGACGAGACGCGGCTCGGCCTCGCCGGTACAGGATGGCGCCGCCCGTCAGCAGGAGCGCGGCGACGGCCGAAACCACAAGCGCCTGCTCTCCAGCCCCGGTGTCGGGGAGGGAGGGCGGCTCCGTCGGGGGTGAGGCGGGTGGCTTCGTCGAGGGCTCGGGGTGCGGGGCGGTCGGCGGCGCAGACGTGGGCGGCTTCGTCGCCGGTGGCGTGGTCGG
>NZ_JAGMUK010000182.1:3910-4212 GCF_019049245.1 Streptomyces sp. AC555_RSS877 | reverse complement strand
CCACTTTCGTCGGTGTCGGGCGAGGACGGTTCCGGTTTCGCCGGCGGCGTGGTGGGGGGCTGTGTCGATGGTGTGTCCCCGTAGCCTTCCGGCGTGTCCGAGTCGTCGCCGTAGCCACTGTCGTCGCCGTAACCGCTTTCGGTGTCCTCGTGGCCATAGCCACTTTCGTCGGTGTCGGGCGAGGACGGTTCCGGTTTCGCCGGCGGTGTGGTGGGGGGCTGTGTCGATGGTGTGTCCCCGTAGCCTTCCGGCGTGTCGGAGTCGTCGCCGTAGCCACTGTCGTCGCCGTAACCGCTTTCGGC
>NZ_JAGMUK010000182.1:0-3900 GCF_019049245.1 Streptomyces sp. AC555_RSS877 | reverse complement strand
CGTCGCCGTAACCGCTTTCGGTGTCCTCGTGGCCATAGCCACTTTCGTCGGTGTCGGGCGAGGACGGTTCCGGTTTCGCCGGCGGCGTGGTGGGGGGCCGTGTCGATGGTGTGTCCCCGTAGCCTTCCGGCGTGTCCGAGTCGTCGCCGTAGCCACTGTCGTCGCCGTAACCGCCGGGCTCGCGGTCATCGCCGGAGGCGGAGCCGTGGGGAGCATCGTGCGATCCCTGCGTGCTCGTACGACTGGTGGTCACGGGAGCCTCGGCGGGCGAGTCCGCCACCGCCGGAATGCCATACAGGGGCATGATGCCCGTCGCGGCGACGGCTAGGACCAATCCCCTGCTCAGTTTCTGTCGCAATCTCGTCGTCTTCCTGCTCGTAGATAGGGTAAAAGCCAGCCCTGGAGTGGAACTGGTCCAGGACCGGACCGGGCCACAGCCCGTCGGCCGGTGTACTGACGAGGGTTGATCGCTACCGGACCGGCAGAGTGCTGTGCGGAATCTGTACGTCTTGCATGCCGGCGTTCGAGTAGGGGCGCCTGCCGTAGGAGTTGGGCATCGGGTGGTGCATCACACGCCTGCGTCGGCTGCAGGGTTCCTCATCAGCTCTTTCCCCTTCTCTTACGGATCTGTCTTGAAATGGCTTTCCCTCACCCATAGTCCCCCTCCGCTTGTTCTGGCTGGTCCAGTGGGGGGATCCGGTGAAGTGCCAGTACGGGCAGGACGTGCAGCGGTAGATACGGTTCGGGGTTTTTCTCCAGCAGTGGCTGCTTGACCAGCCAGAACCTCGCCTCGAAATTCAGCACGGAACGACGCTTTACCTGTGTCAGGGCATCGAGGCGAGATGATCGTATCAGCTGCTTTCCCTACGAGATGCGATTTAAAGCGCATTTTCTCTTCATCGGGGGGCAGTCTGATAGTGCATCAGCAGGAATGTAATCAAGCAGGTGACACCCTTACGGATGAGTAATCATCGGCTTTCATCGGCATGACGCCGCGCGCCCGGCTGACATGAATTGGGCTGATCGGATGATGGTCCCGAACTTGGTTCGTGCGGGCGAGGCGGTCGATCGCGGCGACGTGGTGCTTCGCTTCGCGCCGCTTCTTGTGGCAATAGGCGTGTGAGTCGGGCTGGGGCAGTGAGGCGAACGCAGCGAGGCAGTAAGCTCGCTTGAGTTGCTTGTTACTTCGCCGGGGGAGGTGCTCGCTGCGGATCGAGGAGTCGGACCGGCGGGTAACCGGAGCAAATCCGGCTTGAGCGGTCAGGTGGCCTGCTGTGGCGAAGCTGCCGTCGGCGACGTCGCCACCTACACCCAACTGCTGGTGGTCCGGGCGCTCGCAGCCGACCTGCGGCTTCTTGGAGAAGCCCCTCCCACCGGGCAGACTCACCCCGGCCCGTGTCCGCCGGGGGTTCGGAACCTCCGCCGGTGGACTGTCTGAGCTGGCCGGACCGTTTGGACAGGTCGCCATGGATGAACCCGGCCCGGGTCAGACGGCGAGTACGAGCGCGAGGAAGTGGTTGACGTCCCTCGCACAGAGTGCGGGTCATTCGCAAGGTCAGCGTCTCCACAAGGGCGCTGTCGCGGGTGCAGCACAGATCGCGGCGGCTACATGGGTTGGGTCTCGCGGAGTCGGTCGAGCCGTGCGATGATCGGGCCCGCCGTGATGCCGTGCAGCACGATTGAGGCAAGCACGGTGAAGGTCACCACTGCCCATAGCTCCCGCTCCGGGACAACAAAGCCGTGCTGGCCCAGCGCGTAGGCAAGGTAGTACAAGGAGCCGATCCCGCGGACCCCGTATACCGCGACGATCCAGCGTTCCCGGCTCCCCAGGGAGCTCCGCAGCAGTCCGGCCCACCCCGCCAGCGGCCGAATCACCAGCAGCACCACGCACGCGGTGGCCGCGCCCCGCCACGAAAGTGCAGACAGGCCGCCCAGCGCGACGAAGGCGCCCAGCAAGAACAGCACGGCCGCTGTCAGCAGGCGCTCCACCTGCCCCGTGAAGTCGTGCAGGACGTTGTGGTAGCCGTGGGCCCGTTCGGCGGCCCGGATGGCGCACGCGGTGACGAACACCGCCAGGAAGCCGTACCCCCCGGCGAGTTCGGTCACCCCCTACGACAGGAAGGTGGCGCCCAGCGCGACAAAGCCCCCCCCCGGGGCGTTGTCACGTTGTTGGCTGTGACTGCCTGACGGCGCGTCGGGGCAGGGTGGGCTTGGGAGCCGGGCCTGTGCTCAGGCCGCGGTGGCAAGGCCGGCGACGCCGGTGATCTGCTCCCGGATGGCGAAGCGGAGCGGTCATCTCGGCTCGGTAGTCGTGGGCGGGCATCAGATGGCGGCGGGGCCGGAAGTGGGGCGAGATACCGCTGAACGCGGACAGGAACCGCTGGGCCCCGCCCACGGAGCGGAAGCCCTTCATCGCCCGTTCACGCTGCCGGGTCGGCTGGTGGCTGTTCTCGGCTCGGGCGAAGTTGGCGTTATTCGTGGCTGATGTGTTCGCGTCGGTGCCGCGCAAGGATCAGCGGGCGAAGGGTGACTGCTATCTGCGGGGGTTGATGCTGGACGGGCGGCGTAAGTCGATCCAGCCGATGGCGGAGCGGCTGCCGGACGGCAACGAGCAGAACCTGCAGCAGTTCGTGAACCAGTCGCCTTGGGATCCGGTGCCGGTGCGGCGGCGGATTGCGGAGCGGATGGTGCCCCAGGTCGGCCCGGACGCGTGGGCGGTCGATGACGTGTCGTTGCCCAAGGACGGGAAGATGTCGGTGGCGGTTGCGCGCCAGTACTGCGGGGCGCTGGGCAAGCGGGCCAACTGTCAGGTCGCGGTGAGTGTGCACGCTGTCTCCGACACCGCGTCCTGTCCGTTGCAGTGGCGGTTGTTCGCGCCCCAGGAGTGGGCGGACGATCCGGTACGGCGGCGCAAGACGCAGATTCCGCAGGAGGTCGGGCATCGGGAGAAGTGGCGCCTGGCGTTGGACAGCATCGATGAGCTGGCCGGATGGGGCTTTCTCCCGCCGGTACTGGTGGCCGATGCCGGTTACGGGCAGAACGCCGACTTCCGCGACGGCCTGGATGGCCGGGGCATCGGCTATGTCGTGGCGGTCCGTTCGGACGTGACCGCCCACCCGCACGACGCGCAGCCCTCCGCCCCGGCGTGGTCCGGAAACGGCCGCAAGCCGCAGCCCCTCTACCGCGACAAGCCGTCCCCGGTGGCCGTGCTGGCGGCAGGCCAGGGGCGGCAGGCGTTCACCGAAGTGACCTGGCGGGGAGGCTCCCGCGGGCCGATGCGCTCGCGCTTCTTGGCCCTGCGGGTGCGGCCGGCCGGGGTCAGGGCCCGCCGCCTGGCCCAGGCCGCCGCTACTGCCGAACACGGCCAGTGGGACGGCGTTCTGCCCGAGGCGACGCTGCTGGTCGAATGGCCCGCCGATGCCGAAGCACCCACTGACTACTGGCTGTCCAACCTGCCGGACGGCACCCCGCTGGCCGAACTGGTCCGCCTGGCCAAGATCCGCTGGCGCGTCGAGCACGACTACCGCGAACTCAAACACGGCCTCGGCCTGGACCACTTCGAAGGGCGTTCCTGGACGGGGTGGCACCACCACGTCACCCTGGTCACCGCCGCCCACGCCTTCCTCACCGAACAGCGCCTGGCCCCAAAAGCCGATACACCGGACTCACCCTCTACCAGATCCTCGACACCATCCAGGACCTGCTGAACTGCTGGACCGGCATCTGCACCACCTGCCACCGCCCCCTGCCCAGAAGATCCACCACCAGCCAGAACACAAGAGCCAGACCAACTTAACGGAGTCCTACTAGTGCTGGATTCCTCAAAGGAGGTACACATATCGGCGTCGTAGAGAGCGGGTTGGTGGTGCGGTTCGGCCCCAAACCCAGGGGCGTGCGCGA
>NZ_JAGMUK010000181.1:63579-170189 GCF_019049245.1 Streptomyces sp. AC555_RSS877 | reverse complement strand
GTGCCGTCGACGAGGAAGTCGCCCTCGGTGTGCTGGTGCAGCCCGGAGATGATCTTGATGAGGGTGGACTTGCCGGCGCCGTTGTCGCCGAGGACGCACGTGACACGGCCGGGCCGGACCTGGAGGTCGACGCTGTGCAGGGCGCGGACGTTGCCGTACGACTTGCCCGTGGCCTTCAGTTCGACGACCGGGGCGTCGTCCTGGGCTTCCGTGTCCCTGGCGAGGGTGTCTTCGGGGGTCGCGTCGTGGGTCGTTGTCATGGGGTGGGTCACCTCCGGGTCGCCGCGCGGCTGACCCACAGATTGATGAGCGTGGCACCGAGGAGCATCACGCCGAGGAATGCCTTGAACCAGTCGGGGTTCCAGCCGGCGTAGACGATGCCCTGCTGGACCATGCCGAACATGAAGGCGCCGAAGACCGGGCCGATCGCGGAGCCGTAGCCGCCGGTCAGCAGGCAGCCGCCGATGACGGCCGCGGCGATGTAGATGAGTTCCTGGCCCACGCCCTCGCCGGACTGCACGGTGTTGAAGGAGAACAGCTGGTGCATGCCGACGAACCAGGCGCCGAGGCCGACCAGCATGAACAGGGAGATCTTGGTGAACGTCACCGGCACACCGACGGCCCGCGCGCTCTCCTTGCTGCCGCCCACCGCGAAGATCCAGTTGCCGTACTTGGTGCGCAGCAGCACCCACGTGGCGATCGCCGCGAAGACCAGCCACCACACGACCGTGATCTTCACCTGGACGCCGCCCACCGCGAAGGACGAGGCGAAGAGCTCACGGGCCTGGTCGAAGCCGTCCATGTCGCTGATGTCATCGGAGGCGACATTGCCGGTGACCAGCTTGGTCACCGCCAGGTTGACGCCCTGCAGGATCAGGAAGGTGCCCAGGGTGACCAGGAAGCTCGGCAGCCCGGTCTTCACCAGCAGCCAGCCGTTGAAGAAGCCAACTCCCAGCGAGACCAGCAGGGCGGCGATCACACCGACCCAGACATTCGTGGTCAGCTGGAAGCTGAGCATGGCCGCGGTGAGCGCCGAGGTGATCACGGCGACACCAGCCGACAGGTCGAACTCGCCGCCGATCATCAGCAGGGCGACCGGCAGGGCCATGATGCCGATGGTCGACGACTGGTACAGGATGTTGGACATCGAGCTGCCGTCACGCACCGGCGGTGCCGCGATCAGGAAGAACACGTACACCGCGGCGGCGCCGAGAAAGACACCCACCTCGGGGCGGGCCAACAACCGCAACATCAGGGGGCGTTGAGAGGCCTTGCCACCGGTCTGCTTCGGGCCGGAGGCCGGCGGTGTGGTCACCGCCGGCGCAGCCTGATGGGTCACGCTCATCACCGGGTTCCCTTGGCGGCGAACCGGGCGACGGCGTCGACGTTGGAGTTGTCGACGAAGGCCGGGCCGGTCAGCACGGGCTGCTGGCCGCCGCCGCTGAAGTTGCCGTTGGTCTTGTAGAGCCAGAGGGAGTCGACGGCCAGGTAGCCCTGCAGGAAGGGCTGCTGGTCGACCGCGAACTGGATGGTGCCCTCCTCGATGGCGGACACCAGGGCCTTGTTCAGGTCGAAGGTCGCGACCTTGGCCTTGCTGCCCGACTCGGAGACCGACTGCGTGGCCGTCAGCGCGATGGGTGCGCCGAGGGTGACCACCTCGTCGATCGAGGAGTCCTGCTTCAGCTTGGCCGTGATGGTCGACTTCACCGACGGCATGTCCGTGCCGTTGACGTAGAGGATGTCCGTCTTGCCGCTGAAGGTCTTCTTCACGCCGTCGCAGCGCTCTTGGAGGTTGACGTCGCCCTGGGCCTGGATCACGCACAGGGCGTGCTTGGCGCCGGAGCCGTTGAGCTTGGAGCCGAGGGCCTCGCCGGAGACGGACTCGTCCTGGCCGAAGAACGACAGCAGACCCTGCTGCTTCCAGACGCCCAGGCCCGCGTTGAGGCCGACAACGGGGATGCCAGCCTTCTTGGCCTTGGCGACCACGTCCTTCAGGGCGTCGGGCTTGGCGAGGGTGACCGCGATGCCGTCGACCTTCTGGTCGATCGCGTTCTGCACCAGGTTGGCCTGGTCACCGGCGGTCTCGTCGTTGGAGTAGATCAGCTTGACGTTGTCCTTTGCCGCGGCGGCTTCGGCGCCCTTGCGGATGGTGTCCCAGAAGGTGTCGCCGGAGGGCGCGTGGGTGACCATCGCGATCGTCATGCGCGGTGTGGAGGCCTTGCCGGCGGAGACGTCGCCGGCGCTCTCCTCGGCCTTCTTCCCGCCCGAGCTGCTGGAACAGCTCGCGAGGGTCAGGGCGGCCGCGGCGGCCACCGCCACTGCGGGGGCGATTCTGCGGGAGCGGGGAAGCGGTGTGCGGGTCATGGGCGTGCACCTCACTGTGCATGGAGGAGAGAGGGGGATCCGCGGATTTTCGGGTGGGCCACCGGAGAGGAGTGGCGATCAAGGCCTCGGGAGCAGTGGTGGAGCGAGGAGGCCGATGTCGCCGAGGCCGTTGTGCGGCCTCGCGCTCACTGGCTGAGCTCTTCAGAACGTCAGGACAATTTAAAGCGCTTTAAGTCCTGGTACTATCAGCCTTGTTTCGTGATCGTGTCAAGGGTGTTGCTCGAGGAGATTTGCCGCGCGGAGGTACAAGTGGCCGACAGTGGTTCCATGCGTCACCGCAACGGCGGGCACAAGCGTCCGCGGTTGGAGGACGTAGCCGCGCGGGTGGGCGTGTCCACGGCGTCGGTGTCCCTGGTGCTGCGCGGGGTGCCCGGCCCCAGCGAGCGAACCCGGCAGCGTGTCCTCAAGGCGGCTGCCGACCTCGGCTACCAGGTGGACCGCACCGCCAGCACACTGGCCAGCCGGCGCAGCCGACTGCTCGGCGTCATGGTCGACATCCGCAGCCCGTTCCATGCCGAACTGGTCGAGCACCTGCACACCGCGGCCGAGGAGGTCGGCTACGACCTCGTCCTCAGCACGCTCACCCGCACCCGCGACGAACAGACCGCGGTGGAGACACTCCTGGCCTTCCGCAGCGAGGCACTGATCCTGCTCGGCCCGACCTCGCCCGCCGACACGCTCGCCGCCCTCGACAACAAGGCCCCCGTCATCGCCGTCGGCCGCCGCATCGCCGACGCCGTCCTGGACGTCGTACGCACCGCGGACGACGACGGCGTGGGCCAGATCGTCGACCATCTCGTCGGTCTCGGTCACCGCGAGATCGTCTACGTCGACGGCGGCAAGGGCGTCATCGCCACCGACCGGCGCCGCGGCTACCGAACCGCCATGCGCCGCCACGGACTGGGCGAGCACATCCGGGTACTCACCGGCGACCAGACCGAGGCGGCCGGCGAGCACGCCGCCCGCCACCTCCTCCACGGCCCCCAACTACCCAGCGCGGTCGTCGCGTTCAACGACCAGTCGGCCATCGGGGTACTGGCCGTCCTGACCCGCGCCGGCGTCGCCGTCCCGGGCCGGGTCTCCGTCGTCGGCTACGACGACGACACGCTCTCCCGGCTGAGCTGCTTCAACTTGACCACCGTCAGCCAGAGCGCCCAGGAACAGGCCCGGCACGCGGTGACCGCCGCGGTCGAGCGCCTCGACCAGAAACGCACCGAACCCCGCGAGGTCGTCCTCGCCCCCCGCCTCGTCCTGCGCGGCACCACGGCCGAACCTGGGTGACAGGGGGAAGGCGGGGCGGGAGCGGGGGCGGGCGAGCCGCCGGGTCAGATGGCCCGACTGCCGGATATCCGGGGACAGACAACCGTTGAGCACTGGCAGGTCGCGGAGGCGGGGCGACCGCGGGCAGGACGTGGTCGCGGCTCGTGTCGGCGTACCGTGACCTGACTGCCGTGGCGGTGCTGCAGGCGGTAGTCGGCGGGGAGGCGAGGTGCGGTGTGGCGCAGAGATCGTCGTCGCACCAGCTGGACCTGCCGCGTCGCCGGTGACGGTGGCCCGGTGCGCGCTGCACGCCGGGGGCTGCCCAACCTCTGTCCGGCCGACGCACACCTCGTACCGCGACACAGCCTCGGGCTGTGCCTTCTCGCGGCGCTTGCAGCGGCCCGTGGCTCTTCACCCTGCGCAAGCCGAACACCGAGCTGGACCTCGACCTCGTCCGCACCATGGCCTGCTGAATCACCCACCAGCCGAGCCGCCAAGCCACACGGCCCACGAGCGGCACGGCGGCCGGGACACCGATCCTCGCCCGATCGCCCAGTCAGGAATCCTGTCCGACCAGGCCGTCCAAGGGACAACGGCGCTTCACGGCTGACACCGATCTTCCTCAGCCAACGCGGCCGCTCCACGTGTCCCGATGGCGGCGAAGACGCCCGCCAGGATGTATCCGACACCAGTCAGCCATGCGAAGCCGGTGACCTGCACATCAGAGTGCAGCGTGGCCGCAAGGAGACCGATCGCAACAAGGTGCAGGGCCCCAAGCCCCACGAGGAACATGACGACGAACCAGTGATAGATCCAGTACACGCGGCGCAACAGGGCAACCACCGCGGCCAGGAGCAGGAGCAGCAGCACGGCGATCACAGCCGCACATATCCATTGTGACCGCACCTCATACGCCTCGGCTTGAGGCCCCGGATCAGCAGCTGTCACTATCCCCAAGCCCAGGAGGGCCGTGGGCAGCAACGCGACGGCGGCAGCCACGAACCGAGCCCAGGGCGCCCGTACTCCCACTGTCGTTGCCAGCAGAAGGGCGACCAACGACCACGCGAACGCGGGAACCAGGTAGAACTGCACGACCGGCAGGATCGCATCGCTGACGTAGGACTCCAGGCGCTCACCTGCATCCACGCCAGGAATTGAGCGTTCGCCGCCCCTCACCCACGGCAACACCACGCTGGACATCGCGGCCAGCGACGCCACCAACCCCCCGGCCAGCCCCACCCACCGCATCCCCCGACCTGTCATGCGGTCACGGTAACGATCGAGTGATGTGTACACAACCAACGGCGGAAATGTGTGGACTGCCAGGAAAGCGCAGAGCGGCAGCTCAAGGCTGACGCAGAAGTTCTTCCAGGGCCGCGCGGGTTTCGGCTATCCGCTTCCTCCAAGCCGCGCCGCGCAGGATCGTGAAGTCCCGTGCGACCTCGGGCTCAGCGCCGCTCACGCAGCATCCGTAGACCGAGGATGCCATGTCCTCGGTGAGGAGGTGGTCGTAGTGGAACGACCCCTCGAAGCCGGCCCAGGCCACGGCTCGGCCGTCCGCGCACAGGCGGCGCAACGTCTCGCGCGTGTAGACGTGCAGGGGGAGCGAGGTGTCGCGGAAGGTGAGGTCGTACGACATGAGGCCCAAGGGGGCGATCGCCGTGGGCTGCTCCATCAACATGAACGGGTGCACCTCGTCGGGCACGAGTCCGGCGAGTTGGAACGCCTGCGGCGGCAGCGGTTCGTTGCCCGCGCCGATGACGAACACGGTCACCATGGCGGGACCCAAGAGGCACAGTCCTTCCTGAATCCCGGTCACGGGGGACCCCTTTCAGCTGGTCGCGGCTGCCCCCTCATCCTCGCAGGTGCAGTGTCAGAGACACCTCCCGCCGCACGTCGTCCACACCCTGCCCCAACGTCAATCCCATGGGGTCGAAAGCTCGACCGTAAAAGCACCCAGTACACCCGCAGCCTGAGCCAAGCGGACGCGTGGCAGCTGACCGGCTATCTGCTGCTCGACACGGACGACCGGTACCGGATCGACACCCTCGGGCCTGTACCTGTCTCGCTCGGGCACGCTAGTGCTGTGACGGGAAGGTTCACCAGGGGCAAGAGCAGACAAGCGGTTCGGTGAGTTGGACTGCCTGTGCACTGGGCGTGGGAGGATCGCGCTGTGACGATCACCCTGCATGACTTTGACGGCGAGTACTCGCTGACGCTCTCTGTCGGTGACCTGGTCGCCGATGCTGCAGTACTTGCCACCGGGCACGAGCCAAGTGGGTACTTCTGGGAAGGACTTGTGCAGTTCGCCTGGCCAGATATTGCTGAGCGCCTCGATTTCGACAGCGAGGGCGGCATGTTCTGTGCGCTCGGGAGCTCAAGTGACCTCGCGCAGCTCAGAGCTGCTCTTGAAACCGTGATCTCAAGTCCCAGCGCCGTTCGCGAGATTGTTGCCCGTGCGGAGACATCAGGCTTCGAGTTCGACGACTAGGGCGTTTCGTCTGGATCAGCGGGCGGCCCAGAGGAAGATGCCCGCAGCGGGGGTGGCGACAGGGCCTTGGCATCGAACTCCAAAGCGGCCGCCTCCTCCCCGAACCCGGTCACCGACTTCCGTACCGCAGCAGTCAGTTCCACTTCGGCCGGTCGGCGTCGGCGCAACATCGGTAAGAGCCCGTCCACCCCAGGCCGAACAGGAAAGTCACAAGATGGCCGATCACACCCGGAATCCTCACGCAAATGTCCACCTTTTAACTGCCCTTCGCATCGCTCCAATCGTCACTCGGCGAACCCATTTGCGGTCACCGCACTAGCGGCAGCCATAGCGCTATGGAACAGTCAGTCAGTTCCGGGGAACCGTTAAGTCACATGTAGGTCAGCGACGGCCAGCTGCAACGCGCCTGCCTGGCTCGTGCGACGCTCACGCTGGCTGATCCGCGACGAGATGATCGCCATGCCGGACGCGTCCCCCACCGCCGCGCTGGTGGCCGCCGTCCAGGACTACCGCGCCGCCACCGGCGCCGGCCTGCTCGCCGTGGGACACGACGAAGTGCTCCTGGACCGCTGGTGCGACTACACCCTCCACTGGAAAGACATCGCCGGCCGCATCTCGCCCACAACCGGGACGCCCCCGCAGGCATCGGGCCTGCTGGAGTCCCTCCCATACCCGACCGCGAGGCGTGTCAGTGGCAGGGGCGATCCTTGCCCTGTGACGAGCCAGGATGACTACCAGAGTGCCGATCAGACGCTCCATGGGCCATTGCCTGATCCACGTTCCGCGATCGAGGGAACGGACTGGACCGAACTTGAGCATGCCTACGGGGTTGCGCAGGACACTCCACTTCGCCTGCTTCAGCTCCTGGACGAGGACCCGGAGGTGCAAGCGGGGGCGCTGGAGCTGCTGGACATGTCCGTCCTGCATCAGGAGTCCCTTTACAGCGCGACGGCGCCAGCCGCCCTGTACGTATCCGCGGTGTTGAACGACCCCCGCACCCTCGCCCGCCACGAGAACTACTCCACCTGGGATGACCAGCCTCGACCGCTGCGTGCTGCCTTGCTGGAATGGCTGGGTCAGATCGCGGATTCGGCGGCATACGGCGAGACGAGCGAGGAGGAGGAGGACGGCAATGATCCGGGCGTCACCGATTCGGTCCGCGCCGTCCGCGGCACGATCCACGACGCCGTCTCCGCTCACCTCTTGGCCCCTGACCCCACCGTCCGCGCTGCTGCCCTCCGCACCACCGCAGCGCTAGTTCAAGCCCCTGAGCTGGCAAGTCGCATCTCCAGAACCACCCGAATTCTGCGACGGCTGCTGCTCGAAAGCACCGACCGGCGGGAACGCGCCAACACCATCTTGACCATCGGCACGTGGGGCCAGGACACCACGATCTGGCTCGAGGACCCCGACCCCGCCATCCGTGCCTGCGCCGCCCTGTCACCCGCATGCGCCGACAACACCAATGCGACGCGAACAATCCTCCACGCTCTACTCGAACCCGAAGTCATCGACTCCTGGTTCCTCGAACCCACCGCCGCTGATCCCTGGGCCGGGGAACCGCTTCCGCATATCGAAGGCCGTCTGCGATATGCCCTTCTGTCCGTGGCCATCGAACGCGCTGCCGACTTCGAGGAGCTCCTGCCAGCCGCCATGGCCTCTGTGCCGTTCTGCAGCAACCTCACCGTCGCCCAAGACTGGGGACCGCTACTCGCAGCAGCTTTCCCTTCCGGCTATGACCAGGGCACCAACCTCACTCTCGCTCAGCACCGCTATCTGAGCGCTCTCGCCGACCGCGACGTGTGCTGGCGACACACCCAGCTCATCACCTCATGGTTCGACGACATCGGCCTTCCCGCAGACCGGGGCGCCATCAGGGCACTCCTGACCGGGCCGGCACCGGGCAGGAATACCGCACGGTTCGAATGACGCGCCCCACCAACTACGCCGGGTGCCGATACCGACCCGCGACCATCACGGACGGCAGACGTCCTGTCTCAGTGAAGGCTGAGCGATCTCACCGATGGTTGACGACCTGGCAGTCTGACTCGCTGAAGCTCAGCGTTGAGGACGCTGCAGCGCGGGCTGGTCCCGATGAGGCGCCGGCCGAGGCCCGCGATTTACATACCGGGCGCTTGCCTGGCGTCACCTCGCGCGACTCCCACGCCCACCCGAACCGGGCGGATACCTCCTCCATGAAGTAGAGGGAATACGGGGTGCCGGCCGCCACGATGTGCTCCAGCATCGAGTCCGCCGACAAGTTCCCCCACGTCCCCCTGACGTCCGGCAGCCGGGCACAGATCGACACCAACGCATGATCATGAAGGAGCGGCTTCGACTCGACTGCTCTCGACTCGTAGTGCCGGAACAACGCGACGAGCAACCCGTCCTTCACCTGACGCCGGTGCTTGCCGCCGCTCCCCCAGCGGATCTCCGCCCCCGACTCCTCGCGTCACGCCAGCGCCTTGTCCCGGGCGATGTCCTGGCGCATGGGAGTCAGCTTGCAGGAGTCCCGCGAACAGCCCCAGGACCAGGGCTGAACTCCCGCCGGACGGGCACGGTCCGCCCGGCGGTTACGCCGCCGAGACGGGATGTAGGCGCCGTTCCCCGGTAGGCCGCAGGGCCCGTCGCTCCTTGTGGGGGGTGACGGGCCCTCCGGATTCCGGCATCAGGACTTGGTCGACGGCTCGTCGGCCTCCTCGTCGTCCGGCCTCTGGTGTTCCTCCACCAACTGCTCGATCTCCCGGGGGACCTCGTACAGCGCCTCCAGGACCAGACCCCAGGCCAGGTCCCGCAGCTCCTCCGGTACCTCGCCTTCGATCTTCTCCGCGAGCCTGTCGATCTCGAACCGGGCGTCATCCTCTGTGCCCGTGGTCGGCGCGGTCATCGCCTGCCACACGAACCGGCCCACCCCGGCCGCGACCCGGCCTATGTTGCCGAGCACCGAGCCCACATCCATCTGCGCTTCCTCCCCCGGTGGTTGGTGTCCTGCCGCAGCGAGGCCCGCCCCAGTGTGCGGGGCGGGCCAGCGAGTCGCTTCAGGTGGTGGTGGGCCAGGCTCGCAGCAGGGCGGCGATCCTCCCGGCGGTGCAGGCCGGGTCCAAAAGCAGGTCCTTGAGAGCGATGGCGTCCTCGCGGGCGGGTTTGACCGTGATTCCGGCGGCCTCGAGGTACATCACGCCCGATGCGGCGGCCACGGCGAGGTTGGAGCGCTCCAGCCAGCGGCACCGGCCCAGCGTGTGCACCAGGGCGGCGGCCTTGGCGTAGGGGCCGTCGTAGACGGCCTGCTCGAACAGCTCGGCCTGGTGGCGGGCCACCGCCGAGATGGGAACGCCGTAGTCGTCAGGTGCCGGATCGTTCGCTCCAGCCGCCTCGGCAACCTGCAGGATCCAGGGCACGTCGATGTTCAGATCCATCAGGCCGCGCGTGCTCCCCGCGGTGCGTGCTGGGCGTCCTCGGCTTCGTCGAAGACGCTCTGATGTTCGGCCAGGAAGCGGGCGGCGCCGTCGACCGCGCGGGCGCGCAGGCCGCTGGCGTCATCGTGCACGAGCCGGGCGAGGTAGTCGCCGATGCTCAGTCCGAGGTCCGCGGCGCGTTTCTTCGCAAGTTCCGCGACTTCTTCGTCCACGCGCGCGCCCAGCTGTGTCTTGGCCATACCGACATGGTAACAGGTGTTACCGGAAGGGGTGGGCGACAGCAGCGTCAGGTGCACCATCGTCCGCCCAGCCCCCCTCGAAGAAGGCGGCGACCAGGCACACGCGGTCGTCAGGGGGTTGCCTCGCGCGGCGTTTCGTGCGGCCTTTGGCGAGCCATCCGCCGATCTTGACGGTGTCACCGTCGACGCGGATGGCTCGCGAGCGACGGGCGCGCGGCCTTGGCGTTGGAGGAAGAGCTCCAGGAGCTGGACGGTCTGGGCGAAGGTGCGGCGGGCCCGTCGGAGGGAGTGAGCGGGTTGGCGAATGCAGCTACTGTGTGCGGCAGCTACCGGACCGATTGATCAAGTTCGACGCACCATTCGAGGCCGAACGTTAAAGATCAAGTTCGGCTTCGGTTCGCTTCTCCAGACGGCTGCCACGCGGCCGGGTGACGGACATGATGTCGCTGGGGCTGTCCAGTGCGAGGCGGTGCCACCGCCCGCGCGGGACGATGGCCGCAGTGTCGGCCGCCAGCTTGACATCTCCTCTTCTTCCCCCGGCCGCTCCGGGAGGATCCCGCAGGCCGATATGTGTTGGCCGACTGGGCAGAAGGCCGAGAGACTCAGGCTGTGGACATGGGGATCTCTGGTTTCGAGCCGTCCCTCCTGGTCGGGCTCGATGCGATTCGGCAGGCGCACGGATCACGTCTGGCGACGCTCGCCGGTAGGCGGTTGACGGGGTTCGCCGTGGTGCGGTTCGCCGAGGACGGGGACTGGTTCGCCGACTGCCCGGTGGTGCTGGACTTCGACGGCATCCAAGTGGAGGTCTGCCACTGGAAGCTCGACGAGCTCTCGATCGGCTGGGGCACGATCGACACCGCGGCGGACATCGCCGGGTGGGAGTGGTTCGAGCTGGCCCCCCAGTGGTCTCAGCGCGATGAGCGCCTCGAACCGTTCGTCGGCCAGGAAATGCGCGAGGTCGCACTCCTTGAGTGGCGGCCGGCAGGCCGTGACCTGGCGGCTGGAACGGTGGCGGTGGAGTTCGCCTTCGCTGGGGGCTGTCTGCGGATCGTCAACGGACTCGACGAGAACCGCATCGAGGTCGGTGAGGCCCAGCCGGAGTACGTTCGGCACCGGCTGGGCCGATGAGTGCTACTCCCCTGTCAGTCTCCGGTTGATCTCAATGACCGGCACCAGGGTGGCCCGGGCGGGGATCCCGATCTGCCTGGGGCGTCGGCCCGGCCGGGGTACGGACCTCGGTGAGTCGCTCCAGTATCTGGTCAAGGGCGGCTTGGCCGTCGTCCACCGCGGCTCGTTCGTCGTCCTTCAGAGGGATGGCCGCGAGCATCTCCTGCAGGTTCTCCTCGGCCTCCAGGAGTTGGCCCTTGCTGAACGCCGTCGGTGTGTGGAAGTCGCAGCGTTCGCAGGCCATTCGGTGCTGCCACTACTCGAAGAAGGTGTAGGTGCACCAGCCGTGGCCGAGGTCGTAGTACTGCCGGGGTTCGACGTTCGCGGTGGCCCTGGAGGCGACAGCGTCACGGTCGACGAGCACTTCGACTGCGCGGACGTTGCGGGCGTTGCGGGCACAGCAACCGGCGTCGTTGTAGGCCCTGGCCAGCGTGTTCGGGTGCACTTCGCGTAGTGGGCCGTGGCTTCGGGCGTCCGGGTTCCGAACCACTCCTGGAGCTCGAACAGGAACATGGGCTCCTTAGCGTTGTGGAGCCGGCCCGTGCCATGGCTACTCGCCGAGTACGTCTTGTTTCTCCAGGGCCTTGCGCAGTGCCCGCACGGCGTAGAAGGCACGGCTCTTGACGGTGCCGGGCGGTATGCCGAGGTGCTCGGCTGCCTGGGCGACGCTGCATTCCAGGTAGTACATGAGGCGGATGATGGTCCGATGCTGCTCTTTCAGCTCCCCCAGTGCTTCCATCACCGCGTGGGAGGTGATCGTGGAATTCATGCCATCCCAGGATGTGTCCAGGTCCTCGACCGGCATCAGCTCAAGCGGCCTGATCTGCCGAGCCCGGTGGTGGTCGATGACAAGGTTCCTGGCCACGGTGAACAGCCACGGACGGATGTGGTCGCCGCGGGTGCCCAGGAACCGGGCGTGTTTCCAGGCACGGGCCGCGGTCTCCTGGAAGATGTCCTCCGCCTTGTGCCAGTCGCCGTCCAGCAGACGCGTGGCGTACCGGACGAGCAGAAGTCCGTACTGATCGTAGACGTCTCGGATGAAGGCATCGCAGCCGGCGTCCGCAGTGACGTTCCGGGCATGCGCCCGAGCCGGAGCGAGGGGGGTGGTCCCCGCTTCCATGATCCCGTTCATGGGTGGTACCCAATCGTGTTCAAGTGTTCTGTGGCCTGCTCTCCCGCATGCGCGGGCGAGTGGCTCAACCCTCGTAGGGGGCCCTTGGCGAAACCTTGTCGTCTCCTTGTCGTGGCCCTTGACGTCTCTCGCTGACCGCCGTCGGCCAAGTCCTGGCGTCCGCTGCGGAGCGCGCTTCCGGGCCGAATCGCACACCGAAGGACCGCCGCCCTGGCGATCAGGCCGCGGGCGCGGAGCTGGCGCCCGCTCGCGTCGCGACACCCGTCATGACGCGCTGGTACGCGTCGACCAGGCACCGCACCAATCGGCCGGTCCGCCGCCGCGCATCCGCCGCACGATTGCCGACGCACGGCGAACCGGCCGCCCTGGACGCCGTTTTCACGCGCTGAGTGCCCGCGTCGCACACCGGGCCCGTAGGGGCTGTGTGGGGCCCGGCGGTCGGCACATGTGACTCAGTGAATGGGAAACCTGGATGGCCAGCGACCAGGAAGCCGTCGGCCGTTGGCGGAAGAGCATTGACGCTGTCTTCGGCGAAATCTCCGAGGACAGCAATGAGAACAGGGTGAACCGGAGGGCCGCCCGCCACGTTCAGCAGACCGAACGCCTACACATCGGGGCCGCGGGCCAGGTGGCGACACCTCGCTCGCCGACCCTGTGCCCAGGTGGTCAGGCATTCGCGAGGTTGAGGGGCTCAAAGCAACGCTGCAGTCCGTTACGACTCGTTCGAAGCCTCGCACCACTTGCTTGGCCGACCCCGACCCGGCCGCCGACGTGGGGATGCCTTGCGCCCCTGCCTGCGGGTGAGAGGAGGCCCGCGCCCGCTGGAGCTCAGCGGATGCGCGGACGAGTGATCATCTGCTGAACCATCCCGGTCGGTGTTGACATCGCTCGTGATCAATACACCTGGCGCGCAGGATCACCACTCCTCGGAACCGGGAGCTTATGGCCCCCGGCCGCCCTCTCCGGCACGGTGGGCGTGGGATCCGCGTCCATGTCCAGGGCGGTGAGCCGGTCACGGACCTGCTGGGCGCTGTGCGACATGGCTCGCTCATCGGCGCTTTCGAGGGCGTGCACCCAGTCCGCTCGTGCGCCTTCCCGATCGCCCAGGGCCAGCCGGGTGTCGCCCAGACGCATCAGTGAGCCGATGGCGTTCCTGTGGTCGCCCAGTTCCTCGAACGCCCGCGTCGCCCGCTGGTAGGTGGCGACCGATTCCTCGTAACGGCCGAGCATACGGAGGTTGTAGCCCGAAACGTCCCAGGCCTGGGCCAGCTGCCACGGCGCGTCCAGGCGCTGGAACAAGGCGATGCCCTCCTCGCTGTACTGAAGGCTTTTCTCGAGCTGCCCCAGGTTGGAGCGGAACCAGGCGAGTTCGACGAGGCACTCGGCCAACCACAAC
Source organism: Streptomyces sp. AC555_RSS877 (assembly GCF_019049245.1). Taxonomy (GTDB): domain Bacteria; phylum Actinomycetota; class Actinomycetes; order Streptomycetales; family Streptomycetaceae; genus Streptomyces. The sequence continues at coordinate 156,703 of NZ_JAGMUK010000181.1, read as the reverse complement.
TCTCCACCTGTCTCCCGGGACAGCTCCAGTCCCCGCTCGGAGGACGTCACGGCCTCCTGGATCCGGCCGAACAGGAACAGCGCGCACGCCGTGACGTAGTGAGCTCGGGCCAGGTCACCGGTTGCGTCGAGCTCTTCGAAGATCGTGGTGGCGAGTCGCAGGTGGTGCAGGGCTTGTTCCTGATGGCCGAGATAGCCGTGGACGCCGCCGAGGTGGCGAAGGCAACGGCCTTCTTCGAGACGGTTGTTCTGGCGCCGGGCCACTTCGAGAGCGGGGGTCAGTGCGGTGACGGCCTCGGGCCAGAATTCCTGGCGGTAGAGATAGTCCTTGAGCGACCAGGCCAGCCCGGAGGTGTGGTGGTCCAGCTTCTGGCTGACGGCGGTGTGGAGCAGGCCGTTCAGCACCCGGTGTTCGGCAGTGAGCCATCGGGTTGCCTGCTTGATGGTGGTGAGGTTCTCCGGGGTGACGCCCGGGTTGGGTGCACCGAGGTCGAGCTCGGGCGTTGTGTCGTGTTTCAGGAGCTGGTTGGCCTCGTGGGCGGTGAACATGTAGTGGTCCAGGACCCGGAGGGTGGAGTGGTGGCGTTCCTGGGTGGTGTCGTGGGTGTGGGTCAGTTCGGCGGCGTAGCCCCGCAGGAGGTCGTGCAGGCTGTAGCGGCCGGGCAGTGGTTGTTCCACGAGGCAGGAACTGACCAGCCCGGCGAGTGCGCGGCGGGTTCGAGGGAGGGGAAGGCCGGCGAGGCTGGCGGCGGCGGGGGCAGTGATGTGGGGGCCGGGGTGCAGGGCCAGGAAGCGGAAGAGCCGGGCGGTGGGCTCGTCCAGGGACTGGTACGACCAGGAGAAGACGGCGCGCACGTCGGTGGTCGTGTCGAAGCCGGTGAAGGCGTCGAGGCCGCCGTGGGTGTGTCGCAGCTCGTCGGCGATGGCGTGAAGGGGGAAGGACGGATCGAGTTCGGCACGGGCTGCGACCACGGCCATGGCCAGGGGAAGTCGTCCGCACAGGCGGATGATGTCGGCTGTGGCGGTGGGCTCGGCGACCAGTCGTTCGGTTCCCAGGCGTCGTTCGAGGGCTTGGTGGGCCTCGGTTGGTGAGGGCAGTGGGAGGGTGAGGGGCTTGGCGCCGTCGGTGGTGATCAGGCCGGGGAGTTGGTTGCGGCTGGTGATCAGGGTGAGGCAGCCCGCTCCGGCGGGGAGCAGGGGGCGCACTTGTTGCTCGTCGCGGGCGTTGTCCAGGACGAGGAGGATCTGCCGGTCGGCGAGGAGGCTGCGGAAGAGTGTGCTGCGGCCGGGGGTGTCTTCGGGGATGCGCTGGGCGGGAACGCCGAGGGCGGTGAGGAAGCCGTGCAGGGCGTTGCCGGGTTCGACGGCGGGTGCGTGGGGGTGGAATCCGCACAGGTTGACGAAAAGCTGACCGTCGGGGAAGGAGGGAGCGACGCGGTGGGCGTGGTGAACGGCGAAGGTGGTCTTGCCGACACCGGGAGCACCGCTGATGACGACGACAGGGGCAGCGGTCGGTCCGGGCCGGCCCGGTGCACCGCTCACGGCCGACAGCCACGCCCCCTCGGCCGCCCGCCCCGCGAACACCGGGAGACTGCGCGGCAGTTGTGCCGGCCGTGCCAGGGGCGGCGACGTGGTTCCCTCATCATCCGTGGCCGGGCCGCACCTCGCACCGGACCGATCGGCCACGTCGGCCGGTGCGTCGGCGGCCGGGCCGACGGGCGCGCTTGCCCCGCCATCGTCCGGCATCCCGGACATGGCCGCCCCGCTCGGATCGCGGCCGTGCCCGGCACTCCCGCCGGGGGCGGATGCCGCGCCGAATCTGTGCAGTTCATCGGCTGAGTGAAGGGGTGGCAGGTCGTGGTGAAGGATGCCGTGGTGCAGAGCCCGTAGGGATGGGCCGGGTTCGAGGCCGAGTTCGTCGGCGAGGTGCCGGCGCAGATCGGTGTAGCGCTGAAGCGCTTCGGGGTGCCGGCCGACGAGGTAGAGGGCGCGCAGCAGCAGGGCCCAGCCGGTTTCCCGCAGGGGATGCTCCGTGGTCATCTCCTGTGCCGCGTCCAGGGCTTCGGTGATCCGTCCTTGCAGGAGCAGGGCAGTGGTGCGGATCTCGCGGGTGGTCTGCCGCAGTTCTTCCAGGCGTGCTGCCTCGTGGGTGGCGAACAGGTGGTGCGCGGCGTCGGCGAACGGGATGCCGCGCCACATCTCCAGGGCTTTTCCCGCCTCTTCCACGACGCCTTCGGGCCGGCCCTGCTCCATGAACCGGTGTGCCTGGGCAAGGGCCCGCTCGAAGCGCACGGTGTCACGGCTCTCGGGCGGCACACGCAGGGCGTAGCCCAGGGGTTCGGTGACCAGCACCTCGAAGGCACCCTGTCGGCGCAGGTGTTGGGGTTCCAGGACCGCGCGAACCTTGCTGATGTGGGCGTGCAGAGAGCCTAACGCTCCGCCCGGTGTCCTTCCCGGCTGCTGTGGCCACAGTTCCTCGCACAGCGTCTGCGGAGCGACCGCCCGGCCGTCGGCGAGCAGCAGGCGGATCAGCAACAGCCGCTGCCTGCGCCGACCCGGATCGAGTACCGTGCCCGCTCGCCGTACCACCAGCGGACCCAGCAGCCCGAAGTCGAGACCGTGCCTCACAGTTGTCACCGTACCCACTCAGAATCCCGCTCGACGGCGCCGCCATCGGGGGCACATCCTTGACCATGACCCGCGGGCATGTGGGCGACCCGCTCCCGCGGTGACGAAAACCGGGCGCCGGCAGACCCGGACACCCGCGCGCCCCCGTCGCGGTGACCTGTCCGCCAAGGTGGGGGCCGGAGCAGGTGATCGGAGCGGCAAGGACCCCGTCGTCCGCTGCCCGCATACCGGACAGGACACTAGCAGGACGTCACCCGGCGCGATGACTTCGCCGACGAGCGTCGATGCGCTCTGGTGACAGGGGCGCCTTCGCCGGCCACGGCGCCTGCAGCCACGCCCCATCCCACCCGTCCTGAGAGGCAGTCTCTTGCCGGCGGCCAGGCGCTGGCCGGCTTCCTCGTCCACGAGGGAGACGCGGCTTGTGGTGCGCTGAGCACGGTGTGCGCCAGATGGCTCGGGACGAGCCCACCACACATGCCTCTCACCTGCGAGGAAGCGTGAACCGGCGTGACGTTCATTCCGTTGAGTGATCGAACGGTCGTCGTCAGGAATGGGAAAAAGACATGGTCATCGTCGAAGGAACGAGCACTGCCCGGTTCGAACCGGTCCGGGCGGCGCTGGCAGCGCACCTGGAGTGCGGCGAGGAGTTGGGGGCGTCGATCGCCGTCGATGTCGACGGAGTCATGGAAGTCGATCTGTGGGGTGGGCATGCCGACGAAGCGCGGACAGTTCCGTGGCACCAGGACACGTTGGTCAGCCTGTGGTCGACCACCAAGACCCTCAGCAGTCTGGCGGCCCTCGTACTCGTCGACCGGGGGGCACTGGATCTGCACCGCCCGGTCGCGCATTACTGGCCCGAATTCGCTGCTCAGGGCAAGCAGGACATCGAGGTGCGGCATGTCCTGGCACACACCTCGGGGCTCTCCGGCTGGCAGCAGCCCTTCACCATCGACGATCTGTACGACTGGCCGACCGCGAGCGCCCGGCTGGCCGCGCAGGCGCCCTGGTGGGAGCCGGGCAGTGCCTCGGGCTACCACGTGCAGACTCAGGGACAGCTGGTGGGAGAGCTCGTCCGGCGGGTCAGCGGCCGTACCCTGACCGAGTTCGTCGACACCGAGATCGCCAAGCCGTCACAAGCCGACGTCCAGATCGGTGCGCGGCAGGCCGACTGGCCGCGTATCGCCGAACTGGTGGCCCCGTCGCAGCTCTCCGGGATGCCCGCCGGTCTCGATCCCGAGGGGATCTTCATCAAGACATTGCTCGGCAGCCCCGCCCGGGACGAGCACGTCGACACCCCGCAGTGGCGTCGTGCCGAACTCGGAGCCGTCAACGGACACGGCAACGCGCGAGGCATGGCCCGTGCCCTCTCCGTGATCTCACGGCGCGGCCAGGTGAACGGCCACCGGCTCCTCTCCGCGGACACGGTGGACAAGGCCCTCGACGTACAGGCCGACGGCGTCGACCTGTTCCTGGGCGTTCCCGTGCGCTGGGGCATCGGCTTCGCGCTCGCCGATGCGAGGACGATGCCGCACATGCCCACCGGAAGAATCTGCTTCTGGGTCGGCCGGGGCGGTTCGATCGTCATGATGGACCTCGACCGGCGCGTCACGTTCTCGTACACGATGAACCGGCTGGGCGACGGAATCCTCGGCTCTGAGCGCACCCTCAGCTACATGAGGCATGTCTACGAAGTCCTGGACTCCACCGGCTGAGGCCCGCCCGCTCCACCCCGGAGGCCCGGAGGCCCGGAGGCCCGGACCAGGAGCTCCGAGGGCGAAACCGAGACTCACCGGTTCAACTCGCCCGTCAGAGTGCCGTTCTCGTGTTGTGCGCCCGCCGCAGTGCGAGGGCGCACCACCCGATGACCAGGGCGTTGATCAGCGCCCCCGAGAAGCGCACGGCGAGCGTGCCCAGGGCGCGGGCTCGATCACATCGGGAAGCGGCTGACCACCGTGCCCCGCCGCCACGTTCGACGCCCGCGAACGAACATCCCGTTCTCGAAGTGAACCGGCCGTGTCTTCTCATCGTAGGACAGGACGAAAGACGCTCTGCCCCGGCCAGTTGGAGGGCAGGCGGTGCTCCAGGGGCTGGTCGGGCGGCAGCCCGGCAGCCGCTCTCCGGGCCGCTGTCGCGTGTCGCCCACCACCCGTCCGATTCGCGCTGACCACCTGGCGCAGACGGAACGCACGACAACTCGGTCATCCACAAAGGAACTCGGTGCTTCGTTTCTCGAACGCACCGGCCCACCTCGCCGGCACGGTCCGGTGAGGGACGACAACCAAGGAAGAGGACATTCACGCATGCGCATCACCCGCCTGGCCCGTCCGAGCCGCAGATCCGCCCTGCTCGGTGTCACAGCGGCCGTGGGGCTGTCTGTGGCCGCAGTCACCCTGCCCGGCGTAGCCGGTGCGGCGTCCCACCACCCGATACGTCCGACGATCGTGCTGGAGCACGGGGCGTTCGCCGATGCGGCGAGCTGGGACGGTGTCGTCACCCGGCTGCAGCGTGCGGGCTATCCCGTGGTGTCCGCGGCCAACCCGCTGCGTGGTCCGGCGACTGATGCCGCCTACTTGCGCAGCGTCGTCGAGCACATCGACGGGCCCGTGGTCCTGGTCGGTCACTCCTACGGCGGTACCGTCATCAGCCAGGCTGCCGCGGGCCTGGAGGGCAAGGTGAAGGCGTTGGTCTACATCGCCGCGTTCCTGCCCGACACGGGCGAGAGTTCGCTCGGGCTGACGAACAAGTTCCCCGGCAGCACCCTCGGCCAGGCGATCGAGTCCGTCAACTACACGCTGCCCGACGGTGGTCAGGGCGCCGACGTGTACATCAAGCCGGCAAAGTTCCGGGACCAGTTCGCTGCGGACGTGCCGGCGGACAAGGCCAGGCTCATGGCAGCAGGACAGCGTCCGATCGCCGCCGCCGCGCTGGAGGAGAAGTCGACGAAGGCCGCCTGGAAGACGATCCCCTCCTGGTCGCTGGTCACCACCGAGGACCTCAACATCCCCGTGGCCGCCCAGCGCTACATGTCGGCCCGTGCCGGGGCTCGCACCACGGTCGTCGACGCGTCGCACGCGGTGTCCGTGTCCCGCCCCGAGGCCGTCGCAAGCATCGTGGAGCAGGCGGCCCGCACGGTCCGCTGACCGGCAGCTCCGCCCTGTCGCGGCATCGCACGTGCCCACAGTCATGCCCGTCCGGGCACTTCACCACCAGACGCATTTCTCACCGAAAGGCAGTACCACCATGGGGTTCATCACCGTCGGCCAGGAGAACTCGACCAGCATCGAGCTGTACTACGAGGACCACGGCACCGGGCAGCCGGTCGTGCTGATCCACGGCTACCCGCTCGACGGCCACTCCTGGGAGAAGCAGTCCGCCGCCCTGCTGTCGGCCGGCTACCGCGTGATCACATACGACCGGCGCGGCTTCGGCCGCTCCAGCCAGCCCACCACCGGCTACGACTACGACACTTTCGCCGCCGATCTCAACACGGTCCTGGAGACCCTCGACCTCACCAACGTCGTCCTGGTCGGCTTCTCCATGGGTACCGGCGAGGTCGGCCGCTACCTGGGCACCTACGGCTCCGCCCGGATCGCCAAGGCAGCCTTCCTGGCCTCCCTCGAACCCTTCCTCCTCAAGACCGACGACAACCCCGGCGGCGTCGACGGCACCATCTTCAAGGACATTGAAGGGGCCGTGACCGCCGACCGATACGCCTACTTCACCGCGTTCTACGAGAACTTCTACAACCTCGACGAGAACCTCGGCACCCGCATCAGCGAGGACGCCGTCCGCAACAGCTGGAACGTCGCCGCCGGAGCCTCCTCGTACGCCTCCCTGGCCTGCGTGGCGACCTGGTCCACCGACTTCCGTGCCGACCTCCCCAAGATCGACGTCCCGGCGCTGATCCTGCACGGGACCGCAGACCGCATCCTGCCCATCGAGGCAACCGGAGAACGCTTCCACCAGTCACTCCCGCAGGCGGACTACGTCGTCATCGACGGCGCCCCCCACGGCCTGCTGTGGACCCACGCCCAGGAAGTCACCCAGGCCCTCCTCACCTTCCTGGCCAAGTGACCGACGGCCGACGACCCTGAGCCTGCTCGTTCGTTCGCGGGCCGCTCGTCGGCAGGACCACCGTGAACCGTGCGCACCCCGCCGTCGTAGCCATGACGGCGGGGTGGACGAGTTCTTCGGGCACCACCCTTGTCGTGACAGCTACGTCGGACGGATCGTGTAGCGCAGGTACCGCCCGGCGCTGAGGACATCGCGGTTGGGTCCGGGCGGCGGCGTCATGCCGGGTGGATGAGGCGGCTTTCGTAGGCGAAGACCACGGCCTGTATCCGGTCGCGGAGTTCGAGCTTTTTGCAGGATCCGCCCAGATGGGACTTCACCGGCTGCGGCCTGGTGTTTTTCGGCAGGCAGCCCGAGGCTCCGGCGTTGAGGCCGGCGAAGGCGTATTCATCCAGGTCGAAGGAGGTGAGGATCAGCACTCTGCTCTGTGGGGAGCTCGGATGACCTGTCGGGTCGCCTCGATCCCGTCGGTCCCGGGCACCGGGTTGCCGCAGTGGATCCTGGAGCGCCCGTGAGTCTGAACCTGTCGACCGACAAGGACACCGGGGTCGCCGTCGTCATGCCCTCCAGGTCGGTCACGACGCCTCCGTTCGTCGGCACCTCCTTGGTCTTCGCGCCATCACTCATCGGCCCCTTCCGATGCCTCGCCGAGCACTGCCTTGTGGCACCGCCCGGGAGACATGGGCCCTCGCGTTACGTGCCGCGGAGGACATGGGCACTACCTTCATGGTCCCTGGTACCGGCCCCGCTGCAGTACCAGGACAGGGCAGAGAGCCCTGGCGCGCCGGTCGTCGGCAGCCTCTCGGCCCGCCCCGGCCACCTCCCCGTCGGATCAGACCGTGAACTCCCGGATCACCACGTTCCGGAACACCGCCTGCCCGTCGATCGTGAACAGCGCCAGTGCGGTGTCGGACGGGTCGGGGAAGGCCTCGGTCGAGTGCACGTACCGGCCGTCGTCGACGAACATCTCGACGGACGTGCGGTCGACGAGGATCCGCAGGCGGACCGTGCCGGCGGACAGGTCGAACGGCGTGCGGCTCTCCTGCCAGCGGCCGGAGGTGTCGGGGCTCACGGTGTAACCGCGGTTGACGAAGGCGTAGTCGCCGTAGACTCCCGCGTCGATGTGCCGCCCACCGTCCGACGACCGCCGCAACTGGAGGCCGGCGCCCATCAGTTGGTCCCAGGTGATCTCACAGGTCAGCTCGTACGCGGCACCCGTGTAGTCGAGCGGTCGTGTGCCGTCGACCGCGATGTCGCCGAGGTCCACCGTGCGCGACACATGGTCGTCCAGGGCCGCCACCGGCTGGGACGCCAGGTAATACGTACCCGACGCGTGCTTCAGTCGTACCTCGCGGACGATCGAGTCGGTGCCGTTGAAGCCGTCGCACTCGATGGTGGGCGTGGTGTTCGCGTAGTCCCAGTGGTTCATCCAGCCGATCGCATACCGCACGTCAGGGTCCAGGGCTCCCCGCGCGTCACGTTTGTCGAAGGTGACCGCCGCGTACCAGTCCCAGCCGTGGTCCAGCCACTGGGGATCGGACGCGTCGGCGGTGAAGGTCGTACCGTCGAAGGAACCCGTCCAGTACGCGAACGTGCTCGGCAGCCCGGAGCCCTTGCCGTTGGCGCTGACGCCCAGCACCCACTTCCAGGTCCCGTCGTCCGCCCTGATCCGGAACAGGTCGGGGCACTCCAGGACGCCGATGCCGCCCTTTATGAAGCCGCCGACGTACGTCCACGCCTTGAGGTCGGCGGAGTGGTAGAAGCCGACTTTGTCGTTCTCGGCGAGCAGCATCACCCACCGCCCGCGCTCCTCGTCGCGGATCACCTTGGGGTCGCGGAAGTCCCGTACGCCGGGGTTGGGGAGGACCGGGGCGGTGCCGTGGTTCGTGAAGGTGCGGCCGTCGTCCGTCGAGTAGTACAGGTACTGGGCCTGGGTGACGTCGTCGGGCGCCATGGTGGCGAGGACGATCACCGCGCCCGCGCCGAAGCCCGCCGTGTCGTCCGTGTCGACCACCGCCGAGCCGGACCAGACATCGCCGCCCGGGGTCGTGTCCTTCGGCACGGCGATGCCCCGGTCGGTGAAGGAGACGAGGTCGGTGCTGGTGGCCAGGCGCCAGGCGGTGCCGGCCGTCGTGCCGCCCGTCGAGTAGTCGGGGTTGTAGAGGTAGTAGTAGTGGTACTCGCCGTCGATCCAGATCGGGCGCTGCGGGTCGTTCATCCACTGGTCGGGGACCGTGAAGTGGTACTCGGCGCGGTAGCTGCCCGTGCACGCGGCCGTCGCCTCGCGGGGCACCGCCACCGCCGGTCTCACGAGGTCCGGCAGCAGAACACCGGCGGCGCCGACGGCCGAGGCCGTCAGCAACGACCGCCTGGACAGTGTCTCCCCCGGGCCGAGCGAACTCCTCTTCATGCCACGCATCGTGCGGCTCCCTTCCCCGACGTCGTCGTCGGGACGCGGCTCATGTCGACCGGAACCGTATACCTAACACGTTAAAGGTCAAGCCCTCGCGCACCGGCCGTTCCCCAACTTCCTATCCGCTCACATCCCTTGACAGAGCCCCAGCGGGGTTCTCATCATCGTGGAATCAAACCTCGGCTAACACGAGTTAGGCTCGCCGATGACCGACTCGCTCCTCTCCCGACGGGCCCTGATGCGCTACGGCGCATACGGCGCCGGAGCCGCCGCTCTCGCCGGTGTCGCGGCCGGCTGGGACCGCCTCACCGCCGCCGACATCCCCGGCCGCGACGACGGCTCGCTCGTCATCGCCACCCTGGGCTCCGCCTTCAACCCCGAGGCGCAGCGCGCCCTGCGCGACGGATTCCGCGAGACCCACCCCGACATCAGGATCCGCATCAACCCCGTACAGGCCTACGACTGGTCGGACTTCTTCTCCAAGATCCTCACCCAGATCGCCGCGGGCACGGCACCCGACCTCGTGTACGTCGCCACCGAGGGCGTACAGCTCTTCGCCCAGCGGCTCGGCGTACCGCTGGACAGGTGGGCGAAGCGGGACGCGGCCGAGCTGCGCACGTACTTCGCCGACGTCCATCCCTCGCTGGTCGAGTCGATGATGTACGAGGGGAGCCTCTACCAGCTGCCGGTCGAGTTCAACGCGGCCGACATGTACCTCAACAGCCGGGTCCTCGAACGCGCGGGTGCCGACCTCCCCGACGACGACTGGACCCACGACGACTTCACCACGCTGCTGCGAGCGATGAAACGGAGCAACGGCGACCGGTTCACCCCGTACTTCTGGACCAACCGGCTGTGGGGCGGCGTGGTCCCCTGGCTCTTCGCCAACGACACCAACCTCCTCACCGAGTCCAAGGCCCCCGGCGGCGACTGGCTCTGGAACTCCTTCTATCCCGAGGCACAGCGGCGCGGCCGGGGCGGCGGCTACCGGTGGACGACACCCCTGGCCGACTCCGACCGCGTCGCGGAGGTCTACGACTACCTCTCCTCCCTCGTCCAGGAGGACCTGTGCACCCGGCCGGAGGGCGGCGACGGCCGCAACCTCGTCGGCGTCTTCTCCACCGGCCGCGTCGGTGTCACGCCCGCGGGCGGCTTCTGGGCGGGCGGCCTGCATCAGGCGGGCATGAAACCGGCCGACTACGACGTGCAGTACTTCCCGCGCCGGCGTACCCGGCGTCACCAGTTCGGCGCCGCCGGGTACGCGATGCTGCGCACGTCGAAGATGCGGGACGAGGCCTGGGAGTTCATCAAGTACACCGCCCGCAAGGACGTGATGACCCAGCTCTTCGCGGCCAACCAGACCACTCCGGCCCGCCGCTCCATGGTCGACGAGGCCCGCTACCGGGAGACAGGACCGGCCCACTGGCAGGTCTTCTACGACACCCTCGACAAGATCCCCACCACCGGCCCGATCCCGGCCCCGCCGCAGGTCAACGAGGTCGAGCAGCTGCTGATCAAGCACACCGGAACCGCCCTTGCGAGCCCCGGCGCGGTGCGTCCCGCGCTGCGCCGGCTGCAGGGGGACCTGGAGAAGGCCATGGAGCGTGAAGTGTGACGAACACCGAGATCAGGCCCGTGGGGCCGGAGCCCGCCCGCACCCGCAAGAGCCGCAGGAACCGCAGGACCGGTCGGACCCGTAAGGCATCCGGGTCCATGGCCGCCACCACCATCCGCACCCGGGGCACCCGCCTCCTCGCCGTACTGTTCCTCGCGCCCACCGTCGTCGGCATCGTCGTCTTCACGGTCGTACCGATCGTCGGCTCGGTCGTCCTCAGCCTCTTCCAGTGGGACGTGATCGACGACCCGCAGTGGGCCGGAGCGGCCAACTACCGGGAGATCCTGACCGATTCGACGGTCCTCGTCTCCTTCCGCAACACGCTCGTGTTCATGGTGCTCGCGGTCGCACTCCAGTTGCTGATCGCGCTCGTGCTGGCGATCGCGGTGAACGGCCGGATGCCCAAGTGGCTGCGGGCCGTGTTCCGTTCGGCGTTCTTCTTCCCGCTGGTGCTGTCCGCCGCGTCCATCTCGGTGGTGATGAAGTACCTGTTCAACCAGGACTTCGGCCCCGTGAACTGGCTCCTCGGCACGGCCGGGATCCCCTCGGTCCCCTGGCTGACCTCGGAGAACGGGGCGATGGCGGCCGTGGTCCTGGCGTACGTCTGGCAGCAGTTCGGCTTCTCGTTCCTGCTGTTCGTCGGCGGCCTGAACAACATCCCGAAAGAGGTGCACGAGGCGGCTTCGCTGGACGGCGCGAGCGGGGTGCGCAAACACCTCGCCATCACGCTGCCGCTGCTGTCGCCCACGCTGCTGGTGGCGTCCGTGGTCGGCATCATCAACGCCCTCCAGGTCTTCGAGCAGCCGTACGTCCTCACGGCGGGCGGTCCCGGCGACTCGACGCGCACGGTCGTGATGGTCATCTACGAGACGGCCTTCGAGCAGCTCCGCTTCGGCGAGGCGTCCGCCGTGGGCGTCCTGCTCTTCGCCCTGATCATGGCGGTCACCGCACTCCAGTTCCGGCTCAGCCGGCGTTACGTCCACTACCAGTGAGCCGGGTGAGTCAGATGAGCACGAGTTCCCTCTCGGGTTCGGTATCGGGTGCGGCGTCGGGTTCGATGCCGGGTCCCCGCACGAGCCCCACCGCGTCACGCGTACGGCACGGCCTGGCGCCCTGGGGCCGGATCGCAGGCCTGGCGCTGTGCGCCCTGTTGACGCTCGGCCCGGTCATCTGGACGGTGTCGACGTCACTGCGAACGCCGGCGGAGTCCTTCGACCTGCCGCCGAAGATCATCCCCACGGACCCCACCGTCGACGCCTACCGCGGGGTCTTCGACCAGATCGACGTCTGGCTGTACGCACTGAACTCCACCCTGGTGACCGCGCTGATCGCGGCCGGCCAGATGATCACCGCGGGCCTGGCGGGCTACGCCTTCGCCCGCGTCGAATTCCGCTTCAAGAAGCCGCTGTTCGCGCTGGTCCTGGCCACGATGATGGTGCCGTTGCAGGTCACGATGGTCCCGGTCTTCCTGGAACTGAAGACGATGGGTCTGACCGACACCCTGCTCGGCCTCATCGTCCCGGCCTTCCCGACGGCCTTCGGCACCTTCCTGATGCGCCAGTACTTCCTGGGCATGCCGAAGGACCTGGGCGAGGCGGCGATGATCGACGGCGCGGGTCCGTGGCGCGTCTTCCGGTCGGTGTACGCCCCCTTGGCGGCCCCCGGTCTCGCCATCGTCGGCGTGCTGGCCTTCAACTACCACTGGAACGAGTTCTTCCGGCCGCTGATCCTCGAAACCTCCACCGAGAACCTCACGCTGCCCCTGGGCCTGGTCTCCCTCCAGGGCAACCTCGGCACCGGCTCGATCTCCGTCGTCCTCGCCGGAGTCGTCCTCTCCATGATCCCTGCCGTCGCCGTGTTCGTCGTCGGCCAGCGCCCTCTGCGCGAGGGCATCACATCCGCAGGAGTCAATCGTTGAGTTCCGTGAGCCGGTCGACCGACGCCAACAGCCCTCGTTTCAGGGTCCGCCCGCCGGCCAACTGGATGAACGACCCGAACGGCCCGTTCCGTTGGGGCGATCGATACCACCTCTTCTACCAGCACAATCCCGACGCCCCCGTGCACACGAATGTTCACTGGGGCCACGCCTCCAGCCGCGACCTCGCCCACTGGGACGACCACGGGATCGCCCTGCGCCCCACGCCCGACGGCCCGGACGAGGCGGGCTGCTGGTCCGGCTGCGTGGTGGACGACGGTGGTGTACCGACAGCGGTGTACTCCGGGATCGACCACGACCACCAGGGCCTGAGCGCGATCTGTCTCGCCGTGACCGAGGACGACGGCCTCCAGAAGTGGAAGCAACTGCCGGTGCCGGTGGTCGCCGGCCCACCACCCGGCCTGGACGTGACGATGTTCCGGGACCCTTTCGTCTTCCGCTTCGCCGGACGCCGCTGGGCGCTGATGGGCGCCGGCCACGCCGACGGCACCCCGTCCGTCCTGGTGTACGACTGTGAGGACCTGTACGACTGGCGGTTCGCCGGGGTCCTGCTGGACGGCCGGGACCCGGCGGCGGCCCGCGCCTTCGGCAGGCGGGCGATCGGCTGGGAGTGCCCGCAGTTGTGGGCGACCCCCGGGGGCGACTGGGTGCTGGCGGTGGCCCTGTGGGACGGCGACCCGCTGAGCACCGCGTACGTCACGGGCCGTCTGGTGGAGCGGGCGGACGGTGGACCTAGGTTCGCGGCCGGTAGGGGCGGCGGCCCGCTGGACCTCGGCCGTGACTTCTACGCCCCCTCCGTCCTCCAGGACACGGAGTCCGGCCGCGCCCTGCTCTGGGGCTGGTCCTGGGAGTCACGCCCTCCCGAGGAGGTGGACCGCGCGGGCTGGTCCGGCGTCCTCACGGCACCCCGGGTGATGGACACCCACGAGGACGGCACGCTACGGGTCGTACCGGCTCCGGAGCTCGAACTACTGCGAGCGGCCGTCCCGTTCACGGCCGCACCAGGACCACACCGGCCACTCCCCCTCGCGTACGACCTGCTGGTGACTGCCCGTTCAGCGGCGACCGTGAGTCTGCTGCGGGCCACGTCCGGGGCCGAACTGACCCTGCGACTCGACCCGGCGTCCGGCAAGGTGACCCTGGACCGCACGGCCTGGCCACACTCCCGCCCGGACGGCACGGCCGCCCTGGTCCTGCCGACCCCGCCGGGCGAGACCCTCACCGTACGGATCCTCGTGGACGGCTCCCTGCTGGAACTGTTCGCGGGCGACCGGGCGACGGCCACGGAACGGGTGTACCGACGGGACGACGACATCGCGGAGCTGACCGTGACGGGGACGGACGTCGAGATCACGGGCTGGGAGCTGGTCCCACCGAACCCCGCGTGACGACGGGGCACTCCAGCCGCCGGGTGGTGACCGGCGGCACGGTCCCGCTGTCGATGGCGTCCAGGAGCAGGCGGACGGCCGTCTCTCCCATCGCGCGATGGGGCAGAGCGACCGTGGTGAGGGGCGGACTGAGGAAAGCCGCCATGTGTTCCTGATCGTCATAGCCGACGACGGACAGCTCGGCGGGCACGTCGAGGCCCAGGCGCGCGGCGGCGTGGAGGACGCCCGCGGCGACCCGGTCGTTGTAACAGACGATCCCCGTGGGCCGCCGGTGGGCGGGAACACCGTCCAGCAGGCGCAGCGCGCCCTGGTACCCGGCGGCGATCTCCCCTCCCGTCCGCATGATCCAGTCCTTCTCGGCGGTCAGCCCCACCGTCCGCAGCGCGTCCCGGAAGCCGCGCAGCCGTTCCGCGGTCGCGATGTCGTCCAGACCGCCCACCAGGGCGACACGGCGGTGGCCCGCGTCGAGAAGGACGCGGGCGGCGCTGCGGCCACCGGCCCGCTCGGCGGGGATGACGGCCGGGAGGGAGCCGTCCTCGGGGAGGCAGTTGGCGAACACGGCAAACGTGCGGTGCAGCCCTTCCGGGACTCGGGCGCGGCGCAACGACAGCGCGGCGTAGATGATCCCGTCGACCCTCCGGTCGAGCAGTTCGGCGACGGCCGCGTCCTCGGCGACCGGGTCCTGCCCGGAGTCGACGGTGAGCACCAGGTGCTCACTGCTCCACGCCATGTCCATGGCCCCGCGCAGCAGCCGCCCGGCGAACGGCGAGGTGGCGATCTCGTCCGTGACCAGACCGATCACGGCGGTACGACTCCGGCGCAGGCCACGGGCGACCGCGTTCGGCCGGTAGCCGAGCTGTTCGGCCGCCTTGCGGATCTTCTCCTGCGTCTCGGCGGAGAGGTTGCCCTGGGCACGCCCGTTGAAGACGAAGGACACGGCCGTGTGCGACACCCCGGCAAGCCGGGCAACATCCCGCGAGGTCGCCCGCTCAGCCCCGCCACCCCGCGTCTTCTCGACCCCGCCCATGCCTCGTCCCCACCGACTTCGCCTGATCAGGCAGAGCCTACCCGCGGGAGATGTCGCAAAGCCCGCCGCCGCAGTCGGGTGTGCGGGCGCCGATGACCAGGAGTACGTACGGCAGCCTGGGGTGAGGGTTCGTGGTCCGGTCGTCGACGACGGGCTATGTGTGTTCGGCTGGTGTGGTCGGAAGTGGTCGGGATATGGCCGTGATCAGACGGTTGCGGCGCAATATGTGCACGGGAACCCGGGTGGTGCGGGGGTGTGTGAGGGTGGAGCACCAGCCTGGACCGGCGATCTGTTGTCCACGACTGGGTGGCGGTGTTGCCGCAGCTGAGCGGGGTGGTACGGGGTGGACGTGCCTGGACGGGCACCGGTGAAGGGGTGTGTGCATGCCCGGCGGGGGCCAGACAAGGGTTCGGGGAGGGCGGCGTAACGGGCCGCTTGCGGGTCGGAGCCCGGAGGGCGATGCGCTGGCTGCCTGGCTTCGGGAGATCACCGCGGGCAGGACGCTGAACGAGCTGGTCGCCGAGTTCGGCACCTACAAGCGCGCCACGTGGGGAGAGTTCCGCAACGGTCACAAGCCCATCCCCCTGGGCCTGTTGCGCACCGTGGTCACCACATTGATCACCGAGCCCCGGCGTCAGGGGGTGGAGCGGAAACGGGTAGGTGCCCTGCACCGTGCTGCCGCGGCAGCTGCGGCCGCGCAGAACCGTGCCTCTGCGGACGGTGCAACGCTGCCGGTGCGGGAACTTCAGCTGCGGGACCTGCAACTGCGGCTGGATGAGGCCCGCCGCGGCCACATCGAAGTCCAGCAGGTGCGTCTGGACAACAAAGACACGATCCGGGTCCTCGAAGCAACGATCATCTCGCTGGAGGACCGCTGCGCACAGCTGGAGACCGAGCGTGACCGTGCGCTGCGCCAGGCCCGCTCGGTCGCGGCGGCGGAACGGGATCTGGAAGCCTTCGGCAAGGTACTGGCGCGCACCAGGACACCGGCGAAACCCGTTGGTCCGCGGCCGCCGGACGCAGCACCTCATCACCCGTCCCGGACCAGTCGCAGGTCTACGTCGCCGGCGCCGACGGGCGCCTCTACGCCTTCGATGTGGCCACCGGTGCCCGCGACTGGTCAGCACCGGCCGGTGGCCACATCACCACCGAACCCCGCGTCTCGGGCAGCAGCGTCTACGTCGGCGCCCAGGACGGACGGGTGTACGCCCTCAACCGCACCACCGGCGAGAGGCGCGGGAGTGCATCAGCCGGCGGGGGCGCCGTCGAGGCCCTCCACACTTCCGGCGGACGCGTGACCACCCTCACCGAGCAGAACACCGCTCGACACCGGTAGCCCATCCCCGCCGGCCGTGCAGGCAGAGAAAGCGCGGCCGCGAGCGCCGCAAGGGGTGGCGGACGGAGCAGATCGATGAGGGACGGTCCGTCAGACGGAGTAGACGGGAGTGACGTTCATCTGCCCCGCCCCACAACAGACCATCCTCCTCGACCTGGCATCCCTCTCTCAGGCAGACGCCAGCTTCCGGATGCGCGGATGGTTCTCCAACGCCCACCGCACGGTCTTCGGCGGGCGTCCGAGCAGGGTTTCCAGTTGGTCGGTGGCTCCGCGGTATCCGCCGCCGCCCATCAGCCGGGTCAGGGTCTTCAGGTGCTCCGCGGTGTGCGGGAACGCGGCCAGGGCGGTGTCCACGTAGGTCTCGTTCCAGGTTTCGACGTCCTCGGGAACGTACGTGACCTCGCGTCCCAGAACGGCCGCGTAGTCCTCCGCGAAGCCGTGCATGTCCTTCAGCTCCGGGCCGTTGAGGTCGTAGGACTTCGAGATGTGCTGCTCCGGGGCGGCCAGGATCTTCAGGCACAGCTCCGCCACGTCGTATCCCGCGATGGGAGCGAGCTTGTGGTGGCCGAAGGGCAGGCGCAGTTCACCGTTGCCCAGCGGCTGCAGCGCCAGCCAGGTCATCAGGGGGTTCTCGACGAACATGGCCGCCCGTATGTTGACGGTCGGCAGGCCGGACCACTCCAGCACCTGCTCGGCGACCCAGTGGGCCCGTTGCTGCGGCGACCAGTCGGCGACGAGTCCGCCGAGCCACGCACGCCGTTCTTCCTCGGGAGCGGTCATCTTCTCGAACGTCATGAACGACTGCTCGTACTCGGAGATGTTGACGAAGACCTCGATGCCGCCCTGGGCCCGCGCCGCCGCGGCCATCAGGCTGACGGCGTCGGTGTAGTACGGCGACAGACTCATACTGAAGTAGATGCGGCGGACGCCCCTCAACGCGGCACTCACGTCGGCGATGGTGAGCAGGTCACCGACGAAGACCTCGGCCCCGGCCTGGCGGAGCGAGTGGGCGCGTTCGTCGTCCTGGCGCACGAACGCGCGCACCAGGTGCCCTTGTTCAAGCAGCATGTCGACCATCGTTCGGCTCACACCACCGATTTCGCCGGCGGCACCGGTGATCAGGATGGGATTGCGCTCTGGCATCAAGGTGTCCTCTGTCTGGTGGTGGGGGGAGTCAGCTGTTGGGAAAGCCACGAGGCGGATGCCGCATAGCGTCATCGGGACGCGGAGCCGTCGATACGGGTGAGGAAGTCGAGGAGTGCGGAGTGGGCCCTCGGCGGGACGCTCCTGCTGTGTCCAGTGGCCGTATCCCGGCAGAACCACCGGGCCGTGCAGTTGAGGCGCGACGGCCGCCAACGAATTCTCCGACCCCACCGCGCGAACCTTCTCCGGCAGAACCAGCGGCCCCTGCCCCTGCTCGGCGATGTACATCCGGACACCGTCCACGTCCACGAAGCGGTGGGTGACGGACTGTCCACGCCGATCCCCTCGCCGTGCGCGAGTGCGTGCTACTACTTCGCCAGCTGGGCGTACATGGCCTCCAGGTCGGAGGAGAGCTGGGACTTGACCCAGCGGGTGGTGTCGTCGGCCAGCACCTCGTGCGCCCCTGCCTCGATGCCGTCCAGTGCGGCCACGGCGATGTCGCGGGGGTCCGCCTTGGGTGC
Source organism: Streptomyces sp. AC555_RSS877 (assembly GCF_019049245.1). Lineage (GTDB taxonomy): Bacteria > Actinomycetota > Actinomycetes > Streptomycetales > Streptomycetaceae > Streptomyces. The sequence goes on along the minus strand of NZ_JAGMUK010000181.1, from coordinate 138,626 downwards.
GTCGACGCCCGAGGTCATGTCGGTGTCCACGTAGGCCATGTGGAGTCCGGTCACCGCGATGCCGCGCGGCTGCAACTCCAGGCGCAGGGAGTTGGTCTGCGACCACAGGGCGGCCTTGGAGGCGCCGTAGGGCGTGCCGTCGGCCAGCCAGGACAGGGCGGAGTGGGCGTTGAGGATGTGGCCCCCGCCGTTGCGCTCGATGATCGGCACGAAGGCCCGGGTGACCAGCAGCGGCCCGTAGAAGTTGGTCTCCAGATCCCGGCGCACGTCCTGCATCGGGGACGTGAGGTACGAAGCGCGGACGGAGGCCCCGGCGTTGTTGATCAGGATGGTGACGTCCTGGGCCTGCTCGGCGGCCGCTGCCACGGATGCCGGGTCAGTGGCCTCGAGCGCCAGCGGAACGGCATCGGGGTGGGTCACCGCGCGCGGGTCACGGGCCGTGGCGTAGACCTTGCCGGCGCCGCGCGCGTAGAGCTCCTCTACCAGCACCTTGCCGATGCCCCGGCTGCCTCCGGTGACGAAGATGTTGGCGCCCTTGATCGCTGTCATGACTGTCTCCAGAGAATGAGAAACCGATCGGTTTCATCCACCGTAAACCGATCGGTTTTGTCATGCAAGTCGGTGAGTGGCGGATGACTACGGCGCGCGGTGTCGAGGTGGCGTCGGGCGTGATCGACGTAACCCTGCCGGACGTCAGGCGGAGTTCACCGGAGCGACTTGAGGAGTGGCGCGCCGTACGGCTCGGTGTCACCGACGCGCCCGACGGTCGGCGACCAAGGGCGGCCGACTGCCGGCGGCGCAAGGACCTGGGACCCAGTCGCCGGTGCGTGGGAGGGAAATCCATGTCAGCCGTGTGGATCTCGGACGCGTCTTGACGTCGCCGACCAAGTACTGCCAGTTGGCGTGGGTCCACGGGCCCATGATCAGCGTGGCGGAGCAGCCGGCCCGGCGCATGGCGGTGAAGTTGTCGAGCGTGCCCTGGCCGGGGAACGTCACTCCGCCGAGGGGGGTGACAGGCGAGGTGTCGCGACCTGCGCCGACCACGTCGAACCCGCTGTGACCAGTGCGAGCGCAGTTTCCTTCCCGATGCCGGACGACGGACCTGTCTGCTCGAAGACGGGGCGCGTCAGCGCATGCCCGCCGCATCAAGCAGGGCGGCCACAGTGGGGGCGACGAGCCCGGTCAGATTGTCGGCCTGAATGCCCGCGCGGGCGCTGGCGCCGTCGAAGACCAGGATGAGCTGGCGGGCCAGCAGGTCGGGATCGCTCGCGCCACCCTGTTCGGCCTCAGAACGGAAAAAGGCCGTCAGGTTCGCTTTGATCCGGTGGGCCACCCGGCTCGCGGGGTGGGTCTGATTCTTGAGCTCGATCTGCACAGCCAGGTACCGGCAGCCCCCGAACTCGGGGACACCCGCCTGCGACTCCAACCTCTCGAAGACCTGCAGGATCCGCTCGCGGGGTGAGCGGCCATCATCCGCCGCCGGCAGTAGCCCGGCCACGAAGTCAGCGGCGCGCTCCTCCAGGCTCGCCGCCAGCAGCTCATCCTTACTCTCGAACAGCTGATACATGGAGCGCTTGGACACCCCCGCCGCCTTGCACAGCGCCTCGACGCCGATGCCGACGCCGTCTCGGTAGGTGAGCGTGGCCGCCGCCTCCAGCAGCCGCTCTCTGGGACTTGGCTTCACGTCGGTGGTCATACCGCGAGGTTAACTCGAATCGGACGAAATAGAAACCGATCGGTTTCCCACGGTGCCGGGAAGACGTCTGGCGCCGTGCGGACGCTTGAAGCCCACGCAGAGGTTCGGCGACGGCCCTGGCTGGAGAGGCGGTCGCCGAGCCATGACGCTGTGCGCGCCGGATGAGCCGCGTTCCGCTAGGCCGCGGCCACGATCATGGTCTCGGTCTCGGTCTCGGTCTCGGTCTCGGTCTCGGTCTCGGTCTCGGTCTCGGTCTCGGTCTCGGTCTCGGTCTTCGCCGGATTCGTCCTCGACGCCCCGCCCATGATCAAAGACCTTCACCGTGACCGGTAGCGGCCGACCGGGTCCCATGGACCTGCTGCGCGAGGGCTGCACCGTCCGCCTTCGGCCATCCGACGATCGACGGATGGCGATCGACGGGCGGCGAGACCCTCAGGCAGTTCCTGCGTGGTAGCCGTAGGGCGGTTGCCCGGGCTCGCCCTTCCGCGGGCTGCGGGCGGTCAGACACCGCTGTGCCGCAGACTGGCACTGATCGCTTGACGCCCCAGGAGATGGATCTTATGACTGACCGGCCTTTGACGCTGATGGCAGTGCACGCCCACCCGGACGACGAGGCCACGGGAACAGGGGGTGTCCTGGCCCGTTATGCGGCGGAGGGCATCCGCACAGTGCTCGTCACGTGTACCGACGGTAGCTGCGGTGACGGCCCGGGGGGTGCCAAGCCGGGCGACCCCGGGCATGATCCGGCTGCCGTTGCCGCGATACGTCGAGGCGAGCTCGAGGCGAGCTGTGACGTCCTGGGGGTCGGTCATCTCGAGCTGCTCGGGTACGCCGACTCCGGGATGATGGGCTGGCCGGCCAACACCGCGCCCGGGTCGTTCTGGAGTACACCCGTGGATGAGGCAGCCGCTCGGTTGGCCGAGCTGATGTTGCGCTACCAGCCTGATGTCGTCGTGACCTACGACGAGTACGGGTTCTACGGCCACCCCGATCACATCCAGGCGAACCGGATCACGATGGCAGCACTGTCGCTGACCGGGATGGCGTCGAAGGTGTACTGGACGACGGCGCCGCGCTCGATGATGAAGGAGTTCGGGCAGATCATGCGGGAGTTCGGCGCGGACTGGGAGGAGCCGGATCCGTCCGAGGCCGCAGAAGGGCCGGAAATCGGCCTGCCCGAGGAGGAGATCACCACGTGGGTGGACACGACTGAGTTCGGCAGCCAGAAGTTCGACGCGCTCGCCGCGCATGCCAGCCAGGGTGAGAACATCTTCTTCCTGCGGATGGGCAAGGAGCGGTTCACGCAGCTCATGGGCGTGGAGACGTTCGTCAGGGTCCACGACACCACCGGCGCGCCCCTGCCCGAGAACGACCTCTTCGCCGGCCTGCGCTGAGCTCCGGCCGGCGGCCGTCCCTCGGACACGCGGAGAACCGGAGCCTGCACCCGCTGCGCCCCGAGCCGTCTCCCAGGAGACGGCTCCTGGCCGCATCCCGGCAAGGTCACCGACCTCTTCGAGCGGTTCGCCATTGCCTCCGGTCTCCCGCCCGCACGGCCTCCGTCACGGCGCGGCTACACCAGCCCGGTCGTGGCGATCGCGGTCCGGTACGGACGGCAGCGACGCCCTGCCCTCGATCGCAGAGGCACCGACGGCTTCCTCTCCCTGCCCCACCACATCACCTGAGCGCGACGGACTCCACCGCCGTGACGGCCTGTGCCAGTCCGGGCGGATGCGGGGACCCCGGCACGGTCTGCCCGGCCCAGCCGGGCCCGAGCGTCAGGACGACCGGCTTCCTGCGGGCACCCCGCACACCCCATTCGATCGCGGCGACGTGCTGAGCCAGTGGCCGGCTCGCGGTGGTGCGCGACTGCGCCCACAGCCCCACCGCGACCGGACCGGTCCTGCGTACCGCGGCCACGAGTGACTCGACGGGCAGCGCGCCACCGAACATGCGTACAGGGAGGCCGCGTTCGGCCAGGGCGGCGGCCAGGACCTCCAACGGCAGCGTGTGGTTCTCCGCCGGCACACAGGCGAGGACCGTCGTGGCGCCGCGCCGGTCGGCGACCGCGGGCGGGGTGTGGCGCCGCAGCACGCCGGACACGTGCCAGGACAGGAAGTGCTCGACCTCGACGTACCTCTCGCCCGAGCTCTCCCACTTGCGGCCGACCGCCTGCAGAGTCGGCATGATCACCTCCGACCACGCCGCGACCAGGCCGTGTTCCTCGATCGCGGCGTTCAGCAACCCGTCGAGCGCGGGGGCGTCGAGACGCAGGGCCGCTCGGGCGACCCCCTTGCACTCCTGACGCACGTCGCCCAGGCGAAGACCGGTGACGGCCCGGCTCCGGCCGCCGGCCGCCGGCCGCGGGGACCGAACGGGACCCACGGAACCCGCCTGGGGCGTGGGCGCCTCCGGACCCACCCCTCCGAGCGCCATGCGGGCGGCCTCGGCGGGCGCCAACCCGGTCGCCGTCAGCGCGCACATCCGCTCCAGCCGCGCCACGTCCACGGCGGTCCAGCGGCGATGCCGACCACCGGTGTGGGCCGTGGGGCCGAGACCGTAGCGGCTGTCCCATGAACGAACCGTGGTCGGTGCCACCCCCAGACGCCTCGCCACCTCACCCGTGGTCAGCCCGCCACCACGCGGCGCATCCTCGTGATCACCGTCGTCTCTCTCCAGGCTCATGCCCTCCATCGTACGACGCACAATCGACGCATGTTGTGCGCGTCGTTTCCGCTCCCAACACTGACAGGCAGGCGCTCGGTCGCTACGGCGCCCGCCGACCGGACCGGTTCGGCAGGCAGCCTCCCGGCCCCCGCACGGACGCACGGCAGGAGGAACAAGCCCATGACCACGAACACGCGATCCACCGGTGCCCGCTCCCCGGCGGACGAGACGCCGTGCGAGGAGGAACTGGCCCGGGGCCTGTGTGCGGCGGACGAGATCGCGTTCGCGGCCGTCTACCGGCGCTGGGGCTCACTCGTCCACACCATGGCCACCCGTTCGCTCGGCGACTCCCATGAGGCCGAGGACGTGACCCAGCAGGTGTTCCTCGGCGCCTGGCGCGGACGGGACGGCTACCGTCCGGAGCGGGGACCGCTCGGCGCCTGGCTGGTCGGCATCACGCGCCGGAAGATCATCGACGCACTGTCAGCCAGGACGAGGCGTCTCACGCTGATCGATTCGATGGCGTCCGACGCCGACGTGCACGGCCACGAGGTGGGCGCGCCGGACGACGTCCTGGACCGGGTGCTCCTGGTCGATGCCCTGTCCCGGCTGCCGCGCCACCAACGCGAGGTGCTGTGCATGGCGTTCTACGAGGACCTGACCCAGGCCCAGATCGCCGAGCAGACCGGTATCCCCCTGGGCACCGTGAAGAGCCACACCCGGCGTGGCCTGCACCGGCTGCGTGAGGGGATCGAGCAAGGCCGCGTCCGCGAGATCGCCGCGTAGGCGAGCACCGGAATCCGCCGCCGCGCGCATCCAGGGCGGTGCCCGCGCGAGAAACAGCTACGAGACTCCGCAACCGGCGGAACCTCTCACCGAAGGGATGATCCACATGACCTTCCGGGCCCCCCTCATCCTCGCCGCCTCGGCGGGCGCATGCGCCCTGACTCTCGGCATCACCGCCCCCGTCATGGCGGCCCCCGCCGCCGCGACGGACGACTCGGCGATGGTGTCCGTCTTCCACGGCGTCCCCGGACTGACCGTCGACGTCTACGCCAACGGCAACGAACTGCTCAGCGACTTCAAGCCCGGCACCGTGACCGACCCGCAGTCCCTCGACGCCGGCACCTACGACATCCAGGTCTTCGAAGCGGGGCAGAGCCCCGACGGCACACCGGCCATCGAGAAGAAGATCGAGGTGCCGGCCGGAGCGAACGCCACGATCGCGGCCCACCTCTCCGCCGACGGCAAGCCTCAGCTGACGGCCTTCGTCAACGACACCTCCCAGATCGCCGCCGGCGACGCCCGGCTGACCGTACGTCATGTCGCCGCCGCCCCGGCCGTGGATGTCCGAGCGGGTGGACAGCCGGTCTTCAAGGGACTGGAGAATCCGAAGCAGGACACCACTGTCGTCGACGCCGGCACCGTCTCGGCCGATGTCGTGCTCGCCGGCACGAACACCGTAGCGATCGGTCCGGCCGACCTGAACCTCAAGGAGGGCACCAGCAACATCGTCTACGCCTGGGGCAGCGCGGCCGACAAGAATCTCGCGCTTGCGACACAGACGCTCAGCGGCATGGAATCCACGCCGAACGCCGTCCACGCGGGCGGCAACGGCGCCGCCGTGAATGCGAACTCCTCCGACCAGTGGCTGGGTTGGGCGGCCGCGACCGGGGGGGTCGCCCTGGCGGGCGTCCTGGTGACCCGCCGGGCCGCAAGCCGGCGTGGGTGACACGACACGACGGCTCACCGGCCTCACAGTGGCGACCGCCGCCCTGGCGGCGGTCCTCACTCTGGGGGCCGCCCCGTCGGAACATGCGTCGGCCCCGGGCGACTTCGGCACGCCTACTCCGGCACGAGCCGCCGCACCCACGCTCTCCCCCGCCACCGGGGCACGGTCGAGTCCCCCACCGCAGGCTCAACCCCGGCATCCTCCCCAACGCATTCTGGTGCGCGACGTGGGCCTGGACGCCCGTGTCCAGCCAGTGGGCGTGACGGAAGCGGGCGCCATGGCCATCCCGGCCGATCCGGCCGTCGCGGGCTGGTATCGCTTCGGACCGGCTCCCGGAAGCGCGCACGGGTCGTCCGTGCTGGTCGGACACGTGGACAGCGACACAGGAGCCCTCGGCGAGTTCGCGGCGCTCTACGACGTGGAGCCCGGCGACAGGATCGAGGTGCTGCGCGCCGACGCCGAGCCGGCTCGCTACCGCGTCACCGCGCGTTCGACGGTACCGAAGGACGACCTCCCGTCCGCCACCTTCCGCCGGAGCGGCCCCGCGGTTCTCACCCTCGTCACCTGTGCGCCTCCGTTCCTCCACGAGAAGGGCGGTTACCAGGCCAACCTGGTCGTCACCGCCGAGCCGCTCGCGGCCTGAATCCGGGCGAGCGCATCCGTACACGGACATCGCCCGGGCCGGGGGCCGGGGCGGGAAAGTGGGGCGAGGCGAGGCGGGGCGGGGCGGAGCACAGGACAGGACAGGAGGGTGACGGTGCCACATGTCGAGCCCGCACACCTGTTGGAACTGGCACTGGGAAATGACATCTCGAGAAACGGCCCCGGCGCCCTGCAGCACATCGCCGCATGTAGCCGCTGCCAGGAGGAACTGCGCCTCATCACACGGGTCGTCGTCTCCGCCCGTGGCGTGGAGGAGTCAGACCTCCCGACCACCCCTCCGGAGCGGGTATGGCAGCACATCACAGCGGAGTTGTCCGCAACCGAGAAGACTCCCGCACCACCGTCCGTGAAGTCGACTCACGGCCTTTCCGTGGCATCGGCCCAGCCACATCGCACCCGGCGCCCCACGAACCTCGACGGTCGGACGATCGGATACGCACTCGGCCTTCTCACGGGCATCGCCGTCATCTGGTGGTGGAGCCGCCCGGGGAACCTCACCGCCCGGACGAGAACGCCTTCACTCGTACTCCGGTGTCGCAGATGCGTACCGCCCGCTTCTTCCCGCCGGTGTCAGTGAAAGCAGGTGTGAGGGGGCGGGACTCTCCGGGAGGGACGATGTCGAGTCCGGTGATCGGGTCGCACTCGTCGAGGCCGGTGAAGGTGAGCGTGGCGGAAGCGGAGTCCCCGGGAGCGAGCGTGAGTTTCGCGGCGTCGGCGGCTGATCCGTCCCAGTCCACGGGCAGCTCGGTCCGGCCGGCCTCGCTGACGAAGAGGAGGGAGGGGAAGCCGCTCACCGTGCAGGAGCCGGCCCCCTTGTTGGTGATCACGACCGAGGCCCGGCCCTGACCGGTGCTGCGAGCCACGGCCTTCAGGTTCTTCGTACGGCAGTGGTCCGCGGCGGGGCTGGGGAGGGAGTCGGCTCCGAAGAGCACCCCGGGTGAGGAGGACGCGCTGCCGTTGCCATTGCTGCCACCGCTGTCACTACCGCCCGGAGTTCCGCTTCCGTCGGCGCTCAGTGCCCCGCCGTTCTGCGAACCGTCGGCCTGCGGCCCGCCCTCGTCCGCCGCGCTCGACGAGCCCGAGCCCGAAGCAGAACCGGAACCGGAATCGGAATCGGAGGCAGTACGAGAATCTCTTCCCGAACCGTCCGCGGTACCGGACGACGACGAGCACCCCGCCGTGCCGACGGCAAGGACGACAAACAGGACCGTGCTGCCTGCGGACATCAGTGGTCGGCGCATGTCTCCTGCCGGTTGCTCGAACGAATTGACGGACCCGGTCCCACAAGTGTGAGGGTATTGCATAGAATCCACGACGATCACGTTCACCGGCGCTGCGCACGGCACCGCCTTTGGGGGGAAGGCACGGCAGTGCACCCGAGCGACAACAGCATGGACCCGGGAGCGATACACCGTAGGCGTTTCCTGGGCGCGGGAGCGGTCACGCTGGGAGCCGCGAGCGCGGTGGCCGCCGGCCAACTGCTGTCGGGCAGCGCCTCGGCCTCCGTGGGCGGGGCCACCGCCACGGCCGGTGCCGGTACGTCGGTCAGCGGCACGGTCTTCAAGCTGGGCGTCGCCTCCGGCGACCCGCTGCCCACCGCGATCGTGCTGTGGACCAGGGTGCTGCCCGCGAATCCGGGCAGCTCCGGCATCCTGCCGCCCACCGTGGCGGTGACCTGGGAGCTCGCCTCGGACAGCGGATTCACGAAGATCGTCAAGAGCGGTACGGCGACGGCGAGCAGCAGCCTCGGCTACAGCGTCCACGTGGACGTCACGGGCCTGACCCCGGCCACCGACTACTGGTACCGGTTCAAGGCGCTGAGCCGCACCTCCCGCACCGGCCGCACCCGCACCGCCCCCGCCGCCGGAAGCACCCCCGAGAAACTGCGGATCGCTCTCGCCTCCTGCCAGAACTGGGCGCACGGCTACTTCACCGCCTACCAGGACATGCGCGACCAGAATCCTGACCTCGTGCTGTTCGTCGGCGACTACATCTACGAGAGCCCCGCCTACTCCTACCGCGTACGCCGCCACGAAGGCACGGGCTCGCCCGTCACGCTCACCGAGTACCGCGCCCGGCACGAGCAGTACGGCACCGACCCGGACCTGCAGGCGATGCGCGCCGCCGCCCCCTTCGTCGTCGTCTTCGACGACCACGAGGTGGAGCAGGACTGGGCCGGTGACGTGGCGAACGACCCGGTGGCCTGGCCCACCGACAAGTTCCTGGCCCGCCGGAAGGCCGCCTTCCAGGCCTTCTACGAGCACATGCCGATCCGTGCCGCGCAGAAGCCCAGCGGCCCCGACGTCCTGATGTACCGCAAGCTCGACTTCGGCACCCTCGCCCGACTGCACGTCCTGGACACCCGGCAGTACCGCGACGACCAGGCGACCACCGCCGACGGGGCCACGGCGACCGGCCGCGTCATCATGGGCGACACCCAGCGGAACTGGCTGGTGAACAGCGCACGCAGCTCCGGCAGGCAGTGGAACCTGGTCGCCTCCCAGGTGATGATGGCCGAGACCGACTTCCTCGCCGGCGTCGGCAAGGAGTGGGCGTACGACGCCTGGGACGGCTACCAGAGGGAACGGGCCTCCCTGCTCGCGGAGTTCCAGGACGTCCGCAACCCTGTGGTGCTCTCCGGCGACCGGCACCGCACCATCGTCAGCGACCTCAAGCTGGACTTCGACGACGTGAACTCACCCGTGGTCGGCGCGGAGTTCGTCGGGACGTCCATCTCCAGTGCCGGAGACGAGGACCTGGCGGCCTTCGCCGCCGAGTGGGCGCCCAAGCTGGCGGACAACCCGCACTGGAAGATGATCGACGCCCGGCGCGGCTACCTCCTCTTCGACATCACCGCGGACCGCATCGAGGCACAACTGAGGACGGTCTCCACCGTGTCGACGAGGAACGGGAAGACCACCCAGGCCGCGACCTTCCGGGTGGAGGACGGTGTCCCGGGCGTGTATCAGGTCGGGGTCCAGACCCCGTCCTCGTCCTCGTCCTCGTCCTCGGCGAGCACGAGCGCGGAGGCGTCCGCGACGCCGACGGACACGGCCACCCAGGCCGAGACGACGGCCTCAGCGGATCCGACGGGTTCGGCCACGTCGGGAGAGCCGTCGGCCACAGCGACCGAGTCCGCGGGCAACATCTCCACCACCTCGTCGACGACCCCCTCCGCCACGCCCTCCACCACCCCCTGACCCTCCGGGAGAGAACGTGTTCACCACTCGACCCCGGCTGCGCGACGGGGGTCACAGACACCGGCGCCCCCTCGCCATGAAGGCATCCGTGCTGGCCGGCACGGCGGCGGTGCTGGCGGCAGGCGTCTTCGCGGTGCTGCCCGGCGACGCGGACGCGATCGCCCCGGCGCGCGGCGACTACGACGGCGACGGCACGTCCGACCTGGTCTACCGCAATGTCGCGGGCCAGCTGTACATCAACACCGGCCCGGCCGAGACCATGGTCTTGGACGCGGACGTCGCGAAGGTGAAGGACGTACTCACCCCCGGCGACCTCGACTCGGACGGCGTCCAGGACGTGCTGACCCTCAGCCCGAGCGGCGTGCTGTCCTTCCATCCCGGCATCTACGCACGCGTCACCGGCGGCCTGGGTTCACGCCGTACGGTCGCGACCGGGTGGCAGACGTACAACAAGATCGCCGCCCCGGGCGACATGAACGCCGACAGCAAGGCCGACCTGCTGGCCCGCACCCCCACCGGCACCCTCTACTACTACCCGGGCAAGGGCACCGGCGACTTCGGCAGCCCCGTGAAGATCGGCACCGGCTGGCAGCAGTACGACGAAATGATCGGCGCCGGCGACCTGAACGGCGACGGCGTCGGCGACCTGCTGGCCCGCACCCCGGCCGGTGCCCTCTACCGCTACCTGGGCAAGAAGGGCGGAACCTTCAGCGCCAAGGTCAAGGACGCGAAGACCGAGTGGGCGTCGTACAACCAGATCATCGGCGGCGGCGACTGGGACGGCAACGGCAAGACCGACCTGCTGGCCAGGGACTTCTCCGGCAACCTGTGGTTCTACGCGGGCAACGGCAACGGCACCTTCGGCACCCGTTCCGCCCGCAGCAAGGGCTGGGGCAAGGCCACACAGTTCGCGGGAGCCGGCAACAACCCGCACTTCGGCAAGTTCGGAACCATGGGCCGTACGTCGGCCGGAAACGTCTACAGCTACGAGGTCACCGGCACCGGCACGCTGACCGGCAAGCTCCTGGTCGGCGGGGCATGGCCGTCCGCCAGCACCCGCCTCGCGTACGCCTCCGCACTCCGCGAGAACGGCCTCGCCGACCTGGTCGTCCAGTCGGTCAGCAGCGGCAAGCTGACCAACCCGGCGTACTACGCCCTCGCGGACCCCCTGCTGGCCGCCGACTCCACCTCGTACCAGCGCATCGTCGGCCCCGGTGACCTGACCGGTGACGGCAAGGGCGACCTCCTCGCCGTGACCAGCACCGGCACGCTCTACCTCTACCAGGGCAACGCCTCCGGCATGTCCGTCGCCGGCCGCGTCAAGCTCGGCACCGGCTGGCAGCAGTACAACGCCCTTGTCGGCGCAGGCGACTTCACGGGCGACGGCCGCCCCGACCTCCTGGCCCGGGACACCTCCGGCACCCTGTGGCGCTACGCGGGCACCGGCTCGGCTTCCGCCCCCTTCTCGGCCCGGGTGAAGATCGGCACCGGCTGGCAGCAGTACAGCAAACTCTTCTCGCCCGGCGACGCCAACGGCGACGGCAAGGCCGATCTCATGGCCACGAACTCCTCCGGCGCCCTGTACTTCTACGCGGCCACCGGCACCGGCACCTTCAAACCCCGCGTCACGAAAGCCACCAGCGGCTGGACGGGCTGGGCAGACCTGCTGTGAGCACGACTGCCGGCCGACGCGAGGCCGTCCGGCGCCCTGCCTGGCGTCGCCGTCCACGGGGTCCGGCCGCCTGGCGGGGGCGCATGACATCTTTCATCCCCGCCTCCGCCTCTGCGTCGGCCACCCTCCGCGGGTCCACGTGCCGGCCTGCGCAGTTCCTGGTACCGGAGGCCCGCGACACGGCATCCACGCGACGGCGCGCATAGGTTGAACCACGCCTGCAACCAGAGTGGTCGTCGGTCTACCACCACGGGTGTAGCTGGGGAGGAAAGCCGGGTGGAGCGATCGCGTGCGGCCTACGCTCGGACGATGTTCGCGCAGCGCACGTGGAGCCCGGCGGTTCGCAGGGCCTTCCCACAGGTCGCAGACACCGTCTACGCGGTGGTGTCGGTCTGGATCTCGAGCACTGCGCTGCGCAACCTGCCCGACCCGCACGGCTATTGGCGGCAGACCGATGTATGGGCCTACGTGCTGATCGCAGCGGTCTATCTTCCGCTGGCCGTGCGCCGCCGGGCTCCCCTGACGGTGCTCGTCGGCACCGCGGCCTGCGTGCTGTGTTACTTCGCCCTGGCCTACTACCACGTGGTCGTCGTCAGCGGACTGGGCCTGGCCCTGTACACCGTCGCGGCGCAGTGCCCGCGCCGGGTCGCCGCGAAGTGCGCCGCCGCATCGCTGCTCGTGCTGCTGTGGGGCGCGCGCCTCGCCGAGCCCGGGAGCGGCCCGTTCAGTGTGGCCTTCGTGACCGTGATGGTCGCCGTCACCTGGGTGACCGGCGACCGGTCCCGCCGGCTCGCGGAGCGCGGCGAGCGGCTCGCGGTGCTCAGCGAGCAACTGCGCCTGGAACAGGAGGAGAAGGCGCAGCGGGCCGTCATGGCCGAGCGCATGAAGATTGCCCGTGAACTGCACGACGTGATCGCCCACCACGTGTCAGTGATCTCCGTCCAGACCGGCCTGGCCGGATACGTCTTCACCTCCGATCCAAGGACGGCCCGCAATGCGCTGGACACCATCGCTGCCAGCGCCCACGAGGCCATGGTCGAAATGCGCCGCATGCTGGTCGTGCTCCGGGAAGGGACCGAACGTGCCGAGGAGGGGGCAGGCGCCCCCACCGCCGCCCCCGGTCTCGGGCGGCTGGAGCAGTTGGCCCGACGCGTCGAAGCCGCGGGCGTCCCCGTCGACCTCCGGATCACAGGTGCCCCGTTCGCGCTGCCGCCCGGCGCCGACCTGTGTGTCTACCGAGTCATCCAGGAAGCTCTCACCAACGTCATGAAGCACGCGCCGACAGCGAACGCGAGCGTCACGGTGCACTACGACGAGGCCGCTGTTCATGTCCTCGTGTCCGACGACGGACAGGAGTCAATTCCCGCCGCCACCACCGCGGGGCACGCCGGCCATGGTCTCATCGGCATGCGTGAGCGGGCCGGTATCTACGGCGGGACAGTGACCGCCGGGCCCGGCCCGCAGGGCGGCTTCGAAGTCGCACTGACCGTCCCCGTGTCCCGCGACAAGTGACCAAGCGTCTCGGCCCCTGAACTCCCGCCAGATCCAGTGCATGCCGGGAGTCCGCCCGGACCGGTCGCCGGTGTACGACCTGGGGTGGAGCTGTCGTGGAAAGCCGGGTGGATCGATCGCTGGGGGCCTACGCTCGGACGATGTTCGCGCAGCTCACGTGGAGCGGGACGGTTCGCCAGGCCTTCTCGCAGGTGGCAGACATCGTCTACGCGGTGGTGTCACTCGGAATCATGGGCACCATGCTGCACAACTGGCCGAACTCGCATGGCTATTGGCGGCAAACCGACGTATGGGCCTACGTGCTGATCGCAGCGGTCTATCTTCCGCTGACCGTGCGCCGCAGGGCTCCCCTGACCGTGCTCGTCTCCACCGCGGCCTGCACGCTGTGCTATGTCACCCTGGGCTACTACCACGTGGTCGTCGTCTGCGGACTGGGCCTGGCGTTCTACACCGTCGCGGCGTTGCGCCCGCGCAGGGTCGTGGCGACGTGCGCCGCTGGGTCGCTGCTCGTACTGCTGTGGGGCACGCGGCTCGCCGAGCCCGGGATCGGCCCGCAGAGTGTGGTCTTCGTGACGGTGACGGTCGCCGTCCTGTGGGTGACCGGTGACCGCTCGCGCCGGCTCGCGGAGCGCGGCGAGCGGCTCGCGGTGCTCAGCGAGCAACTGCGCCTGGAACAGGAGGAGAAGGCGCAGCGGGCCGTCATGGCCGAGCGCATGCGCATAGCCCGTGAACTGCACGACGTGATCGCCCACCACGTGTCCGCGATTTCCGTCCAGACCGGCCTGGCCGGATACGTCTTCACCTCCGATCCAAGGACGGCCCGCGAGGCGTTGGGGACCATCTCGGGCAGCGCCCACGAGGCGATGGAGGAGATGCGCCGCATGCTGGTCGTGCTCCGGGAAGGAGCCGAGCGTGCCCAGGAGGGGGCGAGCGACCTCAACGCGGCCCCCGGTCTCGGGCGACTGGAGCAGTTGGCCCGACGCGTCCAAGCCGCGGGCGTCCCCGTCGACCTCCGGATCACAGGTGCCCCGTTCGCGCTGCCGCCCGGCGCCGACCTGTGTGTCTACCGAGTCATCCAGGAAGCTCTCACCAACGTCATGAAACACGCGCCGACAGCGAACGCGAGCGTCACGGTGCACTACGACGAGGCCGCGGTTCATGTCCTCGTGTCCGACGACGGACAGGAGTCAATTCCCGTCGCCACCACCGCGGAGCACGCCGGCCATGGTCTCATCGGCATGCGTGAGCGGGCCGGTATCTACGGCGGGACAGTGACCGCCGGGCCCGGCCCGCAGGGCGGCTTCGAAGTCGCACTGACCGTCCCCGTGTCCCGCGACAAGTGACCAAGCGTCTCGGCCCCTGACGCGCGGGCCGGCACGCGGTCGGCCGCCCTACGGTTGGCCCAGATCTACACCTCATATCCGCGGTAGGACCGAGGGCTGGCGAGTGAGGAGTTGTAGCTCGTGCAGTATGCGTACGACGTCGTCCCTGAAGCCGCGACGGCGCCTTGTGCGGTTTTCCCGTTCTTGCACTTCGCGGCCACGAAGAAGGGTGCGCCGGTGCACTTCAGCCCCAGTGTGTTGCCGTCGTCGAACACCCTCGTGCACGAGATCGCTGACGCGGCGGCGGAGGCGCTGTTCGCCGTGGCCACGAGGCCGGAGCCGGCCAAGGTCAGGATGGCGAACGTACTCATGAGCTGTCGCTTCATTTCCAGGTCCCTTCGGTTCCCGAATGCAGGGGAGCCCGTCCCCCAGCGGTGGTGCGGTCGCTCGCCCGAGGCGATGTTGGCCGGGTACAGGGAAAGCTAGTGGGAAGGACTGCTCCCTCTCGCCCACCCAGGGGTTGAACTGCGCCTGCAACCAGGGTGGTTGCCGGTGTACCACCAGGGGTGTAGCACCAGACACGCCGTCTCCGGATCAGATCCCGTGACCGGCGGCTTCTCTCAACTCCTGTCCGGAGACGGGTAGCGTGCAAGGATGTCGCCTGTGACCGGATCGTCTTCCTCGCTTGTCGCCGAGGGCATGCCTCGCGACGACGGCGTGGGCTCTCGTGCCGCTGCCGTGCTGGTGTTCGGGTCCTCGGCCGCAGTCCTGGTGGTCGAGATCGTCGCTCTGCGGCTGCTGGCTCCTTACCTCGGCCTCACTCTCGAGACCAGCACCATGGTGATCGGCATCGCCCTCACCGCCATCGCCCTCGGCTCCTGGCTGGGTGGGCGCATCGCCGACCAGGTCAATCCACGCCGGCTCATCGGCCCTTCGCTCGGGGTGTCGGGAGCGGTCGTGGCTCTCACCCCTGCCGTACTGCGCACCACCGCGGAGTGGGCGCCGGCGCTGCTCTTGCTGATCGCGTCGCTGACCATCCTCGTGCCGGGCGCGCTGCTCTCTGCGGTGACGCCGATCGTGACCAAGTTGCGTCTCACCAGCCTCGCCGAGACGGGAACGGTCGTCGGCCGACTGTCCGGCGTCGGCACCGTGGGCGCCATCGTCGGCACCGTCCTCACCGGCTTCGTCCTCGTGTCGCGGTTGCCGGTCAGCGGCATCCTGATCGGCCTCGGGACACTGCTGGTGGTCGGCTCGGCGCTGGTTGAGTGGCGAACGCGCGGGTGGAGAAGCGCCCCTGCCCTCACACTCGTCGTCGTTGCCGGCGGCCTCTCCACCCTGGTCGCCCCCGGTGGCTGCGACGCGGAGACCAGGTACCACTGCGCACGGGTCGTCGCAGACCCCGACCGGGCCAGCGGCCGCACACTCGTTCTGGACGGCGTGCGGCACTCCTACGTCGACCTCGACGACCCGACCTTCCTGGAGTTCACGTATGTGCGTGCCATCGCGTCGGTGGTCGATGCCGCCTTTCCCAAGGGTCAGCCACTTGCTTCCCACCACCTCGGCGGCGGCGGACTCACCTTTCCCCGATACCTCGCGGCCACGCGGCCCGGGACGCGGAGCCTCGTATCCGAGATCGACAGTGGCGTCGTGGGCATCGACCGCGACCAACTCGGCCTGAGATCAGCAGCCGGTATCGACGTACGCGTCGAGGACGGCAGGCTCGGCCTGCGGCGGCTGGATGCCGGCAGTCGTGACCTCGTCGTCGGCGACGCCTTCGGAGGCGTCAGCGTGCCGTGGCACCTCACCACGGTGGAAGCGATGACGGACGTACGGCGAGTGCTCAACGAGGACGGCCTGTACGTCGCCAATCTCATCGATCACGGTGGTCTGGCCTTCGCCCGTGCCGAAGTAGCCACCCTCAGCGAGACGTTCGAGCACGTCGCCCTCGCCGGCGAACCCGCCGATATCGGCCTCGACCCGACCGCCACCTCCAAGGGCGGCAATATGGTGGTGCTCGCCTCCAACCGACCAGTCGACCTCCGCGCGACCCAGGAAGCACTGGACGCCCGGCAAACCGGCTGGAAAATCGCCACCGGCAACGACCTCACCTCCTGGATCGGCGATGCCCGACTGCTCACCGACGACTACGCACCCGTCGACCAACTCCTCCAGCCCTACAGGGCACCCAGCGGCCAGTGACAGGACACGTCCAAGCCCCTGCCGACGTACCTGAGAGGTCGATTCCTTCCGCCGTGTCATCCCGCGGACTCAGTTGCCGGCGCCGAGACCGGACATGAACGCGGACGGGTATCGGTCGCCGCGCGCCGCGCCGGGCGGCACCGCCTTCTCGATATCCGCGAGGTCGTCCGCGGTGAGGATCAGGTCCATCGCGGGCAGCGCCTCGGCCAGCCGTTCGCGGGTGCGAGCGCCGACCAGCGGCACGATGTCGTCGCCCTGCGCGGCCACCCAGGCGATGGCCAGTTGAGCGACCGTGCACCCCTTCGCGTCGGCAACCTGGCGCAGTGCTTCCACGAGGGCGAGGTTGTGTTCCACGTTCCCGCTCGAGAACCGCGGGCTGAAGCCGCGGCTGTCGCCGGGGCCGGCGGTGTGGCCGACTGACCAGTGCCCGGAGATGAGGCCGCGGCTGAGAACTCCGTACGCGGTCAGGCCGATGCCGAGCTCCCTGAGTGTGGGCAGAATGTCCGCCTCCACGGCGCGGGAGATCAGCGAGTACTCGATCTGCAGGTCGGCGACCGGGTGCACGGCATGCGCCCGGCGGATCGTCGCCGCGTCGACCTCCGAGAGGCCGAGGTGACGGACGTAGCCGGCGTCGATCATCTCCTTGATCGCGCCCACCGTCTCCTCGATCGGTATCGCCGGGTCCAGCCGGGCGGGGCGGTAGATGTCGATGTGGTCGGTGCCCAGGCGGGTCAGCGAGTAGGCCAGGAAGTTCTTCACCGCCTCGGGACGCCCGTCCATCCCGCCGAACTCCGGGCCCGGGCCTCGCATCATGCCGAACTTGACGCTCAACTGGTAGCCGTCCCGGTCCCGGCCGCGCAGCGACTCGGCGATCAGCAGCTCGTTGTGGCCCATGGCGTAGAAGTCGCCGGTGTCGATCAGCGTGACGCCGGTTTCCAGCGCGGCGTGGACGGTGGCGATACTCTCCGCGCGGTCGGCCTCGCCGTAGGCGCCCGACATGCCCATCGCGCCCAGGCCCAGCGCGGAAACGGCCGGGCCGGTGGTGCCCAGGGTTCGTGTCTGCATCGCGTTCTCCTTCGTCGTCGATCCGCCACCCACCCTGCGCCCGCGCCGCGATGTACGGGAGCGGAGCGTTCATCCTGGGAGAGACGCTCCCTGGATCGGCCCGGCCGCTGCGAGGACCATGGGGAACATGCAACGTGACCAGCTCGCCGACTTCCTGCGCCGCCGCCGCCAGGCGATGCGTCCGGCCGATGTCGGCATCGCCGACGGCCCCCGCCGCCGCACCTCCGGCCTGCGCCGGGAAGAGGTGGCGACGCTCGCCGGCATGTCGGTGGACTACGTCGTACGCCTCGAGCAGGGCCGCAGCAGCCAGCCCTCGGTCCAGCTGCTCGGCGCGCTGGCCCGGGCGCTGCGCCTCTCCGACGACGAGCGCGTCCACCTGTTCCACCTGGCCGGCCACCAGCCCCCACCCGCCGACGGAGTGGCCCGCCTGGCCCGCGCCGGCCTGATCCGTATGCTCGACCTGCTCGGCGACACCCCGGCCCTGGTCCTGTCCGACCTGGGCGAAGTCCTCGCCCAGAACCGGGCCTCACTCCTGCTCACCGGCAACCACACGGGCTTCTCCGGCGACCGCCGCTACGTCGCGTACCGCTGGTTCACCGACCCCGCAGTACGCGCCGTCACCCCGCCCGAGGAACACGAACGCCACGCCCGCCGGCTCGTAGCCGACTTGCGTGCGGCCGCCGGACGCCGGACCGGCGACTCCACGGTCGCCGGACTCGTCGACCGGTTGCAGGCCGCGAGCGCCGACTTCCGCCGGCTCTGGGCCGAGCACGAGGTGGCGGTCCGGCGTGCCGACCGCAAGACCCTGCTGCATCCGCGGGTCGGCCGCCTGCTGATGGACTGCGAGACCCTGGTCACTCCCGACCAGGGTCAGCAACTCCTGGTGCTCACCCCGGCGGACGCCGAGACCCGCGAGCGGCTGGAGCTGCTGCGCGTCATCGGCGTCGAGGAATTCCCCACGGGCGCAACGGACCCGACGACCCGGTGAAGCGGCCGGCCATGAGGCACCGGCTCGGTCCGGCGGTCAGGTTATGCCGGTCTCTCTGGCCCCGCCCCTCCGCGGCACCGAAGGCACTCCTTGTGTGCGGCGTCAGCTTCCGCCCCCGGACCTTCGACCCACAGGCTCGGCGGGCGTCAACCGGCCGTCGGGATCACTGCCTCAGTCGCGGCTGTATGCGTAGGCGCGCTCCACTCGCGCGACTTCAACGCTGTACGAGGAGTACCAGCGTTCACGTCCGAGCCGCTGTGCTTGGAGATGCTCGGGGTGGGCCTTCCACGCCGCTATCGATGCCTCGTCTGCGTAGTAGATGACGACGAGGTCCCGGCCGTCCTCGTCCGTCAGCGACTCGCGGCCGAGATAGCCGGGTTGCACCTCGCCAAGTTCGGCCATGCGCTTGCTCATCGCCGCGTAGCCTTCGAGATCCGCGGTCGGCCGGGAGGTGATGATCACCGCGTAGTACGGCGGTTCAGGACGGACGAACGAGGTGGTCATGTGAAGGGCCCTCCATCGGTAAGGAGCGAATGACGCCAAGACTACTGACATGGTTCTTCGGTGGCCACCGCGTTACACGATGAGCAGTCAGGTCCGCCGACGGGTGAGGCCGCAGAACTTGCCCGGCTCCTGGTCTGTCAGCTCCCGCACATCGGGGCCGGAATTTCGCACAGCTGCGGCAACCCTTGTTCCGAACTGGGCAGGTCTCATCCTGCGGCCGCGTTCGACACACTCGATCAAGGGCTGGTTCATGAGGTCACGAGCAGGGTGATCTCCCTGGCAACGCCGAAGCCCCACCCCGCGCAACGCGGGATGGGGCTTTTGTTGGAGCGCTGGGCAGGCCTTGCACCTGCATCTCCCCGCAGGAAGCGGGACGTCTTTCCTTGGACCACCAACGCAGCGACGGCAACCAGGAGTTCGGCTGCCAGCTCGAGAACGATCATAGCGGATCCTGCTGCACGCCAAGGCCGTCGCTCGCTACGGAACTCAGCCGAGAAGCGGCCCTCCTGTGATGCCCCACCAGCCATGCCGCTCAGTGCTGAGGCTCGTCAAACTACTCCTGGCGCATCGTATGGCCACGCACGGGCGGTGCAGGGCGGGCCGGGAGCGCTCATGGCTGTACTCCTGTCCGCTTGCCACGGGCACCGGTCGAGACACGACGCCCCCCTCGCGGTCGCCTTCACGGAACGACCCCGGCCGTCTCGACGTCGCACACGAACCGGAGCACGCTATGACACTGAACAGCTCAGCTCACGGGGGACGCCAATGGAGTGGATCTCGCTGGCCAGCACCGTAGTGGGCGGTGCCATCGCCACAGCATCAGCCGGTCTCCTGGACCATCGCCGCTGGAGAAGGGAACGCGGCGACCAGCACAGGGACACCCGCCGCTCCCTCTACGTCTCCTACTTGGCCGCCCTGGCGACGGCCCGGCACACCTGCCGCGTCGCCGTGCGAGAGCCAGACCCGGATCCACACCAACGCACGCGTGCCGTATGGGAAGCCTTCGAAGCATGCACAGCCCTGCGCTACGAGGTCTCCATCTGTGCGCCTCGCTACATCGTCGGGCCGTCGGATGACTCATTCCGCCGGCTCCGCGACCTGCGCGACGTCGTCGCCGACGGATGCAGCCGGGACAGCAACGAGTACGTCACGGGCCGACTGCGGTACGACGAGGCGTACCAGTCCCTCCGCGACGCCATGCGGAAAGACCTTGGCGCGGACGCCTGAAACGTACGGCGCGAGGTCCCGGAGCAGGGGGAGTCCTCAGCCGGTGAGGCCCGGCAGCCGCCTGCCGTCACCGGCGTCGGTCAGGCAAGGAGCTCACCGAACCGCCAGCGACGCTGGATCGAGCAGACCGCCACCCTCTTCATCGCCAGCCGCGGCCCCGAGCACGGCGCCGACTCGTAACACGGCGGCGCATGTCTCCGGCGGTGTGCGGGTGCCCCTGCGGACCGGTGTCAGTCCTCGGCCGTAGCGTGTGCGCGTGACCCAACTCATGCAGTCCTACTCCTACTTACGTCCCTCGGCCGTGCACGAATCCACAGCCGGACGCACCCTCGCGCTGGAGACCTCCGGCGGTGCCACCCCGGCAGGAGAGGCGGCCAACCCCCGGTTCTTCAGCGGGTTCCTGACCGCGCCGGCCGCCGCGGCGACAGCGCTGCTCACGGTCGCCGACGTGGCCGCCGCCCGCTACTACCGGCCCAGCGTGACAAGCTCGCTCGACCCGGTGGTGACGGCCGACGGCGACCGGCTCCGGTTCGAGTCCTTCTCCGGCTGCTGCGGTGTCTACGCCCGGCTCGACGTCCTCGCACCCGGCCTCGACGGTGACGACGTCGGACACGGCACCACCAACGTGGACGTCAACCTGCCCCTGCGGCGGGCCCTGGCCGGGCTCGGCGGGCTCGACCCCCTCCATCTGGCCGTCGGGCCCGAGGAGTTGACGGTCAAGACCTTCGACGGCGAGTTCGTGGAGAAGAAGGTCCCGCTGCCGGAGCGCTGGCTGCGCGGCTTCGCCGAAGCCCAGGTGCTCGCG
Organism: Streptomyces sp. AC555_RSS877; assembly: GCF_019049245.1. Classification (GTDB taxonomy): domain Bacteria; phylum Actinomycetota; class Actinomycetes; order Streptomycetales; family Streptomycetaceae; genus Streptomyces. The sequence continues at coordinate 117,377 of NZ_JAGMUK010000181.1, read as the reverse complement.
GCGGGCTTCGCCCTTCGGGCCGAGGTGCCCGCAGTCGAGGCGGCCGCCGTGCTGCGGGCGCTGCCCCGGCCCACCCAGCGGCCCGATGCCCGTACGAGCCGCTGGGTGGTGCCGGCGGGCCGCACACTGCGTCCCACGACCAGACCGGCGCCGGGTGCCGTGTGCCTGCCCGGGCCCGAGCGGCTTCTGACCCTCCAGACGGTCCTGCGGCACGCGACGACCGTACGGGTGTACGCGCCGGCCGCCGCGGACGCCGTGGACGGGGCGGCCCCCGTCGCCTGGGAGGCCGAACTTCCGGGCGCGCGGCTGACGTTGCTGCTCTCCCCGGGTGCCTCGCGCGGCTTCTCCGGCGAGGGCGGAGTGCTGCACGACCTCGCCACCGGGCCCGCGGCGGCGGACGCGGAGCGGGTCGCCGAGTTGCTGGCCTGGGAGCCGAGGATCGATGTCACCGATCTGTCGGCACAGGCCGGTCTGCCGGCCGCCCGGGTGCGCGCCGCGCTGACCATGCTGGGGACGTCCGGCCAGATCGGCTACGACCTCGCCGAGGAGGCGTACTTCCACCGCCATCTGCCCTACCGCGCGGGCGCCGCCGAGACGCGCAACCCCCGGCTGCGCGGGGCGCGGGCCCTCGTCGCGGACGGGGCGGTACGGCTCGACGGGCCGCTGGCCCGGGTCGGGAAGGGCGACGACGCCCATGTGGTCCGGGCCGATGACGCGTCGGGCCGGTTGAGCTGCACCTGTTTCTGGTGGGCGAAGTACCGGGGAGGGCGCGGCCCCTGCAAGCACGTGCTCGCGGTGGGCATGGTGCGCGGCACGGCGGCGGACGCGGAAGCGACTGCTGTTGAGGGATCGGAGACGGCACGATGAAACTGGTCCACCTCGCGGAAGCAGGGGACGTCGAGGGCGTCCTCCGGGAACTCGGCGCCCTGACGCCGGACGAGCGCGCGGCACAGGCCGAGGCCCTGGAGGCCCGGCGCGCGCCGCTGCGAGCCGGCTGGTACCACGTCCCGGAGGAGGAGAGGGCCGCCCAGCTCGCCGCCGAACTCGGCTGCCGGACCGATCCCATGGCCGCGGCCGACTGGATCCTGCGGCCCGAGAACGGCGCCGACTCGCTCTTTCTGCCCCTCGGCGGCGCCTGGATGCTCGACGTCGTGAACCTCCACCCCGTTGTCTGGCGGGCCGATTTGGTCGCACAACTCGCCGACCGGTCGACGCCCGGGAAGACCGTCAGGTCCGACCTCGTCGAACACCTCGTCCACGACACCGGCTGTCCCGTCCCGACCTCCGACGGGTTCATCGCGAGCTGGCTGCGCTGGCGCGACAACACCTGGGAGTATCCCGCGCACCTGCGCGGCGGTCCCCAGCCGGGTGCCACCTTCCTGGAGCGGCTGCGCGCGGACGACCTGTCGCCGATGCTCCTCCCGCTGGCGCTGGAGCGACCGGGTGTGTACCTCGGCGTGGAATCGTTACACCACTCGCTCACCACCAGAGGCCGGTCGTACATCAGGGAAGACGCCCGACTGGGCGTCTTCATCAGCCTCGCCGAGGAGGGTCTGGTCGACCGTGCCGCGCTGATCCGGCGCGTCTTCACGGACCTGGCCGGCTCCGAATCGTGGGGGTGGAACTGCGCGGTCGCGCTGACGGAACTCGCCCTCACACCGGTGGAACACGCCTCCGTGACCCGCGAACGTGTAGCGCTGGCCGAGCCGTTGCTCGCCCGGCTCCTGCAGGACGGCACACGCGCGGAGACCGCGCCGCCGCTCGCGTACCTGCGCGCCCTCGCCCTCACCCCGGCCGAGAACGCGCTCGCCCTCCGGGACCATGTGGCACTGCTCGACCTGTCGTCGCCGGTGGCCTCCTACGCCCAGGAGGTCCTGATCGGCCTGGACGAGGCCGGGCTGCTGGAGCCCGACGTGCTCACCGAGGTGTGCGGGCGGGTGCTGCTACGACCGGAGAAGAAGCTGGTCCGCGCCCAGCTCACCCGGCTCGCCCGCGCGGCCCGGAAGGACCCCGCGCGCGCCGCCCGGACCGTGCTCGACGCGGCGACGGCCCTCGACCACCGGGACGTCGACCTGCAGGAGCGCGCCCTCGACGTGATCGCCCGGCACCTCAAGGCCGCGGGCGGCTCCGTACTGCCCGAACTGCGCACGGCCGCCGCACGGATCAGCCCCGGTCTCATGGCCCGGGCCGCCGATCTGCTCGGCACCGAACAGGACCGACTCACGGACCGACTCGCCAGCCAACTCACCGACCAGCACGCCGACTTGCTGCTCGTCGTGCCGGAGCCGCGTACGGTGCCGGGGCCCATCGAGACGGCCGTAGAGGTCGCCGAGGAGCTCGCGGCGGTCGTCGCGAACGACAAGGAAGTGGTGACGTTCGAGCGTGTCCTGGACGGACTGGTCCGGCACGCGCACCTCGACCGGGCCGCGCTGGCCCAGGCGTTGAAGCCGGTCATGCGCAAGGAGCCTCGTGAGGTCGTCGACTTCACCCAGTCCGACGTGTACGACGTGGCCAGGGCGCTGCGGGGCGACGAGCCGAGGGAGTACGACTTCACCACCCGCCTCAAGCGCAACGCCGCCTCCCCGGCAGGGGAGCTGCTGCGGGCGCGCCTGGCCGAGGCGATCGACATCATCGAGGCCGGCGCGCAGCCGTTCCTGCTGGCCGTGCCGACCGATGCCACGGGTGCGCTGGACGCCGCCGTGCTCGTGCGGCGGATCTCGGTGCTCGACGGACTCGGCATCACGCCCGCGCCGGTCGACCTGGCCCAGGCACTGCTGCGCGTCACCCCGACCGCCGACGAGAAGGTGCTGGGCGCGGCCGGGGAACTCCAGTCCGACGCCGGGCAGCGGCTGGCTCAGTGGCTGCGCGAGGGCGGTCTGCCGCACTGGGACTCCGGGCCGGCAGACTGGCCCGCCGCCCACTCGGGCAGGCACCCGACGGAATGGCTGAGCCACCTGCCCCCCGAGCCGGCCCCCGGCCTTCCGCTGCTCCCGGCCGCCGCGACCCTGATCGGGCCGCACGACAGCGTCCTCCACAACCCGATGGTCCCTTTCTGGCTGGCCCAGTTGCCGCACCACCGCGAACTCGTGCTCGCCCGTGACTACTTCGGGTACCGCGTGTCGATGCGGGGCTGGGCCCACGCCCTGCCGTTCGCCGCGGAGTCGGGCGGCCCGGCGGGATTCGCGCTGCACCTGGCACTGGCGTACACCCTCACGTACGACCAGCAGGGCGAACGCGACGCGGCCGTGGACGCGCTGCTCGTGCTCGCCGCGCGGGAACAGCTGGACGCCCGCCTGCTCGGGCGGCAGTTGGCCGAGATGCTGCGCAGCAAATGGGTCGAGGCGAACCGGGTGACCGCCTCCCTGCGGACAGCGGCCGATACGGGCGCGTACGCCACCGTCTGGTCCGTGCTCGAGACCGTCCTGCCCCTCCTGCTGCGCGACCCCGTGGTCCGGGGCACCGGACCACTGCTCGCCCTCGGCGTCGACTGCGCCTCCCGCTGCGCGGCGAAGGGCGAGATATCCGAGGTCACGACGGCCGCGGGGCGCACCGGATCGAGCCAGGTGGTGAAGAACGCGCGGCTGCTGCGCGACGTACTGACCTGACCTGACCTGACCTGACCGGCCCTACCTCGCCCTCCCGCCCGGAGTGCCTCGCCCCGGCTCCGCGAAGGACTCGTGGAACCTGGGGAACGTCGTCCGAGCGCAAGAGGCCAGAGCAGGGCCCGACTCTTGGCCGGTTCTTGATTGCACCTCCTCCAGGCATACGCGCGGCACCGCGGCCACCTGTCGCACTTCGGCTCACGTTGATCACCAAGCTGAGTACCGGAGTGGCCAACTGGGATGCACTCCAGTTGGCCATTCCGCGTCTCCTCGTCAGCCAAGGAGGCCAACCGTGGTGAGCCTGGCCGGCTCAGCCCTCCGATGGGCGAGGATGCGGCGTTGCCGGGTGCGCGTTGCGTCGCCAGAAAGTGAGGCGCCACCAGTACAGGACTTTGGGGTCATCGGGCCACTTGCCACTACTGGCCGGCTCTTCGAAGGAGTCCCGAGACGGGTCGATCGGACGCCACCCTGGATCCAACGGCTCGTCGTGAGCGGGAGGCCGCACGTTCTTGAGGAATCGCTCCTCCATGGCGCCGAAGCGCTGATAGTTCCGTTGCCCGTCGACCAAGCACACCGCATTGGCTCCGAAACTCCACGGCCACCGCAGCTGCGCGAGGTCGTCCTCCCAGTAGCACACGGAGCAGATCTCGTAGCCTCCGTGCTCGCCGAACATCTGATGCCCGCAGCATGGGCACGGGAGCCAGCCCTCCGGCGGAGGCGCAATACCGCTGGCCGGGTCCATCAGGCGCTCGCCTTGGGCCCCGGCTGCTGTCTGCCTGTCTGCCTCTTTCATGCAAGTCAGCCTACGAGACGTCCCGATCATGCAGGTCGACACGATTGGCGTGGACGACCATCCAGCCGCGATGCGGTCCACAGGGTCACCGTGACGGCATGCCCGACGCAGGGCGAGCTGGGTGCGAGTGGACTCGGCGCGCAGGAGTTTGCACGGCCGCCCTGGTCGTACACGCACGGTCATCTGCCAGAGAGGTGATCTGGACATCCACCACTCGGGCCCGACCGCAGCCTCTCGACAGGGAGCCGGGCGGCAGCTCGCCATGGGGCGTTGTCAGTGGTGGCAGGCAGGATGAGGGCATGACGACTCCAGCTGCTCAGATCGTGGATGCCGCCGCCTACGCGCAGGCGGTCGAGGATGCGGTGAAGGCTGCGGCCGCCTACTACGCGGGCGGCACCTCGCCGATGGACGACGACACGTACGACCGGCTGGTGCGTGGCATCTCTGCGTGGGAAGCCGATCACCCCGATGAAGTACTGCCCGACTCCCCCACCGGGAAGGTCGCCGGCGGGGCCGTGGAGGGGGACGTGCCGCACACGGTGGCGATGCTGAGCCTGGACAACGTCTTCTCCCCGGAGGAGTTCGCTGCCTGGACCGCCTCGCTGGCCCGGCGCATCGGCCACGACGTCACGTCATTCAGCGTGGAGCCCAAGCTCGACGGGCTGGCGATCGCCGCCCGCTACAGCCGCGGCCGCCTCACCCGGCTGATCACCCGCGGAGACGGGACGGCCGGGGAGGACGTCTCGCACGCAATCGGCACCATTGAGGGCCTGCCCGAACAGCTGGCCGAGCCGGTCACCGTGGAAGTGCGCGGTGAAGTCCTCATGACCACCGCGCAGTTCGAGCACGCCAACGAGGTGCGCACCGCGCACGGCGGCCAGCCGTTCGCCAACCCGCGGGGCGCCTCGGCGGGAACCCTGCGCGCCAAGGACCGCGCGTACACCGTGCCGATGACGTTCTTCGGCTATGGCCTGCTGCCGCTGCCCGACACCGAGTCTGTGCTTGCCGAGCGTCTGGGCCAGCTCGCGCACAGCGACCTGATGGCCACGAGCGCCGAGTACGGGATCAACACGACGGCCGCCACCACCGTCCCCGGGGTCACCGCCGCCACAGTCGAGCAGGTCCTGGCCCGGGTGCGGGAGATCGAGGGGTTGCGGGCGGAGTTGCCGTTCGGGATCGACGGAGTGGTCATCAAGGCCGACCTCGCGGCCGACCAGCAGGCCGCGGGATCGGGCTCACGTGCCCCGCGGTGGGCGATCGCCTACAAGCTGCCCGCCGTGGAGAAGATCACCCGTCTGCTGGAGGTGGAGTGGAACGTGGGCCGCACCGGCATCATCGCCCCGCGTGCGGTCCTGGAACCGGTCACCATCGACGGCGCCACCATCACCTACGCCACCCTCCACAACCCCGGCGACATCACCCGCCGTGACCTGCGCCTGGGCGACCACGTCATGGTCCACCGCGCCGGTGACGTCATCCCCCGCATCGAAGCACCGGTCGCCCACCTTCGCACCGGTGAGGAGCAGCCGATCGTCTTCCCCGAGGTGTGTCCGCGGTGCGGGTCGGGCATCGACACCAGCGAGCAGCGCTGGCGCTGCGAGAACGGCCGCAACTGCCACCTGGTCGCCGCCCTGTCCTACGCCGCCGGACGCGACCAGCTCGACATCGAGGGACTGGGCGCGACCCGCGTCGTTCAGCTGGTCGAGGCCGGCCTGGTCTCCGACCTCGCCGACCTGTTCACCCTCACCCGCGACCAGCTCCTGAGCCTGGACCGGATGGGCGAGACCAGCACCGACAACCTCCTCACCGCCATCAGCGCAGCCAAAGACCAGCCCCTGTCACGGGTTTTGTGCGCGCTCGGCGTCCGGGGCACCGGCCGGTCCATGTCCCGGCGCATCGCCCGCTACTTCGCCACCATGGACAACATCCGCGCCGCCGACGCCGAAACGATGCAGCGGGTCGACGGCATCGGCACCGAGAAGGCCCCGTCCATCGTCCTCGAACTGGCCGACCTCGCCCCGGTCATCGACAGACTCGCCGCGGCCGGGGTGAACATGACCGAGCCAGGCGCCACACCGCCCTCCCCCGCGACCGGCGCCGCCGACGACAGCCCGCACGCACCAGCGGACGGAGCGGGTCTGCCTCTGGACGGGATGACGGTCGTGGTGACGGGAAAGATGAGTGGCCCGCTGGAGAAGCTCAGCCGCAACCAGATGAACGAACTCGTCGAACGCGCCGGCGGCCGCTCCTCCTCCAGCGTCTCCAAGAAGACCAGCCTCGTCGTCGCCGGAGAAGGCGCCGGATCCAAGCGCGCCAAGGCAGAAACCCTCGGCATCCGCCTTGCCACCCCCGACGAATTCGCCGCCCTCCTCGCCGACTTCGTCAGCTGAGAAGCAGAGGCAACCACCCTGGAATCGACGCGAACCCGGACCAGCAGGCCGGGGCTCGCGACGTCGATGCAGTCGGGGCCCGTGGGTGCGACGCAGCGACCGAGCGACGGAGCGACGGAGCGACGGACGCGGATCACGACCTGCGGGAAGTCCCGCGGGAGTTCCTCGTGTGCCGGAAGGAGGGACCGGCGCGTACCGACAGGCCTGCGGCTTCGCCGCCATGGAGATGGCTTCAGGCGCGTCCCTTCGGCCGGCATGACAGGAAAGACCCCGCTGCAGTGTGGACGAGCCAGCCCGCCGCCGCGCCCACTGCGTACCAGAACAGGTCGGGTGGGTTGAAGGTGGAACCCAGCACGAGGCGGGCGACAGAGCTGCGGGCGGAGAGCTCGGCCGGCACGTTGCTGAGCTGAAGGAACTCGACCGCCCAACTGAACGCCAACGCGCTTCCGGCGGCCGTCACAGGCCTCACGCGCGGCACTGTCAGAACGACAAGGGTATGGATCAGGACGGTGTACAGCGCGTCTCCGCCGTACTTGGCCACGTCCCCTGCCGCCACTGCCCTGAGCCCCAGGCCCGCACCGGCCGTCACCACCGCGGCCCCGGCCGCCGCCAGACGGGTCCGTACTGGATCGGCGACGGTGACGACGCCACGGTCACCTGGGCCACGGATGAGGGTCACAAGGTCATACTGCCGGATGTCCGGTGGACGGCGACCACTGCGGAGGCGGTTGTCGCGAGACGTGGCAGGCGACGGTCACCATGGCGCCGACGAGGACCACTCCGGCGACAGGGAGCGGGAGGTGGTGGGCGAGGGCCCAGCCGCGGCCGCGGCCACGCAGGTCCTGCCGCCCGCCCCCGTCCCCCCAGACCGACACGGTCCTGCCGCCGGCGAGCAGCAGCACCACCGTGGATTCGAGAGGCCGGATCTGACGGTGGGCCGGTCACGCCCGCGCGGACGTCTCCTCCAACGGGAAGTGACACAGGGCCGTGTGGGGTTCGGCCCCGTCCGCCCTCTCCCGCACCACGACCGGCGGTGCCTGGGTCGCGCACCGGTCCTCGGCACGCCAGCACCGGGTGCGGAAGCGGCACCCGGAGGGGATGTCGAAGGGAGAGGGGATCTCCCCTTGGAGCTGGATCTCCGGACGGTGGGTGCGGGCGGTGCCGAGGACGGGGGCGGCCGACATCAGGGCGGCCGTATAGGGGTGTTGGGGCTGTTCGAAAACCTCCTCCGTGTCTCCGTGTTCGATGACCTTGCCCAGATACATCACGGTGACCTGGTCCGAGATGTAGCGGACCACGGACAGGTCGTGGGAGATGAACAGGTAGGTGACGCCGAGGCGTGTGCGCAGGTCGGAGAGTACGTTCAACACCTGCGCCTGGACCGACAGGTCGAGGGCGGAGACGGGTTCGTCGCAGACGATGAGGTCGGGGTCCAGGGCGAGCGCGCGGGCGATGCCGATGCGCTGGCGCTGGCCGCCGGAGAACTCGTTGGGGTAGCGGTGGGCGTCGCTCTCCCGCAGTCCGACCAGGGCGAGCAGTTCGCGGATCCGCTTCTCGCGGGCCTTAGCGCCCGGTACGACGTCTTTGTGGGTGCGCCAGGGTTCGCCGATCAGGTCGGCGGCGGACATGCGCGCGTTGAGCGAGGCGAAGGGATCCTGGAAGACCATCTGCACCCGCCGGCGCCAGGCCAGCAACTCCTTGCCGCGCAGGGCGAAGGGGTCGGTTCCGTCGAACCGCACGGTGCCGGAGTCCGGACGCTCCAGCCCGAGCAGCACCCGGGCCAGGGTGGACTTGCCGCAGCCCGATTCGCCGACGAGCCCGAGGGTCTGGCCCCGGCCGATCCGTACGTCCACCCCGTCCAGGGCGGTCAGCCGGCGCCGGCCGCTGCCGAAGGTCTTGGTGACCCCTCGTACCTCCAGCAGCGGCGGGCTCTCCTGGGTGCCGTCCGCGCGGGGCCCGGGGGCGGCGGTGGTGGCGCGGGACTCAGACACGGTCGAGCTCCTCGGAGAAGTGACAGGCGGCGAAGCGACCGTCGCCCGACGGACGCAGGGACGGCCGCTCCTGGACACAACGCTCGCGCACCAGCGGGCAACGGGCCTGGAAGACGCAGCCGGGCGGCACCGCGCTCAGCTCGGGCGGGCTGCCGGGAACGGCGGGCAACGGGCGTCCGCGCACACTGCCTTCGGGCACCGAGTCGAGCAGCCCCCGGGTGTAGGGGTGGCGGGGTGCGGAGAAGACGTCGTGCACCGGTCCGTTCTCCACGACCGTGCCGGCGTACATCACGACCACGTCGTCGGCGCGCTGTGCGACCACGGCCAGATCGTGGGTGATCAGAACGACGGCCATGTCCCGCTCGTCCTGGAGGTCCCGCAGCAGCCGCATGATCTGCGCCTGCACGGTCACGTCGAGGGCGGTGGTGGGTTCGTCGGCGATGAGCACGTCGGGTGCGAGGGCGACGGCCATCGCGATGAGCAGCCGCTGCCGCATGCCGCCGGAGAACTGGTGGGGATAGGACCGGGCCCGTTGCCTCGGCTCGGGGATGCCCACCCGCGTCATCAGCTCGATCGCCTTCTCCTGGGCCTGGCGCCGGGAGAGTCCCTGGTGGATGCGGAAGGGTTCGCCGATCTGCCTGCCCACCGGCTGCACCGGGTTGAGGGCGGTCAGAGCGTCCTGGAAGACGATGGACAGGACCGGGCCGGCCAGCTTGCGGCGTTCCGCGGGGCTCATGCGCAGGGTGTCGTCGCCCCGGACGCGGACGGCACCGCCGGTGACCGCCGCCGCGGGGTCCAGCAGACCGACCACGGACAGTGCGGTCATCGACTTGCCGCAGCCGGACTCGCCCAGCAGGGCCAGGGTGCGGCCGCGGCGGACGCTGAAACTGACGCCGTCGACGGCGCGTACCGTCCCGGAGGGCGTGCTCAGGTCCACGCACAGTCCCTCGACTTCCAGGGCGGGGGTGTCCGTCGTGGTCGGGGCGGAAGCGGTGTTGCTCGTCACGGGATCATCTCCGGAGGAACGGCGGCCGAGACGGCCCGGCGCTTCTTGGGCAGCCTCAGGCGCCAGCGCTGGGCGGGGTCGGTGGCGATGCGGGCCCAGGCGGCGAGCACCGTCGCGGACACGGTGGTGAGCACGATGGCGAGTCCCGGCAGCACGGTGATCCACCACGCGGTCTGGAGGTACTGCCGTCCCTGGGCGACCATCAGGCCCCAACTGACGTCCGGGGGCTGGATTCCGATGCCCAGGAAGCTCAGCGACGACTCGGTGAGCATCACGAAGCAGAAGTCGAGGGTGGCGACGGTGAGCAGGGTCGGCAGGGCGATCGGCAGAAGGTGCCGGTAGATGATCACCTGGCTGGGGGTGCCGAAGGTCCGGGCCGCGTCGACGAACAGCCGGCTGCGCAGTTCCGCCGCCTCGGCCCGCGCGGTGCGCAGGTACACCGGTATACGGGTCACGGCCAGGATCAGTACGAGGTTCAGCGCGCTGGGCGAGAAGACGTACAGCACGACCACCGCGATCAGCAGCGAGGGGAAGCTGAGGATCACGTCGGCGAGCCGCATCGCCACGCTCTCGCGGCGTCCTCCGTGGTAGCCGGCCCACAGTCCGAGGGCCGAGCCGATGGCCAGCGAGCACAGCACCGCCGGGACGGCCACGGACAGCGTCGTCGCCGCCGCCTCGATCAGCCGGGCCACCATGCTGCGCCCCAGGACGTCGGTGCCGAGCAGCCCGTACATTCCGTCGCTCAGGGACGGTGGTCGCAGGGAGGCGTCCAGGTCCTGGCGTTGGGCGCGGTCGCCGATGAACAGCCGGCCGAAGAGGGCCACGAGGGCGACCACGGTGAGGATGACGGCCCCTACGGCCGCGGCCCGGTCCCGGCCCAGCATCCGCCACAGGCTCGGCCGCCGGTGCTGGTCGGGGGTGGTTTCCTCCGGGACGTCGGTCTCTTCTCGCGTCGTGCTGGTTGCCTCGCTCACGCCGGCACCGCCTGTCGCACTCGGGGGTCGGTCAGCGCGTGGCAGACGTCGACGAGGATGTTCAGCGCGAAGATCGTCACGGCGGTCAGGAGCACGGCTGCCTGGAGGACCGCGAAGTCGCGCTGGAGGATGGAGTCGATCATGAGTTTGCCGATGCCGGGCCAGCCGAAGATCGTCTCGACGATCACCGCGCCGTTGACCAGACCCACCGTCAGGTCGCCCGCGACGGTCAGGACCGGCGTCGCGGCGTTGCGCAGGGCGTGCCCGAAGACCACGCGCCGGGGCGTGGCGCCCTTGCTCCGGGCGATCTTGACGTAGGGCGCGGACAACGCGCTGACCATGCTGCCGCGCACCACCTGGACCAGTACGCCGAAGGGGCGGATCAGCAGGGTCGCGATGGGCAGGACCCAGATCTCGGGGCCGCCGAGCGTGCCCGAGGTCGGCAACCACCCAAGGCTCACACCGAAGACCAGGACGCCCATGATGGCGAACCAGAAGTCGGGGATGCTGGCGGCCGTCATCGACAGCAGGCTGGCGATCCTGTCGATCACGGAGTTGGGCCGGTAGGCGGCGAGGCTGCCGACCAGCACGGCTCCGGTGATCGCCAGCAGCATGGTCACACCGGCGAGCTGAAGGGTGACGGGGAACGCGTCGATCACCATCGAGCCCGCCGACTGCCCGGTGCGCAGCGAGGTGCCGAAGTCCAGCTGTGCGGCGTCGACGAGGTAGTTCCACAGCTGCGCCGGGATCGACAGGTCGAAGCCCTGCGCGGCGGAGAACTCCGCGCGCTGCTCGGCGGTGGCGCTCAGGGGGAGATAGAGGTCGACTGGGTCGCCGGTCATCCGGGCCAGGAAGAACACGCCCAGGACGACGCAGACCAGGGGGACGGCACTGGAGAGTACGCGCTTGCGCAGGAATGGGATCATGTCAGTGCTTCGCCCCCTTGGCCGAGCGGACCTCGGACAGCCGCATTTCGTCTCCGCTGGCGGAGTCCGGTTCGTACCGGATCGACCGTGACAGGCCGAGCAGTCCGTTCATGTGGGCGATATGGGCGTACTGGACGACGGACTCGTTCTGCTCGGTGAGCAAACCGGCGAAGGCCTCCTGACGTTTCTCGCCGGACAGCGCTCCCGCCGCGGCGATGCGCCGGTCGAGAGCCTCGGTGCCGAACGTGGACTGAGGGCCGTCGCTCAGCAGGTACTGGCTGGTGGTGAAGGCCGCGTCACCGGCCTGGTTGCCGTGCATGATCAGCAGGGCGATGGGGCCGACGTTCTTGGGCAGCGGGCGGAGCTGGTACTGGAGTTGGGTGGCGGTGTCGGCCATCCGGACCCGTACGTTCAGCCCGATCTCCTGCATCTGGTACTGGAGGGCCTCCGCCGTCTCCGACACCCCGGAGAACATGCCGTTGCGGGCCACCAGGGTGATCTGCCGGTCGGTCGGCACTCCGTCCGCGGTCGCCTCCCGCACCAGGGCGCGGGCCTCGGCGACGTTCTGCCGGGGCGGTTCGATCGCGTCGCTGTGCCCCACCACTCCGGGCGGCACCAACTGGCCGGCCGGTTCGGCGAGACCGCCGAGGAGTGCGTCGATGATGCCGTCGCGGTCCACGGCCAGGTCGATGGCCCGGCGCACCCGGATGTCGTCGAGCGGGGCCTCGCGGCCGTCCAGCCGCAGGGCGGTCGTCTCGTTGTTGGGGTAGGCGACCGTCGTGCCCTTCTCCGCCTCCATCGGATCCAGCGAGACGGCGATCTCCGCCTCGCCCTTGTCGATCATGGCGGCGCGGACACTGGCGTCGCTGCGCCACACATAGCGGGCCCGCGCGAAGTCGGCAGCCTTGCCCCAGTAGTCGTCGAAGCGGTCGAGGGAGATCGCCGCTCCGGGCTGCCAGGAGCGGACGGCGAAGGGGCCGGTGCCGACCGGGACACGGACCTTGGCCTTGGTGTCGGTCGTGCGGGGCACGACCTCCACGAAGCTCAGGCGCAGCGGCAGGATGGGGTCCGGTTCCTTCGTGGTCACGGTAAGACGGTCGTCGTTCACCGCTTTCACCTCGAGGTCCTCGTCGCCGAAGACGTAGCCCTCCACGTTGCAGGCGAGGTCGGAGTTGACGGCCCGGTCGATGGAGAAGGCGGCGTCCTCGGCGGTGAAGGGGGCGCCGTTCTGGAAGGTCACCCCGGAGCGGATGTCGAAGGTCCAGGTGCGGGGCGCGGTCTGCTTCCAGCCGGTCGCCAGCAGGGGGTTCAGTTCACCGGACGTGGGGTCTCGTTCGACCAGGGGTTCGGTGATGTTGGACCGGACGACGACGCCCGTGCCGGTGAGTGACGCCTCGCAGGGCTCCAGGGTCGGCGGTTCCTGGGTGAGCACCACCCGTAAGGTGCGGCCGTCGGCGCGGCCGGTGTCGCCACCCGCGCTGTTGGCCACGGCGCACCCGCTGGAGGTGAGCAGGACGCCCGCCAGGAGCATCGCGCTCGTCTTGCGGGGCCGCGGCGGTGCGGCGCGCTGGGTGGATGAAACGGAGGACTTCATCGTCGCGTGTCTCCGGGGAAGTGCTGATGTGTCGTTCCGAACTCGGGGGTCTGGGACCGGGCACCACCAGTTGTCTACACTTGCGCACTCGGTCTCCATCTGTGAACGCCGAAGCTAAACCGGCACAGTGGCAGCGTCAAGACATGCGGAGGATCGGTCATTCGGACGTCAGCCCTCCGGTGCGGCCTGGCCCGACCGGCGGCCGGCGCATCGGCCGGCCCATGACGGACCTCCGCGAGATCCGGCCCGGAGCCTCGGCGGACCGGGGTGGGACAGCAGTCCTCGGCGTCCGACAGCAGTCCTCAGCGGCTGAGCGCAGTACGTCCCGGCGCCCTGGGCCTGGACCCGGACCAGACCGGACCGGACGGGCGTCGCGCGACGGCTCGAGGACTTCGGCGTGGACGTCGCGTACCGCACGCGGACGCGGACGCCGGTGTCCGGTGTCGGATATCGCCACCTGTCGAGTTTCATGACCGACAGCGTCCTGCCCACCCCCGCACCGGAGGCCGTCGCCTCGTGAACCGGGGACGTGCGCGTCGGTGGCGGCGCCCGGCCGGCTCCGTCGCACCCCGTCGTCGAGCCGTCCTGCCCATTGACACCACGGCGCGCCCGTGCGTACAACTGATGTCTACATATGCGAACATCGATTATGTATGAGGACGTGGTATGGCGGGCATCTCCGAGCGCATCGTCGACGTAGTCGTGACGCCCGTGGCGTTCCGCGACCTGCCCCTGCTCAACTCGGTGGGCGTGCACGAGCCCTACGCGCTGCGCACCATCGTGGAGATCACCACGGGTAACGGGATCAGCGGCGTCGGTGAGACCTACGGCGGCACTCTGCACCTGGAGCGGCTGCGCCGTACGGCCGCCGAGCTGGTCGGCATGGACGTCTGGAGCCTCCATGACCTGATGAGCCGCACCACGCGGGCACTGGGCGCCGACACCACGGGCGGCGACGGGATGGCCGGCATGGTCACCGGCAGCAGCACCGTGGACCGGGTCATGGCACCGTTCGACGTGGCCTGCCTCGACATCCAGGGCAAGCTCGTGGGCCGGCCGGTCTGCGAGCTGCTGGGAGGCGCGGTGCGCCCCTCAATCCCCTACAGCGCGTACCTCTTCTACAAGTGGGCAGGGCACCCCGGCCAGGAGGACGACGACTGGGGCGCGGCCCTCGACCCGGCGGGGCTGGTCGACCAGGCCCGGCGCATGATCGGCCAGTACGGCTTCTCCTCCATCAAGCTCAAGGGCGGCGTCTTCCCGCCGGACGAGGAGATCGCGGCGGTCAGGGCGCTGCGGACGGCCTTCCCGGATCACCCCCTGCGCCTCGACCCCAACGCCGTCTGGAGCACGGAGACGTCACTGCGTGTCGCCCGCGAGCTGGACGGCGTCCTGCAGTACCTGGAGGACCCGACCCGGGGCATCGAGGGCATGGCAGCCGTGGCCGGGCGGACCCCGACCCCGCTGGCGACCAACATGTGCGTGGTCTCCTTCGACGACCTCGCCCCGGCCGTGTCCCAGGGAGCGGTGGGCATCGTGCTGTCCGACCACCACTTCTGGGGCGGCCTGCGGCGCTGCGGCCAACTCTCGGCGATCTGCGAGACGTTCGGACTGGGCCTGTCCATGCATTCCAACTCGCACCTGGGCATCAGCCTCGCCGCGATGACCCACCTGGCGGCGGCCACTCCCCGGCTGACCTACGCCTGTGACACACACTGGCCCTGGAAGCGCGCCGACGAGGACGTGGTGGACCCGGCCCCGCTGCGGTTTCGCGAAGGCGCCGTCGCCGTGCCGACCGCACCCGGGCTGGGCGTGGAACTGGACCGGGACGCACTCGCCCGCCTCCACCGGCAGTACCTCGACTGCGGACTGCGCGACCGCGACGACACGGGATACATGCGCCGCTTCGACCCGTCCTTCTCGCCCAAGACCCCCCGGTGGTGACCTCTTCGTGCGCATCATGCTCAATCACCGCATCCTGAGCCGGTTCCACGAGCCGCTCAAGGCGCGTACGGAAGGAAGCCACGACTGGCTGGACGCCTGCGACTGGGACGCGGCACGCATCTCCGAGGCCCTCCCTGGCGTCGAGGTCTACGTCGGCTCGCAACTGCGGGCCGAGGACGCCCGGAGGGCCGCGCGGTTACGGCTCGTCCACGTCGTCGGCGCCGGCTACGACGGCATCCCGCTGGCCGCGCTCGGCCCCGGAGTCACGGTGACCACCACCCACCACCACGGCCGCTCCATCGCCGAGTACGTGCTCATGTCCGTACTGATGCTCTCCCGCGACGTGCTGGGCGCCGACCGCGCCCTGCGCCAGGGGCGATGGCGCAACGTGGCCGTGGACCCCGGGCTCCCCTTCGGGACGACGGTGCGGGACCGCCGTGTGGGGATCATCGGGTTCGGCGAGACCGGCACCGAGGTCGCCCGGCTGTGCCAGGCGGTCGGCCTGCGGGTGCGCGCCGTGCGGCGCGACCCCTCCGCCCCGTTCCCGGCCGACCTGCGACCCGACTGGGTCGGCGGAAACGACCGACTGCTCGAACTCCTCACCGAGTCCGACGTCGTGGTGGTCACGGTCCCCCTGGACCCCGCCACCCGCGGACTGATCGGACCGGCCGAACTGGCCGCCATGGGGCCCGGGTCACTGCTGGTCAACGTGGCGCGGGGGCCGGTCGTGCAGGAGGAGGCGCTGTACGAGGCGCTGCGCTCCGGCGTCATCGGCGGCGCCGCGCTGGACGTGTGGTGGTGCGGCCCGCCCCAGGCACCGAGCCGACTGCCCTTCCACGAACTGCCCAACGTGCTCATGACTCCGCACCACTCAGGTCACACCACCGACACCTTCGCCGCGCGCGCGGCGGAGATCGCCGACAACATCGGGCGCCTGCGACGCGGAGAACCGCTCGTCAACGTAGTGCACGCCGGTGATCACCAGGCCGTGGACGACGGCCGTTCGACAGCCACCCCTGCCACCTCTCCCACCTCCCCGACCCGTTAGGAGCCCACTCGTGCTCGAAGGCGTTCTCTTCTTTCCCGTCACCCCCTTCACCACCACCGGTGACGTCGACTTCGATGCCCTGCACCAGCACGTCACGGCAGGGGTCGACGCCGGACCGGGCGGCGTGTTCGTAGCCTGCGGCACCGGCGAGTTCCACGCCCTGGACCGCGAGGAGTACGCCGCGGTCGTGCGCACCGCCGTCGACTCGGCGGCGGGACGCGTCCCGGTGTACGCCGGAGCCGGGGGCGCACTGGGTCTGGCCCGGCAGTTCGCCCGTGCCGCGGTCGAGGCCGGCGCGGACGGCCTCCTGCTCATGCCGCCCTACCTGGTCGAGTCACCCGCCGCGGGGCTCGTCGCCTACGCCCGTGCGGTCGGCCAGGAGACGGACCTGCCAATGATCGTCTACAGCCGGGCGAACGCCCGCTTCGACGAGGCGTCGGCGGCGGAGGTGGCACAGCTGCCGACCGTGACCGGCCTGAAGGACGGCACCGGCGACCTCGACCTCGTCGCGCGGATCGTCCCCGCCGTACGTGACGCGCTGAGCGCGTCCGGCAAGAGCTTCCAGTTCTTCAACGGCATGCCCACGGCCGAGGCGAGTCAACTGGCCTACCGGGCACTGGGCGTCGAGCTGTACTCCTCGGCCGCCTTCGCCTTCGCGCCGGACATCTCCCTAGCCTTCCACCGGGCGATCGAGGAGGGCGACCAGGCACGGATCGACGCGCTGCAGCGGACCTTCTTCCATCCCCTGGTCCGACTGCGCCGACGGGTGCCGGGATACGCCGTGTCGCTGGTGAAGGCGGGGGTGACCCTCTCCGGCGTCAAGGCCGGTCCGGTCCGTCCGCCGCTGACGCCCCTCACCGAGCCGGAGGTCGCGGAACTCGCGGCCATCATCGCCGAGGGACGTGCCGTACTCGGCTGACGGGCCACCCCGGCGCGGCCAGCGCCGGTACAGCCCATGCCGGGCGAGTGGCCGGTGTCTCGGCTTGATCGTGCGGGAGGAGGAGTCGCGGGCGAAATCGGTGGAGGACAACGCCCAGGGGGATGGGCGGAACGCAGGGGGTGCCTTTTGAGGGCCGGGCAGTAGGTCAAGGGGCCGAGGCGTCGCCGCGGTGATCTCGACCGCCTTCCCGTGTGCCCGGCTCACGGAGGGCTTCGAGACGCTCTATGTGGTCCTCGCCCCACTGGCCGAGTGGGGTGAGAGCGGTAAGGAGCGAGTGGCCGAACTCGGTCAACGAGTACTCCACCTTCGGTGGCACCTGGTGATGGACCTCGCGGTGCACCAGGCCACTGGCCTCCAGCTCCCGCAGATGCAGGATCAGCATCCGCTCACTGATGCCGACCACCGTTCGGCGTAACGTGCCGAAGCGCAGCGGCCCCTCTCCGAGCCAGAACAGGATCAATCCCTTCCATTTTCCTCCCATGACGTCAATGGCAGCGTCCAGGCCGCAGGTATAACTCCGCTTCCGCACCAGCATTCCCCCTAACAAAACTGTGGGTACCAGACAGAATTGTAGGTACTTGCAGAAAGGTTGGTGCCGCCGCAGCATGGATCAGGCGTCGCACCAGGAGGGCAGCAACTCCGCGTGATGCCACGGGTATTCGGCCCAGATTGCGCTTCAGATGCATCGGCATCAGGCAGGAGTAGACCTATGACCGGGCACCACCGCGCTCCCGTGACCGTCGTCGGGCTGGGCTCGATGGGCAGCGCATTGGCTGAGGCCTTCATTGACGCCGGACACCGGACCACCGTCTGGAACAGGACAGCATCGAAGGCCGTGCCGCTCGTGTCCAAGGGCGCCGTTCACGCGCAGACCGTGGACGCGGCAGTCGCGGCGAGTCCGCTGGTCATCGTCTGTCTGACCACATACGAGAGCACCATCGAGGTCCTGGAACCGGCCGCTGCCACGCTCAAGGGGCGGGCTCTGGTGAGCCTGAACAGCGGTTCGCCGGCCGGTGCCCGTCAGATGGCCGAATGGGCGCTCGGGCACGGCGCGCGATACCTCGGCGGGGCGATCAAGAACGTGCCGTCTGCCGTCGGAGCTGAGGACACCCTCCTGTACTACGGCGGCGACAACACCGTCTTCGAGGAGTTCGCGTCGACGCTGCGGGCGTTGGGCGGTGACACCGTCTACCTCGGTACCGACGCCGATCTCGCCGCCTTGTACGAGATGGCGGTGGGTGGCACCCTGCTGCCCGCGCTCGTCGGCTTCTTCCAGGGTGCGGCAGCTCTCCAGGCGCGTGGACTGGAGGTGGCCTCAATGGTGCGGTTCAGCATCAAGTGGTTCGATATGATCAACTCGGTGCTGCCGGTCTTCGCAGAGGAGATCGACCGCGGCGACTACAGCAAGCCTGCGTCCTCGGTAAGTCTGTTTCTGGCTGGAGCCGCGCATGACGAGGAACTCGGCAAGGAAGCGAACCTCGACACGGAGTGGCACAAGCCCTTCCATGACTTGCTTGAGCGAGCCGTCGAGGCCGGCTACGGCGACCACAGCATCTCCGCCCTGACGGAGATACTCAAGAACCCGGCGCCGCACACAACTTGCGAGGACGCGGAACAATCACCCAGCCACCTGGATCGCAGGCCAAGCACGCTCAACTAAAGCCGTCCCCTACCAAACGCCGCGACACCGGCTGGGGTTGGGTATCCGAGGAAGGGTGGGGTCATGCCGGCCTACGTCTACCGCGTCACGAAGTACGATCCCGCTGACAGTGACGAACACGGGCACTGCACGGGCGCCGAGGACACCCGCAGTGACCACGGCGAGGTCGAGGCGTCCTACCTCCAGGCGGTCGCTGCATTCGCCGCGGAAACCGGCGTCGACCACTTGGTCATACGGGAGCCGCAAGTCTCGTCTTTTGTCCACTTCGGGCTTGAACCGGTGGTGGACGGCTTTGGACTGAAGGGCCTCTTCCCGCCCGCTCGGCATGGCTCGTCCGAGCCAGTTGTCCCGCCCGGCTTCCACGACGGGGCACAGGTGCCGCTGAACACGGGCCTCGAACTGGTCAGGGCGATGCTCCGCGACAACGGGGCATGGTGCCGACTGGAAGTCGAGGACGTATTCACGGTTCACGTGGGCTGGGATCAGTACCTCTACATCGGCAGCAGCCGGAACTGCGAGGCGGCTCTGGCGCAGACCAGTGCGCTGGGGCTGTTCCCTGAGCGCCTGGCGTCCTCCCCTTACGACATCAGCTGGGAGGTTGAGGGGACAGACCCTCCGCGGGCGGCTGACGACGCCTTCTGGGACGGGCTGCGCCGGGCGGTAGCCACCGGCCGCATCGGGGTCCTGGAGGAGACCCACGTCGAAGGTGCCGCGCGCTGGCACCGTCTCACCTGCGACACCATCGACACGGTGCGCGCCGGCCTGGCACCCCGTGCCCGATTGGCCGCGTGGCCGCCCCTGTCCTCCGACATCGACTCAGTCCTTGCCTCCTTCCCCACGGACGGCCTCGTTGAAGGGGTCTGGCAGGACAAGGACGGCCGTATCCGCAGTGTCTTTTGCGACGAAACAGCCTTCCCCGAGCTGTCCTCCCTGATATCCGCTGCGAGCGCGGCCTCGCTCAAGTCCGGGTATGCGGGCGAGGACCTGCCTCTCTACACCGCTGTCATGCCGGACAGCGACGGAGTGGTACGGGCGCGGTGGCAGACCGACCCCACTGCGGACGATCAGGACCACTAGGCACTGTTTTGCCGGATCATGTGCGAAGCCAGATGGTGAGGGCCGCGGGGCTGGCGCTTGTTGTAGTGCTCGCTGTCGAAGCCGATGCAACGACCGCCTCGGGAACCGCGGTTGCCGCGGTGCCGAGCCGGCTGATTGGCTGGCCGGCATGACTGAGCTCGCAACCGTCGCCTGGCCACCTGCCCCGGTCAGGACCGAGAGGCTCGTGCTCCGCGAGCCCGAGATCCGGGACCGTCCGGCGGTCATCGAGTTGCTGGCCTCGCCAGAGGTGGGCACCTACCTCGGTGGCCCTCGACCGCGTGACGAACTCGAGCGCGAGACGCCCAGGGTGCCCAGTCGGCGTCCTGGGCTTTTTCATAGTCGATCTCGAAGGAGCGGTGATCGGCCAGGTCACGCTCACCAGCGAAACGGGACACCTTCGTCAGGCTGCCGGGAAGGCCGAGCTCGGTTACCTGTTCCTGCCGGAGGCGTGGGGCCACGGCTACGCCGCCGAGGCGTGCGCAGCGGCCTCGACTGGTTCGCCGGCGCACTTCCCGGCGAACCAGTGGCACTCGCCACCCAGACCGCCAACCTCCGCTCGATGCGCCTCGCGGCGAAGCTGGGGTTCACCGAGGTGGAGCGGTTCGAGGACTACGGCGCCGAGCAGTGGTTCGGCGTGTGGTCCTCGATCACTCCGTCCGATTGAGTCGGAACGTCTCCCACATCACCTTGGACCACACCACATCAGGCGAGGATCAGCCTTGACCCCGCATTCCCTGGCGTTCTACGTGGACGTCGTCACCACCGGCACCCTGCTCGGCGTCGGCTTCACGGATTCTCCCGACCACGTCACCGAGGTCCTTGGGCCGGACTTCGCTGAGGACACCTTCGGCGACAACAGCATGTGCCGTGACTACGGCCTCGCCGAGTTCTACTGGGACCGCGCTTCCGCCCACCACCCCTGGTCGGGGCACCACTTCACTCTGCAGGTGCACCGGCTCGCGTACCGGGACCGCACCCTCGTCAACAACACGCTTCGCGCCCGGTACGGGCGGTTCACTCCCAGGCTTCGGTTCGAAAAACTGCAACGTCTGCTGGTGCGCCGCGGTGTCCCCCTGTGGGAGATCCCGGAAATCCCGGCGAGCGCCCCGTATTTCCGTACCTTCTGGCAGCCCGATTCCCAAGTGGCCGTCTCCGTCATAGGCACCTACGGCGAGTACAGCACCCCGGACAATCTGCGGGTCGGCGACGTGTACAGCGTTCATGCCCCGGTGGCTGCCAAGGAAGTGGAGTGGAGGAGGGCACGGGTCGGGTTTTGACCCTCCCGCCTCCGCTCAGCGGTCCTACCCCGTGAACGGCCGGTCGCGCAGGCCCCGGGCATACCAGTCCAGCCAGGTGCCATCCTCTGCCCGAAGGCGCTCGCGGTGGACGAATCCCGCCCGGAGCGCCACGGCGGCGGATCCGGGATTTTCCGGCTCCACCCTGATCACTGCCTCGGCCGCGCCCTCGCTCGCCGCGTATCGGGAGGCCAAGTGGACTGCGCGGGTCGCCAGACCCTGGCCGCGATAGGACGGATACAGCCCGTAGGCGATGTTGACTTGGCCGGGGGCCAAGCCTTTCTGCGCGAACCGCACATCGATTGTCCCCGTGAGCGTGTCACCGGCGCCCGATCGGATACCGAAAGCACGGAGCGGCCCGGCGGTGTCCCACTGTTCCAGGCAGTGCCGAATGTATGCCTCGACTCCCTGACGTGTCCCGGGACCTCCGCTGAGCCGGCGCACCAGCAGTTCGTCCTCCCCCGCAAGGTGCGCCTTCACATCGTCCAAGCGCAGCGGGGACAGGGTGACGATCCCATCGGAGAGCTTCACAGCGTGCATCCGGCGATTATTGACGTCAGCACCTCATCGCACGAGCGGATTCTGCGTTCGCGACGTCGCGGGTGGCGACCGAACCGAGCGAGGTCACGCGCTCTGAGTACGCGGCCTCCGACGCAGCGAGCACGTCGTGTCACGGACGCGACCGAGCACGCGTCGTTGGCGCAGCCCGCGCGGCGACTCGCCTGCTCACCACGAGGCGGGTGTTGTGCGTGACGCACGGTCAAGAGTTGCGTGGGGTCACCAGGCCGGACTCGTAGGCATGGACCACGAGTTGGGCCCGGTCACGGGCCTGAAGCTTGGTCATGGCCCGATTGATGTGGGTTTTCGCGGTCAGCGGGCTGATCACCATGCTTCCGGCGATCTCGTCATTGGACAGACCCCGCGCGACCAGGACAACAGCCTCACGCTCCCGGCTGGTCAGCTCCTCCAGCCCCGTGCCGATTCCTGCGGGGATCGACTGGGTGACGTACCGGTGGATCAGCTTGCGGGTGATCGAGGGAGCGAGCAGGGCGTCGCCACGAGCGGCGACGCGTACGGCGTGCAAGAAGTCTTCCGGCATGACGTCCTTGACCAGGAACCCGGCAGCGCCGGCGCGCAGGGCGTCGAAGACGTACTCGTCCAGGCCGTAGTTGGTCAGGATCACCACGTGCACCCCGGCCAGGGCCGGGTTGGCGGCGATGCGCCGGGTCGCCTCGATGCCGTCGACACCCGGCATCTGGATGTCGATGAGCGCGACGTCCGGCAGGTACTCCTCGGCACGTTGCAGACCCTCGCCGCCGTCGGCGGCCTCGGCCACCACCTCGATGTCGTCCTCAAGGTCGAGAAGGGCGCGAAATCCACTGCGAATGAGGGGCTGGTCGTCGACCAGCAGGACACGGATCATGACGTCCGGTCCACGGGGAGTTCGGCCTGGACGGTGAAGCCGCCCCCGTCATGTGGTTCGGCGCGCAGCCAGCCGCCGAGGGCGGTGACGCGCTCGCGCATGCCCACCAGCCCGAGGCCGGGCAGCGGGGCGGTGGCCGATGTCGCCTTGCCGTCGTCGTCGATGCGTATGGCGAGGGAATCCGGAAGGCAGTCGATGCGGACCACCGCGGTGGTGGCGTCGGCGTGCCGGGCGATGTTGGTGAGCGCCTCCTGCACGATCCGGTAGACGGTACGGTCCACCGCGGCCGGTACGTCGTCCCGCCGCCCGTCGATTGTCAGCGTGGCGTCCAGGCCCAACGTCCGGGATCCTTCCACCAGCGCCGGAACGTCGTCGAGCCCACGCGGCGGGGTCGTGTCGTCGTCGCGCAACGCCTCCAGCGTGGCGCGCAGTTCCCGGCTGGCCTCACGGCCCGCCTCCTGGATCGCCAGCATCGCTTCCGGTACCTCCTCGCCAAGTCTGCGGGCCACATGGACCGCGACTTCGGCCTGCACCTTGATGACCGAGATCTGATGAGTGAGCGAATCGTGCAACTCCCGCGCGATGCGCAGCCGCTCCTCATCGGCGCGACGTCGCGCGGTCTCCTCCCGGGTCCGCTCGGCCTCCTCCGCCCGCCGCTCGGCCTGCCGCACCGCCTCCCCCGCGGCGAAGGCGGCGATCAGCCAGGCGATCTCGAGCACCCCGCCGCCTCGCCCGAACGCCTCGCGCACGGGCTCGTCCTGGAACACCAGCGCCGTGAGGTGGAGAGCGAAGACCGTGGTGAGGGACACCGTCACGGTGATGGCACGGTGCCCGGCCCGCACCGCGCCGTACACCGCGACCAGATAGGAGACCGCGAGCACGTCGAACCCGGCCGCCTGATACCCCACCGCACACAATCCGGTAGCGGCCAGGACCAGAAGCGGAGCCCGGCGGCCGGCGGCCAGCACCAGCCCGCCACCGGCCAGCAGCGCATAGCCGAGCAGATCGCTGTTCGCCGTGGAACTCTCACCGGCCAGACCGGTGCCCACCAGCAGCGCCGCCACGCCGACGGCGACCGCCCAGTCCCAGACACCGGCCGGGACACCGCATCGCCTTCTGTCCATACGCGCACCCTAGCCGTGACGCCACAACGGGCGAGTCCCGCTCACGAACGAGCGGCCGGCTACCGCGCCCGCGGTACCGGCGTGGTCGTCTGCCGCACCCGCAGCAGGCGTATGGACCGCCGACAGCAGCGCGAACTGTCTGCGTTCGCCGGACGACTGACGGCGGGCCCGACGGACATGCTGGGCCGACATCGCATCGCACCGAGGCGACATCGCTTCGCAGGAGACCAGGAGGCCTCTCATGGCAGTCGAATCCGTGTTCGCCGCACCGGCAGCCGTGCACGTCGCAGTCCAGTCGGCTGCCACCACCGGCCTGACCTCCGGGCGACTGGTGGGCACCACGGCCGCCGTCGTGGCACTGGCCGGCGTGGTCATGGGTGGACTGGCCCTGGCCCGCTCCGCCCATCGTCCCGCCTTCGGCACCAGGCGGAACAGGGCCCTTACGGCCCTGGCGGCCGGACTGGTCGGCCTCGTCATGGGCGTAGTGAACCTGACCGTCGCCGACGGCGGCCCCGGCACCGGCAACGGAGTAGTCGCCGGCGCCATGGCCCTGGCACTGGGGCTGATCGGCACGGCTCTCGGCGGCCTGGCTCTGACCCGCGCTCGGCGCACCGGCTGACGGCGTCGGATACGCCTGAGAACCCTTGCCCAGGCCGAAATGACTGGCCGGCGTCTCTTCCCTGCCGGCGGTCGGCGCGTGGCGATCATGGCACGCGTTCGGCGGGCGGCGGCCCGTTCTCACACCTGGCGTTTCCAGACCAGGTTCCAGCGTTCTGCGCGGGCGGCCTCGACCCCGGGGGCGGGCTGGGTGGGCCGTCCGGCGAGGCTTGCCCCGCATCCCGCGCAGAGCACGTGTGCCGTGAACCCGTCATGCCAGGACTTCGTACCGTGGTCCGCTCGGCAGACCGGGCATTCGGTCAGATCCCCCGAAGGAGCGCGCAGGATGCGGGGCATGACTGCCGTGAGCGGTTCGGCCGGGTGGAACTCCGGATCGGGGTACCAGAGCCGGCGTCGTGGCTCGGGTGGGTTGGGAGTGCGCATGCCCGCGGCCTTCTGCGCGCGGCGGCGGACCTGCCACTCACGAAACTGCACCAGCCAGACTTCCCGCGCGGCGTGCAGTTCCTCGACTGCCCGCGCCACCGCCTCAGAGTCCATCTCGGGCTGGGCCGGAATCCCGGCGCTGCGGCACAGGTGGTGATAGGTCGCGTGGAACCCGTAGGGGGCGAACTCTGTGATGCACGTGCGCAGCGCCCCGAAGCGCTGCACCGGTGACCGCGTACGGTCGTGCGCCCGCAGGTGATGTGTGGTGAAGCTCCCCATCATGCGAGCCTAACGAGCTTGTCCCGTGGTGAGGGGAGAGGGCCCGCCGGTTCTTCAGGTGTGCGATGCGGCGGCGACCGCTCATCGGGCCGGCCGTGTTGCTCTCACCGGTTGGCCGTTCGTCGGGCGCTGCTCCGGCCCGCGGCAGTACCGGATACGGCCAGAACGGAGAGCAGGACGAGCGCGCCCGCTGGACCGAGTACGGTCCAGGGCGCCAGTTCCACGTACGGCTGGTTCTCCGACAGAAGGCGGCCCCATTCCGCGGTGGGCGGCTGCTCACCCAGGCCGAGGAAGCCGAGGGAGGCCAGTACGAGGACGGTGGTGGGCAGGCGCAGGAGGGCGTTGCGCAGTACGGCGGGCAGGGCAGCGGGCAGCAGGTGATGGCGGAGCAGATATCCCGGGCCGGCACCGAAGGAGAGGGACGCGAGCATGTGGCCACTGGCTCGTTCCTGTTCCAGCAGGGCCGCGGCCTGTGCGGCGTAGGGAGTCCAGCCGACCAGGCAGACCGCACCCGCGGCACCCCACACGGACGGGCCGGTCACCGCGGTCGCCAGCATGCCGGCAAGGACGGCCGGCAGGGTCGACACCGCCTCCGTCAGGCCCGCCCCCACCTGAGCCGCCATGCCGAGCAACAGCCCGGTGACGGTGCACACCGCCGTCACCGCGAAGGCCACGCCCACGGTACGCAGCGCTCCATGGCCCAGCCTGGCCAGGAGATCACGGCCGAGCGCATCCGTGCCCAACGGGTGTGCCGGCGAGGGCGACAGCAGCCGTGCCGCCGTGTCCACGTGCAGAGGATCGCGGAACAGTCCGGCGATGACCATGGTGAGCAGCGCGGCGGCGCAGGCTCCGGCCACCCAGTGACTGCGACGGCTTCGCGGGAGGGTCGGCGGGTGCAGGGCGGGCAGGGCCCCGTCCCGCAGTGCCGGGCCGAGCAGAGCGCGACGCACGGCCTGGATGAGCAGGCCGGCGGCGGTGCCGAGCAGGACCAGGACGAGGGCGGCGGTCTGCAGGGGCGGAAGGTCCTGGGCGATGGCGGCGTCCAGGGCGAGGCGGCCGAGCCCCGGAATGTTGAAGATCTTCTCCACCGCGACGGCACCGCCGACCAACGACACGACGGTCGGCAGGAGTTGCGGGAGCACACCGGCCAACGTGCGACGCAGCGCATGCCGGGCGATGCGGCCCGGCGCGAACCCGTGGGCCCACCAGGTGCGCGCCCACGGCTCGTGGAAGGCGGCGGGCAGGGCCTGGTCGAGCAGGCCGCCGATCATCGCCCCCGACGGCACCCCGAGAGCGAGCGCGGGCAGCACCATGGACGACGGTCCCGCCCAGCCACTGGACGGGAACCAGCCCAGCCACACCCCGCCCACGGTGGCGAGCAGGGAGGCGAGCAGGAACTTGGGCAGCGCGGCCAGGACGGCGGCCCCGGTGGCCCCTCTCCCCCGGCGCAGCCGCCGCCGCGATCCGAGATACAGCGTGCGGGCACTGACCAGAGCGGCCACCACGAGCGTGACCACCAGCGCGCCGAGCATCAGCGTGAAGGAGACCGCGAAGGCTGCCGTCACCTGGGGCAGGACCGCTTCGCCGGACACCCAGGAGGTCCCCGCGTCGCCACCGAGCAGCCCGCTCAGCCAGTGCGCCAGGTGGGTGAACGGCCCGTCGTCCAGGCCAAGTTGTTCACGGATGGCGGCAAGCTGCGCGGGGGTCGGGTCCTGGTCGGCCGAGCGGGCCCGCAGGACCGTCAGCGCGGGGTCGTTCCCGGACAGCCAGGGCAGCAGGGCCACGGCGGTCAGCAGCGCCGCCCCGGCCACGAGGCGACCGAGGCCCGCGCGCCACCGGGCCGGGCCGGCATCGGCACTGACCGATCTGACGCTCATACGCCGCTACTTCATGCGGGTGTCGACGTCGATCAGCGAGCGCTCGCGAGGATCGAGGAGCACGCCCTCGACCTCGGGGGCGATGCCCTGGACGACCTTCTCGTGGACCAGGGGTACGACGGCGTCGGTGCGCAGGATCGCCGCCTCGGCCGACATGATGTTCCGCTGTCGCTTCGCCGGGTCGCTCTCCTCGGCGGCGGACTTGATGGCCTGGTCGACCTTGGCGTCCTTCAGGCGGGCGATGTTGTACACGCCGTCGCTCGTGTAGTCGCTCGCCAGATACGCGACCGCGTCGCCGGT
Source organism: Streptomyces sp. AC555_RSS877 (assembly GCF_019049245.1). Classification (GTDB taxonomy): domain Bacteria; phylum Actinomycetota; class Actinomycetes; order Streptomycetales; family Streptomycetaceae; genus Streptomyces. The sequence continues at coordinate 90,075 of NZ_JAGMUK010000181.1, read as the reverse complement.
GTCGAGGAGCGTCACCCGGGAGAAGACGAGGGCGTCGTACTTGCCGGCGAGGAGGTCGGCCTCCATCTGCGTGTACTCGCGTACGTCCTGCTTCGCGGTGAACCCGGCCTTCTGCAGTTGCTGTTGCAGGACGGTGGCCGCCTCGGGCAGTTCCGCGCGGTTGGTGTAGGTGGCCAGGCGCAGTGTCCGGCCCTTCGTCTTCGACCTGACCTGTGCGGTGGTCGCGGCCTCGGCGCGGCCGGTGACGGTGACGCGCTTGTCTGCCGCCCAGGGCACGGCGGGGCCGAACAGGCCCTGCGGGGTCGGCGTAACCGCCGAAGACCGAGTCGACGAGTGCCGACCCGTCCACGGCCGCACGGGCCGCCGCGCGCAGCGCCGGGTCGGTGAAGAGGCCGCTGCCGGTGTTGAGGACGAGGCTGTCGGTCCGTACGGACGGCACTTCGTGTCGGGTCTTGTCGTCCAGCAGCTTCGCCTGGGCGGTGGGGATCCACTCGGCGATGTCCACGTCGCCGCCGCGCAGGGCGTTGGCGCGGGCGGTGCCGTCGGCGATCCAGGTCACGTCGATGCCGGGCGCCTTGGCCTTGCCGCCCCAGTAACCGTCGTAGCGGTCCAGTGCGGCCTTGGTCTTGCCGGTCAGCTTCGTGATCTCGAAGGGGCCCGTTCCGGTCCCGACCGGGCTGACCGTGACGTCCTTGCCGTACGCCTTGGGGGCGAGAATGGCGAGCGCTGGGCTGGCGAGCCGCAGCGGGAGCACCGGGTCGGGGCTCTTCGTGGTGATCGTGACGGTGTCGGTGTCCTCGGCCTTCGCCGTGAGCGTCACGTCGCTCAGGACACGGGGCTTGGGCTCGGCGGCTTGGGCGTGGTCGAGGGCGTTCACGACGGAGTCGGCGGTCATCTCGGTGCCGTCCTGGAAATCGGCCTTGCGGAGCTCGAATGTCCAGGTGGTGTCGTCGGCCTGCTTCCAGGACTTCGCCAGCGCGGGCGCGGCGGCACCGCTCCTGTCCAGCGCGGTGAGCCCTTCGGCCACGGACAGCTTGCTCAGCACGGTGGCGTCATTGCTGTACGGCGACAGCGCCTGCGCCGGCGGCACCGCGAGAGCGACCCTCAGCCTGCTCGCCGCCCCTTCTTCCCCGCCCGTGCCGCCCTCTCCGGACACGAAGCAGCCGGCCAGCATCGGGGTGAGAGCGAGCGCCACGAAGAGACCGCGGGAGGTCGTACGCATGGGGGTCCTGTCGTGCGGGAGAGGTGGTCTGGTCCCCTGACCGCCAGAACGGGTGGAGGGGCCGCGTCAGCATATAAGGCATGCCTTACCTGATCCACCTCAGTAGGTGAAGTCTCAACCAATGAGATCAACCCGTGACGTGCCCGCAACGAACCATCCCAGGCCAAGCGGCCGATGCGGCAGCGGTGGCTCCTCGTCCTTGCCCTTGTCCTCGCCCGCGCAGGCGTCGCGCTCGACGGCGTCAGCCTGCTGCGCCGGGTCACCTTCCAGGCCGACGAGCCCCAGGACGCGCTGGCCCTCACCCGGTACCTCGACATCCACCTCGTGGAGACCCGACGCAACGCCACGTCCGCCGACTCCTAGCGGGCGGGCACGACGACGCCCACACCATGCTGAGCAGCTCGGTTGGCGAGGGTTGCCGACCGAGCCGCTCAGCCCGCCGAGGTGGATCCGGGGTGGCGTCCCGGTGGCGGCCGCCCGCCAGTTCCATGCCCGCGAAGGCCGGCTGGGTCTGCTGCGGGACACCGGGGACCCCCGCTCGGGGCTGCCTGCGCTGAGGTCACCTCTTCCAGTAGCGGATGTTGCGGAAGCGGGCCTCGGCACGGCCGGAGCCGTGGTGGTACACGCCGTTCTTGAAGTAGCGGGTGGCGGGGCCCCGGTCGTCGACCGTCAGGACGAGGGAGTCGTCGAAGTAGACCTTGACGGTCCCGGTCCCGCTGCTCGCCTGGTGGGCGATCTTCACGTTGAACCAGGTGTCGTAGGCACCCGTCTTGAGCACCGTGCCGTCGTAGCGCCGCACGGTTCCGCCGTTGGTGTTGTAGGCGTTGAGCATGATGTCGGTGGCGGGGGTGCCCGAGGGACGGACGCTCCGCAGGGTCTGCACGAAGGAGGCTCCGTCGGTGCCGGACGGGATGTAGACGTCGGCGTCCCACATGTGGTTGCCGGTGGTGTAGTCGGCCCTCCAGCGCATCTCGGTGCGCGGGTCGGTCGAACTGCCCTGCTCGAACGGCTCGTCGGTGGCGTACACCCACATGCGGTGGACGCCGCCGCCGTAGCTGTGCCGGTCGCCGAGGTCGAGGTTCCAGGGCTTCTGCCAGTTGTACGTGAACGCGGTCTGCGTCCAGCCGTCGGTCGGGTCGGCGGCCGGCGCGGCACCGGCGAGCGGAGCCGGCGGCAGGGCGAGCGCGGCACCTCCGGCCAGTAGGCCGGCTCCTGTGCGTAAGACGGATCTCCTGTTCAACGCGTGTCCTTCCGGTGAGGGAGAAGGCTGCGGAATGCGAACGCAGGCAACCCCAATACATCGGAGGAGTCAAGCCCTTCGACCAAGAATGATGATGTGGGCGTGAAGTCCGAATCCGCCCATCGATGCGCAAACTCTGGCCGAAAACAGAGGACTGTTAAGGTCATTGACAGATGCATGGCACATGCTTAGGTTCCCGATACACCCGATGTATCGATGATCCGTCAGGTCTGGAGGACGATGATGACCTCGCAGCCGGGGAAGCATGCGCCGGTGCCCCGCAGAACCGTGCTCGGCACCGCGCTGGGCGGAGCGGCAGCGGCGGCCCTGCCCGGAACGGCACACGCCGGACAACCCTTGTCAGCCGAGCAGTTGGCAGACGCCACGCCAGTTGCCGCAGGCGGCAGACGCCCCTGGAGACTCCGCGACACCATGGCCACCGACCGCGCCTGGGACACGTTCCTGCGCGGCCAGGACCTGCTGTGGACCAGGCTGCCCACCCGCTGGTACGAAGGCCCGTTCCTCGGCGACGGACTGCTCGGCAGCATGGTCTACCAGGAGCCGGGCGCCAACCGGATCCGCTTCACCGTCCAGCACGGCCGCGTCCAGGACCACCGGCCCGAGCTGGGCAGCAGCTGGGGCACCTGCCGCCTGCCGGTCGGACACCTCACCCTCGATCCGGTCGGCACCATCACCTCCGTCGACTGGCGGCTGAGCCTGTGGAACGCCGAGCTCACCGGCACCGTCACCACCACCGCGGGCACCCTCACCCTCTCCGCACTCATCCACGACGAGGTTTTCGCCGCCCGCGTGACGGCCGACGGCGGCGAACAGGTCACCTGGACGTTCCACCCCGAGGAGGCCGTCAGCCCCCGGCGCATCAGCGAGGCCCCGCCCGCCGACTACACCGTCAACCCGCCCTGGACCACCCGCACCGCCGACGACGGTACCGAGCAGGTCCTCCAGCCCCTCATCGGCGGCGGCCAGACCGCCACCGCGTACCGCCGCACCGGCGACGAACTGCTGCTCAGCGTCGGACACAGCTTCCCCTCCGACACCGCCGCCGAGGCCGCCTCTCTGCGCAACCTCCGGCGCGCCGCGTCGTACCGGGCCCTCAGACGACGGCACACCCCCTGGTGGCACGCCTTCTACCAGAAGAGCTTCGTCTCCTTCCCCGATCAGCGCCTGCAGAGCTTCTACTGGATCCAGCTCTACAAGGTCGCCTCCGCCAGCCGCGCGGGCGGCCCCGTCATGGCCACCTCCGGGCCGTGGCTGGAGCCCACACCCTGGCCCGCCGTCTGGTGGAACCTCAACGTCCAACTGGAGTACTGGCTCATCCACGGCGCCAACCACCTGGAGCTCGACTCGCTCGCCACCACGCTGCGTCAGAACCAGGAACAGCTCATCGCCAACGTGCCGGCCGCCTACCGTTCGGACAGCTCCGGTGTCGGCCGCAGCTCGGACATGTTCGCCACCCGCACCGTCGGGATGCCGGGCACTGGTAACGAAGCCGGCAATCTCACCTGGGCACTGCACAACGTGTGGCTGTCCTACCGGCACTCCATGGACGAGTCGCTGCTGCGCGACACGGTCTTCCCGGTGCTCCGCCGGGCGATCAACTACTACCTGCACTTCCTCACCCCGGGCAGCGACGGCAAGCTCCACCTGCCGAGCACGCTCTCCCCCGAATACCCGGTCGTGCCACCGCAGGACACCAACTACGACCTCGCTCTGATCCGCTGGGGCTGCCAGACCCTCATCGAGTCGGCGGAAGTGCTCGGCGTCGACGACGAGTTGGTTCCGCGCTGGCAGGAGGTGCTGGCCAAACTCACGCCGTACCCGGTCGACGACAACGGCTTCATGATCGGCGCCGGCACCCCGTACGCCCAGTCGCACCGCCACTACTCGCACCTGCTGATGGTGTACCCGCTGTACCTCGTCAACTGGGAGCAGCCCGAGAACCGCGACCTGATCACGAAGTCGGTGGTCCGCTGGCAGGCGCTGGCCGCCGCCCACCGGGGCTACAGCTACACCGGGGCCGCCTCCATGTACGCGATGACCGGCGACGGCGACACCGCGATCACCTACCTGCGAAAGTTCTTCGACCCCACCACCCGCTACCCGTGCCAGGCCAACACGCACTACACCGAGGCCGGTCCGGTCATCGAGACGCCGCTGTCCGCCTCGCAGTCCCTGCACGACATGTTCTGCCAGAGCTGGGGCGGCGTGATCCGCGTGTTCCCGGCCGTCCCGTCCGCCTGGGCGGACGTCACCCTGCACGACTTCCGTACCCAGGGCGCTTTCCTGGTCAGCGCCGTCCGTAAGGCGGGGGCAACCCGGTTCATCCGCGTCAAAAGCCTGGCGAGCGAGCCTCTCAGACTCCGCCACGGCCTCAGCGGGACCCTCACCGTGCTGCTGGACGACGGCACCCCGGCCCGCACCCAGGACTTGGGCGACGGCACCCTCGCCATCGACCTGCCCCGGGGTCGCGAGGTGCTCGTCCACTCCGGCACACGGCCCGACCTCACCATCGCACCCGTCGCCGTCAGCGAACCGGGCCCGGCCTGGGGCCTGCCGTAGCGGCCGTCCGCACGCACCAGCGCAGGGACCTGTCGTAGCGGCCGTCCGCACGCACCAGTACGAGGGCCCGCCGCCATGGTGGCTGGCCCCGAACGTCACCCGCCTCGGCCCCCGAACGCCCCCCGTGCGGCCTGCCTGGCACCCCGCACCCCGGTGAGCCGGGCACGACCTTGACCGACACCCCACCTCATCCCCCAGGAGGGCCCCATGGCGGTTCCGATCAGAACCGCGGTCGCCGCGCTCTGCGCCGGACTGATGGCCACACTCTTCACGACCGTGCCCGCGCGGGCCGACCAGGACGCCGGTTCCGCCGGGCGCGTCTGGTCGGTGTCCGGCCCCGAGCGCGCGGCAGCGGCGCGCGAACCCCGCGCGCAGGTGTCCCTGGACGCGACCGCCGGCACGCTGAGCCTGTCGGTGTCCCGTGGCGGCCGGACGGTCATCGAGCCGTCGCCCGTCGGCATCGTCACGGAACGGGCCGACCTGTCCCAGGGCCTGCGCTTCCTGCACCGCAAAGAACGGCTCGTCGACGAGCGATACCGGACCAAGTCCGGCAAACGGCTGGAACGCCGGGCCCTCATGAACGAAACCCGCCTGTCGTTCGCCACCTCCTCCGGCGCCCGCCTCGACCTCGCCGTCCGCGTCTCCGCCGACGGCGTCGCCTACCGGTACATCCTGCCCGCCGGGTACGGCGACGTGCTCGGCGAGACCTCCGCGTTCAACCTGCCGCCCGACGCGAGCGCATGGCTCGGCACCTACCGGGCCGACAACGAGGGCCGGTTCGCCCAGTACACCGCCGCGACCGCCCCCACCGGCGCGTACTCGCACCAGGCGCTGTTCGCGACGGACGGCGGATACACCCTGCTCGCCGAGTCCGACCTCACCGGCGCGTACTCCGGCGCCCGGCTCGCTCACGACCAGGGCACCGGCACCTACCGGATCAAGCTCGCCGACGACCGGGTCCGGACCGACGGTCCGCTCGCCACTCCCTGGCGGGCCATGGTGACCGGCGACCTCGCTACCGTCACCCGGTCCACCTTCACCGACGACCTCGCCCCCGCCTCCCAGGTCGCCGACTCCTCGTGGATCCGGCCCGGCACGGTGCTGTGGACCTGGCTCGCCGGCGGCCGCGAGGCCGGTCAGAGCCTCGCGGCGCAGAAGGCGTACGTCGACTACGCCGCCGAGCGGAACTGGCCCTACGAGGCCGTCGACGCCGGCTGGTACTTCAAGGCCGACGAGTGGGACACCACCGACCCGAACTGGCAGACCAACAGCTGGATGCCCGAACTCGTCGACCACGCGCGCGCCAAGGGCGTCGGGATCATCGTCTGGATCCACCAGCGCGACCTCGACACGCCCGAGGAACGTGCCCAGTGGCTGCCCACCCTGGAGCGGTGGGGCGTCAAGGGCGTCAAGATCGACTTCATGGACTCGGAAGCACAGTCCACGCTCCAGTGGTACGACGTCATCCTCCGGGAGACGGCCGCCCACCACCTCATGGTCAACTTCCACGGCTCCACCATCCCCAAGGGCATCCAGCGCACCTGGCCGCAGGTCATGACCCTGGAGGGCGTCAGCGGCGAGGAGAAGCGCACCAACACCGCCGCCCACCTCACCACCCTGCCCTTCACCCGCAACGTCATCGGCTCCATGGACTTCACCCCCGGCGCCTTCCAGCGGGTGGGCCTGCGCCCCAACTCGGACGCGGCCGAGGCCGGGCTCAGTGTCGCCTACGAGTCGGGCCACCAGATGTTCGCCGGCACCCCCGAGTCGTACGACGCCCGGCCGCTCGCCCGTGACTTCTTCGACCAGGTCCCCGCCGCCTGGGACGACACCCGGCTGCTCGCCGGCCTGCCCGGCCGGGAGGCCGTCCTCGCCCGCCGCAGCGGCGACCGCTGGTTCCTGAGCGGGGTGTACGCCGGCGCCGCCCGCACGGCCGGAGTACCCCTGGCCTTCGGCCCCGGACGGTGGCTGGTCGAGACGGTCCGGGACGGCGCCGACGGGCTCGTGAAGGACCGTCAGGTGCTGCGCGGCGGCGACACGCTCAGCGTCGATGTCGTCGACAACGGAGGCTTCGCCGGGATCGCCTGCCCCTGGCGCCCGGGCCTCACCACCTGCCACCGCTGAGCGCTCCGCCGGCCGTGTCCGGCGGATGTTGTAACTGCCCCAGCCTTGTTGATTGGCATGCCCATGGCGGCTGATCCATGGCGGGCGTGGACTCCGCGTCCTACCGGGCCCACGAACACGCCGCGGGAGCACGTAAGAAACCCCCGCGGTTTCCAGGAAGGACACACGCCCCTGCAGCACCGCCCCGATGAGGGTCTGGGATGCTCGCCCCACCGCTTCGCGGGAACCGGATGCGCACCACCGGCCGTCGTTCAGGCGCGGGTGTAGCCGCCGTCGGCGAAGAGTTCGGCGCCGGCGACGAACGACGAGGCGTCCGATTCATGTGGATCTTCGACACCGATGCCGACGGCGCCGAGCAGCCCCGCGACACCGGCTGCCCCAGCTGCTCCTCCGCAGCCGACCAGATCGGCAACCTGCGGCAGCTGCACGTCCGCAACACGACGCTGGTCGCGGTGAGCCGCGCGCCGTACGAGAAGCTCGCCGCGTTCCGCGAGCGGATGGGCTGGACCTTCCCCTGGTGCTCCTCGTACGGAAACGACTTCAACTACGACTTCCACGCGACCGTCGACGGCCGGATCGCACCGGTACAGATCTATCACCGCACGGAGGCAGAGATGGCCGAGGCCGGGATGCCATGGTCGGAGAGCATGCGTGGTGACTGGCCGGGCATCAGCACGTTCCTGCGCGTCGGGGACGAGGTGTTCCACACCTACTCCACGTTCGGCCGAGGCATCGAGGAGTTCCACAGCGGATACCCCCACCTCGACCTCACCGCGCTCGGCCGTCAAGAGGCATGGGAGGAGCCTAAGGACCGAGTGGTCCCCCTCGGCCTCCACCTCGGCGGCCCCGCCCTGCGCATCCCCGACGAATACGACACCTGACGACTGCGCAGGTGGCCCTGGCATGACTGCCGGCCCAGGGGGACGACATGGGCTCGGTCCTCGCCCATGCCCACACGACGCGGGTGGCCGCCGCGCGTGGGGTCGTCATGGCCGGCCGATGTCCGGCTGCCGACGGTCAGAAGCCGCAGTACACCGAGCTGCGTTCGTCACTGAGAACGTCGCTCCGCAGCCAGCCTTGTACGCCGGTTCGGGTATTCCGTGCATATGTCCAGGCCCACGTGAAGCCCTGCGAATCCGGCGCGCCCCAGGTGTAGCAGTGGTAGTCCAGCGCGTCTCCGGAGTAGGCCAGCCCGTTGCTGGAACACCCGGTGCTGGAGCCGGAACGCATGTGGGCACCGCTCGCCGTGGCACGCCATGAGCCGCCGTCCCGGTCGGATGCGGTTCTCCCGCAGTTCGCGTATGCCTGAGCGCCGCTCGCGGTTGCCACCGGAGTGATCACAGCCGCCGCCAGGGTGAAAGCTGCTACCAGTGCGCGGTATTTGGAGAGTTCGGCTTTCATCGATGCGCGTACCTTTCGGATCGGATTGCTTGGCTTCCCGTGCACTGATGGGCGGGCAACATCTGATACGGCACTCCATCGTCGGATCCTGCCGGCCCGGATCGGCGAGACCTTCGCCGCGCCTGGACCATGGCCTGCAAAGCTGTCCAGGAAGGCTTCACGGGTCGGGGCGAACGTCCGTGCCGTATCGAGGAAGCCCAGATGCGGCCTGGTCCGACAGCCTGATGGCTGCCCGACCAGGCGGTGCGTCAGTTCGACCTAGCAGTAGTTCGTGTTGTTGAAGTTCGCAAAAGCGGCCCTTGTCTGCGCTCCGGCGACCCCGTCGATGCCCACGTCCAGCCAGTTCTGCAGCGCCTTGATTGTTCCGGTCCCTACGATGCCGTCCACGACGAGTCTGCCGTCGACGTATTCGCCGTAGTAGTTGAAGAACCTCTGGGCCGCCTTCCAGCTGCCGGTGCCCAGCTGTCCGTCGATCGTGCCCGGGTCGAAACCCCATCCACTCAGCCAGCACTGCCAGTGCTTGGCCTGGGTCGTGGTCAGGCCGAGGTTGTTCACCGCGAGCACGGAGGCGTCCTGGACGTTTACCGCAGGCCTGGCAGCCGGCTGGGACGCCGCGAAGCCAGTACTTGCACCCGCAAGGCTGCCAGCGGCGATCCCGATGACGGCAGCAGCGCTTACAAGGGCCCTCGTCAGAGAAACTGGCACTGTATTTTCTCTCTCCTGTTGGTTGTGGCCGGTGTGCTGCGGATTAGGCGGATCGCAGGACGCGCCACGTCTGGGGGCCGACGATGCCGTCGACGCCGATGGGGCTCACATCGCGGTTCCAGTCGGCCTGAAGTGCCCGCACCGCGCTCTTGGTGGCGGCGCCGTAGTCACCGTCCACGGCCAGGTCCGGCCCGTTGTGCGAGACGTGGTTGTTCACCAGGCACTGGATCTCACGGACGCTGTTGCCGACGGCGCCCTGCTGGACCACCGTGTTCCAGGCCCAGCTGTAGTCCGCGGTGAATCCGGAGTACCCGCCACTGGTCTTCCAGTGGATGGAGCAGGCGGCAGCGACGGAGACGGAAGGCTGTGCGGCCCAGGCCGCGGTCGGAGCGCCGGCCAGCAGAGCGGCCACGGCGGTGGTGGTCGCCGCGAGCGTACGGATGCGCATGGGTGGTTCCCCCTGTCGGTCATGGTTGTACGGTCGTGATCGCGGTCTCTCGCGATCAGGGGGGAGCTTTTCAGGAGCGGGGCATCCGGGCGTTCACCGCTGGGTTGACTTTCCGGGTAAACCACGGCGGTAGGTCCTGGCGCCCTCAACCCCAGGGGGTAGGCCCACGGTGAGGTTTCCCGACCTCAGCCGTTGTCGCCTGCGGACGTCGGGGAGGTTGCGAGTGACTCGTGCTGGCCCCAGGTGATCAGGTGCACGGGATATCCGCCTCGCTGAGCACCGAACCGAGACCGCCCGAACCGGATGCCCTGCGATTGCGCCGAAGCCCGGCCCACCAACTACTCCGGAAGGTCGACCACCCCGCCTCAGGAGCAAAATGGCCGTCAACCTCGTCCATGTCGAGAACGTCAGCAAGGCGTACGGGACCCGTGCCCTGCTCGACGGGATCTCGCTCGGGGTGTCCGAGGGGGAACCGGGTCGGTGTCGTGGGTCGTGACGGCGACGGCAAGACCACCCTCATCCGGATGCTCGCCAAGCTGGAGGAGGCCGACGCCGGGCGCGTCACCCACTCCGGTGGCCTGCGTCTCGGCGTGCTCACCCAGCATGACTCCCTCGAAGTGAGCGGCGTCGGATCGAGCTCGCCAAGCTGCTCATCGACGAGCCCGATCAGATCGTTCTCGACGAGCCCACCAACCACTTCGACGTCGACTGACTTCGGCGTTCGGGTCTGGATCTGTGTCGGGACCGGTGACGCGGTCCGTTGGGGCTGGTACGCCGGAGGCATGCGGTATCCGGACGGGGCGGGCTGACCGAGGAGCTGCGCAGGCGCCGGGAAGAGGTACGGATGCGGCCGTTGACCTCTTCGAGGAAGGCATGGAGGTCCCGTGCTTCGCGCGGGAGTTACGGGTGAGTAGGAAGCCGGTTTGCTCCGCCAGGCACCAGGCACCAGGCACCAGGCAGAACATGGACGGGCATGGGGCAAGGACGGTGCGAGCCTGACCCGGTGACCGGTTGATCAGCCCTGGACACCGATCGGACGCTGCGAGCCCTCCCCACCGCGGTGGGCTGAGCACGGGTCTGGACGCGCCTGAGCACCTCGGCTCTGCACGCCACCTGCCGGTACGCCTCCCGTCCCCTCCGGCACGGACCTCGCGGCCCGGGTTCGGCGCGGCGCGAGCCGCTACTCGTCGTTCACCCACCGCATGAGCCGTTGCAGCGGGGTAGAAGCCGTCGTGGGCGAGGCCCGGCGGCATGCCGCCCGCTCTGCCGAGCGAGACCACGCGCTGAACGCCGGCGCAGGCGAGGGCATCGCGCAGTTCCGCCTTGCGGGTGTCGGGGTACACGCCGACCGTCTGTGTGGCGACCCCGGCGTGGGCGACCGCCTCGGCCAGCGCGCCGACGGGAACGACGTCGACGATCTTTCCGTCGGAGTGGAAGCCCACCGGTTCGGGAGAGCGGATGACCAGGCCCCGGCCGTCGTATCCGCCCCACGCCCGGTACTCGGGCTCCATGGAACGCAGGACGTCGATCTCCTCGCGCAGTTCCGCCGGGACCCGCGGGCCGCCGGCCGAGCTGGACTCCCTTGCCACCCCGAGGCGTTCGTACAGCAGGGCGGCGTAGCGGTCCGCGTCGTCCCAGGACCCCTCGACGAACTGGAAGCGGCTGGCCACGCACGCCTGCTGGTTGAAGAACGTGGCGTCGGCGGCGCCCGCGTCGGCCGCCAGGGCCAGTGCGTGCGGGGATTCGAAGGCCTCGCGGCCGATCAGGGAGATGGACGTCCTGGGGTCGAAGGACACGAGCTCGAATCCCGGGCCGACGTATCTCGGCGCCCCCCGGATCGTGGCCTCGCCGCCCCAGGCGACCAGCTTGTCGAAGAACTGCGGGCGGAACAGCACGCTTTCCACCGTCTCGTCGCCGCGCCAGTACACCGCGGAGTACGAGCGGACCACGGGGTGGCCGGGGGCGACCGCGGCCATGGTGCGCAGGATCGCGGTCGCGGTGAACAGGTCGTTCGAGGGCAGCTTCAGCAGGTTGACGCCCTTGGTGAGCGCGCCGCGCACGACGGACATCGCCGCGACGCCGGGTGCGTTGCCGGCCATGATGTGCACCAGGCGCGGCGGGAACGCGCGGATGGCCGCGAGCCTGTCGTCGGGCAGCCGCACTTCGCGCCAGCAGTCGAGGACGTCCGCGCCGCCGAGTTCGTGGTCGATCTGGGCGTACAGGCCGGGCGCTGGAAGCTGCGCCACAGTACGGCGTAGGCACGTTCGAGCACCTCGGCGGGCAGCGGGCTGACCCGGACCATCCGCTCCAGAGCCTCGGCGAGGAGCCCTTCGCGGTCCGCCACCGCGTACTCCACACGCCGAGGACCATGTCCTTGGCCGGCGCACCGATGGTGAATTCGGCCGTGGCGGTGACCGACAGTCCGGCCAGGAAGTCCGCTTGCGCGCTACGGGCGGCCCGCGCAGCGTGACCCAGACGACCACGAGTCGACGAAGACCGGGAGCAGCGTCATGACCGCACGGCGGCCTTCCGGGCGCGGAACTCGTTCGCGTAGCCCGCGCCGATGGCGAGCAGGGCGGCGGCAAGAAGGAGGGACACGGTCGCCCAGTTCATCCACACGTAGCCGGGATCACTGGAGTAGACCGTGCCGTCGTCGCGGACGCAGTCGAAGCGGAGCGGCAGGTACGAGGAACGATGGTGAGAGAGGCCCTGTTTCGTTTCCGCGTCGAAGCCGTCGCGGCAGTCCGGAGCGGGAATCGAGTCCGCGCCGTCGCCGAACGCCTGCTCCGACATCGAAACGGCAAGGAATCCCAGCGAGTAGACAGCCGCGGCCGCCCACGCGGCCGTTCCCGCCGCACGGCGCAGCAGATGCACCGCCCAGGGCTCGGGCCGACCGGGGAACACCATCGCGACGACCCTCGCCGCGGCTATGAGCGAGCCGACGGCGCAGGCCGCGGTGAGACCGAAAGCCACCAGCACGCCCGTCACTCCCGTCCGGGCGGGGGCAAGGTGTGAGAGACAAGAGGGGTGGCACGCATGCGGCCACCTCATCAGCGCCGAACCGACCCGTCTGTGGCGGAAGCCACTCCTCCCGTCACAGTCAAGTCACAGCAGGCAGAGGCTGGGTGGGTCCGTGTGAGTCACGGTCTGCGCACAGGCCTTGAACGGGGCTCCCCCACGCTCCGACACACCGTCAGGCGTCCGGCTGCCCGGACGCCTGACAACGTGGCAGCACCCTTCAGCAAGATGGTCATGTTGGGCGCGGCCAAGCACAGGGGCAGAGGTCGCAGCCTGTTCATGACTGCGCGTGCCGATTTGGGAAAGCACGGCAGCCGGACCGTGCCCTGCCGAGTCCCCTCCGGCGGCCGTTTGGACTCAGCCGCCGCTCTTGCGCCGAAACGACCGCTGGCTCGCAGCCGGGCCGTGCGCCCCGCGGATCTTCGACGCGTCCGTGTTCGCAGCGAGGGCGGCCGCGTCCGCCTGCATGCCCCGCTTGCGCGCCAGGGCCTCCCGGAACTTGCGCTTCAAGTCGTCCTGGCCTTCGTCCTCGGGCGCCGGCGCGGGCTCCTCGATGTCGGCCGGCTCCGGACTTTCCTGCGCTGAGGGCTCTGCAGTCATGGTGGCCTCCTGGATCGGGCAGTGGGAAGCACAGCTTGTCACAGGCCATGAGGTCCGCGGTCAGACCCCGGTGCGGCGCGCGTCCGCGAAGGTCGGCGAGGGCCCTCACGCCCGCCGGCGGCCGGCTCCTCGTGGAGGTCATGGGGGGGGCACCACCCGGCACGTGGTCGTCTTCCCCGTGCGGTTGCTCCCCTTCCAAGAGGCGAGGAGACTGGCGAGAAAGGGGGTTTCATACCTAAACGGGGTTTTGTCTCTCGGGCAGTTTCCTGTCGCCGTGACGTATCCGGCCGGGACGACCGCGCCCCTGGGAAGAGCCACGCCCATGAGAAGAGGCGAGTGCGATGTCGCGTCAGTACTACCAGCGTGGCAACCTCATCGAGGCGGAGGAACTCGACGATGTGGTCGCGGTGAAAGTGGAGACGGACGGTACCAGGGCCGCCGTCGACGCGGAGGCGGAGCTGGGTACCAGCGCACGGGGAGCGATGCGCGACGCGGGAATCGACGACGCGACCACCGCCGCCTTCGCCCGTGCGCACTGGGTGTTCGTCAGGCCCAACCGGCGGACTCGAGCGGCGGTCGACGTGGGCGAGGACATCTCCAGGGCGGAGGCAGCGGGCAAGGTCATCCGGCGGCCCAACGGCAGGATCGGTATCGCGACCGACGCGCTGAACGTCCAACTGCAGCCGTCGCTCTCGAAGGAGGAGGCGGAGCGCGAGATCGAGGCGGCAGGCCTGACGGTCGTCAACAAACTCGGCTTCGCGACGAACCTGTACGAGGTGCGGGCCAGGGCCGCCGAGGACGCCCTCGCGGCCTCCGTGGAGCTGCACGACAACGACCGTTTCCTCTTCGCCGAACCGTCGTTCATCGAGCACGTCCCGCCCCGGTTCCACCCCTCCGACCCCGAGTACCCCAGGCAGTGGCAGTGGGACAACACCGGCATCAACGGCGGCAAGCCGGGCGCCGACGTCCACATCGAGAAGGCGTGGGACCACACTCTCGGGGAGGGCATCCGCGTCGCTGTCATCGACAACGGCTTCGATGTCCGGCACGAGGATCTCGCCAACGCGCTGCACCCGGGCTCGGGCTTCTACAGCAGCGGCGTGGTGGGCGTGACCTTCACCCAGAACACCGTGGGCATGCCCGACGAGGACCACGGCACCTTCTGCGCCGGGATGGTCGGCGCCCGGCACAACGGCTCCGGCGGGGTCGGTGCGGCCCCCGAGTGCGAGCTCATGCTGGTGGCGTGCCTGGGGGACCAGGTCGGCACGCAGACGACCCTGGCCCGTGCCGTGTCGTACGCCGCCGACCCCTCGGTTGAGCCCGGAGCCGGCGCGCAGCAAGGCGCGGACATCCTGGTCAGCAGCCTGGGCCCGAACGGTGCGGACTGGGACCTGACCGACACGCTGAAGCTGGCCCTCGAATTCGCCGCCGCCACTGGACGCCAGGGCAAGGGACTGCCGATCTTCTGGGCGGCCAGCAACGGCAGGAACGTCGACATCATGCTGGACGAGGTGGTCTCCCATCCGGATGTCATCGCGGTGGTCCGGTCGAACAACAAGGACCGGGAGGACAACGCGGCCCGCGGCCCCGAGGTCGAACTGATCGCCCCCGGGGTCGATGTCTTCAGTACGACGTCCGGAGGCGGCTTCGGCCCGAGCACCGGCACCAGCTTCGCCGCCCCCTGCGCAGCCGGCTGCGCGGCACTGGCGCTGGCGGCCAGCCCCGACCTGACCCGCGACCAACTGCGCGAGATCATGCACCAGTCGGCCGACAAGATCGGCGGCCCGGGTGTCGTCTACGACGCCAACGGCCACAACGACGACTACGGCTTCGGCCGGGTGAACGCCGCCCAGGCCATCGCGCTCGCCCAACTGGTCGCCGGGCGTACGGCACCAGTGGCACGAGTGGGACAGCCGGCGCGATGAGCGACACGGGCGGCGCGGGCGGCGCGGGCGGCGCGGGCGAGGTCCCCACGGTCTTGCGCTGCCACGTCGTCGCCGAAAACGCCGACGCACTGCGGAAGTTCATCGAGGAGACCGGGCCCGACACCGGCTGCCGCCCCATCGCCCGGGACACCCCGACCGGCCTCGGCCTCGACGTCTACTTCCGCCAGGACCAGCTCGACTCGGCCCGATCGGCCAGGTCGGCACCACGGGTGAACATCACCGCGGTCGAGAACGTCACGGAGAACTGGCAGGCCAGGAAGCAGGAGGTCGGCGAGGGCGACCGCTTCGCGGCCCGGGGGTTCGTGCCCCGAGGGCTCGGCCGCAAGGAGTGACACCGCGATCCGACAACCCACGCGTCCGGACGGAGTGACCGTGTACCTCAATGTGGCCGAGATCGAATCGGCGATCAGCAGCCTGCACGCCGTCCACCCGGGTGCGACGGAGGTTCTCACGCCGCCCCACCCCACTCACGAGGGCCGCACGGCACGCCTGCTGCGGATCGGGGCCAGGCCTGCCGACGACGTCGACGGCATTCTGGTCCTGGGCGGTGTCCACGGCCGCGAATGGGCGCCGCCCGACGCCCTCGTCTCACTCGCCGCAGACCTGCTGGAAGCCCACAGCCTGGGCACCGGCCTCGGCTACGGCTCGACGTCGTACACGGCCGCCCAGGTCGGACACGTCATCGACAGCCTCAACCTCTTCCTCTACCCGTGCGTGAACCCCGACGGCCGCGCCTTCAGCCAGACGGCCAACGCGATGTGGCGCAAGAACCGCCGTCCGGCACCGGCCGGACACGGCAGCCCGTCCTGCGCAGGCGTGGACCTGAACCGCAACTTCGACTTCCTCTGGGACCACACCGCCAAGTTCGCCCCCGACGCGGACGTCCACACCTCCGACAACCCCTGCGACCCGCAGACGTACCGGGGGCCGTCCGCCGCCTCGGAGCCCGAGACCCGCAACGTCGTCTGGGCGCTCGACACCCATCCGCGCATCCGCTGGCTGGTCGACGTCCACAGCGCCGTACCCGTGATCCTGCACAACTGGGGCTCGGACCGGAACCAGTCCACCAGCCCGACCGACAATTTCCGCAACCCCGCACTCGACGCCATACGCGGCCGCAAGGACGACGACATCGGCGAGTTCATTCCCCATCAGGACCTGAAGACCGCCGCCGAACTGGCCGAGCGTATGAACGACGCAGTCCGCGGAGTGCGTGGCGTCGACTACGGGTTCGAGTCGGCTTACGGCCTCTACCCCACCTCCGGCACCAGCGACGACTACGCCTACAGCCGCCACTTCACCACCCCGGCCGCCACCAAGACCCTCGGCTACACCATCGAATGCGGCACCTCGTTCCAGCCTCCGTACCAGGAGGCCGAACACGTCATCCGCGAGGTCTCGGCAGCGCTCCTGGCCCTCGCCCTCGACGTCCGCTGAAGCCCATCGTGCAGCTGCGACTGATGCCTCCGTGCGGGCAGGCCTCACTCGTTGCCCATGCAACCACAGTGCTTCGAGTGGCAGGACGGGTGAGGAGGACGGATTCTGGAGGAGATCCCCCCTCTATCGAAGGAGCCTTGTATGACTACGCAGGAGATCCCTACCGACCGAGCCCTCTCGCCTGAGGAAGGCAAGGAACTCAAGAAGCGCATCTCCGAGAGCCGGGCGACCGGAGAGTGGCACTGGATGGGGAACTACGGAAGCCCCTACGACGTGGTCGCGGTCGCGAACGCCGCGCCGAAGTGCGAGGCCGGCGAACTCATCACCGGCTTCCACGAGAACGGTCTGATCCCGACGTTCATGTACAAGTAGCGGCAGAAAGCCCCTTCGCCGGATCGCAGCGCCCTCGCGAAGGGGCGACGGCTGCCGGCCATGAGATCCCATCGGGCAGGACAGCGTCGTGGCCGAGCGGTGGCTGCGAGGGGCTGACGAGAGGCGCCGGGACGCGTACTGAAGTGCGCGACCGGCGCCTCACTGTCACGACCCCGGCCACCCGAGAGCCGTTCCACGACGCCGTCTTCCACGTCAGCAGTGTCGCAGCTGTTGTCACGTCAGAGAGGTCACCGACCTCGTCACGGGGCTGCCTGGCCGGCGTCGGCGAGGGCGGCATCGACCAACGACTCCGCGATGGACCGTGCACACGCGCCGGTGTGGCTGCTGTTGAGTACGGTGCCCCGTGCGACCGCGCCGTCGAAGAGCAGTGCCAGTTGCTCACCGAGGGTTTCCGGGTCCGCGGCCCCGGCCTGCCGTGCGATGTCCGTGAGGCGGCGGGCGAACTCCTTCTTGTGCGCCGTGGCCAGCTGATGGGCGGAATGCCCGGGGTCTGGTACTTCGACGCTGACGTTCAGGAACGGACAGCCCCGGAACGGAGCGGTGGATTCCGGCAACTCCCGGTCGAAGACGGCGAGGAGCTGCTCACGCGGGCTCGGTGGCGGTTCGGCGGGCGACGGGAGGGCGGACAGGAGATCGTCTTACAGGGACTGCAGGTATGCCCCGACGAGCTCGTCCTTGCTGGGGAAGTGCGTGCAGAGGGTGCGTTTCGACACTTCGGCGGCGGTCGACAGCTGGTCCATCCCGGTCGCGTTGGTCCCCTGCGCGGTGAACAGCCGGGTCGCCGCTTTGAGAATCCGTTCCCGGGCGCCGCGCCCACGACGCCGACGTACGGGGGGAGATTCGGTCACGCCCCTAAGGATACCGATCGTTTTATATAAGCCGGTCGGGCCCGCTACGGTGGAGGCTTAAGTAGACCGATCGTCTTACATAGCCACGCCCGCATCGCGCCGCACGGGGAAGGGCGGTCGCCGACGCGCCCGCCCAGGACGCATTGGGCGCCCCCTTCACGCCACCGCCCGGGCCAACGTCCGGACCGGCGCCGGAACCACCGCCCGCCCCGGCCATCGATGCGAAATCAGCACCAAGGAGATCTGATGCGTTACACGGCCTTCGGACGGCGGACCGGACTTCGCGTCTCCGAGTACGCACTCGGCACGGGGAACTTCGGCACCGGATGGGGTGCCGGTGCCGAGCCGGACGAGTCGCGCCGGATGTTCGAGAGGTTCGCCGAGGCCGGCGGAACGTTTCTCGACACCGCGGACGGCTACCAGTTCGGCGAGTCCGAAGAGCTGGTGGGGAAGTTCGTCGCCCCCGACCGGGACCACTTCGTCCTGGCCACCAAGTTCACCAACGGGGCCGGACCGCAGCCCGGCATCTCCACGACCGGCAACAGCCGCAAGAACATGGTCACTTCGCTGGAGGCGAGCCTGAAGCGCCTCGGCACCGACTACATCGACCTGTACTGGGTCCACTTCCCCGACGACCTCACCCCCATGGAGGAGATCCTGCGCGGACTGGACGACCTGGTCAGCTCCGGCAAGATCCTCCACGCCGCCCTGCACAACTTCCCCGCCTGGCGTGTCTCCCGCGCCGCCACCCTCGCGGACCTGAAGAACTGGGCACCGGTCACGGGCATCCAGATCGAGTACAGCCTCGTCGAGAGGACCCCCGACCGTGAGCTGCTGCCGATGGCCGAAAGCCTGGGCCTCGGCGCCGCCCTGTGGTCCCCGCTCGGCGGCGGACTGCTGACCGGCAAGTACCGCCGCAGCACGAAGGGACGGCTGAGCGATCTCAAGACGCTCGTGCACACCGAGAGCACCGACCAGAAGACCGCCGTCGTCGACACCGTCCTGGCCATCGCCGAGGAGACCGGCGCCACGCCCGCCAGGTGTCGGTGGCATGGCTGCGTGAGCCTGCCGCCCAGGCGTCCACCTCGTTCGTGCCGATCATCGGCCCGCGCAACCTCACCCAGCTCGACGACTACCTGGGCGCCCTGGACGTCCAGCTCGCCCCGGAGCAGTTCGGGCCTCTGTCCGACGTCAGCGCCATCCCCCTGGGAGTGCCCCACGAGGCGACCGCCCGCGCCCGGAACGCCGTCCAGGGCGGTGACGCCTCCCTCGTCACCCAGCCCGCACTGCCCGTGGCCTAGGCTGCGGATCCTGCCGTCGACGGCCCCTCGATGCGTACGTGACTTCCCGAGGTTCACTGCCCAGAGGCACCGCCCCTGCTCCACGACCGTGTCTCTGCCGTACCGAGCGGGCGCCACGGCCAGGACGAGAGCTCGCGAGACATCTCCCCCGGGAAGCGCCGCGCCACCGTGCGGCGGTCGCGGCGCCCCGACAAGGGGTCAGGGCCCTTTGGAAACTCGAGGTCGTGAAACCGATCCGAGCACCAACGGGCCCTGTTGCCGCTACGCCGGGCGCCCTGCTA
The DNA here is from genome assembly GCF_019049245.1 of Streptomyces sp. AC555_RSS877. Classification (GTDB taxonomy): domain Bacteria; phylum Actinomycetota; class Actinomycetes; order Streptomycetales; family Streptomycetaceae; genus Streptomyces. Next base: position 70,531 of record NZ_JAGMUK010000181.1, on the reverse strand, counting down.
CATGTTGATCATGTGTCCCGCGAGGCCGTGGACGGCTTCCTTGACGGCCTCGCCCAGGGTCGGGTGGGCGTGGACGTTGCGGGCGACCTCGTGGACGGTGAGGTCCCACTGCTGGGCCAGGGTCAGTTCGGGGAGGAGTTCGGTGACGTCCGGGCCGATCAGGTGGCCGCCGATCAGTTCGCCGTACCTGGCATCGCTGATGAGCTTCACGAAGCCACTCGCGTCACCCAGGCCGTGCGCCTTGGCGTTCGCGGTGAAGGGGAACTTCGCGACCTTGACGTCGTAGCCCTTCTCCCGGGCCTGGGCCTCGGTGTAGCCGAAGCTGGCGATCTGCGGCTGGCAGAAGGTGGCGCGCGGGATCATCGCGTAGTCCAGCTCCATGGTCTCCGCGTCCGCGATCGTCTCGGCGGCGATGACGCCCATGGCCTCGGCGGCGTGCGCGAGCATCAGCTGCGCGGTGACGTCCCCGATGGCGTAGATGTGCGGGACGGAGGTGCGGCAGCGCCCGTCGACGTCGATGGCGCCGCGCTCGGTGACCGCCACGCCGGTGTTCTCCAGGCCGTAACCAGTCACGTTCGGTGCGAAGCCGATCGCCTGCAGGACCTTGTCGGCCTCCAGGACCTGCTGCGCGCCGTCCTTGCCGGTGACCGTGACGCGGACCTGTGGGCCGGACTCGTCGATGGAGTCGACCCTGGTGGAGGTGAGCACGTCGATGCCCAGGCGCCGGTACTGTTTGGCCAGTTCGGCGGAGACCTCGGCGTCCTCCAGGGGTGCCATCCGGTCCAGGAACTCGACGATCGTGACCTTCACGCCGTAGTTGTGCAGCACGTAGGCGAACTCGATGCCGATCGCGCCGGCGCCGGCGATCACGATCGACTGCGGAAGGTCCTCGGCGAGGATCTGCTCCTCGTACGTCACCACGCGGGAGGTGCGGCGGGTGCCGGGCAGCAGCTTCGGTGTCGCGCCGGTGGCGATGATGCAGTGATCGAAGCCGATGGTGCGGGTGTTGCCGTCGTAGTCGGCCACCTGGAGCGTGTGCGGATCGCGGAATGTGCCGCGCCCGCTGATCTCCGTGATCTTGTTCTTCTTCATCAGGTAGTGGACGCCCTTCACCCGGCCGTCCGCGACCTTCCGGCTGCGCCGGAAAGCCTCGCCGTAGTCGAAGGACACCTTTCCCTCGACCTTGATGCCGAACGTCTTCGCCTCGCGCGTGAAGACATGCACGAGCTCGGCGTTGCGCAACAGGGCCTTGGTGGGGATACAGCCCACGTTCAGACAGACGCCGCCCCAGTACTTCTCCTCGACGACCGCGACGCTCTTGCCGAGCTGGGCCGCGCGGACGGCGGCGACGTAACCGCCGGGGCCCGCTCCGAGGACGACGACGTCGAAGTGCTCGCCCTGCTCATCCATGGAAGGTTCCTCTCCGTTGGGGCGCCGGCTCCGGTGACGGGCCGACTCGCTCCCGATCCAACAACCTGTTCATCAACTCGACAAAGGCGGCATCCGTCACCGCCCGCCGCGAGGAAGCCGGTGGAGGACGAGGGAAGCGCCCCTGTGGTTCACCACCTCGGCAGTGGTTCCCCGGGCATCCGCTTCAGCGTCCCGGCGCCGTGATCTATGCCCCTTCAGCCATCATCGACGGCGGGCCGACGCCCCGTCGACTTCGTGTACTCCGGCTTCGGCGGCCCCGAGCCTGAGAGTGTCGAGGCCGAAGGCGGCGACCGGGCCGTGCGCACCGGGCTCGAGGACGGCATCCGGCCGGGCCGCATGGGCGGCGCCCCAGGCCAGGAGGGCTCCCGTCATCTCGTACGGATCGGGTCCGGTGAGGGCTGCCGTGGCCAGGGGCCGGCCTTGGGCGTCGCGGGCGACGGCGATCGACGACCCCTGCACCGGGAGCTGATGGCCCAGGCACCCTCGGTCCTGGGAACGCAGTACCGGCACATCAACGACACCGTCGCCCAGCCTCAAATCGAACGGCTGCTGACCGCTTTGGACGAACGCGGTGAACTGCAACCGGACGTTCCCGTCCCCACTGCCGCCCGGCTGCTGTTGGCCGGCCTGTGCGAGGGCAACCAGATCATCGCCGCCGCGGCGGACCGGGAGGACGCCCTGAACAGGACGTTCCATACGATCACCCTGCTGATGTCGGGCCTGGCTGCCGACGGCATCAGCGCCCGGTCGGACTGAAACGGGTCTGGTGGATGGCGTCGGCCCAGGGCGGCACTCCTCGGCCGCGCCCTGGCCTCTCGTTACCGTGCCGCCTCATCCTCGAGGTCGCGGACCAGGCCGATGGCCCGGCCCAGGGTGGCGAGCCGGGCGTCGAGGCTCTCACCGGCGGGATAGAAACGGACGGTGTCGACACCGACGTCGCGCCACACGCGCAGCCGCTCGCGCACCATGTCCTCGGTTCCGATCAGTGTGGTCGCCAGCACCATCTCGTCGGTGACCAGGCCTGCGGCGCCGTCCCGGTCCCCGGCCTGCCAGCGGGTCCGGACCTCGGCCGCCACCTCGGCCCATCCCTGGCGGCTGTAGGCGTTGTTGTAGAAGTTCGTGGTCGCAGATCCCATGCCGCCGAGGCTGAAGGCCAGTTCCTTCTTGCGTCCGGCCACCATCGCGCGCAGCGCGTCCTCGTCGTCCGCGAAGGCGACCTCGGCGCCCTGGCAGATGTCGAGGTCGGCGCGCTTGCGACCGGCGTCGGCAAGGCCCCGGTCCAGGTGGTCGAAGTACGCCTCCTGGGCGCCCTCGGGTACGAAACTGGTGCCCAGCCAGCCGTCGGCGATCTCACCGGTCAGGTGCAGCATCTTCGGCGAGAGGGTGGCCAGGTAGACGGGGATGTCGTACTCGGCGCGCATGGACAGACGCATGGGCTTGCCGTCGCCGCCGGGGAGTGGCATCTGGAACTCCCGCCCGGAGTGGGTGACTTTCTCCCCCGAGGCGGCCTGTCGCACGATCTCGACGGTCTCGCGCATGCGGGACAGCGGCCGGGCGAAAGGCACGCCGTGCAGCCCTTCGATCACCTGCGGTCCGGAGGGGCCCAGCCCGAGGAGGAAGCGCCCCTGGGAGATCTGCGACAGTGTGATCGCGGCGCGGGCGATGGCCATCGGTGTGCGGGTGCCGAGCTGGATGATGCCCGATCCGAGAAGCATGCGCTCCGTCTTCGCGGCGAGATAGCCCAACGGCGAGGGCGCCTCCGAGCCCCACGCCTCCGCCACCCAGCAGATGTCCAGCCCGAGCTTTTCCGCCTCGGTGACGTAGTCGACGATCTCCCTCCAGTCGCCCCCGGAGGCTTCGATCGTGGTGGAGGTACGCATCACGCACTCGCCTCGCCCGGGGTCCGGGGGCTCTCGGCCAGCTTCTTGATCTCTTCCAGGGTGCGGGTCATGTTGGCCTCGAACTCCCGCATGCGCACGAAGACGATCTTCTGCTCCTTGTCCGGCATGCGGTCGATGGCGAAGGAGAGGCCGGAGCGGGCCGGGCCCATCTGCATCCATTCCCGAAGCAGAGTGCCGCCGTCCTGCGGCTCCAACGTGAACCGCCAGATCGCCGTCGGGTGCTGCGGATCCTCGACCGCCCAGGCAAGCCTGCTCGACGGCTCGTACTCGACTATGTGGGAGGTGGTGGCCCACTCCCCCAGCGCCTCATGCTTGCTCCGGCCGACGAACCGGGCCCCCAGAGCAGGGCCGCTCCTGCCGTCGAGCCATTCCACCGACTGCAGCTCGGGACTCAGACGCGGCATCAGCTCGATGTCGGACACCAGCATCCACACCGGGTCGGGCGGGACGGCGATCCAGGTGTGGACCTCGACCGTCGGCTTGTCCGCATAGCGCGCGCCCGTCCACTCCATGGCCCCGCGGCCTCCTCGCCTCTCCGAGAACCCTCTTACCAGTAGCTGATCAGTAAAGTTGCGTAGATAGACTCACTTGTCAAGGGCGGCCACCGGTTTACGGCGCTGCCGAGTCAGTCCGCGAAACGCTCCCGCACATCCGGCCGTTCGGCCAGATGCGGCGGATAGCCGGGACCCATCCGGGGACGGGTGTTCTCCGCGGTCATGGGCTCGCCGCAGGAGGCACACACCACCTCGGCGTGGGTCTCCTGGCCGCACACCTCATGACGCATGGTCACCGGCGGGCCCGCCTCACCGGCCAGCCAGCGGTCTCCCCAGCGGTTCATCACCAGCAGCACGCCGTAGAAATCGCGCCCCTTCTCGGTGAGAATGTAGTCGTACCGCACCGGTTCCGTCTGGTACGGCCGCTTCTCCAGCAGCCCCTCGTCCACCAGCCGTCGCAGCCGGTCCGTCAGCGTGTTGCGGGCGATCCCCAGCGACTCCTGGAACGCGTCGAAACGCCGGATCCCGTAGAACGCCTCCCGCAGCACCAACGGCGTCCACCAGTCCCCGAGCAGGTCCATGGTCCGCGCGATCGAGCAGGGCCACTGCGCGAAGGATGTCCGCCTCATAGCGGCCAGCATAGGTTCGTCCAGTCGTGAGACCCACCAGGTGAGCGAGCAGCGACCGGTGCGCGGTCTCTTGTGCTCCATCAATAACGAAGTTATGTTGCCGCCATGAAACGAGACTTGCAGGGCAGAAGGCTGGTTGTCACCGGCGCGGCACGCGGCATCGGCGAGAAGGTGGCCCGACTGGCCGCCGCCCGAGGGGCTCGGGTGACCGTGATCGGACTGGAACCCGATCGGTTGCGCGACCTCGCCGAGGACCTGGGTCCCGCCGTTTCCTGGCGTGAGGCCGATGTGCGCGACGGTGCCGCCCTGCGGTCGGCGATCGATGCGGCGGCGGAGGTGATGGGCGGCATCGACCTCGTCGTCGCCAATGCCGGCGTCGTGGCGTACGGGACGGTGCGGCAGACGGACGAGGCGTCGTTCGAGCGGGTCCTGGACATCAACCTGAACGGCGTGTTCCGCACCCTCAAGTACGCGACGCCGCACCTGGAGCGCAGCCGGGGCCACGTGCTGGTCGTGGCGTCCGCGCTGTCGTTCATGCCGCTGGCCGCGATGGCCTCGTACGGCGCGAGCAAGGCCGGGGCCGAGCTGCTCGCCCTGACCTACCGCCAGGAGGTGGCGCATCTCGGGGTCACGGTCGGTCTGGTGCACCCCTCCTGGATCGACACGGACCTCGTCCGGGGCGCCGAGGCGGACCTCCCCTCCTTCCAGGGGCTGCGCCGGCGGCTGCCCTATCCGGGCAACGTCACCACGAGCTCCGATCGGGCGGCTGCCGCGATCGTCGACGGGCTCCTGCGCCGACGCAGCCGCGTGTACGTCCCGCGTGCGGTCGTCGTGGCCAACTGGGCGAAGGGAGCGCTGAATTCACCGCTGGCCTGGCCCTGGGCGAGGCGCTTCGCGGCCCGGGCGGTTCCGTCCCTCGAACGCGAGGTCACAGCGCTGGGGAGGCATGACCAACTCACGCCCGGTACCGATGCCCCTGCCGCGGAGACCAGGTCGTCCTAGCCGCACACGGCGGAGCTGCGCCCCACCACCCAACCTCTCAACGGTCTTGGACCAGCGAGTCGTACAGGCGCGCGCCGGTCTCGTGGGAGGCCTCGGCGCGTTCCCGCTCGTCACCCAGGCCGACAGCGAAGTTCACGCCCATCGGCAGGAGGACCTGCGTCACGGCGTCGTCGAACTCGACGAAATGCTCAGCCAGTTCAAGGGTGATGTAACCGTGCACGTAGCTCCACAGCTGGGCGGCGATGACTTCGGGTTCCTGCTGCTCGACCCTGCCGGAGCGCACGAGCCGTTCGCACGCTGCGGTGACATGGGCGTGGGCTTCCCGAAAGGCCGGGGAATGCCCGCTCAGGCGAAGGTCCGTATCCGGCAGAGGCCGGTACGTCGCCCGAGTGGACAGCCCGAACATCAGGTCGTGGAGGTGAGGGTTCTCGCGGGCCAGCCGACGGCAGGCCAAGGCCATGGCGAAGAGATCCGCGATCGGGTCGTCCGTCACCGGTACCCGGCCGAACGCTCTGCCGAGTTCCTTGAACCCGTGGTCGGCGACAGCGCTCATCAGCTCGGGGATCCCGCCGAAGTGGCTGTAGACCACCATCGTCGACAGTCCGCTCGCGGAGGCCACCGTGCGCACCTTCAGAGCCGACGGACCCTGCTCGGCCAGCAGACCGATGGCCGCCTGCACAAGCCGTTCCGGTGCGTCATCAAGCCTCGTCCGCCCTGCCATGTCTCGCACGCCTCCACTGTTGACACACCAGAAATAACTTGGTTATGTAATTCTTCACGGCAATCGTACACATCGCAGATGACATGCCGTCCCGGACACGCGCGCCCGCCCTCGGGCACCTCATCACCCGCTGCTCCAGTCTCCTGCCGCCTGTTGCGGACTCAGCAACCACCGGGAGGAACCCGGCCCCAGCACTGCGACACGCATCCGCGGTTCTTCCCCCGCATTTTCCACCCCCATGAACGCAGCCCGGGAGCAGAATTCATGCCGTACAAAGACAAGGGCCATCTGGAGATCGAAGATCGCGGGACCGTCCTGGTCGCCCGCGTCGACGGCGGCCGGCACCAGGTGTTCGGCCTCGACATCGCCCAGCAGCTGGACAGGCTGGTCGCCCGAGCCGACCTCGATCCGAAGATCCGTGCCGTCGTCTTCACCGGGGCACATCCCGAGCGGTTCGTCAGCCATGCCGCGGTCCGGTGGCTACAGGAAGAGGGCGCCGCGAGCCCCACCGTCGGCCGACGCGGTGCCGCCGCCGTCGTACGCGCGGCGAAGCACGTGGACCGGTCCCGCCTCCTCGGGCCCGTGATGCGCAGGACCCCGATGCGGGGAGCCCTCCAGCTGGAACGTCTGCACACGACCTTCCTCCGCATGAACGCCAGCGGTGTCCTCTTCGTCGCCGCCCTCAACGGTTCGGCTCTCGGCCTCGGCGCCGAGTTCGCCTGGGCGTGCGATCTGCGGGTCATGGCCGACGGGGACTACTTCATCGGCCAGCCG
>NZ_JAGMUK010000181.1:62971-63569 GCF_019049245.1 Streptomyces sp. AC555_RSS877 | reverse complement strand
CTCGGCATCATCCCGGGCGGAGGCGGCACCCAGCGGCTGACCCGCCTGATCGGCACCCACCGGTCCCTGGCCGCGATCCTCGAAGGCAAGCCGTTCACACCTGCGGAGGCTCTCGCCAACGGGGCGGTCGACCAGGTCGCTCCCCAACACAAGGTGCTCGCACAGGCGTTGGAACTCGCCGAGCGCTTCGGCAAGCGGTCGAAGGGGTCGGTCGCGGCCGCCAAGAGGTCGGTGTACTTCGGCGGCTCGATGTCACTGGAGGACGGCCTGCACGTCGAACGCGCCGAGTTCTTCACCCGAGTCATGTCGAAGGAGGGGCAGAAACTGATGCTCGACTACATGGAGACGACGGACGCCACCGGTGAGCTCCCGCTCTACAGGCCGGACACCTACGCGCAGGCGCTCGCCTCGGGCAGTGTGCCCGGGCACCGCTCGGCGAACGGACGGTGAGCCGACGATGACCACTGCTCATTCCTTCACCCTTCATGACATCTCGTTCCCTTCCGGCGACAGCACCTGTGCCGGATGGCTCTACCTCCCCACGGGCGTCACCTCCCCGCCCGTCGTCGTCCTGGGGCACGGCCTCGGCGCCACCCGT
>NZ_JAGMUK010000181.1:0-62961 GCF_019049245.1 Streptomyces sp. AC555_RSS877 | reverse complement strand
CCTTCACCTACCGGCACTTCGGCGACAGCGGCGGCCACCCTCGCCAACTCCTGTCGATCAAACGTCAGCTCACCGACTGGGACGCCGCCCTCACCTACGTCAAGGCTCGCACGGACGTCGACCGCACACGCATCGCCCTATGGGGCAGCTCCTTCGGCGGCGGCCACGCCATCACCGTCGCCTCCCGCCACCCCGAACTGCGCGCGGCCGTGGCCCAGTGCCCGTTCACCGACGGTCTCGCCTCCGCGCTCGCGCTGGGCCCGCTCGCCTCCCTCCGGATGACCCCCGTGCTCGCCCGGGATCTGGCGACCAGGGTCCGCGGCCAGGCGCCCGTGATGGTTCCCATCGCCGCCGCCCCCGGTTCACCGGCCCTCATGAACGCTCCGGACGCCCTGCCCGGATACCAGGCGCTGCAACCGCCCGGCACGACGTTCCGCAACGAGGTGGCGGCACGGGTGATCCCGACCATCGCCGCCTACCGACCCGGGCGTGCGGCGAAGAAGGTCACCATGCCGATCCTCTTCTGCGTCAGCAACACCGACTCCGTCACGCCTCCCGCCCAGACCCTCCGGTACGCGGGCACCGCACCCAAGGGAGAGATCAAGAGGTACGACGCCGGCCACTTCGACTTCTACACCGGCGAGACCTTCGAGGAACTGGTACGCGACCAGATCGAGTTCCTCGCCCGCCAACTGCACCCGGCACCCGCCGCATCGACTCCCTGACCGGACCGCATCACACGGAGACAGGTACGCCCGCCATGAATTTCGCCTCTCTGCCCGACCTCCGCGCCGAGCTCGCCCCTCACGGGGCCGCGGTCTCCGACGGGCACCAGTCCCTCACCAACACGCAGCTGCTGGACCGGGTCCGAACGGCAGCGCGTCAGCTCCAGGACCTCGGAGTCGGCCCCGGTGACGTGGTCGCCCTCAAGCTGACGAACCGCGTCGAGTTCGTCGTCCTGCTGTTCGCCGCCTGGCGGCTCGGCGCCACCGTCACGCCGGTCAACCCGAACATGACCGACGTCGAAGTGGTTCGACAGCTCCAGGACTCCGATGCGCGCCTGCTGGTGGTCGAGGACGGTGCGGCCGTGGTGACGGACGGTGTTGCCGTACTCCGCATCGGCGAACTGTACGACGGACCAGTGGAGCCGGATCAGGCGCCGCTTCTGAACCCGGGCACGCTGGCCCTGCTCATCTACACCAGCGGTACGACCGGGGTGCCCAAGGGCGTGATGCTCGACCACGCCAACATCGACGCCATGGTGGAGATGGGGCGCCAGGCGTTGGAGGTCGGGCCGGCCGACCGGTGCCTGCTGATCCTGCCGCTCTTCCACGTCAACGGCATCGTGGTCAGCGTCCTGCTGCCTCTGCTCGTGGGCGCGAGCGTCGTCATCGCGGGCCGCCGGTTCAATCCGCACAGCTTCTTCGACCTCGTCGAACAGGAGCGCCCCACCTTCTTCAGCGCCGTGCCGACGATCTACAGCATGCTCGCCGCGCTCCCGGACGACGTCATGCCCGACACCTCGTCGGTCAGGTTCGGAGTCTGCGGCGCCGCCCCCGCCTCCGCCGAGCTGCTCACCCGGTTCGAGGCCCGGTACGGGTTCCCCCTCGTGGAGGGGTACGGCCTGTCCGAGGGAACCTGCGGCTCCACCATCAATCCCGTCGCGGGCCCGCGACGCGCCGGCACCGTGGGGCTTCCCTTCCCCGGCCAGGAGATCCGGATCGTCGACGCCGAAGGTGCCGAGGCGGCCCCGGGCACGGACGGTGAGGTCATCGTCAGGGGCCCCAACGTCATGCGCGGCTATCTCGGCCGACCGGACGAAACAGCCCGGGTCATCGTCGACGGCTGGTTGCACACGGGCGATGTGGGCCACCTCGACGCCGAGGGTTATCTGACCCTGGTAGGGCGATCGAAGGACATGATCATCCGAGGCGGTGAGAACATCTACCCCAAGGAGATCGAGGACGTGCTGGCGGGCGATCCGTCCGTGCTGGAGGTCGCGGTGATCGGCGTACCGGACGAGAAGTGGGGAGAGACGGTCGTCGCCTACGTCCAGCCACGACCGGGCGTGACCGTCGATCCGGCCTCGCTGAGAACGCGGTGCGCGCGCAGCCTCACCGGCTACAAGCGGCCCACCTCGTTCTTCGTGGTGGAAGCCATAGCGAAGAACGCGGTCGGAAAGATCGACAAGGCCTCGCTGAGGGCAGCCCACGCGGCGACCGCCGGCGGCTCGTGATCAACCCCAATGATCATCGCACCGCCTGCCGAGCAGATGGCCTGGTCCGCCGGTAGGTACGCCCCGTGCCGAACGGCTGCAAGTCCATGATGGTCAGCGGCGTGCCCAACTTCGCGTTGACGCTCGGCTACACCGCCAACGCGTGGACGCTCAAGGTCGACCTGGTCTCCGACACCTGTGCCGGCTGCTCGCCCCCATGGAAGGCCACGGCTACGCCACCGTCACCCCGGTCGCCGACCCGACGCTCACCGGGCGAACGTTCCTCGACATGGACACGGCCTACATCAACCGCGCCATGAACCTGTTCCCTCAGCAGGGCTCCCACGGCCCGTGGACGGTGGACCAGAACTACGCGCTCGACCGGGCCCGATGGCGTACCGACCCGGTGGAAGACCCGGCTCTGCAGTTCACCGCCACCCAAGCGGGCTGAACAGCCGTGTGATCCGCGCGGTCGGCACCCGCCGGGGAAGCCTCGTTCGTAGGCGGGCTTCGGTGGTCTGCCGCCCTGGGGAGGCCCTAGAGTGTCCGCCCCAGCGTGGCGACCAGCTCGGCGATGCGCTGCTCATCGCGCTTGTAGTGGGTCCACTTGCCCACACGCGTCGACCGCACCAGACCCGCTCGCTGCAACTCCGCCATGTACGCCGAAACCGTCGACTGGGCCAGCCCCGTCTTGGCCTGGAGATGGCTCACGCACACTCCCACTTCGACCGGGTCGGCGATCATTCTCTCTCTTGGAAAGTGGCGTTCGGGCTCCCGCAACCACAGCAGCATCTGCAATCGCATGGGGTTCGACAGCGCCCGGAACGCGTCGACCAGGTCGGGGTCCGGTGTGGTCGCAGTGTCCGCCATGCACCCAGGGTAGAGCCCCATATCGATGATTCGGAAAATTCCGATACCGGCGATCGCACGCCGGCCGGTCTCACCGGGTGACAGGTGCCGCGCCTTCTCACGGGCGTGGCTCCTGTGCACCCACCCGCAGATCAGGCGTTGGTACCCCGGGGCAGGAGCGCCTCACCGAGCATGCGCCAGTACGGCATCGCGGATTCGCCCGTCGCGATCCCGATCACTTGCACCGTGACGTGATCGGCGCCGGCCTCGACATGCGCGTGGAGCTTCTCGACGATCGTGTCGAGATCGCCCCAGAACACGAGGTCGTCGACGATGCGGTCGCTCGCGCCCGTGATCTCCTCCTCCGAGTAGCCCAGCCGGAGGAACTTCGCACGGTTGTACCTGGAGTTCAGATAGCGGAGCAGGTGTTCGCGCGCGATCGCGCGGGCCTTGCCGGGGTCGGACTCGAACAGCACCGGGTGTTCGACTGCGAGGAAGGCCTCCGGCCCGAGGATCTTCCGCGCCTGCTCGGTGTGTGCCACGTTGACGTGGTAGGTCTGGGCACCGGCAGAGCGGTCGCGGGCCAGCTCGAGCATCTTGGGTCCGTACGCGGCCAGGATGCGGCGCACCGGAGCCTTCGGGGCGGGGTTGGGCGTCGCCGTCTCGTGCGCGTCCAGCTCGTCGAGATAGGCGGCCATGGCCGCCAGGGGCTTGATCCCCGGACCGTTCCCGTCGCTGAATCCCAGGCCGAGCACGTGTCGGTCCGGGTAGGCGTCGGCCAGGAGAAGGCCCGCGCCGTACGCGTACACGGCCCCGCGCGACCAGATCCGTGCGATGCCGTTGATGACGTGCATTCGCTCGGTGCTGGCGAGCAGGTAGCCGGCGAGCGAGACGGCCTCACGCCCGAGGGTCTCGGGGACCCACAGCGCCCGCCACCCCTGCTCCTCGAGTTCCTGGACCGACTCCCGAATCCGGACCGCCGACTGGACTTCGAAGTCGAAGGTGTAGAGCCCGAACGTCCCGAGATCCAGACCATCAATGCCGCCCATGGAACAACTCCTCGTGTAGGCCCTCGATCACATCCCAACCAACATATCGAAGTATCGCAGAATTACGATGTGACTTCACGTAACCGGCGCGACCGCCCGGGAAACGCTGCTCCCTGAGGCGGCCGGATCCTGCCCTGCCCTTCCGTGGCACGAGATTACGGATGTGTTCCGAACTCTTGACGGACGCCTCATGACTGCGTAGACATGGCAGCGCAGTCAGAGACATGGCAGCGCAGTCAGATACACGGACGGACAGCGTTGCGCGGGGACTCACGATCGGGAGACACCATGACGCGAGGGGCAAGAAAGGGCGGGAATACCGGCGCCCCGCGCAGTGTGGACGTGGCCCTGCTCGCCGGCGTCTCGCAGAAGACGGTGTCCCGGGTCTTCAACGACGAACCGTACGTCTCCGCCGAGGTACGCCGACGCGTCCTGGAGGCCGCCGAGGAACTCGGCTACCGGTTGAACAACGCCGCCCGGGCGCTGGCCTCTGGGCGTACACGATCCATCGGCGTCGTGACGCTGGGCACCGCCCTGTACGGGCCCGCCTCGCTGATCATGGGAGTTGAGCGCGCCGTACGGGACATGGGATACGCCCTCCGTGTGGTCAACACGGTGGAAGGCGACCCGTCGGGAGTCGCCGGCGCCGTGGACTCGCTCCTCGATCAGGGCGTGGACGGCATCGTCATCTCCGAGCCCATCGACGACGGGTACGACGGAGACCTGGCGGCCCGCCTCGACGTGCCGGTGCTCGTCCTCGGTGCGCCGCCGTTTCCCGCGCCGAGGGCGTTGGCCGCCGGCGTCGGCGCCGATCTGATGGCGCGCACGGCCACCGAGCACCTGCTGGACCTGGGGCACCGTACCGTCCACCACCTTGCCGGTCCGCAGCGGTGGTATGCCGCCCGGGACCGGCTGGAGGGCTGGCGGGCGGCGCTCACCGCGCACGGCAGGGCGGTACCGCCCGTCGTCGAGGGCGACTGGTCGGCGGCGTCCGGCTACGCGGCGGGCCGCGAACTGGCCTGCGACGACGATCTGACCGCGGTGTTCGCAGCCAACGACGACATGGCGATCGGTCTCATCCGCGCACTGGCGGAAGCCGGCCGACGCGTGCCGGAGGACGTCAGCGTGGTCGGTTTCGACGACATCCCCGTCGCCGCCTATGTGACTCCTCCCCTCACCACGGTTCGCCAGCCCTTCGACGCCGTGGCGCAAGAAGGACTCAAACGCCTCCTGCACACCATCGAGAACCCGCAGGCGGACCTCCTGCCGACGAGCGATCCACCGGTCGACCTCGTGGTCCGCGCCTCGACCGCTCCCCCACCGACCCGGATGACCCCGGATCGTGGTCGGCGTACCGCCTCTCGTTCGGGTGGGGGCCGGCACAGTCCGCCTCTGAACGGAGGTACAGCCACGCATGACTGACCAGGGCAGATCAGCCCAAGCAGCGGTCTTCACCGCCGGACACGTGATCGCGAGGCGAGCCGCCGTACCGGTCCGTGCTCACACGGTCTCTTCACCGACCACGCTCCCGCAGTTCGCGGTCACCCCGTCACGCGGCGACGCGTCTGCTCCCCTTCACACAGCAACCACTGAGTAGTCCCGCCGCAACGGTCTCGTCCACCACCCCGTTCTTCCCGGCCACGGATTCCACCTCCTCAGCAGGCGGAACGCCCGCCGGGCGAAGTCCGCGACGGCGTACACCCGGGCCATGCCGACCTCCATGTCCTGGCCGGCACGTTCGAGCACCCCTTCTCCCTCGTCACCCTCGTTCCGCACGCCCTCGCCCGGCGTGCCATTCCCTCAGCCATTGGCGGGAGTTCACCATGGACACATTCAGCTCCACCCCCAGCCGCTCTCAGATGAGCCGCCGGCTCTTCCTCACCGCCGCGGGAGCGGTGTCACTGGGTGCCGCGCTCTCCGCCTGCGGCGGCAGCGACGACGGCGCCTCCGCCTCCTCCGACAAGCCGGCCGCCCAGGCCGACATCGACAAGGCGATGAAGACTCCCACCGAGCTGACGTTCTGGACGTGGGTCCCGGACATCGAGCAGGAGGTCGCGCTCTTCGAGAAGAAGTACCCGGCCATCAAGGTCAAGGTCGTCAACGCGGGCCAGGGCGTGCAGCACTACACGAAGCTGCGCACGGCGATCAAGGCCGGCAAGGGCGCTCCGGACGTAGCCCAGATCGAATACCAGGCGATTCCGACGTTCACGATCACCGACAGTCTTCTGGACCTGAGCCCGTACGGCGCGTCCGAGCTGAAGGACACGTTCGTCAACTGGACGTGGGGACAGGTCAGCGGCCCCAAGGGCGAAGTCTGGGCGATCCCGCAGGACACCGGTCCGCTGGGCATGCTGTACCGCGCGGACATCTTCGACGAGCACGGCATCGAACCGCCGAAGACCTGGGACGACTTCGCCGCCGCCGCGCGCAAGCTGCACAAGGCCGACCCGGACGTCTACATGACCAACCTGGCCGCGAACGAGGCCGCAGCCTGGCACGGCCTGCTGTGGCAGGCGGGTGCCGAGCCCTACGCGACCTCCGGCAAGGGCAACGTCTCCATCGACGTCAACGACCAGATCTCCAAGAAGCTCGCGGCCTACTGGGGCGGACTGGCTCAGGAGGGTGCCATCAGCGTCGATCCGGACTTCACCGACGCCTGGTTCTCCGCGCTCAACAAGGGCAAGTACGCCACGTGGATCACCGCTGCCTGGGGGCCTGTGTTCCTCTCCGGCTCGGCCAAGTCCACCGCCGGCAAGTGGCGGGCGGCCCCCTTGCCGCAGTGGGACCCTGCCAAGCCGACCTCGGGCAACTGGGGCGGCTCGACCAGCGCGGTCATGAAGGTGACCAAGAACCCGATCGCGGCGGCGGTGTTCGCCCAGTTCCTCAACAGCGACCCGGAAAGCACGAAGCTGTTCAACACCAAGCAGTCGTTCTTCCCGGCAACGAAGCAACTGCTCGCGGACCCCGTGTTCGTCGGTGCCGAGTCAACCTTCTTCGGCGGCCAGAAGGTCAACCAGCTGTTCGCCGAGATCGGCGAGACGGTCAGGCCCGACTTCCAGTGGCCGCCGTTCCTCGACCAGGCCGTCACCGACTGGACTGAGACGGTCGGAAGGTCCCTCGCCAAGAAGCAGGACTCCGTCGCCGCGCTCGACGCGTGGCAGACGCGGCTGACCACCTACGCCAAGACCCAGGGCTTCACCGTTCAGACTCCGTGAGGTCCGGCGGGTCCCGTGCTCCGACGCTCCCCGGCAAGGGCACGGGACCCGCACCCGGCCGGTCCCCCTTCCCACAGAAAGGCCCGATGATGACTGCCACTACCGCGGCCTCCACCGAGGACCCGCGCCGCGCGGGGCCGAAGCGTCACCGGCTCGGTGGCCTGCGCCACGGTGCGGCGGGTCCCCTGTTCGTCGCACCGTTCATGGTGCTGTTCCTGCTGATGTTCCTCACTCCGCTCGGCTACGCCGCCTACCTCAGCCTGTTCCAGGAGAGGCTCATAGGCGGGACGGCGTTCGTCGGGCTGGACAACTACGTGACGGCCCTGAACGACCCACTCCTCAGGGAAGGGGTCCTGCGGGTCGCGACGTTCTTCGTGATCCAGGTCCCGCTGATGCTGCTGCTGGCACTGTTCTTCGCGCTCGCGCTCGACAGCGGCCTGCTGCACCTCGCACGGGTGATCCGCCTGGGCATCTTCGTCCCCTACGCCGTCCCGAGCGTGGTCGCCACCCTCATGTGGGGCTACCTCTACGGGCCGGACTTCGGGCCGTTCGCCCAGCTGAGTGAGAAGTTCGACCTGCCGGTCCCCCACTTCCTGAGCGACGGATGGATGCTCGCAAGCCTGGCGAACGTCGTGACATGGGAGTTCGTCGGCTACAACATGATCATCCTGTACGCGGCCCTGCGGACCATCCCCCAGGAGCTGTACGAGGCCGCCGCGATGGACGGTGCCGGCGCCTGGCGGACCGCCTGGTCCATCAAGCTCCCCGCTCTGCGCCCGGCGCTCATGCTCACCCTGCTGTTCTCCGTGATCGGCAGCTTCCAGCTGTTCAACGAACCGAAGCTGCTGCAGGCCATCGCGCCCGACGTCATCGACAGCTCGTACACCGCGAACCTCTACGCCTACTCCCTCGCCTTCACCGGCCAGCAGGTCAACTACGCGGCCGCGGTGTCCTTCCTCCTCGGGCTGTTCATCGTGATCTTCTCCTACGCCGTCCTGTTCACCGCGAACCGCAGGAGGACCTCATGACGACCACGACTCCCCCGGCGACGCCCCGGGCGGCGACGAACACCACCGCGACCGGAGCGCCCCGCACGGCTCACCGGCGGCCTCGACGGCCCGCCCGGCGCCGCAGCACGCCGCTCACCATCGTCATGCTGGCCGTCCTGGCGTACTTCCTTCTGCCGCTGTTCTGGCTGCTGATCGCCTCGACCAAGAGCACCCAGGACCTGTTCACCAGCTTCGGTCTGTGGCTCTCACGCTCACCGCAGCTGCTCGAGAACATCCAGGAGACCCTGACCCACGACGACGGGGTCTTCCTGCACTGGCTGCTCAACACGGTCCTCTACTCCGTCGGCAGTGCGCTCGGCGCCGCGCTCCTGGCGGCCGCCGCCGGCTACGGGTTCGCCAAGTACCGGTTCTGGGGCAACAACGCCGCCTTCGCCATGGTGCTCGGCGCCATCATGGTCCCGACCACCGCCCTGGCCATCCCGACCTACCTGCTCTTCGCGAAGGTGGACCTGGTCAACACCCCCTGGGCCATCGTGCTGCCCTCGCTCGTCAGCCCGTTCGGCCTCTACCTCATGCGCATCTACGCCCAGGACGCCGTACCGGACAGCCTCCTGGAGGCCGCGCGCATCGACGGAGCCGGTGAGCTGCGGATCTTCGTCACGATCGCGCTGCGGCTCTTGGCCCCCGGCCTGGTGACCGTCGTGCTCTTCACCCTCGTCGCGACCTGGAACAACTACTTCCTGCCGCTGATCATGCTCAATGACCCGCGGCTGTATCCCGTCACGGTCGGACTCTCCTCCTGGGCGTCCCAGGCCGTGGGCGGCGGGGCCGGTGCGGACAGCAACATGCTCGCGCTCGTCGTGACCGGCTCTCTCATCTCCATCATCCCGCTCGTCGTCGCCTTCCTGCTCCTGCAGCGGTACTGGCAGAGCGGTCTGGCCACCGGCGGCGTCAAGCAGTGACGTCCCACCGGCACCACCGCCGGCACACGGGCCATTCCCCCCTCGACTCTTCGGAGGTTCCCCTCATGGCGGTTCTGCCCGACCGCGTCCTCTTCGGCGCCGCGTACTACCACGAGTACACGCCCGGCTATGATCCCGACCTGCAGCCCGACGAACAGCTGAAGACCGACCTCGACCTGATGGTCGAAGCGAACTTCACCGTGATCCGGGTCGGCGAGTCCGTCTGGTCGACCTGGGAGCCGGAGAACGGCCGGTTCGACCTCGACTGGCTCCAGCCGGTCCTCGACGGCGCCCACGAACGCGGCATCTCCGTCATCATCGGCACACCGACGTACGCCGCCCCGCCGTGGCTGGTCCGCCAGTACCCCGAGATCACCGCCGAGAACGCCACCGGGCAGCGTCTCGGCTGGGGCGCCCGCCAGGAGATCGACTTCACCCACCCCGCGTTCCGGTTCCACGCCGAGCGGGTGATCCGCAAGATGGTGGCCCGGTACGCCGATCACCCGGCGGTCATCGGATGGCAGGTGGACAACGAGCCTGGCCTGCACCTCCTGCACAACCGCGGGGTCTTCCAGCGTTTCGTGGACCACCTGCGCGAGAAGTACGGCGACGTCGAGACCCTCAACCGTGAATGGGGCCTGGTCTACTGGTCGCACCGCCTGTCGAACTGGGCCGACCTGTGGACTCCGGACGGCAACGCCCAGCCGCAGTACGACGTGGCCTGGCGGGCGTTCCAGGCCCGCCAGGTCACCGAGTTCATCGGCTGGCAGGCGGACATCGTCCGTGAGTACGCCCAGTCCGAGCAGTTCGTCACCACCTGCATCTCCTACACCCGCCAGGGGGTGGAGGACGACGAGATGTCCGACCGCCTCGACATCGCCTCCGGCAACCCGTACTACGACATGCAGGACGGCTTGCTGCTGCCCGACCCGACCCCCGACGGGCACGAACAGAAGTGGAAGACCACCGGGGTGTGGTCGATGTACCAGACCGCCGACTGGATGTTCTCCTCCCGCCAGGCACCGTTCCTGGTCACCGAGACCAACGCGAACTCCATCGGCTTCCCCTGGGACAACCGCCCCGGATACGACGGCCAGTGGCGGCAGACCGCGTGGGCGCACGTCGCACGCGGCGCCCGGATGATCGAGTACTGGCAGTGGCAGACGCTGCGCTTCGGAGCGGAGACCTACTGGGGCGGCGTGCTCCCGCACAGCGGCCGACCCGGCCGCACCTACGCCGAAGTGGCGCGTCTGGGAGCCGAGTTCGACAAGGCGGGCCCGCTCGTCGCCGGCCTCGAGCCGGATGCCGACATCACGATGGTCTACTCGATGCCCAGCAAGTGGCTCATGCAGAAGTACCCACCCCTCGCGACGCCCGGCGGCGAACCGGACCCCGCCGCCTACCACCGCATCTTCGACCCGTTCTACCGCGGCGCGTTCGACGCCGGCCGCCAGGTGCGCATCGTCCATGCCCGGCAGTTGCACGACCCGAGCGGGGAGCGGGAGGGGATGACACCCGAGGAGGCCGTGCGACGCCATCCGGTGCTCGTCGCCCCGGCCCTGTACCTCGTCGACGACGCCACGGTCGACTGGCTCGCGGCCTACGCGGAAGCGGGCGGCCACCTCGTGCTCGGCCCGCGCACCGCATACGCCGACCATGAGGCCCGCGCCCGGCACGAACCGGCCCCCGGGCGTCTCGCCCAGGCCGCGGGCGTCCACTACGACGAGTTCAGCAACCTCACCCACGACGTCCCGGTCCGTGGCGTACCCGGCGGCCCGCTCGAGGTGCCCGCGGACGCGACGGCGACGCACTGGGCCGAAGGGCTCACGGTTGTCGACGCGGACGTGCTGGCCTCGTACGTTCACCCGCACCTCGGGCGCTGGCCGGCCGTCACCACCCGCCGCCACGGAGCCGGCCGCGTCACCTGCGTCGGCACCGTCCCCGGCCGCGAACTCGCCCGGACACTGGCCGCCTGGATGGCTCCGGCCACGCGCAGCGGATGGCAGGACCTCCCGGCATCCGTGACCGCGACGACCGGCACCTCACCCGACGGACGCCGCGTCCACATCGTGCACAACTGGAGCTGGGAGCCCGCTCGTGCCCAGAGCCCGGTGGACCTGTCCGACGCCCTGAACGACGAGCCCGTACCGGCCGGCACTGCCCTGGCCCTGGGCCCATGGGATGTACGCGTACTCGTCTCAGCCGACACCACCCCGGACCCGGCGGCAGGCATTCCCTCCTGACCGGGCCGGAGAGCGCTCCGCACCGGCTGAGCACCTGAACCGCTGTCCGCACTCCGATCCCCGCCCGTCCGGCTACCTGAGCAGGCTGCCGCGCGGACCCACAGAGCAGGTCACCGCGCCGGTGGCCGAAGGACCTGAGCATCACCGTGGTCATCCCCAGAAGGAGGAAGAATGCAGAGAAGAAGACTGGCGAGAACGCTGGGCACCTTCGCCGCAACATCTGCGTTGCTGGCCGTACCCGCGTCCGGTGCACTGGCGTACGACCCGACGGGCGGGACCCTGTACCAGCTCGGCAGTGACCCGTGTCTGAAGGGGCGGGGCAACTGCGCGATCTACCCCAAGTCGGCGCAGCTGCCGAGCGGGCGTCTGGTCGCGTCGTTCGAGAAGTCCACCGTCGTGACGGCGACGGGCAGCGCCGACAGGCAGACCCTCCCGGTCTACAAGAGCGACGACCACGGAACGACGTGGCAGCCGCTGTCCGAGGTCAAGGCTCCGGCATACCTCTCCACCGATCCCAAGTACGCGAAGTACACGAGCAACTGGACCAACCCGTACCTGTACACGCTTCCGCAGGACGTCGGGGACCTGAAGCAGGGCACGCTGCTCCTCGCGAGTGTCGTGTCGGGCGACGACTACTACTACAAGGAGCACAAGGCAGCCGACCCGAACTGGATCCCGTCCAACGACGGTGACCGCAAGGACCTGGCGATCGCCCTGTATTCCAGCACCGACGACGGTGCGACGTGGAAGGTCCTGAACGTCGTCGCGACAGGCGGCTGGCAGGGCGGCAGCGCGGGCGCGGTCGGCCAGAACATCGCGGTCGCGAACACGAACAAGCAGGTGGATCCCCTCTGGGAGCCGTACCTGATGGTCCACAAGGGCAAGCTCGTCTGCTACTACTCCGACGAGAACGACTACCTCGGCTTCGACGCGAACACCGGCGTCCCGACTCTCGACCCCGCGAACGACACCGCCAAGGACTCGCTGGGCCAGATCCTCGTCCACAAGACCTGGGACGGCCGCAGCGCGAACTGGAGCAATCCCGTCGTCGACATCGCGGGCCTGACCCAGGACATGGGCGGCGGCAAGAAGGAGATCGGCGGCGGCCGGCCCGGCATGACGAACGTCGTCCGCACGACTGACGGCAAGTGGCTCCTCCCCTACGAGTACTGGGCCGGCGGAGCCAACACCAGATTCCGGATCGCCGACGACCCGCTGAAGTTCTTCACCGGCTCCCCCACGGGCGATTCCGTCGCCTCGTTGCCGGTCGCCACAGGCTCCCGTCCTCTCGCGATGGGCGGCAGTCCCGTCATCATCAGGCTTCCCGGCGGGCGCCTGGTCTACAACGCCGCGGGCAGCGGCAACGTCTGGGTCAACGAGAGCGGACGCAGCGACGGAGTCTGGAAGGAGTACCAGACGACCTCGCAGGGCGGCTACAGCCGCAACCTGCAGTACGTCGAGGGCACCGGCCGCATCTCGATACTCAACAACCAGGGCACCTCGACGCTCAAGTTCGCCGAGGTCGATCTGGGCCACTCGGACGGTCCCTACTACCAGCTCGTGAACCGCAAGACCGACCAGGTGATCGGCACCGGGAACAACACCAACGACGCGAACCTCGGCAACGGCGACGTTCCCGACGTCCGTCTGGAGGCCCCCGGCTCGGCGGCGAACGCGGACACCCAGTTCTGGCACGTGGTGACCGAGCTCAACGGTGGCAAGACGCTGTTGAACAAGTCGGGCGGGCGGGCGGCGGCCATCTGGACCGGGAACGCGACCGTCGGCCAGAAGATCGGCCAGTGGGTGGACAACAGCACCACGGGCAGCTGGAACCTCGTCAAGACCGACGACGGGTTCTACAAACTGCAGTCGGTCAAGAACACGAGTCTGTACTTGACGGGTGCGTCCGCCGGGGCGCAGCTGACCTTGCAGAACGCGGTCGCGGACGGCTCGCAGGACTGGGAGCTCGTCCAGTAGGCCCCTCTCCCCTACGTGACGAGCCCTGCCCGTCTCACACGGAACCGCACACGGACGGCTCCAGGCGGCCTGCAACGGCCGACTGGAGCCGAAACGCGCCTCTGGACGGAACCGGAATGCCGGGCCGGGGGCTGGACGGGCGTTCCGATCAAAGCGCCGGAACCGGGAAGAGCAGGGACACCTTCGCGCCCGCCTCCCGGGCCGGCACCGGGCTCATGGACCGCACCGTGGTCCGGGTCCGGCCACCGGCGAAGACGAACACGCGCAGGACCAGGAAGCGTCCGGTGCCGGCGAGCCCGGCGGCGGCGAGGTAGGTGACCTGCTCGCAGAGCGCTCCAGCCGACGGCTGCACCGTGTGCAGGACGAGCACCGCGACGGAGGTCACCGCGTAGGCGGCCGTGGCCGATCCGGCGGACTGCCAGTGCTGGCGCCATCCGGCGTGCCCTGCCCCGAAGGTGAAGCGCTGCGTGGAGCTCCGTACCGAGGAGAGTGGAGGCGACGGTGATGAGAGCGTTCGCCGCGGCCCAGGGCATCACTCCGGCGAGCCCCACCACGGCAGCGCTGAAAGCGACCCCGACACCGCCGCCGAGCACGACGAACCGGGCGAGGGAGGCGAACGGACCGGGGGCGCCCTGGGTACGTCGTGCCGCGGCCGCATAGGCCTCAGTCCGCTCCGCACCCTGCGCTTCGTCCGCCGTCCCCGGCTTCGGCAAGACCAGCGACCTCATGGGATGCCCTTCCATCCCTGAACTTTTTAAATTACGATTATACGTCAATACAGGAGGGTCCGGCTCGCGAACAAGGGCTCAACCGCCTTTTAAATTATGACCGTACTCACACGGGGTCGAGGGGGACACCAGGGCGCCGACGGGGTGACCGCGCTCGGGAGGGCATCCCTCACCTGTTGCGGTGACGAACGGCGAGGCCGCACGGCAGCTACGGGCAGCGGGGCTGCGGTTTCATCTCCCGTCGGCCAGGAGGAAGTCCCGCAGCCGGGCCAACAGCGCCTCCGGTTGCTCCTCCGGGATGAAGTGGCCGCATTCAGGGATCTCGGCGCCGGTGACGTCGTCCGCGTACGCGCGCCAGATCTCCAGCGTCGGCAGGCGGGACGGCAGCCCCACGGAACCCCACAGCGCCAGCACCGGCATCGTGAGTCGGCGGCCCTCGGCGGCGTCGACGTCATCGAGGGCGGTGTCCTGCTCCATGGCGCGGTAGTCGTCGAAGCTCGCGCGCAGGGCACCCGGGCGAGAGAAGGCGCGGACATAGCCGTCGACCGCTTCGGGGGTCAGACCGTGGCGGTTGTAGGTCCACCGCTCGAAGAAGTACTCGAGATACCCCCGGATGTCGTGCCCCACCAAGCGCTCGGGCAGATCGGGCTGCATGTGGAACAGCCAGTGCCAGTACCCGGAGGCGAGCGAGGCGTCCAGGCGGCGGAACATCTCCCGGGTGGGAACGATGTCGAGCACGGTCAGCCGCTCCACCTGGTCCGGGCGGTCCAGCGCCCAGCGGTGCCCCACGCGGGCGCCGCGGTCGTGACCCACGACCATGGCCCGCTCGAAGCCGAGCATCTCGACGAGGCCTGCCATGTCGGCGGCCATACGCCGCTTGTCGTACCCGGTCGCGGGCTTGTCGCTCAAGCCGTATCCGCGCAGGTCCGGCGCCACAACGGTGTAGTCGGCGGCGAGACCCGCCAGTACCGGCCGCCAGCAGTCGGAAGTCTGCGGCCAGCCGTGGAGCAGGACAAGCAGCGGCCCGGATCCGGCTCGGAGGTAGTGCAGACGGACCCCGTCCACCTGCGTCGCTCCGGTTGTCACTGTCGGATGCCCCATGGATGCACCTTCCTGAAGCGGCCCCACCTTCTTGGACGGTCAGGCCAACGGTCGCGTCGCCTTGCTTCTCCGCCGGCATACGGCGCGTACGCGTCTGCGGAGCGGACCGCTGCGCACTGCGCTTCATGGACCGGTCCCAAGTGAGCTGGCCGAAAGCCCTCAGCTCACTCGGGCGACTTCATACGAAAGGCTGGGCCGGGGACGCTCTCGATGTCCTTCGCCTGCACCGGGTGGCCGCTTTCGCAGCGAATCTCGACATCGACGGGCGCGCCGCACTCGCGGTGTCGCGCCAGTACCGCCGGCCCCTCCGGGTCGGCACGGTAACGGTCACCCCACTGCAACAGCCCCATCACGGCCGGCGCCAGATCCATGCCCTTGGGCGTGATCACGTACTTCGGCCGACTCCGCGAACCGGGCTCCTTGTACGTCTCGGTCGCCAGGATCCCTTCCTCCACCAGCATCCGAAGCCGCGCCGCCAGAAGGTTACGAGGACAGCCGAGGACACGTTCGAAGTCACTGAAGCGGGATGACCCGTACATGACCTCACGCAGGATCAGGATCGTCCACTTCTCGCCCACGATCTCGAGAGTCCGCGCGATCGAGCAGTTGGACGTGTCCCGGTCGAGTCGGTGATCCATGCCGGCGTCTTGAACAACTTCGATCCACGCATCCATGGGAGAGAGTCTAACCGAAGTTGAGTTTACTTTTAGATACTCAAGCGAGTGCCGCCCGGCCTTCCCTGCTTTTGGAGCCGACGCGAAAACCACATGGCTTTCGCCACAGCACGGGCCCGTCCTGGCAGGGCACCCCTCAGTTCTGTCGGCACACCGCTTTGCCCCTGAGTGCTCTCATCGAACCTCCAGTAGTTTTCGACGCCGATTGATCGGGGCTTTGCCGGATGGGCAGTGGCGGTACGCTGCAACGCGTGACGGCCACCAGCACTCGGGATGCCCAACTGAACCGGCTGTGGGGCGCCGTGTGTGCCTTCGCCGGCATCTTCCTCTTCCTATGGGCGCTGTCCTGGGTCAAGGCGAGCGTGCTCAACGAGGACCTGCAGAATCGCTGCGGAGACCTGCACACGGCCAGTTTCCCCTTCGAGAAGTCGTGCACGCGCGAGGACGGCTCGGTTGAGGGCGCGAACAGCTTGCTCTTCGACGGGATCTTCTTCGGCTCGATGGCCGCGGCCGCGGCCTGCTTGACAGTCGCGTTCACGATCCAGGCCAGCCGGAACAGGTAGCACGAGACGCGCGACCGACGTCCAGCTACTTCCGTCTCCGGGAGTGGCCTGGAGGCGGACGAACCCGATCACGCGAGCACGTCGGGGAGCCGATCACCGTGGGTATGAGGTCGAGTTCGGGCGAGACGCGGCGGTGCACGGTGGTGACGCGTGAGGCCGGCGGGCCTGCGGTAGCGCAGCTGCGGGTCGCCGCCGTCCTTCACCGCGTCCGCGATCACCTCGTCGAAGACTGCCGTGGCTTCGGGGCGGGATGAGAACGGGCCAGGTGAGCGTCAGTTGGGCAGCCGGTTGAATTTGCGAACGATGCGGTCGAAGATCCGGGTCGGGAGGACGCGGTGGAACACGCTGATGCTTGCGGCGGTCGAGCCGGCGGTGCGTCGTAGTTTCGGGTTCCGATCGGTGGCGGCCGCGACGATGACCTTGGCCACGAGGGCGGGTTCGTCGCCACCACTGAGGTTCTTCGCCAGCACCTCGCCGAAGGTGCGCCGTCGCGACGCGTAGAGCGGCATGGGGGTGTCGCCCTGGACGCTGTGGTCGCCGAAGGGGGTGTTGATCGGGCCGGGCTCGACGAGCAGGATCCGCGCGCCGTGCTCGCGGACCTCGTGGTCCAGCGACTCGGAGTAGCCCTCGACCGCGTGCTTGGTGGAGGTGTAGATGGCCATGAACGGGCTGGGGACGAACCCGCTGAGGGAGGAACGTTGATGACGCGTCCGCGGCGTTGGGTGCGCATGTGCGGCAGAACCGCCTTGGTCATCCGCATGATGCCGTAGACGTTGACGTCGAAGACCTCGTGCGTCCGGGCGACGGAGAACTCCTCGGCGGCGCCGTTGGCGCCGACGCCGGCGTTGTTGAACAGGACGTCGATGCGCCCGAAGCGGTCGATCACCTGCTTGACCAGGGAGCCGACCGATGCGTCGCTGGTGACGTCGAGGTCGAGGTAGGTCACCCCGGCGGGCGCGGTGACTCGCGCGGTGTTGCGGACGGTTCCGATCACCTCGAAGCCCGCCGCGGCGAAGGCGCGGGCCGTCTCCTTGCCGACCCCCGATGAGGCACCTGTCACGAGTGCCACCGGCCGAGTCCGGGCCGAAGGGGTCTCCTCCGCATCCACGGTCGCGGACCTCAGCGAAGGGCTGCGCGGGCTGATCGAGTTCGCGCACGGCGATCTGGAAACCGCCTGCCGTCACCTGACCCGGGACATGGAACGGGTGGCCGATCCCGGGCAGGCCTTCAGGCTCGGCAGCATGGCGCTGCGGGCGGCATGAGCGGCCAATCAGGGCGCACTGCAGCGCGAGGCGCTCCAGCGGCTTCAGCGGCGCCTCCCGCAGGAGAACTTCCCCAACGCCGATCTCCTGCCGTTGCTGCGCCAATGGTGGACGGAGGGACGAGGCGGCGCCGCCGGTGACCCGACCCAGGTCGTGGCCCCGGCGCTGACATCCTCACCCGGCTCAGCGGCAGTTCCTGGCTCCTGATGCCACCAGCCCCGCTGGCGGTGGCCTGGGGCATCGAGTCCGCCCTCCAGGGTGCGCTCCGCCGTGAAATCGACATGCTGCGGCACACGGACCAGGTCACTGCCCTGACCCAGGCGCTGGCGCAGACCGTGGCGCTCGACATCGCGCAAGGCTCCTGGACCTCGGCCCAGGCGAACGCCCTTGAAGGTGTCCAGGTCGCCGAGGGCACCGGCGACGACCACTTGGCGGCGCAGTGCCGCGCCACTCTCGGATGGCTGGCCGCCGCGCGAGGCGATGAACGGACCGTCGCGGACGTCGCCGCCCGGTTCATCGAGTGGGTGCCGCGTGGGGTGCGCATCTTCAGCGCCTGCGCGGAGTGGGACCTCGGCATGTCGGCGCTCTTCGCCGGCCGGGCCGAGGAGGCGCTGGACCGCCTGGTCCGGCTGAGCGAGCACGGGCACCACGCGGCACACCCCACCATCGCCGTGCTCGCCGCGGCCGACACCGCCGAGGCCGCCCTCCAGGCCGGGCAGCGGCCGATGGCCGAGGAACAGGCGCTGTTGTTGCGGCGGTGGGCCGAACGGACGAACGCACCATGGGCGATCTCCGCGACGCACCTGGTCCACGCCCTGCTGGCATCCCGAGCGGATGCGGAAAAGCAGTTCCGGCTTGCCCAGGAGGTCCCCGGAGCCACCTCTCGGCCCTTCAACTACGCCCGCTGGCGCCTGCTGTACGGCGAGTGGCTGCGGCGGGCCCGCCGCCGTGCCGACGCCCGGACACAACTGGCCGAAGCCGCGGAGACCTTCCAGCGACTCGACGCGGCGCCCTTGCTCGCCCGCACCAGGGCCGAACAGGAACTGACCGGGCAGCAACCGCGCCGGGACTCCGCGCGGGCACGGGCACGGGATGCCTCAACGACCCTCACGGCGCAGGAGTTGAGAGTGGTACGGCTGGCCGCGGAGGGACTC
Organism: Streptomyces sp. AC555_RSS877; assembly: GCF_019049245.1. GTDB lineage: Bacteria > Actinomycetota > Actinomycetes > Streptomycetales > Streptomycetaceae > Streptomyces. Next base: position 43,959 of record NZ_JAGMUK010000181.1, on the reverse strand, counting down.
ACCAACCGGGAGATCGGGGCACAGCTGCTGATCAGTCCACGTACGGTGGGTCATCACCTGGCCAACGTGTTCCCCACGCTCGGCATCGTCTCGCGCGCCGACCTCGCGCGCGTCGACTTCGAGGACGAGCTGCGTCTGATGGGGTGACCGGCGGTATCCCGCGGCTGTCCGGGGGGCTCGTCCGCAGCGACGAAAGAGGCGGCGTCAAACGAGCCCTGCTGACGCCGCCACGCCAGGCCTCCGTACAAACCTCCGGACAGGCCTCCTACATACTCCTGGGCACCTCGGACTCGGTCACGGCATCCCGGTCCGCTGCCACGTCGTCGGCATGGTGCTGCGCCACCTGGATGTGCCGCAGGCCGAACCAGGCGACCAGCGCTATCAGCGCGAAGGCCGCCCCGGCGAGAACGAAGCTGAGGGTGAACTGCGATTCGGCGGGCAGCGCCGGGGAGCCGGCGGGGACGTGCCCGACGCTCTTGGAGGCCAGCACAGTGGTGATCACGGCGCTGCCAATGGCGCTGCCGGTGGAGCGGGAGATGGAGTTGATGCCGTTGGCTATGCCGCTCTCGCGCTGCGGCACGGCAGCGACGATGATCGCCGGCATGGCCGCGTAACCGAGACTGATGGCAGCACCCACGAACGCGCCCGCCGTGATGACCGACGCGGTGCGGCCGTGGTCCAGGGCCAACCAGGCGAAGCCCGCCGTGCCGCTCGCCGAAGCCAGCACCAGGACCAGTCGCGGACCGTACCGACGGACCAACCGACCGCCGACCGGGGCGGCGAGCAGCGACACCACGGTGCTGGGCAGCAGGTACTCCACCGAGGAGCGCAGCACACTCGCGTCGAATCCGTATCCCGCGACCCTCGACGGCATCTGGGCCAGGTATGACACGCCGATGATGAAGACGAACGTGCCGTATCCGACCAGGAGCCCGGCGAGATTGGCGAAGAGCACCGGCCGGTGGGCGAACATCCGCATGTCGACCAGCGGTTGTGGCACCTGCCGCTCGACCAGCGCCCATACGGCACCCATGGCGACGGCACCGGAGAAGCAGCCGATCGTACGCAGTGAGGACCAGCCCCACTCGTGCCCCTGGGTGATCGGCAGCAGAAGCAGCACAAGAGTCGCGGCGAGGGTGAGGGTGCCGAGGATGTCGGTTCGGCCACCGGTGGTGTGGCGGGTGGCCGGCACCAGGGTGAGGACAGCGATGAGGACGATGACGGCGAGACCCGTGGCCAGCCAGAACACGCTGCGGTAGTCGGGGTGGGAGCCGGCTGTGAGCAGACCGGCGGCGACGAGGGCGATGCCACTGCCGAAGGCGAAGGCTCCACTGGTCATCGCCAGCGCCGCCGGGAGCTTCGGCGGGCGGATCTCTTCGCGCAGGATGGACAGGGAGAGGGGGAAGATCGCGGTGGCGGCGCCTTGCAGCACCCTGCCGGTGATCAGCCACAGCAGGGAGTGCGTGGTGGCTGCCAGGAGGGTGCCGGCGATCAGCACCAGCAGTACCCCGACGAGGGTGGGCTTCTTGCCGTGCTGGTCGCGAAGCGGCCGAGCAGGGGCGTGAAGACGGCGGCTGACAGCAGGGTGGCGGTGGTGACCCAACTGGCGCCGGCGGCGGTGGTGTTCAGGCTGTCCTGGATCAGGCTGAGGATCGGCACGACCAGCGTCAGCATCATCGACACGATCATGGCGGCGAGGCTCATCGCCAAGACGATGACCTGCTCGCTCCTGTGCCGCCCGGCGGCGACGAGGGCGATGCCACTGCCGATGCCGGTGCTCATGGGTACGAAGTCCTTCGGATCGCGCCAGGGACGTCAGGTACGACGGTTACCAGGAAGGCTGCGGCAGCGTACGGAACGCGGCTCGCCGCGTTCGGCCGGGCGAATTGATGCGTACCAGCAGTGGTATGACCGTCAGCCGAGGTCGCGGTCGCGGTCGGGAGCGCTGCCCGGTGGGAGCGTGAAATGCCCGTCGCGGTTCAGGACGCGGGGAGAGGGAAGAGCAGGCAGCTGCTGGTGGCGTGGGCGAGCAGTCGGTCCTTCGCGTCGACCAACTGGGCCTGTGCGAGAGCGGTCTGGCGTCCCTGGTTGACGACCGTGCCGATGGCGCGCACCGTGCCCGTCTCCACGGTGATCCGCCGCAGGAACTTCACCGTCAGGTCGAGCGAGGTGTACGCCACGCCCTGCGGGAGGGTGGACTGGACGGCGCAGCCCGCCGCCGAGTCGAGCAGAGTGGCGAAAATACCGCCGTGGACGCTGCCGATCGGGTTGTAGTGCTCCTCCCCCGGCGTCAGCGAGAACACCGCCCTGCCTGGCTCCACCTCGTCCAGCGTGAAGTCGACGGTGGAGCTGATCGGCGCCCTCGGCAGCCGCCCCGCCTGCACCTCGCGCAGGAAATCGATGCCGGCCATGCGTCCGGCGGCCTCCGCCGAGATCGCGGGATCTTCCCATTGATACGTACGCGTTCGCCCCACGGTCCAGCGCCCTTCCCTCTGACTCCCCGCTGACTTTTCCAAGTGAAGCTAGACTTTCGCGCACCTGACTGTCAATGACGAAGCCAGGCGCTTACGATGGCGGGATGGAGTGGCTCGAGACGAGTACGGAGAACTGCCCCGTCCAGCGCACGCTCGACGTGATCGGGGAGAAATGGACACTGCTGATCCTGCGTGACGCCGTCAACGGAGTCCGCCGCTTCGACGACTTCCACCGCCACATCGGCCTCTCGGAAGCCGTCCTCAGCGACCGCCTCCGCAAGCTCACCGCGGCCGGCATCCTGAAAACCGTTCCCTACCAGGAACCCGGCAGCCGCCCCCGCAACGAATACCGCCTGACCCACAAAGGCTGGGACCTGTGGCCCGTCCTGATGGCACTCACCCAGTGGGGCGAGACCTACACCCTCGGCCCCGACGGCCCCCCACTGGACATACGCCACACCGACTGCGAAGCCCCGGTCCGCGTCGTCGTCCAGTGCTCCACAGAACACACCACCCTCACTCCCCGCGAAGTCACCGCCCGACCGGGGAAAGGCGCCCGCCTCCGCACATGAGCCATCGACCCCGCGGACTGCGGCGCCGAGGAGCGAAGACGTGGGAGGTCGCGTCTGGACGACGTCCGGAGACGGCACGAAGCCGTCGACTTCCCGGCCCAGCAGCGCGGCGGCCCGGAAGTCGGTGGGCTCGGTCGCGTGGCGCTGTGCGCGCATAGCTGAAGCCCCCGTCGCGATCGGCCGTCCCGACCGTCGTCTGCCGGACCGGGACGAGATCACGCCGCATCCACCTCGGACGGGGGCTTCGCCCCTGCGACCAGAAATTCCGCGAACGCGGCGGCTTCCAGGCTCAGTTCAACGGCAGCGCGCTCAGACACGTGGCACCTCCACGGGGCCATCTGGGCATACCGGCCCGCCAGGACCGGTATGGCCGGGCTTTGTCAGGCGGTGAGGGTGGGGTAGTCGGTGTAGCCGGCCTCGCCGCCGCCGTAGAACGTGGCGAGGTCGGGGGTGTTCAGCGGCGCGCCGGTGTGCACGCGCTCGACCAGGTCGGGGTTGGCGAGTGACATCACGCCGACGGTGACGATGTCGGCCAGGCCGTCTTCGATGTCCTTCGCGCGGGTGGCGATGTCGGTGCCGGCCCGGTTGAGGACGAGGGTGGTCGGCCACAGCTTGCGGAGGGTGTGCAGGAGTTCGTCGTCGCCGCCGTGGCCGATGTGCAGGTAGGCGAGGTTGAGCGGGGCGAGGGCGCGTACGAGTGCCGGGTACAGCTCGTGGGTGTCGCTCTCCGCGATGTCGTTGAACGGGTTGCCGGGAGAGATCCGCAGGCCGGTGCGGCCGGCGCCGATCTCCTCGGCCACGGCGGTGGCGATCTCGACGGCGAAGCGGATGCGGTTGTCGATGGAGCCGCCGTACTGGTCGGTGCGCTGGTTGGTGTTGGTGGCGAGGAACTGGTGCGGGAGGTAACCGTTGGCGCCGTGGATCTCGACGCCGTCGGCGCCGGCCGCGATGGCGGCCGCGGCGGCGCGCCGGAAGTCGTCGACCGTGGCGGCGACCTCTTCGGTGGACAGTTCGCGCGGTACGGGCATTTCCTTGGGGCCGGACAGGGTGAACATCTCACCCGCCGGCTGTACCGGGGAGGGGGCGACCGGCTGCCGGTGGTGGGGGGTGTTGTCGGGGTGGGACATCCGTCCGGCGTGCATGAGCTGGATGACGATGCGTCCGTCGGCCTTGTGCACGGCGTCGGTGACCTTGCGCCAGCCGGCGATGTGCTCCTCGGAGTAGATGCCGGGGGTGAGCAGGTAGCCCTGTCCGTCGGCGTTGGGCTGGGTGCCCTCGGTGATGATGAGGGCGTGGGAGGCGCGCTGGGTGTAGTACTCGGCGTTCAGCTCGGTGGGTATGCCTTCCGGGGTGGACCGGTTCCGCGTCATGGGGGCCATGGCCAGCCGGTGCGGCAGGGAGATCTCCCCGGCGACGATCGGGTTCCACAGGGCGTTCGACATTGATGTTCCTCGCAATTAAGGGGTAAGTGGGAGCTGTGGGTGGCGGGTTGCCGCGGGTGGCGCGTACACGGTGACCGGTCGGATGGGCCGGTGACGCTCCATCAGTGGAAGGCGGACTGCGTGGTGGGGCAGTTGATCGTGCGGACGGGCTTGCCGCCTACATCGCCGTCGCAGTGCTGGGCCCCGGCTGTCTGTCCAGGGGGAAGGACGGCGAGTGCGTCGGCCTCTCCCCACGCCAAGGGCACATCGGTGGTGGACAGCGGCGGCCGTGCCGTTGTCGTAGAGGGACTCCGCACCGGAGTCGAGCGGTGGTCAGCCGCGGTAGCGATCGGCCGGAACCCGCAGCGACAGGTTCGGCACGAGCGCCTGACGCGCCTTCTCGAACGACTCCCAGTCGCTGATGTCCGGCAGCGACAAGATGGTGACGGGCTCCCCGGCGTCGAGGCCGGCGAGCGCCGCGTCGACGGCGTCGTCCACGTTCATGACGATCTCGTCGGGCAACGTCGCGAGGTCGACACCGGAGCCGTCCCAGAGATCCGTGCGGACAGCGCCCGGCAGCACGGCCTGCACGACGACGGGGCTCTCGGCGAGTTCCTGCTGCAGGGCCTGGGTGAACGTCAGCACGTAGCTCTTGGTGCCGCTGTAGACGGCGCTGACGGGCAGGATGTTGAGAGCCATGGCAGAGGAGATGTTCACCACCGTGCCGCGCCCGCGGGCCGTCAGCCCCGGCAGGACCGCGATGGTCAGCCTGGTCAGAGAGGTCACATTGAGGTTGATCAGCGCCTCGTAGGCCGCCGCGTCGGAGCCTGACAGCGGCGTGAGCAGCGCACCGCCGGCGTTGTTGACCAGCATCTCGATGCTCTCGTCGGTCCGCAGACGCTCCTCGACCACGGAGAGCTGCGCCGCATCGGTGAGGTCGGCGGAGACGATGTCCACCGCACGGCCCGTGCGGCTGCGGATGTCCGATGCCAGCGTTTCCAGCCGCGCAGTGTTCCGGGCCACCAGGATCAGGTCGTAGCCCCGGTCGGCAAGCCGCTGCGCGTAGGCGGTACCCAGGCCGGCGGACGCACCGGTGACGACAGCGGTCTTGTTCTGCGTGGTCATGGGGGGATCTCATTTCTGGGCTGGTGGATGGGCAGGGGCCAAAGCGTCGGCCTCGCTTTAGATTACGATAGATATCTAACACGGTCCAGCCAACGGCCCCGACGCCGCCGACCCCCGCCCGGAGAATGCTCAACATGCGCGCGGGCCTACAGGGTTGGCGGCCGATCAGATCGGAAGGAGACCCCCTCCTGGCGCGCGGTCGCCGTGGACGGTCTCCCGTACGGCCCCCACGACGAACGCCGGGTCTCCAGCCCGGCAGCCCCTCGGTGAGCCCTTCGCCTGCGACATCGAGAGAGAGTCGTACGGAGAGAACGCGCCGCGGCCGGCCGACCGGCACTTCGCGTATGATAGATGCACTTCACTATCTAACGTGGGCAGGTGGGTAATGAGTCGCGTTTCGCAAGCACAAGCACTCGAGAACCGCAGGCGCGCGGTCGCCGCGGCCTCCCAGCTCTTCCGGGAGCGCGGCGTGAACGGCATCAGCGTCGCCGATCTGATGAAGTCCATCGGGTTGACCACGGGCGGCTTCTACAAACAGTTCCCCTCCAAGGAGGCCCTGGTCGCCGAGGCGGCTCACGCCGCTTTCGGGGACCTTGACCTGCTCCTGGCTTCGTTCGATACGGCTCACGGCGATCACGACACCGCGCGCGGTGCCCTCGTCGACTACTACCTGTCGGCCGAGCACCGCGACCAGCCCGGCACCGGTTGTCCCACCGCGGGATTCGCAGGGGACATGGCTCGCGAGCCCACAGCCGGGGAGGTGCGTGAAACGTACGCAGCCGGAGTCGAGGAATTCGCCGCGTGGATGTCCACCGACACCAACGACGGCCTTCCCATCGTGGCCACCCTGGTCGGCGCGATCCTGCTGGCCCGGGCCACGGCGGGCACAGAGCTGTCGGAGAGGATCCTGGAGTCGAGCCACAAAGCCCTGACCGCACCACACGGGCTTGACTCGGAGTCCTGAGCACGGGCTGTCCGGCTGGGGCCCAACGGCACATGACTGCAGGGTGGTTGGGCTCCTCAACAAGATGGTCTCCATGCGTTCCGCAGGGACGCGCTTCCCGTAACCGATCTCCGGAGCCCGCGCGCTGCCAGCGTCCCGGACGTGACCGACGGCCGCCGGCATTACGGGCATCGCCACCGATCCCGCAGCCGCGCCGACACTGATCGCCCACGACGCCGTCGGTCTGCTTCTGTCGGCCGAGATCCGACGCGTGCGCGTCTGCGGCGCGGACGTGTGCCCTGCACTTCCCCGACCGCTCCCCGCCCACAACCGCCGCCGCGGCCCCCTGCCCGACTGCGGCATCCGCACCAAGATCCGTCTCTCCACCAGGCCCGGCCAGACGGGGTACACCCGGCAGACCGAGTCACCACGACCTCGGGCGCGACCTCGCTCAGCTCACCCGGCGGGCCTCATACGAAATGCGGGGCCGGGGATGCTCTCGATGTCTTTCGGCTGCACCGCGTGACCCCGTTCGCAGCGGATCCGGGCGTCGACGTGCGCGCCGCATTCACGGTGTCGCGCCAGTACGGCCGGACCCTCCGGGTCGGCGCGGTAGCGGTCGCCCCACTGCAGGAGCCCCATCACGGCCGGGACCAGATCCATGCCCTTGGGCGTGATCACGTACTTCGGCCGGCGCCGCGATCCCGGTTCCTTGTAGGTCTCGGTCGCCAGGATCCCTTCCTCCACCAGCATCCGAAGCCGCGCCGCGAGGAGGTTGCGAGGACAGCCGAGGACGCGTTCGACGTCGCTGAAGCGGGACGAGCCGTACCAGACCTCACGCAGGATCAGGATCGTCCACTTCTCACCCACGACCTCCAGGGTCCGGGCGATCGAGCAGTTCGACATGTCCCGGTCGAGACGGGGGTCCCTGCCCGCGTCCTGAAGAGCTTCGATCCTCGCGTCCATGGGGAGATACTAAACCTCTGAGTTTACTTTTCCATACTCAGTCGGTAGCGTCATCACCAGCACATCAACCCGGCCGTACCCGAAAAAAACGGGCGCGCAGGGGGACCTGCGCGAAGAATCACATCGACCATCGCAACGCACATGGAAAGGCGGCCGGCATGAAGGCCTTCGTCGTCGAGAAGTACGGCAAGGACGGCGTCCGCGCCGCAGAGGTGCCCGAGCCCACCGTCGGAGACCGCGACGTCCTGGTCAAAGTAAGCGCCGCCAGCATCAACCCGCTGGACAAGATGGTCCGCAACGGGGAGTTCAAGCAGATCCTGAAGTACAAGCGTCCGTTCGTGCTCGGCCACGACGTGGCGGGCGTGGTGACGCGGGTCGGTTCCGCCGTACGCGGCTTCGAGGTCGGCGACGAGGTCTACGCCCGTCCGCGCGACCTGCGGGTGGGAGGCTTCGCGGAGTTCATCGCGATCGACGTGGACGATGTCGCGCCGAAGCCGGCCTCACTCTCCCTGGAAGAGGCAGCCGCGGTGCCGCTGGTGGCCCTGACCGCCTGGCAGATCCTCGTCGAGCGGGCGCACGTGAAGCCGGGGCAGAAAGTGCTCATCCACGCCGGAGCCGGAGGGCTCGGGTCCACGGTCATTCAGCTCGCCAAGCACCTCGGCGCCACGGTGGCGACGACCGCGAACACCAGGTCCGAGGAGTTGGTCAGGAGCCTCGGCGCCGACATCGTCGTCGACTACACCAAGGAAGACTTCTCCAAGGTGCTGTCCGGCTACGACCTGGTGCTGGACTCCCTGGGCGGAGCGAACCTCGAGAAGTCACTGACCGTACTGAAGCCCGGCGGCCTGGCCATCAGTGTCGTCGGCCCGCCCGACGCCGGCTTCGCCAAGCAGCTCGGCGCCCCCTCCGTCCTGGGCCTGATCATGAACACCCTCAGCCGCAAGATCCGCAAGCAGGCCAAGGCGCTGGGCGTGCGCTACGAGTTCCTCTTCATGCAGGCCAACGGCTCCCAGCTGCGCAAACTCGGCGCCCTCTACGACAGCGGGAAACTCCGCCCGGTCATCGACAGCACCTTCCCCTTCGACCAGACGCTCGAGGCGATGGCGCACGTGGAGCAGGGCCGCACCAAGGCCGGCAAGGTCGTGGTCTCGATGGTGTCCGACAGCGACTGACACCAGGCCGCTCACGGACCCTCTGTCCGGCGCGGTCGCCGGAAGGGCAATGACGTGGGCTCTCGACGCGCATGACGGAGACATGACCGACTGGTGGCGCCTTCCGGACCCGCTTCCGACCCGTGACAACCCGGTCGGCGGGGGCGCGCTCCCGTCTCGTTGAAGCGCGCCCTTCCAGCACGACCGGCCACTTGCGCAAGGCGATGTCCCCCACGGCCGACATGCTCAGGCCGGCGGTGTCCGTCCGTCGAGCGACGCACGTTGCCAGTCGGGAGTACGGTCCTTGTCGACCAGGGCCGCACGGACGCCCTCCAGGAAGTCCGACGTGCGGATGGTCGTGCGCGTGAGGGCGAGTTCGTCGTCGAGGCACTCGCGCAATGTGCGCTGCCTGCCTCGGGCCAGCAGAGCGTGAGTGATCTCCAGGCTCTGCGGCGAGGCGGCCTCCAGGGCGGCCAACGCGCCTGCCGCCCAGGGGGTGTCGCGGTGACGCAGGCGTTTCTCGATCTCGCCGAGGGCCGGCGCGCCGAACGCCCAGTCCACGTCCCCGCGCACCTCCGCCAGCCTGCTCTTCGCCACCGGGGAACGGCCGGCGAGACGGTTCAGGACCACGTCCACCGGGTCGCCGGGGTTGTCGGCCAGGGCGTCCCCGACCGCGTCGATCCCGTCCGCGGGGACGTAGTGCGTGGCCAGCCCCGTGTACAGGGTGTCGGCCGCGTCGAGCCGATGCCCGGTCAGTCCCAGGTACATGCCGATCGCGCCGGGCAGCCTCGGCAGGAAGTAGCTGGCCCCCACGTCCGGGAAGAAGCCGATCCCGGTCTCGGGCATCGCCAGCATCGCGCGCTCGGTGACGACGCGGAAGCCGCCGTGGACGGACAGACCGAGACCGCCGCCCATGCACACGCCGTCGATGAGCGACACGACCGGCACGGCATACTCGGCGATCCGGGCGTTGAGCCGGTACTCGGAGGCGAAGAACCGCTCACTGGCCTCGGCGTCCCCGGCGAGGCTGTGCTCGCGGATCGTGCGGATGTCTCCGCCGGCGCAGAACGCCTTCGTACTGGTACTGGCGATCACCACAGCGGACAGCGGTGCGTGCTCCCACTCGGCGAGCACACGGTCGATGGCGACGACCATGCCGGTCGTCAGGGCGTTGAGCGCCTTGGGCCGGTTCAGCAGGATGCGGCCGACGCCCCGGTGGACGTCGGCGACGATATCGCCCGCAGCGGTGTCAGTCATGGGTCAGCACCTCGTCGTCCGCACGGATATGGCTGTCGTGGCCATCACGTTCCTCACTTGCCGGGTGTCAGGCGTAGATCTGTGTGTAGAGATCCTGGATCTCTTCCACGGTGGGTACGACGGGGTTGTTGGCGGGGGATCCGGACGCGAGCGCCTGTTCGGCCATGAGGGGCAACAGGCGAAACCACTCGTCCTTGTCGATGCCGTGGGCTTGGGGGGTGGGCACCTCGAGATCCTGGCACAGGGAGCGGAGCGCCTCGACGAGCCGGTCGGCGGCCAGGGCGTCGCTGTCGCCGTCGGTGGCGACTCCGAGTGCGCGGGCGCAGTCGGCGTACCGGCTGTCGGCGGCGGGCACGGAGAACGCGGTCACCGCGGGGAAGAGCATCGCGTTCGACAGTCCGTGGGCGACGTGGAAGTGAGCGCCGATGGGGCGGCTCATGCCGTGCACGAGCGCCACGCTGGAGTTGGAGAAGGCGATGCCGGCCTGGGTCGCGGCGAGCATCATCGCCTCGCGAGCCTCGATGTCTCCTCCGTCGGCGTAGACCCGGCGGAGGTGCCGGCCGATGGTCCGGATCGCGTTCAGGGCGAGGCCGTCGGAGAACGGATTGGCCTTACGGCTCACGTACGCCTCGACGGCATGGGTGAGAGCGTCGACGCCGGTGTCGGCGGTCAGCCGGGGCGGCATCGACAGGGTCAGTTCGAAGTCGACGAGGGCGGCGACCGGCAGGAACGCCGGCCCCGGGCAGAGCATCTTCTCGTCCGTGGCGCTGTCGGTGATGATGGTGAACTGGGTGGCCTCCGAGCCGCTGCCGGCGGTCGTCGGGACCGCGATCAAGGGAAGCGCCGGGCCGAGGTTGGTGTGCGGGGCCTTGTAGTCCCGCATCTGCCCGCCCTGGACGCCCAGCAGGCCGAGGGCCTTGGCGGTGTCCATCGGGCTGCCGCCGCCGAATCCGATCACCGAGTCCGCCCTGTGCTCCCTCAGCACCGTCAGGCCCGCGTCGAGCGAGTCGGTCGTCGGGTCCGGGACGGTGCCGGCGAACAGGGACGGCTGCAGCCCGGCATCCCTCAGCGTCGCCATCAGTCGTTCCGCCGCGCCGGTCCCGGCGAGGAAGGCGTCCGTCACCAGCAGCGGGCGGCGCAGGCCCAGCCCTGCGACGACGTCGCCCAGCTCGCCGACGGCACCGCCGCCGACGCGCAGGATCCGCAGGAGGGAAATGCTGGCAACCATGGCGGCCCTCTCACCAAGAACAGCGGGGGCACATCGCGCCCACTGCCCCGACTGTGCGGTGCCGCGCTGTGTGCAATCAACCACCAATAGCGCACACCCACTGTGCAGAAATGCAGATACGGTCAGGCCGTGCTCCCTCACTCCCCGGACGAGAACCTCGCTCCGCAGCCGACCGGCTCCCATCGATCCGTCGATCCGCGCAAACTCCGTGCGGACGATCTGCGCTACCTGCTCGCGGTGTCCCGTACCGGACGCCTGGTGACAGCCGCCGACGCACTCGGCGTGGATCACACCACCGTGTCCCGCCGAATCGCGGCACTGGAGAAGAGCATCGGCCTGCGACTCATCGAACGGGGCGCTGAGGGATGGACGCTGACGGACATCGGAAGAGCGGTCTCGGAGAACGCACGCGCGATCGAGGAGGCCATCGACCGGGTGGTCGACGCCGTGGCGGGCCAGGACTCACCGTCCCTGCACGGCACGGTGCGCGTCAGCGCGCCCGACGGCTTCGGCACCGCCTTCGCCACACCCGCCCTCGTACGGGTACGCCGCCGGCACCCTCACCTCCAGGTCGAACTCATCACCGCGACGCGGCAGCTCGCCCTGCGCCCGTCCGGCTTCGACCTCGCCCTCGTCATCGGCGTTCCCTCCAGCAGCCGCCTCGTGACCGAGCACCTCACCGACTACACGCTGGGGCTCTACGCCAGTGACGACTACCTCACCCGCAACGGCCGCCCGGAGACGGTGGCCGAGCTGCGCGAGCACCCGCTCATCTTCTACATCGAGTCGATGCTGCAGGTCGGCGACCTCGACATCGAACGCCACCTTCCCGGAATGACCCCGGCCTTCTCCTCGACGAACGTCTTCGCCCAGCTGGAAGCCACCCGGCAGGGGGCCGGCATCGGCGTCCTGCCGGCCTTCCTGACCCGGCGGACGCAGCTGCGCCGGCTCCTCGCCGACGAGATCGACATCCAGCTCCCCATCACCCTGGCCGTCCGCCGCGAGGCCGTGACACATCCCGCCGTACGCGCCCTGTGGACCGCTCTACGGCATGAGGTCGCCGAACGGGCCGACGATCTGATGCCGCATTGACTTCCTCCCCCCCCGTGAACGAGGGGGATTCCTACGGCTCGCGCCGTGGGGTTTTCTGCTTCGTCGCCGACTGCCCGCCCGGAGAACTCCGTTGAGGTCTTACACCGGCTCCACAGACTGTCACCGCCAGCCCGGCGGCCAGAAGGTTCTTCGCCGCGTTCACGTCCCGGTCATGGGTCGTACCGCAGTCGCACGTCCACGTACGGACGCTGAGCGGCATCCTCTCCTGCAACGTGCCGCAGACGGAGCGCGGTCTGGAGGAGGGGAAGAAGCGGTCCACCGCGATCACTTCCCGCCCGTACCAGGCGGCCTTGTACTCCAGCAGGGATCGGAACTCGCTCCAGCTCGCGTCCGAGATGGCCCGGGCGAGCGTGTGGTTCCTGACCATGTTGCGCACGGTCAGGTCCTCGATCACGAGCGTTTGGTTTTCACGCACGAGACGGGTGGTGAGCTTGTGGAGCATGTCGCGGCGCCGGTCGGCGATCCGGGCGTGGACCTTGGCCACCTTGCGCCGGGCTTTTATCCGGTTGGCGCCGTCGCCCTTGGCCTTGCGGGACAGCTTGCGCTGGGCCTTGGCGAGTCGGGCGCGGTCGCGGCGTTCGTGCCCGGAGTTGGCGATCTTCTCCCCGGTGGAGAGGGCCAGCAGGTGGTCCAGGCCGACATCGATGCCGACCGCGCTGTCGGCGGCGGGGAAGGGCTGGACGGACGGGTCGTCACACAGCATCGAGACGAACCAGCGTCCGGCGGCGTCCTGGGACACGGTGACGGTGGACGGCTGCGCTCCTTCAGGCAGCGGCCGGGACCACACGATGTCGCCCGAGCACCGGGACCACCCCGGCTTCGGATGCCCCTCCGCCGCCCTGCTCGACGAGATCGGCCGCTGCGGAGACGCGACCAAACAGGCCTACACCGATGGCACACGGGACGTCGTGGAGGAAGTCGCCGCCCGGCTGGCACCCGAGGACCCGCAGTCCGCTCGCGCCAAGGCCATCGGACTCTTCACCATGATGGTGGGGACGTTGCAACTGTCGCGCGCCCTGTCCGACGGCAAGTTCGCCGACGAGGTCCTGGAGCAGGGAATCAAGAACGCCCTCGCATTCATGGGGTGAGCAGAAGGCCTACGGCCGCCCATGGTCTCGCAGGAGGCTTCTCCGCGAGGCCCGTTCTTGCGTCGACGTTGATGCGTCAGCATCTGCGTCGACGTTCTTGCGTCGAGCACCCTTCGCCGGACTCCAGGGCTCAGAAAACTCCGAACGGGCACCTCGAGCCGCCCGCCCCACCGGGCGTCGCGGCTCCGAGGCAACGCCCTCGGCCCAAGCGACGGCTGCACCGCCCGCCTACTGCCGGGCGAGGAATTCGAGCGTCGTCTCCACGAACTGGTCATGGAACTGGAAGATGCCGCCATGGCCGGCGTCGGGGTAGACGACCAACTCGCTGTTCGGCAGTCGCTGGGCCAGGTCGTACGAGTTCTTCGTCGGCACCATTCTGTCGTGGTCACCATTGGCGACGAGCACGGGCTGCTGGATGCCCGAGAGATCGTGGGGCCGCTCCAGGCCCCAGCGGTGAATGGCCTTGAGCTGGTTGCTGTACGCAATGAGGGACATGGTCTTGTCCCGGTCGGCGGTGCGCTCCTGCAGGCGGCCCACGAACTCCTTGCCGGCCCGACGCCCGGCGGCGGTGCGGGTGAAGAAGAGGAACTGCTTCACGTCCCGGAAGGTGAGCAGGGATCGGACGGTGTCGAGATGGGACAGCACCGTCACGTTCCTGATGCCCTCACCGCCCGCGGGACCGGTGCCGCTGAGGATCGGCTTGCGGACGAGCTGCGGGTCGGTCTGCACGATCACCTGGGCGATCATGCCGCCCATCGAGAAGCCGTGAAGGTCGACGTGCTCCAGCCCGAGCGCCCGGATGAAGGTGACGGCGTCCTTCGCCATCTCCTGGATGGTGCGCGGGGTCGAACCCGTGGAAGCGCCGACGCCCCTGTTGTCGAACGTGATGACGTGATGCTTGGCGGCTGCACTGACCCGCCCAGGTAAGGCCCGGCATGGTCGCCATGCTCCGGCCGCGCACCTCCGGCATCATCGGGCCGGGCAGCTTGGTCTGCCCGGCGTCGCGCGCGGTCCTTGCCGAGTTCCGCTCGAACCGCTCACTCACGTTCTGCGGGTGAGTCCGCCGACCTGAACCTGGTCGGCGGGGCGACGACCAACTCGGTGTCCGGGTCGTGGTCGGTCCGGGGAGGGCCTGCGACGATCATCGTGGCGCGGGCCCACGGCTGTTCTCGCAACAGGAACGGCAATTCCTCCGACAGCCAGTTCGCCACGTGCTCCCGTTGCTCGGGTGAGTCACCGTCACGGACGACCAACAAGCGCTCTTGCTCGTCGAGGTCCCCCTGCATCCACACCGAAGCGTCCAACCACAAGGCAAGCTCTTCGCGGATGATGCCGGTGCCCTCGACCCAGACAAAGTCGGTACGGGCGGGGATGGTGATCGATCCTGGCCGGTCGTGGGTGATCCAGGCATCGGGGCGGAAGTCCACCGCCTCACACCGGTGCAGGGGTTGCAGGATGTTCTCGACGAGCACGGCGCCCCAGTCGAAGTAGGCGTGGTTCCAGGCGATGTCGTCGGTGTGCACGATGGCGGAGTTGGGCACCACCTTGCGCAGCCGCCCGGCCAGGGTCGTCTTGCCCGCGCCGCCCCGGCCGTCGATCGCAATCACTCGTGGCCGTCCGGTGACGTCGGGTGATGCGTCGCGCAGCTGCCGTACGGCGTCGAGCACGGTCACCACCCTCCAGCCAACGGCCTCGGTCTCGCCTGGTCGTAGATGCATCGACAACCTGCCTCAATGGCCCTGCGCGCGATTCTGGAGGACGCCGCTGCGCCTGCCCTCGTCGAGCAGAGCCTGCACCAGGGCGGACTTCGCTCCCGGCGCCACGAACCAGAGGGGCGTGGCGTAACGGCTTCTGGAGATTTCGATGCGGTGGCAGCCTATGACGAGACCCACCAACGCCGTCTGCTGCACCCCGGTCACCTCGCTCCACGCCACGGAGTCGCGTATCCGGCCGAACCGGTCGGTGACGGCCACGCCGTCCGCGCACAGGTAACACCTGTTCACACCGAGCCGGGCGGTCAGTCGGCGCCATCCGGACTTCAGGGCGTACACCACGGCCACCACCGCCGTCGCGACAGCAGCATTGTCGTTGACTGCGGACGGGTTGACGACAGTGGCGACGAGCAGCGCGATCCAGAGAAGCAGCAAGAATCCCCGCAGCACCTGCGCCATGGCGCCCATCGCCGGGTTGATGATGGCGTGATCACCGCGGATTTCACCGAGCCTCAGACCAGCCACTCTGTCTCGCACGGACGCCCCTCGGTCGAAGCCGGATCCGCGCTCGTGACATGCGCGCGGCAGGGCATGGCATACCCGCGCCGCCGGTGCCCCGAACGGGGCCGGCTCGTGAGTTCCCAGCCCCGGCCCTCAAGCAGCCGCTACGACCCGGCAGTTGCCGTGAGCGAGCCTGCGCCGCAAGGCCCGCCGATCGGGGGTGTGCCCCGCGAGGCGTCAGCCCGAGGACATCACTCCCTGACCGCAGCATTCGATTATCCGGGACGAGCCTGCGCAGGACGAGCGGGGGCGCTGCATCTTCGGGAGGCAGGACGCGGGCGAGCTCTCGGCAGGTGCCCAACCACCGGTAGCCGTTGTGCAGTCGGACAGGATTCCTGTATCCCTCGGGCGGGCCCTCATGGTCGTCCAGACCGGTGAGCACGAGACCGTCCCTTCCCGGGTGCCGTCCGCGGATCTCCGCGTCCTCCAGTAGCCAGGCATCGGGCGTCCTGTCTTCCGGCACGAGCCACACCCGGCTGCCCACCCAGCCGCACACCTCGGCTTCGTCCGGAACCCAGCCGAACAGTTCGTACGTCCCACGCCGGGGTTCCCCGACCACGGGAGATCGTGAAGCTCTTTTTCGTTGTCGGTCAGGGCGACTTGAGGCTGAGCGCTGCTTCTGGCGCATGACGCCAACCGGACCGATCAGTCACAGAAGTGCGTCGATGACCTGCCGCCCGACTGGACGGCCGGTGCACGTCGGCGGTGTCCGACTTCGGTTCGTCAGATTCCGCGGGCCGCCGCGCTGGCAAAGCCCAGCCAGGTGTGGCGGTTTCCCCACCAGCACCAGCCGACCTTCGGGGCGTTGCGTCTCTCACGGCCGTCCCGGCCGGTGCCGTTGCTGATCCAGATTGCGGGGGTGCGGGCGTCGTACGTGCCGTTCGGCTTGCGCAGACGGGATCCGATGGTCATGAAGCAGCGGTTGCGCTCGAGGGCAGCCGGCTGCTGGAGCACCCAGTGGATGCCTTCGCTGAGCAGCAGTGGGGTGCGGTCTTCCTTGGTGAGCGCGGGCAGTGCTTCCTCCGGGCTCCAGTTGGCCATGTGGTCGCCCCGGTCTACGCCGGTGACCACGTAGAGCGGGGAGTCGGGCAGGTCGATCCCGTACGGCGTGAAGTGGTCGACGTCGGGCATGTCGGTGACGACGAAGCCGGGCTTGTCGCCCTGGCGGAGCAGCGGAGTGAGGACCGAGGCGGGAACGCGGCCGGGATCGATGGCCAGCAGGGTGTCACCGCCCTCGTTCCGGTGTTGCTCGGCGAAGGTGCGGACTTCCTCGGCCGGTATCCCGGCGTGCGTATGCAGCCCCAGCTCGATGAGGCGTTCCGCCTGGGCGGGCAGCGAGGCCATCGGGGGCACGGTGGCGGACTGGGTGTCGGGCAATGCATGCTCCTTACTCGGCGAACGAGGGTGAACTGTTGCGGGCCGGGGGCGGGCCCGGTTGAGGTGGGTGGTCGGTCAGGATGCGAGGGCTGCGCTGCGAGCGGCACCGTGACGCGCGGCACCGTGACGCGCGGCACCGTGACGCGCGGCAATCTCGCTGATCTCCGCGGGGGTGCCGGCCATGATCGTGCGCACACGACGGGTGATCAGCTCGATGGGCCAGTCCCACCAGGCGGCTGACAGAACCGGCCGATGACCAGCTCCGAACCGCAGGCGTACAGAACGTTGCGCCGCACCGATCCCCCTTCCCATGAATTTACGTCGAGAGTAATTTTACCTTCAGAGTCAAGAGACTGTCAACGTAAATATGCTATGGGTGTAAGATTTGGCCATGAGTAGCGACAACGAGCGCGCGCCGTCACCACCTGCGGGCCTGCGCGAGGTCAAGAAGCAGGAGACCCGCCAGCACATCTCCGACCAGGCCACCCGCCTCTTCCTCAAGCAGGGCTTCGACGCCACGACGATCGCCGAGATCGCCGACGCCGCGCGGGTCTCCAAAAAGACCGTCACCAACTACTTCGCCCGCAAGGAGGACATGGCCCTGGACCATCAGGACGCCTTCGTCGCGACCCTGGCCGCGGCCGTGGCGGCGCGGCACCCCGGTGAGTCAGCCCTGGGGGCACTGCGCCGCGCCTTCTCCGACGCACTGGCCACACACGATCCCGTAACCGGCTTTACCGGCCCCGACTTCGCCCGGATGATCGCCGACAGCCCCACCCTCACGATCTGCGTGCGCGGCTTGCACGACCGCCGCGAAGAAGCACTGGCAGAGGCGCTCGCCCAGGCCGAGGACATGCCGATCGACGACATCACCATCCGCACGGCCGCCGGCCTGCTCGGCACCGTCCACCGCATCCTCTTCCAGCAAATCCAGTACCTCACCCTCGCTGGAGAGCCGGATGAAGAAGTCGAGGCGATCGTCGCATCGGACGCGACCCGCGCCTTCGACCTGCTGGAACCATCCATCGGGAGCCTCGGCACGTCCTGACCGGGCCCGCCCACAACGCGAGCAGTCCCGCCAGAACCCGGCCACGGCACGGGGCCTGCCCCACGACAGGCGGCGCCTATACAAGGTCCGCGAGACCGAAGACGCTGTCGCCGGCACGGTCACCCGCCCTGTGACGGCTTCCAGCATGCTGCCGCATAGGTACGACGCGAAGGTGCGTACGCGTTGCACGGGTCGGTAAGCCGAACACACGCATCGTTCCTGCGGCCTTCGCGCCGCCCGTGCCACCCCGTGCCGCCGGTGAACGCACGGGCGACATCCGTCGCTCACAGAGGTGACGAGCAGGAGGAGCAGGCCGTCCCGGACCACCCCGCTCTTCGCTCTCTGATTTCAGAGCATGATGAGCAGACGCGTCTTCGGCTTGAGCTTCCTGTTCACCGAACGGCTCTGTACGTACACCTCCAGCTTGGGGTTGTTCCCCGCTTTCACGGAGACGGTCCCCTGGACACCCGTACCGAACAAAAGGCTGCGCGCCGCGTCGCCCGTATAAGCGCGGTCGGTGTCCTTCTCGACCACGATGACTTCCTTGTTCTGCTGAACCTGAGCCCGGGCGCCCAGCTGGTAGTAACACGAACCACGTTCGTACGTCACGCCCGGATGCGAATTGACGAAGGGGCGAATCTCGACCTCCTTGTCGACTTTGAGAAGCCGGTACTTGTCGGCCGGAATCGGTTCGAGGTTCGCCCGCACCTCGTCAACCGATATGTCCTGACCGACGGCGAACAGGTTCTTCGTACCGCGCACCCCCTGTTCTCGCCCGCGGAGGAAGCTGGTGGCGGCAGCGCGCACGGTGCCGATCGCCTCCTCGACGCCCTTCTGGGAATCCGCATCCCAGATGGCGATGTTCCCGGCCGGGAAGCCGTAGTTCTGGGCGGTCCGCTTGGCCAGCGAGTTCGGAACGAGGATCGCCGAGGTCCAGTGGCCCGGAAGCCCACCCATCTTCGCCGTGATCTTGTCGAGCCAGGGGCCGAGGATGGTCATGTCGCCGTCGTGCCGCCGGTCGCCGCCGGAGGCGTTCTCCTCGCCGTCCGTCACGACGATCTGGAGGAAGCTGTGCTCGCCGTATTCCTCCCAGATATGGCCCAGGTCGTCCAGGGACTTCAGCGAAGCCTCGATGAGGGCCGTAGCCCCATTGTTGACCCGGTACAGCCCCCGCATGGACGGCAGATGCTTCACGTCCATGTCCCAGACCAGGTTCTCCACCTTGTGGTCGAAGGAGTAGAGACTGATCCGGGTCTCGTGGCCGAGGCTGTCCGACTCGGCCTTCAGCCCCGCCACGAATTCGTCCACAACTCGAATGAGTTGACTCTGGTGCGGACGCATTGAACCCGAACAGTCCACTACCAGCGCGACGTGATTCACCTTGTGCTGGATCCTGTTTGCGGACATGCTTCTGTTCCCCCTCCGAGGCTCCCCGAGTGATGTATTCACTCTAGAGCGAGGCACTGACAACGGCGTTTGACGCCCAATCACCTGCCTGCTCCCAGTGGTCCAGTGCCGCGTCGGGCGTCCAGGGGACGCCCTGCGACCTTCCAAGGCGGCTCACCGGACGCGATCGTCCTCCTGAACCCCGAACAGGGTGGGAGGACGACACCAGACGAAGCAGTGTCAGCGGGTCGACGTCTGCCGCTTCACGGACCGTCCGGCGCGGCTGTGTCAGCAAGGACCACCAAGTCCCCCTCGTCGGACGCTTCGGTGACGGTGTGTCCGAGCTGGACCAGCAGCCCCGTTACTGCGGCCTGCACGATCACTCTCATGCTGTCGCCACTCGAAGGACGTCCGGCTTGTTCACGGGCCAGCGAGGTGAAGCCGTCCGAGGCCGTCCAGCCGACCAATGCGCCCGCAGGCACCTCGGTCACACGCAGCCCCGGGACGCCGGTGTCCGCATCGCCCATCACCTGAAAGCCGGCCTGGACCAGGGCGGAACTCACCTGCGACACGAGCTCCGCAGGCGCGTACGACACCAAAGCCGCCTGCCCGCGAGAACGCAGATCATGCCACCGGATTCTCGCGACGCTGACGACGCCAAAGGTCACCGAGCGCTTCGATCGGATGTGGCCGCTGCACGGTTCATGCACGAGCCAGGCCCCAGGGAGGTCAAGGCTGACCCCCCGGGACCCGTAGGTGTCCGTCACTCGGTGCCAGACCTCTCCGGCCACCGTGCATGTGAGCCAGTCGGCCGCTTCGGCGTCGGTCAGGAGCAGCGCGTGTGCGCTTGAGCTCGGCGACGGCTGGGGCCGTGTTCGAGTCGCCCTGATCGAATACGGCCACCAGGCGCGGCATGTCGCCGAGGTCACCTTCGAGGTCGAGGCGGCGCTGGGGTTCGGGGGCGAGGGCGACCAATCGGCGGTCTCCTGCTTGTCGAACTGCCTCTGCGAGCTGTCGACATCATCGACATCGAAACGGCAACGCAACCCACCTGATCAACCGACGAGGGCGCCAGAAAGTCAGGTGCCCCGCCCGCCGCACGCACGCTACGGTGCTGGTGTTCAGGTGCGCAGGCTGCGGCTACTTCGCCTCTCAAGCGGGTAACGCGGGTTCGAATCCCGTCGCCGGCCCCGGCCGGTGTCGTCCAGCGGCCCAGGACGCCTTACGTGCGCCGCCGCCGACCTCGACCTCTGAACACCTACGGCGCGAGCCGCCCGCCACGGGGGACATACCGGCGGGCGGCTCCGTCATTGGCAGGTCACCCACGCATCGGGGCCACCGCCTCACCAGTCGATCGACGGCGATGCCGACGCGTCAACGTCGCCGAGGCCCCGCCCGCGCTTGGCGACGGTTGACACACCAACCACAGATGGCTGTCGGGACACGCCCCCAGGATCATCCGGACCGGCCGGACACGCATCCCAGGCGAGAAATGCGACGCCGGCCGTTCTGGCCCTCCGGCGGGCGCGGGAGGAGCATGGACATAAGCGATTAAGGGAGGCCCGCCATGAAGACCGGAGCCTCGGACTACGACCGCTGGCTGTACTCGCACACGCCCTCCCAGGCCGAGGGCGAGCGCGATGAACCGGCCGAGCGAGCGGTGGAGGAGCAGCATCCGGACGTTCCCAGAACCGAACCGTCCCAGGCGGAGGGCGAGCGGGTGGACGACTTCCGAACCACATGACCGCCGACAGACGGCCGATGAACCAGGGCAGGCGGCGCACCTTGCCGGTCTACTCCGGGCTCACCCTGGAGCGCCGTGTCAGGGACACAGAAGGAGCGGGCCTCGTCGTGCTCATACAGCGCGCGCCTCGCCCGGCCCTCGGTGAGCCCCTTGATCCGTACGCCCTGCGCCATGTGACGCCCAACCCTGACCTGCACGGACGGGCTCCCGAGCCTGACACACCCCGCTGCATCAGCCACTCCGGCGGCTTCGGACGCAGCTATGCGGCCCTCCGTCGTCCGGCCTGCGTTCCTCCTCGACGGCGATACACCGATCTCGCCCCAGCCTGCTGCACGATCACGCGGCGCGCGGACGAAGGCGATCACTTGGTGCGTACGGCGCCTCAGGCCTGCCCCACCGTCGCCTGACCGACCTCAGGCCGGATCATGACCGTCCGCGCTCCTTGGATCGTGCGCCGACCCGATGTGTAGGGAGATCCTCCCTCGGCGTCCCAACGCGGGCATCCGGCCACACCTGCCCCCGCCCAAGGAGACGGCTCCCGCCTCGCCCTCTCGGAGGATGCTCAGTCGAGGCAGAACTCGTTGCCCTCGATGTCCTGCATCACGATGCACGACTCGTTGTCGTCATCGGCAAGCAGCAGTCGCACGCGTACGGCGCCGAGCGCGACCAGTCGTGCGCACTCGGCTTCGAGCGTGGTGAGGCGCTCTGCACCCACGAGTCCGGTGCCGACTCGCACATCAAGATGCAGCCGATTCTTGACGACCTTCCCTTCGGGAACGCGCTGGAAGAACAGTCTCGGGCCCACGCCGGACGGATCACCGCACGCGAACGCTGAACCCTGCTGCTCAGGCGGCAGAGAGCGATCGAATTCGCCCCACGTAGCAAACCCCTCCGGTGGCGGCGGTACGGCGTACCCCAACACCTCGCACCAAAAGCGAGCGACGCGCTCAGGTTCCGCGCAGTCGAAGGTGACTTGGAACTGCTTGATCGATGACATCGGCGCACCATAGCAGGGGCCTCTGTTGCTCATCTCCCGTTGCGGATCGGCATGTTGTCGGGAGAAAAACACCTGCCAGCCCTGACGGCGGCCGCGGCGGCCGGGCCACGGCCGGCCGGGGCACCGTGACCCTCTACACGACGCCTTGGGCTGCCGAGGGCCCAGTGCCATCCCACCGGTAACGGCGGAACGTGGCCGCCCTCGACCACCCACTGACGAACGCGCCGGCCGCCGCCGACGTCGCGGACGTGCGAAACGCTCTGCACAAGTGGCAGTGTTCGTCTTCTCAGCCGAACCGAAGGATGCGTGGCGCGAAGGTGCCCTCGGGGCCGTCTGCGCGGCCGACCGACCACACCGTCGCCGTGCCCGGCACCGGCGCCAGCCGCACCACCGAGGAACCACCCTCGCCCGGCACCACCGGTTCGCTGTGCTCGGTGAACGACTGTCCGTTCCAGGCAAGGAAATCCGGCCCGGGGACGAACGGCGGATAGCTGCCCGGCGGGCCCCATTTCTGCGAGCGGGCCACCGCGACCCAGGCCAGCGCGCCGGACGTGGTGGGTACCAGTGAGCTGATCGCGCCGAAGTCGGTGGGCACGGTCACCCGGTTCCATGTCTGCCCGTCCCAGCGGACCAGGAGCGGCGGAATCGGCCGGCCCACCGGGCCGCCGACGAACCCGGCCGTGCCGCCCGCCCACACCTCCGTCGGCGAGACCGCCAGCACACTGCTCAAGCCCGACCGCGGGAATGCGTCCACGATCGTCTGCTGCCATGCCTGCCCGTTCCAGTGCGACACGGCCGCCCCCGACGCGGTGTCACCCGCGGCCCAGACGTCGTCGGCCGCCAGGATGTGCAGGCCGTACACGGATCCCGGCGGCACCGGCACGTCCCGCCAGCCGCGCCCGTCCCAGCGCAGCAACACCTGCGCGCCCTCCCGCGAACCGATCAGCCAGGTCTCACCGCCGCCGGCGACGGCTTTCGTCAGCACGACACCGCGCGGCGGCCGGCTCTCGGCCCACGCGATGCCGTCGTAGCGGAGCAGGTGGGCGCCGCCCGCCGAGTCGCGGCCAACCGCCCAGACCGCGGTCGGTGAGGTCGCGGCGATGGACAGCAGCTCGCCCTGCCAGCCGACCCCGGCCAGACTCTGGCGCTGCCACGCGACACCGTCCCAGCGCAGCACCAGCGGGAAGCCCGGCGCCTCGCGGCCGACGGCGTCGGCACCCACCGCCCACGCCCGGTCCGGCCCGAACGCCACGGCCTCGTTCAGACCGGCCTGGGGGCGTACCTGCGCCGGGACCGGAACGTGTTGCCAGGACTGGGTGTCCGCCGCGGCCGAGGTCATGGCGGTCACGATGGTCATGGCCGCAGCGAGGGCCGCGACGAGAAGTCTGCGTGCCATGGTCAGCCTCCCAGCCGCTCGCTCATGAGGTTTGGTTTCGAGCCGTAGATCTCGACGGTGCCGAAGGACAGAAGTGAGAACCCGGCCTTCGCCAGTGCACGCGGTTTGACGTCGATCGCGTTCGTGCGCTCCGGGCCGTAGGAGAAGGTGGTGCGGGGGCCGTCCAGCCGTGCGTACTTCGACTGGAACGCGCGGTCGCTGCGCACCGGCAGCCACAGCGCGCCGTCCGGGCCGCGCACCATGGCCTCGGTGTAGGTGTCGCCCAGCGGTGGGTAGGTGGTGCGCCAGGCGTGCCCGTTGAAGGTCATCAGGTAGGTGCGGGCCACGCCGTCGGTGTACTGGCTGCCGCCGATCGTGACCCGGCCGGACGGTTCGAGCACGATCGTGTGCACGTTGCTGTTCGGCGGCAGTGAGACGTTCGCGTCCCGCCACACGGTGCCGTCCCAGCGCAGAATGGTGGTCCCGGTGCTGGTGTCCGCCCAGGCCCAGGCGTCGGTGGCGGTACGTGCGGTGATCCCCATCAGGTACAGCACCCCGTCCGGGGTGGACTGGGTGGTCCAGCCGGAACCGTCGTAGTGCAGCACCTTCACTCCGGTGTCGTCCTCGCCGACCACCCACGCGGCACCCGGTACCGCGGCGAAATCCTGATGGACCGACAAGGTCTGCGGCAGCGGAACGACATTCCACCCTCCCGCCGAACGGCGCAGGATCTCCCCCGCCCCCACGCGTTCGTGGAAGATCCACACCTCCTGGCCGACGAACTGCACCTTGCCGAGCCGGCCCGGTTCACCGGCGCCGGGGAAGGTGGTGTCCCGGCTCCACGCCGTGCCGTCCCACCGGTACAGCATCGGCCGCAGTCCATCGGCGGCGTGCTCGTACCCGGTCGCCCACGCCTCACCCGGGCCGCGGGCGGCGAGGTCGGACACGGTCATCGGCGGTGCCGCCGCCGGCACCGGCAGTGCCGACCAGTTGGGCGTCACAGCCGCGGCCGGCGACACCACCGCGGCACAGGCGATCACAAGGCAGACGATGACCGCACGGAGACCGTTCACGAGACCCCCCAGAGCGTGAAGGTCGCACAGGCTATTGGCGTTCGCCCACCCGTGAACAGACGGCATTCGGCCGTTCACGCTCACTTCCGCCGTCGTCGCCGGTGAGCCACACGTCGGGACGGGCTCAGGCTCGGCCCGGCTCAGGACGGAGTGCTGCTCGGTTCATGGCGCGCCACGAGTTCCTTGAGCGCGATGTTGAGTTCCAGGACGTTGACCGTGGGCTCGCCCATGAAGCCGAGAATGCGGCCGTCCGTGTGCTCGTCCACGAGCTTGTGGACCTGGGCGACGGACAAGCCGTTCCGCTCGGCGATCCGGTGGACCTGGATGCCGGCGTAGTCCGGGGAGATGTCCGGGTCCAGCCCCGAGCCGGAGGAGGTGACCGCGTCGGCGGGTACCTGGGACGGCTTGACCTTGTAGTCCGCCGTCGAGTTGTCCTTGATGACGGCGGCTTTGGCCGCCTTGACCCACTTGATCAGGTCGGCGTTGTCACCGGAACGGTTCGTCGCGCCGGACAGGATCAGCTTGTACCGGGTGTTGACTGTGTTGGTGCCCAGGCCGTTCTGCGGACGCCCCTGGAACCACTTCAGGTCGGGCTCCGGCGTCTCCTGGCCCTTCTTGAGCGGCAGGTTGTACGCCTGGCCGATGAGCAAGGAGCCGACGACCTTGCCGTCCGCCTTGATCTGCGAGCCGTTCGCCTTGCCGGGGAAGATCCCCTGGGCGACGCCGGTGATGGCCAGCGGGTAGAGGATGCCCGTCACCACGGTGAGGACGAGAAGGGCGCGCAGGCCGGCCGAGAGCAACCGGGCAGTGTTGATAACCGAGTTGTTCATGGCAGTCAGCCGATCCCGGGGATGAGGGAGAGGAGCAGGTCGATGATCTTGATGCCGATGAAGGGAGCTATCAGCCCGCCCAGGCCGTAGATCCCGAGGTTGCGGCGGAGCAGCTTGTCGGCGCTGACCGGGCGGTACTGCACGCCGCGCAAGGCGAGGGGCACCAGCGCGATGATGATCAGTGCGTTGAAGATGACCGCGGAGAGGATCGCGGAGTCGGGCGAGGACAGGTTCATGATGTTGAGCTTGTCCAGGCCCGGGTAGACCGCGACGAAGAGCGCCGGGATGATCGCGAAGTACTTGGCGACGTCGTTGGCGATCGAGAAGGTCGTCAACGCGCCCCGGGTGATGAGGAGTTGCTTGCCGATCTCGACGATCTCGATGAGTTTGGTCGGGTTGGAGTCGAGGTCGACCATGTTGGCGGCCTCCTTGGCGGCCGACGTCCCCGTGTTCATGGCCACGCCGACGTCGGCCTGGGCGAGCGCGGGCGCGTCGTTCGTGCCGTCGCCGGTCATCGCGACGAGCTTGCCGCCCGCCTGCTCGCGCTTGATGAGCGCCATCTTGTCCTCGGGAGTGGCCTCCGCGAGGAACTCGTCGACGCCCGCCTCCTCGGCGATCGCCCGGGCCGTCAGCGGGTTGTCACCCGTGATCATGACGGTCTTGATGCCCATGCGGCGCAGCTCGTCGAACCGCTCCCGCATGCCCTCCTTGACGACGTCCTTGAGGTGGACGACGCCCAGCACTCGGGCGCCTTCGGTGTCTTCCACGGCCACGAGCAGCGGGGTCCCGCCCGCTGCGGAGATGTGGTGGGCGAGGGAGTCGGCGTCCTCGGCGACCGTGCCGCCCCGCTCCTTGACCCAGGTGATGACCGAACCGGCCGCGCCCTTGCGGATCTTGCGCCCGCCGACGTCCACGCCCGACATCCGGGTCTGGGCGGTGAAGGCTGTCCATTCGGCGCCGGACAGCTCGCCCTGGTGCCGCTCGCGCCGCTGGTACTTCTCCTTCGCCAGGACGACGATCGAGCGGCCCTCGGGCGTCTCGTCGGCCAGTGATGACAGCTGGGCGGCATCCGCCACCTCGGCCTCGGTGGCGCCCCGTACGGGTACGAATTCTGCGGCCTGCCGGTTTCCGTGCGTGATGGTGCCGGTCTTGTCGAGCAGCAGGGTCGACACGTCACCGGCAGCCTCCACTGCTCTGCCCGACATGGCCAGCACGTTGCGCTGCACCAGTCGGTCCATGCCCGCGATGCCGATCGCGGAGAGCAGCGCACCGATCGTGGTCGGGATCAGGCAGACCAGGAGGGCCACCAGCACGACCATGGTCAGGTGGGTGCCCGCGTAGTCCGCGAGCGGCGGAAGGGTGGCCACCGCGAGCAGGAAGACGATGGTCAGCGAAGCGAGCAGGATGTTCAGCGCCATCTCGTTCGGCGTCTTCTGCCGTGCGGCGCCCTCGACCAAGGCGATCATGCGGTCGATGAAGGTCTCCCCCGGCTTCGTCGTGATCTTGATGACGATCCGGTCGGAGAGGACCTTCGTACCCCCGGTGACGGCACTGCGGTCGCCGCCGGACTCACGGATGACCGGGGCCGACTCACCGGTGATCGCCGACTCGTCCACACTGGCGACGCCCTCGACGACGTCACCGTCGCCGGGGATGATGTCGCCCGCCTCACAGACGACCAGGTCGCCCACGCTCAGTTCGGTGCCGACGACCTGCTCTTCCCGGTCGCTCACGAGACGGCGGGCGACGGTCTCGGTCTTGGCCCTGCGCAACGTGTCGGCCTGCGCCTTGCCGCGGCCTTCGGCGACCGCCTCCGCCAGGTTGGCGAAGATCACGGTGAGCCACAGCCAGGCACTGATCGCCCAGCCGAACCAGTCGCCCGGGTCCTTGAAGGAGAACACCGTCGTCAGCACCGAGCCGACGAGCACGACGAACATCACGGGCGACTTGACCATCACCCGCGGGTCGAGCTTGCGGCAGGCGTCCGGCAGCGACTTCAGCAGCTGCTTCGGATCGAACAGACCCGCACCGACCCGCCCTTCCTGCCTGTGCCCCGTGTGCATGTCGCTGTGCGGCGCACGAGTGGGAGTAGTCGTGGACACGCTGTCCTCTTGCTTTTCTGTGCGAGTGGTCATGACGCCAGCCCTTCGGCCAGCGGTCCCAGTGCCAGGGCCGGGAAGTAGGTCAGACCGGTGATGATGAGAATCGCGCCCACCAACAGCCCGGTGAACAGCGGCTTTTCGGTGCGCAGCGTGCCCGCGGTGGCCGGCACCGGCTTCTGCTCGGCCAGCGAACCCGCCAGCGCCAGCACGAACACCATCGGCAGGAAGCGCCCGAGGAGCATCACGATGCCGATGGTGGTGTTGAACCACGGCGTGTCCGCGTTCAGGCCGGCGAAGGCCGAGCCGTTGTTGTTGGCGCCTGAGGTGTATGCGTACAGGATCTCGGAGAAGCCGTGCGCGCCGCTGTTCAGCATGGAGTGCGGCGGAGTCGGCAGTGCCATCGCCGCGGCGGTGAAGATGAGCACCAGCGCCGGGGTGATGAGGATGTAGCAGGCCGCGAACTCGATCTCGCGGGTGCCGATCTTCTTGCCCAGGTACTCGGGCGTACGGCCGACCATCAGACCGGCGATGAACACCGCGATGACCGCCATGATCAGCATGCCGTAGAGGCCCGAGCCGGTACCGCCGGGGGCGATCTCACCGAGCTGCATGCCCAGCAGGTTCAGCCCGCCGCCCAGCCCCGTGTTGGAGGAATGAAACGAGTCCACCGCGCCGGTGGAGGTGAGCGTCGTGGAGATCGAGAAGATCGACGAAGCGCCGATGCCGAAGCGGGTCTCCTTGCCCTCCGTCGCACCGCCTGCGATCTCGAACGCCGGGCCGTGGTGCGCGAACTCGGTCCACCACATCAGGCAGATGAAGGCGACCCAGATGGTCGCCATCGTGGCGAGGATCGCGTAGCCCTGGCGCAGTGAGCCGACCATCCGGCCGAAGGTTCGCGTCAGCGCGAACGGGATCAGCAGGAGCAGGAAGATCTCGAAGAGGTTGGAGAACGCGTTGGGGTTCTCGAAGGGATGCGCGCTGTTGGCGTTGAAGTAACCGCCGCCGTTGGTGCCGATCTCCTTGATGGCCTCCTGCGAGGCGACCGCGCCGCCGTTCCACTCCTGGTTGCCACCCGTGAACTGGCCGACCTCGTGGATGCCGGAGAAGTTCTGGATCACGCCGCAGGCGACCTGGACGAGCGCGGCGACGACGGAGAGCGGCAGCAAAATACGGACGGTGCCGCGCACCAAGTCGGTCCAGAAGTTGCCCAGCTCGCCGGTGCGGGAGCGGGCGAATCCTCGTACGAGAGCCACCGCGACAGCGATGCCGACGGCGGCGGACAGGAAGTTCTGCACCGCGAGGCCGCCGGTCTGGACGACGTGGCCCATGGCCTGCTCGCCGTAGTACGACTGCCAGTTGGTGTTCGACACGAAGGACGCGGCGGTGTTGAACGCCTGGTCCGGGTCGATCGAGGAGAAGCCCAGCGAGCCGGGCAGGCTGCCCTGCACCCGTTGCAACAGGTACAGGAAGAGCACACTCCCCGCGGAGAAGGCGAGGACACCGCGCAGATAGGCGGACCAGCGCATCTCGGCGTTCGGGTCGGCGCCGATGCCCTTGTAGATCCACTTCTCCACGCGCAGGTGCTTGTCGGAGGAGTAGACCCGGGCCATGTAGTCGCCGAGCGGGCGGTATGCCAGTGCCAACGCAGCGATCAGCGCGAGCAGTTGGAGCACACCGGCGAGGACAGAGCTCATAGGGTGCTCAGAACCTCTCCGGGAAGACCAGGGCGAGGATCAGATAGCCCAGCAGAGCGACGGCCACGACCAGGCCGACAAGGTTTTCGACGGTCACAGCTTCGCCACCCCCTTGGCGGCGAGAGCCACCAGCGCGAACACCGCGACCGTGGTGACGACGAAGGCCAGGTCGGCCATCGCGAGCTCCTAGATGAGGTTCGGATCGAACGGACGATTCGAGGAAAGCTCCTCGTCAGCCGGATTCGGCCGCCGTTGACGCCTCTCTTACGGCGGCCCGTGTGCTTTTGACGCATCCCATACGCCGGGCTCCTCCGCGGGGCACCGAACCAGTTGCCGCAGGCTCCTCCGCGGGGCACCAGCCAGGTGCCCGTTGAGCACGCCAACGGCCCGCACCTGCGAGGTGCGGGCCGTTCAGGTGACCCGGTCAGCGAGCGGGCCGCCCACCGGGCCTCCCGGTGCGCGTGGGTGATCACCGCCTGGGCGGGTCAAGCCGTCAGTCCTGGCTCGTCTTCTCGGCCGCGATCGGGAGTTCCAGCCGGTGCCCCTGGAAGCGTTCACGCAGGAGCCGGTCGTGCGTCACCACGACCAGGGTGCCGGTGTAGCGGGCCAGGGCTGCCTCGATCTCTTCCACCAAGGTGGGTGCCAAGTGGTTCGTCGGCTCGTCGAGCAGGAGCAGATCGAGCGGGCCTGCCGTCACGAGCCGGGCCAGTTCGAGCTTGCGGCGCTGTCCGACGGACAGGTTCCGTACCGGAACAGTGAGGTCGGCTGCCTGGAACAGGCCGAGCGCAAGGAGTGCGTCGGCATGCTCGTCGGGCTGCCCCGCCCTGTCGGCTGCGAATGCCGCGAGCAGCGTTCGGGCATCGAAGGCGTCGTCGGGCGCGCTTTGCTGGCGCAGGAATCCCACTCGGTGTGGCCGGCGCACGACACCGGCGTCAGGCGTCAGCTCCCCTGCCAGCAGTCGGAGAAGGGTGCTTTTGCCGACACCGTTGGGGCCGGTGATGAGGAGCCGGTCACCAGGAGCGAGTTCCAGGGACGGAACGGCCAACCGCCCTTCGACCAGGATGCCTTCAAGGTGCACGGCTGGTGGTGTCTCTTCGGCGGTCGGCGTGCCCTCGACACGGCCTGTGAACCGCAGTGGCTGAGGAGGGGGCGGCACGGGGTGCTCCGTGAGCCGTTGCAACCGCTCGCGTGCGTTCCGGATGCGGCTTTGTGCGCCGTGTGCGCGCGAGCGCGCTCGGAAAGCGCCGGCGCCGCTGAATGCCCACGGCCCCTTGCGGGGGATCTCGGCCAGCAGCCCGCTGCTGGAGTCGGCGAGGTTTTCCTGCCGGGCGATCTCGTTGCGCCATTGCTCGTGATCCCACGCCCACCGGGCCCGGGCCGCCGCCTTGGCGGCGAGGAAGCCGGCGTATCCATTGCCGTAGCGCCGTACCGTGCGCTGATCGTGGTCGATTTCCAGGATCGTGTCGGTGACGCGTTCCAGGAACGCTCGATCGTGCGTGGCCACGATGACCGTGCCCCGATGACGGTGCAGATGTCCTTCCAGCCAGGCCACGGCCTCGTCGTCCAGATCGTTGGTCGGCTCGTCGAGCAGCAGCAGGTCGGGGGCCGAGGCCAGAGTGGCGGCGAGCGCGAGCCGGGAGCGCTGCCCTCCGGAGAGCGTGCTGAGCGCACGCTGCCGGTCCAGTGGCGCGTGCTCGCCGAGCCGGCGGAGGCTCACCTCGACCCGGCGGTCCGCTCCGTGCCCGCCCCGCGCATCGAACTCGGCCACCAGTGCGGCGTAGCGCTCGAATTCCGCGGTGCCGGCCGTGCCCAGTGCGGCCTCGGCGACACGAATACGGTGCTCCAGGGCGCGCAGTGCGCCCAGCACGTGATCCACGGCATCGCCCACGCGCGCCGAACCCGGCAGATCGAGAGTCTGGCGAAGGTGGCCGATCCCTCCTGGTGCCATCACGGTCAGGCTGCCGTTGTCGACAGGCTCCTGCCCTGCCAGCAGCCGCAGGAGCGTGGACTTGCCAGAGCCGTTGTCTC
This sequence comes from Streptomyces sp. AC555_RSS877, assembly GCF_019049245.1. GTDB lineage: Bacteria > Actinomycetota > Actinomycetes > Streptomycetales > Streptomycetaceae > Streptomyces. The sequence continues at coordinate 12,694 of NZ_JAGMUK010000181.1, read as the reverse complement.
CGACGATCCCGACCTTTTCGCCCGGCCGGACAGTGAGAGACACGCGGTCCAGCACAACGCGGTCGCCGTAGCGCTTGGTCACCTCGGCAAGAGCGATCTGAGACGTCGTGAGAGGAGGAGCAGCGACGGTGGTGCCGACGGAAGCACGGTGCAAGAGCAGTCCTTTGCTGGACGAACAGGATCGTGTGGCGGGCAGTAGGAGCACCAGCTGCCGACCGATGAACACGAAACTAGACGATACGGTTCGTCTCGTCAAGCACACCCTGCGCGCCCGCGACGCCGAGGCCGCCTTCTACGGCGTCGTCAGCCCCGGCGCGGAGTGGCGTGAGCAGGCCCTCAACGGCGCGCTGCCAGCCGGATTGCGCCCGGCTGCTCCAGCGACGGAGGCACCGCGCGCACAACACGCACGGCACGCACCCTTTCCAGCAGTCTGCGCGTCAGACGTGAGGCCACCGCTCCGTACATCACGCCGAACACCAGGGAGACCAGCAGAGCCAGTACCGGAGAGTGGTCCCGCAGGTAGGGGTAGACGTGGAAGTGCGTCAGGTAGATGTACAGCGAGCTGCCCGCCAGGACGCCCGCCAGCCGGTTGACCGGGTCCACGCTGGGCAGGGCCGGGATCCACAGCAGGAGCGTCAGGCCGCCGACGACCACCGAGGTCCGCAAAGACTGTCCTGCGGGGAACAGACCCGGCACGGTGACCAGCAGGACAGCAGACAGCAGCAGCCGATGGGCGGTCGTACGGGCGCGCGCCGCCGCCCAGCCCAGGGCGAACAGGAAGAAGACGACGGTGGGGCTGAGGTGGTAGCGGATGTGCGCGAGGCCCAACGGGTCGTACCGCCCGACCAGTCCCAGGGCCACCAACGCCAGAGCGAAGCCGAACGGGCTACGTCGTTCCACGCGGTCGAGCAGCGGGACCGCCAGCAGCGCCGCGAGGCCGGTCAGGAAGTAGACCAGCGCCTCGACGAACCAGTACCGCCACTCCGGGTCCGAGTTGTCCTGCGGGAAGAAGCTGTTGGCCAGCACGATGTTGGCCAGGTCGTATTCACGGGTCAGCAGCAGCGCAAAGGTGATCCACACGATGCTCGGCAGGGCGATGCGCACGACGCTGCGCCACAGCCTGCGCAGACGGTCCCGGCGTTCGTGTGCCGTGAGGTGGAAACGGGCGAAGTTGAAGCCGGCGACCCCGAGCAGTATGTGCGCACCGCCCTGGACGGCGAACACGGGGATGTGCGAACCGACGATCACGACGATGCCGATCGCGCGCAGGGCGATTCCGGTGTCCAGGGTGCGCCGCGGCCCTCGCTTTCGGGCCGGGCTCCCGGCCGGGCGCCGCGTGCCGTCATGGCGGCGCAGGTCCCGGATCGGTGTGTTGTGCCAGTCGGCGGGAAGCGTGCCCAGGGCCTGCTCCAGTCGCAGTGACATCTCGACGTAGGAGAGCGAGTCGCCGCCCAGGCCGACGAAGCTGCTGTCCTCGGTGATGTCGGTCCGGTCGAGGATCTCGGCGTAGAGGGCGCGGAGGCTGTCGGTGGTCGAGCTGTGCCGGGGCAGCGGTGCCTCCGCCTCGCGCGCCAGCCGCCGTACGGCCGGGTAGTCGGGCTTGCCCGAGGCGAGCCGCGGGAGTTCCGGCACGATCCGTGCGCGTATCGCGCGGGGCGGCAGACCACATCTGTCCGCCACCAGACTCCGGACGCGTGCCGCGTCGACGCCCTCGGTGCGGATCGCGACGACGGCCAGCGCGTCGTCGTCGCCCGCGCAGGACGCCGGTATGCCGTGCTCCTCCAGGATCGCCTCGACGCGCTGCGGGTCTATCCGCAGGCCCAGAATCTTGGCGAACCGGCTGCGTCGCCCCACGATCTCGTACAAACCGTCGGGCGCGCGTCGGGCGATGTCGCCGGTGTGCAGTTCGTCGACAGTCCTTCCCTGGGCCAGGTCGGCCGCGCTCTCGGCGTACCCGAGCATGACGTTCGGGCCGGAGTAGACCAGTTCGCCGGTGTCCGGCTCGTCGATGCCGTCCACCGGTCGGATCCGGAAGGAGCCGCCGGGGACCGGTACTCCTATGGCCTGCGGGCGCTCGGCCGCGAGGGCGGGGGGCAGATACGCCATGCGGGCCGTAGCCTCCGTCTGCCCGTACATCACGAACAGCTCCCAGCCCGCGCGGCGACCCGACTCCGCGTAGTGGGCGACCCGTTCGGGCGCCAGGCGTCCCCCGGCCTGGGTGACGTACCGCAGGTGGGGCAGCCGCATGCGCTCGAAGCCGACCCGGTCGAGCAGGTCGAAGGTGTACGGCACCCCGGCGAGCGCGGTGCCGCCGGCGGCGCGGAACTCGTCCCAGAAGTCGGAGTCGGCCACCGACCGTTCGGTGAGGATCAGTCCGGCGCCGCGCAGCAGGTGGCTGTGGATGACGGACAGGCCGTAGCAGTAGTGCATGGGCAGGGTCGTAGCGGCGCGGTCGGTGTCGCGGATGTCCAGGTACGTGGCGATGGACTCGGCGTTGGCCTGAAGGTTCTCGGCGGAGAGCCGGACCAGCTTGGGGGAACCGGTCGAACCGGAGGTGGACAGCAGCAGTGCGAGATCCGGGTGAAGGGTGTGGGTGCTCTCGCGTCGGCGTTCGTCGAGCACCCAGGAGCCGTCCCCGTCCGGCCGCGCGACCACGTCCGGGTCGTACGCGGCACTCAGGGCGTCGATGGTGTCGGCGCTGTCGCCGGGGACGAGCAGGACGGGGTGGCCGGCCGAGAGGGCCGCGAGGTGGACGACCAGGGAGTCGGCTCGATTTGCCCCCGCCAACAGGACCAAGCGGCGTGCGGAACCGAGGCGTTCGACGGTGGCGGAGACCCGTTCGGCGAGTGCGCGGTAGCTGACTTCGCCCTGTGGCGTGAAAAGCGCGGTGCGGTCGCCGTACGCCGCGAGGTCCCGTGCGAACGGCACACCACGCCGCCGTACGGGCGGTCGCGGAAAGGGAACCCTGGTACGCGGAGTCGGAACGGCAGATGGGGCCGAAAGGGACCCGAAACGGTCTATCACGGGCGCATGACCTTTCTGCGGCAGCGTCCGCAATTAACACAAGCCCCTTGACGGTTAGGCAAGCTTTACCTTATTCATAGCATGTTCACAGTTGGCTGAAAAGGATCGTTCCGCCGCTCGCTGACCGACGACGCGACCGCGGCGTACCGGCGGGCCACGCAGGAAGGCACACCCACATGCGACGCCCCACGGCTCGCCGGATCACCGCGCTCGTCGCGGCCGGCCTGCTCCTCCCCGCCCTCGCCGCCTGCGGCTCCGACAGCGACAAGGGCGGCTCGGCGGACGGCGGCGACTCGGCCCTCGTCATCTACTCCGGGCGCAACGAGAAGCTGGTCAAGCCGATCCTCGACAAGCTGGAGAAGGCCGTCGGCAGCAAGGTCGAGGTCCGGTACGGCGACAGCGCCGAACTGGCCGCGCAGATCCTGGAGGAGGGCGACCGCACCAAGGCAGGGCTGTTCTTCTCGCAGGACGCGGGCGCGCTCGGCGCCCTCTCCAAGGAGGGCATGCTGGCGAAGCTGCCGCAGTCGAGCCTCGACGCGGTGGACCCCGCCTACCGGGGCGGCGCCGGAGACTGGGTGGGGCTGTCGGGGCGCGTGCGCGTCATCGCCTACAACCCGGACAAGGTCACCGAGGACGAGGTCCCGGACAGCGTCCACGACGTGGTGAAGCCCGAGTGGAAGGGCAAGGTCGGCTTCGCCCCCACCAACGCCTCCTTCCAGGCCTTCGTCACCGGCATGCGCGTCCTGGAGGGCGACGACGCAACACGCGAGTGGCTCAAGGGCCTCAAGGCCAACGGCAAGACGTACGCCAACAACCTCGCCACCCTCGACGCGGTCGAGTCCGGCGAGGTCTCCCTCGGCCTGGTCAACCACTACTACTGGTACGAGCGGGTCGCCGAGAAGGGCGAGGACAAGGTCAACGCCAAGCTCAACTTCCTCCCCGGCAAGGACCCCGGCGCGCTGATCAACGTGGCCGGCGTCGGCATCCTCAAGGACGGCGGCCAGACCGCGACCGCCCAGAAGGCCGTCGGCTACCTGCTGTCCAAGGAGGCGCAGACCTACTTCGCCGACAAGACGAAGGAGTACCCGCTGGCCGCGGGCGTCACCAGCAACGTCGAGGGCCTGCCGCCGTTCGACTCCCTCAACTCCCCCGGCATCGACCTCGGCAAGCTGGAATCCCTCCAGGAGACGCTGGCCATGCTCCAGGACGTCGGGCTGGTCTGAGGATCTGGGCCCGGACGGAAACCGTGAGCGCAACGTGACCACAGCCCCCTCCGCGGCCCGCCCGGCCGGAGCACCTGCTCCGGCCGGGCGCCGACGCGCCCGCACCACCCGCCAGGAGGGCGCCGGTTCCGGCCGCAGACCCCCGCTGGTCCTGCTCGTCCCCGCCTGCGTCGCCGCCCTGTTCGCCCTGCTGCCGCTCGGCTACCTCGCCATCCGCTCCCTCGAACGTGGTCCGGGCTACGCCTGGGACGTCATCGCCGACGAACGCACCCTCCACCTCGTGGGCCGCAGCCTCGGCCTGACGGCGGTCGTCGTGGTGGCCTGCCTGGTCCTGGGTGTCTCGCTGGCCTGGCTGACCGTGCGCACCGCCCTGCCAGGGGCCCGCGCCTGGTCCGTGCTGGCCACGCTGCCGCTCGCCGTGCCCAGCTATGTCGCCGCCTTCACCTGGCTGGCCGCCGTCCCCGAGACCACGGGATTCCTCGGGGCCGCGCTCGCACTGACCCTGGTGAGCTTTCCGTACGTCCATCTGCCGGTCGCCGCCGCGCTGCGCGGCATCGATCCGGCACAGGAAGAGGCCGCCCACTCCCTCGGCCACGGCCCTGTGCGCACGTTCCTCCGGGTCACCCTCCCCCAGCTCCGCCCGGCCGCCGCGGGCGGGGCGCTGCTCGTCGCGCTGTACGTGCTCTCCGACTTCGGCGCCGTCTCGCTGATGCGGTACGACACGTTCACCCGGGCCATCCACACCTCCTACCGGGCCTCCTTCGACCGCACCCCGGCCGCCGCCCTCAGCGTCGTGCTGGTGGTGATGACGGTGGCGCTGGTCGCCGCCGAGGCCCGTACCCGGGGCCGCGCGGGACACGCCAGGACCGGCGGCGGGACGGCACGACCCGCCGCCCCGCTACCGCTGGGACACTGGCGCATCCCCGCTCTCGCCTGGTGCGCGACGGTGGTCGCCGCCGCCGTCGCCTTCCCGCTCGGCACCCTCGGCTACTGGCTGACCGTCGGCTCGTCCGCGACCTGGGACCTCGGCGCCGTCGCCGAGGCCGCCGGGGCCACGCTCGGCGTCGCCGCCGCCGGAGCCGCCCTCACCACCCTGCTCGCGCTGCCCGTCGGAGTGATCGCCGCACGGCACCGGGGGCGCGGCACCCGGCTGCTGGAGCAGGCCGCCTACGCAGGGCACGCGCTGCCCGGCATCACCGTCGCGCTCTCCCTGGTCTTCTTCGCGGTCCGCTACGCCTATCCGCTCTACCAGCAACTCCCCCTGCTGGTCTGCGCGTACGCCGTCCTCTTCCTGCCGGTCGCGGTGGCCGCCACCCGGGCCGCCGTCCTGCAGGCGCCGCCCGTGCTGGAGGACGTGGCCCGCTCGCTCGGCAGATCACCCCTGCGGGTCCTGCGCGAGGTGACCGTGCCGCTGGCCGCACCAGGGGTGGCGGCCGGCGCGGCCCTCACCTTCGTCGTCTGCATGAAGGAACTGCCCGCCACCCTGCTCCTGCGCCCCACCGGCATGGACACCCTCGCCACCCGCCTGTGGACCGAGACCGGAGCCGGCTCCTTCGCGGCCGCCGCCCCCTACGCCGCCGTACTCATCCTGCTCGCCGCCGTCCCCTCCTACCTCCTGGGCAGGCACCGCACGTGAACGATCTCCACATCGCGCAACTGGCCAAGTCCTACGGCCCCGAAGCCCCGGTCCTCCAGGCGCTGGACCTCTCGGTACCTGCCGGCTCGCTGGCCGCCGTGCTCGGTCCCTCCGGCTGCGGCAAGACCACCCTGCTGCGCATCGTCGCGGGGTTCCTGCGCGCCGACGCGGGCACGGTCACCGTCGGCGGGCGCACCCTGACCGGCCCCGGTGTCCATCTGCCCCCGGAGCGGCGCCGCGTCGGCATCGTCCCGCAGGAGGGTGCGCTCTTTCCGCACCTCAGCGTGGCGCGCAATGTGGCCTTCGGCCTGACCGGACCGGACCGCGGCGAGCGCCGCCGCCGCACGGAGGACATGCTCGACCTGGTCGGACTCTCCGGATACGGCGACCGGATGCCGCACGAACTGTCCGGAGGACAGCAGCAGCGCATCGCCCTGGCCAGGGCGCTCGCCCCGAGCCCCGCACTCGTCCTGCTCGACGAACCCTTCAACGCCCTCGACAGCGCCCTGCGCACCGGAGTACGGGCGGACGTACGCGCCGCCCTGCGGGCGACCGGGGCCACGGCGCTGCTGGTCACCCACGACCAGCAGGAGGCACTGTCCACCGCCGACCTCGTGGCCGTCGTACGGCAGGGCCGGATCGTCCAGTGCGACACCCCGCAGGAGCTCTACCGACGCCCCGCCGATCCATGGGTCGCCGGTTTCGTGGGTGACGCCGTACTCCTCCAGGGGACGGTCGGCAACAGCGGCTCCACGGCCAGCACACCGCTGGGCACCGTGGCGCTGGCCTCACCACCGAACGGGCGGCGCTCCGGCACGGTGGTACTGCGCCCCGAGCAGTTGCGGCTCACCGACGCGGACACGGCGGGGGCGGTACGGGGCACCGTGACCGACGTCTGCTTCTTCGGCCACGACGCCAAAGTGACCGTCGCCGTGCAGGGCCTCGACAGCACGGTGGACGTCCGCGTCGCGGGCCCGCTGTCGGTCGGCCCCGGCCAGGAGACCGGCATCCGCGTGACGGGCGAGGTCACACTGCACCCGTAGGAAGTACCGCGGCCATCCCTGCCGTCACGGTTCTTCACCTCGGAACGAGCCTGATCGTTTCTGCGGTGAAGTCGCTCGGCCTCCTGGGTGAGCGGAGGCCGGCTGACGGCGCGTCGGGGCTGTCTTGCCGCTATCTCACTCGGGAGCGGGCGGAAGGCCCGGACAAACCAAGGAGTAGCGATGTCGACCATCACCGACCGGTCCGTGACCCGGCAGGGCCTGCGCACGCGGTTCGGCCTCGACGGGACTCGGTTCGCGGGGAGTTACGACCCGGACAACCGCCGGAGGGATGCGTTCGCAGACGCGTTCCTGCTGCTGCCGGACGGTTCGGACGTCCGTCGGACGGCGCTGCCGGTGGAGAACGTGCGGGCGGAGCGCTTCCGTCTGCACGGGGGGATGGATCTGCCGGCGCTGCGACGGGAGGTGGACGGGCCGTACCGCGAGGTGTGTGACGAGCTGGCCGGGATCCCGCTGTTCGGCTACGACCACTCCGACCTCGCCCGGAGGCAGAACCAGGCGTGGGCCGAACATCTGGGGCGTGAAGCGTGGTCGTCGTCGTGGCAGCATCACTACGCCGCGGCGCTGCTGATCCACCTGTACCGGCGGATCACGCCGCCGGAGTATCAGACGCCGGCTCACATGCGGCTGGTCTACGCGGTGGCGACGGCGGCGGACTGGATGACCACGCTCACCATCCTCATGGACGACTGGATGGACGGAGCACGCGTGCGCAACGGCCGTCCGGCCTGGCACGTGCGCCATCCACGCTCGTTCGCCAACGACACCCTCATCCTGGCGGCCCAGGCAATGAACGTGCTCTCGTCAGCGGTGCCGGACCATCACCCCTTCAAACAGGAACTGCACGACCGCGCGGTGCGGCAGATCAAGCACGGCGCGCACTACTTCGCGTACCACGCGGAACAGGATCGGAGGCGTGCGCGGGTTCCGGCCGCCGGGGCCGCCGCCCCCTCCTCCGTGCCGGTGGACCACCTCACGCTGGACTCCTACCGCAGCGTCGTGTTCAACCGCGCGACGGACTGGATCCACTTCATCGTCGACATGAGCCGCCTGCTGGCCTGCTACGGAGCGGGAGTCACGGACGGTGAAGCTCTCACGGACTACATCGCGGGTGCGACGACCGCGGCCTGTCTGATCGACGACATCGTCGACGACCCCACAGGTGAGGACGTCCGCAACGGTGAGGCGACGATTCAGCTGTGCCTCGCCGTGCACAAGGCGAAGGGGCTGCTGGGGCCGTTGGCCGACGAGGACGCGGCTGACATGCTGCTCACCCTCAGGAACCGCGTCGGTGTGGACACCGACGCGGACACCGGGGCGGTGCAGGACATGTACGCCCGGCACGGGATCAATGAACTGGCTCTGGACTACCTGGAAGCGGTTCTGGACCGTCTTCCGCAGGTGCGGCGGGCAGCGCTGGAGGAGTGCGGCGCCCCGGGAGACGTCCCGGCGTTCATGTTCCAGTGGCTGGCCATCGACCGGGACGGCGTCACGGAACGCGCGGAGGAAAGCCTCGATCTCCTGAGCCAGGACCGCTTCCGGGACCTCGTCGCCCAACTGGCCCACGCCGACGAGGACCAGACCGCCGCCGTGCACCACTGAGCCCCTGCCGGCCTCGGTCGCAGCCAACTCCGGATGGTGAGGGCGACGCCGGGGCCGGGCCAGGCAGTTGTCGGCCGCGACAGCGCTGGCCGGTGAAGCCGGCGGTGTGGGAGGCGGGCCGGCTCGCCTTCGATCTGCCGTGTCCGTCGGGACAGACGAGGCCGCTGTCCCAGACGGCTACGGCTATCTGCCTCGGCTGCGGGCCGCCCTTGGCGGGTGGCGTGTTCGCCGTTGCCTGTTCCCCGAAGCCTGGTCGGCGTCTTTGAGCGGGAGAAGTGCCTGCCCACCAGACCGGACCATCATTCAGAATCGGGGCATGGACGTCTCCGAGCTGCTGGAAACAGCTTCACTGCTGGTCCCGGAAGAGTTGGCCACCGAGAAGGACATCACGGTGAACGACGTCTGGGACTACCTCACCCACGACGAGTGGGAAGTGGCTCTCGAGCTGCTGGAGCACCTTGGAAACATCCGCCCGCTTCCGCTCAGCTTCTGGCAGGCCCTTGCCGCCGCCGCCGAACAGATGCGGCTGGACAGAAGCGCGGCCTGGTGTCACTGGCGGTGCTATGAAACCCGACACGGCATCATCCGAGCCGACCTCACCCTCAGACCTGCCGAGGAGGCCCGTCGACAGACACCCTTCTCGGGAGCCGGCGTCCTCCGTCCCATGTGGAACATCGGGCGTCGAACGCCGACAGGCGATCCGGACTTCTACATCGCCGGCCTTTGGGCAGAGTTCGCGCCCATCGTGGAGCCTGGCGGGCGGGCCACGGTGCGTCTCGCCCCACTCTCCCCGTCGAACTGGCAGCACCTTCAGCCCGGTCAAGTGATCACCATGCACGAGGACCGGACCGTCGCCGGAACGGCGGTCATCCTGGACGTTCAGCGCCCCTCGGCTTCGGCGGCCGCATAGCGAGGGCTGGCGTCTTGCGGAGCGGGCGCAGGTCTCGCTGCCCGCTCGGCCGACCGGTGGGCCCACGGGCGGGCGCATGACGCCTGCTCTCCGCAGGCGGGCGTCACTGGGTCGACGTCGGAATCGTCATGCAGTCGCCGACCCGCTGTGTCACTTGAGAGAGTCGCTTCGAGCGACGCCTGCCACTGCTGCTGCCATGCTCCCCGCAGCCGTGGACTACTGCAGGCGCGTCTCACGACTCCCCCCTTGGCCTCAGAACGGACATCATGCCGTCCGCTGCTCCGTGAGCCTCGTGCGTCGCCCTCGATGTCAGCGCCCGCCGGTACCGTTTGGCCGTTCACGATCTCCAGGGAGGGGCGGCTCGATGGGTGCCAGCGGGTGGGACTACGTCACCAGGTTCGACGGGGACGTCGAGGCGGCCTTGGCGACTTTGCAGGCCAGTGTGTTTCAGGAGGAGTACGGCGACGGCGCGAGCTACCGAAGCCTCGAGGATCTCTATGAGGACGAGGAGTTCATGGGGACAGAGGGCACCCATACGATCCTCGACATCGACACGGTCGTTGCCACAGATGACCCGCCGGTGCCGTCTCGTCCCTCTGACTACGGCACCCTGCGCCCTCTGCCCGTCAGCCGGGTGGTTCACCACTTCGGCACAGACCGCCCCACGGTCGAGCAGTACGAGAAACGCGTCGCCGCTGCGAATGAGGCTGCGAGCCACGAGGAGCACGAGCGGAGCCTGCTCGGCGAGTGTCGGATGCGATGGACCGGCTATTACATCGTCCTCTACTCCGACGACAGGCCCACCCATCTCGGCATCTTCGGCTTCTCGGGCGACTAGAACCGTTCCAACGCGTCAGCCGTGCCGCCCAGCGGCTGACCGGTCAAGCCGCCTGGTGGGCCCGGCCGGACTCCTCCGGTCGGGCCCACCGCTGTTCGTACGCATGGGGCGTACGGCTTGCCCGGACCGCCGACGCGACTGAGTGCGGTCCGAGACGCCTGGGTGCGAGGCGTGGGGGTGCCTCGGGAGCTGCTTGGCCGGGCAGATGGAGACTTCTGAGCGCCGGACATCGGCGGCGCGTTGGGCACTCTCCCGGCTTGCGCACCAGTAGTGTTTTGTCCGCATAAAGACCCCAAACTCGATCTCCAGCCCGCAGGGACAGGAGGGACGTGACCGACCCGTGAGGCGGCCCTTCCGACCTGCGGGCGAGACCTCAGGAAGGCGCTACGTGAGTCCCAACGGCCGTGACCGCCACCCGCGGCGTCCGATGCGGCAAAGGCTGCTGCAGTCGCTGACTGCGGGCCTCATCCTGGTGACCGCTTCCGGCTGCGAATACACATGGCAGGACTTCCCCCGCCTCGGGATGCCCACCCCCGTCACGGAAGAAGCACCGCGGATCCTTTCCCTGTGGCAGGGCTCGTGGGCCGCGGCACTCGCCGTGGGCGCGCTGGTGTGGGGGCTGATCCTGTGGGCGGCCATCTTTCACCGGCGCACCAGGACCAAGGTCGAGGTTCCCGCACAGACCCGGTACAACATGCCCATCGAGGCGCTGTACACCGTGGTCCCGCTGATCATCGTCTCGGTACTCTTCTACTTCACCGCCCGTGACGAGGCCGAGCTCCTCGAACTCTCAGAAAAGCCCGCCCACACCATCGGCGTGGTCGGCTTCCAGTGGAGCTGGGGATTCAACTACATCGAGAACGTGGACGGCCGCACCGGCACCGGCGATGCGAAAGCCGACCCGGACCTGAGAATCGTTCCGGACCGGTACAGCAGGGCCTTCCCCGCGGGCGCCGAGGGCGTCTACGACGTCGGCACCCCGGCCACCCGCAACCCGCAGAACGGCAACCCCGGCCCGACACTGTGGCTGCCGAAGGGAGAAAAGGTCCGCTTCGTTTTGTCCTCCCGTGACGTCATCCACTCCTTCTGGGTACTGCCGTTCCTGATGAAGCAGGACGTCTTCCCGGGCCACAATGTCAATGCCTTCGAGGTCACTCCCTCTCGTGAGGGCACCTTCCGGGGAAAGTGCGCCGAACTCTGCGGCGTCGACCACGCCCGAATGCTGTTCAACGTCAAGGTCGTCTCCCCAGACCGCTACCAGCAGCATCTGAGGGAACTGGCCGCGAAGGGGCAGACCGGCTTCATCCCCGCGGGCATCGAAATCACCGACCCGGCCAGAAATTCCGAGCCGCGCAAACTGTGAGGGGGCACTGTACCCCGCTTTCCCGACGGCACGGCTTGCTTGCACCGATGAGGGAACCGCGGCCCCGGATGAACTCGTGTCCTGGTACGGGCAAGGGAAACCGGGCGGGGTCGCGGGGGCATCATGCAGATCATCGAGGTCACCGGGTATGCCGTCCGATCTGCTGTGATCACCATGAGGCAGACTGGGAAGCCACTTGAATTCGTGATCTTCCCGATGCTGCATGTGGCTTCGCCGACGTTCTACTCCCAAGTCCGCATCAGGCTCAGGGAATGCGACCTCATAGTCATGGAGGGAATCCGAGGGCATTCGGTCGGAGTGAGTGCCCTCACTCTTGCCTACCGGTTCGCGCCACGGCGTCGGCGCAACGGCCTGCAGGAGCAGCGCGAGGAGCTGCTGCTTCCCGCGTCAGTGCCGGTTGTCCACCCGGATGTGACCGCGGCGGAGGTGATCGCAGATCTGAAGACACTGCCTCGGTGGACCCATCTGCTTCTCTTGGTCGCGGCTCCCATGATGGGTCTGGTATTCGCGCTACGCGGTCCGCGCGCCTTCCTCGATGAGGATCTGGCAGTCGACGATCTGCCCTCCACGCTGCGGGCGGAGATGCTGGCCGACGATCCAGTGGAGCGTGCGATAACCGGTCGGCGCGACAAACAGCTGCTCGACGCGCTCGGCCAGATCCACGCGGAGCGCGCCGACGAGCCGATCCGAGTGGCCATCGTCTACGGAGCCGGCCACGTCCCGGCCATCGTGTCGGGTCTGATGGATCGTTACGGATACCGGGCACGTGAAGCGGAATGGCTCACTGTCCTGGTCCCGGCGTAGAACGCCGGGCGAAACCGGTTCTGCGCAGTCCGGCGGCGACTACGAAGGTGCCCGGAGCGCTTTGCGTCCCGGGCAGCTTGCGTGGGTGCAGCCGTAGAACTCCTGGGCAGGCGCGGGTCTCAGTCGGGTCAGGCTGCGGCCGTCGGGTTCGCCGACTGGGCGGCGTGGCGGTATTCGGCGTTGATGCGCTTGGCTTCTTCGAGTTGGTCTTC
>NZ_JAGMUK010000180.1 GCF_019049245.1 Streptomyces sp. AC555_RSS877 | reverse complement strand
GCGGGTGGGGGTGCGGATGGCGATCGAGGTGGAGGGGAGTAGACCGGGGCTGTGAAGCGGTCGTGCCAGGCGCTCGCCCAAGGCGGACTGCGTCAACCTGAGGGCCACCCGACGGCCGTATACCAGCTGCCCCAGTGCGAGCGCCAGACGCATCTGGTCACGCTCACCACCCCTGAGGGCTCCAGGCAGCCCTCAGCGGCTCTGCCTTCCCGCGACAGCTACCAACGGGTGTGGTCCACAGCTCCTCCCGGAAACCAAACGCAGCCGCCGCGCCCGCCGGGAGGAGCGGCACGCCGACTCCTCCCTCGCGACCGGAGTCGAGCTTGTCAGCGATTCAGATCCACGACCCCGACTCCCAGCCCGTCGTAGGCCTCCGGCACGACAGTGGTCACCAGCGCGCCCTCGGGGAGCATCGGGTTCGGTCGCGCCACATGTACGGCTGCTGCGACGCCGAAGGCGACACCGTCGCGGAGCAACTCGGCGACAGTCATGGCCATCGCGTAGTCGTCTTCAATGACGCGGAGTACGTCCAGCAGTACACCCGCGTGCGCCACGATCCCCGCACGCTCGCGCTCAGCCTCCAGGAGGCACAAGATGGGCACCCATAGGCGCACGTCATCGCTGGACGCCGCAGCATGGATGAGGCCGGAGACCTGCTTGTTGCCGCCCATGGACAGCAGTGTGTGGCTGTCGAGGACGCAGTGTTCGATCTGGCTCAACGGGACGGCTCCGACTCCGCAAGAGCAGCCCGGTGAGCAGCAGACGCTTCCCGGATCTTGCGCCGCATCTCTGCGGATTCCTCGTCCGTCACATAATGCCCGAACCGCTCGGCGAGGAGGGCACGGGTGCGGTCGGCCCGTTCCTTGATCTGCTCGGGGGTCAGAGTCTGAGCAGCTATCTCCTGCATAAGGGCACGGAGACTGGTCCCCCGCGCCTCCGCCACGGCGGCGAGCTGGTCACGGACTTCGGCGGGCACGCGGATCATGACGTCAGACATGCCATGAGTATACGCGGCGTATACGTCTCCGGTGCCGGAGGCTCGCTCGGCTCAGCTCTCCGTTCGCGGGAACGAGACCTCCACCCGTCGGTTCTTCTTGCGGCCGGACTCCGTCGCGTTCGAGGAGATCGGGTACTGCTCGCCGTAGCCGCGGACCTCGAAGACCAGGTTCGGGTCGTTCAGTTCCTGGTCCAGGACGTCCTGCACGGCGTTGGCCCGCCGCTTGGACAGGACGTCGCCGTGGGCGGAGGAACCGAGATTGTCCGTGAAGCCGAAGACGCGGATCTTCGTCGCGTCCTGGGTCTTGATCTCCTCGGCGATCGCGAAGATGCGGGCCTTGGCCTCGGCGCTGAGCTTCGCGCTGTCCTTGCCGAACAGCACCTCTGCCTGGAGCGCGAACTTCACGTCCGCGTTGGTGTCCTCACGGCGTTCGTCGCCGCTCTGGTCTTCGACGACCTGCTTGATGTCGAGCACCTTGGCCTCGGCGAGGGTCGCGCCCTCGGGGAGCTTGAGGTCGGGGTCGTTGGCGTCGACGTTGACGGGGGCGGAGGCGGAGGGCTCGGTGCCCGGGGGGACGCTGGGGGTGTCGTCCGCGTGAACCGTGGTCGCCGTGAAGAGGTTCGCGGCGATCAGGACGGAGGCGGCGGTGAGGGTCAGGGCGAGGCGGGGTGGGTTGGGGGTCATGGGGGCCTCACCCAGAGATCTTGATCGTGGCGCTGGCGAAGGTCGGCAGCTGGAATGCCACTTCGGTCGTACTCGTGGGCGGTGCCGGGAACTGCATGAACACGGCCAGGGACTCACCCGCCTTGAGGTTGGAGAAGCCCGTCGTTGTCAGCGGACGGCCGTCTGTGTCACGGAGCACGTAGTAACGCTTCTTGCCCTTTGAGTCGACAAGCGTGGCGCCGCCGAGTGACCGACCATTTCTAATGATCTCGGTCTCATCGCCCCGCACCGCTCCGGGAACCAACACGCTCTTGTCCCCGTCGTTCTTCAGGCTGCCGTTCACCGTGACGAAACCGCCGGAATCGCGCTCGGCAGAGGTGATTTGGAGAACCAAGCCGTCCTGGCCCCGCAACTCGGCCATGGGGTCGTCCGACTGCCCATCCTGAGTACTCGGCTTGGACTCGCCCTCCTTCGAAGCGGACGCCGAGGTATCCGGCTTCTTGTCGTCGTCGCCACCTCCGCCGCAGCCGGCCACACCGACGGCCAGTCCGGCCACAACGGTCAGTGCGACCATCCCCGTGCGGGCCCTCGCAGTGAACCGATTGCTCATCTCTCCGCTTCCTTCGTCACTCGTCGTTCGCTTGTCAGTCGGCCAGATGGACATCGAAGAGGTCGTGGGGTTCCGGCAGAACGGTGAGGTCGTCCGGGTCCAGGTCCCAGTTCCGGTCCCTGCAGGTGAGTTGCGGCAATGCGTCGTCCGCCGCGTCCTCCTCCGGAAGCTCGAACTCACAGAGCGGCTCGATAACAGCTGTGGCGGACGCCGTTGAGTGAATGTTCTCCGTACCGGGAACGATGGAGTCTCCCACGGGCTCGTTGCTTTCGAGCTCGACCCTGTAACCCAGGAAACCCACCAGAGCGCAGTTCACCTTACCGGCGTCGTTCTGGGCGGCCAGCTGGTACGCCCGCTGACAGGAATTCACAACTCCTGGCACGTTGCCGTCGAAAATGCCCTGCCATTGGGTCGGGTCGAGTACGTCCTCAATCCACTGGCCTGCGAGTTGGTCTCGAGTGTCCAGGGCCGCCGCCAGCGCCGCCGCGTCGGCGGCCGTCTGCGCGCCGTTCCGGTTCGCCGCGGCCTGGCCGACCGCGAGGTACGCGAACGCGAGAAAGAGCAGACCCGCCACCACCGTGATGTAGATGGGAAAGGCCTGCCCTGCGTCATCGCACCTACGGAGCCGCAACCACATCAGCCGCCGGTGACTTCGGTGATCTTGTCCGTGATCGCGTCGTAGATCGTGGTGCCGATGTCCGTCCCCGTGATCGCCAACACGATCGCCACCACCACCGCGATGATCCCCAGGTACTCCACCGCGGTCTGCCCCCTGTCGTCGCGGGCAGCGCGGGCCTGAAGGTACGTGACGGTCGTGTTGATCCAGTTGCTCATGGTGTTCCCCTCCGCTGTCGTCGCCTTCGACACGCGAACCGTAAGCCGGAACACCCCGTCCTGCCGAGGGCCCCTGGGCCCAATTCCCGGTCGTCACAGGTCACCCCAGTCCCCGGTACGAACTCGGTGCCGTGCCCAGCCACTTCGCGGCGGCCTGGGAGCGGCTGGTGCTGTGGAGCTTGGCGAAGATGCGGTTGATGTGGTTCTTGACCGTCTTCTCGCTGATGAAGCAGGTGGCGGCGATCTGCTGGTTGTTCATCCCCGATGCGATGAGGTCCATGATCTCCGCCTCCCTCGTACTCAGCCGGAACCGCAACCTCGACGACTGTCCCACAGTTGGTTGCAGTTGCGAAAGACCTTTGCGTAAATTACTTGCATTACCTGGGGACGGAAGGCCGCGCAGGGCGAAATGTGCTGGTGGGGACCGCAGTTCATCACACACCCGCGGAATGATTGCTTCCGTATTTTCGTATGCAGTCGCACCTTCCCGTGCGGCGGCAGCCCATACGGCCGTGACGAGTTCGTTCACCGTGAACTCGCCGTGGACCAGGTACCCGGCGGCACCCCGGTGCCGGGCCTCCTGGACGGTCTCCGGCTCTGCGCTGTACGTCAGCATCAGCACGGGTGCGATCCGCACCAGGTACGGGAGTGCCGAGATGCCGTCCATGCCGGGCATGCGGACGTCCAGGAGGACCACGTCGGGGCGGTGGTCGCGGGCCGCCTCGCAGGCCTCGTGGCCGTCGGCGGCCTCCGCGACGACCGTGATGTCCGCGCGGCCGGAGAGCAGGGCGGTGAGGCCAGCTCGTACCACCGGGTTGTCGTCCGCCACGACGACGCGCAGGGGGGTGCGGGGTGACGTCTCTTGGTCCGGCATCTTTCGGCCTCCTCTCAAGGGGTGGGGGTTGGCTGGGGATTGGCGGGG
>NZ_JAGMUK010000179.1:3837-12915 GCF_019049245.1 Streptomyces sp. AC555_RSS877 | reverse complement strand
CTCAACACCCCCGCACCCCCCAAACACCCCACCGAGGGTGGCACCTTGGGCTTCGTTCACCTGACCGCTCAGGCCGGCGTCATCGAGAGCATGCCCACGAGAGACAAGTTGCTGGCGCGACCTGGAGTGATGCACGCCGACCTCAAGCTCACTCCTGGCGACACGGTGGGAGAAACATCCGTGACCTTCGACAGGGTCGGAGACGTCGTCATTTCCGGAACCGATGGCGCCGACGTCGAGCAAGCCCTGCTGCAGTGTGCTTCCTGGTTTGCAGCGCATACCAAAATCGCCTGATGCTCTCCGCCCCCGCTTGCCAGCCGAGGCCGCGATAGTGCTCGCGGAAAGCCACGACTGGCGGGGGCTCCAAGCACTGGAGATCCTCTCCCACGACCCGCTCGCCCAGCCCGGAGTGCGTGCCTGGGCAGAGCGCCACCTTCGAGACGCGACGCGCCCGCAAGGTCGGTGATCTGATACGGCGTGCACACTCCTGCCTGACTCGGGTCGGACTGGCTGGCGTCGCGAACGGGTGCGCAAGCGCCTCAGCGAGGTCCCCGATGCCGTCACGGCAGGTGCACACGCTCAAGCGGTATCCGATTCGTGAGAGGTGGAGCGCAGACCTGGTGGTAGCCATTAGCGCCTGCGCCGCTCAGGCACCCCGGCTTGGCGCGTCGACGGAACCGGCTGCACGCCAGCCTCCACGTACAAGGGGGTGGCCACGATCATCCGGTGCCGCAGCCGCTCCGGTGGGAAGTTGCACAGCACGCGGGCATGCCCGCGTAGATACCCAGGAGTTCGGTAGAAGTGCGAGATCATGGAGAAGGCTGACCTGGCCGCGAATTCTTGATCGCGCAGATTGGCGGAGGCCAATGCTTTGGGGGGCGTCGTGTCCCCCTCTGCCTCTGGTTGGACGAGTTCGGCTGCCATGTGATGCAGCCAGTCCGAGCCGGAGCCCATCCTGGTCGGCGGATGATCGCGATGATCTCTCACGTGCTGCTTTGAACCGCACAGCAGAAGTTCGATGTTGGGGCAGAACTCTCCGTCGCGGTGCGGGCAGTGACGTTCTTCCAGTGATGCGTAGACAAACACGCCGCGGTCGTCATATCCGACATCACTGACTGCTGCGCCGTAGCGGAACGGGCCCCGGAACTCAAGCCAGGCATCGCGTCCCAGGTGCGCGCAGGCCGCAGGCTCCCAGGTGCGCGCCCAGCACTGTTTGTTGAGATGGTCCAGGACGGACTCCTGGCAGTTCCCCGGCTTCCCGACATCGGAGAGATGGTCGGCCAGTCGCTGCTGGACGGACTGACGGCCCGCAATGCCGCGCTGTCGGCGCTGGCCGGCGTGCAGCCCCAAATCCTCTCGCTGTCCGAGACCGTGAACTCGGTACTGCCCTCCGTCGTGAACACGCTGGGGCTGCTGGACGGACTCAACCCTCCCAGGGCGGTCTTGTCCGTAATCGAGCCGCAGGTCAACACCCTGGCGAGCGTGCTGAGATCGGCCGCCCGTCTGTCGTCGATGGCTGACGCCTTCCAGCCGCTGGTTGGTCTCGGTGAACTCGTTCGTCCGTTGCACTTCGGCCTGGCCCCGGTGTTCGAAGGTCTCCCGGCTCTGATTCCCCCCTGCCCAGCCTGGCGAAGCTGGCAGGAATGCTCGCCCCGTGCTTCGCCATCCAGGTGGGAGTGCCGCGGATGATGCAGGAGGTCCTGCGCACCCTCCCGATGATGGCGGACCTCATCGGTGGCCATATGGCCGACCTCTTGGCCGGAGTCCGGTCTGTCGCTGACTGGGCGAAGCGGCTGAAGCCGTCCGTCCTTGCCGAGGCCCGCTACGCCTTCGATGCGTATATGAAGGGCGACACGGAGCCGATGAAGGACTTCCTGCGCCGCTGCCTGCGTCTGTGGCCGGTGCTGGAGGACCACTGTCAGGCCCTGGCTGTGGCGATGTTCGAGCGTGCATGGGAGCAGGAGGCCGACCTCACCGACGACCAGTCGGTGCGCAGGGTCCTGGTCCGGTACGCCCGCCAGGGCTGCGACTCCGAGCGCGATCACCAGATCCGCGGTGCCTCGATCGGTTACATCCCGGAGGGTTGGGAGCAGCGGGACACCGTGCCCGGGCCGGAGGATCTGGTGATCCCCCGTCTCGTTCCCTGGGCCCAGCAGTTCGAGACCGCTCCGGTGCGCTACGTGGCAGGACAGCTCAACGAGCAGGAACAGGCCCTGGTCCGTGCCTGGTCGGAAAACCACCCCTTGACGTGGCCCAAAGCATCGGACCTGGTGCAGCAGGATGAAGCGCAAGGAGAGCGGGCCCGACGCAAACTACACCGCCTCGGCAAGGAGTGGCGCAGGCGCGAGAACCACCGCCAGGAGCTTCCGTGAGCGCGCCGTCCGACCGATCGCAGGAACCGCTGATGACCGTACGGGCCGCGGTCATCTTGATGCTGGGCACGCAGATCGACGCCCCGCCACACCCCGCCCCCTCACCAGCCGCCCCGCACCAGAGCAGAGACCCCGCCCTCGCACCCGCACAACCCGGACGGAGAGGTGGTGCCCGGGCATTGATTGGCCGTCAGAAAGGCCCTGCCAATCAATGCGTCGGCCGCTCAACTTGAGGCATGCACACCGCTGAGCGACCGCTCAAAACGGCGTCCACAGTTCCACAGGCAGATGCAAGGTGTGAGCAACACAGGAAGCTCGCTCGGCGGTGTGAGCACCGGCAGTGCCTGAAGACAGAAGGTCACGGCCATGACCGAGACCGTGAGCCCTCACCACTTTGCCACTTCCCCAACTCCCCACACAGGCCAGCCCGTTCGACGTCGGCATCGGGCCGTCCCATGGCGCAACGGCCTGTGAGGACCCAATCCGGCCGCGCCCACCCGGCAACACCATGGGTGGAGCGACCCGGTCTCACCCACGAAGAAGAAGGAAATCAACCATGAAAACTCGTAGGGGCGTTGCTGCGGACTCCTCAGCTGCAACCACATCATCGGCCGGCCGCGTGTGGCGGAGGACGCTGGGACTCGCCGCGGGGGTAGCCCTGGCGACAGGAGCCCTGCTCGGCACGGCAGTCGCACCGGCCCAGGCATACGCGCCTTACCCGACGGACACCATCAACTACCGCGACACGGACAACTGCCCGTGTTCGATCAGCGATCCGTTCGACGGCACCTACTTCGAGAAGGACGCCGGAGGTTACGCAGCCAAGGTCAATCTTTATTACGGCGGCTCGTACATCGCCAAGGTGGAGTTCCATCCCTACGACGAGAAGCTCTGGGTGTATGACACCAAGAACGACGGCGACGGCATCTGGGTGGAAGCAGGGTGGTTCGACGGGAGCGGTGCCTACCACAGGACCGGCGTGGTCCGGCCGCCCGGCACGAGCAACGTAATCGACTACAAGATCGTCGACCTGGACATCGCCGAGGGGACCCACGTCACCGTCGACGTGTACGACGGTGATTTCTTGCTCACGACCGCGGAAGTCATCGCCTGATCCACGGCCTGAGGGGGAGGGACGGCGGTCCAGTCAGGCTGGACCGCCGTCCATGGACACCTGCCAGACAAGGGGCACCTCGCGGAAAGCCCGGCCGCCCCTTGGAGCGTGCCAGCACGGTCATCTCGACGCGCACAACCACTCGTCCAGGACCACGAAGTCCAGGTCCGTGAGCCGTGGCGACTGCCGACGCGTGGAGCAGCGCCCGCCCGGGTGATGTTCGGCCACCCAAATCCGATCGGTGTCGGCGATCTCACCGCCCGGCGTGAGGTGAACAGTTGGGGGCCGGTCGTTGTCGGCCGCAGTGCTCCGTGTTCTCTGCGGAGGAGGGAACACGGGGCACTCCCAGAAATCCGCAACGGGTTCTTTCGGATGGGCGCCCTCGGAGAGAGCGGATCGGCGCGACAGTGTCTGGCGCAGTGCGCTGGTGTACTACAGGGAAAGCCGATTCGGCTTGCCCGCCCGATCGGGATCACTGGCCACGTCGTTTCCGCCGGAGAAGGAGAAGCAGAAGATGGGTCGCCGTGAAAGTCCGCTGGATCCCGAGGCTGGTCCAGTCCAGCGTTTCGCCCACCAACTGCGGACACTGCGGCAGGAGTCCGGCGGGACCACCTACCGCGCTATGGCCGACCGTGTCGAGTATTCGGCCGCGACCCTGTCTGAGGCCGCCGCGGGCGAGCGGCTGCCCTCGCTGCCCGTTGTCCTGGCCTACGTGCAGGCGTGCGGCGGGGACGCCCAGGAGTGGGAGCGGCGCTGGCGGCAGGCGGCGCAGGAGGAGGCCGCGCAGCCGCCGGGTGATGACGGGGCGGTGGCGCCGTACCGGGGTCTGGCCCGTTTCGAGCCCGGTGACCGCGACCGGTTCTTCGGCCGCGACCGCCTGGTGGCCGACCTGGCAGGCCTGGCGCGCGAGCACCGGTTCGCGGCCCTGGTCGGCACCTCCGGCAGCGGGAAGTCCTCCCTGCTGCGGGCCGGACTCATCCCCGCCCTGCAAAACGAGACCTCACCCACGGCCCGGCCAGCGGCCATCCGGATCCTCACCCCGGGTGAAAACCCCACCGCCCACGCCGACACGCTGATCCCCCTGGACGGAGACGCGGACACCTGGGTCATGATCGACCAGTTCGAGGAGATCTTCACCCTCTGCCAGGACCCCGACCAGCGCACCCAGTTCATCGACCTGCTGCTGACCGCCCTGCAGCCCGACAGCCACCTGCGCGTGGTCATCGCCGTGCGAGCGGACTTCTACGGCCACTGCGTCGAACACCGCTACCTCGCCGACGCCCTACGTACGGCGAACTTACTGGTTGCCCCGATGACGCCGGAGGAGCTGCGCGAGGCGATCGTCAAACCCGCCGCAGCTGATGGTCTGACACTGGAGCGTGCCCTGACCTCGAGGGTCGTTGCCGATGTCGTCGATGAGCCCGGTGGGCTGCCGCTGATGTCTCATGTCCTGCTGGAAACCTGGCGCCGCCGCCGCGGCAAAACCCTCACGCTCAAAGGCTACGAGGCCGCCGGCGGCGTCCACGGCGCCATCGCCCACACCGCCGAACACCTCTACACCCAACTCTCCCCCGAACAAGCCGCCCTCACCCGCCGCCTCCTGCTGCGGCTGATCGTCCCCGGTGAAGGCGCCCACGACACCCGCCGCCCTGCCCAACGCACGGAACTCGCCACCTGCGGACCTGCGTCCGCCGACATCGCCCTGGTCCTGGACCACCTCGCCCGCGCCCGTCTGGTCACCCTCGACGACGACACCGTCGACCTCGCCCACGAAGCACTCATCACCTCCTGGCCCCGCCTGCACACCTGGATCGAACGCGACCGCGAACTCCTACGCCAGCACCGTCGGCTCACCGAAGCCGCCACCACCTGGGACCAGCTGAACCGCGACCCAGGAGCCCTCTACCGCGGAACGCAGCTGGCCTTGGCGAAAGAAACCTTCACGCCCGAACGCCAAGACCACCTCACCCCTGTGGAACAGTCCTTCCTCACCGCCAGCCTCGACACCCGCCGACACGAACAACGCACCGCCGCACGCACCACCAGGCGCCTGCGCACCCTCGCCTCCGCCCTGGCCGTCCTGCTTGTCATGGCCATCACCGCCGCCGGTCTGGCCCTCGACCAACGCCAGACCGCCGTCACCGCGCAGCAAGAGGCTGTCACCGCGCAGCGCCAGGCGCTCTCACGCCAGCTCGCAGCCCAATCCACCGCCCTACTGGACTCCAACACCGACCTTGCCTCGCTCCTGGCCATCCAGGCCTACCGGATCAGCCCCACCCGCGAAGCCACCACCAGCCTCTACGCCGCAGCCGCCCTGCCCCTCCAACATCGCCTCACGGGGCACACCGGCGGCGTGAGATCGGTGGCGTTCAGCCCCGACGGCCGCACCCTGACGACCAGCAGCAGCGACGCTGCGCGCGTTTGGGATGCGGCCACCGCCCGAACCAAGGCCACCCTCAACAAGTTCATTGGCAGCCCGGCGTCTGTGGGCTTCCGATTCGACGGCCGTGCCCTGGTCGCCGGCGGGAACCGTACGGTGCGGGTGCGGGACGTAGGGACCGGCCGCATCCTGGCCACCCTCCGGCATATCCACGTCGTGGAATCCGTGGCCTTCAGCCCTGACGGTCGCACCCTGGCCACCGGCGGTGGCGACGGCACAGCGCGCCTCTGGGACATAGCAACCGGCAGCACCAAGGCCACCCTCAACAACATTGTCTCCGTGACGTCCCTGGCCTTCAGCCCCGACGGCCGCACCCTGGCCACCGGCAGCGACGAGGGCACAGCGCGCCTCTGGGACATAGCAACCGGCAGCACCAAGGCCACCCTCAACGGCCACACCAACGGCGTGACATCAGTGGCCTTCAGCTCCGACGGCAGCACTCTCGCCACCGGCAGCGGTCACGGCCTGGTGCGATTGTGGGACCCCGTTTCCGGCCGCACGCAAGCCACCTTCACGAGCAACACCAAGAGCGTGACGTCCCTGGCCTTCAGCCCCGACGGCCGCACCCTGGCCACCGGCGGCGACGACGGCACAGCACGACTGTGGAATGCCACCCGCAGCCGGGCTACCCTCACCGGCCACCCAAACGTGGTGACCTCGGTAGCGTTCAGCCCGGACGGCCGCACCCTCGCCACCAGCAGCGAACGCGCGGTACGGCTGTGGGACGTAGCCACCCGCCGCGCCAAGGCCATCCTCAACAGCATCGGCTCCGTGACGTCCATGGCCTTCAGCCCCAACGGCCGCACCCTCGCCACCGGCAGCGACGATGACAGCAGCAGCGACGGCAGGGCACAACTGTGGAACCAAGCCACCGGCCGCAGCCAAGCCACCCTCATCAGTCCCCAGCACGACGTGGGATCGGTGGTGTTCAGCCCGAACGGCGACACCTTAGCTACTGGCAGTAGCGACGGCACCGTCCACCTGTGGAACCTGGCCACCCGCCGAAATAGAGCCACCTTCGACGGCCATGGCTCCGTGACTTCGTTGGCCATCAGCCCGGACGGCACGATCCTCGCAGTCGGCGGCTATGGCGAAACGGACCCCAACCACCAGATCACCCGCGTGACGCGGCTGCGGGACCTCTCCACCGGCCGCACCTTCGCCACCCTCAACGGACACACCGGCGGCATCATGGCCTTCAGTCCCGACGGCGAAACCATAGCCACTGGCGGTAGCGACGGCACAGCACGACTGTGGGACGTACCCACCGGTCGCGCTAAGGCCACCCTCACCGGACACACCAGCAGCGTTACGTCCGTGGCCTTCAGCCCGGACGGCCGCACCCTCGCCACCGGCAGCCACGACGGCAACGTGCGACTGTGGGACACAGCCACCGGCTACACCCGGGCCATCCTCACCGAATTCGGCGGCGTCACCTCCATAGCGTTCAGCCCTGACGGCCGCACCCTCGCCACCGGCAGCGACGACGGCGACGTGCAGCTTTGGGATGCGACCCTGCCCGACCCCGCCGGAACGATCAGCGAGATATGCAAGGCCGTCAACCGCGACCTCACCCGGCAGGAACGGTCGGTGTATCTCCCCAGCCAGACACTCAGCCCTGTATGCACAACCTGACCTTCAACCGGCATGATCTACTCCCCACGAGTTGACGAGGCCCCAGCGGAGCCGCAATCTCCCACGACGGAGCGTCCCATCCACACCGGCCAGATCACTGCGGGAGTACCCTGAACCTTCCCTTTCCGGCTCCGGCCTGACGGTACGTAGCCGTCGCGCCAGCGCCTGCCGCTTCGCGCGTTGACGGCTGCGCCGGGTGCGAGGACGCCTTCCCCACGGCCCACCGGCTCGCGGCCTTCGCCGGCGTGGCACCCGCCCCACGCGACTCCGGCCAGGTCAGCGGCAACGACCACCGACCGACGAGATACCACCGTCGCCTGCAGCGCGTCTTCTACATCTCCGCGCTGGTCAGCGTTCAACGCGACCCCAACTCGCGAAAGTTTTACGATCGCAAGCGCGCCGAGGGCAAACGCCACGTCCAGGCTCTCCTCGCGCTCGCCGCCGCCGCGTCAACGTCCTGTGGGCCTTGATCCGTGACCGACGGTGCTACCAGGTCACACCCCCAGCCACAGCCGCGGCTGGCGTCAGCTGTGGCCGAAGGCCGCCGCGGTGGGCACGCACGAGAGCGATGTGCTCGACGAGGTCACCGAACGCAGGCTGCTGACCAGGAACCTGCGGACCGTGACCGCCCTGACGGACCCGACGGTCCTCGAGCCGGTGATCGCCGGTGTGACCGCGGGCTCAAAGGGGCGGCCACAGTGTCGCCGGTCGGGCGCCTGTCCATGGGTGAGTGGGGCTGCCGCATGGACAGGCGTGACCGTGGGCCTCAAACCGCTTCGAGGAAGGGGTAGTCGGTGTAGCCTTCCGCGCCCGGCCCGTAGAACAGTTCCGGCCGCGGCTCGTTCTGCGGGTGGCCACCTTGCCAGCGCTCGACCAGGTCGGGGTTGGCGATGAGGGCCCGGCCCACGGCCACGGCGTCGGCGTGGTCGGCCACGATCTGCTGGAGCGCCCGCTCGCGGGTGGTCTGCCCCCCGCCGAGGGGGCCGTTGTTGACGATCAGCTTGCCGTCGAAGCGCCGCCGCAGCTCCTGTACAAGGTCGCCGCCCGGCTCGATGTGCAGTACGGAGAGGTAGGCCAGGCCCAGCGGGCGCAGTTGGTCGAGCAGGGTGCCGTAGGTGGCCAGGACGTCGTCCCGGTCGGTCTCGAAGACATCCCCGAAGTCGACCTCCGGCGAGATCCGCAGCCCGACCCGCTCGGCACCGACGGCCTGGGCGATGGCCGTGACGACGTCGACGACGAAGCGGGCGCGGTTGTGCGGCGAGCCGCCGTATTCATCGGTGCGCTGGTTGGCCGCCGGGGAGAGGAACTGGTGGAGCAGGTAGCCGTTGGCGCCGTGGATTTCCACGCCGTCCGCTCCCGCCTCGATGGCCCGGCGGGCGGCGGTGACGAAGTCCTCCAGGGCTGCACGGATCTCTGCGGTGGTCATCGCTTCCGGTACGGGGTAGGGCTGCTCGCCCTTCTCGGTGAACGTCTCGCCGGTCCGGGCGATCGCGCTGGGGGCGAGGAGGCGGCGGCCA
>NZ_JAGMUK010000179.1:0-3827 GCF_019049245.1 Streptomyces sp. AC555_RSS877 | reverse complement strand
TGCAGGACGATGCGGCCGCCCTCGGCGTGCACCGCCTCGAACACCCGCTGCCAGCCGGCCGCCTGCTCGTCGGTGGCGATGCCCGGCTCACCGACATAGCCCTGCGACGCGTGGTCGGGGTAGGTGCCCTCGGCGATGATCAGCCCGACGCTCGCCCGCTGCCGGTAGTACTCGACCATCAGATCCCCGGGAATGCCGGAGGAACCGGCCCGGACCCGGGTCATCGGTGCCATGACGATGCGGTTGGCGAGCTCGATCTTCCCGAGAGAGACGGGGGAGAAAAGTGATGGAACGGGCGAAACTTCTGAAATGTTGACAGTCATGGGTTTCTTTCTTTCTGCAATACGGAGGAAAACGGGAGGAAGGTCTGCGACGCAGGGGGTCCACGCTGTCCCGGCGGAGGCGCGGATGCGGTCCTCAGGCAGGCGCGGGCCCGCTGACGGTGACGCGGTTCCATGACCGCGATCGGGGTGTGCGTGGTGTTGGCGGCGCACGCAGTGAGAACCGCATGCCGTCGGCGTCGACGCCGTTCAAGCGCAACTGCCCGCCGGAGTAAGGGCGTTCGCTCCCTGCGCACGATCAGCAGCCAGCCAGCCAGCCAGGCGACGAAGTCATAAGTGCCGCCGCCGGCGTCGGTACGGATCGGTGTCTGCAGGCCGCGCCGCGACCGACTCCCTCGACGCGCCCCCGCGAAGAGGACCGATACACGGCTTCACCTGGAACGCGCTTGCGGCGGTGGCGGGAACAGCGATCTCAGTGCTCCTCATTCTCACCGGCCTGAGGCATTTCCGCCGGCCGATCGCCCATCGGACAGCCTGCTTCAGGAAAGCGCGAGGCTAGCTGAGCGGTACGTCCGCGACGGCCTTGAGGTGGCTGAACGTCTCGAGGGAGTACCGACCGTGGTAGCGGCCCATGCCGCTTTCGCCGACGCCGCCGAAGGGCAGGCCGGGCATGAGCAGTTGCATCACCGGCTGGCCCCAGGCGACGCCGCCGGAGGACGTCTCGTTCACCAGGCGCGACTTGGTGGCCTCGGACGTGGTGAAGGCGTAGAGGGCGAGGGGCTTGTCGCGTTCGTTGATGAAGGCGATGGCGGCATCGAGGTCTTCGACTTCGACGACGGGGAGGATCGGACCGAAGATCTCCTCCTGCATGACCGGCGATGCGGGGTCGACATCGGTGAGCACGGTCGGTGCGATGAACAGGTCGTCGCGGTCGTGCCGGCCCCCCACCGCCGCCCGGCCGGAGTCCAGCAGACGGGTGAGCCGGTCGAAGTGCCGCTCGTTGATGATCCGGCCGAAGTCGGCCGTGGTCTGCGGGGTGGTGCCGAACTGGGCTTCGACCGCCGCACGCAGGGCGGGGACCAGTGCGGCGGCGGTGGCAGGATCAGCCAGAACATAGTCCGGGGCTATGCACTGCTGGCCCGCGTTGCCGAACTTGGCGCCGACCAGCCGCTTGGCGGTCTCGTCCACGTCGGCGTCAGGTGCCACGAAGACCGGTGACTTGCCCCCGAGTTCGAGCGTGACGGGGGTGAGGTTCTTGGCGGCTGCGGCCATGACGATCCGGCCGACCGTGCCGTTGCCGGTGTAGAAGATGTGGTCGAAACGCTGCGCCAGCAGGGCCGTGGTCTCCTCGGCGCCCCCCTCGACGACGGTGAGCACATCGGCGTCGAAGTACTCACGCAGGAGGCGTGACGCCACTGCCGAGGTGTGCACCGACATCTCGCTCGGCTTGGCCACCACGGTGTTCCCGGCGGCCAGCGCGCCGATGATGGGGTCGATGAGAAGGTGCAGCGGGAAATTCCACGGAGCGATCACCAGGACGACCCCGAGCGGGTCGTACGTGGTGTATGCCGTTGTCGTGGGACCGAAGTGGGCGGGAACCTCCACCGGGCGGGGCTGAAGCCAGTTCTCGAGGTTCGCCAGCGTCTCGTCGATGTCGGCGACGGTGAAGTCGATCTCCTGCGTCTTCGCCTCGGCGGGGTTCTTCCTCAGGTCCTTCCAGAGGGCTTCGATCAGTTCCTGCTCGTTCTCGACCAGCAGTGCCCGCAGCCGCTGCAGTTGACTGACGCGCCAGTCCAGTGGGCGGGTGACGCCGGTGTTGAACGTCGCACGAAGGCGGCCGACCACCTCCGCGGCCGTTTCGGTCCGGTGCGTCCTCGGCTCGGTTGCCTGTGTTGTGGTCATGGGGTGTGCTCCGTTCTTGATGCAGGCCGCACCGTCAAAGGCGTTCGCGGCATGCCGTGGTACCGGTGATGGGCAACCGGGTGGATGACGGATGAAGGGTCAATCCGTGCCTTCACTGTAGCCCATGTACGCGCTAACGCGAACATGGGGCAGGGGTTATTCTTTCCTCATGGCCAGTCGCACCTCGTCACCCCTCGTCCACCCCGACACGGACGACCTCGACCTCTTCAAGATCATGAGCGCGCTGACCGACGAGACCCGGCTCACCATCGTCGTCACCCTCTCCGTCTCCCCCGGTCTGGCCTGCAGCGGCTTCACGCAGGACGTCACCGCGTCCGTACTCACCCGCCACTTCCGCGTCCTGCGCGAGGCGGGTCTCATCCGGCAGCACGATGTCGGCACCCGCCGTTTCAACACGCTGCGCAAGGAAGATCTGGACCAGCGGTTCCCCGGACTGCTCGACCTCGTCCTCAAGGAGAGCGTCGGCCGCGTGGAGCCCTACGTGAACGCCGAGTGCGCCTGACGCTCCGGCACCCCTCCGTGGCCGCGACGAACCGGACCCACCGCAGCCAGGTGTCCGGGTTGCGGCCGGCTTCGATCCCGTCGAACGACACCCAGGGCGCCGCGTCGACCAGGTCACGGCCGAGCCGGCGAGGCCGGCCGCCCGACGCGCGTGCGCCGAGCGGCAGTAACCCGCGCCCCGGCAAGGCGATTCGCCACCGGCTCCGACGTCCCCGCTTACACGTACTGGTCACTGACCGCCTGTGCACAAGGGTGCGCGAAGAACTCTGCGCCTGGGGCAAGCTGGCGCCGGTGAGGTGACGGCCGGGACTCTCCGCGCCTACGCCACCGGGAAACTCGCGTACTGCAAGATCCCGCGCCACGTTCTGGTCGTCGACGAGTTCCCGATGACCGTCACCGGCAGGTGCTTCTCCTGGCGCCTCGAGGAGACCGGTACTGAGCAACGCACGCACTGCACCCGGCCGATGGTGTGCCACGGCATCCAGCGCCTGCACCACCAGCTCGTAGGCGAACTCGATCTCCGCCTCGAGGTATTCCACAGGGCCAACGACCACGAACAGACGCTGGCGGCGTACTACGCCGAACCCGGTTCCCCGTCGGCGGATGCACTACGACTGCTGGCCATATGGGGCACCGACGCGACAAGGGCGGGAGCGGTGATGCCGTCGGCACGCACGGCTTGATGAACAGTTGATCATCGGTAGTTGGCTGCGCGCCACGCCCAGCGTCCCTTCGCACGCCAGACGCCTCCGGGGCCGGTGTCGGACTCAGGACGGCGCGGGCGTGCTGCGGGTGGGCAGCGGAAGAACGGTGCCGCCGCTGCGCAGGGCGTCGCTTCGAGGGCCGGCTGGCGGATGGCCTCCTCGTACAGGTTCCGGCGGGCTGACTTCTCCCCGCACGTCTGCCGCGTCGACATCAGGTCCCGGGCTAACCAGCTGACT
Organism: Streptomyces sp. AC555_RSS877; assembly: GCF_019049245.1. GTDB lineage: Bacteria > Actinomycetota > Actinomycetes > Streptomycetales > Streptomycetaceae > Streptomyces. The sequence goes on along the minus strand of NZ_JAGMUK010000179.1, from coordinate 181 downwards.
GCGGCTTTGGCCAGCTGCCCAACGCGAGGTTCGCGACTTGCAGCAGCTCAGGGCGGGAACTACCACTCGCGGCCTGGACGGCAATCCCATTGGCGACTGTTCTCAGGTAGAGCGCGAGAAGATGAGGATCTGTGGAAGGCGGAAGGTCACCGGTGTCCACCGCCTGTTGGAACCGGCGCGT
>NZ_JAGMUK010000178.1 GCF_019049245.1 Streptomyces sp. AC555_RSS877 | reverse complement strand
GGCAGGACGGCCCGGCGGACCACGACCTGGACCGGCTCACTCAATCCCTCCCACACGAAAGCCGTGCGATAGATGTCATGCCGATCCACGACCTGCTGCAACGCCCCCAGGAACGCATCCAGCCGCTCCCGCGAATCAAACGCCATCACCCGCGGCATCACATACGCATCCACCCCACCATCCGCCTCCAGCAGGTGATGGAAAAAGATGCCCTCCTGCAAAGGCGCCAACGGATAGACATCCGCGATGTTCGCCGCGCCACCCTCGACAGCCGCAACGACCCGCTCAACCTCCGCAACCGACAACTCCACCAGCGGCAACATCTCCGGAGAAATCCGCTCAGCACCCTCCGGAATCAGACTGGGCGGCACCACCACCGCCTCCGGAGCCGCGACCGCGGCCAGACCGGCCGGCGTCG
>NZ_JAGMUK010000021.1 GCF_019049245.1 Streptomyces sp. AC555_RSS877 | reverse complement strand
CTCCAGCCACCTCCATGGCGCTGCGCGCCATGGAGGCCGGGCCCCGCTGCGCGGGGCCCGCCAACGGGCCTGCGGCCCGGGCGGCGAGAAGGGGAGGGTGGCTGCGGCGGTGACCCTGCATCAGGTGAGGCTGTATGTAGCTTTGGCGAAACCAGACCACACCCATGCTTCAAACTGGAGCCCGGATCAACTCTGGAACCAGACCACACCACCCCGACCTTGGTGTCAACTCATTCGCTGTCCGTCTCTGACGTGATGGCGGAGCGCTGTTCTTTAAAGAAGTCCAACTTATCTCCCCCGAGCGATGATTCTTTCCCAGTAGGAAATACGGTTTTCCCATATAGGCCGTATTGGCAGATCGAGGATTTATCTCCGGTCGAAAGAGTCAGCCTCTGACGCTCTTGAGTAGGCTCCACATACCATTGCTGAACTTTCAGGAATCCCCATCCTTTCGCGCCCTCGTGGTCGCCATAAACGATTTCATTGAGTCCTTTTAGGACTTTCTCATGAGTCAGATGAGTCCTCTCTCCGCTCGGGTCGGAGAAATTCACCTTCCAGGACCACCTGTTTCCGGCAGGAAGTTCGTCGTCCTCGCCGGATGACATCTCCCGCAGCTCGACGAGCAGTGACGCGGCGGGCCCAACGATGATGCGCTGCCATGTCACATCGCCAAGCCAGGGAGAGGCTTCCAGGAAGCCTTCCGCGATTTGGCGGGTCTCGTCATCAGTGATCAAGTGGTCGCCGCTCATTCCACTCCCTGGTCTCTGGGTCGGTCCGGCTCATTATGGCGGCCTGCTTGCGGGCGTGGGTGCAGATCTCGGAATACTGCTACTACGAGGGGCAGCCCCCGGAAACTGTGGGGGCTGCCCCTCGCGCGGCCGCACGGTTTCCGTGCCGTCTATCGAGCTACAGATCTATTCAAAGTGCTCGACGGATTGATGTTGAGTTCGAACCAGACCACCTTGCCGGTGCTCAGGCGGGTCGCGCCCCACCGCCGAGACAGCTGGTTGACTACATAGAGCCCGCGCCCGGCCTCCTCAATTGGCCGTGCCTGCCTGACCCGCGGGAGCTGAGGTACATCGTCCCCGACCTCGCAGCGCAGTACCTCCGTGCGCAGCAGCCGGAGAGTGACGGGCCGGGCCGCGTACCGCACAGCATTGGTCACGACTTCGCTGACCAGCAGCTCGACGGAGTCGCTTAGCTCCTCCAGCCCCCAGCGCTCCAGCGCCCGCCGGACCAGCCGCCGGGCCCGGCCCGGTGCCGCGTCCTCCGGCTCCAGCAACCAGTACGCCACGTCACTCGGCGCGATCCCGTCGAAACGGGCGGCGAGCAGGGCGATGTCGTCGTCCCGGTCACCCGGGCCGAGCATGTCCAGGACCTCGTCACACAGCGCTTCCAGCGGCGGCGGATGATCCGGTCCCGTGAGCTGCGCGGTCGCCGCGAGTTTCTTGCGCAGCTGCTCTATCCCGGTCCACACGTCCCGCAGACGCGACTCGACCAGGCCGTCCGTGTACAGGAGCAGCGTCGCTCCGGCCGGAGCGTCCAGCTCGACGGCCTCGAAGTCGACGCCACCGACACCGATCGGCGCGCCCGGCTGCACCCGCAGCACCTCGGCACGACCGCCCAGGTGCAGCAGGACCGGCGGGGGATGGCCCGCGTTGGCGATGGTGATCCGGTGCGAGACCGGGTCGTAGACGGCGTACTGGCAGGTCGCCATGCGGTCCGTGCCTAGCCGCTGCGCCTGCTCGTCGAGGTGGTGCAGCACCTCCTGCGGCGGCATGTCGAGCCCGGCCAGGGTCTGCATGGTGGTGCGCAGCTGACCCATGAGTGCCGCCGACGTCATGGAGTGGCCCATCACATCCCCGACGACGAGGGCGACCCGGCTGCCGGGCAGCGGGATCGCGTCGTACCAGTCGCCGCCCACCCGCGCGGTCTCGGCCGCCGGCAGATAGCGGGACGCCAGCCGCACACCCGTGAGCCGCGGCAGCGTCTCCGGCAGCATCGTGCGCTGCAACTCGTCGGCGATGTACGCCTCCCGCCCGTACAGCACCGTCCTGTCGACGCCGAGCGCGCTGTGCGTGGCGAGCTGCGCCGCCACCAACAGGTCGTCGGGTTCGAAGGCCATCCGGTCCGGCAGACGCAGGAACAACGCAGCCCCGATCACCCGGCGCTGCCCGCGCAGCGGCGCGAGGATCCCTCGCTGCCCGTCGGGGACACAGGAGACACCGCTGCCACCAAGCAGCTCGGGCAGAGCGGCCTGGGCCGCCGGGGTGTCCGCGAAGACAGGCCGTACCCCGCGCAGTACTTCAGCGAGGGCGCCGCCAGGCCGCACCTCACACACCGCCTCAGCGAACACCGGCTTTTCGGCCGGTTCGGTACGGCGCAACCGCAGCACCAGAGGCCCGGTGGGCCGCTCGTCGCCGACCGGCAGCGGGTCGCGCAGATAAACGAGGACTGTGTCAGCGAACGTCGGCACGGTGGTCCGGCACAACCCCAGCATGACCTCGTCGAGGTCCATGCTTCGGGCAATCCGCCGGGTCGCCGCACCTAGGTAACGCAAGCGATCAGCAGACAATCGCGGTGCTTCAGTGACAGGAGAAAGGCCCGTAGAGCTGGTCGGCCCGTTGTCCGGGGTTGTCCGGGACAACCCCGACGTTGCCTCCGTTGCCCGAGGAAACTGTGACTCGGGTACGCGCTGCACCTGCCCAGGCAAGATTTTCGTCGCAGGAGCGTCATCAGAAGCAGAGGCCGACGGTGTCCGGTAGCCCATGTCGTGGGCGGCCTGCTGAACGGCATCGTGCTCCTCATCAAGCACTGCACGCGCCTTCTCCAGGGCAAGGTCTACGTCGTCGAGAGCCGCGTCATCGTCGGAGATCGCATGCATTCCGGACTGAGGAACCTGCGGGGTCAGATGCTGGGAAATGTCGTGCTCGTCGTCTCCCATCCATTCATGCAGCACAGCGAGTTCGGCTTCCAGACCCTGAATGCGGCGGGCCGCATGGTCGGCGACCTGCTGGGCGGTGTCCCGCTCCTGCTCGGCGCGAGCCAGTTGCTGGCGCAGGTCTGTCTGCTGCCGCTGCGCGCGGGATAGGCGAAGCTCCAGGGTTGTGTACACCTCGGGATCGTTGGGTGGCAGCGTCTGCAGCGCATCGACTCGCCGCTTCAGTTCCACCACCTTCGCCTGAGACTGGCCGAGCATGGCGAACAGAAGCGTGGCGATCTGCAGGGACTGGTTCCGGCTGCGCTCGCTGGCCTCGTAGGCATGCCGGACGACCTGCAGTTCCTGGTAGACCTCGATAGTGCGGTCCTTGGCCGCCAGCAATTCGTGGGTGAGTGCCAGCTCCTGTGTACTTTCCGCGAGCGGTGTCGGGCTGGCCTGGGCTTGGTCCCATAACTCTCGCGCCGTCTGCAGACGCTGCTTGGTGCAGTCAACTGGTTCGTCGGGGAAGCAGACGTCAGCCACGGCTTCGACCAGGTCCCACGCGAGCGCCTCACCGGTCAAAAGGTCGCGCAGCCGGCGCAGCTCGGGCACGGCCCCGGCCACGAAGTGGTCCGGCATGAGTAGCTGGTGGAGCTGCCTCACCGATACTGCGGCCTCATCCAGCCAGGACCGCACGAGCTCAACCAACTGATTGATCTCAGCACACGATCCTCGCGGTAATGCCCACGGCCGACCCGGTCGCTTCCCCTTGCCGCCCACGCGCGCTCCCGCTCAGTTGTTCGCCGGACAACCCCCTGTTGTCGCCGGAGAACATTCAACCGGCTCACCAGCGGGTTTTACTCGGGTTCGTCGTAATCCCTCCCAGCCACAACATCATCAAGGCGGTGCACTCGTGAACTACGGCTCCACAGCGTTCTTGCTTCTCGTCCTGGCGGTGGCCGTGTTGTTCGCCATCGTTGCCGCGGTGATCGCCTTCGGCCTGGCCCGCTGGGAGGGAGTTGCCATTCCGGCGGCCCTCTCCCGCAGTGCTGTCGCCTTCGCTGCAGCCCTCACCTTGTGCCTTGCCGTCTTGGCGGCCGTAGGCAGGTGAGCCCTGGCTGACGGGGTCAGACAGACCGCGTGCGGTAGTCGAGAGGGGCTGGCAGCCAGCCTGCAGGCATGGGCGTTTCGGGGAGAAAGGTTCGGCAATACGATGCTACTTGCCGCACTTTGACAAGGTTGCCTGGTAGATGACTGGCTGTAGTGGGTGGCATGCTTCACGTATGCGGATCCCTGTGGAAGTGCGCCCCGACTTCATCGAGAAGGTGGCCCGTCGCACGGACCCGCTGGGAGCCGTGGAGGAGTTGGTCTGGAACAGCCTGGACGCCGATGCCACCGAGGTCTATGTCGAGTTAGAACTTGATGACTTCGGCGGTGTCCAAGCGGTGGTCGTCAGGGACAACGGGCACGGCATTCCATCGGCGACCGTGGAATCCGCCTTCAAGGGAATGGGCGGATCCTGGAAGCGGACCGCACCGGGCACCGAGAGCGGCCGGCAGTTGCATGGTCGCCATGGCTACGGACGCTTCCGCGTCCTCGCTCTCGGTTCAAACGCCTCCTGGACGTCCGTGTCGGAGGGACCTGGGGGCATGACCGAGGTCGTCATTCGCTTCCAGGACGGGGACAGCGAGTTCGAGGTCAACGAACGCACGCCAAGGTCGTCGCAAGAGCCCGGCACCATCGTGCGGGTCACCGGGGAAGCTCAGCGGAAGCTGCGTCTCACTGCCGAGCAAGCCCGGGAAGAGCTGACCAGTCGGCTGGCGATGTATCTGAGCAAGTACCCCACCGCGACTGTGTGGTGGTGCGGTACCGCTCTAGATCCCAGCGAAGCGATACAGGGGCAGCCCTTCGAGGAAGAGCTGGACATCGGGATCGACACTGGAGGTCCGGGACCACTCCTGCGCATCGTTGAGTGGAAGACAAAGCCCCCGCGGCGGGAGCTGCTCATCTGCGACGACATCGGCGTGCACCGTGTGACGTTGCTTGCCCAGATCCAGGCACCTGACTTCGACTTCACTGCCTACGTGCTGTGGAGCAAGTTCGCGAACCTCACCGACCACGACGCGCTTGAGGGAGAGTTCGAGCACCCGGACTCCCTGCTCGGCAGCACCGTGAAGGCCGCGCGGAATCGGCTGCGCTCCTACTTCCGCGAACAGGAGCGGGAGCGAACTAAGAAGCTGGTTCAGCAGTGGATCGAGGAGGGCGTGTATCCCTACAGCGGACAGCCAAGCGGTCCGGTAGAGGTAGCTGAGCGGGACACGTTCAACGAGGTGGCCAGTCTCGTCAGCCGCCAACTGAAAGGACCGAAGTCAGCACTCCGTACGCAGATGGTGCTGCTGCGCGAAGCCCTGCGGCGTCAGCCCACCGCGATGGCGAAGGTCCTCGATGAGCTCTTCGCGCTGTCGGGGCCGCAGAAGGAGCGGCTGGAGGATCTCGTTGATCGCACCCCGATGGCGAACCTGATCGCTGCGAACGCTGAGACGATCGACCGGATCGACGCCCTCAGCACGTTGCGCACACTGCTGTTCGAGTTCGAATCCCGCTACACGATGCGGGAGAAGGACCAGCTGCACCGCATGCTGGAAAAAGAGCTGTGGATCTTCGGAGACGAGTACGGCCACGCCGTGTCCGAGATCGGGCTGACGAAGGCGCTCAACCGGCACTTGCCACGCCTGGATGGCAGGACCGTGCCCCAGCAAAAAATCCAGCTTCAGAACGGAACGAGCGGCCGACTCGATCTCTTGCTCTCCTGCGTGTCCGGTGCCGGCCGCACGAAGCAGCACCTGGTCGTCGAACTCAAACGACCCCGCACCGTGCTGTCCGAGGCAGAAGTCGCACAGATCAACAGCTACGCCTACGCCGTCACCACCGACGAGCGCTATCGCCACGATGATCAAACTCGTTGGGAGTTCTGGCTGGTCGGCAACTCCATCCACGACGTGGTGCAGTGGCAGCACCCCAACGGCTACGTGAAAAACGACGACCGGGTGACCATCCGCATCATCACCTGGGGCGCAATCATCGACGCCTGCGAGGAGCGCCTACGCAAACAGCGGGAACGGCTGGACTACGCCTCCGACCAGACACATAGCATCGCGTACGCCCAACGCGTTCACTCGGACGCCGACGTCGTACCCCTTCTCGCTCCCCGCGCAGACGACAGCGCCTGACTTCCCGGTCGGCACCTCTCGATGGCTCCGACTCTGGCGCAGGGCGGTTGCGTGCAACTGCGCTCCTGTCGATCGGCGTGAAGTGAGGTGGTTCTGCGCCAGCCTCGACTGGCACAGAACACCCAAGGGCTGTAGGCCCAACCCCAGTTCTGCCGGGTGGCCCCCGTGTCCACGCTCACACCTCACGGGTCATACAGGCGCGGAAGGGCAGCCAGGGTGGTGCCGCAGCCGACTCGGGGATGACTGCGGCACCCGCCCCGCGCAGCCCGCAGCGCAGCGGGAAGAACACGCTCTGGGGCCAACCGTGCCAGTGCCCCGCCCTACGGCCGCCATGCTGCGCCGATCGAGTGGCGCCTGGACCAGGGCGACGCGCGCGGCCCCGCCGTCGCGCGCGAGAGGGCAGAGGGGCGCCTCGATCCCCTCGCCCGCCGCCCACGCTCCCGCCCCACCTCCCTTCCTTCCTTCTGGTGTTCGTGGCGGGCGTGGGTGGCGTAGAGGGGATGTCGGGCTGGCGACCACGGCCGGAATGGCGTGGTGACCTGCGCGTATGCGGACCGGGCCCGAGAACGAACGGGCGGCTGTCGGAGGGGATGTCGGCGGGGTTGTGAGCCTGGTCGGGGGCGGTGTTGTCGTACCGTGACCGTGGTCGGGCCTTCGTGGTCGGTCCTCTGGTCGGGGGCGGCTGCTGCGCTTCGTGGTACGCGCGGCGCCGGACAAGGCGGCGCCGCACCGTACGAGGCGGGAGCGGCCGTGACGACCGATATGGACGCGGGTGGCGGAGACCGGCTGGCCCTGGCGGTGCTGGTGCAGTACCGGATGGCCACCACTGAACAGATGCACCTGGTGATCGCGCCGGGGGTGCGGATCGAGCAGACGAGGCGCCGGCTGGCGAAACTGCGCAGTGAGGGTCTGGTCGACCGGATCACCCTGCCGCGAGCCGGACGGACCCGAGTCTGGTTCCCCACCCCGTACGGCGTGCAGGTCGCCTGCGAGTGGCCGGAGCTGCGGGAGCGGCGGCCGCCGAAGACGGCATCCGACCCGACCGCCGTGCGACTGCGGGCCGGGCACCAGCTGACGGTGACCGAGACCGCGCTCGCATTCCTCCAGGACGCGCGCCGCCGCGGCGAGTTGTGCCGGCCGCTGGACTGGATCTGCGAGGTCTACCACCCCCTCGGAGGCGGTGAGGCGGTCATCCCCGACGCGCTCCTGTACTACCGCAGCGGCAGCGGTGACGGCTGGTCGATGCTGCGGGCGTTCGTGGAAGTCGACAGGGCCACCATGGGTCCCGAACGCCTCGCCGCCAAGGTCACCGCTTACGCCCGCCTCCACGACTACGTCCCTGCGGCTCCACCCGGGCGGCGCCGGCAGGCCCTCGGCCAGGAGCAGCCGCAGGAGGAATGGCGGCGGCACTACCCACTCTTCCCCAGGGTGCTGTTCGTCCTGGACGGCACCGGCCCGGCCGGGACCGAGACCCGCATCAGGGCCCTGCACACGGCCGCCCGGGATCTAGCGCCGTCCGGCTTCCGGCACACCGTCCCCGTCCTCGCGGCCCCGTTGGTCGACCTGCTCCACAACGGGCCGTCAGCGCCCGTATGGCGACCCGTACAGGACCCCGACCAGAGAGTCAGCTGGATGGAGTCCCCGGTCCCCGTCACCACTGCGCACCCGCCTGCGCAAAGCCCACGGCAACGTCCCGCGCGACCGCACTCCTGGAGCAACCACAGCAGGCCATAGCTCTGCGCAAGCTGCGGTCATCCCATGCGCCACCACCCCTCACGGGCCATGGCGCAGAACGGTGGCACCAGTGGCGCGCATCCCGACCAAAGGCCCGACCATAGGCCGGACCACGTCCCCCACCACCCCCGACCATGAGCCCAACCATGCAGGTCACAGCGTTGCGCATCCGCTGCGCAGTGCCGTGCACCGGCTGCGCAGCCGGTGCACGGGTTGGGGTGGACAGGGCGCCATCCGGTCCCGCGAAGGGTGTGCGCAACCGGATGGCGCAGGTTGCGCAACGCCGCTGTCCCCCGCCCTGTCTTTCTGCGCAATGCGGCAGGCAGCCCGATTGTGCACAACGACGGCGTAGTGATCGCAGTCGGCGGGCCGCGTGTGGGGCTGCTGGGGGATGGTGGGGCGTTGCACCAGGGTTGAGCGCCCGTGCGCCCCCGCCGGCGCCCTCCCCGGCTTCCGCGGAATCGGCGCACGGTCGAACGCATGGGGGATACCGGGGAGCTGGAGTGTTTGGGGCGCGGTGACGGCAATGCCTGCCCGGAGGGAGCTGTGCTGATCGGCGTACAGGTTCCCGAGTACCGGTGCGACGAGTGCCGGCACTACTGGGAGCTGGACGAGACGGAGCCCGGCCGGCGGGTCAAGGAAGACGATGGGTTGACCCGGCCGATGGGAGACCCGGGCGAGGCCGGCCAGGGGCGGGGCACCGCGGCGTAAGCGCTGGGGGATGGCCGGGCGTCAGGGCGGTTTCCGGCTACTGGCATTTCTGCGTGGCACGGGGCGCGGTGCCCTGGCCGCGGGTGATCTGTCGAAGTCGGGGGAGGTCGCGTCGCTGTGGATGAGCTCGGGGAAGTCGGTGATGACCAGGCGGATCCAGGCGGCGGAGGGGCCTTCTGCCCGAGGAACTCGACAGGCTGATGCGCCGCGTGCGCCTGCCCTACATACGCAAAGCCGCCCCCGACGTGCTGGCCACCGCCCGCGCGCAACGCTGGAACCCCGCCGAGTCCTGCGGCTCCTGATCACCGAGGAGGTCCGCCGCTTTACGAGACCGGGGCGCTTGTGCCCACAGCAAGACGGAAGCAACCCGTTGCTGTCAAATCGGGGCGCGAAGTCAGGTTGCGCACACGGCAGTTGTGCTAGCTTCGGGGCAATCTCAGGCCGAGCCCAGTGCCCGGTCTGTCCGCGCCCTGGGCGGCCCGGCTTTGTGCTGGGGTGCCAGGCAGGTTTCCACAGAACCGGTCCCGCCTCCGACACGGGCGGCCGGGGAGTGGATTCACCACGCAGGCATCTGGGCCTGCATGCACCACCCTGCAAGAAGCCCCCGGGGGCTAATCCCGGGTCTGAGTTCTTGGTGTCGGCAGGAAGTCAGTTCTACCCACGCACAGCGTGGTCGAACTGAGCCTGCCTTCCCACCGGTTCGACCACCATGAAGAAAGGTCGGAAACCGGTGAGCGACTCAGCGGTACTCACGCTCCTTGCAGGCGCAGGTGTCGTCTCTGTTCTCCTGTTCGCTGTCCGAGGCATCCTGGAGCAGCTGCCTGATGTCCTCCGGTCATGGCAACGGGTCCGTAGGGCCTGGCGTGACGCGGCGTCCAATGATGACCAGCACGCTCCGTGACGCACCGGTGGCACCCATAAAACGGTGACCTCCTGTCCCTGGACGCGCCACCAGCTAGTACGGAAACCAGCGCGTTCAGGGCACCGGGCACATCGTGTCCCAGAGGGCCGACACTGCAGATCATCGACCCGTACGGCAATATCCTGAGATTCACGCAGCCGCCAGTGGAAGTCAACCGGCCACCATGGGCCCCGAACGCCTGGCCGCCAAGATCACCACCTACGCCCGCCTCTCACGCCCGCGCCTCTCGCCCGGCGCCGGCCGGCCCTTGGCCAGGAGCCGCCGCAGGAGGAGTGGCGACGGCGCTACCAGCTCTTCCCTCGGGTGCTGTTCGTCCTGGAGGCACCGGCCCGGCCGGGATCGACACTCGCATCAGGGCCCTGCACGCGGCCGCCCGTGACATGGCGTCGTCCGGCTTCCTGTGCGACGTCACCGTCCTCGCCGCACCGCTGGTCGACCTGCTCCGGGACGGCCCCGCCGCACTCGTATGGCACCCCGTCCACGACCTGGACCGGACAGTCGCCTGGAGCCAGTCCCGGCACCCATGAGGCCCCGCACCGCTTCAGCGATGACACGCGCTCAGGCCCGGCCACGAGCCCACCATGGTCACCCCCAGACCCCGACCATGAGCCCGACCACAGCAGGTCACAGTAGGGGCAGCGCCCCCGCGTCTGCTGCGACCTGGCCTGTTCCCACCTGGCGTGATCACACTGAGCGGTGATGTGCTGACCCGTTGTCAGTGCCTGCTGCAACGATGGACGGTTGTGCGGGGATCACATCGTCAAGGGGGAGGCATCCGATGCCCATTGTCCGAGGCTACGTGCGCGCGGACGGCACGCCGGTACGCAGCTATTTTCGGTGGGCTCCAGGCGCGCGCCGGGAGATGGGAATCTTAGCCGGGGTCGCTTTAGCGGCCGTCGTGCTCGGCAACAGTGGCGTGGCGTCCGGGAGCGGGAACAGCCCGCGGCCGCAGTCGACGGTGCAGTATCCGATCACGTTCGATGCGCCGGCCATGAAGGCGCCGCGACCGCAGCCCACGGTGTCGTACCCGATTCCGTGGGTGCGTGAGGTGGGTGCCCGGTGACGCGGCGACGCTCGACGCGGCCGTCGCGGCGGCGCTCTGGCCGGCGGAGCAGGCGGCAGCAGCAGGCACAGGCGCAGCTGACCGGCCTGGCGGTCGGGGCGGTCGTGCTGTTCAGTCTGATTGTGGCGGTGGTGAACTGGCTGCTGGCGCACTGGTGGCTGCTCGTCATCGCGGGGGTGCTCGCGGTGCTGGCGGGCATCGGCTGGGTCCACAGCCGGCAGCAGCAGGCCCGGTGGGAGGCCGTTCGCACGCAGGCCCTGCGCTACGGGCTGCAGCAGCTGGACGCCCTGCACCACGCCCGGTTCGAGGACGCGATACGCGACCTGATGCGCCGGGACGGCTGCCAGGACGCTCAGCGCGTCGGCGGACGCGGCGACCTGGGCGCCGACGTAAAAGCAACCGACCCGTTCGGACGGCACTGGGTGATCCAGTGCAAACACCGCCGCAACGGCGCCCGCGGCTCTGCGGTGGGCACCCCGGATCTGCAAGTTCTCAACGGCACAGCCAGGCAAGTCCACGGGGCGGACGTCGCCGTCATCGTGACGAACGGGCGGGTGACCGCGCCGGCCGTCGCGTTCGCCAGGCAGCAGCAGCTGCACGTGGTGGACCGCCAGACGCTGGCGGTGTGGGCATCGGGCTCACGCCCGCTGTGGGAGCTCCTGCGGGCAGTCCCGCCTCCCCGACGGCCAACCGCCTTGAATTGACGTGTGTTGAATCGCTTGGGCGAGCGCCCCGTTGACGACACTCACGCGGCTCGCGTTCGAGCAGCGGCGGGCACAGCTCGGCTCCAAGATCAATGGGTGGATGAGCGAGGCGGCTGCTGGACAGGACAGCCGCCTTGCTCTGCATCCCTGCGCCCGGTCAGCTGCGGATGATGTTCTGGGCTTGCGGGCCCTTCTGTCCCTGGCCGATGTCGAAGGTGACGTGCTCGCCCTCGTTCAGCTCGCGGTATCCGCTGCCCTTGATCTCGGAGTAATGCGCGAAGACGTCCGGGCCTCCGCCGTCCTGCTCGATGAAGCCGAAGCCCTTTTCGGCGTTGAACCACTTCACGGTGCCGCTGGCCATACTGGTCGATCCTTCGTTCATGCTTGGGAACAGCCCCTTCACCGGGGCATGCTCCGGCTCTCTGCAATCGGAGGAGCCGACAGCCGTTCTACCCCGGAACACAGCCCTCACCCGACTGGCGACACAGCCCTTGCCGTCCGCGGCCCCGGCGCGGCGGCCCCGCCCGGCGCGCAAAACCAGTGAGACACGCGTTCAGCGCCGGCCTTCCATGCCGAGCACGAACGCCTGGCCGCCAAGGTCACCACCCACGCCTGCCTCTACCACTACGCGCCCGCGCCTCTCGCGCGGCGCCGGCCGGCGGGGCAGAGCGTGGGGGCGTGCCAATGCGCCCCTCAGGGTTGAAACAGGCAGTCAGGCGGCGCTCCACTGGTGCGGGCGGCCGCCGCGCCACTCGATCCACCGGTCGTCGTCCAGGATGCTGTCGGGATCCTGGATGCCCGCGCCCTCGAGGAACACCACCAGATCGTGATCGCTGTAGGCGGTTCCGAGGATCGCGTCCCGGCCCTGGGCGTGCACGGTGACTCTCCGGCCAGTCGTGCGGGAGAGCGGGTGTATGACGATCGGCGCGCGCCTCACCTCCACACCACAGGAAGAGCACGAGAGGGTTGGGTCATGACGCGCGCCGGAAGACGGTTGCCGGGCCGATGACGCCGGGGCCGAACTTGTCGCGGACGCGGTCGATGGCCGCCTCGGCCACCAGCCGGGCCTCGCGGGCGCCGTCGAGGCTGATCTGCTCCGCGGCCTGGTCGGCGTCGACCAGGTCGTCGCCCCTCAGGGCGAGGGCGGTCAGGCGGCCGCGCTGCAGACCGGCGGCATCCATCAACTGGTAGGCGAGGGCGCGCAGATCGTCGTCGTGCGCGGACGGCTCGGGAAGGCGGCGGGTCTTCTCCCACGAGGTTCCGCCGGCGAACTTTAATGTCAGTGTCAGCGCGCGGGCCACCTGGCCGCGGCGGCGCAGCAGGAGACCGAGGCGGACCACGAGGTCGAGCAGGGCGGCGCGGGCGTCGGCGCCGTCCAGGACATGCCGGTCAAAGGCGCGGCGGACGGTCGCGGCGGCGGGCAGCGTGCGGGGGATGACGGGGCGCGGGTCGATGCCGCGGGCCCGGTCGGCGGCTTGGCGGCCGGCGCGGCCCCCGAGCAGGCGCTGCACCGTCTCGGCCGGGAGGGCGGCGAGCAGGCCGACGCAGTGGATGCCGTAGTCGCGCAGTACTGCCGCCTGCCGGGGGCCGATCCCGTGCAGCGCCTCGACCGGCAGCGGCCCCAGCCAGTCGGCAACCTGGTCGGGGGCGACGGCGAGGACGCCGCCGGGCGCGTCGATCTGGCCGGAGGCGGTCGCCGCAATGGTGATCGACGGGCCGATGCCGACCCGGACATCGACACCCAGCCGGGACAGGGTGCGTACCCGCAGCACCTCGCCCAGGCGGCGGGCATCGGTGCCGTGATAGCGCAGCGCGCCCTTCAGCTCCACCAGGGCAGCGGTGGGCGGCAGGGCCTGCACCACCGGGGACAGCTCCGCCAGCAGCTCCAGGACCTGCCGGTAGAGCTCCTCCGGCAGCCGGTCCGGGCAGCGCACATGCATCACCGTGCTCCCACCCGCCGCTGTCCCGTCCGTCACGACACTCACCTCCTGACACCCCACGCTATCGAACAAGAAATCGAACACGCGAGGTGTGAGGCGTGGATCATGAGCATAGAATCAAAAATACGTTCGATGACCTGCCGCCCGACCTGGAACGTCTCCACGCCCTGCGGGTGTGGCACGCCATGTGGCTGCAGCGCATCGACGCGAAGATCGCAGCCGTACGGAAGCGGCAGGCCGAACAGGAACACGGCCGGCGCAGCCGTCCCCGGCCACCGAACTGGGTCGTCCAACTCGACATCGGCGTCGGACACCCGCCGGTCCAGATCCACACCGGCGACTGCCACATGAAAGGCACCCGCCTGCGCCCCGTCGACCGCGACGAAGCCCGCCGCCTGCTCACCGCCGGACTCCGCGCCTGCACCCACTGCCAGCCCGACACCCAACTCCACATCCTCGACTTAGCCACCCCGCTGCCCCGACCGGCGGCGGCCTGGATGACTGCGCCGCCCCCCGGGGCGTCGATCGAACGTCAGTGCCAGCTGGTCGTAAACTGCAGCCGCAGTGACCCCCACCGGTCACCCAGAACAGGACCACCTCATGACCACCACTCCCACTCCTCCCCCGATCACGGAACCGGACCCCTCCACCTTCGCCTGCCCCGGCAGCCTGGTCGGCCCCTGCTCCGGATGCCAGCGCCCCACCCACAAATACGGCAGCGGCGGCAGCCCCCTGTGCCAGTGGTGCATGACCCCCGTCCAGGAGAACTGGGGCAGGACCGTCCGCTACACCAGCACCCGCCCGCAGGGCTGACCGCGACGCCCGGCACAGACGCGCGGCACGGGCAGGACCGGTGCAGCACCCGGACGGCGGACCCCTGGCGGGGAAGGCATGGCGCGTGACGTGGACGCTGCCGGAACCGATGCTCACCTCCCCTACGCCCCGCACGGAGCTGAGGCCGGGGTGGGCGGCGGAGCCGAAGTGGGACGGATACCGGGCCCTGCTCTTGGTCGATGCGGGACGGGTGGTGTTGCGCTCGCGGCGTGGCACCGAGATGGTGCAGGCGTTCCCGGAGGTCGTGGCCGGCGTCGTGCAGTTGCCGGATGCGACCGCGCTGGACGGTGAACTGGTCGTGTGGGAGGAAGGCCGCCTCGCTTTCGAACGGCTGCAGGGGCGCCTGCAGCACCGCGGCGCCGGCGCGGTGCGGGCCGCGGCCGAGTGGCCGGTGCATTTCGTCGCCTTCGACGTGCTGCGCCTGTCCGGTTCGGACACCACGGGATGGCCCTACCGGCGCCGCCGCGCCGCTCTCGAGTCCGTGTTCACCGCCCGCCGGCTCACCGCCCCGTGGGCATTGAGCCCGTCGACCACCGACCCAGCCACCGTGGAGCAATGGCTGACCTGGACGGCCGTCGGCATGGAAGGCGTGGTCTTCAAGCGGCTCGATGACGTCTATCGGCCCTCGGTGAGGGGCTGGTTGAAGTACAAGGCGCGCCACACGGACGAGGCGATCGTCGGGGCGGTCACCGGCACCCTGGCAGCACCGCGTTCCCTGCTGCTCGGCAGGTATGACGCCGACGGGCGCCTTCGGTACGCCGGCCGCACCGTCACACTCGCCGCCGCCGTCGGACGGACCGTCGGGGAACGGCTCACGCCGCCTCGAGGGTCGCACCCGTGGCGCGGCTGGGCCTTCTCCGTCGGATGGGGCAGCCGCGAGGTGCTGGAGGTGATCCTCGTGCAGCCCGATCTGGTGGCCGAAGTCGGCGTGGATGTCGCCCGCGACGGCGCCGGCCGCTGGCGCCACCCCGTCCGGCTGGTGCGCATCCGCACCGACCTCTCCCCCGCCGACGTCTCCCTCTTCGCGGCGCTGTAGGGCTGCCGGGGGCAGGACACCGCACGTGGCATGCAATTGCAAGTTGTCTCGCAATTGCACGCTGCGGCTTGTGTTACGCCGGTGAGCTGACCGGATCGCCACTTTTCCCGACCGCATGTGCTCCGTTTGCAGCCGCGTGAACGGTCAGAGCGATCAATTCTCACGGTCACGTGACCGGAATTGACAGAAAAGGCTCGTCGATAGAAACAAGCCGTGGCTGACACGCGGTGCTACGGAAGCTGGGGACATTTCTGTTGTGACCGCAACGAAAGTCAGCCGTCCTGGGGCGACCCGAGATATAGCCACTGGTGAGGCATATGGGTGATTAGCTTATCGCACTGTGTGTCGGTAGCTTCACCCTCAGGTGCGTGCGGGACTTCGTACTGCGTCTACCAAACCTCGTCCGAAGTCCCGCACGCTTTCGGCAACACAAAGGAGTGCCCCATGGGGCGATCTACCCCCCGGCGCCGCCGCGCTAAACAGCCTTCCGGCCGGTTCGCTCGTGACAAGCGTAATGGCCGTAACGAAAACTTTCGTTACGTGAACCGATTTGGCAAGCGCGCGGCAGCCGCGTTCATCGGCGTCCTGTTCATCGGCTACGTGCTCATTTTCGAGCCGCCCATCCACGTAACGGTCTCCCAGGAAGCCGTCTACGCCCTCGGCGGTCTGATGTCCGGCGCCGCATTCCGGGCCTTGCATCACCGCCGTCACCGGCACTGACCCGCCTTGGGCGGTGGCAGACCCCGCACACCGGTCTCCCACCGCCCGCCCGAAGCGGCCCGGTCCCGCCGCCACCGGGACCGGGCCGCACCACAAGACGGCGTGTGACGAAACCCAGGGAAATTCGGCTGTATCAACAGCGTGCAGCCACCTCTGAACCCTTTTCGTTACGGGATGGACGAACCATGAGTGACACATGTGAGTACTGCGGCTCGGCGCTCACCGCAGGACCGGGCAAGGGCCGGCCCCGGAAGTACTGCGCAGACGCCTGCCGCCAGGCCGCCCACCGGCGCCGCCTGCACGAGGGCAACGCAGCCCCGCCGGACGCCCCGCCCCCCGCACCGGCCACCACGACGGAGCCGCTGCGGCCCGCGCCCCGTCACAGCCCGCCCCTTCGCATGGCCGCTCACGGACCGTCGGCCGGCGACGATCTCTGCGCCGAAATCGCCAAGGACATACAAGACGGCGCCCGCGACCTCGCCCGGCTGCTGCCGTCCGCCGACGGAGAGGAACCCCTGCAGCGAATCGCCCAGTTACAGGAACAACTCGACGGCCTCACCGCGGGAATCGTCGGACGCGCCCGCTACCGGCGCGTCACCTGGGCCACCGTCAGCTCCATCCTGCGCATCAGCGAGGACACCGCCCGCCACCGCTACACCGAGCGCTACATCCTGCGCCGCCTCACCCGCTTCAACCGCTCCGAAGCCACGCTCACCGCGCTCGCCGCCCTCTACAGCAGCGCCGGCCCACGCAGCACCGACCCCCCGGACACCCCAGCCGACAGCGACACCGCAGCAGACCCCTGCGATGCGGGCACCGAACGGGGCGAGGTCCCCGACCAGTCCGCCCCCGTCGAATCCTCCGGAGCGGCCTACAACCGCCTCTCCCCCATCCTGTCCATGCTGATCCGCTCCGCCCAGCTCACCAACAAGGAAGTCAGCTCCCGCATCGGCTGCTCCGCCTCCTACCTCTCACGGATCCTGTCCGGCGAACGCGTACCCACCTGGGAGCTGACACGGAGGTTCGCCCACGCCTGCGGCGCCGACCCCGAAGTCCTGCGCACCGTATGGGAATCCGAGAAACTCAGCCAGAAGACCCGCGAGCCGGAGACCCCCGACCCCGACGACCCGCCCATGCCCGCCACCGAACAACTCCGCACCGCCGTGCACACCCTGCACCTGCGCGCCGGACGCCCCGCACCCAGCGACATCGCCGTCGCCAGCCGCTGGCTCCTCAGCGCCGCCGCCGTCGCCTCCATCCTGGAAACCACCGTCCTGCCCCACCAAGACGTCCTTGCGACCTTCGTCCGCGTCCTCGGCGGCGACGTCGACCACTTCACCCAGCTCCTGGACAACGCCCAGCGCGAAGCCACCCACGGATCAGCGTTTCTGCAGTCATCGCCACACCACGAACCCCATCCCGTCGGCGCGGACGCCGTCATGACGACCTTCAGCAAGGTCCTCACCGAGGACCGGACCGTCGAAGACGGCCGCGCCCGGCTCCTGCACAAACACGCCAAACAGCACAGCACACCCGCCCAGCCGGCAGAACGCACACGCCCCCGGCCACTCACCGCCATCACCGAGGCACTGCGCCACCACACCCCGGCACCCGTAGCCCTCACTCCTTTACAAGCCAGGCCGTGACAGCGGGCGCACCAGGCAGGACCCGTACCCGGTCAGGACTCGCGCACCGATGCCCCATCCAGCCCCAAGAATTCGGCGCGCAGCATCCTCGCGAGCGGCCCCGGTGCACACGGACAGGGACCCACTCGGTCGGGTGAAGCCGGCGGGACCGGAGAACCTTTGCGGGCGTCCGCGCGTAGTCCCGTGCATGGGGCCGATCAACGAGGCGCATGTGGGACAGCCAGGGCTGGCCGTGGTGGAGATCGCGGCGTGCGACGACCAGACCGCCTTCGCCGTCCAGGAGCTGCTCGCCGCGCAGTGGGCGACCGCGACGGCTGACCGGACGACCCGGGATCCGGGGCAGCCCGGCGTCCGGCTGCGCTGCTACCTGGACGTGCGCCAAGAGCCCGGCGCGTAGACCGACGGATGTCAGCCCTCCGCGTAACAGACCCCGTCAGGCGCTGCGCGGCCGCCGTCCCGACGTCTTCTTAGCCGTCGCCTGCTTCCCGGCGGTCTTCTTGGCCGGCTGCTTCTTCGCGGTCGTCTTCTTGGCCGCGGCCTTCTTCGCCGGCAGCTCGTGCACGTCGGCGTCCTCACCGCGGGAGGCCTTGGCCTGCTGCACGGACTCCGTCAGCGCGGCCATCAGATCGAGGACCTTGCCCGGCTTCTCGGGCTCCGGCACCTCGGGGAGCTCACGGTCCTCCCGCTTCGCCTCGATGATCTTCGCCATGGCGTCGGTATAGGCATCCTCGAAATCCGGCCCCTCCAGGTCCTCGCGGCTCATCGACTCCATCAGTGAGAGCGCACCCTGAATCTCCTCCTCCGAGACCTCCGTCGGCGGCGGCAGCAGCTCGGCAGGGTCACGGATCTCGTCCGGCCAGCGCATCGCGTGCAGCACGATCACGTCGTCCCGCACCCGCAGCAGCCCCAGCCTCTCCCGGCCCGACCACGCGTACTTCGCCACGGCCACCTTCGCCGACCGGCCCAGCGCCTGCACCAGCAACTTGTAGGGCTTCGCCGCGACCTGCCCGTCCGGCGCGAGGTAGTAGCCCTCACCGATCTGAATGGGATCGATACTGTCGAGCGGCACGAACGCCTCGATCTCGATGGCCTTCGCGGTCGGCAGCGGCAGCTCCCGCAGCTCCGCGTCCGAGATCGGGATGACCTGGGTCCTGGTCAGTTCGTATCCCTTGCCGATCTCCGACTGGGCAACCTCCCGGTCCTCCAGCTCGCACACCTTGCGGGTACGGACCCGGCCCATGTCCTCCAGGTGGTACTGGTGGAAGCGGATCGAGTGGTCCTCAGTGGCCGACTGCACGTGGACCGGCACCGTGACCAGGCCGAAGCTGATGGCGCCGGACCAAATGGATCGGGGCATGGCAAACCTCCGCAGTAGCCCCGAGCCTCACTCCAGCCTAGGAGGATCACCACCGCCCGGCACCCGCACGTCGACGCACTTGGCAAAGTGCTGGAGCTGGGGAAAGCGAGTGCACCGGCGGTTGCGTCGGCGCGCCCGAGGCCTTGAAGGCTCGGGCGCGCCTCGCTTCACGTAAGCGTGCTGGTGGCTTGTTCAGCTCTGCCTCATGCTTGCTTGCGGGTCAGTGGTGGCGGCCGCTGCGGTCGCCGTGGTGGCGGCCGCCGCGGTCGCTGTGGTGGCGGTCGTTGCCCCAGGAGGCGTCGTCGATGAAGCGGCCGCGGTCGTTGCGCAGGGTGGCGGTGTCGGAGTAGTTGTCCCACACGTAGTGGCGGCGGTCCTGGAACAGATCCGTGCGCGTGTCACGGCCCTGGCCGGTGTGGATGCGCACCGTGGCACGGCCGTCCAGGCGGTAGTGGTCGAAGGTGTAGGTGCGGCCGTCCTCGTCCGACAGCGTCCACCCGTCCAGGTTGACGCTGTGGCGGGTGGTGTTGGTGACCTCCACCCACTCCTTGTTCAGGGAACGGTTGGAGCGGTTGTCCCGGCCACGTACCGCGTTCCTGCGGTACGTGGGCAGGGCCGAGACCGATAAACCCCATAGACGCACTGGAGATTCACCGGGGCCAGCGTGATTGCCGGTCCAGTTATGACGACAGTTGTTGCAGGAGCCAGCTGGTGACGGCTCGGACGATGCCGGAGACGGCGCCGCTAAGCACGGCGCGGGCCAGAGCCAGTCGCTCAGGGCGCGTCAGGCGCTCCTTGGACATGAGACCTCCACGGATGCGTGGGGTGGACGGTGGATAGCCGGCCGGCTTGGAATCCACCATCGGGGCATCTGCAAGATCCGCTCCAAGTTGCGACAAGCAGGCAACAAGTCATGGGATAAAGGCTGTTCACCCCGTATGCCGGACAACCTCCGGTCATGATGGTGCGATGAGCGGCGACACGGTGGGCCGTCCGGGCAGGCGCCCGAAGAAGCTGAAGCGAGCTGTGGTCGGAGCAGGTCCGCTGCGACAGCTGAAGGATCTGCTCTTCGAGGCATACACGGCGGCAGGTGAGCCGACCCTGAATCAGATTGCCGCGGCCATCGAAAAGGACGAGACCCTGCTTGGGGCCGCCGGGGCGCGACACAGTCCGGCGGTGCATCAGTGACCCGACCGTGCCAGCTGAGCAAGCAGACGCGGTTGCCGTCGCCGTTGTCTTGGCGCGCTGGGCCAGCTGGGACAGCAACCACACGGCTTCTCGCATCGCCGACCTCTGGGTCGAGGCCCGGCTGGCAGCCCCGCCACCAGGCAGACCGCTGCACGAAGTGACTGATCCGTTCGAGTTGGAGGTCCACCGCGCCATCAGCGCCGACCTGCTCACTGCCCTTCCCAGGCTTCCGGCCCTCCCGGTCTACGTCAAGCGGGATCACGACGCGAGGCTGCGCGTCATCGTCGAGAACGCCAAACGCGGGGAGAGCCAGCTTGTGATGCTGACAGGCGGATCATCCACCGGTAAGACACGTGCGTGCTGGGAAGCGGTGCGCCAACTGCCCACCGGGTGGCGCCTCTGGCACCCGTACGATCCCACCCATGCCGAAGCCGCTCTTGCCGGCATTGAGCAGCTCGCTCCCTATACGGTGGTCTGGCTCAATGAGTCCCAGAACTACCTGCTGACTACGTCCGACCTCGGCGAGCGGGTCGCGGCGAAACTGCGCACCCTGCTTGCCGACCCCGACCGCAAGCCCGTGTTGGTCCTGGGCACCCTGTGGCCCGAATACTGGAGCACGCTCACCGCTCTCCCTGAGCCCGGAGCCCGCGACGACCCCTGCGCTCAGGCCCGTGCACTGCTGGCAGGCCGCGATCTACCTGTTCCGCCGAACTTCAGTAACGTCGACCTGCATGCCCTGGCAGGCCGCACGGACGAGGACCCACGTCTGGCCTACGCTGCCAACCATGCCGAGAAGGGTGCCATTACCCAGTACCTTGCCGGCGCACCGGCCCTGTTGGAACGTCACCGCGCCGCACCGGACGGCGCACGTGCACTGGTTGAGGCAGCTATGGACGCTCGCCGACTCGGCCACGGCCCCGCCCTCCCTCTGGCACTCCTCGCGGCCGCAGCCCCGGGATACCTCGACGACGCCCAATGGGACCATCTGTCCGAGGACTGGCTCGAACAGGCACTCGCATACAACGCGCACCCAGTACGCGGCGCACACGGACTCCTAACCCGCATCCGCCCACGCCCCGGCCAACCCGCTTCTGACCAACCCCACTACCGCCTGGCTGACTACCTGGAACAGCATGGCCGCCGTTACCGTCGTACCGCCCCCACCCACTCCGCGCTCTGGAACGCCCTGATCACCCATGCCCCGACGTCCGACCGTCTGGCCCTCGCCACGGCAGCGCATAACCGCTCCCTGCATCGAATCGCCTTTGCCCTGTACGCCAGTGCAGCCGATGCCGACAAGGCTGAATCCCTAGGACTAGGAGCGAACTGGTTGACGCGCGCTGGTCGACTGCAGGATGCGTTGCTCTGGTTCGAACATGCCGCCGAGGCCGGGGACACCCAAGCTCTGGCATCAGCAGCCGAGTATTTGGTAAATGCAGGTCGGCTGGAGGAGGCGTTGCCTTGGTTCGAGCGCGCCGTCGCCGCAGGCCACACCCTTGTTCTGGAAACGGCGGCCAAGCACCTGGTGGACGCAGGTCGACCGGACGAGGCGCTGTCCTGGTTCAAGCGCGCCGCCAAAGGCGACACCCATGCTTTATACAGGGCGGCCGAGCACCTGGGGCGTGCTGGTCGACTGGACGAGGCGTTGCCCTGGTTCGAGCGCGCCGCCGCCGCAGGCCACACCCCTGTTCTGGAAACGGCGGCCAAGCACCTGGTGGACGCAGGTCGACTGGACGAGGCGCTGTCC
>NZ_JAGMUK010000177.1 GCF_019049245.1 Streptomyces sp. AC555_RSS877 | reverse complement strand
CTCCGTGAGGATGCTTCAGCAGCCGAACCACCCGCAGACCACGGCGGCGGTGCCGAAGCTGATCGCCCAGACGCTTCAGGCGCAGAGCGCGGACGTCGACACGGTGTCCGGCGCGACCATCACCAGCGACGGCTACCGGGAGTCCCTCCAGGCCGCGATCGACGAGAACGCGACAGCGGCGTCCGCCTCGCCCGCCGCCCCCTCGTCCCCCGCTTCGCAGGTCGTCGCGGGCCCGACCGTGACGACGGAGAAGGGCCCCGTGCAGGTGGAGGTGACCTTCGAGGGCGACGAGATCAACTCCGTGAGGATGCTTCAGCAGCCGAACCACCCGCAGACCACGGCGGCGGTGCCGAAGCTGATCGCCCAGACGCTTCAGGCGCAGAGCGCGGACGTCG
>NZ_JAGMUK010000176.1:525-3694 GCF_019049245.1 Streptomyces sp. AC555_RSS877 | reverse complement strand
GAGACGTCCCGCGCCAACGGCCCCATCGACCAGCCATCACCCGCAATGTGATGCACCACCACCACGAGCACATGCTCATCCGGACCCACCCCGAACAGACTCGCCCGCAGCGGAATCTCAGCACCCAGATCGAAGGCATACGCCTGCGCCTGCGCCACCGCACCGGCCAGCTCTCCGTCACCCACCTCGACAACAGACAGGTCGAAGCCGCACTCCTCGACCGGCAGGATCTGCTGATACGGCTCCCCGTCCGCCACCGCGAACACCGTCCGCAGCACCTCATGCCGCCCCAGCACATCCAACAGCGCCGCCTCCAACGCCCGCCGGTCCAGCCGGCCGGTCAGCCGCAAGCCCACCGGCTGGTTGTACGTCGCGCTCGGGCCCTCCAACTGGCCGATGAACCACAGCCGCCGCTGCGCGAACGACAACGGCACCCGCTCCGGACGCACCCCCGCCACCAAAGCCGGACGCGCCACACCCCCCTGACCCAACCGACCCGCAAGCCCCGCCGGCGTCGGCACCTCGAACAACGTGCGCAGCCCCACCTCCACACCCAAAACCGCACGCACCCGACTCGCCAGGCGCACCGCCAGGAGGGAGTGGCCGCCCAGCGCAAAGAAGTCGTCGTCCACGCCGACCTGGTCCACGCCCAGGACCTGCGCAAAGGCCTGGCACAGGATCTCCTCCTGCACGGTGACCGGCGCCCGACCCCTACCACCGGCATACTCCGGGGCGGGCAGGGCCTTGCGGTCGAGCTTGCCGTTCACCGTCAGAGGCAACTCCGGCAGAACCACGACAGCTGACGGCACCATGTACTCCGGCAACCGCCCGGCCGCAAGGTCCCGCACATCGCCGACCAGGCCGGCGGATACCGCATCCTCGGCCCGCACCGGGACGATGTAGGCGATGAGGCGTTTGTCGCCCGGGGTGTCCTCCCGCACCACCACCGCGGCCTGTCCGACCCGCGGATGCCCCACCAACACCGACTCGACCTCACCCGGCTCGATCCGGAAACCACGGATCTTCACCTGCTCATCACTACGACCCGCGAACAGCAACCGCCCCTCCGCCGTCCACCGCGCCCGGTCCCCCGTCCGATACATCCGCGAACCATCACCCGCGAACGGATCAGCCACAAACCGCTCCGCCGTCAAACCCGACCGCCCCACATACCCACGCGCCAACCCCGCCCCCGCCACATACAACTCACCCGCAACACCCACCGGCACCGGCGCCAACCGCTCATCCAGCACGAACACCCGCGTATTGACCACCGGCGACCCGATCGACACCGCCCCACCCGCCACACACCGCCACAACGTCGCATCAACCGTCGTCTCCGTCGGACCATACGAGTTGAACATCACCCGCCCCGGCGCCCAACGCTCCACCACCTCCGGCGGACACGCCTCACCCGCCACCACCAACACCACCCCCGCACCAACCGACCCCTCCTCCAACGTCGCCAGCACCGCCGGCGGCAACGTCACATGCGTCACCCCAGCCCCAGCCAAAAACTCCGGCAACACCCCACCCAGACGCCGCTCACCCGGCACCACCACCAACGCCGCACCCGACAACAACGCCGGCAACCACTCCCACCCGAACGTGTCAAACGCCGCCGAAGCAAACTGCGCCACCCGCGCCCCCGGCCCCACACCCAAATCCCCCACATGACCCGCCACCAGACTCGCCACACCCACATGCGACACCACCACACCCTTAGGCCGACCCGTCGACCCCGACGTATAAATCACATACGCCGGATGCTCCGCACGCAGCCCCACCCCCACCACCGAAGACCCATCCAAACCCGCAAGCTCACCCACCACCACCGGCGAATCCAGCACCACCCGCGACACCCCACCCGGCACCACACCCGCCAACACCGAAGAAGTCAGCACCACCTCCAACCCCGCATCCCCCACCACATACGCAATCCGCTCCACCGGATAACCCGGATCCAACGGCACATACGCACCCCCCGCCTTCACCACACCCAACAACGCCACCACCAAATCCACCCCACGCTCCAAACACACCCCCACACACGACTCCGGCCCCACACCCCGCGCAATCAACAAACGCGCCAGCCGATTCGCCCGCGCATCCAACTCCGCATACGACACCGACACACCCTCATCCACCACCGCCACCGCACCCGGAGTCCGCGCCACCTGCGCCGCAAACAACCCCGGCACCGTCCCCACACCCACCGACACCGCCGTGTCATTCCACTCCACCAACACCCGCCCACGCTCAACCGGATCAACAACCTCCACCCCACCCACCCGCACCAACGGATCCCCCACCAACGCCTCCAACACCCGAACCCAACAACCCCCAATCCGAACAGCCGCCTCCGCATCAAACACATCCGCAGCCGCAGTCACCGCACCCCGCACACCCGCCGGCGCACCCTCAGCGTCGAACACCTCAGTCGCCATCACATCCAAGTCGAACTTCACGGCCGCGACCCCGACCCGCTCCGCCGACACCCCCGACAACCCAGAAGCCCGCACCCCAGGCAAATCCAGCACCGCCTGCTCGTTGTTCTGCAACGTCAGCATCACCTGGAACAACGGATGCCGCGCCGTAGAACGAACAGGCGCCAACTCCTCCACCAGCCGCTCGAACGGCACATCCTGATGCTCGAACGCCCGCAGCCCCGCCTCCCGCACCCGCTCCAACAACTCGGCGAACGACGGATCACCCGACAGATCACTCCGAATGACCAGCGTGTTCACGAAACAGCCGACCAGATCATCCAGCGCCTCATCCGTCCGCCCGGCAATCGCCGACCCGATCGGAATATCCGTCCCCGCACCCAGCCGGTGCAACGTCACCGCAAGCGCCGCCTGCAGCACCATGAACACCGTCACACCACGCTCACGCGCCACCTCACGCAACCGCGCATGCACCCCAGCCGGAACCTCCAGCCCAGCCTGAAATCCCCGGAATGAACGAACCGCCGGCCGCGGCCGGCCCGTCGGCAGCGTCAACTCCTCCGGCACCCCCGCCAACGCACCACGCCAGTACTCCACCTGACGCGACAGCACACTTGCCGGATCACCCTCATCACCCAGCAACTCCCGCTGCCACAACGCATAATCCGCATACTGCACCGGCAACGCATCCCACACCGGCACCCGACCCTCACACCGCGCCC
>NZ_JAGMUK010000176.1:0-515 GCF_019049245.1 Streptomyces sp. AC555_RSS877 | reverse complement strand
GCACCACGCCAGTACTCCACCTGACGCGACAGCACACTTGCCGGATCACCCTCATCACCCAGCAACTCCCGCTGCCACAACGCATAATCCGCATACTGAACCGGCAACGCATCCCACACCGGCACCCGACCCTCACACCGCGCCCCATAAGCGAAGAGCAGGTCACGCTTGAGAGGAGCGGACGACCAACCGTCCCCCGCGATGTGATGCACCACCACCACGAGTACGTGCTCATCGGGACCCACCCCGAACAACCACGCACGCAGCGGAATCTCAGCACCCAGATCGAAGGCACATGCCTGCGCCTGCGCCACCGCACCACCGAGCTCGTCCTCACTCACCTCGGTGACGGCCAGCTCGAACCCGCACTCCTCCACCGACAGGATCTGCTGATACGGCTCCCCGTCCGCCACCGGAAACACCGTCCGCAGCACCTCATGCCGCCCCAGCACATCCAACAGCGCGCGCTCCAACGCCCGCCGGTCCAGCCCACCCGACAACCGCACCGCCATCGG
>NZ_JAGMUK010000175.1 GCF_019049245.1 Streptomyces sp. AC555_RSS877 | reverse complement strand
GGGCTGCAGGCGTATGCGCATCAGGATGTGCCGTTCGAGCGGCTGGTGGAGGAGCTGGCGCCGGCCCGGTCCGCGGCGCGGCACCCGCTCTTCCAGGTGATGCTGACGGTGCAGAACAACGAGCATGCGGTGCTGAATCTGCCAGGTCTGGGCGTCGACGGGATCAGCACCCAGGAGCTGTCGGGGGAGCACAGCACCCGGTTTGACCTGGACGTCATGGTTGCCGAGGTCATCGACGAGGACGGCGCCCCGGCAGGCCTCACTGGTCGGCTGGTCGTGGCGGCCGACGTGTTCGACGCAGTGACGGCCGAGCGGTTGGCGGAGTGGCTGTTGCGTGTCGTCGAGGCGGCGGTGCAGGCGCCGGATCTTCGGCTGGGTGCGCTGGACATCCTGAGCCCGGGCGAGCGGTTCTTGGTGCTGGAGCGCTGGAATGACACGGCAGCCGAGGTGTCGGAGGGCTCGGTGCCCGAGCGGATCGCGGCCTGGGCGGCCGTGGATCCGGATGCGTTGGCAGTGATGTGCGACGGAGTGGAGCTGTCGTATGGGGAGCTGGATGCCCGGGCGAATCGGCTCGCTCATCTGTTGAGGGCTCTTGGCGTGGGTGCGGAGTCGGTGGTCGGTCTGTGCCTGCCGCGGGGCGTGGAGATGGTGGCGGCGGTCGTGGGTGTGTGGCGGGCGGGGGCGGCGTATGTGCCGCTGGACCTCGAGCATCCGGCGGAGCGGCTGGAATTCATGCTGGTTGACAGCGCGGCCGGGGTCGTGGTGGGTCGTGGTGGGTCGTTGGCCACTCTGTCCGTGCCCGGGGTGCGGGTGGTCGACCTGGACGATCCGGGTGTCGTGGTGGCGCTTGCGGAGTCGCCGGTCGTGGCGCCCGAGGTGGTAGTGGACGGCGCCGGGCTGGCGTATGTGATCTATACCTCGGGTTCCACGGGGCGTCCGAAGGGTGTGGCGGCCACTCATGGCGGGCTGGTGAACCTGGTGGGGGCGCTGGGGCCGCTGTTGTGTGCGGAGCCGGGCGTTCGGGTGCTCCAGTTCGCGTCGTTCAGCTTTGACGCGTCCGTGCTGGACATGGCGGTGACGTTGGCGTCGGGCGGCACGTTGGTGGTGGCGTCGGCGGTGGAGCGGTCCGACACGTCGCTTCTGGTGGAGATGGTGCGGCGGATCGGTGTGACGGCGACGAGTGTGGTGCCGTCGCTGTTGGGAGTGCTGGACCCGGCGGAGTTGCCGGAGCTATCCACGGTCGTGGTGGGCGCGGAGCCCATCAGCGTGGCGCAGGCTGCTGCGTGGTCGTGGGATCGGTCGCTGATCAACACGTATGGACCGACCGAGGCGACCGTGATGGTGACCACCGGTTCGGTAGACGGGTCGGGGCCGGCGGTGCCGATGGGGGCGCCGGTCGTCAACACGCGTATCTACGTCCTGGACGAGTGGCTGTGTCCGGTGCCGGTGGGTGCGGCGGGTGAGTTGTACATAGCGGGCGCGCAGTTGGCGCGGGGGTACGTAGGCCGTCCGGGGCTGACTGGTGAGCGGTTTGTGGCGTGTCCGTTCGGTGGTGCGGGTGAGCGGATGTATCGGACGGGGGACCGTGCGCGCTGGACGGCGGAGGGCCGTCTGGTGTTCGCGGGGCGGGCCGATGAGCAGGTGAAGATCCGTGGTTTCCGGATCGAGCCGGGCGAGACCGAGTCCGTTCTGGCTGGGCATCCAGGCGTCGGGCAGGTGGCGGTGGTGGTGCGGGAGGACACCCCGGGTGACAAGCGCCTCGTCGCCTACGTGGTCGGTGACGCTACGAGTTCCGAGCTGCGTGATTTCACGGCGGGGCGGTTGCCGGAGTACATGGTGCCGTCGGCTTTCGTGGTTCTGCCGGAGTTGCCGTTGACGGTGAACGGGAAGCTGGACCGTAAGGCGCTGCCCGCTCCGGTGCTCAGGGCGGGTGGGGGCCGGGTGCCGGCGTCGGTGCAGGAGGAGATTCTGTGCCAGGCCTTCGCGCAGGTTCTGGGCCTGGAGCAGGTGGGCGTGGATGACGATTTCTTTGCGCTGGGTGGGCATTCGCTGTTGGCGACGCGTCTGGTGAGTCGGGTGCGTGCGGTTTTGGGTGTGGAGGTGGGGCTGCGCACGTTGTTCGAGGTGCCGACGCCGGCGGGGCTTGCGGGTCGGTTGGGTCAGGGGGGTGTGGCGCGTCCGGCTTTGGTGGCGGGGGTGCGTCCGGAGCGGGTGCCGTTGTCGTTCGCGCAGCGCCGGTTGTGGTTCCT
>NZ_JAGMUK010000174.1 GCF_019049245.1 Streptomyces sp. AC555_RSS877 | reverse complement strand
CAGATCGCGGTGCCAGCGCAAGATCGTGTCCGGCTGTACCAGCAGCAGGAGCTGTCGCAGCCTGTCTCTCGGGAGGCGGTGGAGCAGGCCGGCGAGGAGGAGGCAGTGGGTGTTGGTGAACGCGGGCTTGCCGACCTGGCGTTGTAGGACCAGCATTTGGTGCCGTAGGGCAAGGATCTCGATGTCCTTATCGCGGTCGCTCATGGGCAGCAGGCGAAGGAGCGTCAAGGTGTGGGTCGCGGCGACGTAGGCCAGGCGCAGGAGCACGACGGATCATGATGCCGCCGTCCGCGGTCCGCGGTCCGCGTGAAAACACCGGGACGAGCGGCGCGGTGCGGCCCGAGACAGTGATCAAGGCCGTGACCTTGCCGGATGATTTATCGGCACCCGCAGTGCCGTTCCGGGGCCGCCGACTCAAACGCTGGAAGCGGCGGCACAACAGCGACCACGCCAAGATCCGCTGTCTCGGCGAGCAGGCCATGGCCGTCCTGAAGGGCTGGTGCCTTCTGCGGAAGCTCCGCTGCAGTACCAACCGGATCACCGACATCGTGAAGGCCGTCGTCGTCCTTCAGCGCGTCCCGACCTGAGGTGAGAAACGACTTCATGAGTTTTGACATCTTCGTGTGCCGGTTCGAGAACGGTGAGCCGGCGCCGTTGGACATGAGTGCTGCGCACGAGGTCCTCGGCCCCTATGCAGTGGTGCAGGACCCCGAGACGGACTTCCTGCTGGTGAGTACGGCGGAGGGGGAGGAGGCGGGTGTGTACTTCAACAGTCCGACCGGCATCACCTTCAACCGCTTCGGAGGAGACGGGATCATGGACCTCCTGGCCGTCCTGCTGCGACGGCTGGATGCCGTGCTCGTCGTCCCGGGCGGGCCGACCATGATTCAGCGGGACGCGGACCGCGAGCTTCTGCCCGCATCCCTCAGGGACGGGTGGCCCGTCGTCGTGGCCCGTACCGGCGCGGAGATCGACCGGGCGATCCGGGCTTCCTGAACGAACGGGCGAGGGGCCTGTCCCGGTGCGTCTCACCGGGAACGGCTCCGTCATCTCCACGCGGGCGCGGGCGCGACTGCCGGCCAGTGCGCCTCCGTCACAGCAGCCACGCTGGGATCTGATGCATCGGCCAGTAGGCCATGGCCACCTTCAAAAGCTGGCGTCTCCTGCGAAAGCTCCGCTGCAGTGCCAACTGGATCACCGGCATCGTGAAGACCGTTCTGATCCTTCACCACGTCTCGACCTGAGGTTGGAAAAGGCTCCATGATCCACCTCGCCTCGATCGACAACCTCGCCAAACGCATAACGGACGAGACCACGCCAACCTGGCGAGGAACCTACTACGGCATACAGGGCAATACGTCTAGATCAAATGCCCTCTAAGGAAGCACTACCGGGATGGCCATACTCATACTTCGACCACTTCGACTCCCGCCTCGCGCAGCCGACCGCACGTCATGTCGTCCCCCGGGGCGTTGGTCACCACGACGTCGAGGTCCTCGGGGCCGCAGACCCGGGCCATTCCGGTGCCGGGGAACTTGCCGGCGTCCGCCATCAGGACCACGTGGGCGCTGGCGGCGATCATCGCCCGCTTGACGGGCACCTCGACGGCGGTGGTGTCCAGCACCTGGCCGTCGGGGCGGATGCCGCTGGTGCCGAGGAACAGCCGGTCGGCGTGGATCTGCCGCAGGTTGTCCTCGGTGAGGAAGCCGACCAGCGAGCGGTAGTCGCGCCGGACCACGCCGCCCAGCAGGACCAGCTGGATGTCCTTGTCGTCCTGGAGCTCCTCGTAGACCGCCAGGTTGCTGGTGATGACGGTCAGTGACCGGCCGTGCAGGCGGCGGGCCACCCGCTGGGCCGTGGTGCCGATGTCGAGCAGCACCGTCTCGCCGTCCCGCACGAGTTCGGCGCACCAGATGGCCAGGGCGTCCTTGGCCTCCACCCGGACCGCGGCCACGTCGGCGAACGGGTCGTCCTCGCCGACGACCGGGGCGGCACCGCCGTAGACCCGCTTGAGCAGCCCCTCGTCCTCCAGTTGCACGAGGTCGCGCCGGATCGTGGCCTGACTCGCCCCGACCTTTTCGGCCAGGGCGGCCACCCTGGTGGGACCGTCCGCCCGCAGCACGCGGAGGATCAGCTGATGTCTTCGGTCAGAGAGCATGGCGGTGACACTATGACCAGAGTCGAGCAAAGTCACGCATGAATCTCGCCATCTCTGCGTGACTCTCGTCAAACCTGCTCATCGGGTGCGCGGCTCTGCGCAATTCGAGCGAGGCCCGGACTCACCGCGGTCACGGCCGCTGGCACATCGGCAGCGTCCGAGGGGACCAGCTCCCATGGCCCGGACAGCGAGGCAAGCCCTATGGTTCCGTTCGTGCCTCTGCCTGTTCCAGGAGCCGGCCCACCGTAGCTTCTGGTCCGAAGTGTGCAGCCCGCTCAGCCAGGTTGTGGACAGCGGTCAGCAGCTCCGCCATCCGATCCCTCGGGTAGATTTTCGGGTCGTGTTCGACGCTTGTCCCCACGAACCCCGAGGTGGAGAAGCAGTTGAGTTCCAGGGCGAAACGACCGCTCGGCGCGGATACCCACGGGACCTGCATTTCCTCCACTCCCGCCATCTCGTCCAGTTCCAGACCAGAACCCAGCGCCCTCCCGTTGATGAAATTGAAGAAGCACGGTGGATTTTCCGGGATGCCGCGGGTGCGGTACGCCTGAAGCAGGTCGTCGGGATCATGTCTCGAGTTGAGTACCGCGTCGGTCAGCGCCCCGGTCATACGCCGTACGAGCCCAGCGAAGGTCTCGCTACCGGATCCGAGGTCGGCCAGCAGTGCGCCGTGCCGCGTCTGCAGGCCCACGTATCTGCGCTCGTCGGCCGTCAACCTGTTGGCTGAGCACACAGCCAGCCAGGTGTGGTGTTCGTCCAGCAACGCTCCGCGGGCGATGAGGAACAGTGACAGCAGCACGCCGGGCATGGGCACGCCTGCGCTCGCCGCCAGCGCACTGCACGCCCTTCCCAGGCTTCGGCTGCCGGCCCCGCCGATCGATGATTCGGTGTGCAGGAGGTATGGGCCCGCTTTTCCCAGCCCTACCGCCTTCTCTCCGATGGCGCACAGTCGGGCGATGTTGCGCTGCGAGGTACTGAGCGCGGCAGCGCTCCTCTCGTACCGCAGTATCGCTCGGTGAGTGTCGTCCTCGCTTCCCTCCTCGTCCCACAGTGGCTCTTTCCCTTCCAGGAACCTCAAGGCGTACGACACCGCCGCTGCCAGAGATTCGCCGTCAAGGAAGAAGTGGGCGGCCTCGATCGCCAAGGTGGTTCGCGTGGAATCCTGGAACAGGACGACCCCGATGTTGGGCCGGCCTTCCTCGCGCATGTTGTCCATGATGGCCTGCGGAACCTCGCCGATGTCATCCCCGGCGATCTCTGCGACGACCATGTTCCTTGCTGAGACCGTCGGCAATATCCTCAGCGCAACATCGCCATCGGCATTGTGCACCGCCTGAGCCCGCAGCATCGGGAAGTGTGCGATGACCCGTTCGAATGATGCCCTGACCGAGGCGATGTCCACTCTCTCCCGCAAAACCACGCGCATGTGGCACCGGTGGCGCCAGGGAAGATCAGCAATACCGTCGTGAGGGCCGATCAGCCATGCTTTCTGCGCCCAGTTGAGTTCGACGAGTGTTGATGCTGACACAGAAAAAACCTCCTATGTGCGTACCGCACCGGCGGATGGTATGGCGGCCGGGCGGCACGGTTATCCCGCGTTTCCTCGGCGTGCGCGCTGATCAGTCGTCGGAGACCCGGTTTCGACCGTTACCCGTCACGTCATTTGTCGTCCCAGGTGACAGGGAGCTCACGCAGGTTGGCGATGCGGTGCCCCGCACGGAACTCGAGTGCGGACATCGGCACCGCCATCCGCAAACCGGGCAACCGTGTCAGCAGCCCGCGAAACGCCTCCTGCAGTTGCAGCCGGGCGAGCTGCGCGCCGAGGCAGTGATGGGCGCCCGCGCCGAAGCTCAGGTGGACCTTGGGTGCTCGTCCGACGTCAAGCCGGTCCGGATCGTCAAATGCGGCGCTGTCCCGGTTGGCGGCGTCGAACGTCGGCAAGACGATTTCCCCAGCTGGGATGGTGACCCCGCCGAGGCACACCTCCTCCCGGGTGATCCGCGCCAGCGGGATAAATCCGCTGCCACTGATGATCACGTACCGCAGGAGTTCTTCCACCGCCGCGGGGGCGAGGTCGGGGTCGGCGCGCAGCCGGGCCAGCTCGTCGGGATGCTGACTGAGCGCTACGAACGACGTGCTGATCGAGTTTGCGGTGGTTTCGTGGCCGGCGGCCAGCAGCCCCACGCAGAACTTGACGAGTTCGATATCTGAGAGTTTCTCGGCTGACTCGGGGCTTTCGACAAGTCCGCTGATCAGGTCGTCCCCGGGTGCTCTCCGCTTCCGGCCGATCAGCTGCGCCATGTAGCCGGCCATGGCGGTGTACGCCCTGGCGATCTCGTCCTCAGAGCGGCTCCAGCTGCCGAATATCTTGTTCGCCATTGCGTGGAAGCGGCTGGCGTCCGCTGCCGGCACGCCAAGGAGTACACATGTCACGCTTGCCGGAACCATCAGCGAGAACGACTGGACGAGGTCTGCTGGACGGGGCCCGGCGAGCATCGAGTCGATCAGATCGTCTACGATCTCGGCGACTTTCGGGCGGAGCGCGCGGATGCTCTTCTGAGTGAACGGGCCGGCCACCAGCTTGCGCAGGCGAGTGTGGTCCGGCGGGTCCATACCGACCATGCTGTCAGCGAGAGACGCCTCCGTGCCGTACACCTGGCGGCCGGGAGCGAAGACGAGCTCGCGGGAGTAACGCTGATCGATCATCACTTCACGTGTCTCGTGGAAGCCGGTGACCAGCCACGCCCTGGAATCGTCAGGCAGGCGGACCTTGTTCACCGGGCATTTTCCCATGAGTTCACGCATTTCCGGGCCGGGGTCGTACGGTACCGACGATGGCGGGAACGGAAAACGCGGGACTTCGGAATGATCAGACATGTAGGCAAACCTCCGGAGGAAGAACGGACTCCTAAGCGGAGGCTGTAGCGTCTGCGGCAGCTTCCGTAAGCCTGGCGAGATCACCGAAGTCCCCTTCCGCGAGGGTTCCCAGGAATTCGGCGGAGTCGATTGTCACGGCGAGTTGCTCTTCCGTTTCCATGTACAGCTTGATCGCGGCGATGGAGTTGCCACCGCACTGGAAGAACCGCTCGTAGTCTGCGACCTGCTCCTCGGCTGAACTGTCCAGCGCGTTCAGCCAAAGCCTGGACAGGGCTTCCCGAGTATCGCTGTGTGAGGTCACAGTGCCCTCCTGGTTGGTTCGGGTGTTTCCGGTGAAGACGTCTGAGCGATCTCGGGAAAGGCCACGTAGAGATACTGCTCAAGGACCGCCGCCGGGTCTCGCTTAGCGTCCGGCACGGTGGCTGTCGGGGTGAAGCCGGCCCGTCGCAGCTGCTCGTGCCACTCCGTCTGGGTGAGACAGACGCGGTTCTCGGTGGCCCGGAAGTCGGCCGAGCCGGGCCGGGAGCGCCCGTCAGCCCCCGAGAGCATGAAGAGCATCGAGGCCATCAGCTGGTAGTGCTCCCGGCTGGATTCGACGAACGCGAGCATTCCGTCGTCCGCGGTCATCCGCCGCAGTAGGGCCAGCGTCGCCCCTGTGTCGAGGGCGTTGTGCAGGACGTTCGCCGACAGGACGACGTCAGCGGGCGGCGTTGACGACCCGCTCCCGCCGTTGATGTCGATCAACTCGAACTCGACGAAGGGGAAGTCGGCGTACCGCTCGCGAGCAGTCTTCAGGAACACCGGTGAGATGTCGCTGAAGACGTAGCGCAGCTCGACACCCGTGTCGGCGAGCATCGGTAGGAGGGTGCTCGTGGTGGCGCCGATGCCGGCCCCGAGCTCCAGGACGTGGACCGGTGTGCTGCCCGCACGGTTCCGCACGTGATGCACGACAGCCACGGCGAGGGCCGCGTTCAGGTAGTGGGCCATGGGGTTGTCCCGGTAGGTCGACTCCGCAACCGCGAAGCCGCCGCCCTTGAACCACAGCTCCTGCACGGTGAGCTTGTCCTGGAGCAGCAGGGAGAGGTTGCTGTTGCACCGCAGGAAGAAGTCGCGCAGTTCGTCGCCGTAGCCGAGCGTCGCGCAGGCGCTCGACACTCGGTTGTCGTCGTCGGCCGGCTGCGGCCCCGCCTGGTTCGTCGCGACGAGTGCCCCGTCCCGTCGTACGACGTAGCCCTCCGCCAGTAGGGATGCCACCCAGCGGTCGAGCAGCCACCGGTGACGTGGCGCCACCTGGAGCCGCTCGGCGAGCCCGTCGACGGATGGCCCGTTCTCGGCGCCGGTGACGGCACGGGTCATCGCCATGAGAGCGGCGGCGTCGAGGTCGTGAAGCGCTGCGCCCCACGCGTTCGTGTCGATGTCACCGAGGGCGCGCCGCCCGCTTGCCTCGAGAGCCTCGGCGATGCCGTGGTCGTACCGGGCAGCACGTTCGGGCGTCGTCCCGTGCGCCGGTAGCCGGTGCGTCGCGTCGGCCGGTTCTGCGGTCAGCTCGCTGACCAGCAGTCCTCGGACTTCCTCAGGGAACCGGTCCACGAAAAAGTGGTCGCCGGGGAAGACGTGGACCCGGGTGTCGGCGTTCGTGTGGTGCTCCCACTGCCGCAGCTCGTCCGTGGGCACATCGGGGTCGTCCGTGGAGCCGAGGACCGTGATCGGGACGTCCAGCGCGGGGGTGGGCCGGTAGGTGTACCCGTCGACGACGGACCAGTCGGCGCGGAGCACGGGCAGGGCGAACGCGAGGAGACGCTCGTCGTCCAGCGCCGCCACGGGCGTGCCGCCCAGCCGGCGCAGTTCGGTCATCAGTTCCTCGTCGGTGCGCTGACGCTCCGACAACACGGCCCGCTGCAGGTGCGGCGGGGTTCCTCCGGCGACGACCAGGTGCTGAGGCCGGTGCCCGGTGATGTTGTACAGCTGGTGGGCCAGCTCGAACGCGATGCTCGCGCCCATGCAGTATCCGAACAGTGCGTAGGGCCGCTTCGTGTGCGGCGCGATGTCGGCGGCGAGGGACGCCACCAGTTCGCGCAGGTCGTGGACAAGGCTCTCCCGGAAACGGTTCTCCCGCCCCGGCAACTGGACGGGTACGAACTCGATCCGTCGGTCGGAGCCCTCCCACCACGGTCGGTAGAGGCTGGCGCCCTTGCCCGCGTACGGCAGGCAGAACATCCGGAGAGCGGCGGCAGGGGACGGCGGGCCGTACATGAATGTTCGGTCGCTGATGGGACTACCTTCCTTCGTCATCGAGGATCCCGAGGGAAGCGCTTCGGTGGGCTCTCACAGCAGCTCCTCGTCGACCAGGGAGGCACCCGCGTTGTCCAGCAGCGCCACCGTGCGGGCGAGGGTGGCGCGGGCGGCCGTGGAGCTCGCGATGTCGGCGCGGTGCGTGAGGCGCAGGAGCCAGCCCGCCGCCGACGTGCTGTGCACCGCGAGCGAGTCCTCGGAGGGAGCGAGCATGGCGCCCGCCTCGACGACCTCGAACGGACCGGCTCCCGCCCGGGGGCGGTCGTCATGGAAGGTGAAGGTGAGCGGTGTATCGCCGTCGTCCGGCTCGGTGTCGACCGTTGCTGCGCGCAGGTGTTCCGCGAGGGCGACGACGTCGTACGCCGCTCCCGGTTCGCCCCGGAGCAGGATGCGGTCGCAGACCGGGCCCAGGGGCCGCTTCCCGGACGGGTCAGGGAGAGACGTCGCGACCGGCGCGGTGGCTGCTCCGGATGTCGCCGCACTTGCGGTGATCCAGGCGGCGAGCACGAGCAGGGCCACGGGCAGCCCACGCGATGATCCGATGAGGCGGACGCGGTCCGCGGTGGCGGGGCCGACCTCGTGGGACACGACGGGCATCCGGCGGGGTACACGGCCGGCGGTGGAGCGCATCCTGGCGGCGTGCTCCCGGTAGCCGACGCGTGTCACCGGGGGAATGGGGCCGCCGCCCGCGAAGTACCGGTAGAGCAGGCCGAGTTCGTGGACAGCACGGCGCATGGTCTCCTCGTCGAGCACGACCGGATGGGCCTGGAATCCCAGAAGGGTGCGGCCACCGACGTCGGAGAAGACCGCGACGTGCACGAGTGGTCCGGTGGTCAGGTCCAGCCGCTTGGGTGGCAGTCCGTCGGCGGAGTGCGGTGGCGGCCCGGCAACCAGCTCCACCGGAACGACGGTCTGGGTGCTGACCGTGCCCACGGGACCGTCGTCGTTGTAGCGGACGGTCGTGCGCAGGACATCGTGGCGTCTGCGCAGCTCCATGAGGGCTTGCGCCAGCGCATGGAGATCGGGCTCGCCGGGATGGACCCCAAGCAGCGCGACGCGGTGGGAGCCGTCCGTCGTGTCGGCCTCGAGTGCCGCACTCTGCGCCGCGGTGAGGCCGAGGTTGCCGGGCGGCGTGTCGACAGTCGCCGTCATGCGACGCCCTCCCTTCGGAACAGGGCCAGCCCGTCGTCGGCGGCGCCCCCCACGATGAGCCCGTCGCCGTCCGGGAAGGGGACGATGTCGCCGAGCAGGACCGAGGACGGGGCGACGTCGGGCTCCCAATGGCGGCCGCCGTCGTTGCTGCGCAGCACGACGCCTGCGTCCCCCTGACCGCCGCCCACCGCCCACAGCGTGCCGTCGCCCGCTGCCGTGAGGCTGTTGATGCGCCCACGGTGACCGGCCGGGAGGGTGGGTTCGGTCCACTCGTGCCCGTCCCAGCGCACCATGACGCTGACGCGGCCTTCGGCGGTGAGCCGTGCGCCGAGCACCCAGACGTCGTCGGGGCCGTGGGGGACGACCCGCATGATCTCCACCCCGGCCCGCCCCAGCGGCGGCGGGACGACCTCCTGCCAGCGCTGGCCGTCCCAGTGCGCGAGCCACGACTCCCGGGAGGCGTCGTCACCGTCGACGACGACCGCCGCCCAGACGTCGCGGTCAGAAGTCCCGGCGAGGCACCCGAAGCGTGTCGTCGCCCGTGGCGGAAGGGGCAGGGGCAGGCGTCGCCACCGGCCGTCCTCGCCGCCGGCCGCGACATAGGTCTGCGCGCCCGGGGTGTCGTCGGGGCGCACCATGGTCCAAAGTCCGTCGCCGATCCGGGTGATGGACGCGCAGTCGTACTGCGGAGCGTCACCTCCGACCCGGCGGAACCGGGTGCCCTCGAAGCACAGCAGTCCCCGCCTGCCCGAGAGCCACACGGCGCCGGACGGGGCGACCGCGACGCCGAACACCTTCTCGAGCTCGGGATGGGGCACCTCGTGCCAGCTGTCACCGTTCCAGCGCAGCACGACGGACCGTGTGCCCTCGGCGCTGCCGGGTGTCTCGCGAACGCCAGCCGCCCACATCTGGGTGGGGGAGAGCGCGGCGACGTTGAACAGGTGGCCCGGTCCGCGCAGTGGCAGTTCGGTACGCGTCCATCGGGACGTGTGTCCCTCGCGCCCGGTCCGCTCCTGGTGCTGTGCCACGGTGCCTGCCATGCCGCTGACCGTGGGGACGGCCAGCAGCTCGGCGATCGGGACCTCGACGCCTGCGCGGCGGCGCAGCTCCCAGTTGACCTGCATCAAGGCCATCGACGTGCCGCCGAGGGCGAAGAAGTCCTCGTCGCCTGCCGGGGTCCGCCCGATGACATCGGCCCAGATCGCGGCCACCAGCGTCGACGTGGCCGGTGTCGCCGGTGCGTCCGGCCCGGCGTGGGCCGCCGACGTGCCGGGTGCCCTAAACGCGTTGGGGCCGGGCTGGGTCGGGGGGTCGTCGAGTACCTCGACGCCGCCGCGGGGCCGCCACCGGGCGTGGCGGGCGAGCTGTCGGCCGGGGGAGACCCCGTCGTCGAGGACGAGCCGGCCAACCACTCCCAGAGGGACCCGGGCTCCCTCGCTGTCGACGATGCGCAGGCTCAGCGCGTCCTCGCGCTCGGCGAGCCGCGTCCGCTCCACGTCCGTGGCGAGCGGGATCGCCGCCAGTGGCCGGCTCGGGTCGGCCACCAGGGCGTGGGCCAGGGTCACCAGGTGGTCGGCGAGAAGGCACGCGGTCTCGCGGTCGAGGACGTCGGTGCTGTACTCCAGGCGCCCGAGCAGTCCGTCTCCGTCCTCATCGAGCATGATCGTGAGGTCGTGCTTGGCGGTCGGCGGGTCGTAGGGGATCTCCTCGACCTCGTTCCCCGACAGGAACGGGCGGCTGGGCTGCCCGGTCTGCAGCGCGAACATGACCTGGTAGACGGGGCTGTGCGTGCCGCCACGCGAGGCACCGACGGCGCGGACCACCTCCTCGAACGGCGTGCTCGCGTGCGCGAGGGCGGCGCGCGTGCTGTCGCGGACCCGGTCGACGAGCGCCCCGAACCCCGGCCCGCCCGAGAGGTCGCACCGGATGGCGACGGTGTTGAGGAAGTACCCGATCATCTTCTCGAACCGCCGCTCAGGACGGTCGACGACAGGGGTCGCGATCACGACGTCTTCCTGACCGCCGTGACGGCCGAGCAGGTCGCCGAGTACGGCGAGCAGTACCACGAACAGCGTCGTGGCACGCCCGCTGGCCAGGTCGCGCAACCGGGCGACCAGTTCGGTGTCGAGCCTGAACCGTACGCAGTCGCCGGCGAAGGTGCGCTTCGCCGGACGAGGCCGGTCGAGCGGCAGCACGGTTGAGGGCGCCCCGTCGAGGTAGCGGACCCAGAACTGGTCGGCCGGCTCGCCGTCGCCGGGGCGCTCGCGGTCGTCGGTCGCCGACTGACGCCGACGGCGGGCGTAGTCGCGGTATTGCCCCGGCTGTGGGGGCAGTTCCGGCTCCCGGTCCGAGACCGCTGCGTCGTAGAGCTCGGCGATCTCGGCGTGGAGCAGCGCCATGGACAGCCCGTCACCTGCGACGTGGTGCAGGGTGACGACGAGCACGGTGTCCCCGTCGCCGGTCCGGATGCGTGTCGCGCGTACGAGCACGTCGTCGGCCAGGTCGAACGGCGTCCTCGCCGACGTGTCGGCGATCTGTCGGATCCGGGTCTCGGCGGTGTCTCCGGGCAGGCCCTCGAGGTCGACGCGGTCCACCGTGACGGGACCGGCCGGGCGCACGCGTTGGCGCAGCTCTCCGGCCCGCAGGACGAGGCTGGTCCGGAAGACCTCGTTGCGCTGCACCAGCTTGGTGAACGCCGCGTCGAGCGCCGCGTCGTCCACCGGGCCTTTGACCCGCAGGACGGCAGTCGCGTTGTAGGCGTGCCCGCCGCCCTCGACCTGGTCGATGAGCCAGAGCTGTTGCTGGCCAGCGGACGCCGGCGCGTCGGCACCACCCCGGTCGATCTCGGCGAGCAGCGCGGCCTTGTGCTCGCGCAGCAGGGACCGCACCTCGTCGTCCACGCTGCCGTGAAGTGATCGAACCAGCAGCCGGTCTCCGCGGCGGTCGACCTGGATTCCCCTGTCATCGAGCCAGGTGAGTAGCTGGACGATGTTCACAGCTCCTCCTCGACCATCGTCGCCATCGTCGGAGCCGGTGACGCCTGCGTGTCCTGTGCGCCGGCCCGGACCCTGGACGCGAACTGCCCGACGGTAGGCGCCTCGAACAGGTCGCCCATGGTCATGGACGTCCCGTGGCTCTCGTTGACGAGCGAGAGGACGCGCACGGCCAGCAGCGAGTCGCCCCCGAGCGCGAAGAAGTTCGCGAGGGCGTTGTCCACGGTGCATTCCAGGACGGTCGACCAGATCTCCGCCAGCTCCCGCTCCAGTGGGTGATCCAGCGCAGGCCCGGTGCCGGTGTCCGGTTCCCGGCCCTGCGCGGCGGCCGCGGCGGCGTCCCGGGTGAGCCGGTCCCGGTCGATCTTGCCGTTCGAGGTCAGCGGCATGCGGGGGATCGCCACGATCGTCCCCGGGACCATCGCAGCCAGCAGACTTCGCCTGAGGTGATCGCGCAGCGAGCCGGTGTCGATCGAGGGCACCACGGGCTGGTTCGCCTGCGCGCCCTCCTCCGGGACGGGGACGACGTGAGCCACGAGGACGCGGTCGCCCCCGACCGACGGAGCGGTCACCACGGCGTCCTCGACCTGCGGGTGTGCCGCGAGGGCCGCCTCGATCTCGCCCAACTCGATACGGTTACCGTTGATCTTGACCTGCAGGTCGTCGCGGCCGAGGAACTCAAGGAGCCCGCCCGGCCGCCAGCGTGCCCGGTCACCGGTTCGGTAGAGCCGCGTGCCCCAGACCGGATGCCGCATGAACTTGGTGTCGGTGAGTTCGGGGTCGTGCAGATAGCCGAGCGCGACGCCGCGTCCGCCGATGTAGAGGTCCCCGGGCACCCAGGTGGGCCGCGGGGTCATCGACTCGTCGAGGACGTGCATCTCCTGGCCGGCGAGGGGCCGGCCGTAGGGGACGCTCGACCAGTCGGGCAGCCGTGGGCCCACGCGGTGGAAGACCGACCAGATCGACGCCTCGGTGGCCCCGCCCATGCTGATGACCTCGGCCCTGGGGCACCGCCCGCGGATCAGGTCGGGCAGGTCGACCGGGATCCAGTCGCCGCTGAGCATGACCGTGGTCAGCGACGTGAGCGCGCCGGCCTCCTCGAGTTCGTCCCACTGCAGCAGCAGTCGCATGAGGGCGGGGACGGAGTTCCACAGGGTCACCCCGTGATCGCTGATCAGCCGACGCCAGTGGGCGGGGTCCATTTCCTGCCGGGGGTCCGGCAGGACAAGCGTTCCACCGGCGGCGAGGACACCGAAGATGTCGTACACCGACAGGTCGAAGCTGAGACTGGAGACGCCGAGCACCGAGTCGTCGCCGGTGACTTCGTAGCGCCGGTTGATGTCGACGATGGTGTTCATGGCGCCGCCATGGTCGATCATGACGCCCTTCGGCGTCCCGGTGGAGCCCGAGGTGTAGATGACGTACGCCAGGTCCTCTTCCGCAGTCGCGATCTCGGGGGGTTCCGTGGTCCGGTCCGGGAGACGGTCGACCTCGATGACCGGAACCGATCCGGCCGGTGGCCGGGCTTCGGATCCGTGTTCGGCCAGGCACAGCACGGCGCCGGGGCGGGCCTCCCGGATCAGGGTCTCCTGTCGATCGCGGGGGAGCGAGGGACTGACCGGGACGTAGGCAAGCCCCGCACGCAGCACCCCGAGCACTGCCGCGACCTGGTCCGGACCCTTGGGCATGCTGACTGCAACGAGCGACGACGGCGGCAGGTCCAGTTCGGCCAGGGAGGCGGCGATCCGCAGTGCGTCACGTTCGAGCTCGCGGTAGGTCACGGCCCGGTGCGGTGTGCGCACCGCGACGGCGTCGGGCCGCCGGGCGGCCGTGGCGAAGAACGGTTCGTGCAACAGGGGCAGCCGTCGCGGCGGCAGCGCCGTCTCGTTGGCGTCGCGATGCTCCACGATCTGCTCGGGGCGGCGGTGGTCGCGTCCAGTTTGGTCCCAGGCTGCCTGGTCGTGCGCGAGCCGTTCGAGTGCCGCCCGGTAGTCGGCGAACATGGCGTCGGGCAGCCCGCCCGGGAACTCGGAGCGCACGACGTTCCACACCAGGTCGAGGCCGCCGTCGCGCTCCACCACCACGTGGTCGAGTGACACCTGCGGGGTCTGGTTCGTCGCGGTCACCAGCTCGCCGAAGCCCTCGAAGCCCCAGCCGCCGCCCGAGTCGTCCAGCGCGCTGGTGAAGACGACCGGCGTGTCGCCCCCTCGGGAGACGGCGTCGCCGCGGCGGGCGAGGTCACGCTTGACGCGGATGCCGCCGTAGTAGCGGTGGTCCAGGTCCGACCAGAGCTGACGCTGCACGTCGTGGGCGGCTTCCAGGAAGGAGCGGGATGCGCGCAGGTCGACCTCGAGCAGCGTGACGGTGGTGAAGTCGCCGACGATGCGGTCGACGTCGGGATGCAGCGGCAGCCGGTTGAACATCGTCAGGGTGAGCGTGAAGCGCCGCGAGCTCGACCAGGCCGCGAGGGTCGTGGCGTACGCGGTGAGGGCAACGGTCGACGGGGTCAACCCGGAGCGGCGGGTGGTCTCCAGCAGGGCCTGCCAGGTCGCCGAGGACAGGTGGTGATGGAGCCGGTCGAATTGCGGAGAGCGGTTACCCGCCGTGTCACCGCCCGCGGCGCCCGGGTGCGAGGGCAGGGCGGGCCCGGTGGGCAGGGTGTCGAGACGCTTGTGCCAGTACGTGCGTGACCGCTCGTACAGCTCGGTGGCCTCCAGCTCCCGTTCGGCCAGCACGTAGTCGCGGAACGTCACCTCCTCGGCCGGGGCCAGGTCACGGCCCTGGTAGGCGTCGTACCACTCGGCGAGGATCTTCCGCAGGCTGATCCCGTCGGCGACGAGACCGTCGACGCTCAGATGCAGCCGGCTGCGGTTGTCCGGCGCACGGGTCAGTCGGATGTCGAACAACGGCCACCGGTCCGCAGGCAGGACCTGGTGGGACATCTCGGCGCGCAGGGCGGTGAGATGGGGCTCGACCGCCGTCGGCGGGCCGGCCCGCAGGTCGGTGACCTCGATGCGGTAGTCGTCCACTTCCGTCAGGACTCGCTGCCGGTCGCCGTCGACGCGGCAGCGCAGCATCGGGTGGTTGCGGACCACCGCGTTCCAGGCGGCGCCCAGGCGATCAGGGTCGAGATCGGGTCCCTCGATCTCGAAGTAGCCGTGCGCGGAGACGCCGCCGAGCGTGAAGTCCTTCTGGCGTCCGAGCAGGTAAGCCTGCTGCACGTCGGTCAGCGGGAAGGGCTCCCCGGCATCGTGGGGTGCCGGGTGGGCACGCGGCAACGTGTCGGGTGTTCGAGCCTCCGCACCCTCGAGCCGGCGGGCGAGGCCGGCCGCGGTGGGACGGGCGAGGATGTCCGCGAGCGGAACCTCGGTGCCGAAGACCTCGCGGATCCGGAAGGCGAGCCGGGCCGCGAGCAGCGAGTGACCACCGAGCATGAAGAAGTCGTCGTGCACGCCGACCCGGTCGAGCCCGAGCTCCTCTGCGAGGAGCGCGACCATGCGCGCCTCGACTTCGGTGGACGGCGGATCGGCGGCGTCAGGCGCGCCGCCCACCGCGGCGAGCGCGCGGCGGTCGACCTTGGCGCTGCTGGTCAGAGGGAACGCATCGACGATCGTGACCGCCGCCGGCACCATGTGGGCCGGTAGCCGGCGCGCCGCCCAGTCTTTGAGCGCGCCCGGGTCCAGCCCGTCACCGGTGACGTGGGCGACCAGCCGTGTGCCGATTCCGGCGCCGGTCGTGGTGGTCACCGCATGGCCGACGGCGGGGTGGGCGGCGAGGACGGCGTCGATCTCGCCGAGCTCGATGCGCTGTCCCCGGATCTTGACCTGGTCGTCGTCCCGTCCGTGGAACTCGAGCACGCCGTCATTGCGCCACCGGACGCGGTCGCCGGTGAGGTACAGCCGCTGCCCGGCCCGCCACGGGTTCTCGACGAACCGGGAGGCGGTGAGCTCGGGACGGTTCAGGTACCCGAAGGCGACGGCGGGCCCGCCGACGGCGAGCTCACCGACCACGCCGCGTGGGGCGAGGCGGAGCCCGTCGGTGACCACGTGGACCGACAGGTTCTGCAGCGGCCGCCCGATCGGGGGCCGGTCACCCTCACCCGGGCTGCAACGGTGCGCGGTCGCGCACACGGTCGTCTCGGTGGGGCCGTAGGCGTTGTGGAACGAGGTGCGGGCCGCCCAGGTTCGCGCCAGCGGTCCGGGGCAGGCCTCGCCCGCTGCGATCACGTGCCGCAGGCCGGGGACCTGGTCGGGCGCGAGCGTCGCGAGCACCGACGGGGGGAGGGTCACGTGCGTCGCGGTGGACGCGACGATCTCCGCCGCGAGGGCGCTGCCGGCGACGGCGCCCGGGTCCGGGAGGTGCAGCGTGGCCCCCGACCCGAACGCCATGGCCAGTTCCCAGACACTGGCGTCGAAGCCCGGCGAGGCGTACTGCAGCACGACCGCGCCCGCGTCGACGGCCAGGGTCCGGCCCTGCCAGTCTGCAAGGTTCGCCAGGCC
Organism: Streptomyces sp. AC555_RSS877; assembly: GCF_019049245.1. Taxonomy (GTDB): domain Bacteria; phylum Actinomycetota; class Actinomycetes; order Streptomycetales; family Streptomycetaceae; genus Streptomyces. The sequence goes on along the minus strand of NZ_JAGMUK010000174.1, from coordinate 13,696 downwards.
CCCGTGGCTGACCGCGACTCCCTTTGGCCGCCCAGTGGACCCGGAGGTGTAGATGAGGTAGGCGGGTGCGCGGTCGTCCCTCGTGGCCGCGTCCGCCGACAGCTCCTCGACTTCCTCGATCTCGTCGATTGAGGCAAGGTCGACCGCCGTGACCGTCTGCGGGACGGCGAGCCGTGTGCCCTGGCCACTGCGCACCAGAGCGGCGGCCGAGGCGTCGTCGAGCATGAAGGCGATGCGTTCGGCGGGCAGCGTGGGATCGATCGGCAGGTACGTCGCCCCGGCCGCCATCACGCCCAGCGCGACGACCGGCAGGATCGCGGAGCGGCCGGTGCCGACCGCGACGACGTCGCCGCGGTGCACGCCACGGGACGCGAGGTGGGCGGCGACGCCGTTCACGAGCCGAGCGAGGCGCGCGTAGGACACGGTGATCTGGTCGGCCTTCACGGCGATCGCGTCGGGCCGCTCGGCGGCGTGAACCCGCAGGGCGTCGAACAACGACGACGCGGGAACGTCGGCCGACTGGCCGCTGCCGAGCCGGAGCAGGGCGTCCACCTCGGCCTCGTCGAGCAGCTCGATGTCGCCCACAGGACGGTGCGGCTGAGCGAGCGCCTCCTGGAGGATCCGGCGGAAGTGAGTGCCCAGCCGGACGATGGTGCCCTCGTCGAACAGCGCCGTGTCGTACTTGAGCACAGCCGTGGCGTCGTCGCTGGTGCGCACGACCTCGATGGACAGGTCGAACTGCCCCTCCTGCTGCGGCACGTCGAACGCCGCGACCTTCACTTCGTGCACCACGCACGGGCGGCTGGACTCGCCGCTCGCGTGCATGTTCAGCAGCTCGCCGGATCGGTGAGCGGCCTGCATGCTGAACGCGACGTTCCCGACCGGCGCACGCCCGGCTTGTCGGGGAGGGGCGAGGGCACGCACGACCAGAGGGAACGGCAGATCCCGGTGGATCATGGCGCGTGCGACCCGGTCGTGAACCGCGCGGGCCAGTGCCGTGAAGCCGTCGGTGTTCCGGACGTCCGAGCGGAGCAGCACCGGGTTGACGTAGTAGCCGGCGACGCCGCGCTGGCGGCGCATGTCGGGCATGGTCGGGCACGAAACGAGAAAGTCGTCCTGCCCCGTATAGCGCGCGAGCAGTGCCTCGAACGCGGCGAGCAGACAGCTGAACGAGCTGACCTCGGTCTCGCGCGCGAGCGCCTCGACCCGGTCGAGCAGGGGAAGCCCGAGCGGCACGCGCACGGTCGCCCCGCGCGATCCGGGCTCCTGCCCGCCCTCGGCGGGCAGGAGGATGTCGGTCGGTGCTCCCGCGCACTCGTCGCGCCAGAACCGGTCCAGGAGGTGCCCCCGCTCCGAGGCGAGCGTGTCGGCCTCGGAGCGGACAAAGTCGTCATAGGTCGCGCGCAGCCTCCGCAGTTCGGGCTCGCGGCCCTCGAGCATCGCTCCGCTGAGGGCGAGGAGGTCGTTCATCACCACGCCCTGCGACACGAAGTCGGTCACGATGTGGTGGGTCACCAGGAGCAGGACAGGTGCCTGGTCCTCCACCCGGAAGAGCACGACCCGGAACGCGCCGGATGCCAGGTCGAACGGCTCGGCGGCCGCAGCGTGGACGTACTCGCGCAGTGCGGTGTGACTGATCGCGCCGTGGTCCTCCACCTGCAGCTCGAACCGCTCCGGCGGGTCCACCACGCGGCACGGACGCCCGTTCGACTCCGGGAATCGCGAGCGCAGCACGTCGTGGCGCTCGACCAGCGCCGTCACGGCCCGGCGCAGCACTGTGACGTCGAGACCACCGAGCATGCGCAGCGCGAACACCACGTTGTAGGCGGAGCTGTCAGGGTCGGCCCCCTGCAGGTACCACAGGGCCTCCTGCCCGACGGTGAGGGCTCCGGCCTCCGTCATCGTGTGTGTCCCTTCTGCGTCGGATCGGTTCGAGGTGCGGCCGGTCACGAGCGGCTCGCCGCGTGCGTGGCGAGAACCGCGATCTGCCGTGCGAGCCCCTCGATCGACGGGTTCTCCCACACCAGCGCGGAGGGCACGTCGAGGTCGTGGTCGTCATCGAGGTCGGCGACCAGCTCGGTGATGGCGATCGAGTCGATGCCGTAGCGCTGGAGCGAGGCCGTGCCCTCGACCTGCTCGGCACTGACGCCGGCGCGCCCGGCGACCCAGTCGGTCAGCCACAGCCGCCACGGCGCGACATCGCCCTCTGCGGGCTCGGCCGCTGGTTTCGTCGGCGCACCGCCGCGATCACCGGGTGGCTGCGCTGGCCCGGCAGGAACCGGCGCAGGGCCGTCCGCGGGCGATGTGAGCTGCGCGTCGCGCGCGGTGTCACCACCGGTGAGGAGGGCATCGACGGTGAGCCGGACGCCGGGGGTGCGCGGGGCGAGCTTGTGCGCGCGGGCCACCTCCGCCGCAGTCGACTCCAGCAGCCGGGCGGCATCCAACATCACCGGGCGCTGGGTGGCGGTCCGGTACGCCTGCTGCAGCCGCCGGGCCGCCCAGGCTCGCGCCCCGCTCACGTCGGCGGCCGGATCGACCGATCGGCGGACCAGGACGTCCACCAGGCCCGCGGCGGCCACCTCTCCGAGCCGGTCGTGCAGGAGGCGCTTGCCCTCCACGGCGTCGCCGAAGGACCACTGCTCGTAAGCGGCTGTCACGTCGTCGATCATCGAGGTGAGGTCGCGAGCCGCGTCCGCGTCGTCGAGTTCGTTCTCGACCAGCGTCCGCAGCGCGTCTCGCCGGTTGAGGACCAGCGACCCCAGGTGCATGCGCAGGCTTTCGGTCGGGCCCTCGAAAATGCGCAGGACTCGGGCATCGCGCAGGAACCGCGACACCTCGTTGGTCTCGATGTAGCCGCGCCCGCCGAGGAGCTGGACGGTGTCGTCGACGACCTTCCAGAGCAGCTCGGGGCAGACCACCTTGAGCACGAGCGCAGCGATCTCGTCCACTGGACGGTGGGCGTCGAACAGTGAGGCCGTGCCGTAGACGACGGCCTCGACGGCGCGGACCGCGGCGACGGCGTCGGAGAGTGTCTCGCGCACAACCGGATTGTCGATCATCAAGCCGGTGCTGATCGGACGGTGTCGGGCGTAGCCGACGGCCACACCGAGGCAGCGCTTCATCGCGCCGAGGCACAGGCCGCCGATCATCAGCCGCGCCCGCATCATGGCGTCGTTGGCGACGTCGAACCCGCGGCCGACCTCACCCAGGACGCGATCGTCGCCAACTCGGGTCCCGTCGAGAACGACGGTGTTGTGGACCATGGCGCGCATCCCCATGGTCAGCTCCTCGTCGCCCATCCGAACCGCGCCGTCGTCGCTGTCGACGAGGAATGCAGTCATGCCCTGGCTGCGCCCGAGCTCGTCGTAGGCGTGGGCGAACGTGACGATGAGGTCCGAGCCGGCCGCGTTCCCGCTCCAGGACTTCACGCCGTCGAGGCGCCACGAGCCGTCGTCGGTGCGGGTCGCGGTGGACGAAATCGACGGCACGAACGAGCCGGCTCCGGGCTCGGTGAGCGCGAAAGCCGCGAGCGCCAGTCCGCGGGCCAGCTCGGGAGCGAGGCGCCGGCGCAGCGACCCCTCGGCGTACTGCAGGACCGGACGGACACCGAGAACGTTGTTGTCGCAGACGAACGTGGCCAGGCAGAGGTTCACCCCGGCCAGGCGTTCGAGGATTCGCAGCATCCCTGAGTCGTCGAGGCCCAGCCCGCCCTCCGCGCGCGGGACCTGCATGCCGAGCACACCGCGGCGCGCCAAGTCCAGCACAACGTGCGGCGGGATGCTGCGGCGCTCGTCCATGAGCATCGTGTTGACCCGGCGCAGCGCCCAGTCGTCGATCCATTCGAGGAGATCAGCGACTTCGCGGTGGTCGGCCGCGGCGACCGGTTCGGGCACCTCGCCGGAGCCGGGGAGTACCTGGAGCGTCCCGTCGAGGTGGGCCTGGGCCACGGCCGAGCGCCGGAGCTTCCCGCTCGTGGTCTTGGGCAGGCGCCCACGCGGGAGGAACAGGAGGGCGGCCGGTACGACGCCGTGCTCCTGCCAGATCGCGATCGCCATGGCCTCGCGGTCCACGTCGTCGGGGGACGTCGACGGATCGAGTTCGACCGCGACAACGAGGCGTTCCTCGCGCTCGCCGTCGATCGCGAAAGCGCAGGCGGTCGCGCGACCTGCGCCCGGTGCGGCTGCCGCCGCCGTGGCTTCGATGTCCTGGGGATAGTGGTTCTCACCCCGGAGGATCAGGAGATCCTTGTGACGCCCGGTGACAAAGAGATCGCCGTCGGCGACGAAACCCAGGTCCCCGGTCCGCAAGTAGGTCGGACCGTTGGGATCGTCGGTGATCCGCGCCCGAAAGGTCTGCTCCGTCTCCTGCGGGCGGTTCCAGTAGCCGGCACCCACGCAGGGGCCGCTGACCCAGATCTCGCCCACGGTCCCTTCCGGCACCGTCTTCGCGGTCGCGGGGTCGATGATCCGGATCTCGGTGCCCGGCGACGACGTGCCGCATTCGACCTTGGCCACGGCCTGTTCGCCCACCCGCGCCCGGACAGCCCGACCAGCGCGCAACTGCTCGGCGGACAGGCTCAGCGCGCGGGACGGGCCCCGCGCTGTTCCCGCGACTTTCAGCGTGGCCTCGGCCAGGCCGTATCCGGCGACGACGGAGGTCTCGCTCAGACCGCACGCGGAGAATGTGTCGATGAACCGGCGCATGGTCTCGGCCCTGACCGGTTCGGCCCCGTTGATGGCGTACCGCCACGACGAGAGGTCGAGTTCGGAGCGCTCCTCGGCGCTGATCTTCTCCAGACATCGCTCGTAGGCGAAGTTCGGGACGATGGAGGTGACGGCCCTGGCGTCGGAGATGGCTCGCAACCACCGGATCGGTCGCCGCACGAACGCCTCGGGGGCGAACAGGGTGACCGGTGAGGCGCGGAAGATCGGCAGGACCAGCCCGAACATCAGCCCCATGTCGTGGAACATCGGCAGCCACGAGACCGTGGGTTCGCCCGGCTGGGTCGGCCAGAGCTCGTCCAGCTCGCGAGGTTGGTGCCAGAGATTCGCGTGCGTCACGACCACGCCCTTGGGAGCGGCCGTGGACCCCGAGGTGTACTGCAGCAACGCGGGCTCGTGCGGGCCCGGCTCGCGCCGTGGACCGTCGGGTGCGCCCGCCACATCCGTCCGGATGAAGCGCAGCCCGGAGAGCCTCGCATCCAGGCCAGAGAGTGTCGGGGTGTCGGTCAGGACGACGTCGGTGTCGGCGTCCTCCGCGATCGCCCGGACCCGTTCGCCCGCCGAGGCCCGGCGGGGCACCGGCACGGGAACCGCGACGACTCCCGTCCGCAGACAGGCGACAAACGTCGTGACGAACTCCAGTCCGGGCTGGTACACCAGCAGGGCCCGGCGACCGGCCAGCCCAGCGCGGGCGAGCGTTCCGGCCCTGGTCGCGACCGACTGGTCCAAGGTCCGCCAGGTAGAGCTCGCGGACGGATGCTCCCCGTCCTGGAGAAACGTGAAAGCGATCTGGTCCGGTCGCTCCCGGGCCCAGCGCTCGAGCGCGGACGGCACGCTTCGGAATCCGTCCGCCCAGAAATGGGAAGTCTGCGCGAGCCGTGCGGCCGAATAGAGTGTCACCGAGCTCCTCTGTTTCTGCTTTGCGGCGTCAGCCACCGAAGACCGTATTGGTGGAAGTCGCAAATGGTTCACGCCGCGTCTGCGCCCAGCCGGCAGGAGGGCGAGACGCGGCGCTAACTGGGGAAAGGAAGATGACCGCTTTCTCGGCAGGTCAATTCGTCGACTGCTTGACGGTTAAGAGCGGTACTGCCGAATAGCTTCGATTCAACTCTCGGATGGGCGGCGGAGACTTACGCTCGCAGCCGCTATCCGGATGTGTCAACGGTGTGTAACGCGAGGGAAGTCGCTCACCGCGACGCAAACCACGAGGTCGTATGCGCTCACGGATGCCATGCAGGGCAATGCTGTGACATGGATCACAATTCCTTGCTCTGGCGCGGCCCTGACCTGCGCGTATGGTTCTGAAGGTGAGTGACGCCAGCGGAATTGAAATAGCCACTGATGTGCCACGACAGGTTCCGCTACGGCGCAACAGGGGCTTTCGAATGCTGTGGATCGGGCAGTTGCTGTCCGATACCGGCACACAGATCAGTGGGATCGCCTACCCGCTGCTCATCCTGGCCCTGACCCATTCGGCGGTGCTCGCCGGGATCGCCGGCACGGTCCGGGCCATTACCGTGCTGTGCGTGCAACTGCCCGCTGGGGCGCTTTCGGACCGGTTCGACCGGCGACTGACGATGATCATCTGCGACATCACGCGAGCGGTGCTGCTGGCTCTGCTCGGCATTCTGATCGCACTGGATGCCGCGTCCTGGCAGGTGGTCCTCGCCGTGAGCCTGATCGAGGGAGCTGCCGGTGCCGTCTTCGATCCGTCCGCCGCCGCCGCGCTGCCGGGAATAGTGCCGGACGAGCAGCTGGAGCAGGCGTGGGCCGCCAGCGAAGGCCGGACCTACGGTGCCAGCCTGGCCGGCCCGGCGCTCGGCGGAATGCTGTTCGGAGTAGGCCGTGCCGTCCCCTTCCTGGCCGACGCGATCTCCTTCGCGGTGTCGTTCGGCACGGTGAGCCGGATCCGCGGGAAGTTCCGGCCGGAGAAGGCGGCCGTGCGCAAGTCGTTGTGGCGCGAGGTGACCGATGGCCTGCAACTGGTCTGGCAGGTACCGATTCTGCGCGCGGCGGTGATCCAGACGCCCCTGGTGAACTTCGCCTTCAGTGGCGTGATCTTCAGCATCACCCTCGCGATGCAGCAGCACGGGACATCCACCGCGGTGATCGGTTTCGTGCAGGCAGGCATCGCGGCCGGCGGGCTGCTCGGCGCCGTCGTCGCCCCCCGACTGCAGGGGCGCGTGCGCCTGGCAACCCTGACCACCACGATCACCCTGGCCGCCGCCCTGCTGTTCGGTGCTGCGGCCTTGTTCATCCCGTCACCGCTGGTGGCGGCGCCGGTCGCGCTGGCACTGCTGCTCGCGCCGGCCGCGAACGGGGCGCTCGTCGCCGTGGTGCTCCGCAGCGCGCCCGAGGACATGCGCGGCCGAGTCATCAGCACGGTGATGATGGCGGCCACCGCACTGGCGACACTGGCGCCACTGATCGCGGGCCTGATCGTCCAGCACGCTTCCGGCGCCTGGGCGGTAGGCGCCTTCGCCGCCGCGACAGCCGTCGCGGCCGTGCTGTGCCTGGTGCTGCCAGGTTTTCGGCACGCGGAGTCCCCGACGGCCGCAGCGGGCTGAGCCGCCGTACGAGCAGGCCGCGCCGGACGCGACGCGGCCCTCTCCGCAGACGAGGAAGCATGGTGCCGCGCGGGCCCCTGCGGCCGGCCTCCACCTCAGCGCGAGTCGATCAAACCCGCCCGCCTCCCGGATCGGCTCCGGTCGGCCGGCTCCAACAAACGCGGCATCGCCCGCATCCTCGACCCTGACTGCTCCCTAGCCTCGCGCTTTCATGGGCGTGCTCGGGCGCTGTCACGTTGTTGGGTGGATAGGTGTCTGATGGCACGTCGTGGCGTAGTGGAGCCCGGTTCTGCGCTGTGGTCAGGCCGCGGTGGCGGGCCCGGCAACGCCGGTGAGTTGCTCCCAGATTGCGAAGCGGACGGTCATCTCGGCTCGGTAGACGTGTGCAGGCATCAGATGGCGGCGGGGCCGGAAGTGGGGCGAGATACCGCTGAACGCGGACAGGAACCGCTGGGCCCCGCCCACTGAGCGGAAGCCCTTCATCGCCTGTTCGCGCTGCCTGGTGGGCTGGTGGCTGTTCTCAGCCCGGTTGTTCAGGTACTTCGACTGCCGGTGCTCGACGCAGGGCATGACCTCGCGGCGGGCGGCGCCGTAGGAGCGGAGCTTGTCGGTGACGATCACCCGTGGCACCGTTCGGCTCTTCTTCATCAGCCTGCTGAAGAAGAGCCTGGCCGCGGCCTTGTCCCGGCGGTTATGCACCAGGATGTCCAGGACGTTGCCGTCCTGGTCGACGGCCCGCCACAGGTACTTCTGGTCTCCATTGATGTTGATGAAGACCTCGTCCAGGTGCCACTTGTCACCCGGCCGGGGCTGCCGGCGGCGCAGCGCGTTGGCGTAGGTCTGCCCGAACTTGGCGCACCAACGGCGGACCGTCTCGTAGGAGACGACGATCCCGCGCTCGAGCATGAGCTCCTCGACCTCGCGGAACGACAGCGGGAAGCGGAAGTACAGCCACACACAGTGGGAGATGACCTCGACCGGGTACCGGTGCCCCTTGTATGACAGCGACGCACTCCCCACGGACGACCCTCCCAGCCTGATCGACCCGAAGATCATCTCACCGGCCAGCCAACGTGGCAGTGCCGTCGCACACCCTTCTGTACGGCGCGTCCGGTACGTACGTGTCCCACTCGCTCCTCGTCAGGTTTTCGTTCCCGGCACGGGCGCAGACGTGGCCGATGACGCGGGTGGGGGCGACGGTGTGGCGGTGGAGGGGGACGTGGCCGCCGCCGGCGTAGAGGGTGGTGTTGTCGGGGCTGAAGGCGAGTGAGGCGATGGGCTCGCCGGGGGTGGGGAGCGGACCGCCGAGGGGCTGTTGGGTGGTGGTGTCCCAGAGCTGGATGGTGCCGGCGTCGCCGCCGACGGCGAGGGTGTGGCCGTCGGGACTGAGGGCGAGGGCGCTGACCGCCTCCGGGGTGCCGCCGAGGGGGGCCGGGAAGACGTTGCGCAGGACACCGGCGCGGCGGCGCAGGTCGCCGTCCCACAGGGCGACCCGGCCGGTGCGGTCGCCCGCCGCCACGCGGCTCCCGTCGGGGCTGAACGCCAGCGCGCTGATGTGGTCGCCCTGGACGAGGTCGAGCGCAACACTCTGACGGGAACTCCGGCGGACGACGCGGTTGTCGCCGACGATTATTTCGGTGTTCGGGGCGAGCTGAAAGCGGGTGCCTGCCAGGCCGGGCCCAGTGACGACGTTCGTCCGGCGGCGGTCGGCCACGTCCCAGTGCTCGCTGCTCAGCTCGCCGGCGGCCGAGGTGCGGGCGGTGAAGAGGGTGCGGCCGTCAGGGGTGAGGGCGAGGGCGGTGACCGCGGTGGCGGACTCGGTCGTCGCCAGGTCCAGCGCGGTCTGTTCGCGGTCGCGGATCAGGTCCCAGACGGTGAACCGCTGCGGAGCGGCCCGTTTGCCGGGTGCGGTGACCCCGTAGACGAACCGGCTGCCGTCGGGGCTGAACGCCATCTGTGGGACGACATCACCCGGTGCCAGGGGCGGGGCCAGCGCTTCACCGTGAGGGGCATGGGGCGTGCCGTGACCGTGGGAGGCGGCAGCCGGGACCGGCTGGGGCGGTGGCGGGGAAGGCAAGGTGCGGACGAGGCGGCCGTCGTCGGTGTTGCGGAGTTCGAAGCCGAAGCCGGTGCCCGTGCGTTCGGCGGTGGCGAAGACGCGGCCGTCGGGGCTGAGCAGTACGCCGTCCATGGGCCGGTCGCGCCAGACGGCGGTGACGGTCGCCGTCAGGTCGAGGGTGTGGGCGGTGCTGCCCTCCAGGTAGCGCAGAGCGGGTGAGCCGGGGTCCCATGCGAGGCGACCGTGCAGGTTCTGGTTGTTGAGGGGATGGCGGAGGACGGGAGTGACCGGGGCGGACAGCCGCCACACCCTGATCTCGCCGGCGGAGCCGAACGTCGCGAGGAACTCCCCGTCCCGGCTGAACGACGCGTACAGCACACCCGGGTCGCGGATTTCGGCGGACCAGCCACCGATACGAACGTCCCACACCTGTGCCCGGCCCTCGGCGATGACGGCGAACCGGCCGTCGGCCCCGAACTCCAGCGTCGAGTCGGCACCGCAGACCCCTCGGGCCCGTTCCCAGGCTCCGCGCACCACCTGCCGCCCGCCGGTCTCCCGCACCTGCGGCGCCTGTCCCGCCGGGCACACGGCCACCAGCCGATCGTCCGCACTCACCGCCACGTTCGCCCTGGTGACCCCCCGCTTTTCGAACAGCACCGCGCCGTCCGCCACGGCCCGCACCCGTACGACGTCGGCGCCGGGCTCGGAGGCCGAGCCGGAATCGGAGTCCGCGGGTGAGTCGGTGTGGTCAGGTTCGTCCATCACGTAGCTGCGCCCGCTCGCCCCGAAAACGATCCCGTCCGGGCCCGGCACCAGTGGCGGGCCGCCCGTCCAGCGCCCGGCCCGCATGTCCCACAGCCGCATGCGCCGGTCCGTCCCCGCGATCGCCAGGACCCGGGCGTCCGGCCCGGCGGCCAGGACCTCACCCGGGGGAAGGAGGCCGGAGCCCGTACTGCGGCGGGTGCCGAGGTTCCAGGTCTGCCAGGTGCTGTCGTCGACGCTGAGGAGGGTGCGGCCGGAGTCGGCGAGGAAGCGCTGTGAGCGGTAGCCGGAGGCGGGGTCGCTGAAGGAGTCCGGTTCGGGCTGGGTGAGGGAACCGAGGAGAGCCCGGCGGGTCTCGGGCAGCGGGGCGATGCGCCAGGAGGCGACGCCGAGCAGCAGGGCGGCCCGGGGGTCGGTGGTGCGCAGGCCGTCGGCCACGGCGGCGATGCGGCGGGCGGTGTTCTGCGTGTGCTGTAGCCGGTTGTCGTCGTGCTGCCGCCAAGCGGCGAGGCCCACGACCAACGCCATGGCCAGGACGGCCGAGAGTGCGCCGACCAGGGTCCGGGACCGGCGGGTGGAGCGGGCGACGGCCCGGCGCTCTGCCTCACGGGCGTCGAACGCGGCGCTGAGGAAGTCCCGCTCGGCTTCCGTGAGCGCGAGGTCGGAGCGGTGGCCGGGGAACATCTCCGCGGCGCGGGCCAGCTGGGTGCCCCGGTAGAGGGTGCCGGGATCGCGGTCGTGCTCCAGCCAGGCACGGGCGGCCTCGGTGAGCTGCCGGTGGTGGCGCAGCCGTTCGCGGTCCCGCTCGACCCAGCCGTGCAGCCGGGGCCAGCAGCCGATCAGCGCCTCGTGGGCCAGACGTACGCCCTCCTCGTCGACGGTCAGCAGCCGGGCGCAGGCCAGCCGTTCCACCACCACGTGCACATCGGGGTGGGACCACTCCAGGAGTTCGGCCCGGGTCAGGGGGCGCCCGGTGTCGACGGTGCCCCGGCCCGGCTCGACCAACCGCAACAGCAGCTGCCGGGCGGCCGTGGCTTGTGACGCGGACAGCTGCCCGTACACCGCCTCGGCGCTCGCCGCGATCGCGCCGCCCAGTCCGCCGGCCGCCTCGTACGCGGCCGTCGTCAGCATGCGGCCCTTGCGGCGCCGCCAGGTCTCCAGCAGCGCGTGCGAGAGCATGGGCAGCGCGCCGGGCCGGTCGAGGACCTCCTCGACGACCGCCGCGGCCAGCGACCGTTCCACCAGGAGACCGACCGCCTGCGCGGGCCGCACCACCGCCTCGCGCAGTTCGTCCGCGTTCATCGGGCCGACCAGCAGCCCGGCGCGGCTCAGCGCGCTCGCCAGTTCCGCGTGTTCGCCGCAGCGGGCGTAGAAGTCGGCGCGTACGGCGATGATCACCCGCAGCCGGGAGCCGGGTTCCCGGGCGGTGAGCAGCAGGTCGATGAAGCGGGCCCGCTCCGCCTCGTCCCGGCAGAGGGTGAAGACCTCCTCGAACTGGTCGACCGCCACCCAGATCTCGGGCTCGTCCGCTGCGGGGGTCAGCAGATGTCCGTACGTCTCGGCCGGTCGGGCGCCCGGCGTGAACACCCGCAGCACCGCCGCGCCCTCCCGCCGCGCGATGCTCGCGCGCACCCGGGGGACGACCCCGGCGCGCAGCAGCGAGGACTTGCCACTGCCGGAGGCTCCGAACACGGCGGCGAAGCGGTGCGCGGTCATCAGCTCGCACAGCTCCGCCACCAGCCGGTCGCGGCCGAAGAACAGCTCGTGGTCGTCCGGTTCGAAGCGGGCGAGGCCCCGGTACGGCGCCGGCGCGTCCTTCTCGTCGTCCACGGGAACCGCCGCGGCCGCCGCCTCGGCCTCCTTCCAGTACACCTCCCACTCGTCGGGGTCCCCGCCGCACGCCTTCACATACCCCTGGACGACCGCCAGCGAGGGTAACCGCTCCCCGGCCGCCGCCTGGGACAGGGTCGTCGCCGAGAATCCGGCGTCCTCGGCCATCGCCCGGTACGAGGGGCTACCGGCGGCCCCGCGCAACTCCCGCAACCGGTGGGCGAGTAGCTGGACGGGCCCGGCCGCCGGGTCAACGGGCCTTTCAGGACGCCCCACAGACCTACCCACTTCCAGCGCTTATACCAGTTCCGCAATTTGTGGTATTTGCGTCATTTCACAATGCGGCCGAGCGAAGCAAAGTTCAGCGGCGATCAACATACGGATCAAGGTGACCAGACGAAACCCTGCGCACACGAAGTGTGGTGTTGATGACAGCGGCAGTGCGCGCCGCCGAACAACCGGGAACCGTTGTCCGCGATTGATTGCCCTGATGAAACCAGGTGTCGATCAACTCTCCGCTTGTCAGTCTCTGTCCCGCCAAGCCGGATCACCGGCGTCCCCCAGCGCAGAGCAAGTGGAGTGAACCGCCGATGCCCCAGACACCGAAGAAGAGCAGGAAGTCCCGCCTCGGCCGCCTCGGGCGTTTCGCGCTCGTCGCGGCCAGCGCCGCCGCGCTGACCATCGGGCTGACCGGCAGCGCCCATGCCGGCGTACTGACCCCCCTGCCCGAGAGCACCACCACGTTCCAGAAGACCTTCCAGCCGGTCTTCGACTACGACACGGACAGCTGTCTCCCGGTCGCCGCCATCGACCAGTGGGGCAACCTCAACGGCGGCCTCGACGACAGCGGAGCCATCACCGGCCAGTGCCGCGACAACCACCTGGGCAAGGCCAACACCTACTCGCGGGCCAAGTGCAACAACGGCTGGTGCGCGATCATCTACACGCTGTACTTCGAGAAGGACATGTCCTGCGCTGCATGCACCAGCACGTCGCACCGCCACGACTGGGAAGCCGCCGTGATCTGGATCCGGCAGGGCGCGAGCACGCCCTCGTACGCGTCCGTCTCCGCCCACGGCGACTACACGACCAAGAACTGGAGCGATGTCCCGAGGGACGGGGTCCGTCTCAAGGTCGTCTACCACAAGGAGGGCCAAGTGCTTGACTGGGGGACCCACTCCTTCCGCTTCGCCGGCTGGGGCGAGGTCGCGGAGGCCTGGGGCGACGGCGGCTGGGACTTCCCGCGCCTGGTCACCTGGAACAGGTTCCCGGCCAGCAACAACGGCGTGGACCTCCAGCGCCGGATGCAGGACGCCACCTGGGGCTCCGCCAACTTCCCGCTGAAGGACGGCCGCTACAACAACGAGCTCAACGCGGCCAAGAACGGCCCCGCCGCCGGTATCCCCTTCGACGTGTGGGCCGCCGGCTGACGGACACAAGAACAGCCAAGAAAGGGGCCGGCCCCGACGGCACTTCTCCGCCATCGGCGGCCGGCCCCCTCATCCCGGGGCCCGGCGGGCGACCTGGGCCCGCTGGTGCCCAGGGAACTGGTGCAGATCGACACCACTGGGCTGGATTTCCGGCGCACCGGACGCAAGGCGTCGAAGCGGTGGGAGAAGGCCAACGCCGCCCGCAACAAGGTCCCCCACCGCGTGGCGGACCTCCGCGGAGACGCCCTGCACAAGCTCACCACCGCCGTGACCGCCGAGTACGGCACGATCGTGGTCGAGGACCTCAACGTCGCCGGGATGCTCCGC
>NZ_JAGMUK010000173.1 GCF_019049245.1 Streptomyces sp. AC555_RSS877 | reverse complement strand
CCGCGTCGCCACCGCCGTCCTCGGCGGCACAGCTGTTGCCCGCCGCCGGGTTGAGCAGCCCCACCACGTTCACGGTGTTCTCGCACACGTTCACCGGGGCGTGCACCGGGAGCTGCACGGTGTTGCCGGACAGCACGCCCGGTGAATCCTTTCCGCCCCCGTTCGCGGTCGCCCCGCCGTCCGTGGAGGTTCCTTCGGGCGTCCCGGCCGCGTCGCCACCGCCGTCCTCGGCGGCACAGCTGTTGCCCGCCGCCGGGTTGAGCAGCCCCACCACGTTCACGGTGTTCTCGCACACGTTCACCGGG
>NZ_JAGMUK010000172.1 GCF_019049245.1 Streptomyces sp. AC555_RSS877 | reverse complement strand
AGGCCGCGTTGGAGTCGGTCTGGCCAGAGCCGCGGAAGAAGCCGCGGCCGCGTGGCACCCGCCTGGATGCCTACAAGCCGTTGATCGACGAGATGCTCTGGTCGGATCTGGATGCTCCGCGCAAGCAGCGTCACACGGTCAGAGGGGTGGAAGCCGCCTCGCGCAGAGCTCATGGGGACTGGCGTCGTGAGCGCTGAACCATCGTGAAAGTGATACCGAGGACTCCGCCTGCACCGCTACCGAGCGCCAGGCCGATCGCTATGTTGTCGAAGACGGACACTCCGAGCGCCAGCCCGATGGCGACGCCGATCAGCATGCCGAGAGCGAGTCCCGTGCTGGCGGACGGTGATCCAACTTCCTCAGTGTTTGTCACACGCTCATTGTGCTCGAAAATATCCGCAGGGCGGTCCATCATCGATCAGATACGGACAGCCTGGAAAACATGGCCCG
>NZ_JAGMUK010000020.1 GCF_019049245.1 Streptomyces sp. AC555_RSS877 | reverse complement strand
GTGGAGTGGGGGGCGGGCGCGGCGGGGGACGGTGCCGTGGCGGGTGCGAAGGCCGGGATCGGTGCCGTGCCGGGCGTGGTGACGGTGGATGGCGGTGCGGGTGTGGCCGTGGCGATGGCGGTCGGCGGTGCGGGGGTGACCGTGGGCGTGCGGGGGGCCGTTGCGGTCGTATGCGTCCCGAGCCCGGCCGCGGGGACAGCCTCGAGCCAGCGCCGGGCGAGGGTGCGCGGGCGGGCGTCCGCGAACACCTCGTCCAGGTCGATCTCCAGACCCAGCCGGTCCTCCAGCTCCGCTACGAGTTCCACGGCGTTCACGGAGCTGCCGCCGGCGTCGAAGAAGTCGGCGTCGCAAGAGAGGTGTCCGCCGGGGAGGTGGCGGCCGGCGGCGGTGGCTATGAGGGTGGCCAGGGCGTCGAGGTCCGGAGGTGGGTCGGTGGCGGGCGTCCGGTCGGACGCGGAGGTGCGCGGCGCGTCGACGACGGGGGCAGGCGGCGGATCGGCGGCGGGCCCGCGGTCGAAGGCGGGCGCGCGATCCGGCGCGGAGGCGGCGAGCGACAGTTCGACGGCAGAGCCAGACGCCGGCCCAACGCCGGACGCCTTGCCCGGCACGGGCTCAGTCCCGGACACAGGCCTCTTGCGCGGCAGAGGCCCGGTACCGGTACCGACCCCACCCTCGACATCGAGCCCTTCAGCCTCACCCGGCACGGCCTCGGCGCCGGGCACCGGCCCACCGCTGAGCCCGGACCACGTCCCGGCACGCGGTCCCCCCGAGTCGGCCGCCCGGGCCCCTTCCGTCGCCCGCACCTCCTCGCCCGGCCGCGCCACCCTCGCCAGCAGCTCGTCCACGCTCAGTCCCGTCCCGCCCCGCTCGATCGCCTCGGCGGTGGCTCGCTGTGCGGCGTGTGCCGACGCGGCCTCGTTCACCTCACGCATGAGTGCCCTTCATGATGTGCGCTGACTTGTCCCCCACTGCTGCCACTGCTGCCGGCCCGATCACCGCCGGCGCCACGACCGGAACCCTCGCAGCTGTTCCGGCGTGACCACGGTCTCCAGTCTCTCGTCGTCCTGGTCGCCGCCGCCGAGCGCGGCCACCAGACGCCGGGCCGGTACGTTGCGCGGAGTCCGCTCGGTCGTCAGCCGGATCTTCGTGCAGCCCACCTGTTCGGCGCGGTCGGCCAGCCACTGCAGCAGGCGTTCCTCGACGCCCCGGCCGAGGGCACGGCAGCTCATCAACCAGTTCAGGACGTCGAGTCGGTCGCCGTCGGCCCGTAGCGCCAGGAGGCCGATCTGACCGTAGTCACCGAACCGGTCGCGCGCGGCGGCGGTCCAGACCTCGCCGTGCTCCCGCCACCGGGCGAGGTCGCCTCCGTCGGCCGAGCGGGCGCGGAGGGTGAACTGGTTGGTGCGGCGCACGAGTTGTTCGGCCCGCTGGACGTCCGCCTCGGACAGGGCCCGGACGTCGACGGCCAGCTCCAGTTGTGAGAGGAACTCCTCGAAACCGGCCTGTTCGCGTACGGCGTCCCGCTCCCGTTCCTGTGCGTAGAACCGGGCACGCAGCGTGTCCTCGGCGGTCGCCGCCGCGGGGACCAGCGGCCACAGCCGGCCGAGGAAGTCCGCCAGTCGGTCGGCCGGGGGGCAGGTGACCGACAGCACCTGCGGCAGCGCGGAGCGCACCGCGGCGATCTCCACGGGGTTGTCGTCGAGGAACAGGAAGCTGTCGAGGCCGAGGCCCAGGGTGCTCGCCGCGTCCGCCAGGCGGGCCGGCTTGGGGCCCCAGGTGGCGCAGAGCACGCTGAAGTGCTCTGCCTTCAGCAGGCTGTCGGGGCGGTCCAGGACGGCCCGGACGGTGTCCTCGTCGTTGTTGCTGACCAGTGCCAGCAGCGCGCCCGCCTCCCGCCACCGCAGCAGCCTGCGTGCCAGCAGGGCGCGCGGACCGGTCAGGTCGACCGCTTCGGGGCCGGTCTCCCCGGCCACGCCGCCCCACAGTGTCTCGTCGCCGTCGACGGCGATCACCTTGGGCGCGGGGCGGCGGACCGCCCGTACGACGTCGGCGAGACGCAGGGCCACCGCCGCCTGGAAGCGCGGGGTGAACGGCAGGTGGGCCAGCCGTTCGGTCCGCTCGTCGAAGCGTTCGTCGACCTCGTGGAACCGGGTCCAGTCGTCGGGGCCGAGCACCCCGATGCCGGGCGACTCGGCGAGTTCGGCGGCGACTTCGCGTTCCCAGCGGGTGAAGCGGTCCGCGGTGCGCGCGGACGGCAGGAAGCCCACGATCAGCGGCTTGCGGGTGCGTTCCGTCAGGGCCCGCAGTGCGGCCGGGTAGGCGGTGCGGAGCTCCGCGAGCAGCCCGTCGCCGGCCGGCCCGAACCGCTCGAAGTCCACCGCCCGCAGCAGCACCGCGCCCACCTCGGTGGCGGGGTCGGCGAACACGCCGGCCGGGTCCTGGAGGGCGGCGAGGACCTGGTGGTACGGGGCTTCCGCGACCGTTGGTCCGCCGTCCTGCGCGCCCCTGCCGCCCTCGTCGACCGCCGCCTCGTACAGCAGCGGCAGGTTGCCGAGGGCGAAGGTGGCGGCGAGGGCGAGGCTGCCGTCGACGGGAGGGGGCGGAGTCGTCGTACGCACCGGTGCCGTCGGCTCGTCGGCCGTCTCCTCCAGCAGCCGCACCAGCTCCTCCCCCAGCCCGCCCGCGCTCGCCGCGTCCAGGATGTCGAGGTTGTGGTCGAGCCGGATGCGGCCGGCGTCCGGGGTCATGGTGATCATCAGGTCGAGGTCGGAGTAGCCGATCCCGGCCGGCAGGACCTCCAGGTGGTCGAGTCGGCCCGCGGCGGAGCGGACGTAGTTGAAGTACACCTCCACCAGCGGCGCGTCGGGCCGGTGCAGCCCCTGCTTCGCCAGCGTCGCCAGAACGTCCGAGAACATCGCGCCCTTGGCGAGGATCTTCTCGAGGCGGCCGTCGGTGCGGCGCAGTACGTCCTCGATCCGTTCGTCCGCCCCGGCTTCGGCCGGGAACGGTACCGGGACGCCGTAGAAACCCACCGCGCCGAAGGCGTCGGCGTGGATGCGGGTGTCCACGGGCACGGCGAGGACGAAACGTTCCCGCTCCCTCAGCCTGGCCAGCAGGACGGTCAAGGTGCCCAGGCAGAACGCGGCGGGCGTGACGGCGAGCCGGCTCGCGGTCGCCGACACGCGGGCCATGAGTCCGTCGGGAATCGGCACGGTCACGCTGCCGGCGCGGTACGACCGCGTCTGCGGGCGGGGATGCGCGAGCGTCAGGTCGAGCCGGGCACTGCCCTGGAACGCCTCGCGCCACTCGGCCGTGACGGCGCCGGACCCGCCGGTCCGCTGGGCCTCGATCAGCAGGTCGACGTCGCGGTTGGTGACGGTGCCGGACAGCTCGGTGCCGGACAGTTCGGCGTCGATCTCCCCGGCCACCAGCAGCAGCGACTGGAGATCGCTCACGGCGTGGTGCGCGCCGAACACCAGGGTCTGGCCCAGCGCACCGGCATCGAGCAGCTCGAACCGCCACAGCGGCGGGCTCGTCAGGTCGAACGACGGCTCCAGCAGGCGCCGCAGCCGGTCGGCGGCGTCCAGCGGCCCGTCGGTGACGGTCGTCCACCGCAGCACGGGCCGCTCCAACTCGCGCTCGACCAGCAGCTGTCGCCCGCCTTCCGCGCCCGTGACGATCGCGGTACGCAGTGCCGCGTGCCGTGCGGTGAGCCGGTCGAGGATGCCGGTCAGGGCCTCTCGACGGGTCGGCGTGGTGAGCCGTACCGCGAGCCCGACCGCGTGTGCCGCGTCCGGCATGCCGGGCCGGGCGCTGCGCAGGAGTCGTACGACGTCACGGGTGGCGGGACGCAGCGCGCTCTCGGGTACCTCCGCGACCGTCTCGGCCTGGTACTCCTTGCGGTCGCCGTCGGGCAGCACGGTGGCCAGGGCGTGGGACAGGCCGCGGATGTCGGTGGCCGAGAACATGGCGGCGGCCGGGAGTTCGGCGCCGAGTTCGCGGGCGAAGGCGTTGCGCAGGCGGACGAGCATGAGGGAGTCCAGGCCCAGTTCCTTCAGGGCGGTCGTGGCGGACACGTCCGCGGCTCCCCCGGCGACCTGGCCGATCCGGGCCCGTACGTACGCTTCGAGCCGTTCGGCGCGTTCCCGGTCCGTCGTCGCCGCGAACACGCTCTTCACGAGGTGGTCGGAAGCGGCCGTGGGCGCCGGGGTGCCGGCCAGGTCGGCGAGGATCGGGCGGGTGCGTGCCGCGTCCGGGTCCAGGGCCAGCAGCTCCCGGTCCAGGGCGAGGGGGGCGAGTTGGCGGCGCCCGGTGGCGAGCACGCGGTCGAACAGCTCGCCGCCCTCCTGCGCGGAGAAGGCGATCAGGCCCGACCGGCCGGTCTCGGCGGCCCGGGTGCCTGACGCGGCGACCATGCCGACGCCCGCCCAGGCGCCCCAGTCCAGGCTCAGTGCCCGGCGGCCGGTGCGGGAGAGGTGGTGGGCCCAGGCGTCGAGGAAGGCGTTGGCCGCCGAGTAGGAGCTCTGTCCGGGCGAGCCGAGGAGACCGGCGGCCGAGGCGAACAGGACGAGGCTGTCGGCCTCCGGGACCAGTTCGGTCAGCAGGGCGGTGCCGAGGACCTTGGGGGCGAGGACGCGCAGGACGCGGTCGTCGGTCAGGTTGGCGACGGTGGCGTCGTCGAGCACACCGGCCGCGTGGACGATTCCGGCGATGGGGCCGGCGGCGCGTCGTACGGCGTCCAGGGCGGCGGCCAGGCTGTCGCGGTCGGCGACGTCGGCGCGGGCCAGGTGCACGGTGACCCCGCGCTCCTCCAGTTCCCCGATCCAGCTCGCGGCCTCCTCGGTGGGTGTGCCCCGGCTCAGCAGGGCCAGGCGGCGGGCGCCCCGGCCCGCCAGCCGCTCGGCGACGACCCGGCCGAGGCCGCCCAGGCCGCCGGTGATCAGATACACGCCGTCCGGGGTGATGTCGCCGTGTCCCGCGTCGTCGGGGCGGGTGCGGGTCAGGCGTGGGACCAGGCGGCCCTCGCCGCGCAGGGCCATGAGGCGTTCGTCGTCGGCGTGCCGCAGCTGTGTCCACAGCGCGTCGACGCCGTCCGTGGGCGGCAGGTCGATCAGTGTGGCCGCCAGCTCCGGATGCTCCTGGGCCACGGCGAGGCCGAAGCCCCAGGCGAGCGCCTGCTCGGGGCGGGTGACCCGGGTGCTGTCACCGGCGGCCTGGCTGCCTCGGACGACGACGAAGAGGCGGGGTGCCCGGCCCTGGGCGCGGTCGGTGAACGTCCGTACCAGGTGGAGGGTGGTCAGGCAGCAGAGCCGGGCCGCCTCCTCGGCCGTGCCGGCGTCCGTGACCGGCGGGGCGTCGAGCGCCGACAGCTGGACCACGCGCTCGGGCGGCGCGTCCGGGAAGGCCTCGTCGAGGAGTCGGCTCAGGTGCCGTGGATCGGCCGGGTCGATGACATGGCGGCCGGGCCCCTCCGTGCCGTACACCGGTCCTCTGCGGGCGATCACATGCGGCACGGCGGCGGAGTGCAGGCGCTCGGCGAGCGCGTCGGCCACACCGGTCCCGTCCGCCAGGATCAGCCAGCTGCCTTGTGTCTGCGGCTCCTTGGCGGCCGGGCGTGGCTGCCAGCGGGTCTCGAACAGTGCGCCGTCCAGGGGCGAGAGGGCGGCCAGCGTGAACTCCTCGGCTGCCAGGAGGAGTTGTTCGTCCTCGTCGTACAGGCGCAGGTCGAGTGTGGCCGTGTCGCCGTCCAGGGCACGCAGTGTGCAGGCCGCCCAGGCGGGGGCGGTGGCGCGGCCGGTGAAGCGGAGACGGCCGACGCCGGCGGGGACGAACGCCCGCCCCTGGGGTGCGGCGCCGGGCAGGGCGGCGGTGTGGAAGGCGGCGTCGAGGACGGCGGGGTGCAGCAGGTGGCCGTCGGCGGGCCTGCGGGTGAGTCTGCCGAGTGCCGCGCCGGACGTTCGGCGGCCCTCCTCCAGGCCGCGGAAGGCGGGCCCGTAGTCGATGCCGAGGGCGGTGAGACCGGCGTAGACGGCCGGGAGGTCGGCGAGTTCGTCGCACCGCTCGCGCCACGCGGCAAGATCCTCGCCCCCGTCTTCGGCGGGTGCGGTGACCGCCACCCGCCCGGCGACGTGCCGCTCCCACGATGTGCCCGTGGCCGTCGAGGCGATGGTGAAGTCCCGGAAGCCGTCCGCGGCCGGGTGCAGGACGAGTTGCAGACGTACGGGCGTCTCCGCGTCAAGACGCAGCGGCTGCACGAACCTGACGTCCACCAGCCGGACCTCGCTGCCGTCCTGTACGGCCGTGGCGGCTTCCAGCGCCATGTCGAGGAAGGCCGCGCCGGGGAGCCAGACCTCGCCGGTGACGCGGTGGTCGGCCAGGTAGGCGAAGCGGGGGTCGCGCAGGTCGACGTCGGCCTGGAAGAGGTGCCGGCCGGGTTCGTCGCTGGTCTCGACGTGGGTGCCGGTCAGCGGTGAGCCACTGGTCGTCGGGGCGGGGGCGAGCCAGTGGCGTTCGCGGGTGAAGGCGTACGTCGGCAGGTCGACACGGTGCCCGGTCGGGAACAGCGCCGACCAGTCGGGAGCGTGCCCGGCGGTGTACAGCTCGCCCAGCCCGCGCAGGAGGGCGTCCTGTCCCCCGTCCCCGCGGCGCAGTGAGGCGACGCCGACCGCGTCGACGCCGGCCTCGGCCGCGACCGCCTCGATCGCCGCGCCGAGGGAGGGATGCGGGCTCAGCTCGACGAAGCAGCGGTGGCCGTCGGCCAGCATCCGCCGCACGGTGTCCGCGAAGCGGACCGGCTCGCTGAGGTTGGCGAACCAGTATCCGGCGTCCAGCCGTTCCCCCGGCACCGGCTCGGCCAGGACCGTCGAGTACAGGGGGGTCGGGGTCGAGGTTCCGCCGACGGTGGCGAAACGGTTGAGCAGTTCGTCGCGCAGCGGGTTCATCAAGGGGGTGTGCGAGGCGAACGCGGTCGACAGCCTGCGGGCGGGGATGCCCCGCTCCTCCAGGTGACGGGCCAGGTCGGCCAGTGCTTCGGCGTCGCCGGAGACGGCCGTGGAGTGGGCGCTGTTGACGGCTGCGACGAACAGCCGGCCCGCGTGGCGCGTGAGCAGTTCCTCCACCTGCGGGCGGGGCAGTTCCAGGGCCAGCATGCCGCCCCGGCCCGCCAGGGGTACGACGGCCTGAGCGCGCCCGGTCACCACGGTCACGGCGTCGTCCAAAGTGAGCGCGCCCGCGCTGTACGCGGCGGCGATCTCGCCGAGGCTGTGCCCGATCACCGCGTCCGGGGTGACGCCGAGGGAGCGCCAGGCGGCGGCCAGTGCCGCGTTGACGGCGAACAGCACCGGCTGGAGGATGTCGGTCCGGTCGAGGCGGGTCGTGTCCGCGGTGTCGCGCAGGACATCGAGCACGGACCAGCCGGCGTGCCGGGCCACCGCCTCGTCGAGCCGGGTCAGCTCCTCGCGGAACATCTTCGACTCGGCGAGCAACTGCCTGCCCATGCCGGGCCATTGACCGCCGTGCCCCGAGAAGACGAAGGCGACCTTGCCCGTCTGGTCCTCGTGGGGCGGCGCGATCGGCGTCCGTCCGTCCGCCAACCCGTCGAGTCCGGCGAGCAGTTGGGCCCGGTCGCCCGCGACGAGTGCCGCGCGCCGCTCGAAGTGGCTGCGGTGCCGGGCCAGGGTGTGGGCGACGCCGGGCAGGTCGGCGTCCTCGGCGAGGTGCCCGGCCAGGCGGGCGGCCTGCTGCCGTACGGCGGTGTCGTCGCGCCCGGACAGCACGAACAGCCGCTTGCCCGGGCTGGGTTGCGCCGTGACGGACTCCACCTCGGTGTGGGGGGCCTCCTCCACGATCACGTGTGCGTTGGTTCCACTGATCCCGAAGGCGCTGATCCCGGCTCGCCGGGGCCGCGCGGCCGACGACGGCCACGGCCTCGGCTCCTGGAGGAGACGCAGCCCGCTGTCGTCCCAGTCCACGTGACGGCTGGGCGTGCCGACGTGCAAGGTGCGCGGCAGCGTCTCGTGCCGGAGCGACTGCACCACCTTGATGAGCCCGGCGACGCCCGAAGCGGCCTGCGCGTGACCGATGTTGGACTTCAGCGAGCCCAGGTACAGCGGGCGGTCCTGAGGCCGGGCGTCGCCGAAGACCCCGGCCAGGGCGTTCGCCTCGATCGGGTCGCCGAGGGTGGTGCCGGTGCCGTGGGCCTCGACGTAGTCGATGTCGGCGGGCTCCAGCACCGACAGCTCCAGGGCCCGCCGGATCACCTGCTCCTGCGCGGGACCGTTGGGCGCGGACAGGCCCTGACTGCGGCCGTCCTGGTTGACGGCGGTGCCGCGCAGCACGGCCAGCACCTCGTCGCCGTCCCGGCGGGCGTCACCGAGCCGCTTGAGTACGACCATCCCCGCGCCCTCGGCCCAGATGGCGCCGTCGGCCGCGTCGGAGAAGGAACGGCAGCGGCCGGTCGGGGACAGGCCGCGCAGCCGGCTGAACTCGACGAAGGTCTGCGGTGTCACCATCAGCGTCACTCCGCCGGCGAGCGCGAGGTCGCACTCGCCCGCGCGCAGCGCCTGGGCCGCCAGGTGGACCGCCACCAGGGACGACGAGCAGGCGGTGTCGACGGTCAGCGCGGGCCCGTTCAGGCCGAGGGTGTAGGCGAGCCGGCCGGAGGCGACGCTGAGGGCGGTGCCGGTGCCGACGTATCCGTCGAGCTGGTCGAGCCGGGAGCCGGACAGGTAGTCGCTGCCGAACATGCCGACGTACACGCCGGTGCTGCTGCCCGCGAGGCGGGCGGGCACGATTCCGGCGCGTTCCAGCGCCTCCCACGTCGTCTCCAGCAGGAGTCGCTGCTGGGGGTCCATGGCGGCGGCCTCCTTCGGGGTGATGCCGAAGAAGCCCGCGTCGAAGGACTCGATGTCGTCGAGGAACCCGCCTTCACGGGCGTACGACTTGCCCCTCGCCTCCGGGTCGGGGTCGTACAGCGACTCCACGTCCCAGCGCCCGGCCGGGAACGGACCGACGGCGTCACCGCCCCGGGTGACGAGGTCCCACAGACCCTCGGGGTCGCTGACACCGCCGGGCAGACGGCAGGCCATGGCGACCAGGGCGACGGCTTCGTCGGCCGCAGATGTCGTGGGGCGGGCGGTCTCCCTGGCGGGGGCGGCGCGGCGGGTCGGCGCCAGTGCGGTGGTCAGGAGGTGGTCGGCGAGCCGGGCCGGTGTGGGGTGGTCGAAGAGCAGGGTGGCGGGGAGCCGGGTGCCCAGACGGGTGTTGATGCGACCGCGCAGCTCGACCGCCGTCACCGAGTCCATGCCCAGTTCGCGCAGCGGCTGGTCGGGACGCACCCCCTCCGCCGAGCGCAGGCCGAGCGCGAGCGAGGCCTCCTCGCGGATCAGGGCGAGGACGCGGGCGGCGCGTTCGGCCTCGGGCAGCCGGGCGAGGCGGTCCGCGAGGCCCTGTCCGCCGTCGCCGCGCGTGCGGGGCGCGGGCAGCAGCGAGCGCCAGAGGGCGGAGCCGGGTCCGTCTGCGATGGCCGCGTTGTCCCGCAGGCGCGGCAGGTCCAGGGCCCAGGCGACCAGATGCGGGCTGTTCCGGTGCAGTACGAGGTCGACGAGGTCGCGGCCCTGGTCGGCGGTGAGGGCGCGCAGGCCGAGGCGGGCCATCCGGTCGAGGTCGGCGTGGGCGGCGGCCAGGCCCTCCCCGGCCCAGGCGCCGAACGAGACCGAGACGCCGGGCAGGCCCGAGGCTCTTCGGTGGTGGGCCAGTTGGTCGAGGAAGACGTTGGCGGCCGCGTAGTTGGCCTGGCCCGCGTTGCCGAGGACACCGGCGGCCGAGGAGACCAGCAGGAAGAGGCCGAGCGGCAGGCCGGCGGTGAGGCGGTGCAGGTGGGCGGCGCCGTCGACCTTGGGGCGCAGGACCTGGGCGAGGCGTTCGGAGGTCAGTTCGGCGACGATCCCGTCGGCCAGGACGCCGGCGCAGTGCACGACACCGCGCAGGGGCAACTCGTCTCCGACGCGGGTGAGCAACGCGGCCACCGCTTCCGCGTCCGCGATGTCGCACGCCGCCACTTCGACCCGGGCGCCGAGCGCGGACAGTTCGGCGGTGACGTCGGCGGTGCGGGGATCCTGGGCACCCCGGCGGGACGTGAGCAGCAGCCGCGGGACGCCGCGCTCGGCGAGCAGGCGGGCGATGTGGCGCCCTACGGCGCCCAGGCCGCCGGTGACCAGTACGGTGCCGTCGGTGGGCACCTCGGCCGGGATGCCCGCCGCGTCGACCGGGCGGGCGCGCACCAGCCGGGGCGCGAGCAACCTCCCGTCACGGACGGCAAGTTCGGGCTCGTCGGCCTGGGTGACGGCCGCGGTCAGCGCGGCGGCGGGGTCGGAGTCGTCGAGGTCCAGCAGGGTCAGTCCGAGGTCGGGGTGCTCGGCGCGGGCGCCGCGGGCCAGGCCCCAGAGCACCGACTGGGCGAGACCGGGCACGGTGTCGTCGTCGCCGGCCGCGACCGCCCCCCGGGTCACCCACACGATCCGGGCGGGTGCCTCCTCGGCCGGCAGGGCGATCAACCCCTGCAGCTCGGCGAGGGCCGTGGCCGCCAACGCCTGTGTCGCAGCGGCCGTTTCGTCGTCCGGCGCCGGGTGCGGCCAGAACCGTACGAGAACGTCGGCGCCCGTCCCGCACAGCTCGGTCCCCGCCGCGTCGAGAGCGCTCAGGGCATCGGCGACCCACGGATCGTGCCGGTCGCCGACGACGCTCCACGAGGTGCCGGGTGCCTCGGCCGGCCGTGGGGCGACGGGCTGCCACGCCACCTCGTACAAGTGCCGCCCGTTCTGCGAACCGCGCAGGTCCGCGGGACTCACCGCACGCAGCCGTACCGATTCCAGACGGCCGGCGAGGAAACCGTCGGTGTCCCACAGCGCCACGTCCAGGGTGAGGTCGGTCCCCGAACCGCCGGTGCGCCGTACGGACGCGGTCAGTTCGGTGGCGCCGCCGGGCGGCAGGACGCAGCGGCCCACCGCGATCGGGAGCAGCACCCGGTCCTCGGCGGCGTCGAACGCGGCGGCGACGTGCAGCGCGGCGTCCAGGAGTGCCGGGTGCACCGGATAGGGGTCGCCGGCGTCACGGGCCACCGGGGGCAGGGACAGGCGGGCCAGAAGTTCACCGTCACCGGTGGTGACGGCCTGCCGTACGCCCCGGAAGGCGGGGCCGTAGCCGAGACCGAGGCCGGCCAGGCGGGCGTACGTCTGCTCGCTCCAGGCTTCCTCGGCGGTCTCCGGCCACACCGGCGGTTGCCCCGCCGCCGCGGAGGCCGGCTCGGCGGCCGACGCCGTCGCGTGCAGCGTCCAGCCTGCGGACTCGTCGCCGCGGGGGCGACTGTGCACGGTGACCTCCGGTACCGGACCGGCGGTGGTCACCTCGACGGACACCTCGACCGTGCCGGAGGCGGGCAGCGTGAGGGGCGCGAGGAGGAGCAGGTCGGTGACGTCTCCCGGGCGGGCCACGGCGAGCGCGGCACGGCACAGTTCCATCAGGGTGGTGCCCGACACCACGGTGCGGCCGAAGACGGTGTGGTCCGGCAGCCAGTCCGCGGTCGCCGTCGACCATTCGTCGCGGAACGTCCAGCGGGTCTCGTCCGGGGACTGGAGCTGGATGCCGAGCAGCGGGTGGGCGGCGCGGTCGAAGAATCCGGGGCCTGCGGTGGCGGTCGCGGGCTCGATCCAGTGGCGCTGCTGGTCCCAGGCGTAGGTGGGCAGGTCCGCCGGGTCGGTGTGCGGAACCAGGCGGCGCCAGTCGAGGTGCCGTCCCTGGACGTGGAGTTCGGCGGCCGCCCGGTCGAGGCAGGCGGGGCCGCTCTCGTCGCGGCGCAGCGAGCCGATCGCCACGAGGTCGTGGCCGGTGTCCTCGCCGATGGTGCGCAGGGCGGTCAACAGGGCGGGATGGGGGCCGAGTTCGACGAAGTGGCGGTAGCCGTCGGCGGCCATGCGCGCGACGGTGGGGGCGAAGCGGACGGGCTCGCGCAGGTTGGTGTACCAGTAGTCGGCTTCGAGTTCCTCGGTGACCGGTTCGCCGGTGACCGTGGAGTACCAGGCGACGGACGTCGGGCAGGTGGTGACGCCGTCGAGTTCGTCGAGGATCGCCGTGCGGACCGGCTCGACCCGGTCGGTGTGGGAGGCGTAGTCGACGTCGAGGCGGCGGGCGAACACCTGCTGCCGGTCGAGGTCGGCGAGCAGGGTCTCCACGGAGCCCACGTCACCGGCGATCACGGTCGAGCGGCCGCTGTTGACGGCGGCGACGGAGATCCGGCCGTCATGCTCGGCGATACGGGCGCTCACCTCGGTGTGCGGCAGGGCGACGACGGCCATGGTGCCGGTGCCGGACAGCTCGGTCAGGGCCTGGCTGCGCAGGGCGACCACGGCCGCGGCGTCGTTGAGGCTGAGCGCCCCGGCGACACAGGCGGCGGCGACCTCGCCCTGGCTGTGTCCGATCACGGCGTCGGGACGTACGCCGCGGGCCCGCCACACGGCGGCCAAGGACACCATCACCGCGAAGAGAACCGGCTGGACCACGTCGACACGGTCCGGGGAGGGGGCGTTGGTGTCGCCCCGCAGGACGGCCGCGACCGACCAGGTGGTGAAGGGGCGCAGGGCGGCGTCGCAGCGGTCGAGTTCGTCGGCGAACACCGGGTCACTGTCGAGAAGGTCACGGGCCATGCCGGTCCACTGGGAGCCCTGGCCGGGGAAGACGAACGCCACTTTGCCGTGCGGCCTGGCCCGTTCCGGGCCGACGACCCACTCCGGGTCCGGCCGCCCCTCGGCCAGCCGGCGCAGAGCGGCCAGCAGCGCGTCCCGACCGCCCGCCCGGACGACGGCCCGCTGCTCGAAGTGCGTGCGGTGGTGGGCCAACGCGGCGGCCACGGACGGCAGCGCCACGTGCGGCTCCGCGGCGAGGGCCGCGTGGAGACGGTCGGCCTGCCGCTGAAGGGCGGGAAGGGTACGGGCGGACAGCGGGAAGAGGCTCAGTGCGGGGCGTCTCGCACCGGTCGCGTGTGCCTGTTCCTGCGGACCCTTGTCGGTCGGGTCGGGATTCTGTGGTGTTCCCTCACCCGGCCGACCCTGTCTTCGCGGTGCACCATCGCTCGGGTGGTCCGCGTCCTGCTCCGGCTCCCCACCTGGGCGGGCCGCCCCCGGCAGAGTCGCCGGGCCCGGTCGCCCCTGGTCCTGCTCCGTCTCCTCGTCCGGTCGAACCGACTCCGGCAGCACACCGCCACTTGAGGGGACCGGGCCCCGCCCCGCCAGGTCGCGCGGTGTCTCCTCGAGGACCACGTGTGCGTTCGTGCCGCTGATTCCGAACGCGCTGACGCCGGCGCGTCGTATTCGTTCCTCGTTTCGGGGCCAGGGGCGGGTGTCGGTGAGGACGGTCAGGCCGGCGGTCGTCCAGTCGACGTGCTCGGTCGGGGTGTCGGCGTGCAGGGAGACGGGGAGTTGTCCGTGGCCGAGGGACAGCACGGTTTTGATGACGCCGCCGATCCCCGCGGCGGCCTGGGTGTGACCGATGTTGGACTTCAGGGAGCCGATGCCGAGCGGGCGGTCGACGGGGCGGCCAGGTCCGAACACGGCGGCCAGTGCTCGGCCTTCGATGGGGTCGCCCAGCGGGGTCCCGGTGCCGTGGGTCTCGACGTAGTCCACGTCGTCGGGCCGTAGGCCGGCCGCGTCCAGGGCGGCGCGCACCACCCTTTCCTGGGCGGGTCCGTTGGGGGCGCTCAGGCCCTGGCTGCGGCCGTCCTGGTTGATCGCCGAGCCCTTGACGACCGCGAGGACCCGGTCTCCGTCCCGGCGGGCGTCCGCCAGCCGCTTGAGCAGGACCAGGCCGCAGCCCTCGGCCCACACCACGCCGTCCGCGCCGGTCCCGAACGGACTGCACCGCCCGGACGGCGACAGCCCGCGCAGCCGGCTGAACTCGACGTGCCCGCGCGGCGTCACCAGCAGGCTGGCGCCGCCGGCCAGCGCCAGGTCGCACTCACCGCCCGCGAGCGCCCGCGCCGCCAGGTGCAGGGCGACGAGGGAGGAGGAGCAGGCGGTGTCGACGGTGACCGCCGGTCCCTGGAGGCCGAGGGTGTAGGCGATGCGACCGGAGGCCACGCTGCCGGCCGAGCCGGTGCCGACGTGTCCGTCGAGTCGGCCCAGTGGGGCCGAGGTCAGGTAACCGCTGTCGTACAGGCCGACGTAGACACCCGTGGAGCTGCCGTTCAGCGTCTCGGGGACGATGCCGGCGCGCTCGATGGTCTCCCAGGCGGTCTGCAACAGGAGCCGCTGCTGGGGGTCCATGGCGTCGGCCTCGCGCGGCGAGATGCCGAAGAAGGCAGCGTCGAAGCGGTCGATGCCGTCGAGGTAGCCGCCGTGCAGGGAGTAGGCCGTGCCGGTGGTCTCCGGGTCGGCGTCGTACAGGCCCTGCGTGTTCCAGCGGCCCGGCGGTACCTCGGTGACGGCGTCCGCACCGGCGGACAGCAGCCGCCACAGTGCCTCGGGGTCGTCGGCGCCGCCCGGGAAGCGGCAGGCCATGGAGATGATCGCGATGTCGTCGTCCCCGCGCACGGGACCCGCGGACGGAACCTGGGGAGTATGGGCGGGGTCAGCGGCCGGAGCGTCGCCGAACACGGCGTCGGCGAGTGCCGCGACCGTCGGGTGGTCGAAGACGAGGGACGGGTTGAGGGGCCGGCCCGTCCGTTCCGAGAGTTCCGCGGCCAGGGTCACCAACTGCCGTGAGCCCAGGCCGAATTCGGCGATCGGCCGGTGCGGGTCGACGGTCAGCGGGTCCAGCCCGGACGCCTCGGCCACGGCCGACACCAGCCAGGCCCGTACGCCCTCGGGTGTGGTGACGGACTGCTTCGGGGACTCGTTCGCAGGCATCTGGTCGGGTGTCCTCGTGAAGTCGGGTCGGGCTGTTTCCCGTGCGAGCGGGGGCGGTACGGCCGGCATGACGGCCGTACGACGGAACGCGCGGCCGGTGTGGTGCGGCCGCGTGGCCGCCACCGGTGCGAACGGGTCGCGCCGACGGCGGGCGGTGTCAGCGGGTGGCGGGCGCGGTGACGACGGCGAGGGTGCCGCCCAGGTGCGCCGCCCGGGAGGCACGGCGCTGGATCTTGCCGCTGGACGTCTTGGGGATCGTGCCGGGGTGGACCAGGACGACGTCGCGCACGGACACGCCGTGCGCCTCGCCGATGGCGCTGCGGATCAGCTCCGTGATCTTCTCGGCCTCACCCGCGGCCTCCGGGGCGGCCTCGGCCACGAGGACGACCTGTTCTCCGTCCACTCCGGCGTCGACGGAGAACGCGGCGGTGCAGCCGGGGCGCAGGGCGGGGTGGGCCATCTCGGCGGACAGTTCGAGGTCCTGCGGGTAGTGGTTGCGGCCGTCGATGACGATGAGGTCCTTGATGCGGCCGGTGACGAAGAGCTCGCCGTCGCGCAGGTGTCCGAGGTCGCCGGTGCGCAGGAAGCGGCCCTCGCGGCCGGGGAGGGTGGCGCGGAAGGTCTCGCGGGTGGCGAGGGTGTTGCGCCAGTAGCCCTTGGCGACGCTCGCGCCGGCGACCCAGATCTCGCCGACCTCGCCTTCGGGGAGTTCCTTGTGGTGTTCGGGGTCAGCGATCACGAGGGTGACGCCCGGGCCGGGCCGGCCGCAGCCGACCGCCGCCGCGTCCGCCTCACCCGCTTGCGGTCCGGTGTCCTCGGCGGCGAGGAGTGTGGGCGGGGTGTCCACCGTGCCGCCGGTGACCATCACGGTGGACTCGGCCAGGCCGTAACAGGGGTAGAAGGCCTCGCGGCGGAAGCCGGCCGGGGCAAAGGTCTCGGTGAACCGGCGCAGGGTGGCCGGGCGTACCGGTTCGGCGCCGTTGAAGGCGACCTTCCACGACGACAGGTCGAGCCCGTCGACGAGTTCGGGCGTGGCGTTCTTCAGGCACAGTTCGTAGGCGAAGTTGGGGCCGCCGCTGGTGTGCGGGCGGTAGCGGCTGACGGCCTTCAGCCAGCGGTCGGGCCGCTGGAGGAAGTGCAGCGGGGAGAAGAGCGTGGTGGTGAGGCCGAGGTAGACCGTGTTGAGGACCGGGCCGATGAGGCCCATGTCGTGGTAAACGGGCAGCCAGCTGACGATCAGTTCGCGGCCGTACGCCTCGATGGTGTCCGGGGTGTGGCCCATCCGTTCGGTGATGACCCGTTCGTTGTCGAGCAGGTTGCCGTGGGTGAGGACCACGCCCTTGGGTGCGGAGGTGGAGCCGGAGGTGTACTGGAGGAAGGCGACCGAGTCGGCGGTGAGGTCGGGTTCGCGCCAGGAGGCGGCCGCCTCGTCGGGGATGTCCTCGGTGGCCACGCAGGTGAGGTCGGCCAGCTCGGGCAGGTGTTCCGCCATGCCGGCCAGGGCGGCGATCACGTCGCGGCCGCCGAGGATCACCTTGGCGTCCGCGTCGGCTATCAGGCGTTTCGTGCGGGTCAGCGCGCGGTGGTTGTGCGCCCGGCCCTGCGGGGGCACGCCCGGTACCGCGACGACCCCCGCCGACAGGCAGCCCAGGTAGCCGCTGATGAACTCCAGGCCGGGCGGGTACAGCAGCATGGCCCGGGATCCGGTCAGGCCGCGCTCCTGGAGCCAGGCGGCGATCGCCCGGGCCCGGCCGGCCAGTCGCCCGTAGGAGATGTCCTGGATCTCCCCGTCGCAGTCGCCCGTGACAAGGAAGCGGTACGCGGTCCGGTCGGGGTGGTCGGAGGCGTGCGTGGTCAGCAGGTCGACCAGGGAACGAGCCATATGTACGAGTCTCACCTGTCCGGATAGGCGGGAGAAACGTGCCGGCCCACCGACCCCCCGTGATCACTCCTACAGCTTGCTACCGGCGGGTAACACGTTAGCAAGTCCCGCCGGGCACGTCGGCTGCCACAGTGTAAACCCTGTGTATCAAAGGAACTTGAGTGCTCAACGACTCGACGACGGCTCGACATGCCGGGCTCGACATGCCGAAGGCCCGGACGCCGGTCTGCCTTGGCGTCCGGGCCTTCGGTCAGGGCGTCAGCTCCCGTCGAGCCGGGCGCGCAGAAGCCCCTTGCCCAGTTCGGCACCCTTGCGGCTGTCCGCCTGCGCCTTGCGGAACAGGTCGGCGACCTCGGTGTCCTTCTCGCGCTCCGCGTCCTGGATGTAGCTCTCCAGACGCAGCGCGTTGTTCAGGCACGCCTCTACATACCAGATCAGGTTGTAGTCCTTGTCCGGCGTACCGGTCACGCCGCCGGTCTCCGTGCTGCTGGTCATTCGGGCCTCCTCCAGCGGTAGTCGTTCCGGGACCGCCCGAGTACCCCTCCCCCACCAGGGCACACCGCCCGACGATTCCGACAGGTGCCGCGGAAGCGACGGAGCGCGGCCACGGTCGAAGCGACGTGTCCGACGACGCTGCGAGACCGGCCGATGACGGTGTGTACCGTGCCGCTGATCGAATTACCGGACCTGACGGCCGGTAGTCCCTCCGCCGGCCCACTGTCCGCACTCCCCCTCGGCGGCGGGCTGCCGCGATCGCGGCGTCAACAAGTGCCGTCGTTCATCGCGTCCGGCCGGCAGGAGATCCCGGTACGGCTGCGCGGCTGACCGGGCGGTCAGTACGGCTCACCAAGCCAAGGCGCGGGAGCGCGACCGGTCCCCCGTTCCGGTCGTGCCCCCGCGGTGCCTAGAACTTACGTGTGGAACGCAACCGTTGTGAATCGTGTCGATGCCCGCTGTGCCGTGCACAGGGCTCACCCGTGCACAGGTGAGTCCGGATGGCCCGGTTTCGCCCGGTCCAGGACGGGCGGTTCGAGGTCGCCCACGGCCAGGTGGGCCAGCACGACCTCGTAGAGATCGCTGCCGGCGGCGAGGAGCTGGCGTTCCAGGACGGGTTCGGCGCCGCGGACGTGCTCGCGCACGGTCTGCGCGTGCATGCCGAGGATCTGGGCGGCCCGTTCGGAGTTGCCGCCGGCGGCTATCCAGGTGCGCAGCGTCCGGCGCAGGTCCCGGGTGTCGGCGTCCAGCCGGCCGAGCAGGTCGTGCGCCCAGGCGCGGACCGCGGTGCCGGTGAGGAGGTCGGCGAACCGGACCGGGACCGGCTGCGCGGTGCCCCGTACGGCCGGGATTTCGGCGAGGCCGATCTGGGTGTTCAGGGCGAGATGCGCGGCGGCGCGGACGGTCAGGTCGGAGAAGTCGGTGCCCAGGAGCCCTTCGACGCGTTCCATCCGGGCGCGGACGGTGTTGCGGCTGACGCCGAGGACCTTCGCCGCGTTCACGGCGGTGAACTCCAGGCCGAGCCGGGTGGTGGCGAGGAGTTCGGCGCGGGTGTGGTGCGGCAGTGTGTCGAGCGGGTGCAGCACGTGGGCGGTCCACTCACGGAGGGCGGCGGGGTCCATCAGGCGTTCGGGGTGGGTGCGTTCCGCGTAGACGGCCGCCTTGTCCGGCCGGAAGTGCGCGACGGCGAGGGCGCTGACGGCCTGTCCGTAGGCGGTGGCGGTGCGGGCGAGGCTCTGCCGGGCGCTGCCGCCGAGGAACGTACCGGGGTTGCGGACGATGAGGGACCGCAGGGCAGCACCCGCGGCCTCGCCGGGGGTCACGACGATCACGTGCTCGTCCATGGCCGGGCAGCGTACGACGAGGGCCTGCTCCTCCGTCGCGTCGAGGCATTCCTCGGCGAGGCGGTCACGCTGCTCGGCGGAGCCTTCGACGACGTAGACGCAGGCCGTGTCCGTGTCGAGCAGTCCCGGCCACAGGCCCGCCGCGACCCGACGGGCCGAGACGGTGTCCTCCACCATCAGCAGTTGCAGGATCGCCAGCCTCAGGTCGGAGGTGGCCCGCTCCAGCCTGCGACCTGCCGCGGTCGCCTCGCGCGCCCGCAGCAGCAGCTCGACGACCTGCACGGTGTGCGTCACGATGTCCGAGGCACGCCGGTCGAACGGGGCCGTGCGTGCCACGGCCAGCACCCCGGCGCAGGAAGGGGCAGGCCGCTCCACCCTGACCAGCCGCAGGTGCCGGTCGTCCCCCTCCCAGGCGGCGGAGGCGATGCGCCCGGCGACGATGTCCGCGACCAGGTCCGTGTCCACCGGCACCCGGGTGCCGGCGAGGAGCGCGCCGGTGCCGTCCTGCAGGGAGACCCGGCCCTGCACGGCGTCGGCGAGCCACGCGACGACCCGGCGCACGTCCCGCCCGGTGGGCCGCAGATGGTCGAGCAACTCCTGCGCCCACGCCACGTCCTGCGTGCCCCTCACCTCCGTGTGACGGTATCCGTCCCCTCGGCCAGCCACGTCGGCCTTCTCCTCGCCCCTCGCATCGTCCGGCACATCGGTCGGGGACGTTACCTCACGCCCGGCGGACGGTCGCCGCAGGCCAGTGCTCACCGCGTCCCGCACGCGAACGTGCCGGTGGCCGTCGAGGGAGTCAGGGCCGTTCGCCGTGACCGGCGTCAGGTCAGCAGCGAGCCCGTTCCCTCGGGGACGAAGCCGGCGAGGGCCCGGTCGATCCGGGCCAGGGTGTCGGCGTGCAGGTCGACGCGGGCGGCGGAGAGGTTCTCCGCGATGTGGGCCGGGGTGCGGCTGCCGGGAATCGGCACCACGTGGTCGTCCTGGTGCAGCAGCCAGGCCAGTGCCAACTGGCCCAGGGTCAGGCCGAGGTCGGCCGCGATGCCGCGTAGCGGTCGTTGTCGGCCTTGAGGTTGGCCTCGTCGAAGCGGGAGAGGTTGCGGCGGAAGTCGTCCTCGGCGAGGCCGTCCACCTTGCCGGCCAGAAACCCGCTGCCGAGCGGGCCCCAGGCCACGATCCCGACGCCGAGTTCGCGGACGGCGGCGTGCAGTTCGGGCTCGACGGGCTGCCACAGCGACCACTGGGTCTGTACGGCGGCGACCGGGTGGACCGCGTGGGCCCGGCGCAGCTGGGCGGCGGTGACGTTGGACGGGCCCAGGTGGCGCACCAGGCCGGCCTGCACCAGGTCCGCGACGGCGCCGACGGTGTCCTCCCACGGGACCTGCGGGTCGGGGAAGTGCGGGTAGGTGGCGGAGTTCGTGGCCGCGTTCACGCCGTTGCCTTGAGAGGCCCCCTCGGGCTTGCGCGGTCGTCGCCCGCGTACGGCATAAGCTCGACGGATGGCCAAGTACTTCGACGTGCACCCCGACAACCCGCAACCGCGCACCATCTCCCAGGTCGCCGACAGCATCCGCTCCGGTGCGCTCATCGCGTACCCGACGGACTCCTGTTACGCGCTGGGCTGCCGACTGGGCAGCCGTGACGGCATCGACCGGATCCGCACGATCCGCCGGCTGGACGACCGGCACCACTTCACCCTGGTGTGCCAGGACTTCTCGCAGCTCGGCCAGTTCGTACGGGTCGACAACGACGTCTTCCGCGCGATCAAGGCGTCGACGCCCGGCAGCTACACCTTCATCCTGCCCGCGACGAAGGAGGTGCCGCGCATGCTCCAGCACCCGAAGAAGAAGACGGTCGGCGTGCGCATCCCCGACCACGTCGTCACCCAGGCCCTGCTCACCGAACTCGGCGAGCCGCTGCTGTCCAGCACGCTGCTGCTGCCGGACGAGGAGGAGCCGATGACGCAGGGCTGGGAGATCAAGGACCGGCTGGACCACGTCCTGGACGCGGTGGTCGACTCCGGGGACTGCGGAACCGAACCGACGACGGTCATCGACTTCTCGGGCGGCGAGGCGGAGATCATCCGCAAGGGCGCGGGCGACGTGTCACGGTTCGAGTAACGGGTTCACCAAGGGGTGTTCACGGCGGGGCAAGGCGAGAAGGGGTGCGGGACACGCCCCTGACCAGGCGTGTCACGATGACCATGGTCCGCCCGGCCGTCCGGGCGGTCTCGCCGGCCGACCCCACAGAGAGGCAGCCCCACCCATGACCGCTGTACAGGGCACCGCAGTCGACATCCCCACCGGCGACGGCACCGCCGACGCGTATCTGGCGCATCCCGGTGACGGTCGCCCGCATCCGGCGGTTCTCCTCTACATGGACGCGTTCGGGCTGCGCCCTCAGCTGACGTCCATGGCCGACCGGCTGGCCGAGGCCGGCTACACGGTCCTGGTGCCCAACGTGTTCTACCGGCACGGGCGGGCGCCCGTGGTGGAACTGCCGGAGTTCATCGATCCGGAGGCACGGCCGGAGATCTTCGAGCGGATCGCCCCGATCATGCAGGCGCTGACTCCGGAACCGGCGATGCGGGACGCGGACGCCTATCTGCGGTGGCTGGCCGACTCCCCCGAGGCCGCCGACGGCCCGATCGCCGTCACCGGCTACTGCATGGGCGCCCGGCTGGCCCTCCTCACTGCCGGCACCTACCCGGAGCGGGTCGCGGCCGCGGCGGGTTTCCACGGCGGCCGGCTGGCGACCGAGGCTCCGGACAGCCCGCATCTGGTGGCCGGCAACGTCACCGCGGAGCTGTACTTCGGGCACGCCGACCAGGACCCGTCGCTGCCCGTCGAGCAGCAGGAACGCCTGGAGGAAGCGCTCACCGCGGCCGGGGTCCGTCACACCTGCGAGGTCTACTCCGGCGCACGCCACGGTTTCACGCAGGCCGACACCGCGTCGTACGACCGGGCGGGCGACGAGCGGCACTGGTCGGCCCTGCTCGATCTCCTGAAGCGCACGTTCTGATCCGGCGGCGTCACGTGGGGGAGGTGCGCGGAGCGTGTCACATCGGGCGCCCCGGAGGGCGCATCTGGCTGGAAATCGCGCCTGCGTGACCGGAGTCGAACCCTGCCGAACGTGACTTGAATCCTTACCCCCGGTTACTCATTGGAACCGCTTGCTTTACCTGGCCCATACCCGTAAGCCTTCCTACCCAAAGTGTGACTCGGGGGGTTGTTGGCGTATGGAAGGCACGGTTGACGGGTTCCGCTATGGGTTGGTGACCCCATTGGCGGCCTATGTGATGGCGTGTCTGGGAGGGGCTCTGGGACTGCGCTGCACGGTCCGGTCCCTGCTCGACACGCAGTCGTGGAAGGCCGGCTGGCTGGCGCTCGGCGCGGCCGCGATCGGCTGCGGCATCTGGACGATGCACTTCATCGCCATGATCGGGTTCCAGGTCGAGGAGACCCGGATCCGCTACGACGTGGGACTGACGGTGCTCAGCCTGGCCGTGGCGGTCGTCGTGGTCGGCATCGGCGTGTTCACGGTGGGCTACCGGGGCGCCAGCACCGCCAATCTGTCCGTCGCGGGCGTCGTCACCGGTCTCGGTGTCGCGGCCATGCACTACCTGGGCATGGCCGCGATGCACCTGAACGGCGAGGTCCACTACGACCCGCTCGTCGTCGCACTCTCCGTGCTGATCGCGATCATCGCCGCCACGGCGGCCCTGTGGGCGGCCGTCACGATCCGCGGCTTCCTGACGAGCCTCGGAGCCAGCCTGATCATGGGCGTGGCCGTGTCCGGGATGCACTACACGGGAATGGCCGCCGTCAGCGTCCACGTGCATGACACGAGCGGCGGCACCTGGGCCGGCGACTCGGCCCACTCGCTGCTGTTACCCATGCTGCTCGGGCCGGTCGTCTTCCTCGTGCTGGCGGGCGTGGTGGTGATGTTCGATCCCCTGCTGGTCCTGGGCGACGGCGACCCGAGCCGGTCGGCTCTGCCCCGGCGGGCCGCCCGGACCGCGCTCGCCGAGTCGCGCGGTTCCGTCCACGAGAACTCGGCGGGGGGCGTACCGCGACCGCGGCAGCCGTACGAGGCTCCGCAGCGCACCCGCCGTCGGTGAGCTGACCCAACTCCTGGCCGGTTCCGCATCGTTGTTACGGTGCACCGGTGTCTGAATCCTCACGTGATACCGCCGAAGGCGCCGGCTGGGGCACCACGGAACGCGGCCGGTACCAGCAGCTCATGCCCCACAAGGCCGAGAAGATCTCGTGGCTCAACCCGAAGACGCTGTGGGCCGCCCGCAACGGAGTCGTGGCGTCCTGGTTCGGGGACCCGACGGGCCGTACCCGCGGCCGTTGGGTGGCGCAGCGGGCGGCGGCGGGCGCACCGGCCGACAAGGTGATCCGGCGGGACGACCCGGACCGGTTCTCCTTCATGGTCCTCGGCGACACCGGTGAGGGCGACGATCCCCAGTACGCCGTCGTCCCCGGGTTTCTGAAGGTCGGTGAGGACACGCGGTTCGCGGTGGTCGCCAGTGACGTGATCTACCCGGTGGGCAGCGCGGACGACTACGGCACGAAGTTCTTCCGCCCGTACCAGGACTACCGGGCACCGATTTACGCGATACCCGGCAACCACGACTGGTACGAGGACCTCGGCGCCTTCATGCGCGTCTTCTGCGACGACGCCCCGCCCCTCGAACCGGAACCCGGGCCCCGCCCCCTCACCCGCGCCTGGCTGCGGTCCCTGCTGTGGCACCGGCCCCGCGCGGACGACGGCCAACGCCTCGACGAAACACGGCAGTTGCGGTCGGACGCGGCCCAACGGGCCGTGCAGCCGGGCCCGTACTGGGCCATCGACGCCGGGCCGGTGCGGATCATAGGCATCGACACGGGCCTGCTGGGCGGTATCGACGCCGAACAGGGCGCCTGGCTGCGCGAGGTCTCCCAGGGCCCCCGCCCGAAGATCCTGATCACCGGATCGCCCCTGTACGTGGACGGCGAGCACCACCCCTGCGCGATAGACGGCGGCGGCACGGTCGACGACATCGTCCGCGACCCGGAGCACCACTACGTGGCGGCGATCGGCGGCGACATCCACAACTACCAGCGCTACCCGGTGCGGGTGGACGGCCGCACCATCCAGTACGTCGTCGCGGGCGGCGGCGGCGCGTTCATGCACGCCACCCACACCATCCCCCACATCTCGGTCGCCGACGTCACCGAGAAGGACTTCCGCTGCTACCCGCTGCGCGGCGACTCCCTCGCCTTCTACAGCAGGCTGTACGGCCGTCGGCTGCGCCTGCGCCGTTTCTTCACGCTCACCGAGGCCGAGGCGACGGCCGTGATCGCCGAGCGGCTCGGCATCCCGCCGACCCGCACCCCGGGCGGGCCCGTGCGGGTCACCCTGCGCACGCGGGTCGTCGCCAGTCTGCTGGGCGCCGGCGGCCGCCCCGACCGCACCTCGCGGTTCCGGCTCCCGGTCCGCAAGATCTACACGCAGCTGTTCTCGCCGAGTTCGGCCACCTACAGTCCGCCGTTCTTCAAGTGCTTCCTGCGTCTGGACGTCACCCCGGAGACGATCCTGCTGCGCTGCCACGCGGCCACCGGCAACCGCGCCCAGGAGACCGAGCCGCCGGTCGAGGACGAGATCACCATCGCGCTGACCTGATCGCGGTCGTACGGCCGCCGCCTGCGACACTCCGGACAGAACCGCTGTACGACTCGACCGATGGAGGGCCCCGTGCCGCCGATCTCACGCCCGTTGCGCAAGCTGGGCTTCCTGACCATCGGGCTGTTCGACGAGGAGAATCCACGCCGGGGCCACGAGTCCACGCTGGAGATCATCGAGCTGGGCGAGCGGCTGGGCTTCGACAGCGCGTGGCTGCGCCACCGTCATCTGCAGTACGGCATCTCCTCGCCCGTCGCGGTGCTGGCGGCGGCCTCGCAGCGCACCCGCCGTATCGAGCTCGGCACGGCGGTCATCCCGCTGGGCTGGGAGAACCCGCTGCGGCTGGCCGAGGACCTGGCGACCGTCGACCTGCTGTCCGGCGGCCGTCTCAACCCGGGGGTGAGCGTGGGCCCGCCCATGCGCTACGACGAGGTCAAGGGCGCGCTGTACCCGGACACGGCGGACGCCGAGGACTTCAGCTACGAGCGGGTGCGGCGGCTGCTGGACTTCGTGCGCGGGGAGCCGGCCACCGACTTCAGCGGGGTCGAGGGGTTCGAGGTGTTCTCGGACCGGGTGCAGCCGCACTCCCCCGGCCTCGGCCGCCGCCTCTGGTACGGCGGCGGCAGCCTCGGCTCGGCGAAGTGGGCCGGCGAGCACGGTATGAACTTCCTGGTCAGCAGCGTCGTCAAGGCGGAGGGCGTCGAGGGAGCACCGGACTTCGCCGAGATCCAGCTCTCCCACATCCGCGCCTTCCGTGCCGCCCACCCCGACGGCGAAGCCGCCCGCGTCTCCCAGGGCCTCGTCGTCATCCCCACCGACTCCGCCTCGCCCGAGCAGCGCGCCAGGTACGAGGAGTACGCGGCCAAGCGCACCCCTCGTACCGCGTCGCCGCAGGGTCCGGCCCGTCTGATGTTCGCGCCCGACATCGTCGGTACGTCTCAGGAGATCGCCGAGCGGCTGCACGCGCACGCCGCGTTCCGCGAGGTCGACGAGGTCGCGTTCGCGCTGCCGTTCACCTTCGAGCACGAGGACTACGTGCAGATCCTCACCGACATGGCGACGAAGCTGGGCCCGGCCCTGGGCTGGCAGCCGGACAGCTGAGCGAGGTCACCAACGCCCGGGCTCGGTCCCGGTGACCGGCTCCGACGGCTTGCCGTCCACGCCGACCGGGACGTCACCGGTGAGCATCACCCTGTGCATGGTCCGGGGGAAGTCGAGGTGGGCGTTGTCACCGGGCGCGAGGTGGATGGTGGCCCGGTTGTCCCAGAAGGCCACGCTGCCCGGCTCCCAGCGGAACCGGACCGTGTACTCGGGCCGGGTCGCCTGCTCCAGCAGCATCTCCAGGATCGCGCCGCTCTCGGCCCGGGAGAGGTCGGCGATCTGCTCGACGTAGTAGCCGTTGACGTACAGGATCCGCTCCCCCGTCTCCGGGTGGACGCGCACCAGCGGGTGCAGCGAGGCGACCTGACGGTCCAGCAGATGGCGGACGTACGCGTCGTCGCCGGGCCGCGGCTGGTAGCCGACGCCGAGCCGGTGCTCGGCGCGCAGTCCGTCGACGAACTCCCTGAGGGGGGCGGAGAGTCCGGCGTAGGCGGCCGCCAGGTTGGACCAGGTGGTGTCGCCGCCGTAGGGCGGGACGGTCTCCGCGCGCAGGATCGTCGCGGCCGGGGGGTCGACGCGGGCGCCGTGGTCGCAGTGCCAGCCGCGCAGGAGGGTGTGCCGTCGGCGTCGCAGCCATTCGTCGTGCTCCATGCCGAACCTGCCGCCCAGCTCCAGCCTGTCGGCGGTGGTCTCGATCTCGGGGAAGTCCGGCGGCGAGGCGCTGCCGCGCTTGCGCAGCACGACCGGTTCGCCGAAGCGGCGGGCGAACGCCACATGCCCCGGGTGATCGAGCCGCTGCCCGCGGAAGAACACCACCTTCCAGCGCAGCAGCGCCGCCCGGATCGCGGCGACCACGGTGTCGTCGAGGCCGTCGGCCAGGTCGACGCCGGTGATCTCGGCCCCGATGTGTCCGGCGACCGGCTTCACCTCGGTCCCCGAGGCCTCGTCCGATCGGCCCGCAGTGGCCCTGTCCGTCGTCATACACGCTCCGCATGGTCGTCCCTGGCGCCGGCCGGGATCGGACCGACTCCAAAGATCGTGACAGCGTTGGGCGAGCGTGGCGACAGGGCCTCGTCGGGTACGTCTCCGCGACGCGGGGCCGGCTGGTACGCCCCCGGAGGTCCCCTCCACCGCCGGACCGCACCGAAGCCCGGACACGGCCTCCTCCCCGCCTGTCCGTTTGATCACTGCTCCCCCTGTCCCCGACCCTGGAGGGACGACACAGTCAAGGGAAGGCCACGCAGTGATCAGCATCCCGACGCACACGCTCAACGACGGAACGACGATCCCCGCCATCGGCCTGGGCACCTGGCCG
This sequence comes from Streptomyces sp. AC555_RSS877, assembly GCF_019049245.1. Taxonomy (GTDB): domain Bacteria; phylum Actinomycetota; class Actinomycetes; order Streptomycetales; family Streptomycetaceae; genus Streptomyces. The sequence goes on along the minus strand of NZ_JAGMUK010000020.1, from coordinate 21,847 downwards.
ATGGACGACACACAGGCGGAACAGGCGGTGCGCGGCGCGTTGGAGGCCGGCTACCGGCTGGTCGACACGGCGACGAACTACCGCAACGAGAGCGGCGTCGGTCGTGGCGTGGCCGGCAGCGGCGTGCCCCGCGAGGAGATCGTGGTGACGACCAAGCTCCCCGGCCGGCACCACGGCTACGACAAGACCCTCGCCTCCTTCGAGGCGTCCCGCGCCCGCCTCGGCCTGGACCATGTGGACCTGTACCTGATCCACTGGCCGCTCCCCCGTGTCGACCAGTACGTCGACTCCTGGAAGGCCATGATCAGGCTGCGCGAGGACGGTCTCGTGCGCTCCATCGGCGTCTCCAACTTCACGGCCGAGCACATCGAACGCCTGGAGAAGGAGACCGGGGTCCTGCCCGCGGTCAACCAGATCGAACTGCACCCGTTCTTCCCGCAGGACGAGCTGCGCGCCTTCCACGCCCGCAAGGGGATCCTGGTCGAGAGCTGGAGCCCGCTGGGGCGGGGCACGGCGCTGCTGGAGGATCCCGTCGTCGCCTCGGTCGCCGAGGCCCACGGGGTGACGCCCGGCCAGGTCGTCCTGCGCTGGCACGTCCAGCTCGGCGCGCTCCCCATCCCGAAGTCGGCGGACCCCGAGCGGCAGCGCCGGAACCTCGACGTCTTCGGCTTCGAGCTGGACCCCGCCCAGATGGCGGCGATCGCGGACCGCGCCCACCGGCGCATCGGCGGGGACCCGGAGACGCACGAGGAGTTCTGACCCCTCGGCGGGGTACCCGGGGGCCCGTGGGACAGGGCGGCCCGGTGGTGTGGAACGCCCGGGAAGGAGTCGACGGTGGGTGACCGTGACCGGCTGCGGGACTACCACGGCAAGCGGGACTTCGGCCGGACCGGCGAGCCGCCGGGACGACAGGCCCCGGCCGGCGAGGAACCCCGGTTCGTCGTGCAGATCCATGACGCCCGCACCCTGCACTTCGACTTCCGGCTCCAGGTCGACGACGTCCTGAAGTCCTGGTCGGTCCCCAAGGGCCCCTCCGACGACCCGAAGGACAAGCGGCTCGCCGTGCCCACCGAGGACCATCCGCTGGAGTACGAGGAGTTCGAGGGCGTGATCCCGGCGGGCGAGTACGGCGGCGGCACGGTGATCGTCTGGGACCACGGCACGTACGAGCCGCTGAGCCACGACCGCAGGGGCCGGCCCGTGGACTTCGGGGAGTCGCTGGAGCACGGGCACGCGACGTTCCGGCTGCACGGGTCGAAGCTGCACGGCAGGTACGCCCTGACCCGGTTCCGGGGCGGCGACGACGAGTCCTGGCTGCTGGTGAAGGCGTCCGAGGGGCGCACCCGGGGCCACGGCACGCCCGACCCTTACCGGGCCCGGTCCGCGCGCTCCGGCCGCACCCTCGCCCAGGTCGCCGCCGACGCCCCGGAGAAGTGACGATCAGTCCGGCGGCGGCAGGATCTGCTCGGCCCAGATGGTCTTGCCGCTGCCGGTCTGCCGACTGCCCCAGCGCTGGGTGAGCTGGGCGACCAGGAGCAGTCCGCGGCCCCCTTCGTCGAAGGCGTGGGCGCGGCGCAGGTGCGGGGAGGTGGAACTGCCGTCGGAGACCTCGCAGATGAGGGTGCGGTCGCGAATCAGCCGTAGCTGGATGGGCGGTTCGCCGTAGCGGATCGCGTTGGTGACCAGTTCGCTGACGACGAGTTCGGTGACGAACGCGGCCTCGTCCAGTCCCCAGGCGGTGAGTTGTTCGGTGGCGGCCTGCCGGGTCGCGGCCACGTGGGCGGGGTCCGGTGTGACGTCCCAGGTGGCGACCTGGTCCGCGCCCAGCGCCCGGGTGCGGGCCAGCAGCAGGGCCACGTCGTCTCCCGGCTCTTCCGGCAGTACGGCCTTCAGCACGGTGTCGCACAGGTCGTCGAGGGTCTCGGTGCGGGCGGTCAGGGCGCGGCACAGTTCGTCGGTGGCGTGGTCGACGTCGCGATCGCGGTCCTCGATGAGGCCGTCGGTGTACAGGGCGACGACGGCGCCCTCGGGCAGTTCCATCTCGCTGGCCTCGAAGGGCAGCCCGCCGACGCCGAGCGGGGGGCCCGCGGTCAGGGGCATGAGCCGTGCGGTGCCGTCGGGCAGGACCAGGGCCGGCGGGGGGTGTCCTGCGGCGGCCATGGTGAGGCGGCGGGAGACCGGGTCGTAGACGGCGTAGAGGCAGGTGGCGCCGAGTTCCGCGACGTCCTCGTCGGTGTCGCCGGACGCGAGGTGGGTGACCAGATCGTCGAGGTGGGTGAGCAGTTCGTCCGGCGGGAGGTCGACGTCGGCGAGGGTGCGGACGGCGGTGCACAGGCGCCCCATGGTCGCCGACGAGGGGATGCCGTGGCCGACGACGTCGCCGACGACCAGGGCCACCCGGCTGCCGGAGAGCGGGATCACGTCGAACCAGTCGCCGCCGATGCCGGCGAGCGACCCGGAGGGCAGGTAGCGGTGGGCCACCTCGACCGCCGCCTGACCGGGCAGGCCGCGAGGCAGCAGGCTGTGCTGGAGAGCCAGAGCGGTGGTGCGTTCGCGGCCGAAGCGACGGGCGTTGTCGATGCAGACGGCGGCGCGGCCGGCCAGTTCCTCGGCGAGGACGGCGTCGTCACCGACGTAGTCCTCCGGGTGGGCGATGCGGACGGCCACCGCGACACCCAGCGTGGTGCCGCGGGCGCGCAGCGGCACCGCGAGCATCGAGTGGACCCCCCTGCGGTGGGGGCGGCCCGCGGGGGCCCGCGCGTTGCGTTCGGCGACCCACCGCATGAAGTCCGGCTCGCCGGCCTGGCCGAGGACCGCCCTCACCTGCCGCAGCGCCTTCGCGGGCGGCGAGTAGGGGGGATAGACGTCCACCTCGCCCAGGTGTACGGCCGCTTCGGGGGTGCCCTCGGTGCCGGAGCCGTGGGCGACGCGGCGCAGGACGATCTCGCCGTCCAGGGCCGCCACGGGTTCGTCCGCGCCGAGGACCCATTCGAGCAGGTCGACGCTGGCGAAGTCGGCGTACCTCGGGACGAGGAGTTCGACGAGTTCCTCGGCGGTGCGGACCACGTCCAGGGTGGTGCCGATGGCGGCCCCCGCCTCGTTCAGCAGTGCCAGGCGCTGGCGGGCCCAGTACTGCTCGGTGCTGTCGAGCGCCGCCAGGGCGACTCCGGTGACGTCGCCCGAGGCGTTCCGCACGGGCCACATCTCGATGTTCCAGGCGTGCTCCCGGTTGAGGGCGGGCGCGCCGGTGAAGCTCTCGTAGTGGACCGGCCGGCCCGTCTCGGCGACCTGGCGCAGATTGCTGTGGAAGCCCCGGCTGTGCTCGGCGTCCTCCACGGTCTCCGGGAAGGGCCTGCCGAGCAGGACGTCCTCCGACACGCCCATCACCCGGCAGGCGGTGTCGTTGAGGCGCAGATAGCGCTGCCGGGTGTCGAAGACCGACATGGACACGGACGCCTGCTGGAAGGCCTGCCCGGCGAGGGTTTTCTCGCCGGGCCGTTCCGCGGTGATCACGTACCCCTGCGGGGTGCCGTCACCTCCGCGCAGGGGGTGTGCCTTCACGTCGAGTGTGAGGGGGGTGCCGTCCCGGTGCCGCAGCACGGCGGTGCCTGTCAGCGCCGCCACGGTCTCGTCCGGCGGGTCCTCGGCGAGCAGTTCCCGCGCCGGGCGTCCCACGACCTCGTGGGCCGGGTATCCCGTCAGCCGCAGGGCGTCGTCGCTCCACCCCGTCACGATGCCCCGGGCATCGATGGTTGCCGCAGCGGAGGCGTGCTCCATAGCGTCCAGGATGGTCCCTTTGCGGCAGGGCATCAACCGCGGTGCGCCCTTCGGGGTCCGGTCGGTCAGGCGCGGTGGGCACGCAACGCGTCGAGAGCCCGGTCGGCGTGGGTGTTCATCCGCAGTTCGCTGCGGACGACCTCCAGGATCGTCCGGTCCTCGGCTATGACGAAGGTGATCCGCTTGGTGGGCGCGAGGGAGAAGCCCCGCTTCACGCCGAACAGCTCCCGGATCTTCCCGTCGGTGTCGGACAGCAGGGGCATGCCGAGGTTGTGCTCTCCGGCGAACTCCTGCTGGCGTTCGACGGCGTCGCCGCTGATGCCCACGGGCCGGGCGCCGACGGCGGCGAACTCGGCGGCCAGGTCGCGGAAGTGGCAGGCCTCGGCGGTGCAGCCGGGGGTGAAGGCGGCGGGGTAGAAGAACAGCACGACGGGTCCGTCGGCGAGCAGGTCGGACAGGCTGCGGGGCGTGCCGGTCTCGTCCGGCAGCGTGAAGTCCTCGATCTTGTCGCCGGTCTCCGGACGGGCGCTCATGACCGGCCCTCGCCGCCGCGCGCGACGCTGCGGGCCCACAGGACGAGGGGTATCTGGAGCGGCAGCCGTCCGAGGGCGGCGGCCTTCAGGGGGGCGGGGCGGTGGCGCCAGTCGACGGCCATCTTGACGTTGGCGGGGAACACGCCGACGAAGAGTGCGGCGGCGGCGAGCGCTGCCGGCTTCCGGGTGCGCGGGGCGGCGATGCCCGCGGCCAGCGCCAGTTCGGCGACTCCGCTGGCGTACGTCCAGGTCCTGGGCGTGCCGGGCAGGCTGCGCGGGACGATCGCGTCGAACTGGCGTGGAGAGGCGAAGTGGGCGACACCCGCGGTGGCCAGCAGGCCGGCGAGCAGCAGGGGTGAGCGTTCGGACCGTGACACGGTTCCTCCTCGGATGACCTGCCGCGCGATATTACGTGACGGTAGGGGTCCGTGGACCCACCGCCCTGCCGCGGGGACGGGGGCACGCCGCTTGGAGGGGACGCCGGGAGGGTCGCACCGCTTCGCCCCCGTCCGGACGGGGGCGGCGGGGAACCGCGGCGATGCGAGGGACCGGTGCGCTCAGGCGGTGCCGGCCGGGGTGCTGGGCTGCTGCTCGGTGTCGTCGTCGATGGCGTGCGACAGGAAGTCGTCGACCATGCGGTGGAAGAGCGTGGCGAGCTCGCGCAGTTCCTCGGGCGACCACTCGGACAGCGCCAGCTGCATGCCGCGGGCGCCGGCGCCACGGATCCGGTCGATGGCCTGCTGACCGGTCTCGGTGAGCTGGATGCGCTGGGCGCGGCGGTCCTCCGGGTCGGGGACGCGGGTGACGTACCCGGACTTCTGCAGCTGCTGCACGGTGCGGGTGACGTGGGAGGCCTCCACGCCCAGCCGATTGGCCAGCTCCCCGGGCCGCAGTGGCTCGGAGTCGGCGACCTGGCGCAGCAGCGCCACGGCGGCACGGTCCAGGGGGACCTCGGCCAGGGCCATCAGCCGGTCGTGCTGCCGGGCGCGCGTGCTCAGGTAGGTGATGCGGGTGAGCGCACGCTCGATCTCGATGACTTCCGGGGCGGGGACGTCGGGGAGCGATGGTGTGGACATGGGAACCACTTTACCATCTTGTTGCGTAACTCAAGTAACTTACAGTGTGACGTGACGCAGAGTACTGCTCCAGGCCGCGCCCGCGGCGATGGCCTGCCGCCACAGCCGGATCGCCTTGGGCGGCATACCGACCGCGAGGGCACCGCTCACCCGGTCGCCGGTGCGGTACACGGCGACGAACCGGCGCTCCGCCAGGTCCCCGTCCACCACGGCCACCTCGTCGTGGCCCCGCAGGAAGCCGTAGGCCTGCACTTTCATGTCGTACTGGTCGGACCAGAAGTACGGCACCGGCGCGAACGGCTTGCGGGCCTCGGGACGCAGGAGGTTGCGTGCGGCGGCCATGCCCTGTTCGGCGGCGTTGGTGCGGTGCTCGACGCGCATCGAGGTGCCGAACAGGGGGTTGTACCAGCGGGCGACGTCACCGGCCGCGTACACTCCCCCGACCTTCGGCCGGGGGGACTCCCAGGCAGCCTCGCAGAACTCGTCGCAGACCAGGCCGTCGCCCACGGGCAGGCCGCTGCCGTCCAGCCACTCGGTGTTCGGCAGCGAGCCGACGGCGACGAGCACCTCGTCGGCGTCGATCACCGTGCCGTCCGCGAGCCGCACCCCGTCCTCGGTCACCTCGGTGACCGTGACCCCGCAGCGCAGGTCCACGCCTCGCTCCACGTGGGCCCGCGACAGCACCTGACCGACCGCCGTGCCGACGGCGTGGGCCAGCGGCACGGCGGCGGGTTCGAGGAGGGTCACGTGGGCGCCGAGGCCCCAGGCCACGGCGGCGGCCTCCGCCCCGAGGAAGCCGGCGCCCACGACGACCAGGTGCCGCCCCGGTGTGAGCCGTTCCCGCAGCGTCAGGGCGTCGTCGAGGGTCCGCAACACGTGCGCGCCCTCGCCGGGCAGCCGGCGCGGCCGGACGCCGGTGGCCACGACCAGTCCGTCGTACGGCAGGTCGGAACCGTCGGCCAGCCTCACCGTCCGGTCGACGGGTTCGAGGCCGGTCGCGGCCACGCCCAGCCGCAGGTCGAGGCCGAGCCCGGCCAGGTCGTCCGGTGTGCGCAGGGCCAGCCGGTCCGGCTCCCACTGGGCGGCCAGCAGTTGCTTGGACAGCGGCGGCCGGTCGTAGGGTGCCCGCGGTTCGTCTCCCACCAGGGTGAGCGTGCCGTCGTAGCCCTCGCGGCGGAGCGTCTCGACCGCCGCGAGCCCGGCGGCCGAGGCGCCGACGACGACGATCCGCCTCACTGGTCCACCAGGCGGATGGCGGCGGCCGGGCAGATCGCCACGGCCTCGCGCACGTCGTCGAGGGAGTCCGCCGCGGGGCGCTCGTCCAGCAGGAAGGCGATGCCGTCCTCGTCCCGCTGGTCGAACACCTCGGGGGCGGCCATCACGCACTGCCCCGACGCGACACACTTCGGCTCGTCCAGTTCCACGCGCATGATCTGCACCTCGTTGTTCTGATGTTGTGGGGGGTTGTCCGTCGGCAGCGGGGTCACCAGGTGACGGGCAGTTCGTAGACGCCGTAGACCGAGCCGTCGTGCTTGAACGGCAGGCCGTCGACCTCGGCGGCCGCCCGCAGGGTGGGGATGCGGCGGTAGAGGGTGCTGTAGACGACCTGGAGCTCCATGCGGGCAAGCGGCTGGCCGAGGCACTGGTGGACGCCGAAGCCGAAGGCGACGTGCCGACGGGCGTCGCGGGTGAGGTCGAGCCGGTCGGGGTCGGCGAAGGCCTCCGGGTCGCGGTTGGCGATGTCGTTGGGCATGATGACGCCCTCGCCGGCCCGGAGCACCTGTCCGGCGATCTCGATGTCCTCCAGGACGGCCCGGCGCCGGCCGCCGTGCACGATGCTCAGGTAGCGCAGCAGCTCCTCCACCGCCGACGCGACGAGTTTGGGGTCGTTCGTGTCGCGCAACAGAGCGAACTGTTCCGGGTGTTCGAGGAGCGCGAGCGTGCCGAGGGCGATCATGTTGGCCGTGGTCTCGTGGCCGGCCAGGAGCAGCAGCACACCGATCTGGGCGACATCCTGCCGGGACAGCTCGCCCGACTCGACCCGCGCCACGAGCCCGGAGAGCAGGTCGTCGGCCGGACGGGCCAGCTTCTCGCCCATCAACTCGTCGAGGTAGCCGAGCAGCTTGCCGTGGGCGGCCATCCGGTCCTCCATGACCGCGTCCCGCGTGATGAGGATCTTGCTGTTCTCCTGGAAGAAGTCGTGGTCCTCGTACGGCACTCCGAGCAGTTGGCAGATGACCAGGGAGGGCACCGGCAGGGCGAACGCCTGCACCAGGTCGACGGGGCCGCCGACGGCGAGCATGCCGTCGATCAGGTCGTCCACGATCTTCTGCACGCCGGGGCGCAGCGCCTCGACCCGTTTCACCGCGAAGGGGGCCGTCACCATGCGGCGCAGGCGGGCGTGCTCCGGGTCGTCCATGAGGATGAAGCTGATGTTGTTCTTGCCGTTGCTGGGGGCCTGGAGCGGATATCCGGGGCTGGTGATGTCGGCGCTGACCCGGGGGTCGAGGAGCAGGGAGCGCTGGTCCTCGTAGCGGGTGACCAGCCAGGGGGTGCTGCCGTCCCAGAGCCGGACCCTGACGAGCCGGCCCTCGTCCTGCTGGGCCCTCAGGCTGGGGGGCGGGTCGAAGGGACAGCCCGCCGCCCTGGCCATCGGGAACTCGGGGACCGGTGCGGCCGCTCGGGGCGTGGAACCGGTCAGGGTGTCGGCCATGGTTCTCCTCGGGGTGGGGGGCTCCGCTCGACGGGCGGAGCGCCGGGGTGAAGTGGTCGAGGCCTCGATGAGCACAGGCAAACAGACGGGGCTGACGCCTTCCCGTCAGTTTCCTGACAGAAGGCTGACGTGACCCGGATCACACGATGCCGATGCATCCAACTGCCCTTGGACTTAGTCGAGTTGACGGTCCGATTACCCCTTGACGGAGACTCAGCCCTCGGCGTCGGCGCGCCCCAGCCAGTAGCCGAAACCGCGGCGCGTGTGGATCAGCACGGGAGCCTCCTGATCCACCTTGCGCCGGAGCCGGGAGACCAGTTGCTCGATGGCGTTGTCGCCGCGGTGGTCGCCCCAGACGTACCGGCCGATCTGCTCCTTGGACAGCACCCGGTGCGCGTTGGCCAGGAGATGGCGCAGCAGCCGGTACTCGGCGGGCGTGAGGCCGAGCGTCCGCGTACCGCGGCGCGCCTCGCACAGGGTGTCGTCCAGGACCAGGTCGCGGTAGCCGAGCACACCGCCCCGCGGACGGCCGGGGCCGGTGCGGGTGCCGCGCAGCAGGACCTGGACGCGGGCCAGGACCTCGGCCATCCGGAAGGGCTTGGTGACGTAGTCCCGTTCCCCCAGGTCCAGTTCGGGCACGAGCCGGTCCAGGGAGTCGTACGGGGTCAGCAGGAGCACCGGCGGGCGGTGGGCGAGGACCGGCCGGTCGCGGCCGAGGCCCTCCAGGTCCGGCAGCGCCGCGTCGAGGACCACGAGGTCGAACCGCCCCGCACCGAGCCGCGCCAGCGCCTCGGTTCCGGAGCCGGCCACGCCGATCCGGTATCCCGCCAACTCCAGGGTGGTGGACAGCAGTTCGGCGACGTCCGGTTCACCGACGACGACCAGGAGGTGCTGACCGGCCCCGCGGGCGAGCGGCGGTTTCTCACGGGTGCTGCCGTACATGCGCCCACCCTACCGCCTTGCTTGCCTAACTCAACTAATTCAGGACAGCCCACAGACGGACGTGCGCGAGGTCAGGAACCGGGCGTGATCGGCGCCAGCCACATTCCGGCGACCGCGTCGATGAGGCCGGTCGCGGCGTCGTGCCAGGTGGCCCGGGGCGTGGGGGCGTTCTCGGCGAGGGCCCGCTCGCGTTCGGCGGACATGTGCACGATGAGGTGGCGGGCCATGTCGCCACGTTCGGCGCGGACCTCGGCGGGCAGCTCCGGCAGACACCGGTTGAGGCCTTCGACGATCTGCCGCAGGGACGGCGAGGACAGCGACTCCTCCACCATGATCGGCCGGAGCGCCGGGTCGGTCATCACCTGAGCACAGAACCGGGCGTACCAGGTGGGACTGCCGAGCGCCGCGAGGTGTTCGGGAACCGGGCGGCCTACCGGTCGGGCCTGGTGCAGGCCGTTTCGCCCTCCACGGACCGCTGATCCGCGGTCGGCGGCCGTTCAGGGGAACCCTGCCGGGAGGGCGCGTGGCGGTGGCCGGACCGGTCGACAACTGACCCGTGAGCCTCCCGCTGATCCCTCCCATGCTCGCCACGCCCGGCACGCTGCCGCCCGCCGCGCAGGACGCGCGGTGGGCGTACGAGACGAAACAGGACGGCCAGCGGGTGGTGGTCTATCTCCCCGGTGACGGCAGCGTGGTGCTGCGGGCCCGGTCCGGGGAGGTCGTCACCGTCGCCTACCCCGAGCTGCTGGCGCTGGGCCACGCCCTCGGCGCCACCCCGGCCGTGCTGGACGGGGAGGTTCTGGCCCTGGACGAACAGGGCCGCGGCGACTTCCAGTTGCTCCAGTCCCGGATGGGGTTGGTGCAGGCGCCCGGCAGGGCGGCGCGCCGGGCGGCGGAGGTCCCCGTCCACCTCGTGCTGTTCGACGTGCTGCACCTCGGGCGGCGCTCGCTGCTGGGCCTGTCCTACGTGCGGCGGCGGGCGCGGTTGGAGGAGCTGGGTCTGGCCGGGCCCTACTGGTCGACCCCGGCCGCGCTCGTGGGCCGGGGCGAACAGGCCCTGCGGGCCACCCGTGAGCACGGCCTGGAGGGCCTGGTCTGCAAGCGGCTGGACTCGGTGTACGAGCCCGGTGTGCGCTCCCGTGCCTGGATCAAGATCCGGAACATGCGCAGCGAGGACGTCGTCGTGGGCGGCTGGCTGCCCGGCAAGGGACGGCTCACCGGCCTGCCCGGCGCCGTCCTGGTCGGCCAGCGCGCCGCCGGGCGCCTGCGGTACGTCGGCGGTGTGGGCACCGGCTGGAGCGAGACGGAGCGGGAGCAACTCGCCGCACTGCTGCACACCGCCGCGACGGACGTGTGCCCCTTCGACCCCGTGCCACGGGTGCCCGGTGCGCGCTGGGTGCTGCCCCGGCTGGTCGGCGAGGTCCGCTACAGCACCCGTACCCGGGCCGGGATGCTGCGCCAGCCGTCCTGGCTGCGGCTGAGGCCGGACCTCGCCCCCGAGGAGTCGGCGGCCGACGTGCCGGACGACCTCGTCTGACACCCCGTCAAGATCCAACTGTTGGGGCGGCCGTCACCAGAGAGTCGCCTGCGACCCCTTGGCGTGGACATGAAAAGCAGGGAAGCTGAACCTCCCTTTCCCCCCACAGCCGTTGGGCTGCGCCCGGACCAGAGGAGGACGCAGTGTCGTCACCGTCGTTCAAGGCACACCGCCGGAGATGGATCACCGGCCTGGCCGGCGCCGCCGCGCTCGTCGTCGCCTTCCCCACCGCCGCCTTCGCGGCACCGCCGACGGCCTTGCCCGCCAACGCCGAAGCCGCCGAGAAGACGTACCAGCCGGCCTTCGACTACGACACCGACGGCTGCTACCCCACGCCGGCCATCGGCCCCGACGGCACGGTCAACGGCGGCCTCAACCCGACCGGCGCCCTCAACGGCAGCTGCCGCGACGCCTCGGACCTCGACAACACCAACAGCTACTCGCGCTCCAAGTGCAACAACGGCTGGTGCGCCTACATCTACGGCCTGTACTTCGAGAAGGACCAGGCCGTCGCCGGCAGCAGCATCGGCGGCCACCGCCACGACTGGGAGCACGTCGTGGTGTGGGTGCAGAACAACCAGGTGCAGTACGTCTCGACGTCCAACCACGGCTCGTTCACCGTGACCGCGGCGTCCGGGGTCCGCTTCGACGGCACGCACGCCAAGATCGTCTACCACAAGGACGGCGTCAGCACGCACTGCTTCCGCCTCGCGAACTCGGGCGACGAGCCGCCGGAGAACCACAAGGGCACCTGGCAGTACCCGCCGCTGGTCGGCTGGAACGGCTACCCGTCGGGGCTGCGCGACAAGCTGAGCGCGTACGACTTCGGCAGCGCCAACTTCGCTCTCAAGGACGGCAACTTCGCCTCCGCGCTGTCCTCGGCCAAGCCGTCCGGGATCGCCTTCGACCCCAACGCCTGACCGTTCGAGACGTCCGCCGGCCCGGCGCTGCCCGCACACGGCACGCCGGGCCGGCCCGTCTGCCGGGCGGGTGGCGTCGGCCGGTACGGCGCAAAGGCACCGCCGTGAGGGTCTATCGTGGCCGTATGTCCGTGCCCGAACTGATCCGTGTCGTCTCCCGCGACTCGCCCATGGCGCTCGCCCAAGTGGAGCGAGTCCGCGTCGAGTTGGAAGCCCTGTACCCCGGAGTGCGCACCGAGGTCGTGCCGGTGAAGACGACCGGTGACAAGTGGATGGGCGATCTGTCCATGGTCGAGGGCAAGGGGGCGTTCACCAAGGAGGTGGACGCCGCGTTGCTGGCCGGCGAGGCGGATCTCGCGGTGCACTGCGTGAAGGACGTGCCCGCCGACCGGCCGCTCCCGGCGGGCACGACGTTCGCCGCGTTCCTGAAGCGGGACGACATCCGCGACGCCCTCGTCCACCCCGGCGGCCTCACCCTGGACGAGCTCCCGGCCAGGACCCGGATCGGCACCTCGTCGGTGCGCCGGGTCGCGCAACTGGCCGCCACCCACCCGCAGCTGGAGTGCGTACCGTTCCGGGGCAACGCCAACCGGCGGCTGGAGAAGCTGGCGGCCGGAGAGGCGGACGCGCTCCTGCTCGCGGTGTCCGGTCTGGAACGCATCGACCGCCGGGACGTGATCAGCGAGGTCCTGTCCCCCGAGACGATGATGCCGCCGATCGGCGCGGGCATCCTCGCCCTGCAGTGCCGGGAGGGCGACACCGAGATCATCGACGCGGTCAGCGCGCTCGGCGATCCGGACACACATCGCGAGGCGACCGCGGAGCGCATGTTCCTGCACGTCCTGCAGGGGCACTGCAACAGCCCGATCGCCGGGTACGCGCGCGTGGACCGCGGTGGCGAACTGTCCCTGCGCGCCTGTGTCTTCACCCCGGACGGCAAGACTCGGCTGAACGCCCACGAATGGGCGGGCCGCCTCGACCCGGCGACGCTCGGCACCTCGGTCGCCGTGGCGCTGCTGCGTCAGGGCGCCCGCGAGATCATCGACGGCATTCCGCACTGAGCGCTTGGCCCGCCCGTCAGGCGGTGCCCTCTTCGGCCTGATCCCGCAGGAAGTTGCTCACCTGGCAGGCGAGGCCGTCGCGCACCGCGCCGGTGCCGACGGCCTGCTCGTCCAGTCCGATGCCGCCCGCCCACAGCCGGCGGTCGGCCCACTCGTCGTCGACCCGCAGCTGGACCTGGACGTCCACCTGGCTCAAAGACGCCTCCGGGCCGGCCGCGTACAGCACGGCGGTCGCCCTGCGCAGCGGATAGACGTCGAAGCCCTCGATGAACTGCGAATTGCGCCAGTCGATGAACGCGCTCTCCCCGTCGGGGCCGATGCGCACGTCGATCTGGCCGTCCTCCAGATGGATGGTGGAGTGCAGGCTGCCGCGGTTCTCGACGGTGACGCGGACGCGGAAGTACGTCAGCCCTTCGGCCGCGTCGTCCCGTCCGCGCGGCGGCTCGGCCGCCTCCAGACGATGGACGCGGACACGCAGACCGGCATGCTCGTCGTACTCCTGCCAGTCCCCGACCACGTTCGGCTCGTACACAATCCACCTCTCGACCTCAGAGAGCTGCTTCCTATCTGTGCGCTCTGCACACTGTCAAATGAGCAGAATGCGCTGTGGCCAGCGAATTCGTCCCCTTGATCAGTGATCAAGCCGTGCGCAGGAAGAATCCGCCGACCGGTCGGACGGCCGGATTCCCGCGCGTGCCGCACATCACTTTCCGGACGCCGGTCATCGGGCCAGCCGGCCCAGGAGCGACGAGGCCGCGGCGATGCCGAGCGCGGCGGCCACGATCAGCACCGCGAAGTCGAGCGTCAGGTGCGCTGGTGTACCGATGAGGAGGCCGCGCAGGGCGTCCACCTGGTGGCTCAGGGGGTTGACCGTGCTGACCGCCTGGAGCCACCCGGGCATGAGGGACACGGGGTAGAGGGCGTTGGAGCCGAAGAACAACGGCATGGTGATCGCCTGGCCGATGCCCATCAGCCGGTCACGGCTGAGCACGATGCCGGCGATGGTCATCGACAGGCAGGAGAAGAAGACGGATCCGAGGATCACCACCGCCGCGACGCCGAGCAGCTTGAGCGGGTTGCAGGTGAGCGCCACGCCCAGCAGGGCGGCGATGAGGATGACCACGACCGCCTGGATCAGCGACTTCACGCCGGCCGCGAAGGCCTTGCCGGTGATCAGCGCCGAGCGTGGGGTCGGCGTGACGAGAAGCTTGTTCAGTACGCCGGCGTCCCGCTCCCAGATGATCTGGATGCCGTAGAAGATGGCGATGAACATCGCGGACTGGGCGATGATGCCGGGCGCGAGGTAGTCGATGTAGGGGATGCCGTCGGTGGGGATCGCCTTGACGCGGGTGAAGGTCTGACCGAAGATCAGCAGCCACAGGGCCGGCTGGACCGCCCGGGTGTACAGCTCGGTGCGGTCGTGGCGCAGCTTCTGCAGTTCGACGGCGCACATCGCCACGACCCGGGTGGGCAGCAGCCGCCAGCCCGCGCGGGGCTCGGGCGGGCTCAGCAGCAGGCCGATGCCGGCCTCGCGGGCGCGGTCAGCCGACGCGGCCTGCGGTGCGGCGGGTGCTTCGGACATCGCGGAACTCTCCTGACTGGTCGTCGAGACCGCTGCCGGCGACGTCACGGAAGACGTCCTCGAGGGTGGGCAGCGGGTCCGTTGCCCTGGCGCCCCTGCGCGCACCGAGTCCCTGCCGCAGTTCGGCCGGGGTGCCGAGGGCCCGGATGCGGCCGCGGTGCATCAGGGCGACCCGGTCGCAGTAGTGGTCGGCCTCGTCCATGTGGTGGGTGGTCACCAGGACCGTCATGCCGGTGGCCGCGCGGACGGCGTTGATGTGTTCCCACACGTCGGTGCGGGCGATCGGGTCCAGGCCGATGGTCGGTTCGTCGAGGATCAGCAGGCGGGGCGCGCTGACCAGGGCCTGGGCGAGTTCGAGGCGGCGGATCATGCCCCCGGAGTAGGTGCCGGCGAGCCGGCGGCGGCGCCGGTGAGGTCGACGGCGGCCATGGCCTGTGCGACGCGCTCGGCGCGCTCACGGCGGGGCACGTCGAACACCCGGGCGAACAGGGCGACGTTCTCCCGGCCGGTGAGGCCCGCGTCGGCGGACAGCTGCTGCGGCACATAGCCCAGCAGGCGTCGTACGGCCATGGCCTCCTTGGCGGCGTCGCGGCCGAAGACGTGGACCATTCCGGCGGGGACGGGCAGCAGTGTGGTGATGCAGCGGATGGCCGTGGTCTTTCCGGCGCCGTTGGGTCCGAGCAGCCCGAAGACCTCGCCCGGCGCCACCGACAGTTCGAGCCCGTCCACCGCGTTCGTCTCGCCGAAGGAATAGGCGAGGCCGGTGCAGTCGACCGCTCCCTGAGCGTCCCGTGTCATGACTCCTCGGCCTCCTCGTGCAGGTTGACGGCGAGCTTGCGCAGCGCCGGGATCGCCGCGTGCAGTGCTTCCCGGTCCGCCGCGTCGAGCCGGGACACCTGGCGTCGTACGAGGTCGCTGCGCCGCCTGCGCCACTCCTCCAGCCGGGTCTCGGCCGCGGCGGTGGGCAGCAGCCGCGCGGCCCGGCGGTCGGCCGGGTGCGGCTCGCGGACCAGGTAGCCCTGCCGGACCAGCTGGTTGACCAGCGTCGAGACCGAGTTGCCCGCCAGACACAGCTCCCTGGCGGCGTCCGAGATCCCGATGCCGGGCCGATCCACGACGAGGCGCAGCAGGTCCACCTCCGCGCCCCGCAGCCGGGGGTCGGGCATGTCCCGGCGCAGTCGGCGCCGGATGAGCCGCTGGACGCCGACGAGTGCGTCGGCCAGCTCCTCGGTGAAGGTCTCTGGTTCCACACCGGGAGATTACCTCTGTAGCAGAGGTAACATCCCCAAACGCTGGTCAAGAACGTGCAGGCAGGGGGATATCCCGGCTGCGGATATCACTCAACGAATTCCGTCGATTTCAGAAAGTTCCTTCCCGAGGTAAACCCCGTCCCCTTTTCAACATTTCACCACTTCGCTGTCGCAGGCCATCAGCAGAATTCACCGGAATTGTTTCGGACCGGACGCCCGCGGGAATCGGCATTTCAGTGCTTCGGACAGGAGGCACGTCCGTGGGAGCCGCCCCTTCCGGCCCCGGGTGGTCTCCGCGAGGTCCGAGCCCGCGCCCCCACGGTTCTGTCCATCCAGCACCTGCTGAGGGAGGCGCGCACCATGCCTGTCACTGGCAGAACGAAGCCGCACCCGCACGACGACGCCCCCGACACCGCCGCCGACTTCCTGCGGCTCACCGACCTGCCCCCCGGCCCGGAACGCAAGACGCTCCGCGACGAACTGGTCGAGACCTGGCTGCCGATGGCCGAGCGGATCGCCGTCCGCTTCCGGGGCCGCGGCGAGTCCCTGGAGGACCTGTACCAGGTGGCCGCCCTCGGCCTCGTCAAGGCCGTCGACCACTACGACCCCGGGCGGGGCTGCGCGTTCGAGGCGTACGCCGTGCCGACCATCACCGGCGAGATCAAGCGGCATTTCAGGGACCACATGTGGACCCTGCACGTGCCCCGCCGCGTGCAGGACCTGCGCAACCGGGTGCGCCAGGCCGCGAAGGAGATGTCGCAGACGGCCCCGGGCCGGGGTCCGACACTGGCCGAGCTGGCCGCGTTCGCAAACATGAGCGAGGAGGAGGCGCGCACCGGGATGGAAGCCCTGGAGTGCTTCACCGCGCTGTCGCTGGAGGCCGAGATGCCCGGCACCGAGGGTTACGCCCTGGGTGACGCGATCGGCGGCCCGGACCCCGCCTTCGACACCGTCGTCGACCGGGTGGCCGTGCGGCCCTGCCTGGAGGCACTTCCCGAGCGCGAGCGGACCATCCTCTACCTGCGCTTCTTCCGGGGCATGACGCAGAGCAGCATCGCGGACCAGCTCGGTATCTCGCAGATGCACGTCTCCCGGCTGCTCAGCAGCTGCTTCGACCGGCTGCGCGAGGAGATCCTCACCGAGGCCAGGTGAGGCGCCGCCGTCACTCCGGCGGCACTCCCGGAATCTGCGTGGGGCCGTAGCGGTCCAGGGCCTTCTCGAGCTCCGCGCGGATCTCCGGGGGCATGGTCCCGGCCCGCCCCCACAGGAGGATCAGTTCGGCGACATTGCGCAGCTTGATGTTGGTGTGCTGCGAGACGTCCTTCAGCACTTCCCACCCCTGGTCGGGCGTGACCCTGCCGAGCGCGACGACCATACCGATCGCCTGGTCGACGACGGCGTGCGAGGCGACCGCCTCCTTGAGCTGGTCGATCTCTTCCTGCAGCTCGAAGATGCGGTCCGACTCGGCGGCTGATTCGTCCGGTTCGGCTGACACGTCTTCATCCTGACACCCGCCCGGCCCCGCGCCACCGGGCGTGACGCGGACCGGCCACCGTTTCGGTGGCGCCACGGGGGTACTCGGCATGCGCCCCGAGCGCTTCCGGCCGGACACTGGGACGAGACCTGTGTCGCCGGCCGACGAGAGCAGGACACGAACACCATGAACCACGACACGCGACCACCCAGCGCCACCAAGACCGTCCGGTCCACGCATTCCGTGTTCGGCGCGCCCTGCTGGGTGAGCCTGACCAGCCGCGACCAGCAGGCCACGGAGGAGTTCTACGGAGCCGTGCTGGGCTGGAAGTGGCAGCCGGCGAAGCTCGGCGACCGCTTCCGGGTCGCGCTGGCCGACGGAACACCGGTGGCCGGGATCGCCGCGGTCGCCTCCATGTGGCAGATGGCGGTTGCCTGGACGCCGTACTTCGCCGTGCCCAGCGCGGACGAGGCCGCGGCGCGAGCCCAGGAGCGCGGTGGCACGACGGCGGTGGGACCGCTGTCCTTCCCGCCCGGGCGGGCGGCGCTGCTCGCCGACCGGGACGGGGCCGCCTTCGGCATCTGGGAGGGGGAACTCGTCGCCAACTGGGAGAGCTGGCACCAGGCGCAGCCGGCCTTCATCAAGCTCCACACCCGCGACGCCTTCGACGCCGCCATCTTCTACGGCGAGGTCCTGGACTGGGCGTCGGACCGGCCCGGCTGCTGCGAGGTCCGCTACGAGGCGGGAGAGGTCGTGCTGCGCAGCCGGGGCGACGTGGTGGCGCGCATCGAGTCCGGTGCGCTGGAAGCGGCTCCCGACCCCACGATCCGGCCGCACTGGCAGGTCCACTTCGCGGTCTCGGACGTGGCGGCCTGTGTGCGGGCCGCGGAGGTGCACGGCGGCAGCGTCCTGTCGAAGGGCAGCGAGGAGGCCCGGCTGCGCGACCCCGACGGGGCTCAGTTCACGGTGACCTCGCGACGCGAACGCTGACCTGCCGCGCGAACGCGAACGTGACGAGGCCCCGGGCACACGGCCCGGGGCCTCGGTGCTGCGCGCCGAGCCTCAGCGGGCGGCGCGCGAGGGCCTGGACAGCAGGACGAGGCTGCGCGCGTCGACCGTCATGCGCGTGCCGGCCTTGTGCTCGGCCTCGTCGGCTCCATGGGGTTCGGCGGTGTCGATCAGCGTCGTCCAGCGGTCGCCGTAGGTGGCGTCGGGCAGGCGGAACTCCACCGGCTCCCAGTAACCGTTGAGCAGCAGCAGGAAGGAGTCGTCCACCACCCGGTTCCCGCACGCGTCGGGCTCGGCGATGGCGTCACCGTTGAGGAAGACGCCGACGGAGTGCGCGTCGGAGCGCTGCCAGTCCTCGTCGGACATCTCGCGCGCGTCCGGCAGCAGCCACACCAGGTCGGGCAGTGGCTGGCCCGCGTGCGTCACGGTCTCGCCGCGGAAGAAGCGGCGCCGGCGCAGCACCGGGTGGTCGGCGCGGAGTCCGATGACGTACCGGGTGAAGTCGGCCAGCGCCTGCTGGTCCTCGGTCAGCCGCCAGTCGACCCAGGAGACCTCGTTGTCCTGGCAGTAGGCGTTGTTGTTGCCGCCCTGGCTGCGGCCCAGTTCGTCGCCGTGGCAGAGCATCGGGATGCCCTGTGAGAGCAGCAGTGTGGCCAGGAAGTTGCGCTGCTGGCGGGCGCGCAGCGCCAGGACGGCCGGGTCGCGGGTGTCGCCCTCGGCGCCGCAGTTCCAGGAGCGGTTGGTGCTCTCACCGTCCTGGTTGTCCTCGCCGTTGGCCTCGTTGTGCTTGTCGTTGTACGAGACGAGGTCGCGCAGGGTGAACCCGTCGTGCGCGGTGACGAAGTTGACGCTGGCGCGCGGGCGCCGCCGGCTGTGCTGGTACAGGTCTGAGGAGCCGGTCAGCCGGGAGGCGAACTCGCCGAGCGTGTGCGGCTGGCCGCGCCAGAAGTCCCGTACGCAGTCCCGGTACTTGCCGTTCCACTCCGACCACAGCGGCGGGAAGTTGCCGACCTGGTAGCCGCCCTCCCCCACGTCCCACGGCTCGGCGATCAGTTTGACGCGGCTGATCACCGGGTCCTGCTGGATGAGGTCGAAGAACGCCGACAGCCGGTCCACCTCGTGGAACTGCCGAGCCAGCGTGGCCGCGAGGTCGAAGCGGAAGCCGTCGACGTGCATCTCGGTCACCCAGTACCGCAGCGAGTCCATGATCAGCTGAAGGACGTAGGGGTGCCGCATCAGCAGGCTGTTGCCGGTGCCGGTGGTGTCGTAGTAGTGCCCCCAGTCGCCGTCCACCAGGCGGTAGTACGAGGCGTTGTCGATGCCGCGGAAGGACAGCGTCGGACCCTTCTCGTTGCCCTCGGCGGTGTGGTTGTAGACGACGTCCAGGATCACTTCGAGGCCGGCCGCGTGCAGCGCCTTCACCATCGACTTGAACTCGGTGACCTGCTGACCGCGGGTGCCGTGGGCGGCGTAGTCGTTGTGCGGGGCGAAGAAGCCGATGGTGTTGTAACCCCAGTAGTTCGACAGGCCGCGGTCCGTGAGCACCCCGTCCTGCACGAACTGGTGCACCGGCATCAGCTCGACCGCGGTCACCCCTAGCGAGGTCAGGTGCTCGACGACCGCCGGGTGCGCGAGCCCCGCGTAGGTGCCGCGGAGTTCGGGCGGGACGTCGGGGTGGGTACGGGTGAGCCCGCGTACGTGCGCCTCGTAGATCACACTGTCGGCGTACGACCGCCCGATCGGCCGGTCGTCGCCCCAGTCGAAGGCCGGGTCGGTGACCACGCCGAGCATGGTGTGTCCGGCACTGTCGGCCGGGGACGGCCCGTCCGCCGCGCGCTCGAAGAGCGCGGCGTGGTTGTCGACCTGCCCGTCCACCGCCCTGGCGTACGGGTCGAGGAGCAGCTTGGCCGGATTGCACCGGTGGCCGAGGGCCGGCTGCCAGGGTCCGTGCACCCGGAAGCCGTAACGCTGCCCGGGCCCGATCCCGGGCAGGTAGCAGTGCCACACGAAGCCGTCGACCTCGGTCATCGCCGCCGTGAGGTGCTTGCCCTGGTCGTCGACGAGGACCAGTTCGACGCGTTCGGCGACCTCGCTGAACAGGGCGAAGTTGGTGCCGTTCCCGTCGTGCGTGGCGCCCAACGGATAGGGGCGCCCGCTCCACACGGGCACCCCTTTCCGGTGCGGTCGGCGCGCGGTCACCGCGCGTCCTCCAGAATGCCGTCCGGTGTGCTCGCCGGCCCGGCCAGGGCCGCGACCGGCACCTCGCGGGGCACCTGGAGCACCTCGGGCAGACTGGGCCAGGGTGTCGTGGGGACGAGGGGGACGCGTTCGCCGGCGCGGGCGCGCTGGGAGAACCAGATGACCTTGCTGCCGGTGTCGGTGGCGCAGCAGCCCCAGCCGTCGCTCATCGCGGCGATGTGTTCCAGGCAGGCGCGCAGGTCCTGGTGCGGGCGCAGATCGCAGTCGTTCTCGCCGATGGCGGTGATGAGGTGCTGGCCGTTCCACCACATCTCGATCGACGTGTTCTTGTCGGTGGCGTGCTCGTCGATGGCCCTCAGCAGCATCTCGGTACCGCGGCAGACGGGCTCGACCAGGATGTCCAGGTCCCAGTACCGGAGGTGGGCGGCCAGGATGCGCCTGACCTGTCCGACCCGTTCCGGGCCGACCTCCACGTCGAGGTGGTAGTAGCAGGGCGATGCGGTCTTCATCGTCGTTGGCTCCTCACCGGCGAAGCTCTCGCTTCCCCTCACCCCCTGCGGGGCATGGGCCCCGAACACGAAGCGTGAGCACTGATCGCTTCTGAGTCACCTACAGAGTGAGTGGGCTACGCCGTTCGTGCAACACGAGCGACGGACGAGGCGAGAGGGCCCACTGTTGATTGAAGATCCAACAAGACGCTGAGTCATTGCGCATGCACCATGTGTGAAGACCTCGATGCCCGTAACGGATCCGTGTGCGTTCGCGCGCGGCCGCCGCCCGACGGTCGGGAGACGTGCCATCGAGCCCCTGGAAGGTGAACGGCACCATGCTGCTGCCGGCCAAAGCCGAAGTGGCCCGCCAACTGCGGCGGTACCGGGCGTGGGAACGCAGGATGCTCGCGGCCCCCGCCGACCGCAGGATCCGCGCCACTTTCGAGGACTCGGGCTACACCCTCTGCGTGCTCATGGGAAAACGCTGCGCGCGCGAGGCCGCGGACGCCGCCGAACGCTATCTGCGGACCACCTTGGTCGCCTACCTCCAGGAGGAGAGCGAACGGCCCGGCCCACGGGCCCTGGTCAGACGGGGCCCGCCGAGTACGGACCGGCGTTCCCCCGCGGGGAGGTAGACACCTTCCGGCGCAGCTTGGATCCCCGGCCGGGCCACGGGCCCGGCCTCGAGCACGGCGGAGGTGTGACTCATGAGTTCGAACCAGACCCAGGTGATCGGCCGCATTCCGGTGCGGGACGTCCGGCCGTCCGTGGAGTGCGGCAGGCGTCCGGCGAAGGCCGTCGAGAACGAGACGTTCGAGGTCACCGCGACCGTGTTCCGCGAGGGTCACGACGCGGTCGCCTGCAATGTCGTACTGACGGATCCGGAGGGCGGGCACGGCCCCTGGACGCCGATGCGGGAACTGGCACCCGGCACCGACCGCTGGGGCGCCGAGGTCACCCCGGGCGCCCCGGGCCGCTGGACCTACCGCGTCGAGGCGTGGAGCGACCCGCTGACCACCTGGCGCCGCACGGCGTGCATAAAGGTTCCGGCCGGCATCGACACCGGGCTGGTCCTCGAGGAGGGCGCCGACCTGTACGAACGGGCGGCGGCCGGGGTGCCGCAGGGCCCGGAGCGTACGGCGGTCCTGACGGCCGTGGACG
Organism: Streptomyces sp. AC555_RSS877; assembly: GCF_019049245.1. Taxonomy (GTDB): domain Bacteria; phylum Actinomycetota; class Actinomycetes; order Streptomycetales; family Streptomycetaceae; genus Streptomyces. Next base: position 123 of record NZ_JAGMUK010000020.1, on the reverse strand, counting down.
TGTTGCGCGACGACACCCTGCCGGTCGCGACGCGCCTGGCGGCGGCGTTGACGCCGGAGGTGGACGCGGTCCTGTCGCGGTATCCGCTGCGGGAGTTCGTGACGGCGTCGGAGACGCTGCCGC
>NZ_JAGMUK010000171.1 GCF_019049245.1 Streptomyces sp. AC555_RSS877 | reverse complement strand
GACCGGCGAGACGTTCACCGAGAAGGGCGAGCAGCCCTACCCCGTACCGGAAGCGATGACCACCGCAGAGATCCGTGCAGCCCTGGAGGACTTCGTCACCGCCGCCCGCCGGGCCATCGAGGCGGGAGCGGACGGCGTGGAAATCCACGGCGCCAACGGCTACCTGCTCCACCAGTTCCTCTCCCCGGCGGCCAACCAGCGCACCGATGAATACGGCGGCTCGCCGCACAACCGCGCCCGCTTCGTCGTCGACGTCGTCACGGCCATCGCCCAGGCCGTCGG
>NZ_JAGMUK010000170.1 GCF_019049245.1 Streptomyces sp. AC555_RSS877 | reverse complement strand
CCCAGAGGACGTTGACGCGGCGGCGAGCGAGAGCCAGGACGGCCTGGGTATGGCGCTTGCCCTCGGCACGTTTGCGATCGTAGAAGCGCCGGGATTCCCCGCAGTGGCGGATGCTGAACAACGCCGAGGTGTAGAAGACGCGTTGGAGGCGGCGGTTGTACCGCTGCGGGCGGCGCAGGTTCCCGCTCAGCTTCCCGGAATCGCGGGGCACCGGGGCGACGCCGCCGAAGCCGGCGAGGCGGTCGGCGGTGCCG
>NZ_JAGMUK010000169.1 GCF_019049245.1 Streptomyces sp. AC555_RSS877 | reverse complement strand
TGTACCGCTGCGGGCGGCGCAGGTTCCCGCTCAGCTTCCCGGAATCGCGGGGCACCGGGGCGACGCCGCCGAAGCCGGCGAGGCGGTCGGCGGTGCCGAAGACAGTCATGTCGCCGCCGGTGGCTGCCAGGAACTCGGCGCCGAGGATGATGCCCAGGCCGGGCATGCTGGTGATCACCTCGAAGGTGTGGTGGTCGCGAAACCGGGCCTCGATGGCCTTGTCGAGCTCGGCGACCTGCTGGTTGAGGCACATCACTTCCTTCGCCAGGGTGTGTACCAACGTGGCGGCCAGCTTCTCGCCGGGCAGGCTCGTGTGTTGCCGTTCGGCGGCCTGGACAGCGGTTTCGGCGAGCCGGTCGGGGCGGACGACGTGGCGGTTGCGCAGCCAGGTCTCCAGCCGCTTGACGCCGATCCGGCGGACGGCCGCAGGGGTCTGATAGCCGGTGATCAGGGTGAGCGGGCCGGTGTTGGTGAGGTCCAGGGCCCGCTCCAGGCCGGGGAAAGAAGGGCCTGGCCGGGCTCGATGAGCACCAGGTCCGCCGCTACCCCTCCTGGAGCCGCTGGGTCACCCTCGCCATGCTCGCCCACGCCTTCCTCACCGTCGTTCGCGCCGACGAACACGTCCACCACCCCGGGCCAGGTGAGCTGATCCCACTCACCTGCAACGAGATCCAGCGCCTGTTCATCACACTCGTTGTCCAGCCCGTCCACGACGCGGATCACCGGCTCAGCTGGTCCCACTGGCGACGTCGTCACCAGGCCCGATCGCGGGCCGGGCATTATCGGTGGCAAGCAGCCCAGACATGACCGAGCGGTTCAGTAGGCGAGTTCCGTCAGGTACGGGGCTCGGCATTCGGTCCGGATCACCGCGCGCACGGGGTCCAGTCACCCGGCGGTGGCCAGGCGGCGCCGAAGCTCCTCCTGCGAGACGTCTTCCACATGGGTCAGAAATACCCACATGTGACCTGAAGGGTCCTTGAGGATGACGGTACGGTCACCGTGGAACATGTCCTTCGGCGGCTGGAGGATCTCAGCGCCGGCGGCCTCTGCGCGCTCCGCCAGGCTGTCGACGTCCGGCACGAAGACATGCAGCGTGACGGACGTACCTCCGCCGAGCGAGGTCGGCGCGGCGAAGGAGGCGGCCTCCGCCTCGTCCACGCTGGCGTCGCCCAGCATCAGGGTCGACCGTCCGATGGTGATCTCGGCGGGCAGAATCCCGCCGCCCGGAGCGTCGATCCTGAAGTCCTCACGGGCGCCGAACGCCCGCTGGTAGAAATCGATCGCCGTGGCGGCATCGTCGACCATGATGTGCGGGATCACGGCATAGCGGTAGCGGTCGGGGATCTCGATGTGGTCTGTGCGCTCGGTCACGGCGAACCTCCTTGAAAAGGCACCGCTGGTCGGTTCCTGCGGCTCTGGAAGGAACCTAAAAGCTCAAGTTTGGTTGAGGTCAAGCGTCGATGTGGCCCTGCAGTCCTGCCTGCAGCGCACCTGCAGGCCCTGCCCTGTCAATCGGAAGGCACAGCTCGCCAACTCGAGTGCTCATCCGTCAGCAGAAGCGTTGAGCACATCAGGCATGGAGATCACGATCTACGGCTGGAGTACTAGT
>NZ_JAGMUK010000168.1 GCF_019049245.1 Streptomyces sp. AC555_RSS877 | reverse complement strand
GGAATCCCGGCGCTTCTACGATCGCAAACGTGCCGAGGGCAAGCGCCATACCCAGGCCGTCCTGGCTCTCGCTCGCCGCCGCGTCAACGTCCTCTGGGCCCTTCTGCGCGACGGACGGCGCTACGAGCCAGCTCCGCCGGCAAGGGCTGCCGCATAGGAAGGGACGCGACACGCTGCGCGCGGCCAGTCGGTCTGACCGACCCCGTCAGACCAGGCAAAACTCGTTACCTTCCGGGTCTGCCATCACCACGTGATCCGGCCTGCCCTGCAACTCGTCCTCACGGACCACGGTCGCGCCCGCAGCGGTCAACCGCTCCACCGCCTCGACCACGCGCGGCCAGCGCACCTCCCACGGGGTTTCACGGCCGCCACCAACTTGCACGTCGATATGCAGCCGGTTCTTCGCCACCTTCGGCTCCGGCACCTTCAGGAAGGACAAGGTGGGGCCCACGCCGTCAGGATCTGAGAGGTACGCCCCGTCATCCCACTCGTCCTCCGGAACCTCATGATGCGAGAACCACTCCTCCCAGCTCCCGAA
>NZ_JAGMUK010000167.1 GCF_019049245.1 Streptomyces sp. AC555_RSS877 | reverse complement strand
GGCCGTCAGGCGGTGCCCAGCGCGGTGCGCAGGGTGCTGACGGCCTGGTTGATGGCGGCCTCGGCGGCGTGGGTCTCGCGCAGGGCGTTGAGCATCACGAAGTCGTGGATGATGCCCTGGTAGCGGACGGCGGTGACGGGGACGCCGGCCTCGCGGAGCTTGTTGGCGTAGGCCTCGCCCTCGTCGCGCAGCACGTCGGCCTCGCCGGTGATGACCAGGGCCGGCGGCAGGCCGGTGAGCTGGTCGGTGGTGGCGCGCAGCGGGGACGCGGTGATCTCGGCGCGCTGGTTCTCGTCGGTCGTGTACTGGTCCCAGAACCACTGCATGCCGTCGCGGCGCAGGAAGTAGCCGGTGGCGAACTGGTGGTAGGAACCGGTGTCGAAGGCGGCGTCGGTGACCGGGTAGAAGAGGACCTGCTGGATGAGGGGGACATCACCGCGTTCCTTGGCCATCAACGTCAGCGCGGCGGTCATGTTGCCGCCGACCGAGTCACCGGCGACGGCGATGCGGGTGGCGTCCAGGCCCTGGGCGGCGCCCTGGCCGACGACCCAGCGGGCGACCGCGTAGTTCTGCTCGATGGCGACCGGGTAGCGGGCCTCGGGGGAGAGGTCGTACTCGGGGAAGACCACGGCGGCCCCCGCGCCCACGGCGAGTTCGCGCACCAGCCGGTCGTGGGTGTGGGCGTTGCCGAACACCCAGCCCGCGCCGTGGATGTAGATGAT
>NZ_JAGMUK010000166.1 GCF_019049245.1 Streptomyces sp. AC555_RSS877 | reverse complement strand
CAGTCGAGGTAGCCGACGGTGCTGCGGCCGATCCGGGTCAGCAGGAACAGGTGGACCTGGCACCGTATGCCGTCCCAGGCGTCGGCGAGGCGCTGGTGCCCTGCGGCGGCGAACACCGCGTCGTGAAAGGCGATGTCCAGGCGCACCATCTCGAAGGCCACCGACGACGGTTACGTCGTGGGCGGCACCCGCCCTCAAGACCGGCGCCGACGCCGAGTACAAGGTCAGGATCCGGCAGCTCCCGGACGTCGAGGAAGTGGCGTTCAAGACCATCGACACCTACAGCGACGGGAAGGTCTCGCGCTGGATCGAGCTGCCCAAGGGCGGTGAGGAGCCCGAACAGCCCGCCCCGCTGCTCAAGTTGAAGGCGGCCGCACCGGGCGCGAAGCCGATCGCTCCCAGCCCGACCGCGAGCCCGACGCCCAGCCCGACCCCGTCGGTCACTGCGGCGTCTTCCGAGTCCGAAGCCACGGCGGCCGCGGCCGACACGAAGAAGGACGACGACGGAACGCCCATGAGCCTCGTCGTCGGCGGGGTGGTCGTGGCAGTGCTGGTCCTCGGTGCCGGAGCGTGGTGGCCGACGAACCGCCGTACCTCCGCCTCGGGGAGCTGATCCCACCCGGTCCGTGGGACGCGCACGTCCCACGCGCCGGATCAGGACGCGGGCGGAGGGGCCTGCACGAGCCCGGACTGGTAGGCGATGACGACCAGTTGGGCCCGGTCGCGGGCGCCCAGCTTCGTCATCGCGCGATGCACGTGAGTACGTACGGTCAGAGGGCTGACGACTAGGCTCTCGGCGATCTCGTCGTTGGACTTGCCCTCGGCGGCCAGCGCCATGACCTGCCGTTCGCGGGAGGTCAGGGTGGCGAGGAGTTCGGGCATCGCCAGCCGGTCGGCGGGCGTGGGGGCGGCGAGGAAGCGGGTGATGAGGGAGCGCGTGGCGAGCGCGGAGAGCAGGGACTCGCCGACGGACACCGTCCGGATGCCGTCGAGGAGCACGTCGGCGGTGACGTCCTTGCCGAGGAAGCCGCTCGCGCCGGCGTGCAGGGCCCGGGCCACGTACTCGTCGGTCTCGAAGGTCGTGAGGATGAGGACCCGGGTGCCCGAGAGGTCCGGGTCGGCGCAGATCGCGGTGGTGGCGCCCAGACCGTCGGAGCCGGGCATCCGGATGTCCATGAGGACGACGTCGGGGCGGAGGGTGTGGGCGAGTTCGACGGCCTCGTTGCCGTCCGTGGCCTCGCCGACCACCTCCATGTCGTCGCAGGAGTCGATCAGGATCCGGAAGGTCGCTCTCAGCAGGGCTTGGTCGTCGGCGAACAGGACGCGGATGGTCATCTGATTCGGTTCGCTTCCGGGGTCGTAGTTGCGGCCGGGGGCAGGGTCGGGGTCAGAGATGGATCGGCAGTTCGGCGGTGACGCTGAAGCCGCCCTCGGGGCGGGGTCCCGTCCGGACGCGGCCGCCGACGGAGTGGGCACGTTCCCGCATGCCGATGAGGCCGAAGCCGCCGCTCGGGGAGGGTGCCACGGGAGTGTCCCCGGATCCGTCGTCGGTGACCGTGATGGTCAGCCGGTCGTGCGTGTACGCCAGTGTCACCTGCGCGGCCCGCGCGGCCGCGTGCTTGGCCACGTTGGTGAGCGCTTCCTGCACGATCCGGAATGCTGTCAGATCCACGCCCGGTGAGAGCGGCTGCTGTTCGCCCTCGGTGACGATGTCGACCGTCAGCCCGGCGGAGGCGAACGCGGTGGCCAGTTCGGTCAGCCGCCCGAGTCCGGGGGCGGGTTCCAGGGGTGCCTCCGAGTCGTCGGGCCGGCGCAACAGGCCGACGGTGGCCTTCAGTTCGCGCAGCGCGGTGGAGGTGGTGCCGACCAGGTCGGCGAGGACCCGCCCCGTCTGCTCGGGGCGGCTGGCCGCGAGGTGTGCGGCGGTGCCGGCCAGGGCGTTGGCCAGCGCCATGTGGTGGGCGACCACGTCGTGCAGTTCGCGGGCGATGCGCATGCGCTCCTCGGCGACCCGGTGGCGCGCCTCCTCCTCACGAGTGCGCTCCGCGTGTTCGGCGCGGGCCTGCACGGCCTCCAGATAGGCGCTCCGCAGCCGGGAAGCCGTACCCCAGGCGATCGGCAGCACCACCCAGGCGGCGGGGCCGATCGTCTTGAGGGCCAACGGATGGCCGTACCGGTCGAAGAGCATCGCCGTGGCCACCAGCAGGGCGGTGACGGCGAGGCAGTGGACGCGTGCGGTCCTGCGGTCGGTGTGGACGGCCAGCCAGTACAGCGCGGCCATGACCGGTGCCAGCAGCAGCGGGGTGAGCAGATAGCCGACCGCCCCGGCGGTGTTGCCGCAGATCGCGGTCACCGCGACGACGGTACGGGGGTGGCTCCGGTGCCACAGCAGGGCGACGCAGGCGATGCCGCCCAGCAGCACGCCGAGACCGAGCGATCCGTTCGTCCGGGAGTCTGCTGCCGTGGTGAACGCGCTTCCCAGGACCACGGCGGCGTGGAGCTGCACGATCACCACCACGTCGACGACGCGGGGATGGTCCTTGGCGTACCGCTGCCAGCTGGTGATCATCGGACTCTCCGGTGGAAAGTGAGCTGGGGCCATGGTGGGTGACGGCCCGTGCGTACGGCCGACGAGGGCCGTACGTGACGAGCACGGGCGGCCCTCGGGCGCTTACGGGCTGCGGGTCAGATGTGGGCCGACTCCCGGTCGTGCGTGCCGACCACGGTGAGGGGCACGGCGGGCTTCCGGTGGAGGGCCGCGCCCTCCACGTCGATGTCGGGTAGCAGCCGGTCCAGCCAACGGGGCATCCACCAGGCAGCCTTGCCCAGCAGGGCGAGGACCGCCGGAACGAACGCCATACGGACGACGAACGCGTCGAACAGGACTGCCACGGCCAGCCCGAAGCCGATCATCTTGATCATGGATTCACCGGCCCCGATGAATCCGGAGAACACCGCCATCATGATCAGTGCGGCGGCGACCACGACCCGGGCACTGTACCGGAAGCCGGTGACCACGGCCTGGCCGGGCCGGTCGCCGTGCACGTACGCCTCCCGCATACGGGTCACGAGGAAGACCTGGTAGTCCATGGCGAGCCCGAAGACGATACCGACCAGGAAGATCGGCATCATGCTCATGATCGGGCCGGTCGTCTCCAGGCCGAGCACGTCCGCACCCCAGCCCCACTGGAAGACGGCGACGACAGTACCCAGGGCCGCGAGCACCGACAGCAGGAACCCGAGCGCCGCCTTGATCGGCACCAGGACGGACCGGAACACGAGCAGCAGGAGCAGGATCGCCAGACCCACCACGACGATCAGGTACGGGATCAGCGCGTCCTGCATCTTCTGGGCGACATCGATGTTCAGTGCGGTGGTGCCGGTGACGTCGAACTCCGCGCCGGTCGAGACCTCGGTCGCGGGCCGCTCGTCACGGATGGTGTGGACGAGGCCCTTCGTACGCTCACTGGTGGGCGAGTCGGCCGGGACCGCGGAGAAGACCGCGGTGTCCCCGGCCGGGTTGAACCGGGCCGGCGAGACGGACACGACTCCCTCCGTGGCGCCGATCTCCTTGGAGATCTTGGCCACGGCGGTCTTCGCGTCCCGGGCGCCCTTGGCGTCCACGACGATGGTCAGCGGCCCGTTGAAGCCGGGGCCGAATCCGTCGGCGAGCGCGTCGTAGGCACGGCGTTCGGTGGTGGAGGTCGGTTTGGCCTCGTCCCCGGACATGCCCAGCTGCAGGTCCATCACGGGTATCGCGAGTGCGCCGAGTCCGGCGACGGAGGCCAGCAGGACGGGCACGGGTCGGCGCAGGACGAAGCGGGCCCAGCGGCTGCCGCCGTTGTTCTCGCCGCCCTCCTTGATACGTCCGCTCCTGCGGGCCCTGCGCGAGAGAACGGCGTTGGGCCAGAAACCGAGCACGGCCGGGACGAGTGTCAGCGCGATCAGCACACCGACGACGACCGCGCCCGCGGCGGCAAGACCCATCTTGGTCAGCATCGGGACACCGACCACCGAGAGCCCGGCCAGCGCGATGACGACGGTGAGCCCGGCGAAGACGACGGCGGACCCGGCAGTGCCGGCGGCCAGGCCCGCCGCCTCCTGGGGGTGGTGTCCGTTGGCCCGCTCCTCGCGGTAGCGGGAGACGACGAACATCGCGTAGTCGATGCCCACCGCGAGGCCGAGCATCGTGGCCAGCGTCCCGGTCGACGAGGACAGTCCGAACGCGTCGGACAGCGCCATGATCGACGCCATGCTGACGCCGACGCCGAGGACGGCGGTGAGCAGCGGAAGACCGGCGGCAGCCAGCGATCCGAAGGTCATCATCAGCACGACGGCCGCGATCGAGACGCCGATGATCTCCGCCGTAGCGCCTGCCGACGGCTGGGTGGCCAGCGCGGTGCCGCCCACCTCGACGGTCAGCCCCGCGTCACGGGCCTGTTCGACGGCTTTCTCGAGGTGGTTCTTGCCGGCGTCGGTGAGGTCCTCGGCCTTCACCTTGTAGGTGACGGTGGCGTACGCGGTCGTCGCGTCCTTGCTGACCGCCTCGGCCTGGAAGGGATTCACGGCACTGGCAACCTGCGAACCGACGCCGGCCCGCTCGACGAACGCGTCGATGGTCTTCCGGTTGTCGGCGGCCGTGATCTTCTGCCCGCCGTCCGCGATGAAGACGACCCGCGCGTTCGCCCCGTCGGCCGTGGCCCCGGGGAAGCGCTGGTCCATCAGGTCGAACGCCTTCTGGGACTCGATACCGGGCATGGACGACCCCGCGTCGGGTGCCTCGGGCGCCTTGGCGGCGGCGAAGCCGACCGCGGCCAGCACCGCCACCCACAGGAACGTCACGAGCCAACGCCGTCGGAAGGTCAGACGGCCCAGTCGATAGAGAAAAGTAGCCACGGGACGGAGGTCTCCACATCTGGTCTCGGGTACCTCCCAAGACTCCCGGGCAGCGGCGGTCACGTCGTCGTGCGGCTGCCGACACTCTCCCGTACTGGGAACGCAGTACGCCGGTGCCCGGGATGTCCTCCGAGGGCACTACGGGGCACGCTGCGGTCAGCATCGAGGCGTACGGGGAGAGGGGCCTCGCGGTCTCAGAGGTTCCCGTGGTCAGGGGCGGGGCCAGGGCCGCTCGTCGAGGTTCTCGATGTCCGTGTTGAACCGCTTGAGGTACGTGGCGAAGGTGGCGACCTCCTCGGGGTCCAGCGTGCGGCGCAACCGCGTCGGCTCCAGCCAACCGCGGTCCAAAGCCGCGTACAGCGCGCCGGTAGAGGCATTCGTAGAACTCGACCCGAAAGCGGGACAGGATGCCCAATGCGTCGCCTGCGGGCGCGTCGACCGGGAGACTCATACGCAGCGGCCGTTCTCTCGTGCTTCGTGACTCGACATCTCGAAGCGTGGAGAACGGCCGCCCCCGCTGTCCCGGGAAGAACCGCAGATCAGCAGGTCGGGTGACCCGCGAGGATAGACGCCAAGCTCAGCACTCGATCATGGCCGTGAAGGCGGGATGCCTGCCTCCCGGCTCCGTCGGACTCGTGTTCATTGGACGCCCGGGCCGCCTGGCGTCATTCGATCGTCTGCCGACACTCAGGCAGTGGTTCCGGCGACCACGTCGACGGCATGGCGCCGGTGTGCTGCGAAGAGGTCGAGGGCGGTGTTGGTGTCCCGGGCGCGCAGTGCGGTGACGAGTCCGTGGTGCTCGCGCGGGATGCAGTCGAGGTAGCC
>NZ_JAGMUK010000165.1 GCF_019049245.1 Streptomyces sp. AC555_RSS877 | reverse complement strand
GAGTCGGTGTTGCTGACGCAGAAGAGGATCGGCATGGTGACCTTCTTCGCCGCACGCCCGGGTCGGTAGGCGGCGATGGTCGGGATCACCCGTGCCGCCACCTCGTTGCGGAACGTCGTGCCGGGCGGTTGCAGCGCCTGGTATCCGGGCAGGGCGTCCGGAGCGTTCATGAGGGCCGGTGAACCGGGGGCGGCGGCGATGGGAACCATCACGGGCGCCTGGCCGCGGACCCTGGTCGCCAGATCCCGGGCGAGCACGGGGGTCATCCGGAGGGAGGCGAGCGGGCCCAGCGCGAGCGCGGAGGCGAGACCGTCGGTGAA
>NZ_JAGMUK010000019.1 GCF_019049245.1 Streptomyces sp. AC555_RSS877 | reverse complement strand
CGCTTTAGGAGAGCGGTGCTCTATCCCCTGAGCTACGAAGGCGACGGCGTTCAGTGTAGCGGGTGGGGCTGGTCCTTTACCGGTGGGCGGTCGGGGGTGGCGGGTGGGAGGCCGCCGCGGCGGCAGCGGACGGCTGCTCCTCGTCATCGGCCACGGCACTCGGTGGGCTTGACCTCAAGTTATGTTCAGGTTCTACGTTCTGGGTCATGCCTCAGACAACGCCGCACACCACGACGAAGCCGCTTCCGCTCAGGATCGGCGTCCTCATCGGCAGTACCCGACCCGGCCGCTTCGCCGACAAGGTCGCCCCCTGGTTCCTCTCGGAGATCCGTCGGCGCGACGACATGGAGGTCCACGTGATCGACCTGTCCGAGCCGGCCCTCGTCGACGAGCTCAAGCTCTCCTTCGAGCGAGCGGACGGGGGTGGTGGCGGGGACGACGCCCCGAAGCTCGCGCAGCGCATCGGTGGGCTCGACGGGTTCGTTGTGATCACGCCGGAGTACAACCACGGGTACCCGGCCTCCCTCAAGCTGGCCATTGACTACGTGTACAGCGAGTGGCGTGCCAAACCGGTCGGGTTCGTGTCGTACGGGGGGATGGCCGGCGGACAGCGGGCTGTGGAGCAGTTGCGGCAGGTCTTCGCCGAACTGCATGCCGTCACCTTGCGCGACACCGTCGGTTTCCACATGGCCTGGGAGAGGTTCGACGAGCGCGGGAGGCCGCACGACGAGGAGGGGACCGCCAAGGCCGCCGCCGTTCTGCTGGACCAGCTCGCCTGGTGGGGGCTGACCCTGCGGGAGGGGCGGGCGGCGCGGCCGTACGACGGCTGAGGCAGCGGCCGGGAGCACCGGCCCGTCACGACAGCGGCACCCTCGTGAACCGGCCCGCCACTCTCAGGTCACCCTCGATCCGATCCGCCGCCGCCCGCAGTTCCGGCAGGATCTCCGTCACGATCTCCTCCACCGTGCGGCGGGCCGCGTGCAGGGCCACGTTGGTGGCGGCGACCGTCCTGCCCGTGCGGTCGCGGATCGGGACCGCGACGGAGCGCAGGCCTTTCTCGAGTTCCTCGTCGACCAGGGCGTAGCCCTGGGTCCGTACGTCCTCCAGCTCGGCCCCGGCGTCCGTCGCCAGCAGCACCCGCCCCAGGGCCGTCGCCGCGGCCGGCAGCCGCGTGCCGATCGTGATGTCGGCGGTCAGGACCCGGCTCGTGGTCGCCCGGGCCGTGTACTGGATCTCCTCGCCCGATGCCGTCAGGACCGCCAGTGACGAGGACTCGTGGACCCTCGCCGACAGATCCGCCAGGTGCGGGGTCGCGATGCGGGACAGGGACGTACGGGACAGGGGCGGGAAACCCAGGGACAGCACGCGGGGCGTCAGCGCGAACGTGCGCTCGGTGGCGCCCGTCGTCACCAGACCCAGGTGCTCGTACGTGATCAGCGCCCGCCGTGCCGTCGCCCGGGCCAGCCCCGTCGCCTTCGCCACCTCCGTCAGCGTCAGCTCCGCCCGGCCCTCGCCGAAGGCCGTCAGGACGGTCAGGCCGCGGGCGAGGGACTCGACGAAGTGCCTGCCCAACTCGTGCTTCGACGCCCCCGTCCAGGCCGCCAGACCGGACGGCGGCACGGGCACGGGCGCCGGCACGGACGCGAGCACGGACGCGGACGCGGACTTTGCCTCCGTGCCCGTGCCGCCCAGCTCCTCCTCCATGGCCGCCACCGCTCCCCGCAGCCGAGGCAGCAGCGTCTCGCGCAGGTCCGCCGCCGAGTGCCGGCTCGTGTGGCTCACCACGCTTGCCACGCAGGCGATCCGGCCGGTGCCGGGATGCCGTACGGGTACGGACACCGCCACCAGGCCCGGCTCGATCAACTGGTCGTCCAATGCCCAGCCGTTCTCCCGCGCCCGAGTCACTGCCTGGACGAACTCCTCGTCCACGCCCGCCCGTTCGCGCGGCGGTACGGCCGGGAAGGCCCGGTCCTGCGGGTCCGCCGCCCGGCGTGCCCGCCAGCCCTGCCAGTCCTCGTCCGTCCATTCCGTCGCGAACAGCGGGCCCGGCGCGGTGCGTTCGGCCGGCAGCAGGTCGCCGATGCGGAAGCTGAGGGACATCGCACGGCGGCGGGTGGCCTGGTGGATGAAGCGGATGCCGTCGCGGTCGCCGACCGCCAGTGACACCGACTCGTCCAGCTCGTCGGCGAGGGCGTCCGCGCGGGCGCCGAGCAGTGCCGGGAGGCGCAGGGCGGACAGGTACGCGTTGCCCAGTTCCATCAGGCGGGGGGTGAGGATCACGTCCCGGCCGTCGAGACGGACGTATCCCATGCGCGCGAGGGTGGAGGTGATCCGGTCGACCGTGGAACGGGCGAGGCCGGTGGCTCGTTCCAGCCCGCTCGCGCTCATCGTCCCGCCGGCCTCGGTCAGTCGCCGCAGCAGGCCGACCCCCCGGATCAGCGGGGCGACCGCCTCGGCGGGTACGGCGGCGGGTGCGGCGGGGGAGCCGGCCGGTACGGCGGTGGTGTTCCAGGCCGGATCGCTTGTATCGGTCAGATCGGTCGGATCGGCGGGCATCGGTTCTCCCGTACGGCAGTCAGGGCAGGCCTACCGTATTCCGCAGCCCGCAGCCCGCAGCCCGCAGCCCGCAGCCCGCAGCCCGCAGCCCGCAGCCCAGTCGGCCAGAGCATCCCCTACCCCCGACTGACCCGCACCCGGTAGTCCCCCGAGAGCTCCGCCCCCGCCACCGCGATCCGCACGCCCCGCTTCGAGTCCCGGAACTCCTCCCCGGGTATGAAGGGCGCGTCGGAGAGTTCCGCGTGGACGTTGGGGCTGCGGGTGCAGCCGCCGCTGTCGCGGTGGGAGTCGTAGACGGTGACCGGGCCCCGGCCGGTGTCGATGTCGGCGTCGACCTTGTAGATGAGGATGCCGGGACGGCAGACCGTCTCGTCGTTGCCCTCGCGGGTGCGCAGTTCGACGGCGTATCCGGTGCGGCGGTCGAGGGGGACGAAGACGAGTTTCGTGCCGCCCGGGCGGGCCAGCGGGGTCAGGGTGTACTCCGTCGTCCCGGGCGCCGTGGCGCAGTTCACCTGGGGGGCGTCCAGCCAGCCGAGTTTCCACTTGTGCCAGGCGAGGAGGTCGTTGTTGGCGCCCCAGTCCTCGCTCATGATGTCCCAGTGGCCGACCGCGCCCCCGCCCTCCTGGGTGTAGAGGTCGGGCAGGCCGAAGACGTGGCCGTTCTCGTGGGGGAGGACGCGGTAGCCGGTGCGGTCGTAGGAGCCGGAGCCGTCGTCCTGGCGGGAGTAGACGAAGGACGCGTTCGACACGGGGACGCCGTCGGCGACCGGGGCCTCCGGGTTGCCGGCGAAGGTGACGGACAGGACGGTGTCGAGGGCGGAGGGGCCGGCGTTGGGTGTGACCAGCACGTTCAGGAAGTCGTACGACCGGAAGTCCACCTTGGGATCGGCTGTGGCGACGATGTCCTGGACCAGTTGCCGGTAGCCGGGGTCGAAGGGGGCGCCGCGTTCTATGCCGTAGGCGTGGAACGGTTCGGGCATGCGCAGCCAGTCGGCGACCGGGGTTTGGGGGCGGTAGTCGAGACGGCCGTAGGAGCTGGTGCGGAACCATTGCCGGGTCTGCGGGAAGAACTCGTGGAAACGGTCGAGCGCGCTGCCCGAACCGGGCGCGTCGGAGAAGTCGATCATCAGGGTGAGGGCGCGGACGGTGCCGGTGGAGCGGGAGTAGCCGCTGGGGGTGGGGACGCCTTCGGTCATCTGGACCGTCGGGCTGCCGCTGATCATGCAGGGGACGTGTGCGGAGGTGCGGGCCAGGGCGATGGGACCGGCGCCGGCCGTGGTGGGGGCCGGTCTGAGGTGTCCCGTGCCGGCCGAGGTGCTGACCGCGAGGGTCAGCGCGGTCACGGACGCGAGAGTGGCCGCGCGGCGCGGGCGTATCCGACGGCTCGGCTGCATGCATGGCCCCTTCGGTCCTCGGCAGCCGCCGATCTGAAGGCTGCGCCCTTTCGATCACCCTGTGGCGAGGGGTGCATGGGCGCGCGCTGAAGGAGCCCGAACGTGGGTCACCGGAAAGGAGAGGGGGTGACCCGGGGCGGGTCAGATGGAGGTGAATGGGATGTGACTCAGGTCACGCAAGATCTGTCGGTGGGTGGGAAATAACCGGGGATCCCTTCCCCGTTTAGACCTGTGTCCGAGCGAAGTGGGGAGAACTTCCCCGGATCGCACGACACCAGCAGGACCGCACGACACCAGCAGGACCGCACGACACCAGCACGGCCCAGCACCGCACCCAGCACCGCAGCCCTTGATCACGCACCAACAGCCTTGGAGTACACCGTGCAGACCGCCACCCCCGTGCAGCGCAAGACGCCCCGGCCGCGTGCCGACGCTCTGCGCAACCGGGAGCGGATCGTCGCCGCCGCCCGGGAGATGTTCGTCGAGCTGGGCCCGGACGTGCCGCTCGACGACATCGCCCGCCGGGCCGGCGTCGGCAACGCCACGGTGTACCGCAACTTCCCGGACCGGGACGCCCTGGTCCGCGAGGTGGTCTGCTCGGTCATGGACCGCACCTCGGAGGCGGCCGAGCGGGAGCTGATGGAGACCGGTGACGCGTTCGAGGCGCTGGCACGCTTCCTGCACGCCGCCGTCGACGAGCGGATCAGCGCGTTGTGCCCGATGGTCTCCAGCACGTTCGACCAGCACCACCCCGACCTGAAGGCCGCGCGTGAGCGCTGTGATCAGCTCGTCGAGCAGCTCATGGGCCGGGCCAAGGCGGCCGGTCAACTCCGCGCCGACGTGGGCATCGGTGACCTGATGGTCACCGCGGTCCAGTTGGGCAGGCCCCCGGCCGGCACGGACTGCTTCAGCGTCGACCGCTTCGTACACCGCCATCTGCAGCTGTTCCTGGACGGACTGCGGGCCCCGGCCCGCTCCGTCCTGCCGGGTACGGCCGTGACCATGGAGGACCTCCGCAAGGCCTGACCGATGAGTACGGCGCCTCGCGCCGGTCAGCACACCGACTTCCGCGGCCGTCACCGATGACGGGCCATCCCCGAAGACATCCGAAGACATCTTTTAGGCATCTCTTTCATCCTTACGACCTTACGACTCTCGTCCCTCACGACACCTTTTTCCGTCACGAAGTCCCGAAGTGGGTACAACCATGTCCGAAACAGCCGTAAAGGCCCCCGGCGTCCCTGATGCCAACCGCTGGAAAGCGCTGACGTTCATAGCGCTCGCCCAGCTGATGGTCGTCCTCGACGCGACCATCGTGAACATCGCCCTGCCCTCCGCCCAGCAGGATCTGGGGATCTCCGACGGCAACCGGCAGTGGGTCATCACGGCCTACGCCCTCGCCTTCGGTGGTCTGCTGCTCTTCGGCGGCCGTATCGCCGACCTGTGGGGCCGCAAGCGCACCTTCGTCGCCGGTCTGATCGGCTTCGCCGGCGCGTCCGCCCTCGGCGGCGCGGCCACGAACGAGGCGATGATGCTCGGCGCCCGCGCCCTCCAGGGTGCGTTCGGCGCACTGCTCGCGCCCGCCGCGCTCTCGCTGCTCGCCGTGATGTTCACGGAGCCCAAGGAGCGCGCCAAGGCGTTCGGCATCTACGGTGCGATCGCCGGTGGCGGCGGCGCCGTGGGCTTCATCCTCGGCGGTCTGCTCACCGAGTACCTCGACTGGCGCTGGACGTTCTTCGTGAACATCCCGTTCGCGGTCGTCGCGGCCGCGGGTGCGTACTTCGTCATCCGTGAGCCGGCCGGCAGCCGCAACCGTTCGCCGCTCGACATCCCGGGCGTCGTCCTGTCCATCCTCGGTCTGGTCACGCTGGTCTACGCCTTCACCCGCGCCGAGTCCGACGGCTGGGGCGACTCCACGACCGTCGGCCTGTTCGTCGCGTCGGTCGTGCTGCTCGCCGCGTTCGTCCTCGTCGAGTCCAAGGTCAAGGCCCCGCTGCTGCCGCTGCGCGTCATCACCGAGCGCAACCGCGGAGGCGTCTACCTCTCCCTCGGTCTCGCGATCATCGCGATGTTCGGCCTGTTCCTCTTCCTGACCTACTACCTGCAGCTCGTGCTGGGCTACTCGCCGGTCAAGACCGGCCTCGCCTTCCTGCCGATGATCGGCGGCATGATGGTGGGCTCCACGCAGATCGGCACCCGCCTGATGACCCGGGTTCCCCCGCGTCTGCTGATGGCTCCGGGCTTCCTGGTCGCCGCGGTCGGCATGCTGTTCCTCACGCAGCTGGAGATCGGCACCTCGTACGCCAGTGTGATCCTGCCGGGGATGGTGCTGCTCGGCCTCGGCATGGGCACGGCGTTCATGCCCGCCATGTCCCTGTCCACGCACGGTGTCGAGCCGCGTGACTCGGGTGTCGCCTCCGCGATGGTCAACACCTCGCAGCAGGTGGGCGGCGCGATCGGTACGGCCCTGCTGAACACGATCGCCGCCTCGGCGACGACCGCGTACATCAAGGACCACATCGGCGGCGCCGGCTCGCAGGCCCAGCAGCAGCTGGTCCAGCTGGAGGGCCAGGTGCACGGGTACACCAACGCGATCTGGTTCGCCGTCGGCATCCTGGTCCTGGCCGCGACGATCGCCGCGACCTTCATCAACACCGGCCGTCCGGAGTCCGGCGTGGTGGCCGGCTCCGGTGAGGGTTCGGAGGACGAGCTGCGGGTGCCGGTGATCGCGCACTGACGGCGACCACCCGGTCGTAACCCTTCGGGCCACCGGTACGTACGGGGAGGGGACGCCTCGTACGTACGACCCACCGGACCTGCCCCGGCTGCGCTCAGCGGAGCCAGGGCAGGTCCGCACCCGCTTCGTTCGGCTGAAGTCCCTCGGCGACGATCTGCATGATCTCGCCGAGGGACTTCTGCTGTTCGGGGGTGAGCCGGTCGAACAGCGCGTTCCGTACGACCGTCACGTGGCCCGGCGCGGTCTGTTCCAGTGTCTGGAGGCCCTGGTCCGTGAGGACGGCGAACTGGCCCCGTTTGTCGGAGGGGCAGTCCTCGCGGCGTACCCAGCCGTTCTTCTCCAGGCGGGCGATGGCGTGCGACAGGCGGGAACGGGTGATCTTCGCGTGCTTGGCCAACTCGGTCATGCGCAGCCGCCGGTGCGGGGACTCGGCGAGCTTGACGAGGAGGCCGTAGTAGATGTGGGGCATACCCGCGTCACGCTGGAGCTGACGGTCCAGGTGGTCTTCGAGGAGGGTGGTGGCGTGCAGGTAGGAGCGCCAGACGCGCTGCTCCTCTTCGGTGAGCCAGCGCGGCTCTTCAGCGGGTGCGGATGCCGTGTTCATGTACTCCACTGTACGAGTGCTCTCCTTGAATGTTAAACAAACGGGGCGTACTCTCGGAGAAGTAATAGCTTGAGGTTTCAAGCGAATCAGTGAACCATCGTGTACCGCCTCACGTGCAGATTCTTCCGGAGGGAGCAGCCGTCATGTCCGCCGCCACCGAGGAGCGGATGCCCGCCCTCTACCTCAGTCACGGTGCCCCGCCCCTGGCGGACGACCCGGTCTGGCCCGGAGAACTGGCCGCCTGGTCGGCCGGACTGCCGCGGCCCAAGGCGATCCTCATGGTCTCCGCCCACTGGGAGGAGGCCCCGCTCGCCCTCGGCGCCACCGAGCCCGTTCCCCTCGTCTACGACTTCTGGGGCTTCCCCGAGCACTACTACCAGGTGACGTACGCGGCTCCCGGCGCCCCCGAACTCGCCGCATCCGTACGGAAGTTGCTACGCACGGCCGGGACACCCGTCCAGGACATCCCGGACCGAGGCCTCGACCACGGCGCCTATGTCCCGCTGGTGGAGATGTTCCCCGAGGCCGACATCCCGGTCCTGCAGGTCTCCATGCCGACCCTCGACCCGGTCCGCCTCATGGAGATCGGCCGCAAGCTCGCGCCGCTGCGCGACGAGGGCGTGCTGATCGTCGGCTCCGGCTTCTTCACCCACAACCTGGCCGCGCTGCGGCACACGGGCGGGGGAGTGCCCACCTGGTCGTCCGAGTTCGACGACTGGGGCCGCCGCGCCCTGGAGACCCGTGACTGGGACGCCCTGCTGGACTTCCTCCACAAGGCTCCGGCCGGCCGGTACGCCCATCCGCGCACCGAGCACTTCGCCCCGCTGTTCGTGACCATGGGCGCGGCGGACGTGGCCGGTGAGCTGGACTCGCAGAAGTCCGTGATCGACGGGTTCTGGATGGGGATGGCGAAGCGGTCGGTGCAGTTCGGCTGAGGCGTGGCACGGGGTGGGGACCGGCAAGGGCCTCTGAAGGTCCGTGGGAGCTCCGTCAGAGCTCCGTCAAAGATCCTTCTCGTACCAGGCCACGTCCCAGTAGCGGCCGAACTTCCGGCCCACTTCGCGATACGTGCCGACGTGCCGGAATCCGAAGCGTTCGTGCAGCCGCGCGGACGCTTCGTTGGGCTGTGCGATACCCGCGTAGGCGCGGTGCAGGTCCTCGCCGGACAGGGCCTCGAAGAGGGCTTTGTAGAGCATCGTGCCGACGCCGCGGCCGCCCGCGTGGGGGGCGAGGTAGACGGTGACCTCGACGGAGGTCGAGTAGGCGGGCTTCGCGCGATAAAGGCTGGATGTGGCGTAGCCCAGAATCTCCTGTGTGTCCGCATGCGTGGCAACCATCAGGCGATGCGGGCCGTCTTCAGGGTGGGAGAGCAGCCAAGGGCGGCGTTCCTCCGGAGTGAAGACCGCGGTATCGAATGTGATGGACGTCTCACGAACGTAGTGGTTGTAGATGTCGGTGAGAGCGACGAGGTCACTGTCGACTCCCGGCCTGACCTGCACCTCTGTACGTTCCGACGGCATCGCTCCTCCTCGTGTGGCCGGGCAGGGTACTGCATGATCAGAAAAATACAGGGGTGGGTTGGGAATTCTGTCCGGATTCCAGTCGTTGTTTCCATCGGATGCAGGGCACCCGAGGAGAGTGCCGAGTGTCTGACAGGACCACCCGCTGACCTCACCATCGCAAGGGAGCACGCATGGCAACCCGTGCCGTCGCCCGTCGTCAGTCCGCCACCGGCGGGACCGACGCGGCAAGCAGTGTTCGCACCCATGGCGGCGAGATCGCCGACCGCGACCTGGTCGGCATGTATCTCGACGAGATCGCGCGCACACCGCTGCTCGACGCCGCCAAGGAAGTCGAGCTGTCCCAGATCATCGAGGCCGGTGTGTTCGCCCAGCAGCTTCTCGACGGGTTCGAGGAGTCGAAGTCGCACGCGACCCGCGAGGAGCTCGAGGCCCTGGTGGCCGACAGTGAGCGGGCCAAGGACGTCTTCATCCGCTCCAACCTGCGTCTGGTCGTCGCCGTGGCCCGCCGCTACCCCCGCAGCGGCCTCCCGCTCCTGGACCTCATCCAGGAGGGCAACGCAGGCCTGGTGCGCGCGGTCGAGAAGTTCGACTACCGCAAGGGCTTCAAGTTCTCGACGTACGCGACCTGGTGGATCCGTCAGGCGATCACCCGCTCGATAGCGGACCAGTCGCGCACCATCCGGCTGCCCGTCCACCTGGTGGAGGAGCTGGGCCGGATCCGGCGCGTGCAGCGCGAGTTCAACCGCGAGCACGGCCGCGACCCGGAGCCCGCGGAGATCGCCGCCGAGCTCGACTCGAACCCGGCCCGCGTGACGGACGTCCTCGACTGGGCCCGCGACCCGGTCTCGCTGAACATGCCGGTGGACGACGCGGGCGAGACACAGTTCGGCGACCTCCTGGAGGACGCGTCGGCGGTCTCCCCGGAGCAGTCCGTCCTGACCCTGCTGCGCAGCGAGGAGTTGGACGACCTCATCGGCCGCCTCGACCAGCGCACGGCCTCCATCATCAAGATGCGGTACGGCATCGAGGACGGCCGGGAGCGCACGCTGACCGAGGTCGGCAAGGAGCACGGCCTGACGCGCGAGCGGATCCGCCAGATCGAGAAGCACGCGCTGCTGGAGCTGAAGAAGCTGGCGCGGGACACCGGGTTCGACGCGGCGGCCTGACGTCCCGCGCGGCCGCGGCGCCGGGGAGCGTACGACCGCCGGCGGCCGCGCACGCCGGGTGGCGAAAGACAGCGCAAACATGGCGTTGTAACGCCGCTTCAATTGGCGGAGCCAGGGAACAAGACTTCAGGGTCCAGGAGTTCGAGCGGGCCGGGACCACGTCCCGCTGCCGGATTCCGCGGCCCTGACCCACAGAGCCACGTCCCGACGCACACCCCCCCGGCGCCGGGACGTCCCAGCCGGGCTTCGGCGCCCTCCCCCCGGGTGCCGAGGCCCGGCTCACTTCTGCTTCCCGCGCGCCGGTTCCGCGCTGCGCAGGCCCGGGTGCCGGGCCCCGACAGGCTGGAACGCCCGCCATGCTGGTAGGCCCGACAGGCTGGAAGGCGGGCCACCCCGTACCTGAACTCCGGGGTGACCCGCCGGATGGCAGATTCTGTCACATGGGCATAGCCTGCCGAATGTGAGCAGTCCCACCCACTCCGTTTCGGCGACCTCCGTCTCCCTCACCGAACGACGCAAGGCCGCGACCCGCATGGACATCGCCCGAGCGGCCGCCGGACTCTTCGTGAAGCACGGCCTGCGGGCCACCCGGGCCGAGGACATCGCCCAGGCCGCCGGCATCGCCCCGCGCACCTTCTACCGCTACTTCGCGACCAAGGAGGAGGCCGTCGCCCCGCTCTACGCGGCGGGCGCCGAACGCTGGGCGGAGGCGGTCCGCGAGGCACCCGCCGAGCTGTCCCTGCCGCAGGCCCTGGAACACGCGGCCCGCCACACCTTGACGCCGGGCGTCGGGGTGTCCGCGGCGTCCTGGGAGTGGGTCCGCACCCTGATCCGGCTGGCGGAGACCGACCCGGGACTCGGAAAGGTGTGGGCGGAGGTGTGCCGGGCGGGGGAGCGGACGCTGGCCGACGTGTTGGCGGAGCGGCTTGCGCCGAGTGACGACAACGTTGCCGATACCCTCGCCGTCCCGCCCCACCTGCGCTTCGCCGCCGCGGTGGCGAGTGCCGCGGTCCGTACGGCGGTCGAGGCGTGGGCCACGGGAGACGCCCCGGCTTCCGGATCCGAGGGGCCGGCGGAACTGGCGCTGCGTCACCTCGGGGCACTCGGCGCGTTCCCGTGGGTGGAGCGCAGGGCCTGAAGGGTGGACGCGATGGCGGAACACCCGGGCTTCGGTGTGCTGTTGGCCCGTCTGGCGGCTCGTCGAGGGCTCGGCATCAGGGCGTTGGCTGAAGAGGCCGCGGTCTCCGAAGCCGAGCTGCGCCCGGTGTTCGACGGCGCGGCACCGAGCCCCGCACTGCTGCACCGGCTGGCTCCCGTACTGGCCCAGCGTGTCCCGGACCTCTTCGTGCTCGCCGGGCTGGAACCACCGCCGGAATGGGCCCCGTTGGACCCCATGGCGGGCGGCCGCGTCCCCTGGATCGCGATGCGGTCGAGGGAGCTGTCGCCGGAGCGGAGGGGTGAACTGCTCGCGTTCGCCCGCGCGCTGCCGCAGGAGACGCGGACGCGGCCGGAGAGGACACAGGGCAGGCGGACACCGCCCGAGCGGTACGCACCGGACTTCGGCGCGATGCTCGTCCGGATGCTCGCCCACCGGAATCTGACCTGGGCGGGCGCGGCCAAGGCGCTGTACGCCGTCTCCGGCACGTATCTGTCCGCGGCCACCGTCGGCCAGGTGGGGCGCGGCCGCAAGGAGCTCACCCCCGAGCTGCTGGTGGCCTTCGCGAACGCCCTCGGTGTCGCCGCCGCCGACCTGGCGGCCCTGACCGGCATCGACCTGCCGGACGGCCCGCCGCCGCACGACCCCGCGGTGGCCGACGCGGCCGAGCTGATCTGGGAGGCACGTCGGCTCCGCTGCGACCAGGTTGCCGAGGTCCGGGCCAGGCTGGAGGCGCTGCTGGAGGCGTGAGGTGGACCGCGGTCAGTCCGGGTCCGACCCCGCCCCGACCAGACGCGCACCCAACTCCCGTACGCAGCGCACAAGTTCCTGCGGCTCCTGTACGGAGAAGTCGTGTCCCAGCATCGCCAGCCGCACCGCCAGCCACTCCACCGGGTCCCCGACCGACCCCCGCAGCCGGCAGCGCCCCTCGACCAGTGGCTCGGGCACGCCGAGCCACTGCGGCACCCGGGGGGCGACGACCTCGGCCGGAGCGTCGAACGTCACGGTGAAGGCGTACGTCTCCTGGCGTCCGCTGATCGACCGGCGCAGGTACTCCGCCGCGTCCCCGGTGGGCAGCTCGCGCGGCGCGAACCGGGCCCCGGTCGCGAAGGGGTCGCTGACCCGGTCGACGCGGAAGGTGCGCCAGTCGTCGCGGTCGAGGTCGTAGGCGACGAGGTACCAGCGCCGCCCGGTGGACACCAGCCGGTACGGCTCGACCACGCGGCGCGAGTCGGCCCCGTCCTTCGCCCGGTAGGCGAACCGCAGCCGCTCCCGCCCCGCGACCGTGGAGGCCATCACGGTCAGCGTCTCCGGGGCGATGCTCGCCCCGTCCCCGCTGGTCAGCGGGGTGGTGGCGGCCTGGAGGGTGGAGACGCGGTGGCGCAGCCGGGACGGCAGCACCTGTTCCAGTTTGGCCAGCGCCCGTACGGAGGCCTCCTCCACGCCCTCCACCGCGTGCCCGGCGCCGGCCCGCAGGCCGACGGCGATGGCGACCGCCTCCTCGTCGTCGAGCAGGAGCGGCGGCATCGCCTTGCCCGCGACGAGCCGGTAGCCGCCGTCGGCGCCCATGGTCGCCTGCACGGGATAGCCGAGCTCCCGCAGCCGGTCGATGTCCCGCCGGACCGTGCGGCGGGAGACCCCGAGCCGGTCGGAGAGCTCGCCGCCGGGCCACTCGCGGGGCGTCTGGAGGAGGGAGAGGAGTTGGAGGAGCCGGGCCGGAGTGTCCGTCGTCATGAGTTCGAGGATGCCGCACAAGTAGGACGTGAACTGTCCTAGTGCGCTCATAGCTTGTGGGACATGACCTCCACCGAGCCCACCCTCAGTGCGGCGGGCGACCGGCGTCGCTGGTTCGCCCTCGCCATCGTGATGACCGCGGCCTTCATGGACCTCGTCGACGTCACGATCGTCAACATCGCCATCCCGTCGATCCAGCAGGACGCCGGCGCCACCGTGAGCCAGATCCAGTGGATCACGGCCGGATACGCGCTCGCTTTCGCCGCCGGCCTCATCACCGGCGGACGCCTCGGCGACATCCACGGCCGCAAGCGGGTGTTCCTGATCGGCATCGGCGGGTTCACCCTCGCCTCCGCGCTGTGCGGATTCGCCGCGAACCCGGAGATGCTGGTCGCCTCCCGGATCCTGCAGGGCGGCATGGCGGCGCTGATGGTGCCGCAGGTCCTGTCGATCGTGCACGCCACCTTCCCGGCGCACGAGCGCGGCAAGGTCTTCGGTCTGTTCGGCGCGATCGTCGGCCTGGGCGCGGTCTCCGGCCCGCTGCTCGGCGCCCTGCTGACCGAGTGGAACCTCTTCGGACTCGAATGGCGCCCGATCTTCCTCATCAACCTGCCGGTCGGCATCGCGGGCCTGATCCTCGGCCACCGTTTCATCACCGAGTCGAAGGCACCGAAGGCGCTGAAGCTCGACCTCGTCGGAGTCGCCCTCGTCACCCTCGGCATGCTGATGCTGGTCTACCCACTCACCCGCGGCCATGAGCTGGGCTGGCCGCTGTGGGGGCACCTCTCGATGGCCGGCGCGCTCGCCGTGTTCGCCGCGCTGGTGGCGTACGAGAGGCGCAAGACGGCGCGCGACGGCTCCCCGCTGATCGAACTGTCCCTGTTCAGGGTGAAGAGCTTCGCGGCCGGCATCGCGGTGCAGACCGTCTTCGGGATCGCGCTCGGCATCTTCTTCCTGGTGTGGATGCTGTACCTGCAGACCGGGCTGGGCTGGAGCCCGCTGCGGGCCGGCCTGACCGGCGTCCCGTTCTCGATCGCCGTCTCGATGGCGGCGGGCCTGTCCGTGCAGAAGTTGGTTCCGCGCTTCGGCCGCAAGGTGCTCCAGGCGGGCGCGTTGGCGATGGCGGCGGGCGTGCTGCTCTACCTGTGGGAGTCCGAGCGCTACGGCCTCGGCATCACCTCCTGGCAGATGGCGCTGCCGCTGGTCGTGATGGGCGTCGGCATGGGTTTGATCGTCGCCCCGCTGACGGACGCGATCCTGTCGGAGGTGCCGCGTGAGCACTCGGGTTCGGCGTCGGGGCTCATCAACACCGTGCAGCAGATGGGGTACGCGCTGGGGCTCGGCCTGGTGTCGGTGGTCTTCTTCGGCGAGCTCGGCGACGACCTGCTGCCCGCCCAGCTGGGCTCCGCCTTCGTGGACGCCTTCCAGCACGCGCTGGGCTGGGTCGCGGGCGTCATGACAGTGATCTTCCTGCTGATGTTCGCGCTCCCGAAGCGGCCGGCGCAGCACGTGGAAGGGGCGGCCGAAACCGACCCGGCGGTTCAGGCGGAGGCGAAGGAGCCGGAGTTCGTGGCGTGAACCACGGGCGGTGAAGGGCCCGGCACCCGCTGAGGTGCCGGGCCCTTCTGCCGTGCCCGGACGGGGTCTGCTGTCGCACTCGCTGCCGCATCCGGGCGGGATGCCGTACTCGGGCATGACCGGAAGTCCGTTCATGCCCGAATCACGTCCGAACCTGTTTACTTTCCGGTAATCCGGGCGTAGCCTCCCTGCGAAACCACAAGTTCGGGCACGGCGGAGGCGAACGGGTATGTACGCACCGGAGCGGCAGCAGGAGATCCTCCGGCTGGCCCGTGACGGCGGCCGCGTGGACGTGGTGTCGCTGGCCGAGGAGTTCCAGGTCACCGCGGAGACGATCCGCCGCGACCTGAAAGCCCTCGACCGCGCCGGCCTGCTGCGCCGGGTGCACGGCGGGGCCATCCCGGCCGGGCGCCTCGACTTCGAGCCGGACCTCGCCGAACGCGAGACGACGGCGGCCGATGAGAAGGACCACATCGCCAAGGCGGCCGTCGCCGAACTGCCGACCGAGGGCACGATGGTCCTCGACGCCGGTACGACGGTGGCGCGGCTGGCCGGCGCGATCCCCCTGGAGACGGCGCTCACCGTCGTCACGCACTCCCTGCCGATCGCCGCCCGCCTCGCCGACCACCCCGGCATCCAGCTCCACCTCGTCGGGGGACGCGTACGGCACCGTACCCGCGCCGCCGTGGACGCCTGGGCGCTGCGGGCGTACGGCGAGATCCGGGCCGACGTCCTCTTCGTGGCGGCCAACGGCTTCTCCGCCGAGCACGGCCTGACCACCCCCGACCTCGCCGAGGCCGCGGTCAAGCGCGCGGCGATCGCCGCGGCCCGCCGCGTGGTGCTGCTCGCCGACTCCTCCAAGCACGGCCAGGAGCACTTCGCCCGCTTCGGCGACCTGAGCGACGTGGACCTGCTGATCACCGACAGCGGGCTGAGCCCCGACGACGCCGCCGCGATCGAGCGCGGCGGCACGGAAGTAGTGCGCGCATGATCCTCACCGTCACCCCGAACCCGTCCCTGGACCGCACCTACGAGATCCCCGCGCTCGACCGCGGCGAGGTCATCCGCGCCACCGGCGAGCGCATGGACCCGGGCGGCAAGGGCGTGAACGTCTCGCGTGCCGTCTCGGCCGCCGGACAGCGCACGGTCGCGGTGCTGCCCCTGGGCGGTGCGCCCGGCGCGCTCGTCGCAGCCCTGCTCGACGCCCAGGGCATCGAGGTCGCGCCGGTGCCGGTCACCGGAGCCACCCGCTCGAACATCGCCCTCGCGGAGTCGGACGGCGTCCTCACGAAGATCAATGCGCCGGGTCCCGAACTGTCGGCCCAGGAGCAGGAACTCCTGCTGGAGACGGTCCGCGCGCAGTCCCGCGACGCGGACTGGATCGCCTGCTGCGGCAGCCTGCCGCGAGGGCTCGGGCCCTCCTGGTACGCGGCGCTCGTCGCCCGGGCGCACGCCGCGGGCAAGCGCATCGCGCTGGACACCTCGGGGCCCGCGCTCCTCGCGGCGCTGCGCGAGCGGCCCGACGTGGTGAAGCCGAACGCCGAGGAGCTCGCGGAGGCCGTCGGGCGCCCCCTGTCCACGGTGGGCGACGCGATGAAGGCCGCCGAGGAACTGCGCGCGATGGGCGCACGCGCCGTGCTCGCGAGCCTGGGCGCCGACGGGCAGCTGCTCGTGGACGACGCGGGCGCCTGGTTCGCCGGCGCGCGGGTCGACGTCGTCCGCAGCAACGTGGGCGCCGGCGACTCCTCCCTCGCCGGTTTCCTGATCGCGGGCGGCAGCGGGCCAAGGGCGCTCGCCTCGGCGGTCGCGCACGGCGCGGCGGCCGTCCAGCTCCCCGGCAGCGTGATGCCGACGCCGGCCGACCTGGATCCGGCGGCGGTGACGGTCATCGCCGAGGTGCCGGTGGACCGCGTACTGAAGGAGCCGGTGTCATGAGCGGCCCCGTGTTCTCCGGCGTCCTCACCGGACCGGCCGTGGAGCGGCGAGACTCCCCCTTACCCGCCGCGGCCGATGGGAGGCAGGGCCGACTGAGCCGGCCCGCCGCCCGGAGGGGGCGGGGCTTCCCCGGTCCCGCCTCCTCCCCCGCCCCCAACTTCCCCCAC
>NZ_JAGMUK010000164.1 GCF_019049245.1 Streptomyces sp. AC555_RSS877 | reverse complement strand
GCGAACTGCAGTTACTCCTCGCGGTCTGGACCGGCGCCTGCCCCACCTGTCACCGCGACATGCCAGACCCCATACCGACCTGACCAAGCCCTACTAGGTGCCGTATCCGGCATCCGTGTGATGCGGTGATGGGATGCGTGGCGTAGCCAACGCGGCGAGGCGTCCCGGCCATCGGCAATGCTGATCAGCTGCGCAGCACGGATGCCCCGGCCGGTTCCTCTCGGCCTCTTAGGGGTGCTTTCAGAAAGCCGGGTGCTTGCGGGCGAGGGTCATGCAGTGGGCGAGCTGGAGGAAGGCGTCGTGCATGTCGTCTCTGGTTTCCCAGCGGGTCCGTAGGCGGCGGGGTCCGTGGAGCCAGGCGATGGCCGACTCGGCGACCCACCGGACTTTGCCCAGGCCCGAGCCGTGTGGCTGGCCTCGCCGGGCGATCCTCGGTGTGATGCCGCGCTCGCGCAGACGGCGGCGGTAGATGTCGTAGTCGTAGCCGCGGTCGGCGTACAACGTGCGGGGCTTGCGCCGGGGCCGGCCCCGCTTGCCCCGTACCGGCCCAAGGCTGTCGACCAGCGGCAGAAGCTGGGTGACATCGTGACGGTGACCTCCGGTCAGCGACACCCGCAGCGGAGTGCCGCGGGCATCGGTCATTCACGTGATGCTTCGAGCCCGGCCGTGCACGGTCAACCGGGCTCGGACCGACTTTTGGGCTGCTTCGCCCCCGCTTGGCCTGGACATGCGAGGCATCGACGGTGGCGCGGGAGAAGTCGAGACGGTCCGCCGCCCGTAACCCGTCCATGACCTCCCACGGCTTCCGCCGCGCCATGGTCACACCCCACAAAAGACGGGATCACATACCTCTCCACCGTGCCACAACACGATCTTTCTGCAAGGACTCCTTATCGACTTTCGCACCTGGACGCGCATCGCAGCCGACAGCGGTCAGCTGAGCGGGGAGGAGGCCGGCAGGTCTTGGTCGGCGGCCCAGGAGGCCAGGATGCGCAGTCGTTCGTGGGTGGGGGAGCCGGGCTCGGCGGTCCAGACGGTCAGATTCTGGTCGGGGTCGGTGTTGGCGGTGAGGGTGTCCCAGTCCAGGACGAGTTCGCCGACGACGGGATGGTTGAGGGTCTTCGTGCCCACGGTGCGGGCGGCGACGTGGTGTTCGCCCCACCATTTGGCGAACTGCTTGTCGCGCAGGGACAGTTCGCCAACCAGCTCGATCAGGCGGGGGTCCTCGGGGTATTTCGCGGCCTCCATGCGCAGTTGGGCGACGGCGATTTGCGCGGAGGTCTCCCAGTCGGCGTACAGGGTGCGCATGGCGGGGTCCGTGAAGATGATCCGCGGGTAGTTGCGGTGCTTTTCCGCGAGGCGGGAGAAGTCGGTGACCAGGGCGGCGGCCAGTGCGTTCCAGGCGAGGATGTCCCCGCGCCGGCCCTGCACGATGGCCGGGGTGGCGGTGAGGTCGTCCAGGACCCGCTGCAGTTGCGGTTGCACCTTCTGCCTGCTGCGGCGCCTCGTGCGGGTGCTGGTTTTGCCGGCGAGCTGGAAGAGGTAGCCGCGCTCGTCGTCGTCCAGGTGAAGTACCCGGGCGAGGACGTCCAGCACGGGCGCGGATGCCTGCATGCGGCCCTGCTCAAGGCGGGTGTAGTAGTCGGTGCTGATGCTGGCGAGCTGGGCGACCTCCTCGCGGCGCAGCCCGGCCACCCGGCGTGGCTTGTCCGTCTCGGGCAGTCCGACCGTGCGCGGGCTCAGCTCGGAGCGGCGCTTCTTGAGGAATTCTCCCAGCTCATTGAGGGGAACGTTGGCAGTCATGCTGCCCAGCATGGCACCGTTCGCACCTGGGGATGGGGGGAGAAATTCCTCCCAGGATGGTTTCCTCCCGGGATGGATTTCTCCGCTTTTTGCGCTTGCCCTCGCGTGTGAGGCTCGGTATCGAGCAGCCGATCCTGATCCCGGCTGCGGCACACCGACCCTCGCACCGAAGGAAGACCCATGCGCGGAGCAGTCATTCACGCCCCCGGCGATGTGCGCTTCGAGAGCCTCGACGACCCGAAGATCCTCCAGCCGACCGACGCGGTGATCCGCACGGTCGCCGCCTGTGTGTGCGGCTCGGACCTGTGGCCCTACCGCGGCGCGGAACCTGTCGACGAGCCTCATCCGATGGGGCACGAGTACGTCGGCATCGTCGAGGAGGTCGGCAGCGAGGTCGCCAACGTCAGGCCGGGCCAGTTCGTGGTCGGCTCGTTCGCCACCTCGGACAACACCTGCGTGAACTGCCTGAACGGCTGGCAGTCCTCCTGTCTGCACCGCGAGTTCATGAGCACCTGCCAGGCCGACTACGTCCGCATCCCCAACGCCCACGGCACCCTCGTCGCCACCGACGAGCACCCGGACGCCGAGCTGGTGCCCGGCCTGCTCGCCGTCTCCGATGTGATGGGCACCGGCTGGTACGCCGCCCTCGCCGCCGAGGTGAAGCCCGGCTCGACGGCCGTAGTGGTCGGTGATGGAGCGGTCGGGCTGTGCGGTGTCATCGCCGCCAAGGAACTCGGTGCGGAGCGGATCATCGCCATGTCCCGGCACGAGTCCCGGCAGAAGCTCGCCCTCGAATTCGGCGCCACCGACATCATCAGCGAACGCGGCGAAGAAGGCGTCACCCGCGTGAAGGAGCTGACGAACGGCATCGGCGCCGACTCCGTGCTGGAGTGCGTCGGCACCGCCGAGTCCATGCGGCAGGCCCTGCACTCCACGCGCCCCGGCGGCAACGTCGGCTTCGTCGGAGTTCCCCACGAGGTCTCGATCGACGGCCAGGAGCTGTTCTTCTCCCAGGTCGGCCTGCGCGGCGGCCCGGCCCCCGTGCGCCGCTACCTGCCCGACCTGATCGACCGGGTCCTGTCCGGCCGGATCAACCCGGGCAAGGTCTTCGACCTCACCCTGCCCCTGGACCAGGTTGCCGAGGGCTACAAGGCGATGGACGAGCGCCGCGCCATCAAGGCCCTCCTCAAGCCCTGACCGCACGCGTCCACACCCGGGGGCCGCACCCAGGCGGTGCGGCCCCGGACCGCACACCATCCCCGCTCACACAAGGACCGACCATGACGACCTTCGCCCTCGTCGGCGCCGGCCCAGGCCTCGGGCTCGCCACCGCCCGCCGCTTCGGCGCCGTCGGTCACACCGTCGCTCTCATCTCCCGCGACGCGCAGAAGCTGGACGGCCTGACCGCAGAACTCGCCCGTGACGACATCCAGGCCCGCGGCTTCACCGCCGACGTCCTCGACATCGAGTCGCTGACCACGGCGCTGTATGCGGCTGCCGAGGCCCTGGGGGTCATCGAGATCCTCCAGTACAGTCCCGTGCCCCGCGCCGAGTTCATGAAGCTGGTCCTCGACACGAGCGCCGACGACCTGGACGCCCCGCTCGCCTTCTCCGTCAAGGGCCCCGTCACCGCGGTGAACGCCGTCCTGCCCGGCATGCGCGAACTCGGCCGCGGCACGCTGTTGTTCGTCAACGGCTCCAGCGCCGTACGCCCCAACCCGAAGGTCGCCGGCACCTCGATCGCCTTCGCCGCCGAGAGCGCCTACGCCCGCATGCTGCACGACACGCTCGCTCCGGAGAACATCCACGCCGCCCAGCTCATCATCCCCGGAGCCATCCGGCCCGACGCCGAGCACAGCAGCCCCGACGTGCTGGCCCAGCGCCTGTACGACATCCACCAGGAACGGGACGGCTTCCGGCACTACTCCGAGCCCCTGCCCGACTGACTCCCAGGACGACACCCATGAACTCGGCCGCCCTCCGTGCCCTCGCCCCCCGCAGCCACGGCCGCCGCCGTCCCCCTGACCGTGGCGGCCTGTACCGACACCTCGCCGGCCTCCCCATCTGCGACATCCTCGGCCCGGCAGCAGACACCGACGGCCGAGGCACCGTCCGCCAGGAACACCGCACCGTCCGACAGGAACACCGCCATGGACATCCAGGTCACCCTCGACGGCCGCCCCGTCGACGCCACCCTGAACGACAGTCCTGCCGCCCGTGACTTCGCCGAACTGCTCCCGCTCTCCCTGGATCTGGAGGACTTTCACCAGACGGAGCGGATCGCCGACCTGCCGCGCAGGCTGACCACCTCGGGCGCTCCCGAGCCGCGCGCGCCGAAGGCCGGCGACCTGACCTACTACGCGCCCTGGGGCAACCTGGCCCTCTTCTACCGCGATGGCGACTCCGCCAACCCCGACCTGCTCATCCTCGGCCACATCGACGCCGACCGGCTTGCCGGGGCCGACCGGATCACCATCGAAGCCGCGCCCTGACCCGCCCCCCGTTCGTCCCGACAGGAAGGGGGGAGAAGATCCTCCCCTTTTTCGTCCGGTTCGCCGCATGGGACCGTCGAAGACGTGGCCGCGCCGTCCACTGTCCGCCCCGACGGCTTCAGCCGCCACCACGATCCCCCGATGTCCACGCAAGGAGAGACCACACGTATGCCTTCCGCGTCCGGGACCACCCCCGGCAAGCTCCCCTTCGTCGTCTGGGTGCTCGCCGCCGGCACGTTCCTGATGGGGACCACCGAGTTCGTCGTCGCCGGCCTGCTGCCGGAGCTGGCCGGTGACCTCGGAGTCAGCGTTTCCCACGCAGGGCTGCTGATCACCGCCTTCGCCATCGGCATGATCATCGGCGCGCCCACCATGGCCATGGCGACCCTGCGTCTGCCGCAGCGCCAGACGCTGGTTCTGGCCCTGTCCGTGTTCTGCCTCGGACATCTGGTCGCCGCCCTCAGCACCTCCTTCACGATCGTCCTCGCCGCCCGTGTCGTCACCGCCCTGGCCACCGGAGCGTTCTGGTCCGTGGGCTTCGTCGTCGCCACCACCGCCGCGGGACCGCACAACGCCACCCGCGCCACGGGCGTCATGATCGGCGGGCTGACCCTGGCCAACGTCGTCGGGGTGCCGATCGGCTCCTTCGCCGGCCAGTTCACCGGCTGGCGCGGCCCCTTCTGGGCCCTGGCCGTCCTCTCCGGGCTCGCCGCCGTCTTCATCGGCCGCTTCATCCCGGCCCAGGAACAGCGCGTCGAGGTGTCCCTGCGGGCCGAGGTCCGGGCCCTGCGGCAGGGCCGGCTGTGGCTGGCGCTGGGTGCCGCGATGCTCATCATGGGCGGGGTCCTGGCGACGTACACCTACGTCACGCCGCTGCTGACCGACCGCGCGGGCATCCCGGCAGGCGCCGTACCGCTCGTCCTGATCGCCTTCGGCGTCGGCGCCCTGGGCGGCACCACCACGGGCGGCCGCCTGGGTGACCGACGTCCGATGTCCACCACCATCACGGCCGCCGCGGCCACCGCCCTGGTCCTGTTCCTGATGATCCCGCTGTCCGGCAACCCAATCACGGCCACGCTCCTGGTCTTCCTCATGGGCCTGACCGGCTTCACGGTCAACCCGGTGGTCACCGCCCTCGCGATGCGCTTCGCGGGCGATGCCCCCACCTTGACCTCGGCGCTGACCACGTCCGCCTTCAACACCGGTATCGCCGCCGGATCGGCGCTCGCCGGTACGGCCCTGGACTCCTCCCTCGGCCTGACCGGGCCGCCTCTGGTCGGCACCGTCATCGCCGCCCTCACGCTGCTGCCGCTGATCGCCCTCGCCGTCCACGGCTCGTCCGGCAAGGGCCGGATCGTGGCCCGGAGCAGCGCTCCCACGCACGCGCGACGCGACGAATCCGCGCAGGTTCCGTCGCAGCACTGACCCAAGCCTGGATCCGCGTCCTGCCGAATGCGAACCCGACGACGTACCCGCCAGCGAGAGGACTTGGCCCATGACCGTGAGCAACGAAGCCTTCACCGGTAAGGCGGCCTTCGCGACCGGAGCCGGATCCGGCATCGGCCGCGCCACCGCCGTCGCCTTCGCCCGCGCAGGCGTCCGCGTCGCCCTCGCCGACCGGTCTCCGGACGGCCTGCGGAAGACCGTACGGCTCATCGAGGAGGCGGGGGGACGGGCATTGGCCCTCACCTGCGACGTCACCAGCGAAGACGACGTGAAGTCCGCCCTGGACGAAACCGTCCAGGCGTTCGGACGCCTGAACGCCGCCTTCAACAACGCCGGCATCGAGCAGCCGGTCAAACCGGCCGCGGACATCCCCAAGGACGAGTGGGACCATGTCATCGGCGTCAGCCTCACCGGCATGTTCCTGTGCATGAAGCACCAGATCCCCCTCATGCTCCAGCAGGGGAGCGGCGCGATCGTCAACGCCTCGTCCGGCGCCGGCGTCAAGGGCTTCAAGGGACAGGCGGCCTATGCCGCGGCCAAGCACGGCGTCATCGGCATGACCCGTTCCACCGCCCTCGACTACGCGGCATCCAACATCCGCGTCAACGCCGTCTGCCCCGGCATCATCGACACCGAGATGATCCGGCGCTTCGCCGAAAGCACACCCGAGGACGGGACGCCCTGATCGCGGACGAGCCGATCGGACGCCTCGGCACACCCGACGAGATCGCCGCCGCCGAGCTCTGGCTCTGCTCGGACGCCGCCTCCTTCGCCACCGGCCACCCCCTGGTCGTCGGCCAGACCGTCTGACGGAGGCTCACCAAGCCGTCCCGCCGCAGCTCATCAAACAGCCCCGGTACCACTCGCACCGCCACACCTCAGCGCTCGAAGGGAAAACCCGACGTGAACCCCAGCTACGACTTCACCGGCCAGGTCGCCCTCGTCACCGGGGCCGGGGCCGGTATGGGCCTGGCGACCGCTCGCGCGTTCGCCGAGTCCGGAGCCGCCGTCGCTCTCACCGACATCGACGAAGCGGCCCTGAACGCGGCCGCGAAGGAACTCACCGACGCAGGCCACCAGGCCCTCGCCCTCACCTGCGACGTCAGTGACGAGGACCAGGTCGCCGCCGCGGTCGACCGCACCGCCCGGACCCTCGGCCGCCTGGACATGGCGTACAACAACGCCGGCATCCAGATCCCGCCCAGCGACGCCGCCGACGAACCCACCGAGCGCTTCGACCGCGTCAACGCCATCAACCTCCGCGGTGTGTGGGCGTGCATGAAGCACGAGCTGCGGCACATGCGCGCCCAGGGCAGCGGCGCCATCGTCAACTGCTCCTCCCTGGGCGGCCTCGTCGGCCTCCCCGGCCGCGCCTCCTACCACGCCTCCAAACACGGAGTCATCGGTTTGACCTCAAGCGCCGCCCTCGAATACGCCCCGCGCGGCATCCGCGTCAACGCGATCTGCCCCGGCACCATCGACACACCCATGGTCAGCGACATGATCGCCAAGGGCGAGCTCGGCCGCGCCGAGGCCGAGGCCAACCAGCCCATCAACCGGCTCGGCACTGCCGAGGAGATCGCCCAGGCGGTCCTTTGGCTGTGCAGTCCCGGAGCGGGCTTCGTGGTCGGCGTCGCCCTCCCCGTCGACGGCGGCTACGTCGCCCGCTAGAAACAGCCGACCCACGAAAGAGAGCAGAGAGAGATCATGGAATTCATCAAGCAGCAGCCCAGCAGCAAGGCCCCGGCGGACTGGTTCACCGGCGACGTCTGGTGGGACGTCATCGTGGCGGGCCAAGAGCCGTCCCGGATGCGCGCCAACCTGGTCCGCTTCTCACCGGGCGCCCACACCAACTGGCACTCCCACGCCGTGGGCCAGACCCTGCACGTCGTTTCCGGCATCGCCCTGATCGGCACCCGCGACGGCACGATCCTCGAGGCCCACCCCGGCGAGACCGTCGCCTGCCCGCCGAACGAGGAACACTGGCACGGCGCCGCCCCCGACCGGTTCACGGAGCACATCGCCATGTGGGAGGGCACAGACGACGGCACCCCCGAGACCACCTGGGCCGAGCCGGTCACCGACCAGCAGTACAACGGCTCCCGCACCCGCAACCGGTAGCCCCGGCCCCTCGATCACGCAGGCCGGGCCGACTCAGGACGTCCCGGCCCCGGACGCGTCCACGAACGGGGCGACGAGGCTCCTCCCTGCCGTATCCCGCGCGAAAGTGCCCCCGATGACGTCGGCCATTCGCTCCTGACGGAGCGTAAAGGGGGAGGAAAGTCTCCCTGCCACGAGCGTTGCCCGTGGTGCAAGACTCCCCATGCGACCAGTCGCCGCCGCCAAGGCGCGCGGTGGCCCGGTTCCCCGCGGTGACGACGCTCCGTTCTCCCGTCCCGCTGGTGTGTACAGCCGATCCGTCCGCGATACGAAGGCGTACGTATGTCCACTGAACACCCCGAGTCTGCCGTTCCACCCCCCACCGGAGCCGGCGAGTCCGCCCCGGCGCCCACTCGGCGCACCTTCATCGCCACCAGTACGGCGGTCGGTGGTGCGGTCGTCGCGAGCGGGGTGATCGGAGGATCACTCCTCGCGGCTCCGGAGGAGGTGGCCGCCGCCGAGGCGCCACCCTCCAGCCACGTGTCCCTGACGGTCAACGGCACTCGCCGGACCGTGACGGTCGACAACCGCACGTCGCTGCTGGACCTGTTGCGCGAGCATCTCGGCCTCACCGGCTCCAAGAAGGGCTGCAACGCCGGGGCCTGCGGCGCCTGCACCGTGCTGGTCGACGGCCAGCGGGTCAATGCCTGTCTGACGCTGGCCGTTCGCCTGGAGGGTGCCGAGGTCACCACGATCGAGGGCCTGGCCGAGGGCGACCGACTCCACCCGTTGCAGCAGGCGTTCATCGACGAGGACGCCTTCCAGTGCGGCTACTGCACACCAGGCCAGATCGTCTCCGGTGCCGGCTGCATCCAGGAAGGCCACACCGGCTCTCCGGAGGAGATACGGGAGTGGATGAGCGGCAACATCTGCCGCTGCGGCTGTTACGTGAAAATCGTGCGCGCGGTCGAGCAGACCGCCGCCCGGAAGTAAGGAGCGGCCGTCATGCATCCCTTCACCTACACGCGCGTGTCCGACACGCGGGAAGCCCTCAACGCCGGTCGTGGTGGCGGTCGTTACATCGCCGGCGGCACCACGCTGGTCGACCTGATGCGGGAGACCGTCGAGCGCCCCGAGGCGTTGGTCGACATCAGCGGTCTGCCGCTGGACGAGATCACCGTCACCGAGCGCGGCGGGCTGCGTATCGGTGCCCTGGTGACCATGTCCGAGGCCGCCGCCCACCGTAAGGTGCGCACCCTGTTCCCGGTCGTCTCCGAGGCGTTGGAGCTGAGCGCGTCGGCCCAGCTGCGGAACATGGCGACCATC
Source organism: Streptomyces sp. AC555_RSS877 (assembly GCF_019049245.1). GTDB lineage: Bacteria > Actinomycetota > Actinomycetes > Streptomycetales > Streptomycetaceae > Streptomyces. The sequence goes on along the minus strand of NZ_JAGMUK010000164.1, from coordinate 14,882 downwards.
GGCGGCAACATCATGCAGCGCACCCGCTGCACCTACTTCCGGGACGTGACCGCCGACTGCAACAAGCGCGAGCCCGGTTCCGGCTGCGCGGCGCTGGAGGGCGTCAACCGTACCCACGCCATCCTGGGCACCTCCGACGCCTGCGTGGCCACCCACCCCTCCGACGTCGCCGTGGCGTTCACGGCGCTTGAGGCGCAGGTGCGCCTGCTGGGCCCGGACGGGGAGCGCCAGGTCCCCTTCGCCGACTTCCTGCTGCGGCCGGGCAGCACCCCGAACCGTGAACAGGCCCTCAGAAAAGGCGAGTTGATCACCGCGGTGGAGATCCCCGCAGTGCCGCGTCCGCTGAAGTCGGGCTACCTGAAGGTGCGGGACCGGCAGTCCTACGAGTTCGCCCTGACCTCGGCGGCCGTCGCCCTGCATGTGCGCGGCGGGGTGATCCGCGAGGCGAGAGTGGCCGCCGGAGGGGTGGGCACGGTGCCGTGGAAGCTGCCGGCCGTCGAGCAGCGCCTCGTCGGCGAGCGCCCCTCGGACGCGTTGTGGACGGCCGCTGCCGTCAAGGCGGCGGAAGGCGCCCGTCCCCTTCAACACAACCGGTTCAAGGTCGAGTTGCTCAAGCGGACCGTCGAACGCCAGCTGCGCATCGTAGGAGGTATTAAGTGAGCCCCCAGCCGCAGGCAGCCGTGGGTGCGCCGCTGTCCCGGGTGGACGGCCGGCTGAAGGTCACGGGCAAGGCGCAGTACGCCGCCGAGTTCGATGTCGACGGGGCGGTGCACGCCGTCATCGTGGACGCGAGCATCGGCCGCGGGCGTATCACCGGCATCGACACGGGCGCCGCCGAGGCCCACCCGGGCGTGCTGCGGGTGATCCACCATGGCAATGCACCTAAGCTGCCGTACCGCGACAACGCCGGGTCGAACAACCCGCCGGGCCGGCGGCTGCGGGTCTTCCAGGACGACCGTGTCCGCTTCCATGGCCAGCCGGTCGCCGTCGTGGTCGCCACCACCCTGGAGGCCGCGCAGCACGGCGCGAGCCTGGTGAAGGTCGAGTACGACGCCGAACAGCCCTCGACGGACCTGCACGAGGCGGAGCGGGACAAGCCGACGAACTACGCGCGCGGCGATGCGGAAGCGGGCCTGCGCGACGCTCCCGTACGGCTGGATCTGACCTACCAGTTGGCGCGCAATCACCACAATCCCATGGAGCCGCACGCCACTATCGCCCGCTGGGACGGCGACAAGCTGACCGTCTGGGACAAGACGCAGTGGGTGATGGGCACGCATGACGAGCTCGCGGCCGTGTTCGGCCTGCCCGCGGAGGCGGTGCGCGTCATCAACCCGTTCGTCGGCGGCGGCTTCGGCAGCGGCCTGCGCTGCTGGCCGCACAGCGTCGTCGCCGCCCTGGCCGCGCGGGAGACGAAGCGTCCGGTCAAGCTGGTGCTGAGCCGTAAACAGATGTACTTCGGCACCGGCTTCCGGCCGTCGTACGAGTACCGGCTGCGCCTCGGCAGCGACCGGCGCGGCCGGCTGACCGCCGCGATCCACGACATCGACGCCGAGACCTCCTCCTACGAGACGTTCACCGAGGCCGTCATGGGCGCGGGGCAGATGCTCTACAGCATGCCGAACGTCAGCCAGGCGTACCGGACCGCCCCCCTGGACGTGAACACCCCGATCTGGATGCGTGGCCCCGGCTTCGCCTCGGCGTCGTTCGTGATCGAGTCGGCCATGGACGAACTCGCGCACAAGCTGGGCGTCGACCCGATCGAGCTGCGCCGGCGCAACGAACCGAACGAGGACGAGTCGAACAACCTGCCGTTCTCCACCCGTCGGCTGCGCGAGTGCTACACCGTCGGCGCCCGCGAGTTCGGCTGGCAGCGCCGCACCCCCCGACCCCGTTCGAGGCGCGAGGGCGACTGGCTGATCGGCCTGGGAATGGCCGCCGGCGTCTACGACCCCGGGCGTTACCCCGCACAGGCCCGGGCCCGCCTCGATGCCGACGGCACCGCTGTGGTCGAGGCGGCCACCAGTGACATGGGACCGGGAACCTACACCTCCCAGACCCAGGTCGCCGCCGACGCCCTCGGGCTGACCATGCGTACGGTCACCTTCCGGCTCGGCGACTCCCTCTACCCGCCGACCTCGCCGCACGGCGGCTCGGCGACCATGGCCAGCGTCGGCACCGCCGTCCACGACGCCTGCACCCAAGTGCGGCAGCAGGCGATCGAGCTGGCCGTCGAGGACCGCGAGTCGCCGCTGTACGGGGTGAAGGCGGACGACGTGGTCGTACGCGGCGGCCGACTGTACGTGCAGGGCAACCCGGCCCGCGGCGAGACGTACCGGACGCTCCTGGCCCGCAACAACCGCACCCACCTCGAAGCGAGCGGCTCCTACACCGGGCCGCCTAGTCCCGAGCGGCACTCCTACCACGCCTACAACGCCACCTTCGCCGAGGTCGCCGTCGACGCGGCCCTGGGCCTCGTACGGGTCAGGCGCATGCTCGGCGTGTACGACGCGGGCCGCATCATCAGCCCCAAGCTCGCCGACAGCCAGGCGATCGGCGGCATCGTGGGCGGCATCGGCACAGCCCTGCTGGAACACACGGCCACCGACCACCGCGACGGCCGGATCGTCAACGCCAACCTCGCCGACTACCTCGTCCCCGTCAACGCCGACGTCCCCGACGTCAGGGCGATCTACCTGGACGGCGAGGACAACGACGGCAACGCGCTCGGCGTCAAGGGACTCGGCGAGGTAGTCCAGGTGGGGGTGGCGGCCGCGATCGGCAACGCGGTCTTCAACGCCACCGGCCGCCGCATCCGCGAACTGCCCATCACCGCCGAGGCGTTGCTCTGACCCGTACGCTTCGGCCCGGCGAAGTGCACACCACTCGTCCGGCAGCCTGCCCCCGTCCGGCTGCCGGACTTCCGAGGGCCGCCGCATGACGTTTTCCCCGGCGTCGTGGCGGCGGCCCGCTCACCTTCCGATCTGGTCCTGCCGTGGAGAACTGCCATGCTGAACATCGCGGACACACTGCACCGCTGGTGCCGCGAGGCACGCCCCTTCGCCCTGGCCACCGTCGTCGACGTGCACGGCAGCGCACCCCTGCCGGTCGGCACGTCGGTAGCCGTGGACGAGGACGGCAACGCCGTCGGCAGCATCTCCGGCGGCTGCGTCGAGGGAGCGGTCTACGAGCTGTGCCGGCAGGTGCTCCATGACCGGGGCACGCCGCAGCGGGCCTGGTTCGGCTACTCCGACGACGACGCCTTCGCAGTCGGTCTGACCTGCGGCGGCGAACTCGACGTCCTCGTCCAGCGCATCGATCCCGCAGCCCAGCCGCACCTGTCCACGGCCCTCTCCGAGATCGTTCAAGGGCGATCGGTCGCCGTGGCACAGGTCGTGGACGGCCCGGATCGTCTCCTCGGCTCCACGCTGAGCGTGCTCGGCGGCGGCCATGCCGCCTACGGGCGCGTGGACGGCGGCCCGACGGACCGGGCCGTGGCCGACCGGGCCAGGGCCCTGATGCGGGCGGGCCGCACGGTCCGCATCGACATCGGCGGGCAGGCAGACGAATGCCCCGAACGGCTGTCCGTCCTCGTTCATGTCCATGCGTCCCCGCCGCGCCTGCTGGTCTTCGGTGCCGTCGACTTCGCCGCGGCCCTCAGCCAGGCCGGCCGCTTCCTGGGCTACCACGTCACCGTCTGCGACGCCCGCCCCGTCTTCGCCACTCCCGCCCGCTTCCCGCGCGCGGACGAAGTGGTCGTCGACTGGCCCCACCGCTACCTGGAACGCACCGAGGTGGACGAGCGCACCGCCGTATGTGTCCTCACTCATGACGCCAAGTTCGACATCCCGCTGCTTCGACTGGCACTCGACCTGCCCGTCGCCTACGTCGGGGCCATGGGTTCCCGGCGCACCCACGACGAGCGCATGCGCCGCCTGCGCGAGCAGGGTGTCACGGAGAGCCAGTTGGCCCGGCTGCGTTCCCCCATCGGTCTCGATCTTGGAGCCTCCACACCCGAGGAGACGGCCGTCTCCATCACCGCGGAGATCATCGCCCAGGCCAACCACGGCACGGGCAGACCTCTGACCCAGATCACCGGCCCGATCCACCGGCCGTCGGAGTTGGCGGGCTACCGGTAGGCCGGCCTCACGAACCGACAAGGATGAGGTTCCAGCGCTGGCAGTCGCAGCTGGGCTGCCCGCACCCCGGCACCTTGTTCGCCGCGATCGGCGCGCCGGTCCCGGTCCAGCAGCACACGACCGCCTGGTCCGCCTGCCCGTCGGCGTCGCGCCGCCACCTCCGAGCACCCGGCCCACTGAGGGTCGTCGCCGGCCCGCAACGCGCCGTGCGCCACCACGTCGTGGCCGCGCTCGCGCAGCTCGGCGAGGAGCGCGCGGGCCAGGGGCTCGTCCATGTCCGAGGAGACAGAAATCCGCGTGCCGAACGTCCTACCCGACTCGCTCCACCGTCACAACCGCCGGTGGGACGGTAGCTGCGGAAGTGCATCCGGAGCATTCCATTCACCTCCCTGAGCTGGGCTTTTGCACTCAGACGCAAGAGTGTGTCGGTGCCGTGGAGGAACTGAAAAGGTGATCTCGAAGCCCAGCACGGACCGGTCGAGACCGTTCCGGGGCCTCGGCACCGAGGAAAGTGGCGAGGTGCCGACCTACGACCCGAAGGGGAACGAATGCGATCGACTGTCCTCACCAGGACGCTCGTCACCGCCACCGCTGTCGTCGCCATGGCCGCCGGGAGTCTGGCCGGCGCGAGCGCCGGGTTCGCGGCATCCGACTCGGCCCCGCAGCAGGCCGTGGCCGCCGAGGCCGCGCCGCTCGCGGTGGTCAATCTCGGGCTGAACTCCACTCGGGCCAAGGCCGTCCAGCGCTGGTTGAAGGCGCGCTGGAACTACACCGACCCGATCGACGGACAGCTCGGCACCGACAGCTGGAAGGCCTTCCAGCGCCACCTCAAGGCCTCCTGGGACTACAACGGCAACATCGACGGTGACCCCGGAAGCGGCACGATCAAGGCGCTGCAGCGCAAACTGTCGCAGTCCGATTACGGCTACACCGGCAACATCGACGGAGATGCCGGACCGGGGACCCAGGCAGCGCTCAAGAAGTTCGCCGACTGGTGCGACAGCGTCTACTGATGCCGCGGTCCTGAGACGGCCCGTCGCCGCATGAGCGGTTGAGCCGATCTCGAACAGACGGGCCCCGGTCGCCCGGGCATGCGCACGGGGGGGTGCCCGGGCGACCGGGGCCCGTCACCCGCACACGTCACCCGTCCAGGTGCGGTTCACCGGGCAACGCCCGTCCCTGCCCTTCGACCTGCCGACCGCCACCCACGCTGGGGGAGACACCATGCGCACCCGCACCCACCGCCTGGCCCTCGTCTGCGGCACCGCCGTACTGGCAGCCGGAGGCTTTCTCACCGGCGGCCCCACGGCGAGCTCCGCATCGAGCGCCACAGCGGCGGAGACGCACTGCAACCACATCGACGACTCCGCCCGGCCCACCGTCAACCCCGGCGCCACGGGTGACGCGGTTCGCCAGGTGCAGTGCCTCGTCAACTTCTACAGCGGCTTTCACCACTGGCTGGAGGAGGACGGGGGGTACGGCCCGAGGACCCTGGAGGGCGTCCACTGGGTGCAGACCTGCAACGGTACCGCGGGTGGCCCGGACGGCATCGTCGGCCCCGGTACGTGGTCCCGCCTCTACGCCCCCAAGCCCGAGTGCGCTCTCCAGCCGAGCCCGCGGATCCACGGATCCACAGGAAGGACCACACGATGAGGCGCTCGGCCCTCTCCGGCTCCCGGAGCACCGGGCAGTCGGCTCCCCTCCTGCGCCGCCGCACGTTCCTGACGGCCGCCGGAGCCGCTGCCGCCTTCGGCGCGGTGTCGCCGCCCCCGGCCCTCGCCGCCACGCCTGCCGCGTACACGCTGCTGACCCGCGGGGACTGGGGCGCGGACGAGAGCCTGCGCTTCACCACCGGCGGCACCGAACGCTGGCCGGCGCAGTACTACCCCGTCCAGACGCTCAGCGTCCACCACACCGCCGACGGCAGCAACGACCCGGACCCGGCCACGCGGGTCCGCGCGATCTACCGCACCGCCGCCGGCGCATACGGCGACATGGGCTACAACTACCTGATCGACGAGAACGGCCGGGTCTACGAGGGACGCTGGTCCGGCACCGACGGCACGGCCGCGCACGACGCCGCCGGCCGGCTCGTCACCGGGGCGCACATCGAGGGCTACAACTCCGGGAACATCGGCATCGCCCTCCTGGGAACGCTGACCGACAGACCCGCGTCATCCGCCGCACGCGGCGCGCTGGTCCAGCTGCTGGCCGAGCTGGCCGAGCGGCACGCGCTCGCTCCCCTGGGCAAGGTGGTCTACCGCAATCCCGTCAGCGGAGTGAGCCGGCCCGCACCGGCCATCGGCGGGCACCGTCACTGGGCGGTCACCGACTGCCCCGGCACGGTGTACACCGCCATGCCGTCGATCCGTGACGCGGTCGCCGCGCTGATCGCCCGGTGACGGGTGACCGTCACCGGCGGTGCCCCGGGCGGGGCGGCGGGCAGTGCCGAACCCTCCGTGGGGCGGCGTGGTCACTGAGGGCGGCCCGGGGTGTTGGCACGGAGCAGCGCGGCCCCGAGGGGGGTCAGGGTGTGCAGTACGGATGCGGCGTGCCGGTGGCTGACGATCAGACCCGCGTCCCGCAGGGCGGTGGCGTGGTTGCTGGCCGACGACGCGGAGACCACGGCGGCACGGGCGAGTTCGCCGGTGGTGGCGCCGGTGGCGACGGCACGCAGGACGGCGGCGCGGGTACGGCCGAGCAGGGCCGCCAGGGGGGCGCCGGAGCCGAGGTCGCCGGGGAGAGCGGTGTGGTGGGGCTCGTGGCTGAGTGAGTAGATCAGTACAGGGTCGAGCGTGGTGTCGCCTAAGGTCACCGGGTTCCCCCAGCAGAAGTACGACGGGATCAGGAGGAGCCCGCGGCCGTTCAGATACAGGTCGCGGTCCTCGGGATAGTCTGTGTGCAGGACGGGGCGCCGCCATCTCAGGGTGGGTCCCAGGCTCTGGAGGATCCCGTCGACCCCTCCGTTGAGCACGGCACGGGCGCGGGCGGCCCGTTCCGCTTCAATACGGGCCTGGATGTGATCGCCGTGCGGGGCGATGGCGGTGTCGTAGTAGGTCCGCAACGCCTGTACCAGTTCCTCGCGCATGTCCTTCTCCACCAGCCGTGTCGCCCAGGCCGGAGCCCCACTGGTGCGGGTGAGGATGCCCACCTCGTCCAGGATCTGGCGCTGCGGGACGGCCAGGATGGCCTCCAGGCCGGCGTCGAGCCCTTCGACGGCCTCGGGCGGGGTGAGAAAGTCGGGGAAGTAGGTGGCGCGCGGGACCAGGGGCAAGAGCAGGGTGCGCAGCGTACGGGCGAAATCCGCCGCGTGCAGCCGGGCGCGGGCGGCGCGATGCCACTCCGCGTAGGCCCAACGCCCTTGGCGGGACTGGAAGCGGTGCAGGCTCACACAGATCTCCCACAAGGGGTCCGGCGCGGCCGCGATACGGGTCCTGACCAGATCGGCATCGGTGAAGTGGATACGGAGCACTGAGTTCCCCCCAGGTGTTCTGCGCCTTCGGGCAGAGGAAACCATCCTGACTGCCATGTTCGCGTCAGAAACACCCCGGGAGCGCGAGCCAGCGTGTCGGCGCGCGTCGACTCGTATGCCCGACCCCGTGCAGCAACGGCACTCGAGGACGGCGCCGCCGGCACCGGTGCGCTCGTTCGCCCCTATGCCATGACCGGGGGGCGCACCAGGCCGCGATACCAACTAGCCATCGAGGCACTCGTATCGACTACCGCAGATCCCCAGCAGATGCGGGGACTGCTGCCGGAGCATCAGCGGATCTGCCACCTGTGCCGTGACATCAAGGCGGTGGCGGAAATCTCGGCGCTGCTCGCCATGCCTTTGGGCATCGCACGCATCCTGGTGGCTGATCTGGCGGAAGCAGGACTCGTTGCCATTCACGCACCGGGAGGAAGCGAAGACCAGGGTGGTCAACCCGACACGGCTCTGCTCGAGAGGGTGCTCAGCGGGCTTCGTAGGTTGTAGCCGCCCGCCGATGCGGTGCGCCAGGGGACCTGTACGTCACCGTGCACGTCGACAGCTGATCAGCCGCCGACTCCGGCGCTATCGGTTGTCGTAACGGTCGTGAAGGATCTTGACGGTGTCGGTCCACGCGCTGTCGGCCTGCTGGGGCAGGTAACTGACCGCGCACAACCGGCAGCTGCTCCACGCCCTGTCGCAGCCCGACTCCCCGGTCCGAGCGCTGCCGACCCAGCCGCATCCAGGCTGAAGCCACTGAGTCGCTGCCCGATGTCCGGGGCAGGTGGTGGCTTCGCCGCAAAGTGCAGCTGACCAGCGGGACGAAAGGCGTACCCGGCCATTCACCGCCCACGGGCTCGGAGGCGGGCCCGCCCTGGCGGGAGGAACCATCCGTGGTCAGATACGGCGGGCGGCCCAGACGGTGCGCTCGGTGAGTACCGTCAGGTCGTCGCGGCGCAGGATGCTGTGCGGGCTGCTGGCGTCGAGGAGCTGGTCGAGCGCGGTCAGGTCCTCGGGGGAGAGCCTGTCTGCGATGACGCTGCGGATGCGCTGCAGGACGCCGGTGGCGTAGCGGCCGATCGCTTCGCTGCGCGAGCCTTCGAGGTTCACGGCGATGGCGCGTTCGCCCTCGACGGTGAATCCGGCGGCGGTCAGCATCGGGCCCCAGTCGGCGCCGCGGTGGGGCATGTGTTCGACTTGGCGGCGGTCGGCTGCGGCGTGGACGCGCTCTTCCAAGCCGGGCCTGTCCTCAGGGGCGTTTTCGGGCAGGAAGCGGGGATGGCCGGCCAGTTCGACGACGGCGAACAGGCCGCCGGGCACGAGCGCGTCGTGGACGTTGCGCAGTGCGCGGTCGGGGTGAGCCATGTGGTGCATCGAGGCCGATGCCCAGACCAGGTCCGGTGAGCCGAGGTCGGGCCAGGCGTCGTCGTCGAGGTCGGCCTGCACCGTGCGTACGCGTTCCTCGACGCCGCGGGTGCACGCCTTGGTGCGCAGGCGCTGCAGGTGTTCGGCGGAGGCGTCGACGGCGGTGACATGCGCGTCGGGGAAGCGGTCCAGGAGGGCGAAGGTGCCCGCTCCCGTGCCGCAGCCCAGGTCCACGATGTGGTGCGGGGCGGTCTGCAGCGGCAGCCATGCAGCCATGGAGGAGATGTGCTCGGCGAGGACCTCGGCGTCCAGGTCGAGGATCTCCGCCTGGCCGTCCATTGCGTGCTCGTGGTGGTGACCGTGCGAAGCGCCGTGGTGGGGGGTGTGGGTGTGTGCGTGGTTCATACTCTTCACGCTAAGGCGCATATGCCCCTGCGGCACGAAGCGTCCCCGTTTACGCAAGATGATGGTCGAGGGCGCTGCCCGACGCGCAAGATGTCCCGCCAGGGAAGGCCGTCGTGCGGCCTCACGGTCACTCGGGAGCCTGGGTGTCATCGTCGCTGTCGCCCTGGTGGCCGCGGCGGGCGTCGCGGTCGAAGATGCCAAGGATCTCGCAGGGTCCGCCGTCGGCGCCGATCGCGTGCGGCATCATCGTGGGGAACTCGGCGGCCTGGTTGGTCTCGAGGCGGAAGCGGCGGTGGCCGAGCATGAGGATCGCGGTGCCGGACAGGACGACGAGCCATTCGCGCCCCGGGTGGGCGCGCATGCGCGCCGGGTTCTCGGGGGGCGGTTCGGTCATGCGCTGCCGCACCACGCTCATCCCGGGGTCGGCCTTGATGGTCCAACGCATCCGGCCGTGGGTGCTGTCGATCGTCGGACTGGTGACGACGTCGTCGGTGGCGGTCTCCACGAGCTGATCGAGCGTGGTGTCCAGGGCGCGGGCGAGGGTGACCAGCTGATCCAGTGCGAGGCGGCGCTGGCCGTTCTCGATGCGGCTCAGCGAGGACTGACTGAGGTGCGCGCGGGAGGCCAATTCCTCCAGGGACCAGCCCTGCGCGACCCGCAGTGCGCGGATGCGTTTGCGTACGAGGCTGTCCAGATCTCCATCTTCTTGCGTCATAGGCAACAGAGTATGTCTTGGACGCAACTGCGGCTTAACGTCGTGTGCAGATGGTCCGCAACGTCTGGGACCAGTGCACGAGGAAAGGCAGGAGGCCCATGGCTGTGACAACTTCTCCGTACGCGAGTGACGCACTGCCCGAGGGGACCGTCGATGTGGTGGTGATCGGCGGGGGCGCCGTAGGGCTGAACGGAGCGCTGATACTCGCCCGCTCCCGCCGCTCGGTCGTCGTGATCGACAGCGGCTCCCCGCGCAACGCGCCCGCCGAGGCCATGCACGGATTCATCGTCCTGGACGGCACCCCGCCGCCCAAGATCCTTCGGCGGGGGCGGGAGCAGGTGCGCCAGTACGCAGGGCGCGTCGTCTTCGGTGAGGTGGCCTCGTCCGAGTCCGCCGCCCCGGCGACGGACGGGGATCTGCGGTTCACCGTCACCTTGGCCGACGGACGGAGCATGAGTGCGCGCCGGGTCCTGGTGGCCACCGGCCTGAAGGATGTGCTGCCCGAGGTCCCCGGCCTCGCCGACCACTGGGGCCGCGGTGTGGTGCACTGCCCGTACTGCCACGGCTGGGAGGTGCGTGATCAGCCCATCGGCATCCTCGCCACCGGCCCGGCCTCCGTCGGCCATGCGTTCCTGTTTCGGCAGCTGACCGAGGATCTGACCTTCTTCGCCCAGGGCCTGACCTGGATGAGGCCACCCGCGCCCGGTTCGCGACCCGCGGCATTCGCATCGTCGACACCCCGGTGCAGGAGGTCGTCAACAACGAGGACGGCACCCTCGCCGGCGTGCGCCTGGCCGATGGCCATGTCGTGGCCCGCAGCGTCCTCGCAGTCGCCACCCGGATGGAGGCCCGTACCGAGGGCCTGGAGGGCCTGAAGCTGCCGATGCAGGACCTGCCCGACAACATGGGCCGCGGCTTCGCCTGCGGCATGGCGGGCGCCACCGAGGTGCCGGGCGTCTGGGTGGCGGGCAACGCCACCGACCTTGCCGCCCAGCTCGGCGCCGCCGCAGCGGCCGGCGCCCTGGCTGGCGCCCACATCAACAGCGTGCTGGCCACCGCGGACACCGACGCGGCCCTCGCCGCAGCCCAGGGCGACACCCCCGCCCTCTGATATCCGGCGCGGCACCGGCCGCCGCACGCCCCCGGTGTGCGCGGCGGCCCGGGCCCCACCCGCCCCCTTCACTCAGCGACCGGTCCTGCTCCGGCGCTGACTCGGCATGCCCTTTTGAGAGGAATCCATGAGTACGAACCAGCCCGTACCGGTCACACCGGCCGGCGACCGGGGCGCCCCCGACCCGCGTCAACTGCGCACGATCCTGATCACCGTCTCCACCGCCCTGATGGCGGTCATCGCCTCGGTGACCGGGCTGAACGTCGCGCAGACCCACATGGCCGTGGAATTCGGTGCCTCCCAAAGCACGGTCCTGTGGATCATCAACATCTACACCCTCGCCCTGGCCGCCCTGCTGCTGCCGCTCGGCGCCCTGGGCGACCGCCTGGGCCGCAAGCCCATGCTCGTCGCGGGACTGGGAGTCTTCGGCATCGCCACCGTGGTTGCCGGCCTGGCCCCGACGGCCGAAGTGATGCTCGCCGCCCGCGTGGCCAGCGGCATCGGCGCCGCCATGATCATGCCGATCACGCTCGCCGTCATCACCTCCACCTTCCCCGAAGAGCAGCGCAGCAAGGCAATCGGCGTGTGGACCGGTATCGCCGGAGGCGGCGGCATCCTGGGCATGTTCCTCTCCGCGCTCCTCGTCGACGTCGCCGACTGGCGCTGGCTGTTCGTGCTGCCCGAGGTCCTAGTCTTTGTGGCCCTGGGCATGACGCTGAAGTCGGTTCCCAACTCCCGCGAGATCTCGGCCCACCGATTCGACACCGTCGGCGCTCTGCTCTCCATCATTGCCGTGGTCGGTCTCATCTTCGTCCTACAGGAAGGCCCCGAACGCGGCTGGACCGCCCCTGCGACGCTGATCAGCCTCGCCGTCGGCCTCATCTCGACGGTCGGGTTCGTGGCCTGGGAGCTGCACCGCCGCGACGCCTCCCTGCTGGACGTGCGCCTGTTCCGGGAGCGCGGGCTGTCGGGCGGCTCGATCACGCTGCTGGTGGTCTTCGGTGTCCAGGCGGGCATCGGCGTGGTCCTCTTCCCGTTCTTCCAGGCCGTACTCGGCTGGTCGGGTCTGCTGTCCACGGTCGCGATGATGCCCATGGCCGTCGCGATGATGATGTCCTCCGGCCTGGCCCCCAAGCTGGCCGCAGGAATCGGCGCCCGCTCGACCATGGTGGTGGGCATCGCGCTGGCCGGCGTCGGCATGGCGCTGATGGCTCTGTTCGTCTCCGTCGGCGGGGGCTACCTGTCGGTGCTACCCGGCCTGCTCGCCATGGGCGTCGGCATGGGCCTGTCGATGACCCCATCCACGGAGGCCATCACCGCCTCCCTGCCGCGTGAGAAGCAGGGAGTCGCCTCCGCCCTCAACGACGTCACCCGCGAGTTCGGCACCGCACTCGGCGTCGCCCTGCTCGGTGCGCTCGTGTCCGCCGGCTACCGCAGCGCCATCGACGACAAGCTGCACGGCATCCCCCAGGGCGCCGCGGACACCGCCCGGGAAGGCGTCGCCAACGCCGTCGAGGTGGCGGGCAGCACCGGACCACACGCACCAGACCTGCTCCACGCAGCTCAGCAGTCATTCGTCGACGGCTGGCAGCAGGCCATGTGGGCAGGCTCCGTCATCATGGGCGCCCTGTTCATCTACATCACCCTGCGCGGTCCCAAGAACACACCCTCCGCGGCCGCGGACGAGACAGACCCCGCTGAGGCCGTCTCCGCCGGCTGACCGAACAAGCCCCGGGCCACAGCAAGCAGACCGCTCTGCGGATACCGCGTTCGCCAGCCGCTCACCAGGGGACCAGGAAGCCCCTGAAGTCCGGGACCGGAAGCGTCGGAAGGCGATTGCTGCGACTCCCCGCTGGCCCTCCAGATCGGCGTGGGTACCCGCGTCCTCCGGCGGCTGCGGACTGCAATAGCAACCCCGGCACGAGCGAGGCTGCGACCGGATCCAGGGGCCGGTCGCAGCCTCGTTCGTGCTGCGTGCACCATCTGACCCGCCCAAAGTATTCGTGTGCGCATGGGTTCAACACACTGCACTTGACAGGGAACAGGCGCGATCGGTGTACAGCTTGGTGAAGAGCTGGTGCCCGCACCCGCCCAGCCAAACGCCGCACCAGTAGGTCTGGTCAGCATGGTGAGCCCGGAAGTCGTCGAGCTCTATTAGGACTCCGTTACGTCTGTCTCGCGGTGCTGTTTGGGGGCATGTTGGGGGTGTGGACGCACATGAAGTGAACCGTGCTCGGGCGAAGTTGGCGTTATTCGTCGCTGATGTGTTCGCGTCGGTGCCGCGCAAGGATCAGCGGGCGAAGGGTGACTGCTATCTGCGGGGTCTGATGGTGGACGGTCGCCGCAAGTCAATCCAGGCCATGGCGGAGCGGCTGCCGGACGGCAACGAGCAGAACCTGCAGCAGTTCGTGAACCAGTCGACCTGGGATCCGGTGCCGGTGCGGCGGCGGATCGCGGAGCGGATGGTGCCGCTGCTCGGCCCGGATGCCTGGGCGGTGGACGATGTGTCATTCCCCAAGGACGGGAAGATGTCGGTGGCGGTCGCGCCCCAGTACTGCGGAACCTTGGGCAAGCAGGCCAACTGCCAGGTCGCGGTGAGCGTGCACGCGGTCTCCGACACCGCGTCCTGTCCGCTGCAGTGGCGCCTGTTCGTGCCCCAGGAGTGGGCGGACGATCCCGTCCGCCGACGCAAGACGGGGGTCCCTGAGGAGATCGGGCACCGGGAGAAGTGGCGCCTGGCCCTGGATGTCCTGGACGAGCTGGCCTGTTGGGGGCTCGTCCCGCCCGTGGTGGTGGCCGACGCCGGCTGCGGGCAGAACGCCGACTTTCGCGACGGGCTGGAACGTCGGAGCATCGGCTACGTGGTGGCGATCCGCTCGGACGTGACCGCCCACCCGCACGATGCGGTGCCCACTGCCCCGCCCTGGTCGGGCAACGGCCGCAAGCCTCAGCCCCGCTACCGCGACAAGCCGTCCCCGGTGGCCGCGCTCGCGGCCAACCAGAGGCGGCAGGCCTTCACCGAGGTGACCTGGCGAGAAGGCTCCCGCGGACCGATGCGTTCGCATTTCCTGTCCCTGCGGGTGCGGCCGGCCGGGATCAAGTCCCGACGCCTCGCCCAGGACGCCGCCACAGACGAAAACTGCTGGGACGGCGTCGTGCCCGAGGTCACACTGCTGGTCGAATGGCCCGTCAGCGCCCAGGCGCCCACCGGGTACTGGCTGTCCAACCTGCCCGACACGCTCTCCCTCGCCGAACTGGTCCGACTGGCGAAAATCCGCTGGCGCATCGAGCACGACTACCGCGAACTCAAACACGGCCTCGGCCTGGACCACTTCGAAGGGCGTTCCTGGACGGGGTGGCACCACCACGTCACCCTGGTCACCGCCGCCCACGCCTTCCTCACCGAACAGCGCCTGGCCCCAAAAGCCGATACACCGGACTCACCCGCTACCAGATCCTCGACACCATCCAGGACCTGCTGAACTGCTGGACCGGCATCTGCACCACCTGCCACCGCCCCCTGCCCAGAACATCCACCACCAGCCAGAACACAAGAGCCAGACCAACTTAACGGAGTCCTACTAGTGCTGGATTCCTCTTTGGCTGGGTATATGTCCTGTTGGCGGGGTAGTTGAGGGTGCTCGGGGGCGGGTGCTGGGCGATGGTTTTATGGGCACG
>NZ_JAGMUK010000163.1 GCF_019049245.1 Streptomyces sp. AC555_RSS877 | reverse complement strand
TGTTTCTGCTTGTCGCGCAGGGCGATCGCCACGGGTACGGGCAGAGCCCGGGCGCCGCCGAGCGCGCCCACCACCGCAGCCGCCACCACCGTGAACTCCTGACCACTGGTCACCACGGTGAAGTCGGAAGGGGACAACCCCTCCCGCGCCAAGGCGGAAACCACATCTTCGACGTCGGATGGGTCTTCTGTCACAACAACGCGCAGGCCACCGAGGGCGCTCGCCTTCGCGGCTTCCCTAGGCTTGACGACACAGACCACCGCACATCCCCGGGCCAGCAAGGCTGAGGCGGCAAGTGGTTTCAAGCCCACAAGAAGAACGTTGTGCGGTAGGGCTGGCGCAGTGATCAAAGGATCCTCCACGGAAGTACTTCGACGCAAATGGTTTATGCGTGAATGAGTCAAAGAGCAATGCGTGGCGACTCAGGGCGTTGACGACGCCAGGATCTCCATCGCGCCCACACAGACTACTTGCAGCCGTGCAAAGGATCTTCATGGAAAGGTAAATCCTGATCAGAAAATGTCCCATTATATGGGACATAACCTGACTGGTCAAGTGTCTTGATGGTGAACACTGAGACCATCAAGCAAAAATGCAAGTGTTAAGGCCCGAGTTACCGTCGCTGGATCACTACTTTTCCCACAGATGTGCCGCGGCGTGAATCTGGGCGCTCACTGCCTATTGTTATGAACGGGGGGATTGAGATGCCGCCGCGAGATGCGCAGAATCAGCGACACCGGGACGAACTGTTTCTTCTGATTGGGTGGAAGCCCGAGCAGGTTGCAGAAGAATTGGTGCGCCTTGGATGCCATCTGGTCTGTGTCGCTGCAACGGGTGAGGCACCGGCGAGTAGGCACAGCGGACTGATCGAGCGCACCCTGTCGGTCTCGGATCCCGGCAACGTTGAAGAGGTGCTCTTCGCCTTGGCGCGGGAGGGGTTGTCCCCTTCCGACTTCACCTATGTTGCCGGAGCGCATGAGTTCACGGTGGTGGCGGCTGCGGTGGTGGGCGCGCTCGGCGGCGCCCGGGCTCTGCCCGTACCCGTGGCGATCGCCCTGCGCGACAAGCAGAAACA
>NZ_JAGMUK010000162.1 GCF_019049245.1 Streptomyces sp. AC555_RSS877 | reverse complement strand
GTGCCGGGGCTGTTCATCAACACGCTGCCGGTGCGGGTGCGGGTCGGCGCTGTGGGTGTGGGTGAGGCGTTGGAGGGAGTGCGTGACCAGCTGGCGGAGTTGCTGGTGCACGAGCACGCCCCGCTGACGCTCGCACAGCAGGCCAGCGGCATGCCCGGCGGCAGCCCGCTGTTCACCTCGCTCTTCAACTACCGCCACGGCAAGCGTCGCGCTGCCGGGCGCAGCCCGGAGGCCGGTACCGCGCCCGGGGGCATCAGCACGGTCTCGATACGCGAGGCGACGAACTATCCGGTCACGATGGCCGTGGAAGACCTTGAGTCCGAGTTCGCTCTGACTGTGGATGCGGTGGGTTCGGTGGATGGGCAGGCGGTGTGCCGACTGCTGCACACCTGCCTGGACAACCTCGTCGCCGCCCTGGAGGACGACCCGGGCAGCTCGCTGTCGGCGGTCGACATCCTCGACGAGGCTCAGCACGACCAGCTCTTGGTGGAGTGGAACAAGACGGCGGTGGACGCCGACGTGTCGACGCTGCCGGGGTTGTTTGCGATGCAGGCGGCGCGGACTCCGGATGCAGCGGCGGTGGTGTGTGAGGGGCGGTCGCTGACGTATCGCGAGTTGGATAGGCGGGCGAACCAGCTCGCACGCCTGCTCATTTCGCGCGGTGTCGGAGCGGAGGTCCGGACTGCGATCGCGCTGGAGCGCGGTGTCGATGTCGTGGTGGCGATGCTCGCCGTGGTGAAGGCGGGAGGCGTGTATGTGCCGGTGGATCCCGCATACCCGGCCGACCGGATCGGGTTCACTCTGGCGGACGCCGGTGCCCGGTTGCTGCTGACCTCTGAGACTCTGCGCCCGGTGATGGGCGGTTTCGGGGTGCCGGTGGTGGCAGTTGACGACCCGTCGGTGGCAGCCGAGCTGGCGGAGCTGCATGCTGCGCCTCTGGTGGAGCGTGTGCTGCCGGACCACCCGGCGTATGTGATCTATACGTCGGGGTCCACCGGTCGTCCGAAGGGCGTCGTGGTGACGCACCGCAACGTGACCGGGATGTTCGCGCAGACACGAGGACTGTTCGAGTTCGGGCCGCAGGACGTCTGGAGCTGGTTCCACTCGTTCGCGTTCGACTTCTCGGTATGGGAGCTGTGGGGTGCCCTGCTGCACGGCGGCCGTGTGGTTGTCGTGCCGTTCGAGGTGTCGCGCTCGACGCAGGAGTTCTTCGCGCTGCTGGAGCGCGAGGGAGTGACCATGCTCAGCCAGACGCCATCCGCCTTCTACCAGTTGATGGCGGCGGCGGAGGAGCGGCCGGCAGCGGTGGCACGGCTGCGCGCGGTGGTGTTCGGTGGCGAGGAACTGGATCCGGGGCGTCTGGAGCCGTGGTGGGCGCGCCATGGTGCGGGCGGACCGCGGATGGTGAACATGTACGGGATCACGGAGACCACGGTGCATGTGAGCTTCCAGGAGCTGGCTGCTTCTGAGGCCAGATCCGGGAGCACCATCGGGCAGGGCATTCCCGGCCTCGGAGTGTTCGTGCTGGATGAGCGGTTGCGTCCGGTGCCGGTGGGTGTGGCAGGCGAGTTGTACGTCGCCGGGGGCCAGCTGGCGCGAGGCTATCTGGGCCGTGCGGCGCTGACTGGTGAGCGGTTTGTGGCGTGTCCGTTCGGTGGTGCGGGTGAGCGGATGTACCGGACGGGGGACCGCGCACGCTGGACGGCGGAAGGTCGTCTGATCTTCGCGGGGCGGGCCGACGCGCAGGTGAAGATCCGTGGCTTCCGGATCGAGCCGGGTGAGGTTGAGGCGGTGGTGGGCGCTCATGCGCTGGTCGAGCAGGTGGCGGTGGTGGTGCGGGAGGACACCCCGGGCGACAAGCGGCTCGTGGCGTATGTGGTGGGCAATGCGGCCGAGTCTGAGCTGAGGGAGTCCGTGGCCGACCGGCTGCCCGCCTACATGGTGCCGTCGGCTTTCGTGGTCATGCGTGAGTTGCCGTTGACGGTGAACGGGAAGCTGGACCGTAAGGCGCTGCCCGCTCCGGTGCTCAGGGCGGGTGGGGGCCGGGTGCCGGCGTCGGTGCAGG
>NZ_JAGMUK010000161.1 GCF_019049245.1 Streptomyces sp. AC555_RSS877 | reverse complement strand
ACATTGTGGCGTTGCTGAAGTCGACGCTGGAGAAGAACGACGGTACGGCGCAGTCGACCATCCAGCGGGCCAAGGCCGCGGTCGACAACATCGGCTGAGTGAGCCTGTCGTAGGCAGGATGTAGAGCAGTGGGGCCGTAGGGCTCTGCAGGTCTGTTGGACTGTGGGAACTTCGGAATACGGGGGCTGTTGTGTCGGGCTGGGATCTCAAGCCGCAGGGTATTTCCGGTGTGCTGAAGACGACGGGTGAAACCGCGTCGGACCTGGAGAAGCATGCCAAGGCGTTCGGTGAGCATCTGACGTCTGCGGCGACGAGCGCGGGCACGATTTCCGCCGAGGGCGGGGGTGGCGGCGGCGAGGGTGGCGAGAAGGCCGCGGGTGGTCTGGTCGCCCTCGCGTTGTCGCAGTTCGCGGAGCGGGCGTCGAAGGACCTGCAGTTCGTCGCGGCGCGGGCGGGCAAGTCGTTGCAGGGTGCGGTGGACGCGACGACGGCCTATCTGAACGGTGATGAGGAGATGGCGGCGGAGGCGCAGCGCAAGGCGTTGTCCGCGCCGAAGGTGGATCTGCCGGGGGTGGGCCAGCGGTGATCCAGCCGGACCAGATTCCCCAGTTCACGGGGAACTTGCCGCAACTGGAGACCGACCACGCGGACTTGAAGAAGGACGCGGGCAACGTCCGTAAGACCGGCGGGGACGTCCACTCCCAGTTCCAGGGCCTGTCGGCGTACTACACCGCCCCCGACGCGGAGCAGTTGTTCGCGACGACGAAGCCGGTCCAGGACCGCGCGGACGCCTTCGCCGACGACCTGGAGACGGTGTCCTCCGCCCTGTCGTCGTACGCGACGGAGATCCGCCCCCTCGTCGACAAGCTGAAGCAGCTGAAGGCGGACGCGACGACGTTCGTCGGGTCGGTCAAGGACGACGACGAGTGGGAGTACGACGAGGACAAGGTCGACGAGCACAACCAGTTCCGGGATGACATCACCGCGACGGTGGCGGCGTTCTGGGCTGCGGAGCGGACCTGCCACAACAAGATCACCGCCTTGTGGGGCGGGACGCAGATGGTGGCCGGTGACGGTTCGGAGCGTAAGGACCAGTACGGCTTCTCCGCGGACGACATGAAGAACGCGAAGCTTCCCTGGGGTGACCCGGTGGAGGAGAAGCACCACTGGTACGAGGTCGGCCACTGGGTGAAGTCGTTCGTGTGGGACGGTCTGATCGTGGACGGTGTCTGGGGCACGATCAAGGGCCTGGGCACGTTGGTGGGCTTCGGTGGCTGGGACGCGATGGGCCAGGCGTGGAAGGGCCTCGCGCAGCTGGCGACCGGTCTGGTGATCACCACCATTCCTGGTGCGGGCGCGCTGTTCTGGACGCTGCCGGACGACAAGTTGCCGTCCTGGATCCGTGATTCGCGCACCGCGATGAAGGAGACGGGCAAGGCGCTGGTGGCGTGGGACGAGTGGGGGAAGAACCCCGGTCGTGCGGCCGGTGCGGTCACCTTCAACGTTCTGACGACGGTGTTCACGGGTGGCGCGGGTGCCGGTGTCGCGGGCGCGGGCAAGGCCGGTGCGGTGGCGAAGGTGTTGTCGGCGGCGGGCAAGGCGGGCAAGGTCATCGACCCGATGACCTACATCGCCAAGGGCGCGGGCGCGGGTCTGTCGAAGATCGGCGACATCAGCGCGGCGCTCAAGGGCGTCGGCAACATCGACATCCCCACCCTGCCCGAGAACGCGTTCACTCTGCCCGAGGGTGCGGTCAAGCTCCCCGACGGCACGGTGAACCTGCCCGAGGGCGCCACGATCCCGGACGGCGCGACCCGGCTCCCCGACGGCAACATCAAACTCCCGGACGACACCCCGGTCCTTCCCGCGGGCACGACGAAACTGCCGAGCGTGGACGGCTCCCCGGCCCAGTACATGGACCCGGACGGCAACCTCCTCGACAACCAGGGCAACGTGGTCGACAACGTCGACAACGCACCCACGGACGTGGTGGACAGGCCGACGTCGGGCAACCCGGCGTCGGGCGCGGACGCCCCCCGCGTCGACTCCCCGGTGAAGGAACCGGCGCTGGTGGGCGCGGGCGCCAACGCCGCCGAACAGGCAGGCCAGCACGTCCGCCTGGGCAGCGACCTCGGCGACGTGGGGCGGATCGGGGAGGACGTGCCCACCGCACCGGCGGTGCACGCGGGCGGCGACGTGCCCGCCGTCCACGCCGGAGGCGACCTCCCCAGCGGCGCAGCGGGCAATCACCTGCCTGGCGGCAGCGCGGGCGACCACCTGCCGGGCGGAACAGCTCACGAGCACGGTGCCGGCCCTTCCGCCAGCCATGAACCCCCGACCAGTCATTCCGGCGGGCATGCAGACAGTCCGACGAGCGGTCACACCGATGGCCCGACCAGCAGTCACCAGGATCAGTCTCCGACTGACCACGGCAACGGTGCGGCTCACAGCGACAGCGCTGGAGGCGGTGGTGGGCACGGGCCTGGAAACGTGCCTGAGCCGAACGGGTCGACGCCGGACTCACCAACAGGTGACTCGACTCCGTCCTCGGAGCCTCCGTCTCCGGGGACGGAGCCACCGCTTGATCCTCAGTTCGTTGACGACCGCATCAAGGAACTTGATGACAGGCAGGGCGGGGAAGGCCATGCGCCTGGTCGTCACCTGTACCCGGACGAGCAGGCCTTGCAGGATAGGCTGGGCACACCGAAGGTCGATTCATCAGGCAGCCCTCAAATGTACGGTCCAAATTCCGCTAATGCCGGCCATGTGAAGTCGGAGAACAACATTGACCCGCTGACCGGCACCACAGTCGACGGCGTGCACGGTGGCGCCCACCGGGTGGGTCCGTACGCGACCCGGTTCGACAATCCCGAGGACATGGTGAGGGCTGACCAGTACTTCCGTGACGAGATTTCGCGTACGGGGGAGCCCCCTGACGCTGAGTTGCCGATCGCGGATCTTCTCGGCCCCGAAGGTCACAAGCGCTTCAGCGGGTTCTATCGAAACCCGTCGGATCTGAACGAGTTCCTACCTGTCGACTTCGCGGGCGGCACTATTCGTCCCGTTTATCGCATGGAGGACGGTGACTGGAAGCTCATTACCATGTATGCCAACCCTGCACCGGGCCGTCATCCGTAATCGAGGTTGAAGTCGTGAATAGGGAACTTGAGAAGTTCATCAAGGTGTATCTCGGCTTGGAGCAGGCCTACGACACCACGGGCTACCTGCGTCCGACCTTGCATGCCTTCAAGGAAGAATACGTTAATGCGGTCCGAGTCGGCCTGGAGTCGGTGTTGCGCACGAGAGAGCTTACTGTCGGTGATTACGAACGCCTGACGGATATCGAGTTCGATGGTGATGAGGCTCTGTACGAGTATTTGGGCAGTTTGTATCGATACCTCTTCGAAGGGCAGGAAAAGCAGCCTGCTCCGCCAAATTAACGGCTGAATTACCTGGCCTGGTGGTGAGTGTGAAGCGTATCCGCCTCGATGACCCCGAGGTGGACCTCGACTATGCCCAGCGACTTCTGTACCGGGGTGAACTCTTCACCGGTGAGGTCGAGGAGTACCTCGCAGGACATCGCGTGAGTCTGGTGACCTACACGGACGGTTACCGGGATGGACCGTTCCGTGAGTGGTTCAAGAGCGGAGTCCTTCGCGCCGAGGGAACGATGCGGATGGGCAGCTTGTCAGGGGAGTACAAGAGCTGGCACGAGAACGGCGTTCTAGCCACGAAGAAGCTTCACAGCGCCGACGGCGGTACCCCGCTCTCCCACTATGAGTGGGATGAGGAAGGAAACCCGACCCGGGCTTGGGAGAACACGACTCCGCAGGGGTGACACCGCTGTCCGACAGAAAGGGCCCAGGAAGCCGAGTGCCAGGCGAGTCGCCGAGCTCCCCTACCGGGACTTCGACGGCATGTTGAAGATCGCAGATCACTTCCAAGAGCTGTGGTCGCCTTCCTTTGGGGTGCCGCGAGGGAGTGTGCGGGATTTCCTTGCTGATTCCGCATACGTCGATGAGCAGGGGATCACCCAGTATGTGCTGGCCGGGCATGACCTCTTCAGCGTCATGGGCTCGTCCGAGGACGTTCTGGGTTCTGGGTTCTGGGCAGACCGTCATGGGTGGCGACGCGATCCACTCGGACGGGGAGTGGGTGTGGCGGGGATACCTCTGGTTCTACGTGAGAGCCCATCACGTCGCTCTGCCGATCGAATTCCTGGAGCGGATCAGGTGTTTCCACTACGCCGTGCCGACTGGGGATTTGTCGAGCCCGATGGAAATCGCCAGGGAAGTCCGCATCCGGCTGTGAACCCGTCGAACTCGATGATCTGAGGAGCCCGACCTTGATGCCGAGGGCTACGTCTCTTTTAGGCAGCCTTCAACTCGCACCACACGTACTTGCCCCGGTTGCCGAGTCTGCTCAGCGGCTGCCAGCCCCAGGTGTCGGCGCACGCCCGGACCAGTGCCAGCCCCCGTCCGTCCTCGTGGTCGGCCTCCTGTTCCAACAGCCGTGGCAGTTCGGGCGGTTCGGGATCCGCGTCCCACGCCCCGATCCGCAGGACGCCCGCAGACCAGCGCACGCGCAGGGCGGCGGGCCCCTTGATGTGGCGTACGGCATTACTGACCAGCTCGGCCGCGAGGAGCTCCGCCACGTCGACCAGGCCGATCAGTCCGTGCATCGTCAGGATCAGGCGCAGGGTGCGGCGGCTGACGGTGACCGCGCGTAGGTCGTTGGGGATGTAGAGGGAGTACTCCCACGGTTCGGCTTGGTTTTCGGGCACGCGTGAACTCCGTTCAAGTGGTGGGGGGTTGCGGTCGGCGGGCGGTGGCAGTGCCGCAGCCGTCATGGCAGGACGGGGCGGTGCGCTTCCGGTCCCCCGGTGTTTTCGCAGCGTGTGCGTCGCGTCACTGACGGTAGGGGATAATGTTTCGGTTGGGCAAGTTGGTCGCGTAATCTGCCCTCCGAACGAGCCGCGCCTGCAGGTGCGTTGAAAACCGAGGGGCAGTCGATGACGACGAGGCGCGAACCAACGGCACGTCAGATGCGCCTGGCGGTCGAGCTGCGGAGACTCCGCGAGGCGGCCGGCCTCAGCGCCAGGGAAGCGGCGGCGCTGCTCGGAGTGAGCCCCGTCCAGATCAGCCACATCGAATCCGGTCTTTCGGGGGTGAGCGAGGAGAGACTGCGCCGCCTCGCGTCCTACTACGTCTGCACTGACGACGCCTTCGTCGATGCCCTGGTCGCGATGGCCACCGACCGGACGCGCGGTTGGTGGGAGGAGTTCAAGGGGCTCCTGCCCACTTCATTCCTCGATCTCGCCGAGTTGGAGCACCACGCCACGTTCTTGCGGGAAGCCCAGTTCCTGTTCATCCCCGGCCCGCTTCAGACGGAGGACTACGCCCGCGCCGTCTATGCCGACCGGGTGCCTGAGCTTCCCCGTGAAGAACTTGAGTTGCGCGTCCGGCACCGCATGCAGCGCAAGGTCATTCTCGAGGGCCCCGAGCCCATCCAGTACGGGGCGGTCGTCCACGAGGCCGCGCTGCGCATCATGGTCGGCGATCGAGCCGCTTCACGAACTCAGCTTGCCCGCCTCCTTCAACTCTCCGAAGGGGATCACATCACCGTCCGTGTCATCCCCTTCAGCCTGGAGGGTTTCGCCGGTGCCGCGAGCGCGATGACGTACGCGGGAGGCGCGGTGCCCAAGCTGGACACCGTGGTGCGCGATGCACCCCACGGTGCCGCCTTGGTCGACTTCGAAGCCCAATTGGAGGCCTTTCGAACGCTCTTCCGTAAAGTGGAGGCAGCGTCGCTCGACCCCGTTCGGTCGCGTGACTTCATCCACGGGCTGATGAAAGAGCTGTGAGGCGTTCCATGGAGACCCCTGACAACTGGCGGAAGTCGTCCCACTCGGGCCCTGGCGACGGCGACTCCTGCGTGGAGATCGCAAACGACCTCACGCGCGTGGCGATACGAGACTCCAAAGACCCCTCCTGCGGAACCCTCCTCTTCCCGACCGGAACCTTCGCCGCATTCGTCGAGACCCTCAAGGCCGACTCCGTCGTGTGATCGCTCGTGCGGACGTCGCCCGTGTCCATGGGGCGGGATGACGCGGTCTTGCCATGGAGGCGCCGTGGCTGGATCTTGACCATCGCGCCATGGGCGGTCTTCGTCAACTCACCTACGTGGTAAGGGGATCCGAGCTGGGTCGTGGTGCTTCTGTGCGTGCAGGGGGCCTTAATTGCACAGACAACTATCGGGTTGATAGAGATGGGGCGAGGTACGGGGTGGGCCGGGGATGGACTCGGCGTTCGGCTCGGGGACCAGGAGCAGGGTGACAACGCGAAGCAGTAGACGGGTGCCTGGCGATGCGGCAATGACCACGGAGGCGCAGCGCAACGCGTTGTCGGCGCCGGCGGCGGATCTGCCGGGGGTGGGCAACGAATGATCAAGCCGGATCAGATACCCCAGTTCACGGGTGACTTGGCACAGTTGGAGACGGACCACGCGGACCTGAAGAAGGACGCGGGTGAGGTACGCAAGACCGGCGGGAACGTGCACTCGCAGTTCCAGGGCCTGTCGGCGTACTACACGGCTCCCGAGGCGGAGCAGTTGTTCGCGACGACGAAGCCGGTCCAGGAGCGCGCGGACGCCTTCGCCGACGACCTGGAGACGGTGTCCGGGGCGCTGGCGTCGTACGCGACGGAGATCCGCCCCCTCGTCGACAAGCTGAAGCAGCTCAAGACGGACGCGACGGCGTTCCTCGCAATGGCCGCGGAAGACGACGAATGGCAGTACGACGGCGACAAGGTCGACGAGCACAACCAGATCCGGGACGACATCACCACGACGGTGGCGGCGTTCTGGGCGGCCGAACGGACCTGCCACAACAGGATCACCGCCCTGTGGGGCGGCACGCAGATGGTCGCCGGTGACGGCTCCGACCGCACGGACCAGTACGGCTTCGACGCCGCGGACATGAAGGACGCGCAGCTCCCCTGGGGCGACCCGGTGGAGGAGAAGCACCACTGGTGGGAGATCGGCCACTGGCTGAAGTCGTTCTTCTGGGACGGCCTGATAGTCGACGGCATCTGGGGCGCCATCAAGGGCCTGGGCACGCTGCTCGGATTCAACGGCCTGGAGGCGATGGGCCAGGCATGGAAGGGCCTTGCCCAGCTGGTCACGGGTCTGGTGGTCACCGTCATTCCCGGTGCGGGCGCACTGTTCTGGACGCTGCCGGACGACAAGATGCCGTCGTGGCTGCGCGATTCGCGCACCGCGATGAAGGAGACCGGCAAGGCCCTGGTGGCGTGGGACCAGTGGGGCGAGAACCCCGCCCGTGCGGCCGGTCTGGTCACCTTCAACGTGCTCACCACCGTCTTCACCGGCGGTGCGGGTGCCGCCGCAGCGGGCGTGACCAGGGCCGGTGCGGTGGCCAAGGTGCTGTCGGTCGCGGGCAAGGCGGGCCGGATCATCGACCCGATGACCTACATCGCCAAGGGCGCCGGTGCCGGTCTGTCGAAGATCGGCGACATCGTGAGGTACCTCAGGGGCGTGGGCAACATCGACATCCCCACCCTCCCGGACAACGCTGTCACCCTGCCGGAGGGCTCGGTGACGCTCCCGGACGGCACCGTGCGGCTGCCGGAGGGCGCGGCCGTCCCCGAGGGGGCCACCACACTCCCCGACGGGAGTGTGCGGCTGCCGGAGCAGACGGTGGCGTTGCCGGAGGGCACGATCGACCTGGGGACGCCCGAAGGCGCTCCCGCCCAGTACATGGACGCCGACGGCAACCTCCTGGACAGCCAGGGCAGCATCGTCCAGCACGCCGACCAGGCACCCGCGGAGACGGTCGTGGACACGGCCGACGAGGCCACGCCGACGCCGAGTGCCGGAGTGCCGCAGGTCGACGCCCCGCTCAAGGAACCGGCTCTGGTGGGCGCCGGCGACAACGCGGGCCACACCTCCGGCGGCGAGGGCGTACCGCCACAGGCCGGCGACGGCCCGCCCGGCGGCTCGCACACCAGCGACCCGCCCGCGCCTGTCGGCGGCCACGGAGACGACGTGGCCGCGCACGGCGACGACGTACCTCCGCACGCCGACGACGCACCCCCCGCGGATCGCGCCGACGAGGCGACGGGCGGCTCGAACGGCGACGGCGACGGCGTGGCCCCGGCCACGGACGAGACTCCGCCCAAGGCGACGGAGGACCCGGCGGGGGACGAACCCCCCATCATCCGGCAGGACGACGACTTCGGCGCCACCCACAACCAGTACGGGTTGCGCAAGTCGCGGTTCGACCCGGACACCGGCATCGTGCCGGCCAACCCGGACGGAAAGATCACGCCGCTCGAGCACGTGCTGGGCGGCGCGAACCCCAAGGCCAAGGAATCGAGCCAGTTCACCTCCTTCGCTCCGAGGGACGGGACCGGCAAGGTCTACGGCGCCCAGGAAGTCAGCATCGACTACCGGCGGCTGCAGGCGGACATCGACGCCGGCAAGGTCTCGAACGTGGAGATCCTGCGTCCCGAGCAGATCCAGCAGAGCATCAGCGAGGACATCACCAAGACGGCGGGCAAGGACGTGGAGGTGCCGGCGACGCTCAAGCCGACGGACACCGACGCGGTGACCAAGTTCGTCAACGACCTCGGACTGAGCAAGGGCAAGACCAGCAAGGTGCACCGCAGGGTCATGGCGCTGCTCAACACCCGACGCGACGGCGAATGGCTGATCAGCGGGATCGTCCCGAAGGACTACGTGAACGGCCCCTACCCGACGACCAAGACGCCGTGACGAGCCGGATAACGTGATCCAGCGAGCCGACCTGAGCACAGGAGTACCGATTGTCCGACAGCCAAGGTCCATGGGAGCCGAGCGCCAGAGTCGCCCACCTGCTCTTCGTGGACTTCGACGGCACGGCCGCCGATCCCGATGACGTCATCAGCGAGGGACTCGACGGTGGCTACCAGGAGCGTTCCGAGGCGCTGAAGGAAGTCCTGCGGGATCCCGACGAGGACCCGGCAGGCCGCTTCCTGGCCTGCGCCGCGCTCACTCGCTGGGCGGACGCGGTCGGATACGAAGCGGTGGTCCAGGCGGCTCGGTCGCCGGAATCCGCCGTATGGCGCGGCGCCTCGTACGACCGGCTGCACGGCCAGGACGACACCTTCGGGGTGCTCGCCGACGCCGTCGGGGACAGTGCCGACATGGTCGAGGAGCGCGGCACGGCGACCGAGCGGCTGCAGGCGGCCGAGGCCCTGCTGCTCGTCGCGGACCGCGTGCAGTTCGACCGGCACGTCAGCGCGCTGCTGCGCCGGGAACTCGTCACCGTTCTACTGCCTGCCCTCAAAGCCGCGGTGGAGCGCGGCATCGCGAGGCTCGCCGAGGACCAGCCGTCGTACGACCTGGGCCTGCAACTCGCGCTGATGACCGCCGCGGCCCGTCCCGTCGACGCGACGTGGGCCCTGGATGCCGCCCGCCGTCTCATCGCCGTCAGGCCTGGTGAACGCGCGGTGACGGAGTTGCGGGATGCCATTCCGGAGACGCGGGAGACGTGATCTTCGGAGACGGACGGCCGTGAGCCGGCTCGGTGGACCTGCCCGGTAGCGGGTCCTGGCCGAGTTGTGGTGCTTCTGTGAGTGCAGGGGACCTCGATTGCACAGGCAACTACCGGGTTGATAGAGATTGACGAGACTTGTGAGGCGGATCGGGCACGGTCCGCCGTAGTAGGAGCCCGACGGGGGAGGCGTGATGAAGTTCGACATGGGCGCGCAGACGCTCTCGAATCTGCAGCGTGATTCGCGGGGGTCGAGTGATGATCTCGGTTCGCT
>NZ_JAGMUK010000018.1 GCF_019049245.1 Streptomyces sp. AC555_RSS877 | reverse complement strand
CCCAGGGGCCCCGCACCCCTGCCTCACCACCCTCGTCCCACCCCCGCCCACCCGGCCCGCCTCTACCCCCCGGGCAGGCCCTAGCATGGGTAACCGTGCCTACCTCCCCCGCCGCGTCCGGATTCGGTCCGACAGCCGATGCCGCCCCGCTGTCCCTGTGCGACCGTGAGCCGCATGTCCCCGCGGACCGGCTGGTCGCCGAGATGGTGCCGCCGCCCCGGTTCGACTCGGTGCGCTTCGGGACGTACATCCCGGACCCGAACCAGCCCAGCCAGACCGAGGCCGTGCGGGTCCTCGAGGGCTTCGCCGCCGGGCTCGGCGGGGCGCACGCCTCCGGCGCCGGGAAGGTCAGGCGCGGTTTCCTGGGCCTGGGGAGGAGCAAGGCCCCGCAGACCCCGGCCGGGCCGCGTGGTGTCTACCTCGACGGCGGCTACGGCGTCGGCAAGACCCACCTGCTCGCCTCCCTCTGGCACGCCACCCCGGCCGAGCCCGAGCTCAAGGCGTTCGGCACCTTCGTGGAGCTGACGAACCTGGTCGGCGCCCTCGGCTTCCAGAAGACGGTGCAGACCCTTTCCGGTCACCGTCTGCTGTGCATCGACGAGTTCGAGCTGGACGACCCCGGCGACACCGTCCTCGTCTCCACCCTGCTCGGCAAGCTCGTGGACGCGGGCGTCGCCCTCGCCGCCACCTCCAACACCCTGCCGGGCAAGCTCGGCGAGGGCCGGTTCGCCTCGGCGGACTTCCTGCGCGAGATACAGGGCCTGTCCGCGCACTTCCGCGCCCTGCGCATCGACGGCGAGGACTACCGCCACCGCGGCCTGCCCGAGGCACCGGCGCCGTTCACCGACGAGCAGGTCACCCGGGCCGCGCACCGCACGCCGGGCGCCTCGCTCGACGGCTTCCCACAGCTCCTGGACCATCTCGCCCGCGTCCACCCCAGCCGCTACGGCGCCCTGACGGACGATCTGAAGGCGGTCTGCCTCACCGACGTCCGGCCGGTTCCCGACCAGTCGACGGCCCTCAGGCTCGTCGTGCTCGCGGACCGGCTCTACGACCGCGAAGTCCCGGTCCTGGCCTCCGGGCTGCCCTTCGACCGGCTTTTCAGCGAGGAGATGCTGAACGGGGGCTACCGCAAGAAGTACTTCCGGGCGATCTCCCGCCTCACCGCGCTGGCCCGGGACGCCAAGGGCCTGGTCGAGCCCTCCTAGAGCCCGCTCTAGCCCACCGACTCTTCAAGATCAAGAGCCGGTTCCCGCCAACAACCCCGCACGCTTCAGCCTCTCTTCAGGTCGAAACGTTAAGTTAACCCTGCAAACAACTTTGCAGGGTTAATGTGTTTCTTGACCAGTCATTGACCAACCGTTGGTACGGACTAGAGACGTGGAACTGCCCGGAGGGAGGCGCATGTTGCGAGGCACGACGGTACGCACCGTGCTGGCGACGCTGGCCGTCGCCCTGTTCGCCCTCCAGTTCTTCGCACCGACCGCGTCCTTCGCATCCGCGCACACAGTCCGTCACGCAGAGGCCAAAGCCCAGCCCGGAACCAAACCCTCCGGCAAAGCTCTGCGCGACGAGTCCGCAACACACCGCCAGTGCGACCCCGCCGGGGACCCGACCGGTCCCCTGCGCAGCCGCGACCGGCACCGCGCCGTCGACTTCGCCCCTGAGGGGCCCGAGCGCCCGCTGCTGGCTCAGGATCCGGCGGCCGTACGCACATCCGGCGTACCCGGTGCCTTCCGGCTGTCGAGACCCTCGACAGCCCATTCCCCGGCAGCACTTCAGGTCTTCCGCTGCTGACAGCAGAGCAGCTCTCTCCCCCCACCTCTGTCATGTAAGCCCGACGCGCCTTTGGCGCGCCAGGAGGAGTCACCACACATGCAGCCCCTCATCGACAACGCCCGCACGTTCGGACAGCGCCCTGAGGAGTTCGCCAGGCTGGCCGAAGGCCAGTCTCCGCAGGTCCTGTTCATCACCTGCTCCGATTCCCGGGTCGTCCCGGCACTGATCACGGGCGCCCGCCCCGGCGAGCTCTTCGAGCTGCGCACCGCCGGCAACATCGTCCCGCCGTACGCCTCCGAGCACCCCACCAGCGAGGCGGCCACCATCGAATACGCGGTGGAGGTGCTCGGCGTCAAGGACATCGTGGTCTGCGGTCACTCGCACTGCGGTGCCGTCGGCGCCCTGGTCCGCGGCGACGACCTGACCGCCGTACCGGCCGTGCGCGACTGGCTCACGCACGCTGCCCCGCGTCCCTCGGGCGCGGTCGAGGACCCGACCGTGGCCGAGGGCGTACAGAACCACGTCCTGACGCAGGTGCTGCGGCTGCGCTCGTACCCGTTCATCGACAAGAAGCTGGCGGACGGTCAGCTGTCGCTGCACGCCTGGTACTACGAAGTGCACACCGGGTGCGTCCTGACCCATGACGCGTCCTCCGACGCCTTCCGGGCCCTGTGAGGCCCGCCATGGAACAGCGAAGCAGGTTCCCTCATCTGCGGCAGGACTTCGCCGCCTCCCTCGTCGTCTTCCTCGTCGCCCTCCCGCTGTGCGTCGGCGTGGCCGTCGCCTCCGGCGTCCCGGCCGAGCTGGGGCTCGTCACCGGCATCGTCGGCGGTATCGTCACCGGCCTGATGCGGGGCAGCAGCCTCCAGGTCTCCGGACCGGCCGCCGGTCTGACGGTGCTGGTCTTCGAGGCCGTCCAGGAGTACGGCCTTCCCGGGCTCGGGGTCATCGTCCTCGCGACCGGTGTGCTCCAGATCCTCATGGGCGCCCTGAAGCTGGGGCGCTACTTCCGGGCCATCTCGGTCTCCGTGGTCGAGGGCATGCTGGCCGGCATCGGGCTCGTCCTGATCGCCGGACAGCTGTACTCCGTCACCAACGCCAAGGCCCCGGCCTCCGGCCTCGGCAAAATAGCCGGACTGCCCGGCGCCCTCGCCGACGCCGTCCAGAGCACCGCGGCGCTGGCCTCGCTCGGCCTCGGCGCGGGCACCATCGCCGTGCTCGTGCTGTGGAAGCGGATGCCCAAGCAGCTGCGCACGGTCCCCGGACCGCTCGCCGCCGTGGGCCTGGCGACCCTCGCCGCCCTGGTGTTCTCGCTGCCGGTCGCCACCGTCGAGGTGAAGGGGCTGCTGGGGTCCATCCAGCCGCCGTCGATGGACGCCTTCGGCGGCCTCGCGAGCCTCGGCCTGATCTCCACGATCGTCGCGTTCACCCTGATCGCGTCCGCCGAGTCGCTGTTCAGCGCGGCGGCCGTGGACCGGCTGCACGACGGGCCGCGCACCGAGTACGACAAGGAACTGGTCGCGCAGGGCACCGGCAACGCGATCTGCGGCGTGCTCGGCGCGCTGCCGATGACCGCGGTGATCGTACGCAGCGCGGCGAACGTGCAGGCGGGCGCGAAGACGAAGGCGTCCCGGGTCATGCACGGCGTGTGGCTGCTGCTGTTCGCGGCGCTGCTGCCGTCCGTCCTCGCCTACATCCCGATCCCGGCCCTGGCGGGCATCCTGGTGCACGCCGGCGCCAAGCTCATCCCCGTCCGGCAGATCGTGTCGCTGTGGCGCGAGCACCGCGGCGAGGCGCTGATCCTGGTCGTCACCGCCGTGTCGATCGTCGCGGTCAGCATGTTCGAGGGTGTGCTCATCGGTCTCGCGCTGGCGGTCGTCAAGACCGCCTGGGAGGCCTCGCACATCAAGCTGGAGGTCATCGACAAGGGCGCCGGGCCGGTCCAGGCGTACCTGTCGGGCAACGCGACCTTCCTCAGGCTGCCGAAGATCCTCGACAGCCTGGAGGCGCTGCCCCAGGACCGTCCGGTCGAGCTGGACCTGTCCGGGCTGCACCACCTCGACCACGCCTGCCGTACGGCACTGGAGAACTGGGCCGAGCGGCACAGCGCGGTCGGCACGGAACCGGTGCGGATGACGACGCCGGAACCGGTGAAGGTCACCGCCTCCTGACAACGCCCGGTGCCTGGTCCGGGGCCGCCCATGGCCCCGGACCAGGCACCGGGCATATCGTTGCAGGAGCAGACAGAGAGGACCTCTCGACGAGGAGGTCGGGATGCTCCAGGAACTGTTGACGGTGGCCGTCGCAGCCGGTACGGCGGGGATCGTCTACGTCGCCGCGGCGGCGCGGGTCGTCAAGCAGTACGAGCGCGGAGTGGTCTTCCGGCTCGGGCGGCTCGCCGGGGACGTGCGGTCGCCTGGCTTCACCCTGGTGGTCCCGTTCGTGGACCGGCTGCACAAGGTGAACATGCAGATCGTCACGCTGCCGGTGCCGGCCCAGGAGGGCATCACCCGGGACAACGTGACCGTGCGGGTGGACGCCGTCGTCTACTTCAAGGTGGTCGACGCCGCGTACGCGCTCGTGAGGGTCGAGGACTACCGGTTCGCGGTCTCTCAGATGGCGCAGACCTCGCTGCGGTCCATCATCGGCAAGAGCGACCTGGACGACCTGCTCTCCAACCGCGAAAAGCTCAACCAGGGCCTGGAGTTGATGATCGACAGCCCGGCCGTGGAGTGGGGCGTCACCATCGACCGGGTCGAGATCAAGGACGTCTCGCTGCCCGAGACCATGAAGCGCTCCATGGCCCGGCAGGCCGAGGCCGACCGGGAGCGGCGGGCCCGGATCATCAACGCGGACGCCGAGCTCCAGGCGTCGAAGAAGCTGGCCGAGGCCGCCGGGGTGATGTCGGAGCAGCCCGCCGCGCTGCAACTGCGGCTGCTCCAGACGGTGGTCGCGGTCGCCGCCGAGAAGAACTCGACGCTGGTGCTGCCGTTCCCGGTGGAGCTGCTGCGCTTCCTGGAGAGGGCACAGCAGGCGCCGCCCGAGCAGTCGATCCGGAGGCCTCCGGAGACGTGACACGTTCTACGCGCGTGGTTCCCGCGGCCGTCGGTTGGTGATAGACACGGCGGGGTCACAGGTTCCTGTCCGCCAGCAGGAAGGTCGTCCCCCATGTCCGAGACCGCTGCCACCTCCTCGACACGTCGTCAGATGCTCGCCCGCACGGGCGTCCTGGGCGTCTCGATCGCCTTCGCCGGAAACCTCTCCGAACTCTTCACGGGCACCGCCGCCGCGCAGTCCCTGGGCCACACCGGCTACGGCCCGCTCGTCCCCGACCCGAACGGCCTGCTCGACCTGCCGAAAGGTTTCCGCTACCGGGTCCTCTCCCGCGAGGGCGACCCGCTGCGCTCCGGAGAGGGCACGGTCCCCTCCAACCACGACGGAATGTCGGCCTTCGCGGGCAGACACCACCAGGTCCACCTGGTCCGCAACCACGAGAACCGCCACACCGCCACCCTCGCCGTCCCCACCGTCAAGGGCCTGACGTACGACCCGGCCGCCAAGGGCGGCTGTACGGCCCTGACCCTGGACTCCCGCAACCGGGTGCTGTCCGAGCGGGTCGCGATCGCCGGCACGGCCGTCAACTGCGCGGGCGGGCCGACCCCTTGGGGCACCTGGCTGACCTGCGAGGAGAACGAGGACAAGGCCGGCACCAACGGCTACACGAAGGACCACGGCTTCATCTTCGAGGTCCATCCGGCCGATCCGCTCCGCTCCGGTGCCGTACCGCTGACCGCGATGGGCCGCTTCCAGCACGAGGCGATCGCCGTCGACCCGAAGCGGGGCATCGTCTACGAGACCGAGGACGCCTTCCTCAAGCCCTTCGGCCTCTTCTACCGCTTCCTGCCCGAGAAGCCGTTGAGCGGCCTCGGTTCGCTGCGCGCGGGCGGCCGGCTCCAGGCGATGCGCGTGCCCGGCGTACCCGACCTGTCCTCCATCCAGGAGACGGGCGCCTGCTTCGACGGCGTCGAGTGGGTGGACGTACCGGACCCGCTCGCCGCCGAAACCCCCATCCGGCTCCAGGACTTCGGCCCGAAGGGCGTCACACACGCGCAGAAGCTGGAGGGCTGTTACTGGGGCGGCCGGTCGGTGTACTTCGTGTCGTCGTTCGCGCGCAGCGCGGAGGGCTCGGCGGCCGACCACTTCGGGCAGATCTGGCGCTACGACCCGTCCGAGCGCCGGCTGACCCTCGTGATCGTCTTCGGCCCCGACACGGACGTCCAGCTCCCCGGGGAGTCCCCGGACAACATCTGCCTCGCCCCCAGCGGCGGCCTGATGGTCTGCGAGGACGGCAACGGCGCCCAGCACGTCTACGGTGTCACGCGGCGCGGCGAGGTCTACCCGATGGCCCGCGGCCGCCAGAACATCGGCACGCCCGAGGAACCCGAGTGGGGCGAGTTCGCCGGAGTGACCTTCTCCCCGGACGGCGAGACGATGTACGTCAACTGCTACACACCCGGGACGACGTTCGCGGTGACGGGCCCGTGGCGCAGGTAGCCGAGCGGAAGGGGTGCCCCGTGGCCGAGAAGGACTCCGGGCGGAGGTCCCGCAAGGGAAGGAAGGCCGGTCTCCGCGAGCTGCTGCGCGTGCCGGGCGGCGAGCGGATCGACCTGTCCTCGTACGACACCGGCTCCGTCCCTCTCGGCCCCGGGGACAGGACCGCGGGCAAAGCGGCCACCACCCGCATCGGCGAAGACCTCGCCGACCTGCAGGAACGCCTGTGGGCGGCGAGCACCGCCGGCGACCGGCGCCGGGTGCTGCTGGTTCTCCAGGGCATGGACACCAGCGGCAAGGGCGGCACGGTCAAGCACGTCATCGGCTTCTGCAACCCCTCCGGCTGCCGCGTTCGGGCGTTCCAGGCGCCCACTCCCGAGGAGCGGGCCCACCCCTTCCTGTGGCGCATCAGAAAGGCCCTGCCGCACCCCGGCGAGCTGGGCATCTTCGACCGCTCCCACTACGAGGACGTCCTGATCGCCCGCGTCCGCGAACTCGTCCCGCGCGACGAGATCAACCGCCGCTACGACGAGATCAACCAGTTCGAGAAGTCCCTCGCCGACGACGGCGTGACGGTGATCAAGTGCTTCCTGCACATCTCCTACGACGAGCAGCGGCGCCGTCTGCTCAAACGCCTGGACCGGCCGGACAAGCACTGGAAGTTCGACCCGTCGGACATCGACGACCGCGCGCTGTGGCCCGCGTACCAGGAGGCGTACGGGATCGCCCTGGAGCTCTGCTCGACGCCGTACGCCCCCTGGTACGTGATCCCGTCGGACCAGAAGTGGTACCGGAACTGGGCCGTGGGCCGGCTGCTCCTGGAGCATCTGCGGGAGCTGGACCCGCAGTATCCGAAGGCCGACTTCGACGTGGCGCGCTCCCGCGGGCGGCTGCTCGCGCAGTGAACCGGGCGGGATGGGGTACCCGGCCCGCATGACCGAGAACCCGCATGTCAGCGGCTCGTACTGGCTGGAGACCGCGCCGGGCCCGGACCACCGCGCACTCGCGGAGGACCTGGACGTCGACGTGGCCGTGATCGGCGCCGGAATCGCCGGGCTGAGCACGGCGTGGGAGCTGGCACGGGCCGGGCGGCGCGTGGCGCTGCTGGAGGCCGACCGGGTGGCCGCCGGTGTCACCGGGCACACCACCGCCAAGGTCACCGCCCTGCACACTTTGATCTACGACAGGCTGCGCCGCACCCGCGGCGCCGAGGGGGCACGGTTGTACGCCCGCTCACAGTCCGAGGCGATCGAGCGGGCCGCGGAGATCGCGGACGAGCTGGGCGTCGACTGCGACTGGGAGCGCCGGAGCGCCTACACGTACGCCTGCGACTCGGCCCGCATCGACGAACTGCGCGCCGAGGCCGCGGCCGCCCGGGAGGCGGGGCTGCCGGCCACGTTCGTGACGGAGACCGGGCTGCCGTTCCCCGTGGCGGGCGCGGTGAAGGTCACCGGACAGGCGCAGTTCCATCCCCGCAAGTACCTGCTGGCCCTCGTGGACGACCTGGTCGCCCGCGGCGCGCAGGTGTACGAGCACACGACGGTCGTGGGCCTGGAGGAGGGCCAGCCGTGCCGGCTGACCACCGACACGGGGGCACGGGTGAGGGCCCGGGACGTCGTGGTCGCCACGCACTACCCGGTCTTCGACCGTGCCCTGCTGTTCACCCGGCTCTCCCCGCGCCGCGAGCTGGTCGTCGCCGGGACCGTGAGCGCCGACCGGGACCCGGACGGCATGTACATCACGCCGGACGAGGGCACGCGGTCGGTCCGTACGGCACCGCACGGCGAGGACCGGCTGCTCGTCGTCACCGGAGAGCACTTCAAGCCCGGCACCGGTGACACCCGCGCCCGCTTCCAGCACCTGGCCGACTGGGCCGCCGACCACTTCCCCGACGTCACCCTCA
Organism: Streptomyces sp. AC555_RSS877; assembly: GCF_019049245.1. Lineage (GTDB taxonomy): Bacteria > Actinomycetota > Actinomycetes > Streptomycetales > Streptomycetaceae > Streptomyces. Next base: position 192,900 of record NZ_JAGMUK010000018.1, on the reverse strand, counting down.
CGCACGCCTGGGCCACCCAGGACAACGACCCCACGGACACGGTCCCGCTGGTCGGCCCGATGCACCCCGGCGCGCACCACACCTATGTCGCCACCGGTTTCGGCGGCTGGGGCATGAGTGGCGGGATCATGGCGGGCCGCCTCCTCACGGCACTGATCACCGGCCAGGAGTGCGCGTGGGGCGAGCTGTACGACCCGCGCCGACTGCGCTCGACCGTCCGCGAGGCCCCGTCGTTCCTGAAGCACCAGGCGCAGGTCGCGCGCCACTTCGTCGGCGACCGGCTGCGGCCCCCGCCGCCGGTCGAGGCGCTGCCGCGCGGCGAGGGCGCGGTCGTCCGCACCGAGGGCGGGCGGCTCGCGGTGTACCGGGACGAGGGCGGCCATGTGCACGCCCTGTCTCCGCGCTGCACCCACATGGGCTGCCTCGTCGCGTTCAACGCCGCCGAGCGCGCCTGGGAGTGCCCCTGCCACGGCTCCCGCTTCGACACGGACGGCAAGGTGGTCCAGGGACCGGCGACGCGGCCGTTGGAGCAGCGGGACATCTGAGCAGGGCACCGGGCGAGGCGCTGTGCGGGTGACACTCCAGCGCCGCTGACGCCGACACGAGAGTGATCACCATACTTTCGTACGGTGATCACTCTGGTACGACGCGTCACCGCCGCCTGCGCACTCGGCGCCGCCCTCTCGGCCTGCGGCACCTCCCAGCTCTTCCAGGCTCCCCGCCCCGCCGTCTCCGCCTCCGCGGCCACCCCATCGGCCGCCCCCTCCCGGCCCCCGACGCTGGCGCCCGGCCCGGCCGGTCTGACGCCCGTGTTCGAGAACGGCCCCCGCCGCACCGCGGACAAGACCGTCGCCCTCACCTTCGACGCCGACATGACGGCCGACCAGGGGCCCCGGGCGGCGGCGGGCGAGCGCTTCGACCATCCACGGCTGATCGCGACACTGCGCGCGCTGAGCGTGCCGGCGACGGTGTTCATGACGGGCCGGTGGGCCGAGGAGTACCCGGCCCAGGCCCGCTCCATCGGCCGGGACCCGCTCTTCGAGGTCGCCAACCACTCCTACAGTCACCACGCCTTCACCGACGACTGCTACGGCCTGCCGACCGTCTCCGAGGACCGGATGCGCGCGGACGTGGAACGCGCCTACGCCGCGTTCCGCAGGGCCGGGGTGCCGGACCCGATGCCGTACTTCCGTTTTCCCGGCGGGTGCTACGACCGGCGGGCCCTGAAGGCGCTGACGCCGGCCGGCATCACGGCCGTGCAGTGGGACGTGGTCAGCGGGGACGCGTTCGCCACCGACGCGGAGGCGGTGACCCGGCAGGTGCTCGAGGGCGTGCGGCCGGGGTCGGTCGTCGTCATGCACTGCACGCGCAGCGCGGCGCCGGCGACCGAGCGGGCCGTGCGGGCGGTCGTGCCCGAGCTGCGGAAGCGGGGATACCGGTTCGTGAAGGTGTCCGAGCTGATCGGGGACGCGGCGCTCACCCCGAGCAGGCCGTCCGCTGGGCCTCCTGCCACTCGCACACCGCGCACAGGGTGATCCCCTTGTACGACTCCGGATACTCCGTGGGCTTCTGGCACAGCACGCACTCCGCGTACGGCGGGCCGTCCGCCTTCGGCGGCGGCGTCGCCTCGCGGATCGTGCAGTAGTCCTCGCTCATACGTCCAGCGTAGGTTCCCCTGTCCGGGTTGGCAGACTGTACGGGTGAGCAACGAGTCGACGCCCGAAAACGAGACCCCCTTCCGGTCCGAGCCCGGCACCCGCGACAGCGCGCCGCAGTACGTGCTGCCGCTCGTCGTCCGTATCGAGCGAGGGGCCCCTCCGGCCCGCACGGACGCCCTGGAGACCGCCGCCCGCGCCGTGCTCGTCATGCTCGGCGACGAGCGGTCCCTCGGGGAGGGGGAATGGGCGCAGGCGATCCACGCATGGCAGGACGCCCGGATCCGCAAGGTCGTGCGGCGGGCCCGCGGCGCCGAGTGGCGGCGGGCCGAGGCGCTGCCCGGCGTCACCGTCACGGGCAGGTCCGCCGAGGTGCGGGTCTTCCCGCCCGTGCCGTTGGACGGCTGGCCCAAGGACCTCGCCCGGCTCCAGGTCTCCGGCACCGATCTCGACGATCCGGAACCGCCGGTGGAGGCAGACGCCGGAGTACCCGTGCTGTGGATGAACCCGGACCTGGACATGTCGGCCGGCAAGGCGATGGCTCAGGCCGGACACGGTGCCCAACTCGCCTGGTGGGAGCTGTCGCAGGAGGAGCGGGCCGGATGGCGCGACGCGGGTTTCCCGCTGGCCGTGCGCACCGCCGACCCCGGCCGCTGGGGCGAACTGACGACGAGCGGTCTGCCGTTGGTACGGGACGCGGGGTTCACCGAGATCGCCCCCGGGCTGACGGTCGCGGTCGAGGGCTACGACCGCGTCGGCGCCTTGCGGCACTGACCCCCTTCGCGCATACGACAACGTCGGCCTCCGAGGCCCCGTGCGGGGTCCCGGAGGCCGACGTCACGCGCGGTGTCGCGCGGTAAGGCGTCTCAGTCAGCGACGAATCGGTCGACTCCGACTTCGGCGAGTGAGTCCAACGCGTCGAGCTGCGTGGCCGCCGCGACGATGTGCTCGTATTCCGTCCGCAGAATGCGGATGCGGAAACAGGCGATCACCCGCACGAGATCGTCCACGGCCAGTTCTGCCTTGTGCACGACCTTCGTGGGCAGGCCCTTCGCCCAGTCGTAGGCGACGGTGGTCAGCTGGGCGTCGGCCAGGCGGTCGGGTGTTCGCGAACCAGGAGCATGCCCTCGCCCGCCGCCGGGTCGTTGCCGGCCTTGCCGTAGGTGAACGTCCACGGAAGTCCCCGGGAGCGTCAGAGAGGTGATCCGCCCCGCGGTGTCGTAGCCGTACTCGGTCACCAGGGACGGGGTGATCTGCGGGTTCCAGGCGCGACGAAGCCGTCCGGCGTCGTCGTACTGGTACGCCTGCACGGCCTTGGCCGTGGCGGCGGAAGCTCCTGGCTCGGTGGACCACAGCCGGATCTCACGGACCTGGCCGCTGAAGTTCCCGAGCGCCGAGGACGTGGCCGTCGTGGAGGACGCGTAGACGTACTCCAGCAGGCGGCAGCCCTTCGTCGACGGGTCCGCCGCGCAGGCGGACGCCGTGGCGGCGGAGGTCGGCGCAATGATCCGGGTGGGCCGGGCCAGCGCCTTCTCGTTCACGGTGACCGTCTCCGACATGACCGTGGTGGTCGAGTTGGAGAGCCCGTCGTACAAGGTGCTCTTGACCTGCCAGGCGGTGGCCTTCGGGTCGGCCTTGGCGAACTCGGTCACCGTGCCGGAGCTGTCGGAGAGGGTGAAGGTGCCGCTGACGCTGCCCTTCAGCACCATCTTCTCGGCGCCCGGCTCGGGTATCCAGCCGGTCCGGGCCGCGTTGGCCGTGAAATGGATCGGGCTGTCGTCGCCCAGGACCACGCTGACGGCCGTGTCGGGGATCCTCTCCAGGTGGGTGTACTCCGACTCGTTCAGCTGCGCCTCGAAGCCCGACACCCACTGCGATCCGAAGATCGCGGCCTGGTCCTCCTGCTGCGCGCCGGCCTCGGGGCGGCGCGAGTGGGCGGTACGGCTCACGGTGAGGTCGAAGGCGGGAACCGGACCGGACCGGCCGCGAACTCCGAGGTCAGGCTGCCGTCCTTGTTCACCCACGTCGTCGACGTCTCCGTGCGTTCGGAGAGCGCCTCCACCCGCTTGCCGGACAGTCGCGCCGCGACCCGGGCGGAGGCTATGTCGGCCGCCTGGGTCGCCGTCGCCTTCTTCGGCGCGTCAGCGCTTTGGGGTGCCGCGGCCACCGGCGAACTCGCCACGTCCAGCAGGGTGATGGCCATGGCCAGAGCGACCCCGCCCGCTGTCCAGCGGACGGTTCTCTCCAGCCGAGGGCGCCCGCGCCGCCGAGGCGCGGGTTCATGCACCGTCATGATTCTCCGAACTCTCACATTTTCTCCATCACCAACCCTGCTCGTCACCACCCGAGTTCAGATCGCGGCATGGCCAAAAGACCGGTCCCGAACCTCAAATGTTGCTCTGAAGGAGCGGGCGAAGGGGTTCGGGTCCGTGTGGCGGGGCCATATCCCCGTCACGCCCGAGGGGCGGCTCCGTGGAGCCGGAGGAAGCCGAGGAGGGGACCATGAAGCGACTGGGAACGGGCATCGGTTGGCGGCCCGAGATCGCGGACGCCGTCGAGCGCATGCCCGGCATCGACTGGGTCGAGGTCGTGGCCGAGAACGTGTGCCCCGGACACCTCCCCGACTCTCTGCTGCGGCTGCGCGAGCGCGGGGTCACGGTGGTCCCGCACGGCGTCTCGCTCGGCCTCGGCGGCGCGGACCGCCCCGACGAGGCGCGGCTGACGGCCCTCGCCGAGCGCGCTCAGGCGCTGGGCTCGCCCCTGGTCACCGAGCACATCGCCTTCGTCCGGGCGGGCGGGCCGCTCACGGCGTCCCCGCGCCTGGAAGCCGGCCACCTGCTGCCCGTGCCGCGCACCCGGGACGCCCTCGACGTCCTGTGCGAGAACGTCCGTATCGCCCAGGACGCGCTGCCGGTGCCACTCGCCGTCGAGAACATCGCCGCGCTCATCTCGTGGCCCGGCGAGGAGATGACCGAGGGACAGTTCCTGTACGAACTGGCCGACCGCACCGGCGTACGCCTGCTGATCGACGTGGCGAACCTGCACACCAACCACGTCAACCGCGGCGAGGACCCGGCAGATGCGTTCGCCGAACTGCCGTTGGAGGCCATCGCGTACGTCCATGTCGCCGGCGGCTTCGAACGCGACGGCGTCTGGCACGACAGTCACGCCCACCCCGTCCCCCGCCCGGTCCTGGACATCCTGACCGACCTCGCGTCCCGGGTGTCCCCGCCGGGGGTTCTCCTGGAGCGGGACGAGAACTTCCCCGAACCGGCAGAGCTGGAGAGGGAGTTGAGGGCGATCGGGGAGGCCCTGGAGAAGGGCGGCGCGAAGGCCGCGCCCGCCCGGACGCCCTCCGACCACGCCCTGTCCGCGCCGGCTCCGGCCGCCGACGACCTCACCCGCCAGCGCCTCGCCCTCCCCCAGACGGCACTGCTGTCCGCGCTGGTCGCGGGGACTCCCGTACCGGAAGGCTTCGACCGGGTGCGGCTGGGCGTACAGGCCCGGGCCCTCGCCGGAAAGCGGGCGGACGTCGTGGCCAAGGTCGCCCCGGAACTCCCGCGGATCCTCGGCACCGCCTACCGTCCCGCCTTCCTCGCCTACGCCCCCGGCCACCCGATGACCGGCGGCTACCGCCGTGACGCCCTGGACTTCGCCGAGCACCTGCTGCTCGCCGGACGCCCGCAGGACGCGGCGGCGCGGCGGGCTCTGCGGGAGTGGTGGCTGGAGCGGTCCGGACCGGCACCGCGCTCGCACCGCCCGACGGTACGGCTGGCCCGAGCCACCCGCCGGGCCCTGCTGCGCCGCTGACACTCCAGCCCGCCAACCCACGGGCAACCGCGCCGCACGGCGGTACGGGCGGGCGCGGGCGGCACCCCGTCACTCCACGGACAACCCAGCCCGCCAGCCCGCCGGCAATCGCGTCGCACGCCGGCACCCCACTCGCATCCGACCGCCCAGCCACCGTCAACCCACGGGCAGTCGTGCCGCAAGCCGGCACCCCACTCACACCCGACCGCCCAGCCACCGTCAACCCACGGGCAGTCGTGCCGCAGGCCGGCACGGGTGGGTGCGGGCGGCACCCCGCTCTCGCCGGGCTGCGCACCCCACCGCTCCAGCCGCAGCACCGGCCGGCCGCTCGACCGGCCTACGCCACACCCCTCCCCCCGACTACGCGCACCCCTCGCCCCCGACTGTGCCGGGGTTAACACCCCGTGCCCGCAGCCCGGCAAGCGCGCGCCGTTCCGCAAGCTTTATCCGCCTATGCCCGCCCACCGCTCTCCCCCATTGACCTCGCATCGCCCCCGATACAGCCATTCGCCCCCGTACGGCAGTTGACGTAGACCCCGAAGTAACATGTCAACCCCGCACCTGAAACCCACTAGCGTGCGGTGCCGCAAGCAGGAGGCACCATGCGACCCCGACCCCCCGTCAACGGCAGAGGCATCTTCACCGGCACCGGGCTCATCATCACCGGCCTGACCGCGACCCTCGTGGCGCTGATCTTCCCGATCTGGTCGTACGGCGACCGTTCCGGGACGGGGCTGGACGTACTGAACGCCCAGACCGTGTCGACGAGGTACGGGCCCTTGTCCGCGCTCGACCGCGAGTTCATCACCAAGGTCCGGCTGGCCGGCCTGTGGGAGCTGCCCGCGGGACAGCAGGCGCAGCAGAAGGGCACCACCCCGGCCGTGAAGACGGCAGGACAGCACCTCATCGAGGGGCACATGTTCCTGGACGAACGAGTCCGTGACGTCGCGGGCAAACTCGGCCTCGAACTGCCCAACGAACCCAACGAGCAGCAGAGGCAGTGGCTCACGACCCTGACCGCGGCTCAGGGCGTCACCTACGACCGCGACTTCGCCAACATCCTGCGGCTGGCACACGGCAAGGTGTTCTCGGTCGTCGCCCAGGTCCGCGCCGGCACCCGCAACTCCCTCGTCCGGGCCCTCGCCGACGACGCGAACACGACCGTGCTGGACCACATCAAGGTCCTGGAGGCCACGGGCTACGTCGACTTCGACGCCCTCGCCCAGGAGATGGCCGCCGGTTCCGTTCCCCCGCTCACCCACTCACCGGCGCCGCCCGGCACGGCCGCCGACCCGGGCCCAGCGATCCCGGTGACCCCACCGGCCTCTCCGAGCTATCCGCTCCCCCCGCCCGCCACCAGTCCCCCGACTTCCGTGGATCAGTGACCGCACACCCCCGGAACGTCACATACCGGCAACGCTCGGTCCGGATTGTGAACAAGGCATGGCGCTGCCCGGACCCGGTCGCATAGAAAATCCACATGTTCTGGGTGCTTCTCCTGCTGCTGGCCTGGGCCACCGCCGGCACGGCGTGCACGCGGCTGTGCCTGGCCGCCGTACGTGCGGCGGCCGTCGAGGCGGACCCGGTCCGGGCACACGATCTGACGCTGTACGAGGCCGCGTTCCTGTCCGGCGGTCCCCGGCGGGTCGCCGATCTGACCCTCGTCTCCATGGCGCGCCAGCGGCGGCTGCTGCTCGCCCACACCGGCTGGGCGACCGTCGTCGACCCGCGCGGCCGGGACGACATCGAGCGGTCGGTGATAGGGGCGATCGGCCCCGAGGGGCAGTCCCCCCTCGCGCCGGTACGGGCCACCGCCGCCGCCACCGACGCGGTACGCGGCGTCGCCGACCGGCTGGTCAGCGCGGGGCTCGCCGTGCCCGACGGCGCCCGGGCGGGGGTCGCGGCCGGGGTCCGTCAGGTGCGGCTCGCCGTGGTGGCCGTCGTCGCGCTGGGCGCGACCGCGTTGCTGACGCCGGCTCAGTCGGACATGCCCCGGCACCTGGTCGCCCTCTGGTTCGGGCTGCCTCTCGCCCTCACCCTGAGCTGCCTTGCCATCGCGCGGATCGAGGTCCACCCCTACTCGCGCTGGGCCTCCCCGGCCGGCCAGCGGCTCCTCGGTGCCCTGACCAGGCGCGCCCGCGGGAACGACCGCACGGACCTCACCTCCGTCGCCGTCCACGGCATCCGCGCGATCGGCGACCCGGACCTGCGCGCCGCCTTCGCCCACGGCGAGCAGCAGCACTGGCGCGCATAGCCCGTCCCCAGGGGGCGCACGGAGGCATTGGGTCCGACACCGGCCGGGCGGTGCTTGCCTTCGCCCACAACCGAACGAAACATCCCTTTTGTTGCTGCCGTGCACCGAAGGGATACGCGATGAGAGCCCCCGCCCTCTACTCGGCCGCCGGGTCCTTGCTCCTGACCACGCTCGCCGCCGCGCCGGCCGACGGCGCCCCGGCCGTGCCGGGCGCGGCCGAGGTGCGCGGGACCACGGTGGCCGCCGCGCGGGCCCGGGCCGCGGGCATCGACTTCGGTACCTGCCCCGAGGCGGAGGACCTGCCCGGCGGCATGCTGTGCGGCACGGTGTCCGTCCCGCTGGACTACGCGCACCCCGACGGCCGGCAGATCAGACTGACCGTCAGCCGGGCCCCGGCCACCCACAAGGATCCGCACAACAGCAAACGCCGGGTGCCGCGACAGGGCGCCCTCGTCTACAACCCGGGCGGGCCGGGCGCCTCCGGCATGGCCTTCCCCCTGGTCGGCGGGCTCCCCGAGTGGAAGCGGCTCGCGGCGGCGTACGACCTCGTCGGCTACGCCCCCCGCGGGGTGGGCCGTTCCGCGCCGCTGTCCTGCAAGGACCCTGAGCAGTTCTTCAAGGCGCCCTCGCAGGCGCCGACGTACCCCTCGGAGTCGTACAAGAGGGAACGCATCGCGCAGGCGAAGGCGTACGCGCGCGGCTGCGCCGAGCGGGCGGGCGAGGCGCTTTTGCACTACACCTCCCTCAACAACGCCCGTGACCTGGACGTGCTGCGGGCCGCGCTGGGCGAGGAGAAGCTGACGTTCATGGGCGCGTCGTACGGCACCTACTTCGGGGCGCTGTACGCCACGCTGTTCCCCTCGCACGTACGGCGGATGGTGTTCGACTCGGCGGTGAACCCGGACCCCGAGCAGATCTGGTACCGCAACAACCTCGACCAGTCGGCCGCGTTCGAGGGGCGCTGGGAGGACCTGCGGGAGTGGATCGCCCGGCACGACGACGTGTACGGGCTCGGCGACACCGCCGAGGAGGTACTGCGCAGTTACGAGAAGGCGCGGGCGCGGCTGGCCGCGGAGCCGGCCGGCGGCAAGGTCGGGCCCGGGCAGCTGCAGGGGACGTTCCTGTCGGCCGGGTACTACGACGACCTCTGGCCGCACCGCGCGCAGGCGCTGTCGGCCTATCTGAAGGGCGACCCGAAGCCGCTGATCCAGCAGGCCGGTCCGCACCCGGAGGCGGCGGCCGAGGCGGAGAACGCGAACGCGGTCTACACGGCCGTCGAGTGCAACGACGCGCGCTGGCCGACCGAATGGCGGGTGTGGGACCGGGACAACACGCGGCTCGCGCGCGTGGCACCCTTCGAGACCTGGGACAACGTGTGGACGAACCTGCCGTGCGCCTACTGGCCGGCGCCCCGGCAGCAGCCCCTCGACGTGCGGACCGGGCCGGGTGAGCTGCCGCCGACGCTGATCCTGGCCGCCGAGCGGGACGCGGCCACGCCGTACGAAGGTGCCCTGGAGATGCACCGGAGGCTGTCGGGTTCGGTCCTGGTGACCGAACGGGACGCCGGTACGCACGGCATCGCCGGCGGGCCGAACCCCTGCGTCAACGGCCACGTGGACGCGTACCTGCTGGAGGGCCGGCTCCCCGCGCGGCGCGCGGCCTGCGCCCCGCGTCCACAACCGCAGCCGAGGCCGGTGGCCGGCTCCCAAAAGGCGCCGGCCGCCAGGGCCGCCTCACGCTGAGCGCCGAGCCCTCGCACCGGTCAGGCGAGGCCCGCGACCAGCTCGCCGATGTCCTTGCGACGGCCCGTGTAGAACGGCACCTCTTCGCGCACGTGCATCCGCGCCTCGGAGGCGCGCAGGTGGCGCATGAGGTCGACGATGCGGTACAGCTCGTCGGCCTCGAAGGCGAGAAGCCACTCGTAGTCGCCGAGGGAGAACGAGGCGACGGTGTTGGCGCGCACGTCCGGGTAGCCGCGGGCCATCTTGCCGTGGTCGGCGAGCATGCGGCGGCGGTCCTCGTCGGGCAGCAGGTACCAGTCGTAGGAGCGCACGAAGGGGTAGACACTGATGTAGTTGCGCGGCGTCTCGTCGGCGAGGAACGCCGGGATGTGCGAGCGGTTGAACTCGGCGGGGCGGTGCAGCGCCATGTTCGACCACACCGGCTCCAGGGCACGGCCCAGCCTCGTGCGGCGGAAGAGGTTGTACGCCTCCTGCAGCTGGTCGGCGGTCTCGGCGTGCCACCAGATCATGAGGTCGGCGTCGGCGCGCAGGCCCGAGACGTCGTAGGTGCCGCGGACCGTCACGTCCTTGGCGGCGAGCTGGTCGAACAGCTCCTGGACCTCGTCGGCGTAGCCCGCGCGGTCCTCGGGGAGCACGTCCTTCAGCTTGAAGACGGACCAGAGGGTGTAGCGGATGACCTCGTTCAGGTCCTTGGCCAGCTTGCCCTTGTTCGGGATCCTGGCGGACTCGGTGGTGGGGGCGTCGTCACTCATGGTCCTTATTCTCCTGCTCCTCCGTGCGGACTCCGCACCGGGTGGGCGGTGAGCTCCTGCACACCTCGCAGGTCACCCTGGATCCGGTCGACGGCGGCGTGGGCGCTCGCGATGCACGCCGGGATGCCGACACCGTCGTACACCGCGCCGCACACCGCGAGGCCCGGCAGCTTGCCGACGTGCTCGCGGATGCGGGCCACGCGCGCGTGGTGGCCGACCGGGTACTGCGGCAGGCCGTCGTTCCAGCGGGTGACGCGGGTGGCGACGGGGGTGGCGTCCAGGCCGGTGGCCGCTCGCAGGTCGTGCCGCGAGACCTCGACCAGACCGGTGTCCTCGCGCTGGAGGATCTCCGTCTCGCCGTACCGCCCGACGGAGGTGCGCAGGACGAGCAGGTCCGGGTTCTCGTCGGCGATCCAACCCCACTTCTGGGAGGCGAAGGTCGACGCCTTGATGGTGCGTCCGTCGACGGGCGGCACGAGGAAGCCGCTGCCTTCGGGGAGGGTGAGGCCGGCGCGGCGGTAGGCGAGGGTGACCAGGGCCATGGAGGCGTACTCGACGGCGGTGAGCTCGGCGGCGGCCGCCGGGGACTCGGTGCGCAGCAGCGCGCCGGCGGCCGGGGCGGGCACGGCGATGACGACGGCGTCCGCGTACAGCGCACGATCACCGGCGAGGACGCGCCAGGTCCCGGGGGGCTGTGAGCGCGGGCCGTCGGCGGGATGCGGTCCGGCCGCGCCTTCCGGCTCCGGCTGCGTGACCCTGCGCAGTTCCGTCACCGGCATCCCGGTCAGGATCTCGCCGCCGCGCTCCCGCACCGACTCGGCGACGGCGAGCGGGAGGGTGCCCACGCCGCCCTCGATGCCCATGAACACCGGGCCGGTCTGCTGGTGGGCGGCGGCCCTGGCCTGGATGTCGCGGACCGCCTCCGTCAGGGAGTCGTGTGTCCGCGCGGCCTGGTAGAGCTGCGGGACCGCCGAGCGCATCGAGATGCGGTACGCGTCGCCCGCGTAGACCCCGCCGAGCAGTGGCTCCACGAGGCGGTCGACGACCTCGCGGCCCAGCCGCGCCGCCACGTACTCCCCGACCGCCACGTCGTCGCCGACCTCCGTGGGGGGCAGGTCGGCGTCGCGCTCGATGCGTGCGAGGCCCTCGTCGGACAGCACGCCGGTCAGGGCGGCGGCGGTGCCGGGGACGCCCATGACGTGTCCCTTGGGCATGGGGCGCAGGGCGCCGCGGGTCCACAGGGAGGCGGTGGCGGTGGCGGGAGCCTGGAGGCGGTCGGTGAGGCCGATCTCGCGGGCGAGGGCGACGGCCTCGGGGCGGCGGGCGAGCATCGACTCGGCGCCCAGGTCGACGCGCGCGCCCGCGATCTCGCCGGGCAGCAGCTTGCCGCCGACCCGGTCGGACGCCTCCAGCACGGTCACCCGCACACCGCGCCGCACCAGCCGGTCGGCGGCGGCCAGCCCCGCGATTCCGGCTCCGATGACGACGACATGCCCGGTGCCCGTACGCGTTGCGCTCATGTGCCCACTTTCTCAGACCCCACTGACACGCCGGCGGCGGCCCGGTGTCCTGCACGAGTCCCGACCGTGACCGCATCGGGACCGTTTCGCGCCAACGTCCGGGCCGGGTCCGGCGTCGAAGGAACGTCAGTCGTCACAACCCTCGGGGGTACACGCAGATGCGCACACGACGTTCCGTACGACCCGCCCGGACACTGGCCGGGGTCCTGCTGGCCGCGGGCCTGGTGCTGACCGGCTGCAGCGCCGGCGCCGGCTCCAGCGATTCCGACGGGGGCACCGCCCTGTCGGAGGAGAAGGCGGACGCCCCTGGCGCCGCCGCGGACAGCGCGCGCGGCGACAGCGACGCGGGCGGCGCGAAGGCGACCGCCCCGCCCAAGATCTCCGCGAACCACATCATCCGTACCGCCTCCCTGACCGTGCAGGTCAAGAACGTGTCGAAGTCTCTCGCCGAGGCCCGTACCACCATCGAGAACGCGGGCGGCTACGTCGGCAACGAGACCACCACCCGGGACGAGGACGGCCACGAGCAGACGCACGTGGTGCTGCGGGTGCCCGTCGAGGAGTACGAGGAGGTCCTCGCCGGTCTGGAGGGCTCGGGCAAGCTCCTGGAGCGCACGGCGAAGGCACAGGACGTCACCGACCAGGTCGTCGACGTGGAGAGCCGCATCACCTCGCAGCGCGCGAGCGTGGCACGGATCCGCGAGCTGATGGACCAGGCGACCAGGCTGAGCGACGTGGTGACGCTGGAGGGCGAGCTGAGCACGCGTCAGGCCGACCTGGAGTCGCTGCTGGCCCGGCAGGCGTCGCTGAAGGACCGCGCCGGCCTGGCGACCATCACCCTGAACCTGTCGGAGACGCCGGTGAAGGAGACCCCGAAGGAGGACGAGGATCCCGGGGTCCTCGACGCGCTGACGGGCGGCTGGGACACCCTCGTGACGATGCTGCGCTGGATCGTGGTGGCGATCGCCGCGGTGCTTCCGTTCGCGGCGGTCATCGTGCTGATCCTCCTCGTGTGGCTGCGTCTCGTCCGGCCCCGGATGCCCCGCCGGCCCGCCACGGCGTCCGCGACGACCGCGCTCGGCCCGCTGCCGACCGCGAGGACCGCGCCGGAGCCCACCGGTCCTCGGGAGGGCGGCGAGGAGAACTGATCCGGCCCGGAGAACCCGGCAGACCGAAATGCCCTGCCCCCGTAGCGTGTTCGCATGAGCATGAGCGGAGCGAGCCGTAGGACGGGCCCTGGGGCCGAGCGTCTGGTGGTGATCGGCGGCGACGCCGCGGGCATGTCCGCGGCGTCGCAGGCCCGCCGCATGAAGGGGCCCGACGAGCTGGAGATCGTGGCCTTCGAGCGCGGTCACTTCACGTCCTACTCGGCGTGCGGGATTCCGTACTGGGTGGGCGGCGACGTGACCGAGAGGGACCGGCTGATCGCCCGGACGCCCGAGGAGCACCGGGCCCGCGACATCGACCTGCGGATGCGCACCGAGGTCACGGAGATCGACGTCGAACGGCGTCGGGTACGCGCGCGTGACGTCGATTCCGGGGCCGAGTCCTGGACGTCGTACGACAAACTCGTGATCGCGACCGGGGCGCGCCCGATCCGCCCGGACATGCCCGGCGCCGACGCTCCGGGCGTCCACGGCGTCCAGACCCTCGACGACGGGCAGGCGCTCCTGGACACGCTGGCACGCACGCGTGGCCGACGCGCGGTGGTCGTCGGCGCGGGTTACATCGGCGTCGAGATGGCCGAGGCGCTCATCAACCGCGGCTACGAGGTGACGGTCGTCAACCGGGGCAGCGAGCCGATGTCCACGCTCGACCCGGACATGGGCCGTCTGGTGCACGAGGCGATGGAGGGCCTGGGCGTCACCATGGTCAACGACGCCGCGGTGACCAAACTGCTGACGGGTGACGCCGGTCGCGTGCGGGCGGTGGTCACGGACGACGCCGAGTACCCGGCGGACGTGGTCGTGCTCGGCATCGGCGTACGCCCCGAGACGGACCTCGCGAAGGCCGCCGGGCTGCCGCTCGGCACGCACGGCGGGCTGCTGACCGACCTGGCGATGCGGGTGCGGGGGCACGAGGACATCTGGGCCGGCGGCGACTGCGTCGAGGTCCTGGACCTGGTCTCCGGCCAGGAACGGCACATCGCCCTGGGCACCCACGCCAACAAGCACGGCCAGGTCATCGGCACCAACGCCGGCGGCGGCTACGCCACGTTCCCCGGCGTCGTCGGCACGGCGGTCAGCAAGGTCTGCGACCTGGAGATCGCCCGCACCGGCCTGCGCGAGAAGGACGCGCGCAGGGTGGGCCTGCAGTTCGAGTCCGTCACCGTCGAGTCGACCAGCCGCGCGGGCTACTACCCGGGGGCCTCCTCCATGACGGTGAAAATGCTCGCCGAGCGCCGCACGGGGCGGCTGCTCGGCGTGCAGATCGTGGGCAGGGAGGGGGCGGGCAAGCGGGTAGACATCGCCGCGGTGGCCCTGACGGCCGGTATGACGGTGGAACAGATGACGGCCCTCGACCTGGGCTACGCACCGCCGTTCTCGCCGGTGTGGGATCCGGTGCTGGTCGCGGCCCGCAAGGCGGTGGCGAAAGTGCGGGCTTCGTGAAGCCCGCTACGCCGCAAGGAACTTCTACGCCGAACCGTTGATCCGTTCGATGGCCTGCCGGGCCTGGTCGGCCGGAGGCCGCGGCGGCAGGGACGACACGGACGCACTGGTGCTGGTCACGGCCGCAGGCTGCTCCCCCGCCGGCCTCGCGTGCGCGGCGGCCCGGGCGGACCGGAGCCGGTTGCTCACCGCCTCGTCCAGGGTTACCGGTCGCTGCATCTGGGCGGCCAGCCGGCCGGCCTCCTGGCCGAGCCGGGCCACGTCCTCCCACGGCAGGCGCACCACCAAGGAGATCTCGGCCTCGCCGTCCGGCAGGGCGTGCATCGGAGGAGTAACTCGGTCGTTCATGGCCTGTTCCTCACGTCGTCCCCGCGAGCGCCTTCCCCGTGCCGCGGGCGGTTGAGGAGACATACGCACCTGCGGTGGGCGGCGTTCACCGATTCGCCGTCCGCATCGGGGGCACTACTTCCTTGTGGTCATCCCCGTCCATGACGTGAACCCGGCGCGTCGCACTCCTGTGGTGACGTACGCGCTGATCGCCGCGAACGTCCTCGTGTTCCTGTTCATGCCGGGCCTCGCCGGTTCCGCGGCCGGGGACGGCAGCCTGGCCCAGCTGTGCCACCTCCAGGCGTTCCTGGATCACTACGCGGCGGTGCCGCAGGAGTTGATCCACCATCAGCTGCCGCGGGTGGTGCCGACGGGCGACGTCGGTGTGGGCCCGCAGGGCGCCGGCTGTGTGGTGGGCCCGCCGGGTTACGACAAGTCCCCCGAACTGTCCGTCCTGACGGCGATGTTCCTGCACGGCGGCTGGCTGCACCTGCTGGGCAACATGCTCTTCCTGCTGATCTTCGGCAACAACATCGAGGACCGCATGGGGCACGTGCGGTTCGCGCTGTTCTACGTCGTGTGCGGCTACGCGGCGTCGTACGGCTTCGCGCTCCTCAACGCCGACTCGGCCGACCCGCTGATCGGCGCGTCGGGGGCGATCGCCGGGGTCCTGGGCGCCTATCTCGTGCTGTATCCGAAGGCCAGGGTGTGGGTCCTCGTCCCGTTCCTGGTCTTCCTGCCGCTCAGGCTGCCGGCGTGGCTGGTGCTGGGCTTCTGGTTCGTGCTGCAGGCCGTGTACTCGTCCGGCGAGGGTGTGTCCGCCGCCGGGACGGTGGCGTACGCGGCGCACATCGTCGGCTTCCTCGCGGGCATGCTGCTCGCCTGGCCGCTCAAGCCGGGCACGCCCCCGCCACCGGAACCGCGCGGCCTGCTCTTCGGCAGGCGGGCACGGCCCCGGCACACCTGGTGAGACCGGAGCGGCTCAGCGCGCGGTCTGCGTGTGGACGTACTCGACGAGGCGGGTCAGCGCGTCCGGGTCGGTGGACGGCATGACGCCGTGCCCGAGGTTGAAGACATGGCCTTCCAGGCCCGCCGCCGCGTCCAGGATGTCGCGGGTCTTGGTCTCGACGGCCTCGGTGCCGGCGAACAGGACGGTCGGGTCGAGGTTGCCCTGGAGCGCCTTGCCGGGGCCGACCCGGCGGACGGCCTCGTCGAGCGGGACGCGCCAGTCGACGCCGACGACGTCCGCGCCGGCCTCGCCCATGAGCCCCAGCAGCTCGCCCGTGCCGACGCCGAAGTGGATGCGCGGGACGCCGTAGCCCTCGACCGCGCGGAACACCTTCGCCGAGGCGGGCAGCACCGAGTGGCGGTAGTCCGCGGGAGCCAGCGCGCCGGCCCAGGAGTCGAAGAGCTGGACGGCGGAGGCGCCGGCCTCGATCTGCACCTTGAGGAAGGCGGCCGTGATGTCCGCGAGGCGGTCGAGCAGGTCGGCCCACAGCTGGGGGTCGCCGTACATCATCGCCTTGGCGTTCTCGTACGTGCGCGACGGGCCGCCCTCGACGAGGTAGCTCGCGAGGGTGAAAGGCGCGCCGGCGAATCCGATGAGCGGGGTGGCGCCGAGCTCGCGGGTCAGAAGGCCGATCGCCTCGGTGACGTAGGAGACGTCCTCGGGGGTCAGGTCACGCAGCTGGGCGAGGTCCTCGCGGGTGCGGATCGGACGCTCGACGACCGGGCCGACGCCGGGCTTGATGTCGAGGTCGATGCCGATGGCCTTGAGCGGGACGACGATGTCGCTGAAGTAGATCGCCGCGTCCACGTTGTGCCGCCGCACCGGCTGCAGGGTGATCTCGGTGACCAGCTCGGGCCGCATGCAGGACTCGAGCATCGGGATGCCCTCGCGCACCTTGCGGTACTCCGGCAGTGAGCGCCCGGCCTGCCGCATGAACCACACGGGGGTGTGCGGCACGGGCTCGCGCCGGCAGGCCCTGAGGAAGGCGGACTCGTACGTGGCGGTCGGCTGCTGCGGCGTCACGGGGCTCTGGTTGGCACTCACGGGGCAAGTCTCGCACGGCTCCGCAGGGGGTCCGGACGGCAACCCCGACACCGGACAACAGGGTGTCCTCCCTGCACGAGGCCCCCGTTCCCCTTAATCTTCCCCGCATGGCTGCGGCTCAGGGACGACTGTCGGACGGCGCTGACGGAATGGACGACGCGAAGGAGGAGGACCTGCATACGAGCGGGACGGATCCGCTGCCCTTCCGGGCGGCTGTCGACGCGCTCAGGGCCGCG
Organism: Streptomyces sp. AC555_RSS877; assembly: GCF_019049245.1. Lineage (GTDB taxonomy): Bacteria > Actinomycetota > Actinomycetes > Streptomycetales > Streptomycetaceae > Streptomyces. The sequence goes on along the minus strand of NZ_JAGMUK010000018.1, from coordinate 175,942 downwards.
CGGCTCCGGCCGCAGGTCGAGGTCGAGCCGACGCGCGCGCCGCAGCGGCTCGCGCCCTACGCGTACGCGCTGGAGGCCGCCGTGGTCGACGGCGAGGAGGACCTGGCCGACGGCCGGCTGGTGCTGCTGCACGACCCGGCCGGCCACGACGCGTGGCGGGGCACCTTCCGGCTGGTGACGCTGGTGCGCGCGGAGCTGGAGCCGGAGATGGCGGCCGATCCGCTGCTGCCCGACGTGTGCTGGTCGTGGCTCACCGGTGCGCTCACGGCGCGTGGGCTGGCGTGTGGCGAGCCGAGCGGCACCGTCACCCGGGCGAGCTCCCACTACTTCGGCGGCCTGTCCGAACGGCCGGCCGCCTCCCAGATCGAGATCCGCGCCTCCTGGACGCCCCGCGAGGGCCTGGGCGGCGTTCCGGACACGGCGGGGCACCTGGCCTCCTGGTGCGACCTGCTGGCCCAGATCGCGGGCCTGCCGCCGGCCGGGCCGGGCGACGCGTCGGTGGTCACCCTGCCGCAGCGGCGCGGCCCGCAGTCGCGCTGACCTCTCCGCACGCACAGCCGTACCGCACCCGTACCGCACCCGTACGCGGACCTGTACCCGAACCCGTTTCCGTCGTCGGCTCGCCGGCGCATTTTTGGCAATCACTTTGTCGATACGGCCACTTTCGGCCGCGTATCGACGCAGACCGAAGCCGTTCGGTCTTCGAATGATCGATCGCGTGTCCGAATTGCACGGATTGTTACTCACTAGATCGTGATCATTCTCTAAAGCCAAACGGGTTTGGTGCCGAAGACGACTGTGACCTGCCCCGTCCCCCACCCAGGAGGCCTGGTGTCCGTTCTCCTCGAGCAGCCCGCAAGCCTGGTCGCCTACCGCCCGAACAAGCCGACCGCCATGGTGGTCGTGGCCGACCCGCGCGTCCGCTCCACCGTCACCCGCCACCTGTGGGCGCTCGGTGTGCGCGACGTCATCGAGGCCTCGTCCATCGCGGAGGCTCGTCCCCGCATCGGCAACCCCCGCGACATCTGCGTCGCCGACGTCCATCTGCCCGACGGCTCCGGCCTCACCCTCCTGTCGGAAACCCGCGCCGCGGGCTGGCCCAACGGCCTCGCCCTCTCCGCCGCCGACGACATCGGCGCCGTACGCAACGCCCTGGCCGGCGGCGTCAAGGGCTACGTCGTCACCGGCACCCGCACCAACGTCGGGCTCCCCACCCGGCCCGGTGCCGCCCCCATCGGAGCCGCCGCCGCCCGTATGCACCGCCGCCCCCCGGGTGCCCCGAGCCACCCGGGCGGCTACCGCGAACTGTCCGGCCGCGAGGTCGAGGTGCTGCGACTGGTCGCGGAGGGCCAGTCCAACAAGGCCATCGGCGTCTCGATGGGCCTGTCCGCCCTGACCGTCAAGAGCCACCTCGCCCGCATCGCCCGCAAGCTCGGCACCGGAGACCGCGCGGGAATGGTCGCCGTGGCCCTGCGGACCGGCATCATCCACTGACCCCCACCCTTCACGGCCGTGAACCGGATCGGCCCCTGATCCGCTGCCACCACCCCACCCGTCGTGAACCGGATCTTTCACCGAGCTGACTGGTTTACGACCCTCAGGCGCCCGTCGACGGAACGTTCCGTCGGCGGGCGCTGTCCATACACAGATACCCTTGACATGTGACCGACGCCCAAGACACCGCAGCAGACAGCACACTGCGAACCACCGGAGGCGCCCCTCCGGACGACGGCGGATCTTCTGCTACGGAGGCGCCGAACCCTGATCCGGGCCCTGACCCGGGTCCGGAGCCGATCCCTTTGCTCGAACCGCGCGAAGGGATCCCGCCCGTCGTCACCGACGCGGACACGCTCGCCGAGGTGATCGCCGCCTTCGCCGCCGGCTCCGGCCCCGTCGCCGTGGACGCCGAGCGGGCGTCCGGCTACCGCTACGGCCAGCGCGCCTATCTCGTGCAGCTGCGCCGCGAGGGCGCGGGGACGGCCCTGATCGACCCCGTGGCCTGTCCTGACCTCTCCGGCCTGGGCGAGGCCCTGTCCGGCGTCGAGTGGGTACTGCACGCGGCCACCCAGGACCTGCCGTGTCTCCGCGAAATAGGCATGGTTCCGACGCAGCTGTTCGACACCGAGCTGGCCGGCCGGATCGCCGGGTTCCCCCGGGTGGGTCTCGGCGCGATGGTCGAGGGCGTCCTGGGCTTCGTCCTGGAGAAGGGCCACTCGGCCGTCGACTGGTCCACCCGCCCGCTGCCCGAGCCGTGGCTGCGGTACGCCGCCCTGGACGTGGAGCTGCTGGTCGACCTGCGGGACGCGCTCGAGAAGGAGCTCGACCGGCAGGGCAAGCTGGAGTGGGCCCGCCAGGAGTTCGACGCGATCGCCTCGGCTCCGCCGCCGGAGCCCCGCAAGGACCCGTGGCGCCGGACGTCCGGCATGCACAAGGTGCGCAGGCGGCGGCAGCTGGCCGTCGTACGGGAGCTGTGGCAGACCCGGGACCGGATCGCCCAGCGCCGGGACGTGTCGCCGGGCAAGGTGCTCGGCGACGCGGCCATCGTGGAGGCCGCGCTCTCCCTTCCGGCCGACGCGCAGGCACTCGCCGCCCTGAACGGGTTCGGGCATCGCATGGGTCGGCGCCAGCTGGAGCAGTGGCAGGCCGCGGTGGACCGGGCCAAGGCCCTGCCCGACGCTCAGTTGCCGCAGCCGGGGCAGGCCGTGACGGGGCCGCCGCCGCCGCGGGCCTGGGCCGACAAGGATCCGGAGGCTGCCGCGCGGCTGTCGGCGGCGCGCGCCGCGGTGTCCGCGCTGGCCGAGGCGCTCAGCATGCCGCAGGAGAACCTGATCACGCCGGACACGGTGCGGCGGGTCTGCTGGGAGCCGCCGGCGGTTGTCAGCGCCGAGTCCGTGGGGGCTGCGCTCGCGGGGTTCGGGGCGCGGGCCTGGCAGGTCGAGCAGGTGACGCCGGTTCTTGTCGCCGCGTTGTCCGCCTAGCCCGGTCCGCCTGGCCGCCGTAGGGCATCTCTCGTACGGCGGCGGGCGGCCGTCGGTGATTGCTCGCGCAGTTCCCCGCGCCCCTAAAGACGTGTCACCTCGTCGCGCCTCTCATGAAGCCGTTGTAGATGAACCTCTGCAGCGACAGGAACACGATCAGCGTGGGCAGGATCACCAGGACCGCTCCCGCCGAGATGACCTCCCAGTGGGCTCCGTAGGGGCCGCGGAAGCGGAACAGGGACGTCGAGATCACGCCAAGATCTTCTGAGGGCAGGTAGAGGAAGGGGATGTAGAAGTCGTTGTAGACGGTGATCCCCTTCACGATGACGACCGTCGCGATCGCGGGCTTGAGCAGCGGAAAGATGATCTTCCGGTAGATCGTGAAGGCGTTGGCGCCCTCCAGGCGGGCCGATTCGTCGAGGGAGATCGGGATGGACCGTACGAACTGCAGGAAGATGTAGATCGAGACGATGTCCGTGCCCATGTAGAGCGCGATCGGCGCCCACAGCGAGTCGAACAGGCCGAAGCTGTTGACGATCTGGAAGGTCGCCACCTGGGTGGTCACCCCGGGGACCAGCGCGGCGATCAGGAAGAGCGCGACCACCAGCTTCTTGAAGCGGAAGGTGAAGCGGTCGATGGCGTAGGCGGTCATCGAGCCGATGAGGACCGTGCCCCCGATGGCGACGATCAGGATGATCGCGGTGTTGGCGAACGCCGAGAGCATGCGGCCGTCCTGGAACGCCGTCACGTAGTTGTCGACGTTGAACAGGCTGTCCGGGAGCGAGAGCGCGCCGCTGCCGTTCGCCATCTCCTTCGAGGACTTGAGGGAGGTCAGCAGAACCACGCCGAGCGGGAGCAGGACGAGGGCTGTCGCGGCGATCAGCGAGAGGTACACGAGCGTGCGGGCCACACTGCGGCGCGTCATGCGAGGTCCACCTTGTCGTCGGGGACGAGGCGGCGCTGCACCCAGGTCACCAGCAGGATGATCAGCAGCAGCACGACCGCGGCGGCCGAGGCGAGCCCCGTCTTGTTGAAGCGGAAGGCCAGGTTCAGCGTCTGGATCACGAAGGTCTCGGTGCCGGTCGCCCCGCCGGTCATGATGTACGGGATCTCGAAGGCGGACAGCGAGCCGGAGATGGACAGGATCACCGTCAGGGTGAGGACCGGCTTGATGCCGGGCGCGATGATGTAGCGGAACTGGTGCCAGCGGTTCGCGCCGTCCAGTTCGGCCGCCTCGTAGAGCTCGCCGGGGATGGACTGGATCGCGCCGAGGAACAGCACGAAGTTCAGGCCCATGTAGCGCCAGATGGAGACGCCGGCCAGGGAGGTGTTCGCGGAGACCGGCGTGCCGAGCCAGGCGTGGTCCGTGTGGTAACCGAAGAGGGACAGGACCGAGTCGAGGGTGCCGCCGTCCTGGAAGAAGTAGAGGAAGACGAAGCCGATCGCGACCCCGTTGATCAGGTACGGGAAGAAGAGCACGCCCTTGAAGAAGTTCCGGAAGCGGACGTTGAAGCTGAGGACCGTCGCGAAGTAGAGCGCGGCGACGATCTGGACGGCGGAGGCGACGAGGTAGTAGCCGCTGACGAAGAAGACCTGGAAGAGGTCCTCCCTGGTGAAGATCTCCGTGTAGTTCTCGGCGCCCGTGTACTGCAGTTCGGGGCTCACGCCGTCCCAGTCGGTGAAGCTGTACGCGAGCATGTTGGCGATCGGCGCGTAGGTGAAGGTGACCAGCAGGGCGAGCGGGGCGATCAGGAAGAGCCAGGGCGTCACTCCGCGCCACATGCGCGTCCTGCGTGGTGCGGGGGCCGGGGCGGGGGCGGCGGCCGCCGCCCCCGTGACGGCCTTCACGGTCGCCTTCTGGGTGGTGTCCGTCATCAGGACCCCAGCGTCTGCTGCGTCTCGGTCCAGCGCTTGCTGAGGTCGGCGAAGAAGTCGTCCAGGCTGCCCTTCTTGGCGCCGCGGGCGAGGTCGACGAGGTTCTGGCGGTACTCGGGGGCGTAGATGCCGACCTCGGACTGGTTGTCGATCTGCTTGACCTTGGCTCCCGCGCTGTCGTCCAGCTCGATGAGCTTCACGCCCTCGTCCTCGTACGGCTTCAGCACCTCGGGCAGCGGTGCGTCCTTGAGGGGCGAGATGGCCAGGTTGTCCTTGTCGTAGCCGGACTTGTCGGTGAACCAGTCGATCCAGGCGCGGGCGGCCGGCTTGTTCTTGGAGTGGACGTTGACGGCCTGGTTGTAGTCGGGCGCGACCACCGCGCAGAACTTGCCGTCGACCTGGGACGGGAAGGGCATGAACCCGATGTCGTCGGGGTCGGCCCCGGCCTGCCGGGCGGCGTCCTGGAACTGGATGATGGCCCAGGTGCCGAGCCACTGCGTGGCGAGGTCGCCCTTCGCCAGCCGGGGCTTGGACTCCTCCCAGTTGGTGGTGGTCGGGTCCTTCTCGATCAGGCCCTCGCGCACGGTGTCGTACAGGAGCTTGTCGCCGACGCGCAGGTCGGCGCCCTCGGCCCACGGGTCGCCCTCGGCGAGCTTCGTCGACGCCTGGGGGTCGCAGCTGACCGATCCGTTGACGGACGTCCACTGCGACAGCGGCCACTGGGCGGCGAAGTTGGTGTAGTACGGCACCGCCTCCGTCTTGGACTTGATCGCCTTGAGGGCGGTGAGGAACTCGGCCGGGGTGGTGGGCCATTCGGTGACGCCGGCCTCCTGCCAGACCTTCTTGTTGTAGAGGAAGCCGGGGATCACGCCGATCGGGCTCTGGCCGTAGACCTTGCCGTCGACGGTGGTGTAGTCGGTGAACAGGTACTTCTTGCCGCGCTCCGCCTCGGTGCCGAGCGAGGCGAAGAACCTCGGGTAGTCGTCCTTCTTGATGACCGCGGGGATCATCAGCACATCGCCGTAGTTCTCCGTGTTCATACGGATCTTGACTTCGGTCTCGTAGTTCGTGAGGGCCTCGAACTCGACCTTGACCTTCGGATACGTCTTGTTGAACTCGGCGGCGTACTTCTTCATCGTGCCGTCGGTGACGAGATCGGTGCGCTGGGTGAGGACCTTGATGGTTCCGGTGACCTTCGACGGGTCGTCGGGCGCTTTGGCGTCGGCGCCCTTCGAGGCGCCTCCGGTGCCCGTGCAACCGGGGACCAGCAGGGCGGCTCCCACGACCATGGCGAGGATGTGACGGCGGTTCATGTGCATCAGCTCCGTTCTAGGGACGTTCCAGGGACGGAAGAGCACGTGCGGGTTGCTGGGTTGGCTGATTCGGCACTCTGTCAGCGCTTTCTTAACCGGTAAAGTCTCTATTTCGCCAAGGCTGCGACGATGTGAACGCCTGCTCGACTGAAACGGTTTAGGAGTGCGGATGCTGGAGGCCACACCGCTCACCGAGGGCTGGACCCTGAAGCACGAGGGGAATGCCCTCCCGGCCTCGGTGCCGGGCTGCGTGCACACCGATCTGCTGGCCGCCGGGGTGATCCCGGATCCCCTGCTCGGGCTGGGCGAGACCGAGGTCGCGTGGGTGGGGCGGCGGGAGTGGACGTACGAGACGGAGCTCGCGGCGGCGAACGGCCACGAGCAGACCGACCTCGTCTTCGACGGTCTGGACACCGCGGCCGAGATCCGGCTCGACGGCCGGCTCCTGGGCCGGACGAGGAACATGCACCGCTCGTACCGCTTCGACGTGACCGGGCTCGGCGGGCGGCTGTCGGTGCGGTTCGCCTCCGCCTACGCCGAGGCGGAGGCCGTGCGCGGGAAGCTGGGCGAGCGGCCCGCCGCCTACGCCGAGCCCTACCAGTACCTCCGCAAGATGGCCTGCTCCTTCGGCTGGGACTGGGGTCCGACCCTGGTGACGGCCGGGATCTGGCGGCCGGTCCGGGTGGAGCGGTGGTCGACGGCCAGAGTCGCGCGCGTACGGCCCCTGGTGACCGTCGAGGACGGCCTGGGACGGGTCGAGTTGCGGGTGGACGTCGAGCGGTCCCGGGTCGAGGCCGAGCTCTGGGTGGAGGCGACGGTCGGCGGGGTCCGGGCGCGCGCCCGGATCGACGGGACGCAGTCAGTCGTACGGCTTCAGGTGCCGGACGTGCGGTTGTGGTGGCCGCACGGGTACGGCGAACAGCCCCTGTACGACGTCGAGTTGGCGCTCGTGCACGAGGACCGCACGCTGGACGTGTGGCGGCGCCGGATCGGCTTCCGAACCATCGAGCTGGACCGCGAGCCCGACGCGCACGGCAGCGGGTTCACCTTCGTCGTCAACGGCGAGCGGCTCTTCGCGCGGGGCGTGAACTGGATCCCGGACGACGTGTTCCCGTCCCGGATCGGCCGGGACCGGTACCGGGAGCGGCTGCGGCAGGCGGCCGACGCCGGCGTGGACCTCGTGCGGGTGTGGGGCGGCGGGATCTACGAGAGCGAGGACTTCTACGACGCCTGTGACGAATTCGGGCTGCTGGTCTGGCAGGACTTCCCCTTCGCGTGCGCGGCCTACCCGGAGGAGCAGCCGCTGCGGGGCGAGGTCGAGGCGGAGACGCGCGAGAACGTCGTACGGCTGATGCCGCATCCCTCGCTGGTGCTGTGGAACGGCAACAACGAGAACCTGTGGGGGTTCCGGGACTGGGGCTGGGAGGAACGGCTGGCCGGGGACTCCTGGGGCGAGGGGTACTACCTCGGCGTCCTGCCGCGGGTGGTGGCCGAGCTGGACCCGACACGGCCGTACACGGCGGGCAGCCCGTGGTCCGGGTCGTGGGAGCAGCACCCGAACGACCCGGACCACGGCACCCACCACTCGTGGGAGGTGTGGAACCGGGAGGACTACGCGGAGTACCGCGCGAACGTGCCGCGTTTCGTCGCGGAGTTCGGCTGGCAGGCGCCGCCCGCCCACGCCACGCTGCGGCGGGCGCTGCCGGGCGAGGAACTGGCGTCCGACTCCCCCGGCATGCTGCACCACCAGAAGGCGGACGACGGCAACGGCAAGCTGGAGAGGGGCCTGGCACGTCACTTCGTTGTGCCCGAAGGGGACTTCGACCGCTGGCACTACCTCATGCAGGTCAACCAGGCGCGTGCGGTCGCCGCCGGGATCGAGCACTGGCGCTCGCACTGGCCGGTGTGCGCGGGCACGGTGGTCTGGCAGCTCAACGACTGCTGGCCGGTCACCTCGTGGGCGGCGATCGACGGGGACGGGCGCGAGAAGCCGCTGTACCACGAGCTGCGGCGGGTGTACGCGGACCGGCTGCTCACCCTCCAGGTCCGGGAGCGGGGACTGGTGGCGGCCGCCGTGAACCAGTCGGCCGAGGAGTGGACGGGCACGCTGGTGCTGCGCCGGATGTCCGTCGAGGGTGGCGTGACCGGCTCGGCCCGGGTGGAGTTCGGCGCCGGGCGGCGGTCCGTCGCCGATGTCGCGGTTCCGCGCGAGCTGGAGCCCGTCGGGCCCAAGGAGTTCCTGGTCGCGGACGCGGACGGGTTGCGCGCCGGGTACTTCCCGGTGCCGGATCGCGAAGTGCCGTATCCGCAGCCCGAGTTCGAGGTCGCGCTCGTGCCGGGCGGGATCGAGGTGACGGCCCACACCCTCGTACGGGACCTGCTGCTCCAGGCCGACCGGCTGGATCCGGCGGCGCGGGCCGACCGGGGGCTGGTCACGCTGCTGCCCGGCGAACGGGTCACCATCGGGGTGCGCGGCTGGCAGACTCCGGATGCCGAGAAGGCGCGTTCAGCCCTGTACTGCATGGAGCCCGGCCGATGACGGCAACGCCGCCCCCCCGCGTCACCATCAAGGACGTCGCCGCGCGCGCCGGCGTGTCCAAGGGTGCCGTGTCCCTCGCCTTCAACCACAAGCCGGGGCTGGCGGAGGCGACCCGGGACCGGATCTTCCGGGCCGCGCGGGAGCTGGGGTGGGCGCCGAGTCCGACCGCGCGGACGCTGGCCGGCTCGCGGGTGGACGTGGTGGGGCTGGCGATCTGCCGGCCGGCCCGGCTGCTCGGGCTCGAACCCTTCTACATGGAGTTCGTGTCGGGGGTGGAGAGCGTCCTGACCGAGCATTCCTGCTCGCTGCTGCTGCGGCTCGTCCGGAGTCTGGAGGAGGAGGTCGGACTGCAGGAGTCCTGGTGGCGGGGGCGACAGATCGGCGGGTCGATCCTCGTGGACTTCCGCGCGGACGACCCGCGGGTGGCGGCGGTCGAGCGGCTCGGGATGCCGGTGGTCGCGGTCGGGCACCCGTCGCTGACCGGCAGTCTCACCTCGGTGTGGACCGAGGACGCCACCGCCGTGACGGAGGCGGTGCGCTACCTCGCCGCGCTCGGGCACCGGCGGATCGCCCGGGTGGGGGGCGCGGCGGCCCTCGGACACACCGCCATGCGGACCGCCGCCTTCGACCAGGCGGCCCGCGCCCTGGAGCTGGCCGGGGCCTGGCAGGTGGCCACGGACTACTCCGGGGAGGCGGGGGCCCGTGCGACGCGCTCGCTGCTGACGGCGGCGGCCCCCGACCGGCCGACGGCCATCGTGTACGACAACGACATCATGGCGGTGGCGGGGCTGTCGGTGGCGGCGGAGATGGGTCTGAGCGTGCCGGACGACGTCTCCCTGCTCGCCTGGGACGACTCCCAGCTGTGCCGGATCACGCATCCGCCCCTCTCGGCGATGAGCCATGACGTGCACGGATTCGGGGCCGAGGCGGCTCGGACGCTGTTCGGGGAGATCACGGGAGAGGGTCCGGGCTCGCATCCGGTGCCGACTCCGGTGCTGACTCCGCGGGGCTCGACGGCTCCTCCGAAGGTGTGACGTTCGCCGCTTGGGGCGGGGGGACTGGGCAGCCTGGTTACCCACAAGTAGCATGGGTTCTGAGCGCGCGCTCAGCGCATCGCAGCAGTAGAGCCGTCCCGCACCCTGGAGGAGAGCCATCGTGCCTCGTACCGTCAGGGACGTCGTCTTCGTAGACGGCGTCCGTACCCCGTTCGGCAAGGCGGGCCCGAAGGGCATCTACCACGAGACCCGTGCCGACGACCTTGTCGTGAAGGCGATCCGGGAGCTGCTGCGCCGCAACCCCGGTCTCGACCCGAAGAAGATCGACGAGGTCGCCATCGCGGCGACCACGCAGATCGGCGACCAGGGTCTGACGCTGGGCCGCACGGCCGGAATCCTGGCCGGGCTGCCGCAGTCCGTCCCCGGCTACTCGATCGACCGCATGTGCGCCGGTGCCCTCACGGCCGTCACCACCACCGCGGGCTCCATCGCCTTCGGCGCGTACGACGCCGTCATCGCCGGTGGTGTCGAGCACATGGGCCGCCACCCCATGGGCGAGGGCGTGGACCCGAACCCGCGGTTCGTCAGCGAGAAGCTGGTCGACGAGTCCGCCCTGTTCATGGGGATGACCGCCGAGAACCTGCACGACCGCTACCCCACGATCACCAAGCAGCGCGCCGACGAGTACGCGGTGCGTTCGCAGGAGAAGGCCGCCAAGGCGTACGCCAACGGCAAGATCCAGGCCGACCTGGTGCCGATCTCGGTGCGCCGCACCAACGCCGAGGCCGGTGAGACGGGCTGGGGCCTGGTCACCGCCGACGAGCCGATGCGCCCGGGCACCACCCTGGAGAACCTCTCCGGTCTGAAGACCCCGTTCCGTGTGCACGGCCGGGTCACCGCCGGCAACGCGGCCGGTCTCAACGACGGCGCCACCGCGTCGATCATCGCGAGCGAGGACTTCGCCCGCGAGCACGGCCTGCCGGTCAAGATGCGCCTGGTCTCGTACGCCTTCGCGGGCGTCGAGCCGGAGGTCATGGGCTACGGCCCGATCCCGGCCACCGAGAAGGCCCTCGCCAAGGCGGGCCTGTCGATCGAGGACATCAACCTCTTCGAGATCAACGAGGCCTTCGCGGTCCAGGTGCTCGCCTTCCTGGAGCACTACGGCATCGCGGACGACGACGCGCGCGTCAACCAGTACGGCGGCGCGATCGCCTACGGTCACCCGCTCGCCTCCTCCGGCGTCCGTCTGATGACGCAGCTGGCCCGCCAGTTCGAGGAGCAGCCGGAGGTCCGTTACGGCCTCACCACCATGTGCGTCGGCTTCGGCATGGGCGCCACGGTGATCTGGGAGAACCCGCACCACAAGGACGCCGGAGGCGACAAGTGAGCACCGCTGAACTCCTCAAGGGAGCGGCCGAGCTGTTCCCCGACGAGGTCGTGACGTCCGCGCACGTACGCCACCTCGACCTGCCGTTCGGTGCGGGCCGGTTCGCCCTGATCACCCTCGACAACGGCTTCGACCACACCAAGCCGACCACCTTCGGCCCGCAGTCACTCGCGAACCTGAGCACCGCGATCGACCAGGTCGAGAAGGAGGCCGCGGCCGGCGAGATCGTCGGTGTCGGCATCACCGGCAAGCCGTTCATCTTCGCGGTCGGCGCCGACCTCAAGGGCGTCGAGCTGCTGAAGGAGCACAAGGACGCGCTCGCCATCGGCAAGGGCGGCCACGAGGTCTTCAAGCGGCTGTCCGGTCTCGGGGTCCCGACCTTCGCGTACTACAACGGCGCGGCCATGGGCGGCGGCGTCGAGGTCGGCCTGCACTGCGCGTACCGCACGGTGTCCGCGGCCCTGCCCGCCTTCTCGCTCCCCGAGGTCTTCCTCGGTCTGGTACCGGGCTGGGGCGGCTGCACGATCCTGCCGAACCTGATCGGCGCCGACAAGGCCGTCTCGGTGATCATCGAGAACTCGCTCAACCAGAACAAGCAGCTCAAGGGCGCGCAGGTCTACGAGCTGGGCATCGCCGACGCCCTGTTCGAGGGCGCGGACTTCCTGGAGCAGTCGCTGCTGTGGACGGCGTCCGTCCTCAAGGGCGAGATCGTCATCGACCGCCCGGTGATCGACCGCGGCGAGGCCTGGGACCAGGCCGTCGCCAAGGGCCGCTTCATCGCGGACAGCAAGGTGCACGGGGCCGCTCCGGCCGCCTACCGCGCCCTCGACATCATCGCCGCCGCCAAGAACGGCGACCTCCAGCAGGGCTTCGACGCCGAGGACAAGGCCCTCGCCGACCTGATCATGGGTGGCGAGCTGCGCTCCGGCATCTACGCGTTCAACCTGGTCCAGAAGCGCGCCAAGCGCCCGGCCGGCGCGCCGGACAAGTCGCTGGCACGCCCGGTCACCAAGGTCGGTGTCGTCGGCGCCGGTCTGATGGCCTCGCAGCTCGCGCTGCTGTTCCTGCGCCGCCTGGAGGTGCCGGTCGTGCTGACCGACATCGACCAGGAGCGGGTCGACAAGGGTGTGGGCTACGTCCACGCCGAGATCGACAAGCTGCTCGGCAAGGGCCGTGTCAACCAGGACAAGGCCAACCGCCTCAAGGCGCTGGTCTCGGGTGTGCTGGACAAGGCCGAGGGCTTCTCGGACGCGGACTTCATCATCGAGGCCGTGTTCGAGGAGATCGGTGTCAAGCAGCAGGTGTTCGCGGAGGTCGAGGCGGTCGCCCCGGCGCACGCGATCCTCGCCACCAACACCTCCTCGCTGTCGGTCACCGAGATGGCGTCGAAGCTGAAGAACCCGGAGCGGGTCGTCGGCTTCCACTTCTTCAACCCGGTCGCGATCCTCCCGCTGCTGGAGATCGTCCGCGGCGAGCAGACCGACGACGCCTCCCTCGCCACCGCGTTCGGCGTCGCCAAGAAGCTGAAGAAGACGGCGGTTCTGGTGAAGGACGCCCCGGCGTTCGTCGTGAACCGCATCCTCACCCGCTTCATGGGCGAGATCCAGAACGTCATCGACGAGGGCACGCCGGTCGAGGTCGCCGAGAAGGCCGTCGAGCCGCTCGGTCTGCCGATGTCCCCGCTCGTGCTCCTGGAGCTGGTCGGTCCCGCGATCGGTCTGCACGTGTCCGAGACCCTCAACCGGGCCTTCCCGGACCGCTTCACGGTCTCCCCGAACCTCGCGGCCGTCGTCAAGGCGGGCAAGCGCGGCTTCTACGTCTACTCCGCAGAGAACGGGTTCAAGCCGGAGCTGGACCCCGAGGTCGCCGCGCTGCTCAAGCAGGGCGACAGCGTCCTGACCGAGGAGCAGGTCCGGGACCGCGTCCTGGACGCGGTGGCGCAGGAGATCGGGCTCATGCTCGACGAGGGCGTCGTCGCCGAGGCCCAGGACATCGACCTCTGCCTGATCACGGGTGCCGGCTGGCCCTTCCACCTGGGCGGCATCACGCCGTACCTGGACCGCGAGGGCGTCTCCCAGCGGGTGAACGGGAGGCCGTTCCTGGCTCCCGGCGTGGCGAGCGTCCCGGCGTAACGCGTTACCCCTGAGGGGGGTGGGGTGCACGGTAACGATCCGTGCGCTCCGCCCCCTTTCGCATGCCTCTGCGGATAGGATCCTCACACAATCCGACCACTTGTTTACATTGCACTGACGGTTCTGACCCACGAGCCGACCGGTGTAGCGCGAAGGAGCCTCCCGTGGCGTCAACCCGCCGCCGTACACCCCGACGTCGGGTTTGGCCCAAGATCAGGCTCCTCCTCCTGGTATGTGTGGTCGCCGCCGGTGCCACGGCACTGTATCCCGTCTGGAAGGCCGCGAATCCCGAGCCGCCGGAACTCGTGGTCCGGTACCGGACCGAGACGCCGGCCACCGCGGCCGCGGCCGAGCCGTCCCTCGAGATCCTCAACGAGTCGAAGAAGCCGCTTCCGCTGAGCGACGTGACGCTCCGGTACTACTTCACCGCGGACACCACCTCCTCGTACGCCTACAACTGCGTCCAGGCCGCCGTCGGCTGCTCGAACATCGCCGGGACGGTGACGAAGCTCGACAAGTCCGCCGAGAAGGCCGACCACTACCTGGAACTGCGGTTCACGAAGGACGCGGGCACGCTGAAGCCCGGCGTGAACAGCAAGGGCATCGACGTCCAGCTGTACCGCACCGACCACGAGAAGCTGGCGCAGGCCAACGACCGCTCCTTCGACGCCGAGAAGTCGACCTACAAGGAGTCGAAGACGGTCACCGCGTACAAGCGGGGCGTCCTCGCCTGGGGCGACGAGCCGGACGGCGGCGACGAGAAGCAGGCCTCGGCGAAGGCGGAGGCCGCGCCCGCTCCGGTGCCGGCCGCCCCCGCGGGCGTGCTGTTCGACAACTTCCACTACGTCGGCGCCAAGGACCCCGCGCTGTTCAAGCACGGCTGGCTGGTGCGCTCCAGCAAGGGCGGACCGGGCATCGACGACACCTGGACGGCCGACGGGGTCACCTTCCCCGCCGGGAAGGACGCCCTCGGCGACGGCCAGGTGCTCAACCTGCGCGCCGCCACGGACGGCACCAAGTCCGGCACCGAGCAGGCGAGCCTCGGCACCGCGCGCCGCGAGTTCCGCGAGGGCACCTACGCCGCCCGCATCCACTTCTCCGACGACCCCACCGACGGCGAGGGCGGCGACCACGTCAACCAGACCTTCTACACCATCGGCGGCAGCGGGAAGACGTACAGCGAACTGGACAACGAGTACCTGCCGAACGGCGGTTGGGGCCGGCTCGGCCCCAAGCTCGACACGGTGAGCTGGTACGACCACGAGACCAACGACCGCGTCTACACCACGACGAACAAGAGCCTGGCCGGCTGGCACACCATGATGATCACGGTCAAGGACGACGTGGTGACCTACCGCATGGACGGCAAGAAGCTGTTCAGCAGCAGCGGCAAGTACGCCCCGCGCGCGGGTATGTCCATCAACTTCAACCACTGGTTCGTCGACCTGCCGTTCAAGGGTGACCGCGCCTGGGACATGCAGGTGGACTGGCTGTACTACAACGCCAACGACGTCCTGTCCGACAAGGACGTCAATGCCGCCGTCAAGGAATACAGCGACAACGGCATGAACTACTTCGACACCGTCCAGGAGACGCGTTGAGCAGAGAGCAACCCCGTGTCTGGTCCCGTCCGCTGAGCCGACGCTCCGCGCTGCTCATGGGCGGCACGGGAGGCGTCGCGATGGCAGGCGCCGGTGCGTGGGTGGGCAGGGTGGCGGCCCAGCCCGCGGCCGCCCCGGCCGAGGCGGCCATCGGCGGCCTCACCACGCCCCCGTCCTACGCCCCCTCGGGACGCCGGCCCAAGTACCGCCGGGCCACCTGGTCCCAGCAGTTCCAGGCCGCACACGGCTGGACCCCGGGGGGCACGGGCACCGCGTCGGCCGAGGCGAACGACACGTCCGTCTTCGTGCGCGGGACACAGTCGGTGCGGGTCACCACCAACGGCACCGGCAAGCAGTCCTACGTCCGCAAGACCGGCATGACGGCGCAGAACCTGACCGGCAAGATGATCAGGCTCGTCCTGCGGGTCGAGGACGTGACCAACCTGTCCAAGCTGGTCTTCTACCTGGGCAGCGGCTCCCTCGCGAACCACTTCTCCTGGACCCTGCACTCCCATTCGACGACGGCGGCCAACTACGTCCAGTCCGGGGAGTGGGTGACGGTCCATCTGCAGTGGGCCGACGTCACCGGCGCGGCCGGCACGTACTCGATCTCCGCCTCCGGCACACCGTCCACCAAGACCGGCTTCACCGACATGTCGTTCGCCGTGTACGACAACGCGGGCGGGCCGGTGACCTACCGGCTGCAGGCCGTCGAGCTGATACCGGACACCGTCTCGGTCTTCCCGAAGGGCGTCGTCTCCATCACCTTCGACGACTCCCACAAGTCGATCCACGACCTGGCCCGGCCGGTGATGGACCAGTTCGGCTACTCGGGCACGGTCTACAACATCGCCGACGCGATCGGCACGGGCAGCTTCCTGACGATCGACCAGATGCGCTCGATGCAGAACTTCTCGGGCTGGGAGATGGCCGGGCACTCCTACGCGAACGCCACCCACACCGCCAGCTATCCCAAGCTGACCGCGGAACAGGCGGACGACGACTTCCGCAAGCTGCGCGAGTGGATGGTGGGCAACGGCTTCACCAGCGAGCATTTCGCCTACCCGCACGGGGCGTTCCAGAAGACGACGGACGGCGTTCCGGTGGACCAGATCGCGAGCCGTCACTTCACCACGGCCCGGTCGATCATCTCCGAGACCATCGAGTCCTTCGCCCCGGCGATGCCGTACCGCCTCAAGGCGCTGACCGGCATCAACGACGGCACCGGCATCGGCGGTACGGCGCTCACGAAGGTGACGGGCGCGGGCGGCCGGCTCGACCGCTGTGTGAACAGCGCCGACTGGCTCATCCTGTGCCTGCACAAGGTCGTCGAGGGCGCTCCGGCGACCAGCACGGAGATCGGCAAGGCCGGCCTCGGCGCGCTGATGAAGGCGATCGACGACCGGGGCATCCCGGTGCTCACGGTCGAGGAGGCGATGGCCTCCTACACGTGAGGCACGCCGACGCGTGAACGAGAAGGAGGGGCGGCCCCGAGGCCGCCCCTCCTTCTGCTTGCGTGCGTGGGGCCTACCAGCCCTGTCCGTTCCCCTGGCCGTTGCCGTGCTGCCAGGAGGGGTCCACATAGCCGCCCTGGTGCTGGTGGGGGTCGTAGCCCTGCTGCTGGTACGGATCCTGGTGCCCGCCCTGCCACTGCTGCTGTCCCGCCGGGGCCGGCGTCCCCCAGGTGACGGCCTGCTGCGGCACGTGCGCGTGCTGCTCGTCGTAGCCGGGCAGCGGCTGCGGCTGGGTGGGGATGGGACCGGAGGGGCGGGGCCGGGTGCGCAGAGCGACGCCTTCCAGACGCATCAGCTGGAGCGTCTCGGTGACCTTCTTGTCGGAGTACGGGTCCTCTTCCTCGAAGATCTCCGTCACGTCGGCCTCGTGGTCGCCGGCCACGGACACCTCGACGCCTCCCTGGCGGGTGCCCCAACTGCCCTTGTGCAGGGTGAACAGGGCGTAGAAGCGCAGCGGGGTGAGCAGGGTCAGCTGGATCACGCCGTAGATCGGCGCGAGCAGGAACATGCCGAACCGCTTGATGAAGCCCATGCCGCGGCGCGGGAAGTCGAGGTACCGCACGTTGCGGAGGTACCCCATGAGGACCATGAAGATCAGGTAGTCGCCGATGTGGTTGACGAACTGGTCGGGCTTGATGATCGGCAGGATGACCATCGAGTAGAACATCGCCGAGCCGAAGACCAGCCACAGCGCCAGTTCCATGCAGGTCAGCCAGAAGGCGGGCCGGTACTTCTTCTGGTGCCGGAAGGCCCACAGGGACTCGCGGAAGAAGGACTTGTTCCAGCGGACCTGCTGGCGCAGGAAGTGCGGCAGCTTCTCGGGGACGGCCGTGTAGCCGACGGCGGTCTCCTGGAAGACGACCTGGCCTTCCATCAGGCAGTAGTTGGTCATGCGGCGGTCGTCGCCGAAGACGGCCGGCTTGCCCAGGAACTGCTGGTTGAGGAAGTCGGGGAGGTACTTGCGCACCAGCGTGCCGCGGTAGGCGGAGAGCGCGCCGCAGCAGCACAGGACCGACTTCAGACGCGAGTACGCGGCCCGCTCGAAGAGGAACGAGTTGCCGTAGCGCAGGTCCTGCAGGCGCGTGAAGATGTTGCTGTCGTGGTTGAGCGCCAGGACCATGCCGGTGGAGGCCATGATCTTCTCGTCGGCCAGCGGCAGCAGCAGCTCGCGGACGGTGTCCCGGGACAGGACGGTGTCCGAGTCGACGCACAGGAAGATGTCGGAGTACGGGGCGGCCTCGAAGCCGAGGGCGAGGGCCTCGCGCTTGCCCTTGTTCTCGGGCTGCACGCTGACCGTGTACTTGACGCCCCTGGCCTCGAACTCGCGGCGGATCTTCTTCGCCGTCCGGATGCCGGAGTCGCTGGCGCTGGCGTCGTCGATGATGTGGATCTCGTTGGGCAGGCGGCTCTGCGCGAGGAGGCTGCGCATGCCCTGCTCGAACATCACCGGGTCCTCGTTGTAGATCGGGATGACCGCGGTGACCCAGGCGTTTTCCAGGTACTCCAGTTCCTCCCGCCCGGCCTTGGCCGGGCGGTAGAAGAGGGCGCCGAACATCTTCAGGGCCAGCAGGCCCATGGCGCCCATCGAGTACAGGTGCAGGGAGCCGGCGTCGAGCCTCGTCGCGATCAGTGCGGCAAGGGCCAGGAAGACGAAGTACGAGACCTTCAGGTGCCGGCGTTTTCGGTGGCCCCGATGGCCGTCGGAGTCGACGGCTCCGGCTATGTACGTATCTTCGGAAGTCACAGCTTGACCACCCGCGGGTGGTCGGCGGACTTGCCCCGGGTGTCGAAGAGCGCGCGGGCGCGGTCGGCGAGCTCGGCCAGGTCGATCTCGCGGTGCGGCTGGAGCAGGATGGTGAGGTCGGCGGACTCGGCCGCGGCGAGGTAGTCGTCCGTCCGCTCGACGCTCGCGCCGCCGGCCTTCCAGTCGTCGACGCGCGGGTCGAAGTAGACGAGTTCGGCGCCGCGGGCGAGAAGGTTCTCCGCGACGGCCAGCGCCGGGCTCTCGCGCTGGTCGGAGATGTCCGGCTTGTAGGTCACGCCGAGGAGCAGGACGCGCGAGCCGCGGACCGCCTTGCCCTGGTCGTTCAGCATGTCGGCCGCGCGGTTGACGACGTGCACCGGCATGCGCTGGTTGATCTCCTGCGCCAGCTCCACGAAGCGGAACGGGATGCCGAGCGAACGCACCTTGTACGACAGGTAGTTGGGGTCGATCGGGATGCAGTGACCGCCGACGCCCGGGCCCGGGTAGAAGGGCGCGAAGCCGAACGGCTTGGTGGAGGCGCAGCGGATCGCGTCCCAGAGGTCGACGCCGATCTCACGGCAGAACATCGACATCTCGTTGACGAGCGCGATGTTGACGTGCCGGTAGGTGTTCTCCAGGAGCTTGGCCATCTCGGCCTCGCGGGTGCCCTTGGCCTCGACGACACGGTGCACGAAACGCTCGTAGAGGGCGCGGGCGGCCTTGGTGCAGTCCGCGGTGATGCCGCCGACGACCTTGGGCGTGTTCTCCAGGCCGAACTCGGGGTTGCCCGGGTCGATGCGCTCCGGGGAGAAGGCGAGGTGGAAGTCCGTGCCGACGCGCAGTCCGCCGGCCTCCAGGCGCGGGCGGACGACCTCGTCGGTGGTGCCGGGGTACGTCGTCGACTCCAGCACCACGAGCGTGCCGGGTCGCAGGTGCGCGGCGATGTCGTCCACGGCGGCGTGCACCGCGCCGAGGTCGGGGGCGCCGTGGTCGGTGAGCGGGGTCGGGACACAGACGACGACCGCGGCGGCGTCGGCGATGACCTCGGCCCGGTCGACCGCCTCGAAGCCCTGGCCGAGCATGGCGCCGACCTCGGCGTCGGTGATGTCGTCCACGTGGGAACGACCGGCGTTCAGCCCGTCGACGACCCGTCGGCTGCGATCGAGACCCACCACCTTCAAGCCCGCGCCGGCGGCGGAACGGGCCAGCGGCAGCCCCACGTAACCGAGTCCGACAACGACAAGATCCACCGTGGAGGATCTGCTCACGACAACATTCCCAACCCCGTTTTACCGACCGCTCGGGCCGGGTGCCGGTGCTACGTCGGTCTCCCGATAAATTCGAACAAACGCAGTGAGGCTAGCAAGTATTTTCACTTCTTAACCACAGGTTCTTAACGTGCCCCTCGTCACGCGCGCATCCATACAACCCTCTGCGCGCTTCAGGTGTCCCTGGTCCCTGGTTGCGTCATGCTTCACGGGACCACCGGCCGTCGGACTGGCCGTCAGACCTGTCGCCAGGCCTCCAGCGCGAGTCCCGGCTCGTCCTTGCGGCGAGTGAGAAGCAGCTGGCCGTCGGCCGGGGAGAGGGTGGCCGCGACGACCCGGTCGTCCTCGTCGACGGCCATCGACACCTCGGCGTCCGCGGGGAGTTGGGGCCCCGACTCGGTCCACCAGGCGCCCGCCGACTCCTGCTCGGTGGGGTACGCGGCGAAGGCCACCCGGCCGCTCGCGGAACGCTGGGCGAGCAGGGTGCAGTCGTGACCGTCGAGCTCACAGCGGACGGCGGAGACCGCGCCGGGGCCGGCGGAGGCGAGGAGCGTGACCGGCTTGGCGCCCGGACGCCAGGCGCACAGGTCGCCGGAGGTGTCGGCGAAGAAGAGGGTGGTGCTCTCGGGGGAGGTGGCGAGGGCACGCAGGGTACCCGGACGGACCGGCACCTCGATCGCCTCCTCCAGGACCGGCTGGGCATCGGGCTCCTCCTGATGCCAGTGCAGGAGACCGCCGGGGGTGGCCGCGTACAGCTCGACGCGCCCGGACTCCCCCGTCACGGCCGCCAACTCCCCCTGCACGTCACTCCCCTTGAGGTCGCTCCAGGGGTTCCAGCCGCCCTTCTCCTTCTGTGCGGTCATGCTCACGCCACCGCCCTTGTTCCGTACGAAGACGTGGGCGCGGCCCTGGGCGTCGACCGCGACGGCGGGCGTGCCGGTGCGGGCGCCCTTCTTGTCCGGGTGCCCGATCGGCACCCAGTCGAGGGCCGCGAGCCGGGGCCGGAAGTGCGTGGAGTGCACGAGGCCGGCCTCGCCGGACGCGGTGGGCCGCCAGGAGACCAGATGGGCGTATCCGTCGCCGCCCTGCCCGATCGCGAGCACGGGGTGCAGCTTCTGGTCGCCGCCCACCTTGCGGGCGGGTTCCCACGGGCCGCCGGGCCCGCGCTCGGCCCGGCACCGGACGACGTCACCCGCGGGCAGATACACACTGAGCCGGCCGTCGCGGCCGCGTATGAGCCAGTCGCCGTTCACCGGTTCACTCTAAGCGGATGGCATCACCCGACGTCTCCGGCCCCCCGGGCCGGGGGAGACATGGGTCCACAGCGGCTCTCACGGGCCCGTCAGGCGCACGGGAGCGGCGTGGTGGACGGGGCCCCCGCGGCACCGCCGCCCTCGGGGGACGTCAGCGCGGCGAGCGGCGGGTCTGGCCCTCGGCCGTCGCCGGGGACCGTCTCGTCGTCGCCCCGCACTCATCAGGCAGGCTGGTTCACAGCGACAGGCACGTACGAGGACAGGAAGTCGACGCCATGACCGACACCCGCACCGTGAGCGTTCTCGGCACCGGGATCATGGGGGCCGCGATGGCCCGCAACCTCGCCCGGGCCGGGCACACCGTCCGGGCCTGGAACCGCACCCGCGACAAGGCCGAACCCCTCGCCGCCGACGGCGCGTTCGTGGCCGACACGCCCGCCGAGGCCGTGCGGGGCGCCGACGTGGTCCTGACGATGCTGTACGACGGTCCCGCCGCCCTGGACGTGATGCGCGAGGCGGTGCCCGGGCTGCGTCCCGGCGTCGTCTGGGCGCAGTCGACGACCGCGGGCATCGAGGCGGTCGGCGAGCTGGCCGGCTTCGCCCGCGAGCACGAGCTCGTCTTCTTCGACGCGCCGGTGCTGGGCACCCGTCAGCCGGCGGAGGCCGGACAGCTGACCGTGCTGGCCGCAGGACCGGTCGAGGGCCGCGCCGCGGTGGCGCCGGTGTTCGACGCGGTCGGCGCGCGGACGGTGTGGACCGGCGAGGATGGCGCGGCCGGCTCCGCCACGCGCCTGAAGCTGGTCGCCAACAGCTGGGTCATCGCCGCCACGGCGGCGGCCGGCGAGGTACTGGCCCTCTCCCAGGCCCTCGGCGTCGATCCGCACAGCTTCCTCGGCCTCATCGCGGGCGGCCCGCTCGACATGGGCTACCTGCACGCCAAGGCCGCGCTCGTCCTCGACGGCCGGCTGACCCCGCCCCAGTTCGCGGTGGCCACCGCCGCCAAAGACGCCCGTCTCATCGTCGAGGCGGGCGAGCGCAACGGCGTACGGCTGGACGTGGCGCTCGCGAGCGCTGAGCGGCTGGAGCGGGCCGCCGCGCAGGGGCACGCCGACGAGGACATGGTGGCGGCGTACTTCGCCAGCTTCGACGAGAAGCGGGAGGACTGAACCGGCGTCCTGCTCCCCCATCGGCCGTGGGACCCTGGCCGGTATGGACGAGAACGCGCCGCTGCTCGTGATCGTGGACGCCGCGAACGTCGTCGGGTCGGTGCCCGACGGGTGGTGGCGGGACCGGCGGGGGGCCGCGGAGCGGCTGCGGGACCAGCTGGCGGCGGACGGGCTGCCGGGGCACTTCGGGGCGGTGGAGATCGTCCTGGTGGTCGAGGGCGCCGCCCGTGGAGTGGAGTCGGTACCGGGGGTGCGGGTCGAGGCCGCGCCGGGGAGCGGGGACGACCGGATGGTCGAGCTGGTCGCGGGCGCCGACGGGCGTCCGTGCCTGGTCGTGACGGCCGACCGGGAGCTGCGTCGCCGGGTGACGGAACTGGGGGCGGAGGTCACCGGGCCGCGTACCGTGCGCGGCTAGGCCCTCCGTGCCGTGCCCCGTCCGGCCCCGGAAGGGGGCCTTCTGTCCACGGGCCGACCCGCCAGAATAAGCATAAGCTGGCCTCGTTCGGTCAGAATTTCGACATTCTGGTCACTTTCCAGTGACGGGATGAAGCCGTCGCGAGAAGCTGAGTCGACGGGGCCCGTCGTTCTGAGAGGATTCCGGCACTCAGGACGGCCGGTGGACGGGAGGCAGGAGTGGCGCGTGCCGCTCGCAGCAGAGACGGGCGCGAGCTCGTTTTCGACTCCTGGGGTGATCCTCGAGGACACCCCGTCTTTTTGCTGCATGGAACCCCGGGCAGCCGTATGGGACCGCGCCCGCGGTCGATGGTGCTCTACCAGCTCGGCATCCATCTCATCGCCTACGACCGCCCCGGCTACGGCGGCTCCACCCGCAGGCCCGGCCGCCAAGTGGTCGACGCCGCCGAGGACGTCGAGGACATCGCCGCGTTCCTGAAGCTGGACGACTTCTCCGTCGTCGGCCGGTCCGGAGGCGGCCCGCACGCTCTCGCCTGCGCCGCGCGACTGCCCCACAAGGTGCGCAGCGCCGCCGTGCTGGTGAGCCTCGCACCGCCGGACGCCGAGGAGCTGGACTGGTTCGAGGGGATGACGGAGTCCAACGTCCGCGAGTACCGCAACGCCCGCGAGAACCTCACGCTGCTGCGGAGCACCCTGGTACAGAACGCGGACGCCATGCGGTCCGACCCGATGGCCGTGCTGAAGGACCTGGACGAGGAGCTGCCCGACGTCGACCGGCACGTCGTGGCGGACGCGGGCATCCGACGGATGCTGCACAAGAACTTCCAGGCCGGGATCAAACAGAGCGCGGACGGCTGGATCGACGACGCCGTCGCCTTCAGCATGTCGTGGGGCTTCGATCCGAAGGAGATCACCGTGCCGACCTTGTTGTGGCACGGCGAGAACGACGTGTTCTCCCCCGTCAACCACTTCACCTGGCTGGCCGGCAGGATCGAGCACGCCACCGTCGTCCTGCAGCCGTCTGCGGCGCACTTCGCGGCCGTTCCGGTGCTGCCCAAGGTGCTCGGCTGGCTCCGGGAACAGGCGAAGGCCGACGCCGCCGCCATCACGACGGCGTGAGCCCACTGCCTCAGATCGGGTGCGGATCGAGCTCCAGACCCACCCTCTGACCACTGCGCAGCCGCACCACCTTCGAATGCTGCCCGCCGAGCTTGGCGCTCAGGACCTCGAGGGTCTCCCGGGCCAGTTGCTCGGCCTCGGCGGTACGGCCGGTCTCCCGGAGCAGGACCGAGAGGTTGCCCAGGCAGGTGAGGGCCGTGGGATGGTCCGCGCCGAGACGGTCGCGCAACTCGCGGTGCGCCTGGCGGTAGTTGCGTTCGGCCTTGCCGGCGTCACCGAGGGCTGCCTCGGTGTTCGCCAGGTTCATCTGGCAGTTCATGCTGAAGGGGTGCTCGGGACCGAGTGTGGTCTGCAGCGCGGCACGGGCCTGCTCGCACACTTCACGGGCCGCGGCGAGCCTGCCGGTCGACAGCAGGTTGATGCTGTGGTTGACCGCGCACGCCAGCGTGTTGGGGTGGGTCTCCCCGAGCGCGGCGCGGAACCGTTCGAGCAGGTCGGCGGTCTCCGTGCAGGCCTCCTCGTGGCGTTCCGCCGCCGCGAGATGGCCCGCGAGCCCGAGCCGGACCACCAGCGTCTCCGGTGAGGCCTCGCTCAGGCGCCGCCGGCAGATGTCCAGCACGGCCTGGCTGAGGTCGACGGCCTCGTCCAGCCTGTCGAGCCGGCGCAGGGTGATGGCGAGGGCCTTCGCCGCCTCCAGCGCGGGGGGTGACTCCGGACCGAGTTCCACGGCCGTCTCATGGACGCTGCGCAGGACCTCGGCCGAGGCCTCGTACTCACCACAGGAACGCAGGTCGCGACCGAGGTTGATCAGGGAGAACAGGGTGTAGGGGTGCTTCGCGCCCAGCGTCAGGGCGCGCAGGTCGCAGTTGTCCTTGTCGACGGTCTGCGCCTCGAAGCAGTCCCCGGCCATGCGCATCGACACGGCCAGGTTGTTCGCCGCGAACAGAGTCCGGGGGTGGTCGTCGCCCAGGAGGTCGACGGACCGCTCGTAGGTCTCGCGGTCGATCTCCAGTGCCCTGCCGACCCGGCCCACGGCCCGCAGGTCCGCCGTGAGGCCGCCCGCCGTCATCAGGGTGTGCGCGTCGTCGTCGCCCAGGGCCTCGCGCTGTCGCTCGTAGACGTCCTGGTCGATGTCGAGCGCCCTGCTGTACCAGCCCTGGAAGCGCAGCACGTTGGCGATCTCGAAGCGCAAATGGAGGGTCCAGCGGTCGTTCGGTCCCGCCTCCTTCTGCCAGATGACCAGCAGCTCCTCCGCGAGCGACATGGCCTCCGCGTACTCGCCGCGGGCCCGCAGATACCGCAGCCACTCGGTCATCAGACGCCGGATCCGGTCGTCGAGCGAGTACTTGGTCCACGGTGTCTTGAGGTGGGGCCAGATCATGTTGTAGCGGGACCAGTTCCCCGGGCGTTCCACGTCGCCCTCGGAAGGGCGCGCGCCACTGAGCACGTTGCGCACGCAGCGCAGCGCCGACTCCTGTTCCTCGTCGGACATCGACGAACGCACCGCGGCCTGCACGAGCCGGTGCACCTGGATGCTGCGGCTCTTGCGGTCGACCTTGGCCAGGGCGTAGCGGTGCAGCTGCCGGATGGCCCGCGACACCAGCGCCGTGCCGTCGCTGCCCGGCTGGACCTCGCTGAGGGATTCGGCCATCTCCTTGCCGTGCACCAGGTCGAAGGAGATGGGGTCCGCACCGAAATGGGCGCACAGCTGCAACAGCCGCCGGGCGACCGGCGAGTTGAGCTGCTGGATGGAGATGTTCCAGGTCGCGCCCACCTGCAGCGGGTAGGTCCGGACGTCGGCGGCCGCCTCCAGCGTCGCCAGCTGCGGCTGGAGCAGTTCGAGGTACTCGGCGGCGTCCTGTCCGGTCTCGTTCAGCCAGGCGGCCGCCTGGTCGACGGCCAGCGGCAGGTCGCCCAACGCCTCCGCGACCCGGTCCGCGTCCTCCGCGCTGATGGCGGACACCCGGTGCAGGAGGTGCTCGATGCTCTCGGCGCGGGAGAAGACGTCGACCTCGACCCGCTCGCCGATCTGCGCCCAGCCCTCGTTGCGCGTGGTGATCAGTACGTGGCCGACGGGGCTGTTGACCAGCAGGCGCTCGATGGACTCGGGAGTCGTCGCGTTGTCGAAGACCAGCAGCCAGCGGTCGTACGTCGTGCCTCTGCGCAGCGCGTTGCGCACCGCGTCGGCCGTGGCACTGATGCTGTCCCGTTCCTCGATGCCGAGATGGGGGGCGAGTTCGGAGTACTGGCGCAGCGCGAGGTCGCCGAACTCCGCCTCGATCCACCAGACCACGTCGTAGTTGCCGCGGTAGCGGTGCGCGTACTCGGTGGCCAGCTGGGTCTTGCCGACGCCTCCCATGCCGTGCAGGAGGGTGGCGGTGCCGGAGTCCTCGAGCCGCAGCCGCAGGTTCTCCAGAACCTCGGCGCGTCCGGTGAAGGCCGCGTTGCGCACGGGAACGGACCATACGGGCGGCTCCGCTCCCGGGAAGCGCGGGCCGCCGGCGGAGGCGTCCGCGGGATGCTCGCCCTGGACCACCTGGGCGTCCAGGGCCCGCAAGAGGACGCTCCTGGCCTGCGCCTCGGTCATGTTGGCCAGATGGATCGGCTTGCGGTCCGAGAACGGGTGCCCCAGCCGCACGTCGCTGACCTGGATCGGCACCAGGGTGCGCCGCGATCCCATCGGGTCGGCCGCGGCCACCGCCTCCCACACCGCCCTGGCCTGGGGGGATTTCTGGTAGGCGGCGGACAGCACGGCCACCGTGCGGGAGGCACCGCGCACGTTGCTGTCGGTGTCGTCGCGGAGCAGGGCACCGGCGGCCGATCCGTCCTCGGAACGGGCGTCGCCGACGGTGAAGCCCGCGTCGCTGATAACCGCCCGATCCAGTCCGCCCACATCCGGTCCTCGGGCACATGGCTCAGGAACACATGGGTGGGGTCCGGCGGCCGGCGGCGCACGACGGCCTTGAGGTAGCTCTGCCGCTCCTCGTCGGTCATCGGGGCGAGCCGGCTCACTTCGCCCTCCGTGATGACCGAGGTCAGCCGTTCACAGGCCGCGAGCAGGGAAGCGGGGGTCTCCGGCTCGTCGCGGAAGGTCGCCAGGATCTCCTCGTAGGCGTACGTGGGCTTGTACGGCACCTCCACCTTGCCCCAGTAGCCGCGCGGATCGACGTGCGGGGTCCGCGCGAGCAGCTGGTCGAAGGTGCGCCGGACCTTGGCCCGCGCGGCCTCCAGCCGGTCCGCCTCGGAGTCCTCCACCCGCATGGGCACCGGCAGGATCCGGATGCGCCGGTCGCGGTAGGTGTCCTCCACCCTGCGGGCGACGGCCGCGGCGCCTTCGATGCTCTGGTCGTTGTGGGTGAAGCAGTTCACCAGCACGTCGGGGAAGTGGATGGTGCAGATGTCGGAGATGTCGCTCAGGCCGGTACGGCTGTCGACGAGGACGTAGTCGTAGCCGCGCCGGAACTGGACGCACAGGGCGTCCAGGAACTGTCCGCCGTACTGCTCCTCGTAGAAGCGGTTCCAGTTGAACTGGGAGAAGATGGAAGAGTAGTTGCGGTCCTGGCGGCCCGCCGAGACGTAGTCCAGCCGGCCCTCGCCGGGGAAGTTCCACTGCAGCGGGGAGACCGCCTTGGCGATGTCGGCCTGCTCGGTGATCCATCCCTCGTCGACCTGGGCACCGTGCAGGGACTCGACCTTCAGCATGTAGTCGTTGATGAGGTCCAGCACTCCGGGGCGGTCGCGCAACGCGTTCGGTTCCAGGAACGGGCTCAGGAAGCGGTCCAGTCCCGGCGCCTCCAGGTCCCAGTCGACCACCAGGACCCGCTTGCCCTGCGAGGCCGTGATCCAGGCGGTGTTGGCCAGCGTCATGGTGCGACCGGTGCCGCCCTTGTAGCTGTAGAACGTGACGATCTTGCCGCCGTCGGGGCTGGGGAGTACGCCGGTCACGGTTGGGCCTCCTGGTCACCCTGGGAATCGGCCTGGTCCAAGGCGGGGGCGACCGGTCCGCCGGACGCGGCCTGGGGCCGCTCCGTCGACGCCGAGGGCCTGGTCGAGGATCGTAGCGGAACGCGGTTGAGGTATTGCTGGGCCGCGCTGTCGGCGAGCTCCATGAAACGGGAGTTGAACGCCTCCGAGTTGTCGATGCCGGCCACGGCGGCCCGCTGGATGGCCCGGCCCGTGCTCAGCCGCCTGGGCAGCGCGGACCTCAGCAGCGCGCCGAGTTCCCCGCGCGCGTGCCTGGTCTGCGGGTCGTCGGCCAGCGGGGTCAGCACGGTCACCCAGGGCAGGTCGCGGGCGTCGAAGGCGCGCAGCCGGTCCATGGCGGCGGGGTCGAGCAGGATCCAGGGGTCGAGGATCAGCACCCAGGGGCTCCTGGTCTCACGCTCCCCGAAGAACACCGACTCGGCCTCGTCGTACGTGCGGATCTCGGGGGAGAACCCGAGGTTGCGGGCCAGTTCAGCGGTGCGTTCGGCCAGCGGGATGCTGACGCCGTCGCTGAAGGGCTGCCAGTCCCGTGGCTCGCGGCCGTACTTGGTGTCCCTGCGGTCGGGCGGCAGGTGGTGGATGTCCGGCGCGAGCACGGCGATGCCCAGCGGGTGCCAGGACGAGGCGGCGAACGCGTCCGGTACGGCGTCCAGATCGGCGAAGGCGCCCTTCTCCGGCAGGGGTTCGGGTGCGCGGCCGGCCGCCTGTACGACGCACTGGGCGATCCTGCGGACGCACTGGTCGTAGTACTCCGGGTGGTCGACGTCCTTTCGCAACCCGTACAGGCCGCCCTCCGCGTAGAGGTTCAGCGCTTCGTCGTCCACCCGCAGCGGTGCCGCCGGCCGCTCGGGCACGGGCAGGTCCAGGTCGACGACCACGGGGCGCGCGGTGGTCGGCACCGGCGTCCACAACGCCGGAATGAGTCTGCCGCGAGGAGAGCGGTGGGTGAAGGCGTACCACTGCCGGCCGCAGTACACGTCGGTGAAGTAGCGGCGCGTGATCAGGGGAACGAAGCTGTGGCAACGGTGCAGGGCGCGCGCCGTGTCGGGCCCGCCGCGGTCGGCTGCGTCCAGATAGCCGACGCAGCCGGCCGCCGAGGATCCGCTCATCGTGAGGACCGCCCTGGTCAGGTCGTTGTAGAACTCCTTCACGTTCTTGTCGGCCGCCGGGCGGTCGGTGTCCCCGCCTCCGCCCGGCGGGGGCACGGGGGCGTAGCTGAGAAAGAAGTGGGGCGCCCAGTCGCGCACGCCTTGTGTGAAACGGCTGCCGAGCATCAGCGCTCCTCCCCCGCGGAACCGGTCAGGGAGTCGAAGAGGTCGTCGAAGACGCCCGGATCGCACGGTTCCAGGCGAGCGCTCACCGCGACCTCGACGATTTTCTGGGCGAGTTGGAAGACCACCTTGGAGAAGGCCCCACGACGTCCGTGGGCCTGCAGGCCGAGCAGCCCCGCCTGCGCGTACTCGTCGCCGAAGTCCTGGTGGGTGTACTGCAGTTCGGAGTAGGGCGGGGGGATCTCGTCGGGTCGCAGCGGGTTCCACAGGACGGGGACGATGGCGTTGCGGGTGAAGGTGCCCCGTTCGCGGTGGAGTTCCTGCCGCCGCTGGAAGCACTCCCATTCCAGGGCGCACCACTCGCTGGTGAACAGGCGACGGGACAGGACCGGAACGAGGACCTGGCACCGTGCGAGGCGGCCCTTCAGTTCGTCCTGCCAGGCGCTGCCCAGCGGAATGCGACGGTCGAGGTAGACCGCGGGGATCTTGGCGTCCAGGTCGGTGAGCTCCATCAGGTCGCCGGTCAGCTTGGCGTGGAAGCGCAGCAGTCGTTCGTCCGGCGGTCTGTCGCTCTCCGGCACGTGCGGAGTGCGGCCGTAGCTGAGGAACCCGTAGGGCTGCTGGACGCTGCTGCGCGGCTCGTCGCGGGTGCGGCTCTCATGCACGGTCGGCCTCCGCGGAGAGGCCTCGGGGCGCGGGACGGCCCGCGGCCATCCGGTCGGCGGCGGCGTCGACGGCCCAGCGCAGCGGGAACAGCCGGCTGTCGGCCGCGCCGATCCGGCCCCGGACGACCGGGCCACGGCCGGCAGGCAGGGACAGCTCCAGCCGTCTGCCGAGCTCCGCGAAGTCACTGTCGTCGAGGTCGACGTCGACGAAGTCCGTCCAGCGCGGACCGTCCTCGGTCAGCAGCCGGCAGTCGTAGCGTCGGCGGACCGCGCCGGGCTGCCGGTACTCGGCCAGGTGGAACGCCGAGCAGGCCTCGAACCCGACGCCCAGCAGCAGGACGTACGCCTCCTCGTCGTACAGACGGCCGAGGGGGGACCGCTCGCCCAGCAGACAGTCCAGGGCGTGCCCGGCGGTGATCCGGCGGGCCCTGGGTCCGAGCGCGGCGAAGGACGTCTGCGGGTGCGTGCTGCGCACGGCTCCCGGGGTGGTCCGCACCTCCTCCGCCAGCCGTCCCATGCCGTCGGAGGGTGTGGAAGCCGCGCTGAAGGGCTCCATGTTCCTACGGTAGGACAGGAGTTGACTCCATGTCAGGCCTCGGGTCATGCGGACATACGTCCGTGATGTCAGCGAATTCCCCTCGGTGAACGTGGGCACCACCAGGGTGCCGTCGGGACCGAGCGCCGCCCGCAGCGCGCGCAGTACCGCGCGGCCGCCGCCGGGTACGGGGCCGACGGACCGCAGGGACGCGTGCACCAGCAGTGTCATGGCCTTCTCCACGCCGAGTGCCCGCAGGTCCGCGGTGAGGCAGGCCTCCGTGGGCATCCTCCGTCAGCCTCGTAGCCTGGCGGCCATCCGGCGCCCGTACGCGGTGAGGCCGTCGTCGGGGATCGCTGTGGCCGGGACGCGGTCCAGGTACGCGGACCGGAGGCCTTCTGTGGACACGTCGCTGCCGGCGAGATCGAACAGGTCCAACAGGGCGTTGAACTTCACCTGTTGCACTCCTTCCACGATCAGCCCGGCCAGCGCCTGGGCGGTGTCCGGCAGGGCCAGCCCCAGGGCGCCGAAGGCGTGCGGATCGACTGCTACGGCTCCTTGTCCGGCTGCCCCGCGCACCGGGGTGCACGCGGTGAGCAGGGCGCGGACTCCCGGCGCACGGTGGGCGTGCCGGGCGCGCAGGTGCGCGGTGGCGTCGGCGAACAGCCGGATCCACCGGATGTGGGCCGCCTCGTCCATTCGGGGTTCGGGCTCGGCCGGGAAGCCGTCGCGGTAGGGGTCGCCGTCCTCCAGCAGGATGGTGGTCCCCCACGCGGGAACGTGGCGTGCGGGTTCCCAGCCGATGCCGAGGGGCGCGCTCTCGCTGACGGGGAGGGGCTTCCCGCCCGGGACGGCGGTCAGCAGCCCGCCTTCGTGCGCGACCAGCGCGACGGGCCCGTGGCCGGGCGCCAGGGTCAGCCGCCCGAATCCCGGCAGGTGGGCCTGGAGCGCCTGCTCCGGCAGTTCGAACCGGAACCCGGTGCCTGCCCGAAGCGCCACCGCCACGGCGATCTCGCCGAGTCGCTGCCGGACCGCATCCGGTGGCACCCGTTCTTCCAGGCTCCGCACCGCCCAGGTGCCGAGGTGCGGATGGCGCAGGGTCTCGGCGGTCTCACGGGGCCGGTGCCGGTCCAGCCGGGTCAGGGCACTCGCCTCGGGGCCCGGGTGGCGGGCGCACACCGCGCCGAGCAGCATCCGGCGCACGCTGGCCTCGGCGGCGACGAGGGCGCGCAGCGCGTCGCCGCTCCCGTCGCCCGCGGCGAGGGAGTCGAAGCCGTGCGCGGTCAGCGTGTGCGGGCGGCGAACCGGCCGTGGGCGCGGGGACCGCAGCACGTGTCCGATCAGCCGGAAGAGGTCCTCGCAGTAGACCGAGGGGTTGTCGAAGCCGTTGTCCGACCGGTGGCGGTGGCCGTACAGGCCGCCCCCGCAGATCCGCACCACGGAACAGTCCCGGCACTGCCGGCTCAGGGCGTCCGCTCCCCCGCTCCGCGCCAGGAAGCCGGGGTGGGCGGCCGCCTCGTCGAACGTGTGCCGCAGGACGTGGAATCCGGTGCGAGGCGCGCCGTGTCCGGCCGTCTTGAGCCAGTCGGCCTGCTCGATCTCCCCGTCGGTCTCGACGACGACCAGGTCGGGGCTGCCGAGGCCGAGCGACTCGGTGAAGGACTCCTGCCCGTCCTGCCCGGCCTCGATCGAGTCGAAGAGACGGACCGGGAAGGGTCTGCCGGCGGCACTCCAGCGGTCGTGGACGGTGATCAGCCAGCGCGCGTGGGCGGCGGGGGCGGCGGCGTCCCGCGGGGGCGGCCGGTCCCATGTGGCGTGCGGCAGCAGGAAGTCCACCCGCGGCGGGTCGAGCGCGGCCAGGGCGTCGTAGACGGCGGCCGGGTCGTTGCGCACGTCGACGGTGCACAGCAGGCCGGCGAAGGCGCTGCGGTAGGGAGGGGAGCCGATGAGCCGTACGGCTGTGACGACGGCTTCGTAGGAGCCGGTGCCGTTCGCCCGCTTACGGTGACGGTCGTTGGCGGCTCGGTCGCCGTCGAGGGAGATCCCGGTGCTGATCCGTTCCTGCACCAGCATGCGGCACAGGTCCTCGTCCAGGCGCAGGCCGTTGGTCTGCATGCGCAGGTCGAGTTCGCACACGCCGGCCAGCGCGGAACGCAGCTGCTGGGCGAGCCGGGCCAGTCGCTCGCGTCCGGCGAGCAGGGGCTCGCCGCCGTGCAGGATGACGTGCACGCGCCCAAGTTCGGGGTGGGCCCCGGCGTGTTCGGCGATCCGTGACACCACGGCCGTCGCCACCTCGTCCGACATCACCTGCGGCCGGCGCCGCCAGCTCTGGTCGGCGTGCCGGTAGACGTAGCAGTGATCGCAGGCCAGGTCGCATCTGCTGTGCACCTTGAGGACGAACTGGCGGAACGCTCTTGTCCCGGCGGTCATCGGCGCATGGTGTCCGGTCGGTCAGATGCCGGAGTTGAAGCCGGGGCCCGGCCGCCGCCCCGAGGGCAGCAGTCTGCTCAGGGTCCGGTGGTCGACCTCGCCCAGACCGTCCAGCGGGATGACGCCGCAATCGGGGATGCGGGTGGTGCACTGCGGCGGCTGCGGGTGCCCTGCCGGTAACCCGTCCAGAACCGCATCCGAAACCTCTCCGGCGTTCGTCATCGCGGTCTCCTTCTCCGGTTCGTGGAATCGCGTGTCGAACGGATCCCCACCGAGTGGAATCGCACTGAGCGGTCGAGAGGGGCACGTCGTCACCGCTTCACCCATCATCGGGGCCGTTTCCGCTCAGTGACAAGGGTGGCAAAGGTAGCTTACGAGCCAGCTTTCGTACGGTGCCGGTCAATTCCGGTCAGACGGCGCGGGTGGCACGTGATCCGGCCCCGTAGGCGCCGCCGAGCGGGACCTACGGGGCCGGTGGGGGCACCGCGGCCGACTACGCCGTGCCGCCGTTCGGCGGCTTGGCCGCCTGGCCGGCCGTGGTCTGCTCCTGCCGCCCGAGACGGCTGTGGGAGCGGCCGTAGACGAAGTACACGACGAAGCCGATCGCCATCCAGACGGCGAACCGCAGCCAGGTCTCGGCGGGCAGGTTGAGCATCAGCCACAGCGACGCGCACACCGACAGGATCGGGATGAACGGCACCCACGGGGTGCGGAAGGCCCGGTGCAGGTCGGGGCGGGACTTGCGGAGGATGATCACGCCGATCGCGACGACCACGAAGGCGAACAGCGTGCCGATGTTCACCAGCTCGGCGAGTTCGCTCAGGGGCGTGAAGCCGGCGAGGATCGCGATGAGCACGCCCAGCAGGATGGTCGGCCGGTGCGGGGTCTTGAACCGCGGGTGGACCTGGGAGAAGAAGCGCGGCAGCAGTCCGTCGCGGCTCATCGCGAAGAAGACGCGGGTCTGGCCCAGCAGCAGGATCATGCAGACGGTGGTGAGGCCGACGGCGGCGCCGAAACTGATGAAGCCCGCGAACCAGGGGTGTCCGGTGGCCTTGAAGGCGTCGGCGAGCGGGGCGGTCACGGACAGGTCGGTGTAGTGCTGCATGCCGGTCACCACGATCGACACCAGGACGTACAGCGTGGTGCAGATGATGAGGGAGCCCAGGATGCCGCGGGGCATGTCCCGCTGCGGGTTCTTGGTCTCCTCGGCGGCCGTGGCCACGACGTCGAAACCGATGAAGGCGAAGAAGACGACCGACGCGGCCGTGAAGATGCCCATCACACCGAAGTTGGACGGCGCCCAGCCGAACATCAGCTGGATGAGCGGGGACTGGAGACTGTCCCCCGCCGGCACCTCCTGCGCCTTCGGGATGAACGGGTCGTAGTTGTCGCCCTTGATGAAGAAGGCGCCGGCGACGATCACCGTCAGGACGACCGTCACCTTGATGGCGACGACCAGCGAGGTGACGCGCGCGGAAAGCTTGGTGCCGAGCACGAGGATGCCGGTGAGCACCAGAACGAGCGCGGCGGCGAGGATGTCGAAGCCGAAACCCTCGGCGCCGTCTCTGACGCCGAGCGCCGCCGGCAGGTGCCAGCCGGCGTTGTCCAGCAGCGAGGCGACGTAGCCGGACCAGCCGACGGCGACCACCGCGGTGCCGAGCGCGAACTCCAGGACCAGGTCCCAGCCGATGATCCAGGCGGGCAGTTCGCCGAGTGAGGCGTACGAGAAGGTGTACGCCGATCCGGCCACCGGGACCGTCGAGGCGAACTCGGCGTAACACAGCGCGGCGAGCGCGCAGACGACCCCGGCCACCGCGAAGGCCAGGGCGACGGCGGGACCGGCGTTGTTCTTGGCGACGGTGCCGGTCAGGACGAAGATGCCGGTGCCGATGATGACGCCGACGCCGAAGACGGTCAGGTCCAGCGCGGACAAGGACTTCTTGAGCGCGTGCTCTGGTTCCTCGGTATCGAGGATGGACTGCTCGACCTTCTTCGTCCGGAAGAGGGTGCTGCTCACGGGATACCTCCCACGCTTGTCGTCCTCGACATGATCGAGAGGGGGCGTACTGCGTATGCCCCGGCGCGGGCGGATTCACGCCAATGGGCCGGTTCCACCACCCCTCACGGTGGCGGAACCGGCCCATCCGGCCTATCTGCTGCGGCTAGGTCCTGTCCGGCGGATCATGCCGCAGACGCGGGGCCTGGCACGCCGATCTGCCGCGTTGTCGTCGATTGCCGACTCCCCCACTCTCGACCTCGCTCGAGCGGGGCCCCCATCGCGTCGACGCCCTCCTCCGCCTTGCAGCTCGACGCACCAGGCCCCGCTCACCTGCGTCGACGAGGCGCCGCGCATTTCCTGCGACCTGATCCGCCGAACAGGCCCTAGTCGCGCGCGGGTTCCACCGCGTCGACCTCGGCCGCCGTGCTGCCGTACCGGCCGTCCAGCTTGGACACCAGTCCGGTGACCTGGCGGGCGATGTCGGGGGCGGTGAGCCCGATCTCCGCCATCACCTCGGCGCGGGAGGCGTGGTCGAGGAAGCGCGGCGGGATGCCGAAGTCCCGCAGCGGGACGTCGACGCCCGCGTCCCGCAGGGCCTGCGCGATCGTCGAACCGACGCCGCCGACGCGGGAGTTGTCCTCGACGGTGACGACCACGCGGTGCCGCTCGGCGAGCGGGGCCATGGCCTCGTCGACGGGCTTGACCCAGCGCGGGTCGACGACGGTGGTGGAGATGCCCTGCTTGTCGAGGAGGTTCGCGATCTCCAGGCACATGGGCGCCAGCGCGCCCACGGAGACGAGGAGCACGTCCGGCGTGTCGGTGCCGGGCTCGCGCAGCACGTCCATGCCGCCGACCCGGCCCACGGCGGGTACGGCGGGGCC
This sequence comes from Streptomyces sp. AC555_RSS877, assembly GCF_019049245.1. Lineage (GTDB taxonomy): Bacteria > Actinomycetota > Actinomycetes > Streptomycetales > Streptomycetaceae > Streptomyces. The sequence continues at coordinate 140,879 of NZ_JAGMUK010000018.1, read as the reverse complement.
GACGGCGCCCTTGGAGAAGCGGACCACGGTCGGCGCGTCGTCGACGGTGACGGCCTCGCGCAGCTGGGCGCGGACCTGGTCGGCGTCGCGCGGGGCGGCGAGCCTGAGGCCGGGGACGACCTGGAGGATCGACATGTCCCACATGCCGTTGTGGGAGGCACCGTCGGTGCCGGTGACACCGGCCCGGTCCAGCACGAACGTCACCCCGCACTTGTGCAGGGCGACGTCCATGAGGACCTGGTCGAAGGCGCGGTTGAGGAAGGTGGCGTACACCGCGAACACCGGATGCACACCGCCCGTGGCGAGGCCCGCCGCGGAGACGGCGGCGTGCTGCTCGGCGATGCCGACGTCGTAGACCCGCTCCGGGAAGGCCTTGGCGAACTTGTCGAGGCCGACCGGCTGCAGCATGGCGGCCGTGATCGCGACGATGTCCTCGCGCTCCTTGCCGAGCTCGACCATCTCCTCACCGAACACGGAGGTCCAGTCGGCGCCGGAGGTGGAGATCGGCAGGCCGGTGTCGGGGTGGATCTTGCCGACGGCGTGGAAGCGGTCCGCCTCGTCCTGGAGGGCGGGCTGGTAGCCGCGGCCCTTCTCGGTGAGGCAGTGCACGATGACGGGCCCGCCGAAGCGCTTGGCACGCGCCAGCGCGGACTCCAGGGCCTCGATGTCGTGGCCGTCGATCGGACCGACGTACTTCAGGCCGAGGTCCTCGAACATGCCCTGCGGCGCGATGAAGTCCTTGAGGCCCTTCTTGGCCCCGTGGAGGGTCTCGTACAGCGGCCTGCCGACGACGGGCGTCCGCTCCAGCACCTCCTTGGTACGGGCGAGGAAGCGCTCGTAGCCGTCGGTGGTGCGCAGCGTCGCGAGGTGGTTGGCGAGGCCGCCGATGGTCGGCGCGTACGACCGCTCGTTGTCGTTGACGACGATGACCAGCGGGCGGTCCTTGGCGTCGGCGATGTTGTTGAGCGCCTCCCAGGCCATACCGCCGGTCAGGGCGCCGTCACCGATCACGGCGACCACGTGGTCGTCGCGTTTGAGGATCTGGTTGGCCTTGGCGATGCCGTCGGCCCAGCCGAGGACCGTGGAGGCGTGGCTGTTCTCGATGACGTCGTGCTCGGACTCGGCCTGCGAGGGGTAGCCGGACAGGCCGCCCTTCATCTTCAGCTTCGAGAAGTCCTGACGGCCGGTGAGCAGCTTGTGCACGTAGGACTGGTGGCCGGTGTCCCAGAGCACCTTGTCCCTGGGCGAGTCGAACACCCGGTGCATGGCGATGGTGAGCTCGACCACACCGAGGTTGGGGCCGAGGTGGCCGCCGGTCTTGGAGACGGCGTCGACGAGGAAGGTCCGGATCTCCTCGGCCAGCTGGTCCAGCTGCTCCAGGCTGAGCCGGTCCAGATCGCGCGGTCCCCTGATGCGGGTCAGCAGCGGCACCCGTGCCTCCTTGCAGTAGAGCTGTTGCCGGGCTTGTCGAGTCTAATGTTCCGCCTTCGTGGCCCGCGCCCGGGCGGTGCGTGATACGTCACGCGATCGGCTGTACCCAAGATGCGACGCTCCTACGACATGACTGTTGCCCGGCACCTTTCGGTGCCGGGCAACAGTGGTCCCCCAGGGGTGCGGGGAACTGCGCGACCAGCCACGCACGGCCGGTCAGCCGTCAGAACACCGCACCCCCTCGGCGCTTCCGCGCTACGCGCGACCCGCGGCCTTCTGACTCCTGCGCGAGACGGAGTCGATGACCACCGCACCCAGCAGCACCGCACCGGTGATCATGTACTGGATCGAGGTGTTCATGTTCAGCAGGTCCAGACCGGTCTGGATGGACTGGATGACCAGCATGCCCAGCAGCGCGGACCACACGGTGCCCCGCCCGCCGAAGAGGCTGGTACCGCCGATGACCGCCGCGGCGATCGCCAGCATCAGCGTGTTGCCGCCACCGGCGTTCAGCGTGGCGCTCTGCGTCTGCCCGGCGAAGAACATGCCGCCGACCGCCGCGAAGCCACCGGCGATGGCGAACACGGTGATACGGATCATGGACACGTTGATACCGGCACGGCGGGCGGCCTCGATGCCACCGCCGACCGCGAAGACCTTGCGGCCGTACGGGGTGCGCCGCAGCACGAAGTCCACGATCACCAGCGACGCGAGGAAGATCACCAGCGCGTTGGACACACCGGCGGAGGAGTTCAGCACGTACGCGGCGACGAACGCGGCCACCGCGAGGGCACCGACCCGCAGCGCGATCTCGCTGGTGGGCCGGAAGGGCACCCCGGCAGCACGACGGCGGCGCTGGTCGACGAGCGAGCCGTAGAGCATGGAGGCGACACCGAGGCCGGCCAGCAGGTAGGCGCCGATGACGGCCTGGTCCATGAAGAACGAGCTCTGGCCGAAGAGGTGGACCGGACCCTCGTCCGGGATGTTGATGGTGCCGCTCTCACCGAGCAGCCACAGCATCAGACCGTTCCAGCCGAGGAAGCCCGCCAGGGTCACCACGAAGGCCGGAACGCCGATCCTGGCGAAGAACCAGCCGTGCAGCGCGCCGATGCCGACGCCGGTGATCACGGTCAGCACCAGGGCCAGCCACGAGTTCACCCCGTGGTCGACCACGAAGACGGCGAACACCGTGGACGCCAGGCCGCTGACGGAGCCGACGGACAGGTCGATCTCGCCCAGCAGCAGCACGAACACCAGGCCGATGGCGAGCATGCCGGTGGCCGAGAGGTAGTAGCTGATGTTGGACAGGTTGTCGGCGCTGAGGAACCGGTCGTTCTGCAGCTGGAAGATCGTCCAGATGACGATCAGACCGATGACGACCGGCAGGGAGCCGAGCTCACCGCCCTTCATCTTCCGCTTGAACTCGGTCAGGTAGCCCTTGAGGCCCTCTTCGCGGATCAGCAGACGCGGGTCGACGACGGTGACCGGCGCGGCCGTGGGGTCGTCGGCCGGCGCGACGGTGGCCTGCGAGGCCTCCGGATCCTGCTTCACGGTCTTGGACGTGTCACTCACTTTGCCGCCTCCGTGGTGCGTCGCCCGGCACGACGGGTCACGGCGTTCTCCGTGGCACCGGTGATCGCGGCGATGATCTCTTCGTGGGTGGTGTCCTTCACCGGGAAGGACCCGTTGTTCCTGCCCAGGCGCAGCACGGCGACGGTGTCCGCGACCGCCTTGACGTCGGCCATGTTGTGGCTGATGAGGATGACGCCGAGGTCGCGCTCGCGCAGCCGCTCGACCAGGTCGAGGACCTGCGCGGTCTGCTCGACGCCGAGAGCGGCGGTGGGCTCGTCGAGGATGACGATCTTGGGGTCGCCGATCAGCGCGCGGGCGATGGCGACGACCTGACGCTGACCACCGGAGAGGCTGGCGATCGGGATGCGCACGCTCGGGATGCGGATGGAGAGGGTGCTCAGCAGCTCGCGGGCGTTCTTCTCCATCGTGACCTCGTCGATGACACCGCGGTGCAGCAGCTCACGGCCGAGGTAGAGGTTGCCGACGACGTCGAGGTTGTCGCACAGGGCGAGGTCCTGGTAGACGGTCGCGACGCCGAGGCCCTGGGCGTCGTGCGGCTTGTTGATGCTGACCGGCTTGCCGTCCCACTCGATGACGCCCTCATCGATGGGGTGCACGCCGGCGATCGTCTTGACCAAGGTGGACTTACCTGCGCCGTTGTCGCCGACCAGGGCGACTACTTCTCCGGCGTGGACCTCCAGCTCGACATCGGTGAGGGCCTGCACCGCACCGAATCGCTTGGAGACTCCGCGCAACGCCAGCACGGGCGTAGCGGACACGTGAACCATCTCCTTCGCCGCCTGACCGGCGGGGATGCCGCGCTTGTCAAAAGGCGCGGAGTGTTGTGCTCGAGGCACTGGTTTACAAGATGAACATGCGCGGGCCGTCGCCTCTTGGCAACGGGCGAGCGACTCGGGGAAAGTGCGGGTACGTTTCCGCGCCCGCCGCGGTGGCGGCCTGCGCCGCTGGCCGTGCGTGCTCTCGGGAGAGTGCCCGCCGGGCGGCGTGGGGGTGTGCCTGGACTTTCCCGGGGCCGCTCACGTCATGCTTCCGTCCGGCGCCCGCCCCGCAGCGGGGTGAAGGTGGGGCGAGCGCCGGACAGGCTCTGCATGCCGCGGTGCGGCTTTACTCCAGACCGGCCGCCTTGCACTTGGCGGCGTAGTCCGCGGTGCAGATGTCGGCGACGGTGTAGAGCTTGTCCTTGATCACCGTGTCGTTGATGTTGTCGACGGTGACCGAGACCGGGGTCAGCAGCTGCGAGGGCACCTTGTCGCCGGAGCCGCTGGTCAGCGTCTCGGTGGCCAGGTCGTCGATGCTCTTGCCGTCGAGCAGGTTGACCGCGAGCTGGGCGGCGGCGTCGGCCTCCGGCTTGAATGCCTTGTAGACGGTGCTGGACTGGGTGCCGGCGACGATGCGCTGGATACCGGCGAGCTCCGCGTCCTGACCGGTCAGCGGGATGCCGCTGATGCCGGCGCCCTTGAGGGCGGTCGCGATACCACCGGCCATGCCGTCGTTGGCGGAGTAGACGCCCGCGATGTTCTTGGCGCCGAGCTGGGTGATCGCGGCCGACATCTTCTGTGCGGCGACCGTGTCCTTCCACAGACCCGACTGCTCGTAGGCGATGTCCACCTTGCCGTCGAGGGCCTTGTGGGCGCCTTCCTTGAACTGCGCGGCGTTCGGGTCGGCGTCGTCACCGTTGATCATGACGACCTTGGACTTGGGGGTCGCCTTGGAGCCGAGGGCGTCGATCAGGGCCTGACCCTGGAGCTCGCCGACCTTGACGTTGTCGAAGGAGACGTACGCGGAGACCGGGCCCTGGGCCAGACGGTCGTACGCGATGACCTTGACGCCCTTGTCGACCGCGCTCTGGATCGAGGACTTGATCGCGGCGGAGTCCTGGGCGCTGATCACGATGACCTTGACGCCCTTGGTGATCATGCTGCTGACCTGCTGCGCCTGCTTGGCCGAGTCGGCCGCGGCGTTCGCGTACTCGACCTTGCAGTCAGAGCAGAGCTCGGCGACCTTGTCCTCGAAGTACGGCTTGTCGAACTTCTCGTAACGAGCGGTGACGTTGTCGGGAAGAAGCAGGCCGATCGACTTGCTGCCCGAGCCGCTGCCGCTGTCCGAGTCGTCGTCGCCGGCCTTGCCACAAGCCGCCACCGAGACGGCGAGCGCCCCGATCGCTACAGCAACGGCGGTACGACGCATTCGCGTGTTCACTTTGTAACCTCCCTGACGAGGCCGCGTCGTTGCGGCCGAGGTGGCTGGAAGTCAACTCGGCCACGCGTGCGACGTCAAGAAGTAAATACTTAACGAGATGGCAACGGCGTCCTGCGTTCTCTAAGTGAAGGCAGGCGTCGCAGCATGCAGCGTACTGTCCAAAAGGGTCGAATCACCCATCTCGCTCAGTGCGAGGGCGAGTGCTCCGAGCACCTCCGCACGGCCTCCAAGTGCCCCTGGAAGCACGGACAGTTGGCGCGCCGCACTGGGGATCGCATAGCGGCCGACGGACTCCCTGATGGGCCCGAGCACCAGCTCACCGGCCTCGGCGAGATCACCGCCCAGGACCACCCGGCTCGGGTTCAACAGATTGCAGAGATTGGCGACTCCACTGCCGATGTGTCGGCCGACGTCGGCGATCACCCGACGGCAGCCTGGGTCTCCGTCCCGCGCCAGCCGCACGACGCCTTCCATCGTCAGGTCGGTCCCGTGGCTGGACTGGAGGAGCGGCAGCACATAGCGCGCGGCCGCGAAGGTCTCCAGGCAGCCCCGGTTTCCACAGCGGCAGACGGGGCCGGACTCGTCAAGTGTAATATGTCCGATTTCGCCCGCTGTGCCACCGGGGCCGCGGTAAATGGTCCCGTTGATCACCAGGCCGGCTCCGACACCGCTGGCGACCTTGATGTACGCCAGGTCGCGCACCCCCCGCCCGCTGCCCCACACCAGCTCACCGAGGGCGCCGAGGTTGGCGTCGTTGTCCACGTGAACGGGCACGCCGAGGCGCCCGCGCAGCTCCTCGGCGGGCTTGGTGCCGATCCAGCCCGGCAGGATGGCGGAGGAGCCGAGCGTGCCGGACTCCAGGTCGATGGGGCCGGGTACGCCGAGGCCCACGCCGGCGATCTTCGACCGGTCGACACCGGTTGCTGCAATCAGGCGATTGACCAGGTGTTCCGCACGGTCGAAGCCCTGCGTCGAGGAGGCGTCCACGTCGAGCGGCTCGGACTCCTCGGCCAGCACCTGGTGGGCGAGGTTCCCGACCGCGACGCGCAAATGCGTGTGCCCGAAGTCGACCCCTATGACGATTCCGGCGTCCCCGCTCAACGAGACGCTGCGGGCCCGGCGGCCGCCCGCGGAGGTGGGCGTGACCTCTACGGTTCCACCGTCCTTGAGCTCGCGCACGATGTTGGAGACCGTCGCCGCCGACAGGCCCGTCGACCGCGCGATCTCGGCTTGCGTGAGCGACCCGGCCAACCGTACGGCCCGTACGACCCGCTCCAGGTTGGCTCGGTGCAGTGATGACTGCGACCCCGGAGTCTCCACGACGACCTCCTGCGCGCGGGACCGCTTCAATGAGGCCCCGTCTATGTCCAACTAGTGAACTCTAAGCTGAGCTGTTCGGGTTGCCTCCCGTCAAGAGGTTGAACCGCATCCGCGTTCATGTACACAAACACGGCCGCCGCTTCCGGAAGATCCGGAAGCGGTCGCCGTACGGGTGAGGGGGCCGCTACTTCAGCGCCCCCGCGGTCAGTCCCTGCACCACCTGCCGCTGGAAGATGATGTACGCCGCGAGCACCGGCAGCATCGCCATGACCAGGCCCGCGAACAGTCCGGACCAGTCGCCCTTGTACCCCTGGCTGACCGCCAACTGCACCAGTCCCTGGGTGAGGACGCGCTTGTCCGGGTCGGTGTTCAGCACCGTGGGCAGCATGTACTGGTTCCACTGCCCGAGGAAGTTGAAGATCCCCACGCTGATCAGGCCGGGCTTGGCCATCGGCAGCATGATCTGGAAGAACGTCCGGGTGTGCGAGGCCCCGTCCACGAAGGCCGCCTCCGCCACCGAGGTGGGCAGGGTGCGGAAGAACGCGGTGAGGAAGAACACCGTGAACGGGAGCGAGTACGCGATGTAGACCAGGATCAGGCCGTGGATCGTGTTCAGCAGGCCCATGTTGTTCACGACGTAGAACAGCGGGACCAGCGCCAGCATGATCGGGAAACTCATCCCGCCGATGAACAGGAAGTAGATGAACCGGTTGCCTGGGAAGTCGAAGCGGGCCAGGACGTAGGCCGCCATCGAGCCGAGCACCAGGGTGCCGATGAGCGAACCTCCCACCACCAGAATGGTGTTGAGGAAGTAGTCGCTCATGTTGGCCTCGGTCCAGGCCCGCGACCAGTTGTCGAAGTGCAGCGTGTCCGGCAGCGACCAGGGCGAGCCGAAGATGGAGCTGTCGTCCTTGAAGGACGTCATCACCGCCCACAGCAGTGGCAGTACGACCATGATCGCCCAGATGACCAGGATCCCGTGCGAGAAGACGTTGAGGGCGGTGCCCTGCTTCTTCTCCTTGCGGGGCGGGCCGGCCGGGACATCGACCTTGGCGACGGGAATGCCGGGCTCTGCCGGGAGGGGGGCGGGGGTCTCGGTCGTCTTCATCGGAGGCCTTTCGTGGATACCCCCGGCTTCAGCCGGGGGAGGAAACGAAACCCCTGCGGAGCTGGGCAAGGAGCTGGGATTCGCCGCCAGGGCGGATCACGGTGCCCTGACCGGCAGATTGAACTTCACCTAGAGCCTGGCTAGTTTGTGAGCATGGCCGTGACCCATGTGAAGCGGGCGTTCAAGTACCGCTTCTATCCGAGTGATGCGCAGGCAGTAGAGCTGTCGCGCACGTTCGGCTGCGTGCGGAAGGTCTACAACCTGGCGCTCGCCGCCCGCACGCAGGCGTGGGCGCGGCAGGAGCGGGTCAACTACAACGCCACCTCCACGATGCTGACGGCATGGAAGAAGACCGAGGAGCTGGCTTTCCTGGGCGACGTGTCGTCGGTGCCGCTCCAGCAGACGCTGCGGCACTTGCAGACCGCGTTCACCCACTTCTTCGCCAAGCGCGCGAAGTACCCGCGCTTCAAATCGCGCAAGAGGTCGCGGAAGTCGGCGGAGTACACCACCAGCGGGTTCCGCTTCCGCGACGGCCGGCTGACCCTGGCGAAGATGGCGGACCCACTGGACATCGTGTGGTCCCGGCCGCTGCCCGAAGGGGCGACGCCCTCCACGGTGACCGTCTCGCAGGACGCGGCCGGACGCTGGTTCGTCTCGATGCTGTGTGACGACCCGTCCATCCAGCCCTTCCCCGCCGCCGACAGCGCGGTCGGCATCGATGTCGGCCTGGACCACCTGCTGACCCTCTCCACCGGGGAGAAGATCGCCAACCCCAGGCATGAACGCCGCGACCGCACCCGACTCGCCAAGGCCCAGCGGGAGCTGTCCCGTAAGGCGAAGGGTGACGGCGCCAACCGGGCCAAGGCCCGGCGCAAGGTCGCCAGGATTCATGCGAGGATCGCCGACCGGCGCCGCGACATGCTCCACAAGCTGACCACCCGTCTCGTGCGTGAAAACCAAACGCTCGTGATCGAGGACCTGACCGTGCGCAACATGGTCAGGAACCACACGCTCGCCCGGGCCATCTCGGACGCGAGCTGGAGCGAGTTTCGCTTTCTGCTGGAGTACAAGGCCGCCTGGTACGGGCGGGAAGTGATCGCGGTGGACCGCTTCTTCCCCTCCTCCAGGCTGTGCTCCGTGTGCGGCACCTTGCAGGCGAAGATGCCCCTCAGCGTCCGTACGTGGACGTGCGACTGCGGTACGACCCATGACCGGGACGTGAACGCGGCGAAGAACCTTCTGGCCGCCGGGCTGGCGGTGACAGTCTGTGGAGCCGGTGTAAGACCTCAACGGAGTTCTCCGGGCGGGCAGTCGGCGACGAAGCAGAAAACCCCACGGCGCGAGCCGTAGGAATCCCCTCGTTCACGAGGGGGAGGAAGTCAACTGTTCAGTACTCCAGCCGCTCGCGTCGGCCCAGCCGCATCACGAGGGCGGCGAAGGCCAGCGTGACGACGAGAAGGGCGACGCCGATGGTGGTGGCGTAGGCGGCCTGCCCGTCGCGGAACGCCTTCTGGTACACGTACAGCACCAGGACGGTGGTCGAGTAGTCGGGACCGCCCGGCCCGGTCGTCATGATCTGTACGACCGCGAACGACTCGGCGCCGAGGGCGAGGATGCCCATGTAGACCCAGCCGGACTGCACGGTGTCCCACAGCAGCGGCAGGGTGATCCGGAAGAACGTGGTGGCGCGGCCCGCACCGTCGAGCAGCGCCGCCTCGTACAGGTCCGCCGGGATGGAGGCCATGCCGGCGGAGAAGAGGACCACGAAGAAGCCGACCGTGGACCACACGAGCACCGCCATCACGCACCACAGGGCCAGGCTCGGGTCGCCCAGCCACAGGGGCTGGACGCTGTCGAGCCCGACCCCGCGCAGCAGCGAGTTGATGGCGCCGCTGTCCGGGTTGTACGCGAAGGCGAACAGCAGGGCCACGATGGCGATCGAGAGCACCTGCGGGAAGAAGTAGACGATCTTGTAGAAGGAAGAGCCCCGGACTCCGGAGATCACCGGGCCACCCTTCCTTCGCCGCCCGCCGACATTGATCATGAAGGCGAAGAACAGCGCCAGACTGATCGTCAACAGCGGCAGCACGACCGCGAACATCAAGCTGTGCTGCAAGGACTTCCAGAAGATCTCGTCGTCCAGCATCCTCCGGTAATTGTCCAGGCCGACCATCTTGAATTCGGGGCTCAGGCCGGTCCAGTCCGTGAACGAGTAGTAGATGGACTGGATGAACGGCCAGATCACGAATAGCGCGTACAGACCGAGGGGCACTGCCAGAAACCCCACGATGAACCGGTACTTGCCGTGCTGCATCGCTTCTCCGGTCCGTTACTGGTGCTTGTAGTGCTTGATCGACGTGTCCTTGGCGGTCTCGTCGGCATAAGCCTGGATCTTCTTGATCGCCTCGGCCGGAGTGAGACGGCCGGCCATCATCTCGCCGAGTCCGGAGACTCCGATCTTCTCCTTCTGCAACTGCACGTACCAGTCCTGCAGACGCGGGTTGACCACGTTGTCGCCGGCCTTCTCCAGCGCCGCGACACCGGACTTGAGGCCGGGGGTGAGGGTGATGCCGTCGGTGCCGCCGTTGTACGCCGTCAGCGACTTGACCTTGCTGGTGAAGTTCTTCGAGGACGCCTCGCTGAGCATGATGCGCAGCTGCTCCATGCCGCCCGTGCCGTTCTTCGCCTTGGCCGGGACGATGAAGGGCTCGCCGCCGGAGGCCCAGATGGTGCCGAAGGGCATCTTGTCGGAGGAGTCGATGCCGGTGGGCGCCGAGACGGCGAGGTTGAAGTCGGCCGGGATGACGTTCGCCGACTCGTTCTCCACCCAGGAACCGTTCGGGATGAACAGCGCCTTGCCCTTGGCCCACGCGGTCTGCGACTGGATGTGGTCCAGACCGGGTGTGCCCTTGAGGATGTAGCCCTTCTTGAAGAGCTCGTAGTAGGCCTCGAAACACGCCTTGACCGCCGGGTGCTTCCAGGCGTTCGGCTCCAGGTTGTCGATCGCGTCGAGGACTTCGACGCCGCCGACCTTGCCGATCATCGGGTACAGCGAGAAGGGGAGGTAGTACGGGTATTTGCCCGCGTACGTCCAGCCCGCGATGCCCTGCTTCTTGGCCTTCTCGCAGACCGCGAGCATCTCGTCCCAGGTCTCGGGATAGGCGGAGTCGAGGGAGTCCAGGGCCTTCTGCGAGTACCACACGCCGTACACCGTGTAGGCGTAGTACATGATCCAGACCGGGTCGCCGTCCAGCTGGCCCATCTCCACGATGCCGGGGCGCAGCGTGTCGCGGACCTTCTTGCCCGGGTCGTCGTAGGACGGGGCGTCGAGGAGCGGGGTGAGGTCGGTGAGCTGGTTCTTGCCGGCCAGGACGCCCATGTCCATCTGCTCGGCGCCGGAGTTGTCGATGAGGTCGGGCGGGGTGCCCTGGTTGAAGCGGGGCTGGAGGGTGGACTGGATCTTCTGGGTGGCGGAGAACTTCACCTTGGCCCCGGGGAAGTTCTTCTCGTAGATCTTCACGGCGTCCTCGGCGTACTCCTTGCCGAATCCACCGTCGAACAGGACGAATTCCATCCCCGCGGTCTCGTTCACACCCAGCGGGTTCTTCGTGGTCTTCTTGCCGGCCTTGGCCTTGTCCCCGCTGTCGTCGCCGCCACTGCTGGCACACGCGGACAGGAAGCTCATCGTGGGGACGGAGATCAGGCCCAGCGCGGCGGACCGCTTGATCAGATCGCGGCGGCCGACGCCACCGGTGCCGTTGTTCTCGGCGGAAGTGGATCCCATGCTCAAGTCCTCGCCTTCTCCAGGACTCAGGCGGTGTACCGGATCCTCCCGGGCACCGCGGTCAGGTCAAGCAGGTTCGTGCGGATCATGACGTGCGGATCGTGACGTGCGGATCGTGTGAATCGTCGACAGGTATAGTCCACTTCAGGTCAATGGAGCAAGATCGAATGCAAGGTTGGCTGCGGGTCTTTCCCGAGTTGAGACCTCCCGGAAATATGAGTGGCCTGTGGGCGCCTTGCCGGAAAAATCCTTGACATAGGCCCCGAATGCCACAGCCAAGATCATTGACACCACCGTCCACTTGAGCCACGGCTGATCTCTGAATCGAGGGGGTGACAACGTTGTCCAGGCTGCGGGGAGCGCGCTCGCGTATGCGGCAGCACAGGGTTACGCGGGTGCGGTCGCGGGCGGCGGCGCAGGCATGGGGACCCTGCCCGGGACACCCGCCGCCACCGGCCGGGGGGAGCGCGCTCTGGACAGGTCGGACAAGCCGGTCAAGCCGGTGACGCACGCGCTCGCTTCGCGAACGACGGCGGCCCCGGTCCGCCCCAGCTCGCCGACGTCCCGTTCTCCACCGGAAAGCGTGCACTGCGCTACGGCAGACGGGCGTACGCGTACCGCAAGGTCGTCGACATCGATGTGGCGGCGGGCCGGGACCACCCGGCTCTCGCACTACGACGCCACGAACGTCTCCGTCGGCCTGGCCTGGACCGCCGGCACTCCCGGACCGGGGGCGTTCCGGCACCATCGGCTGCTTCTTCACGCTCAACCTGCCCTGGCGCAGGCGGAGTTGCTGGCCGGAATCCACCACATCCCAGCAGTCGACAGGTACCTCGCGAGCGGCCCGTGCACCACAATGGCCGTGCGTCGCCGGTGAGCACCGTGCGGCACGGCATCCGGAGGGGGAGGAAACACGGATGAGCATCAAGAGACGGCTTTGGGGACTGCTCGCGGGGACCGGTCTGATGGTGGGGGCGCTGTGCGCGACGGCCGCACCCGCCCAGGCCTACAGCCCCAATCCCGGTGTCGCCAAGTACTACTACGACACCGACAACTGCCCGTGCAGCGGCGGCAATCTGACGGACCCGTTCGACGGCACGTACTTCGCGAACGATGCCGGCGGCCTGGCCGTCAAGATGGAACTGAACGACGACGGCTGGTTCGTCGGCAAGGTGGAGTTCCATCCCCACGACGAGAAGCTCTGGGTCTACGACACCCGCAACGACGGGGACGGCTTCTTCGTCGCCGTCGGCTACTCGTCCGGCGGCAGCTATCACGACCTCGGCACCTTCTCCGCACCGGGCACCTCCGAGGTCGTGGACCTCACGGTGAAGGACTTCGACATCCCGGACGGCGCCTTGGTCGACATCTCGGTGTACGACGAGTCGGGCCGCACCGACCTGATCGGCGCGGCGCGCGGAACCGGCGCGGCCGTTGCCTAGCGTCGACCCCGCCTGGCTGCCGCCCGGCGCCTTCCGGGCGCTCGGCACCCGGCGCACGCTGATCCGAGGTTCGGGGCCGCTGGTGGAGACGGTTCACGAGGAAGTGGCCGAGGCCTGTGCGCGGTTCGGCGGCCGTGTCGTACGCGGCTCCGGACCGGCTGACACCGGGGACGACCTGGTACTGGAACTGACCGGCTCCGACGGCTCCGAGGCATTCACGTACGAGCGCGAAGGGGGCCGAACGACGGTCACCGCGTCAGGACAGGCCGGGCTGCTCCACGGCCTCTTCCACGTCGTGCGGCTAGGAGAGGACGCCTTCCGCGGTGAGCCGGTGCGGGAGACGCACCGTCCCGCGGTGGCGCTGCGGATGGTGGACCACTGGGACAACGTGGCCGTGCACCCGGTCATGGGCCAGGTGGAGCGCGGCTACGCCGGCGGGTCGCTGTTCTGGGCGGACGGCCGGGCGCGGGGCGAGATGGAGCGGGTGCGGGCGTACGGCAGGCTGCTGGCCGCGTGCGGGATCAACGCCGTGGCGGTGAACAACGTCAACGTGCACGAGACCGAGGCCCGTCTGCTGACCGACCGGATCGGTGAAGTGGCCGAGATCGCGGGTGCGTTGAGGCCGTACGGCATTCGGACCCACCTGTCGGTCACCTTCGCCGCACCGGTGCTGCTCGGCAAACTGGCCACGGCTGATCCGCTGGACGCCTCGGTGCGTGCGTGGTGGGCCGAGGCGTCGGCGCGGGTGTACGAGGTGATCGAGGACTTCGGCGGGTTCGTGGTGAAGGCCGACTCGGAGGGCCAGCCGGGGCCGTTCGCCTACGGCCGCAGTCACGCGGACGGCGCGAACATGCTGGCCGGCGCACTCGCTCCGCACGGCGGCACGGTGCACTGGCGGGCGTTCGTCTACGACCACCGCCAGGACTGGCGGGACCGGACGACGGACCGGGCGCGTGCCGCGTACGACCACTTCACCCCGCTGGACGGGGAGTTCGCGGCGAACGCGGTGCTCCAGGTCAAGCACGGGCCGCTGGACTTCCAGGTGCGGGAGCCGGTCTCACCGCTGATCGGCGCGATGCCCGGGACCCGGCTCGCGGTGGAGGTGCAGGCCACGCAGGAGTACACCGGTCAGCAGCGGCATGTGTGCTGGCTCGGACCGATGTGGAGCGAGGTGCTGCGGTTCCGGCAGGAGGGTGAAGAGGGCGCGCCTGTCGGGGAGTTGGGACGCGGCGGGCTGGTGGCGGTGTCCAACGCCGGCGACGACCCGTTCTGGACGGGGCACCCGCTGGCGCAGGCCAACCTGTACACCTTCGGGCGGCTGGCCTGGCAGCCGGACGCGGATCCGGACAGCGTCCTCGACGAGTGGATCCGGCTCACCTTCGGACCGGCCCAGACCTCGGATCCCGTACGACTGCGGGACGGGCTGCACGCCGTGCTCGACGGGTCCTGGCGGACGTACGAGAAGTACACCGCTCCGCTCGGGGTCGGCTTCATGGTGCAGCCGGGGCACCACTACGGGCCGAGCGTGGACGGCTACGAGTACAGCCCCTGGGGCACCTACCACTTCGCCGACCGGGACGGCATCGGCGTCGACCGGAGCGCGGCGACCGGCACGGGGTTCGCGGCGCAGTACCTCAAGCCCTGGGCGCAGGTGTACGAGTCGCCGGACACCTGCCCCGACGAGCTGCTGCTGTTCTTCCACCACGTGTCGTACGACCACGTACTGCACAGCGGCAAGACGGTGATCCAGCATATCTACGACACCCACTTCGAGGGCGTGACGGAGGTGGAGCAGGCCCGTGAGGTGTGGGCCTCACTCGCGGACCTCGTCGACCCGGCACGCCACGCGCGGGTGGCGGAGCGGTACGAGGAACAGCTCCGCAGTGCCCGCGAGTGGCGCGATCAGGTCAACAGCTACTTCTTCCGGAAGTCGGGTGTGCCCGACGCACATGGGCGGCGCATCCATTGATCCGCTCTACCGCAGGCGCAGGATCGCCGTGCCGAGCGGGTCGAGGGCCAGCGGGTCACCCTGCTCGACCTGCTTGCCGGTCAGCAGGTCGGTGGCGGTGGCGTGGGCCGTCAGGTCGACCGCTTCGTGGGCGTGGTTGAGGAGGAAGACGAGGCGGTTTCCGTCCGGGGCGACGCGGGTCGCGGTCTCCACTCCCGCCTGGTCGGCGTACGGGCCGGTCAGGTCGTGGCGGGTGAGGACACGGCGTACGACCTCGTTGACGCCCGGCTGGTCGAGGGCGGTGGCGACGTACCAGGCCTCGCCCCCGTTCTCGCCGAACCGGTTCCGGGTCACGGCCGGGGTGCCCGCGTAGAAGTCGACGCCGTAGGTGGCGACCGGCTCGGCGCCGCGTGGCCGCACGATCTCGAAGACGAGGCGCGCCTCGCTCTTCAACTCCCCCAGCCTCACTGGCTGTACGAAGCCCCGTGCGCGGGAGTCCCATTCGTCGACGCGGATGCCCATGAGGGGGGCGAGCGGGCCGGGGACGTCGGTGAGGAAGGCGCGGTCGTGTTCGTCGACGCGGCCGGAGAGGAACGTGGACAGGACCGTGCCGCCGCGGGCCGCCACCGCTTCGAGGCGGTCCGCCAGGTCTCCCTTGATCATGTGCAGGACGGGGGCGAGGACCACGTCGTACGGGGTGAGGTCGGCGCTCTGGGGGATGACGTCCACGTCGGCGCCGGCCTCGCGGGCGGCCCGGTAGTAGGCGTGGACGGTGTCCTGGTAGCGGACCAGGCGGGAGGGGCCGTCGGAGATCTCCAGGGCCCACCAGCTGTCCCAGTCGAAGAGCAGGGCGGTGCGGGCGGGGGTGCGGGCGCCCAGGCTCACGTCTCCGAGCAGCTCCAACTCCCGTCCCAGGTCCGCTACTTCCCCGAAGACCCGGGTGTCGTCGCGGCCCGCGTGGCCGATGACCGCGCCGTGGTACTTCTCGCAGGCGCCGCGGGAGGCGCGCATCTGGAAGTACAGGGCCGCGTCGGCGCCGTGGGCGACGGCCTGGAAGGTGGCGAGGCGGAGTTCGCCGGGGCGCCTGAGGGGGTTGACGTCACGGCAGGCGGTGGTGGACGGGGTCTGCTCCATCAGCCAGAAGGGGGCGCCGTCCTTGAGGCCGCGCATCAGGTCGTGGGCGAGGGCGGGCCAGGTCGGCGGGGCGTCGAGGGGCGGGTAGCTGTCCCAGGAGGCGAAGTCGAGGTGGGGCGCCCAGCGGTGGTAGTCGAGAGGGCGGAACATGCCCATGAAGTTGGTGGTGACGGGTGTGTCCGGGTCGTGTCGCCGGATCGCCTCCTTCTCGGCGAGGAAGCAGCCGAGGAGAGCGTCGGTGGTGAAGCGGAAGTAGTCGAGGGTGGTGCCCTGGAAGGCGGTGTGGTCGGGGCCGCGCCAGTGCTCGGTGAGGGCGTTCGGGGGCTCGATCTCGGCCCAGTCGGTGTAGCGGTGCGACCAGAAGGCCGTGCACCAGGCGTCGTTGAGGGCGTCCAGGGTGGCGTACTTCTCGCGCAGCCAGTCCCTGAAGGCGTCGGCGCACAAATCGCAGTAACAGACGCCGCCGTACTCGTTGTTGATGTGCCAGGCGAGCAACGCCGGGTGTCCTGCGTACCGTTCGGCGAGCCGGGCCGCCATGGCCGTGGCCTGACGGCGGTACGCCGGTGAGCTGGGGCAGAAGTTGTGGCGCTGGCCGTAGCGGTGCCGGCGGCCCTCGAAGTCGGTGCGGTTGACCTCGGGGTACTTCTTCGCCAGCCAGGGCGGGAGGGCGGCGGTGCCGGTGGCGAGGCAGACCTGGCGGCCCTCGGCGGCGGCCCGGTCGAGGATGCGGTCGAGGGCCGTGAAGTCGTGGGTGTCCTCCGCGGGTTGGGTGAGCGACCAGGAGAAGACGCCGACGGTGAGGGTGTCGATGCCGGCCCGGGTGAACAGCCGGTGGTCCTCGTCCCAGACCGGCTCCGGCCACTGCTCGGGGTTGTAGTCGCCGCCGTACGCGATCTTGGGGGTACCGGGCACGGTCATGCGGTGAAGTCCTCCTGGGTCTCGGCGATCACCGGTCGGCCGCTGTGCAGCAGGGACAGCAGGAGTGGGGCGGCGAGCAGCGCGGGCAGGGCCTCGGTCAGCAGGGCGGTCAGTCCGGCGGCCAGCACGAGCAGCGAGGCGGCGCCGAGGGTGGCCCGGCCGTGCCGGACCAGGAAGTACGCGGCGAGGCGGGCCGTGTCGCGGGCCCGGAACGCGAAGAGCGAGGTCAGGACGAGTGCGTGCGCGCCCCACAGGAGGGAGCCGGCGCCGATGGCCGCGAGGAGCACCGCCCACCAGCCGGGCAGGCCGGTGGCGGCGAAGTGGGTGAGGGTGAAGGCGACGACGGTCAGCCAGGCGAGCAGCGGCGTCCACAGCTTCAGGGCCGGGAGCGCGTTGAGCCGCCAGCCCCGCCAGTAGGTGCGGGCCGGGTGCAGGTCGATGAGGTCGCGGTCGCGGTGGTGAAGGGCGTACAGGGCGGCGGACAGGGCCGGGCCCAGCGGCAGGAGGCACAGGGCGGCCAGGGGGAGGTTGGCGGAGTCGGGGCCGACCAGCAGCAGTCCGGCCAGCCCGGGCGCGGCGGCGAGGAGCAGCAGTGCCTCGACGGTGACGAGGGTGTGGATCAGGGCGGCGGCGCGGGAGAGCGAGCCCTGCCCGAAGGTGACGGACGTGCTCGTGCTCACTGCGGCTCCCTTCCGGGCAGCCGCCGCTCGTCCGGCCACGGCGGTGCCTCGTCCCCGACGGGCGGCACCTCGGCGGGCATGACCTCGGGAAACCGGCCGGCCGGCTCGGCGGGCACCCGGATCACCCGTTCTCCTTCTGGTAGCGGTCGTACGCCTTGTTGTGCACGTCGACCAGTTGGTCCATGTTCTTGGCCTTCAACTCGCTGACGAAGTCGTCCCATTCGGACAGCGGGCGCTTGCCGAGGGCGAACTTGAGCGTGTTCTGTGTGACGTGGTCGCGCAGCGGGGTGTCCCAGAGCGTCGCCTGCTCCTGCTCGACGGACTGCAGCGGGTGCGCCGGGTCGACGGGCAGCTGGGTGCGCTGGGCCATGGCTTCCTGGAACCTCTTCTCGTCCGGGCTGAACGAGGAGGAGACCAGGGCCCAGCTGCCGCCGTAGGTGAAGACGCCGTTGAAGAAGCCGTAGTCCTTCTGCAGGTCCTTCGGGGCGTCCGGGTCGGAGCCCATGAGGCTGATGCCGGGCTTCAGCTCGTACTGGTCGCCGGACGCGGTGTAAGTGACGTCCTGGACGCCCCACTTGCAGAACCTCTGGCCCTCGTCCGAGTACCACAGCCAGTCCACGAACTGCATCATGGCGACGAAGCTGTCGCTCTTGAGCGCCTTGCCGGCGATCATGACGCCGTTCTCCAGGCGGCTGCCGCCGATGAGGACCGGCCCCGCCGGGCCGAGCGGCACCGGCACCATCTCGATCTTCGCGCCCTTGACCTGCTTCTCCAGGTTGTAGCGGTAGTTCTGCACCAGCTCCTGCGGGTTGGCGCTGATCGCGAACGACTTCTCGCCCAGCAGTTTCTGCACGGCGGCGTCGTCGGTCTGGGTGAAGCTCTCGGGGTCCATCAGCTTCTCGGCGACCAGTTTTCTCACGAACTCGACCATCCGGCGGTAGCCGTCCTGCGCGCCGGTGAACACGAACTTCTGTGCCTTGGAGTCGAAGCTGATGTTGTCGTACGTCCAGCCGGCCCGGACGCCGTAGGCCTGGCCGAGATAGCTGAGCAGGGCCGCGACGGGGTACGGCGTGTTGGTGCTCCAGCGGTCCGTGAAGGGGTAGCGGTCGGGGTACTCCGCCTTGAGCGCCTTGAAGACGTCGTACACCTCGTCCCAGCTGGTGGGCAGGCTCAGACCGAGCTTGTCGAGGACGTCCGTGCGGAAGGACAGCGAGTAGCCGGACTTGGCCTTCTCGTGCAGGCCGGGCAGCAGGTAGTACTTGCCGTCGGACTGGCGGATGGAGTCGAGCTCGGGTTCCAGACGCCACTTCTTCACCTTCGCCCGGAAGTTGGGCATCAGGTGCACGTAGTCACTGACCGGCAGGATCGCGCCGGAGGACACGAAGGCGACCTCCGCCGGGTGGTACGTCTTGGGGATCAGGAACGGGGCGTCGCCCGCGCCGATGAGGACGCTGCGCTTCTTCTCGTAGTCGGCCAGGGGGACGTCGACGGGCTTCAGGGTGACACCGGTGCGCTTGGTGACCTCCTTCCAGAACAGCCAGCTGTCCTTCATCGGATAGACCGGGTTGTTGTTGTGCAGGACCGAGAACGACAGCGGCTCTGCGGCCTTGAACTGCTGGCCGGCGCGGTAGTCCTTCATCGCGCCGTTCTGCTTCTTGGAGAGGTCCTTGGAGTCCCCACCGTCGTCACCGCTGCCGCAGCCGGTGAGGGTGGCGAGGCCTATGAAGCCGGCGGCGGACAGGATCTGACGCCGGGACAGCTCGCCTGCGTTCGTCACGGATACTCCTTTGTTCCGTAGGTGATGTGTTCCGTAGGTGAGTCGAGGTGCTGTCAGCCCTTGACCGCCCCGAGCATCACGCCCGAGACGAAGTAGCGCTGGACGAACGGGTACACGCACAGGATCGGCAGCGCGGTGAGCACGATGGTGACCGACTGGATGTTCGCCCCGACCTGGCTGAGCTGCTCGGTGGCGGCGCCCGCGTTGCCGCCGCCGGTGGCGCCCGAGATGAGGTTGCGCAGATAGACGGTGGCCGGCATCAGCTCGGTGCTGTCCATGTACAGGAACGCCGCGAACCAGGAGTTCCAGAACGCCACCGAGTAGAAGAGGATCATCGTCGCGACGACCGCCTTGGACAGCGGCAGCACGATGCGCAGCAGGATGCCGTACGTGCTCAGTCCGTCGATCTGCGCGGCCTCCTCCAGGTCGGTCGGCAGGCTCTCGAAGAAGGCCTTCATCACCAGGAGGTTGAAGACGCTGATCGCGTTCGGGAGCGCCAGCGCCCAGATGGTGTTCTTCATGCCGAGGCTGCTGATCAGCACGTAGTTGGGGATCAGTCCGCCGGTGAAGAACATGGTGAAGACGGCGATGCCGACGAGCAGGCCCCGCCCACGCAGGTGCTTCTTGGACAGGACGTAGGCGTAACAGGTCGTCAGGACCATGGCGACGACGGTGGACACGACCGTGTAGAGCACGGTGTTGCCGTAGTTCCGCCAGAACATCGCGTCCTGAAAGACGATCTTGTACGTGGTGAGGTTGAAGCCCCTGGGCCACAACGTCACCTCACCGGCCCGGATCTGGCGTTCCCCGCTGAAGGACCGGGCGACGATGTTGACGAACGGGTACAGGGTCACGACCACGACCAGGGTGAGGATCACTCCGTTGACGCTCTGGAAGACGCGGTAGCCACGCGTGGGCCGATGGACGCTCACCACAGGCTCGTCCCCACCGTGCGGCGCGAGAGCTGGTTGGCGGAGGTGATCAGCACCAGGCCGATGATCGCCTCGAACAGGCCGATGGCGGCGGCGTAACTGAAGCTGTTGGACTCGACACCGGTCCGGTAGAGGTACGTGGAGATCACGTCGGCCTTCGGATACGTCAGCGGGTTGTAGAGCAGCAGGACCTTCTCGAAGCCGACCGCCATGAACGTGCCGATGTTCAGGATCAGCAGCGTGATCATCGTGGGCCGGATGCCGGGCAGGGTGACGTGCCAGATCTGCTGCCAGCGGTTGGCGCCGTCGATGCGGGCGGCCTCGTACAGTTCCTCGTCGATCGTGGTGAGCGCGGCGAGGTAGAGGATCGTGCCCCAGCCGGCGGTCTGCCAGATCTCCGAGCCGACGTAGATCGTGCGGAACCAGTCCGGTTCCTGGATGAACCGGATCGGCTCGTGCCCGAACCAGCCGAGCGCGTGGTTGACCGGGCCGTCCGTGGCGAGCATCTGCATCGTGATGCCCGCGACGATCACGATCGACAGGAAGTGCGGAAGGTACGACACCGACTGCACGAACCGCTTCAGCGACCGTCTGCGCACCTCGTTGAGCAGCAGGGCGAGCACGATCGGGATCGGGAAGCAGAAGACCAGCGTGAGCCCGCCGAGCCAGAGGGTGTTGCGGAACACCTGCCAGAAGGTGGGATCGGTGAGGAACATCCGCACGTAGCGCAACCCCACCCACTGCTCGCCGAAGATCGAGCCGCCGGGCTCGAAGCGCCGGAAGGCGATGACGTTGCCGATCATCGGCAGATAGCGGAAGACCAGGAAGAACAGCAGCGGCAGGACCGCCAGCGAGTACAGCTGCCAGTCCCGGCGCAGGGACCGCCGCCATCCGGGGCGCGCGGGTCCGCGCGGACGACGACGGGGTGCGGCCCTGGCCGGAGGCGGGTCCTGGGTGCCCGGCGGTGGGGCCGACGTGGTGGACGTGCTCATGCTCGGGCCTCCCGGGGCAGGGGACGGGGAACCGAAACTTTCGAGCTCTTACCGGTAACTTCGCGGCAACTTAGGGGCAGCAGAAAGCGCTGTCAATGGGGGCTGCACACGGGGATGTTGGGTCGCGAGGCGACCGCGTCGCACGGGATTCACCTCGTGGTGAGGGTGGAAGAGATGAAGGGATCGGCGCGGCCACGTCGGAACTTTCTGCCGCAGGACCGCAACGATCGGACCGAGCCGCGTCGTTGGAGTCTGTGAGGTGCAGCCGTGCCCGCGTTCGACCTGCCCTGGAGAGAGCTCGAGCAGTACCGGCCGTATCCCGAAGAGCCCGCCGACTTCGACGAGTTCTGGCTCGGCACCCTCAAGGAGGCCGGACAGAGCGACCCGGTGGTCTCGGCCCGGCCCGTGGACAGCGGCCTGCGGCTGACGCAGACCTGGGACGTGACCTTCCGCGGCTTCGCCGGTGACCCGGTCCGCGCCTGGTACAGCAGGCCCGCGGGGGTGCGCGAGCCCCTGCCGGCGGTCGTCGAGTACGCCGGGTACGGCCGTGGGCGCGGCCTCCCGCACGAGCGGCTGACCTGGGTGAACGCCGGGTACGCCCACCTGCTCATGGACAACCGGGGCCAGGGCGACCAGTACGGCTGCGGCGGCGACACCCCCGACCCGCACGCGGGCGCGCCCGGCGGCCCCGGCCCCGCGGTACGCGGCCTGCTCGCCGCGCGGGACCACCACTACCGACGCCTGATCACGGACGCGGTGCGCGCGGTCGCCGCGGTGCGGGAGCTGCCCGGGGTCGACGGGGGGCGCGTCGCGGTCGTCGGCAACAGCCAGGGCGGCGGCCTCGCCCTGGCCGTCGCGGGGCTGGTGCCGGATCTGGCGGCGGCCCTGGTCACCGCCCCCTTCCTGTGTGGCATCCGGCGCGCCCTCGACCTCACCGACGCCGCCCCCTACGGCGAGATCACCGCGTACCTGTCCGTGCACCGGGGAGCCGAACAGGCCGCGTACCGCACCCTGTCCTACCTGGAGGGGATCTCCTTCGCGCGGCGCGCGCAGGCCCCGGCGCACTTCGGGGTGGGCCTGCGCGACACGGTGTGCCCGCCGAGCGGGGCGTACGCCGCCTTCAACCGCTACGGGGAGTTGACCGGCACGGATCCCGGCAAGGAGATCCACGCCTATCCCTACAACGGCCACGAAGGCGGCGACGCCGTGCACGTGAGGCGCCAACTCGCCTGGCTGGCGGGCACGTTCGGTCACGGGCCGGCGTGAACACGTGCAGGTCCGCCTGGTTCGGGCGCGACTTCACGCCCGCGACGCTCCTGTCGCGCCGGGTCTACGACGGCAGGAAGCCGCAGCGGACCTTCCGTCCCTCCGATGCGGTGAACGGCTTCGTCGCGGGGACGTACGAGGCGACGGGGCTACGGCGACCCCGTCGCGCGGACGTTCGGGGCGACGGAGCGACGGCGTCCCGTGCGTTGATGCCGGGCGCCGGCATCAGGCGGGCCGTTCAGTGCCCGTACGGGACTGGGGAGCAGGCCGGCACGGAGGGCGAGTCCGACCGTGCCGGTGCCGCCGCCGGCGCGGGTGCCCCCGCCCGGGCGACTCACGGGCCCGGCGGCACAGCGCCACCGGGCCCGCTCCGGGCGAGGGGTTCAGGCGGTTCAGATGGTTCAGATGGTTCAGATGGTTCAGTACAGCGATTCAGGTGAGCGCGGACCGGCCCGGAGCTCAGCCCACTCGGCAGGGAAGGGTCGTGGCCGGGTCACCGCCGGAGCCGGAGACGACGTAGCCGAACGTCGTACCCTTCCCCGGATCCAGCGAGCCGTTCCAGTTGGCGTTGTGGACCATCACCGCCTGGCCGTTGTACGTCGCGTTGCCGCTCCACAGGCTTTCGACCTTCTGGCCACCCGGCAGCGTCCAGTCGACCATCCAGCCCAGCATCGGCACGTCGCCGGAGTTGGTGACGGTCACCTCGGACTGGTAGCCGCCGTTCCAGCTGCCCGTGGTCTTCCGGGTTGCCGTGCAGGTGCCCGGGACCGGTTCGGTCGGGTTGCCCGGCTCGTGGATACCGGTGACCTCGCCGTTGCCGCCGTCGAAGACGACGTCGGAGCAGGAGTAGAAGGTCTCGGCGCTGTCCGAGCGCTGCCAGACCATGTAGATGATGTGCCGTCCCGACTTGCCGTCGGGGAGCTTGCCGTTCCAGGAGTAGTTGGCCTCGACGTTGCCCGGGCTGCCGTTGAGCGGCGGGTGGTCGACGGAGAGGAAGGGCTGGGCCTCCATGTCGTCCCAGGTGAGGGTCCGCTTCGGGTCGAAGCCGTCCTTGGTGACGTAGACGTAGAACCAACCCGGGTGCGCGGCCCAGGCATTGTACGAGAAGTCGACGGTCGCACCCGAGGTGAGGTGGGTGAGCGGCCAGTCGTCGCGGGCCGCGTTGAAGCCCGTGAAGTTGGTGTTGCCACCGCTGCACAGCTCGCCGTCCGGCACGAAGCCGCGGGTGCGGCCGGCGCCGTCCGAACGCAGCACCGAGAACCAGTTGTAGAACGGCGTGGTGCCGCTGACCTGTTGGGCGTTCTTGCAGGCCGGGTTGACCGGCTTGATCTCGCCGGTGTCCGTGAGGCCGTCCTGCCAGCACAGGAAGGTACGGCTGCCGGGCTTCATCGGAGTGCCGTGGGCCTCCGCCTCGCCGCCGGCCGTGACGACCAGGCTGAGCGCCGGGATCGTCGCGAACAGGGCCACGAGGACGAGGAACAGGGCTCTGGCGCGGGTGGGGAACGTTGATCGGCGTGGGGAGTGCGGGAACTCGGTCGTTGATTTTGTCATGATCATGACAGATCAGTCCGTTCCTTGAGGTACGGGCCGTGTGGGTGCGTGTGCGGATGCGTGCGTGAATGCGCGTGTGAATGCGCGTGTGCGCGTGTGCCGTTGTCTGTGCGGAAGCCGGGGGGTGGGGGCGGCCACGGGGGCGGGTTCCGGTCCACCCGCATGGGAGCGCTCCCACCCCACCTGTTTGGGAAGCTAGCGCCGAGTGGCCGACTTGTAAACGCATGGCGCACAAGGGCCGCACCCGAGTGGGTGCGGCTCTGGGTGTCTGCCGTGCCTCAGTGGTGGTGCGGGGACGTCAGGAGGTGCCGGCGCTGACTCTGACCTGAGGGGGTCAAGTCGGATACGACGCCTGGAAGGCCAGCCGCCCCTCGGCTCCCTCGCCGATCGCCGTGAGGAGGTCGTCGAAGGCCAGGAACTCCTCCCAGACCGGGCGGCCACTGACCATGGCCAGCCGTCCCACGACCAGGTCCTCCAGTTCCCGGACCCGTCTGTTCTTCCAGATCTTGTCGGCCACGCTCACGAGCAGGTCCTCGACGGTGAGTCCCGGCACGTTCCAGGTGGCGTGTGTGCCCGCGAAGCGGGCCCGTTCGGGGCTGACGCCCCGGGCCAGCAGCAGCGCGCGCCCCGCCTCCTCGTGTGCCGAGCCCGGACCGGAGAGTTCACCGACGTGGGCCGTCTTGCCGATGTCGTGGGTGGCCGCGCCGAAGAGTACGGCGGCACGGTCGAGAGTCAAGGTCGGGTGCTGCCGCGCCACCCGGTCGACGAGTCGGTGCGCGACGTCGTGCACGGCCCGGAGATGGGCCGCGAGTCGGGGCGGGGCGTCGAGGTCGCGCAGGAGACGGGCCACGTCGTCCGGGAGGGGACGCAGGGGCGGGTCTCCGGGGCCTGGGTCGTGGAGGGCTCGGTGGAGGAGATCGGGGGGCTTCACGCCGCAAGGGTAGGGAAACGGGCGGGAGTTGGGCAGCAGCGGTTTCGGCGACGGGGTCAGTTCGGGTCGGCGGTCGGTGACGCGTCGGTCGTGGGACGGTGCGGGATCGGCGACGGCCGAGGCGCCGGACACGCCGCCTCAGCCGCGGGGCGGGCCAAGCCTCGACGACGGCCGTGTCGCGGGAGTAGGCCGTGTTGTCGGCAACGGCCGTGTCGTCGGAGAAGGCCGAGTCGTCGGCGACGGTCACGATCGCGTCCTTCACCGGCGGCAGGCTCGAGATCGTGTTCTCCGCCGGGTCCCCGGGATCGTCGATCTGGTTCGTGGTCCTCCGCTCGGCGCCGGTGTCGCGGTCGGGCGCGAGGAGGCGGCCGCGGCATCCGACCGGTGCCTGCCGTGGGCCGGTGACGCGGACTCGCCCTACACCGACGCCGGCCTGCTCCGGACCGCCGCCCGCGTTCCGGCCGGGTCGTCCGCCCCCACCACCGGAAGGCACAGGGTGAACTCGGTGTGTCCCGGGACGCTGTGCACGTCGATCCGGCCGCCGTGGGCCGTCGTGATCGCCGCCGCGATGGCGAGGCCCAGGCCGGAGCCGCCCGCTCGCGCGTCCGTGCGGGATCGGGAGGTGTCGGCGCGGGTGAAGCGTTCGAAGACGGTGGGCAGGAGGGCGGGCGGGATGCCGGGCCCGTCGTCGCGGACGCGGATGACGCACCGGGCGTCCGTGGCCTCGACGGAGGTCACCACCGTCGTGTCAGCAGCCGTGTGCACACGCGCGTTGCCCAACAGCTTGGCCACTACCTGGCGCAGCCGCGCCTCGTCACCGGCGACCAGCGCGGACGCGTCCAGGGACAGCTCCAGCCGCCAGTCATGGCCGCCGTCGTCCGCGGCTCGCGCGTCCCACACCTCCTCGGCGACCAGCGCCGCGAGGTCGACCTCGGCAACCTGCAGAGGCCTGCCCTCGTCGAGCCGGGCCAGCAGGAGCAGATCCTCCACCAGGCCCGTCATCCTCGCCGACTCCGCCGAGACCCGGCGCCAGGCCACCACCGGCTCGATCGGGTCGGTGCCGCGGTTCATCAGCTCCGCGTATCCGGCGATGGACGCGAGCGGCGTCCGCAGTTCGTGGCTGGCGTCGGCGAGGAAACAGCGCATCCGCTCCTCGCTGCTCCGGCGCTCGGCGATCGAGGACTCGACGTGCTCGATCATGCGGTTGAGCGCGGCGCCGACCTGACCGGCCTCGCTGCCGGGGGCGGTGTCGCGTTCGGGCACACGGGTGAGGACAGCGGCCTCGCCGTGGCCCAGCGGGAACCGCGAGACCTCGGCGGCGGTGGCCGCGACCCGGCCGAGGGGGCGCAGCTGACGCCGGACGACGACGGCGCAGACACCGCCTGCGGCGACGAGTCCGGCGCCGGCCACCCCGGCCTCGACCGCGATCAGGTTGCGGAGCATGTCCTGTACCTCGCCCATCGGGAGACCGGTGAGAACGAGGCTCCCGTCGGCGTCGAGAGCGGAGACCCGATAGGTGCCCAGGCCCGGAATCGTCCGGTTGTGCAGGGAGCCGTCGGCCTCGATGCCTGCGAGGGGGGCGCGCTGGCGGGCGGTGAGCGCACGTGGCCCAGCGTCTCGGGTCACGACCTCGGCCGCCATGATGTCGCCGTCGTCGTCGAGCCGGGCGGCGAGCGTGCCTACCGCCTGGGCCTGTTCGGTGAGGAAACCGAGGTCCCTGCCGCTGTCCGGCAGGGTGCGGACAGCGCCCTGGCTTCGCTCCGCGGCGTTGGCGACCCGCTGGTCGAGCCGGCCGAGCAGGTAGGAGCGCTGGGCCAGGACGGTGGTGAGCGCCATGGCCAGGCAGACGCCGACGAGTACGACGCCGACGACGACGAGGAGCCGTGTACGCAGGGACCGCCCACGTGGGCGCGCGCTCATCTCCCGTTCTCCGGCGGCATGATGGCCTGCCCCGTCTCACGCACGGTGGAAGACGGCATGCGGCTCGGTGAGTCCGGGCTCGTCATCGGCCGTCGTCACACGGACGCGGCCGTTTCGGGTCAGGGGGGGTGCCAGACATGTCTCAATCCTGTCCCCGCAGGCTGAGGGAACGCCGTGCTCCGACTGAGCTGCAGCCGTGCGACCCGCGCGACCGACCGTGCGGGCGCACGGCCCGACCTCCGGGGGAACGGTGGAAGCCCCCAATCCCCTTGGCCGAAGAGGGCATTGGCACTCCCCGGCCACAGGATTCCCTTGAGTCGCCTTCCGCGCAGCGCCCACTCTGATCACTGGCTTCCGCTCACCAGGCGGAAGCGTCGTCAGCGTTCAGGGGAGGACGCCACCCATGCGAAGACTCCACGCCCTCTGGGCCGTGGCAGGAGCGGCAGGACTACTCACGGGCACGATCACGCCCGCGACGGCCGATACCGGGTCACCGGTCACCACGCCGGACACCACGCCCGTGCGGAGCGGCGCCGCGACCGGTGCCACGAACACGCAGACCGTCACCCTCATCACCGGCGACATCGTGTCGCTCAGCGACGGCCCGGACGGCAAGTACGCCGTCGACGTCCAGCGCGGCAAGGGCCGCGAGGCCGCCACGTTCGTGTCGAGCGAGAAGGACGGCGAGGTCAGTGTCCTGCCGGCGGACGCCATCCCGCTGCTGAACGCGGGCCGCCTCGACCCGGCCCTGTTCAACGTCACCCAGCTGGTGAAGCAGGGCTACGCGGACTCGAGGACCGGCGCCACCCCGGTGATCGCGACGTACACGAAAGGCAGCGCGACCCCCGACGGCGCGCGCCGGACGCTCACGCTGCCCACGATCGACGGCGCCGCGCTGAGCGCGAGGAAGTCGACGGCCTTCTGGGCGGACATCGCCCCAGAGCTCGGCACCGGACCCACGACGAAGGCCGCGCGGCAGCTCGGCGAGGGCATCGACAAGATCTGGCTCGACGGCAAGGTCACGGCGTCCCTCGACGTGAGCGTGCCGCAGATCGGCGCGCCCGAGGTGTGGCAGGCGGGGTACGACGGCAAGGGCGTCAAAGTCGCCGTCCTGGACACGGGCGTGGACGCCGGCCACCCGGATCTCGCGGGGAAGATCGGGGAGACGCGAAGCTTCGTCCCGGACCAGGCGGTGCAGGACGGCCACGGCCACGGCACCCATGTGGCGTCCACGATCGTCGGCTCGGGCGCGGCCTCGGACGGCAGGCGCAAGGGTGTGGCGCCGGGCGCGGAGCTGCTGGTCGGCAAGGTGCTGAACAACGCGGGCCGGGGCCAGGACTCCTGGATCATCGCGGGCATGGAGTGGGCGGCGCGCTCCGGCGCGAAGATCGTGTCGATGTCGCTGGGCGGCACCGCGTCGGGCCCCTCGGACGTGCTGAGCGAGACGGTCGACGAGCTGTCCGCCTCCACCGGCACCCTCTTCGTGATCGCGGCGGGCAACTCCGGCCCGTCCGAGCAGACCGTCGGCACCCCGGGCATCGCCGACTCGGCGCTGACGGTGGGCGCCGTGGACAAGTCCGACAAGCTGGCGTCGTTCTCGAGCCGGGGCCCGCGCATCGGCGACTCCGCGGTCAAGCCGGAGATCACCGCACCGGGCGCGGCCATCACCGCGGCCCGCGCGGCCGGCACGACCATGGGCACGCCGGTCGACGCCAACTACACAACGGCAGGCGGTACGTCGATGGCGACCCCGCATGTCGCGGGCGCCGCGGCGCTGGTCGCGCAGGCCCATCCGGACTGGACGGGGCAGCAGCTCAAGCAGGCGCTGGCGACCACCGCGAAGACGAACACCGTCAACTCCGTGTTCGAGCAGGGCGACGGCCGGGTCGACGCCGTACGGGCTGTCCATCAGGGCGTCTTCGCGACGCCGACGCTGAGCTTCGGCACGTACGAGGAGAGCGACACCGAGACCGACAGCAAGGACATCACCTACACCAACACCAGCGACAAAGCGGTGGAGTTGCAGGTCTCCTCGTCGCTCCCCGACGCCGCCCTGAACGCGGACACCGTGACCGTCCCGGCGAAGGGCACCGCCACCGTCGGCGTCACCGTCGACCCGGCCGAGGAGAAGACGGGCCGGTACACGGGCCACATCACCGCGAAAGCCGACGGCGTCCAGGTCACCACCGCCGTCGGCTTCGAGAAGCTGGCGAAGACCTACGACCTGAAGGTGTCGCTGGTGGGCCGGGACGGCAAGCCGTCCACCGGGGCGTCGATCTTCATGCTGCAGGAACTCAACGGCGCGTACCCGGACACGTACGGGTTCCTCGGCAGTGGCTACACCTTCAAGGTGCCCGCCGGTACGTACTCCACGGCGTCCTGGATCTCGAAGCGGGACGCGGCCGGACTGGAGGTCAACACCTCGGTCGTCGGCGACCCGGAGGTCAAGGTCGACAAGAACACCGAGGTCGTCCTCGACGCCCGCACGGCCGTCGAGATCAAGCCGAAGACCGAGGAGGACTCCGAGTTCCAGGGCTTCAGCACCAACTGGCACCGGGAGGGCCCGGGCAGCGCCTGGGGCCTGACCTACAGCCAGGGCTGGTGGACCGACCACGTATACGTGGCGCCCACCGAGAAGGTCACCGAGGGCATGTTCGAG
The DNA here is from genome assembly GCF_019049245.1 of Streptomyces sp. AC555_RSS877. GTDB lineage: Bacteria > Actinomycetota > Actinomycetes > Streptomycetales > Streptomycetaceae > Streptomyces. The sequence goes on along the minus strand of NZ_JAGMUK010000018.1, from coordinate 111,294 downwards.
TTCTCCTCGAAGTTCCGTCTGTACGCCAAGGAGCTGACGGCGAGCGTCACCAGCCCCGAGAAGTACGCGCTGCCCCTCGACTACGCGCAGACCTCCAGCGGGTTCCCGGTGAAGATCAGCGGTGACCGCACGGTCCGGGCGGTGGACGCGGGCAGCGGCACCGCGGCCGACTTCGCGGGGCTCGACGTCAAGGGCAAGGCGGCGGTCGTCCGGTTGGGCACCGGGGAAACGCCGGACCAGGCACTGGCCAACGCGACCGCGGCCGGCGCCGGTTACGTCCTCGCCTACCGCGAGACGCCCGGGTACTGGCTCGCCTCGGTGAAGAGCGCGACCATCCCGCTGATGCTCGCCACCGGCGAGGACGGCGCGAAGCTCGAAGCCCTGCTCAAGAGCGGCAAGAAGGTCAAGCTGAAGCTGGACGGCATCGCGGTCAGCCCGTACGTGTACAGCGTGATGTTCCCGCAGACGGACGCTGTCTCGGACCAGCAGACGTACAACCTCAACCGCTCCAACACGGTGAAGCAGACGGTGCGCTATCACGGTGCCAAGGCCGGTCAGGTCGGCAAGGACGCCGTGTACAGGTTCCGTCCCTGGCAGTCGACCGACATCGCGACCACCAGCAATGTGCGGCTCGGCACGGAGCGCACCGAGTACTACAACGTCTCCGACAGCCGGATCTGGCACGCCGTCTATCCCGACTCGAAGGCGAACAAGCCTCAGTGGAACTCCCTGCGGACCTTCGACAAAGCGGGCAGGCTGCCCACCGAGGACTGGCTGCGCCCGGTCGTCCGCCCGGCGACCAGCGGGCAGTACGGCCTCTCCCAGCGCACCGGCGACAAACTCACCTTCGCCGTACCAGAGTTGGTCGACGCCACGCCAGGTCACTACGGGTCCGTGGACAACGTCCAGGACACCGCGAAGGGCACGCTGTACGCGGACGGACAGCTGGTCGGCGACACCGCGCTCGGCGGACTCGGCACCTTCGACGCCCCGGCGGCGAAGGCCTCGTACCGCCTCGTTCTCGACGCCCGGCGCAGGGCCGACTGGGCCGCGTACTCCACCGGCACCCACACCGAGTGGTCCTTCGCCTCGGCGCACACGGACCGGCAGACGGCGCTGCCGCTGCTCTCGGTCGACTATGACGTGGACGGGCTCGACCTCCTGGGCCGTGCCGAGGCCGAGCACAAGTCGGAGATCGGGCTCTCCGTCCGGAATCAGTCGGGCAGCGTCACGGCCGGTGACGTGAAGGCCTGGGTCTCCTACGACGACGGCACGTCCTGGAAGGAGGTGAAGGTGAAGCACGGCGAGGCGGAACTCAAGCACCCGAAGGGCGCCACGTCCGTGTCGCTGCGCGTGCGGGCCGCCGACCGGAACGGCAACGCGGTCGACCAGACCGTGCTGCGGGCGTTCGGCCTGAAGTAGCCGGACCGACGGAGACGGCCTGAAGTAAACCGCGCACCAGGCCGGTACAAACAGCCGCAACAAAGATCGCCTACCGTGCCGGGCCATGGCGAACACGGCATACGACACGGCAGACCAGACCCCTGCCGCGAGCCCCTGGGCCGCGGTGGGGGTCTCCGCCTTCGACGAGTTGGTCTACCAGGCGATCCTGCACCAGCCCGATGCCGGCGAGGCCGGTTGGGCGCTCCTGACCGGCGCCTCACCGGCCCGGGTGCGCGAATCCTGCGACCGTCTGCTCGCGCTCGGATTGCTCCAGCCGCCGGATTCCATGGGGGGATTACGCGCGATCGACCCGAGAGTGGCGGTCCGCGGACTGATCAGACGGCGTGAGACGGTGTCCGAACTGCTCGCCGCCACCGCCGAGGAGATGGCCACCGCGTACGAGGCCGGGCTGCTGCGTGAGGAGCCGTCCCGGCTGATCGAGGTCGCTTCCGGCGAGGGTGCCATCGCCGCACGCCTGGAGGAGATGTACGCGCGCGCCGAGCGCGAGGTGTGCCTCTTCGACACACCCCCGTATCTCGCACCACCCGCACGGCAGGTGGATCTCCAGGCCGATCTGCTCAGCCGCGGGATCGTCTCTCGCGGGATCTACGCGGCGCCCGCCCTGGAAGATCCGAAGGTCCTCTCCCGCACCTGGAGGATGGTCGAACTCGGTGAACAGGCCCGGGTGTTGCCGTCAGTGCCGGTCAAGCTGCTGGTGGTCGACGGGTGTCGGGCGATGCTCCCGCTGACCTCCTCTGCGGCGGGTGGCTACTGCGCCGTCGTGGTGTGGCACTCGGCGGTGACCGAAGCCCTGCAGAAGCTTTTCGAGATGGCCTGGCAGCAGGCGACACCGCTCGGCCAGCCGGCCGGCGACGGTGAGATCCCTGAGGCCGAACGGACGTTGATCAGGCTGCTGGCGGCCGGGATGAAGGACGAGGCGGTGGCCCGCCATCTGGGGGTGAGTCTCAGGACCCTGCGACGGCGGGTGAGTGAGTTGCAGGAGCGGCTGGGGGCGGCGAGCCGGTTCCAGCTGGGGGTGCGGGCAGCGCAGCGCGGCTTGCTCTGATCGCGAAGGGCCGCACCCCCGTCGCCGGGGATGCGGCCCTAACTGCCGTGCCGTTCCGCTTACTTGCGGATCAGGCTGCGCAGCACGTACTGCATGATGCCGCCGTTGCGGTAGTAGTCCGCCTCGCCGGGGGTGTCGATGCGGACGACCGCGTCGAACTCGACGCCCGTGTCGGTGGTGACCTTCACCGTGCGCGGGGTGGTGCCGTTGTTGAGCTCCTCGACACCGGTGAAGGAGAAGGTCTCCTCGCCGGTCAGGCCGAGGGAGGCGGCCGAGGCGCCCTCCGGGAACTGGAGCGGCAGGACGCCCATGCCGATGAGGTTCGAGCGGTGGATGCGCTCGTACGACTCGGCGATGACGGCCTTGACGCCGAGGAGCGCGGTGCCCTTGGCGGCCCAGTCGCGGGACGAGCCGGAGCCGTACTCCTTGCCGGCCAGGATGGCCAGCGGGGTGCCCTGCTCGATGTAGTTGCGGGAGGCGTCGTAGATGAACGACACCGGCCCGCCGTCCTGCGTGAAGTCGCGGGTGTAGCCGCCCTCGGTGCCCGGCGCGATCTGGTTGCGCAGGCGGATGTTGGCGAAGGTGCCGCGGATCATGACCTCGTGGTTGCCGCGGCGCGAGCCGTAGCTGTTGAAGTCACGACGCTCCACACCGTGCTCGGTGAGGTACTTGCCGGCCGGGGTGTCGGCCTTGATCGCACCGGCCGGGGAGATGTGGTCGGTGGTGACCGAGTCGCCCAGCTTGGCGAGGACGCGGGCGCCCGTGATGTCGGAGACCGGGGTGGTCTCCATCGTCATGCCCTCGAAGTACGGGGGCTTGCGGACGTACGTCGACTGCGGGTCCCACTCGAAGGTGTTGCCGGTCGGGATCGGCAGCGCCTGCCACTGGGCGTCGCCCGCGAAGACGTCCTGGTAGGACTTGTTGAACATGTCCTCGCCGATGGCGTTCGCCACGACGTCGTTGACCTCGGCCTCGGTGGGCCAGATGTCCTTCAGGTAGACCGGGTTGCCGTCCTGGTCGATGCCCAGGGCGTCCTTGGTGATGTCCACCTTCATGGAGCCGGCGAGGGCGTACGCGACGACGAGCGGCGGGGACGCCAGGTAGTTCATCTTGACGTCGGGGTTGATCCGGCCCTCGAAGTTCCGGTTGCCGGAGAGGACCGAGGTGACCGCGAGGTCGTGGTCGTTGACGGCCTTGGAGACCTCCTCCGGCAGCGGGCCGGAGTTGCCGATGCAGGTGGTGCAGCCGTAGCCGACGAGGTTGAAGCCGACCTTGTCGAGGTAGGGGGTGAGCCCGGCCTTGTCGAAGTAGTCGGTGACGACCTTCGAGCCCGGGGCGAGGGTGGTCTTGACCCACGGCTTGCGGGTCAGGCCCTTCTCCACGGCCTTCTTCGCGACGAGCGCGGCGGCGACCATGACGTACGGGTTCGAGGTGTTGGTGCAGGAGGTGATGGCCGCGACCGTCACCGCACCGTGGTCGATCTCGTACGTCGAGCCGTCGGGGGCGGTCACGGTGACCGGGTCGGACGGGGCGCCGTTGGGGTGGTTGGCGGGGGCGTCGGAGGCCGGGAAGGACTCCTTGCCCGCCTCGTCCACGACGTCGACGTAGTTGCGGACGTCCTGCTTGAACTGCTCGGCGGCGTTGGCCAGGACGATGCGGTCCTGCGGACGCTTCGGGCCGGCGATCGACGGGACGACCGTCGACAGGTCCAGCTCCAGCTTCTCGGAGAAGTCCGGCTCGGCCTTCGGGTCCAGCCACAGGCCCTGCGCCTTGGCGTACGCCTCGACGAGCGCCAGCTGCTGCTCGGAGCGGCCGGTGAGCTTCAGGTACTTGATGGTCTCGTCGTCGATCGGGAAGATCGCGGCGGTGGAGCCGAACTCCGGCGACATGTTGCCGATGGTGGCGCGGTTGGCGAGGGAGGTGGCGGAGACGCCCTCACCGTAGAACTCGACGAACTTGCCGACGACGCCGTGCTTGCGCAGCATCTCGGTGATCGTGAGCACCAGGTCGGTGGCGGTGGTGCCGGGGGTGAGCTCACCGGTCAGCTTGAAGCCGACGACGCGCGGGATGAGCATGGACACCGGCTGGCCGAGCATCGCGGCCTCGGCCTCGATGCCGCCGACGCCCCAGCCGAGGACGCCGAGGCCGTTGACCATGGTGGTGTGCGAGTCGGTGCCGACGAGGGTGTCGGGGTACGCCTGGCCGTTGCGGACCATGACCGTGCGCGCCAGGTGCTCGATGTTCACCTGGTGGACGATGCCGGTGCCGGGGGGTACGACCTTGAAGTCGTCGAAGGCGGTCTGGCCCCAGCGCAGGAACTGGTAGCGCTCGCGGTTGCGGCCGTACTCCAGCTCGACGTTCTGCGCGAAGGCCTCGTTGGTGCCGAACTTGTCGGCGATGACGGAGTGGTCGATGACCAGCTCGGCCGGGGAGAGCGGGTTGACCTTCGCCGCGTCGCCGCCGAGCTCCTTCACGGCCTCACGCATGGTGGCCAGGTCCACGACACACGGCACGCCGGTGAAGTCCTGCATGATCACGCGGGCCGGCGTGAACTGGATCTCCTGAGAGGGCTGGCCCTGCGAGTCCCAGCCGCCGATGGCGCGGATGTGGTCGGCGGTGATGTTCGCGCCGTCCTCCGTGCGGAGCAGGTTCTCGAGCAGGACCTTGAGGCTGTACGGCAGTCGGGCCGAGCCCTCCACCTTGTCCAGCCGGAAGATCTCGTACGACTCGTCGCCCACCTGCAGCGTGCTGCGGGCGTCGAAGCTGTTCGCCGACACGACAGTCTCCTTCATTTTTGTGCGCTTACCACCGCATCCTGCCGCCACGCCCTCTTGGCCGATCCGCTAAGGTAAGGCTAAGTTAGGCATGCCTTACTGTCGGACTGATGACGACGTGCGACCGCGGCGCGCCTCGGCAGATATCTCGATGTCGAGATAACTCTAGTACATGGGGCCCGGTTGGTCATGCCCGGCCTCCCTGTGATGTCCTCCTGCGACCATGGACCGAGCCGATTTCTCCTGGGACGACTTCGCCTGGACGACACGGGTGCCACTGCCGCCGGACACCTGGGCGGCCGCGGCAGGAACGCTCGTACCCCTGTACTACGCCCCCGAGGGCCGCGAGCACCACCCGCTGGACGACGCCGAGATCGCGACGGCCGCGTGGGCGGCCGGCCGGCTGCCCGCCCTGCTCGCCGGGGCGCGGCCCGCCCTCAGCGCCCACGCCGTGCACACCCTGAAGCCGGACGACCTGGCCACCGCGCCCGGCCTGACCGACCTCGTGCGCATCAGCACGCTCTGCGTCCACCCCGTCTTCCGGGACGGCATCCCGTACGTGGGCATCGAGTTCTCCTGCCCCTGGGACGAGGAACACGGCCTGGGCGTCCTCCTGCACGGCACGCGGGTCGTCGACGTCGGCGGGGCCGACACCGCTTTTCTGCTCCGGATCGCCGAGCGGGACGCCGCGAATGCGCGGGCGGGCCTGGACGAGTCGCTGATCGGCCACTGGGACAGCGGCCCCTTCGACCACGGCGCGATGGAGTCGTCGGTGCTGGAGCTCCGCGCCAACGGGGAGGGATGGAGCAGCCTGGCCAACCTCGGCGGGGAGTACGTCACGCTCCTGACGTGGAACTGCCCGGAGCCGACGGTTCTCGAACTGCGGGACGAGGACGGGCGGGTCACACGTCACCGGTACGGCATCGGGCCCGTCGTACCGCCGTACGGCACCGAAGCGGTGACGTCGGTCACCTTCGACGAGGCGGTGGAGTACTGCCATCAGTTCGCCAAGTGGGGGTATCCGACAGGAGTTGGGAGCGACTGACCGACCCCGAAGGGAGGCCCACATGCCCCTCACGTTCCGCAAGAGCTTCCGGATCCTGCCCGGCGTGCGCCTGAACATCAACCGGCGTTCCTGGTCCATCACCACCGGCGGCGGCAGCCACGGACCCCGGCACACGAGCAGCAGCACGGGACGCCGAACGACATCGGTGGATTTGCCCGGACCTTTCGGATGGCGCCGCACCCGCACCGCGAAGCGCCGTTGACGAACCCTCAGGTCCATCACGCCGCTCACCCGAACGGACCCCCTCAAGAGGCGCCATCTCATATCTGAGATAGCCTCAACCTCATGGCAGACGACTACCTCGTACGCATCGGCAAGCTCATCCGTGACGCCCGGCAGCACCGGGGCTGGACACAGTCGCAGCTCGCCGAGGCGCTCGGCACCAGTCAGAGCGCCGTCAACCGCATCGAGCGCGGCAACCAAAACATCAGCCTTGAGATGATCGCTCGAATCGGTGAAGCGCTGGACAGCGAAATCGTCTCTCTGGGCTACGCGGGCCCGATGCACCTGCGCGTGGTCGGCGGCCGTCGGCTGTCCGGCGCCATCGACGTGAAGACGAGCAAGAACGCGTGCGTGGCACTGCTGTGCGCCTCGCTGCTCAACCAGGGGCGCACGGTGCTGCGCCGGGTCGCCCGCATCGAGGAGGTGTACCGCCTTCTGGAGGTGCTCAACTCCATCGGCGTACGCACCCGCTGGATCAACGACGGCGTCGACCTGGAGCTGGTGCCGCCGGCCGAGCTGAACATGGCGTCGATCGACGCGGCGGCCGCCGTACGGACGCGGTCCATCATCATGTTCCTCGGCCCGCTGCTGCACCGCATGGACCGCTTCATGCTGCCGTACGCCGGCGGCTGCGACCTCGGCACGCGGACCATCGAGCCGCACATGATCGCGCTGCGCCGGTTCGGGCTGGACATCGCGGCGACCGAGGGCCAGTACCACGCGGCGGTCGACCGGTCCGTACGGCCCGACCGGCCGATCGTGCTGACCGAGCGCGGGGACACCGTCACCGAGAACGCCCTGCTCGCCGCCGCCCGGCACGACGGTGTCACCGTCATCCGCAACGCATCATCGAACTACATGGTCCAGGACCTGTGCTTCTTCCTGGAGGCCCTGGGCGTCAGGGTGGAGGGCATCGGCACCACCACACTCACCGTGCACGGCGTGCCGGACATCGACGTGGACGTCGACTACTCCCCCTCCGAGGACCCGGTCGAGGCGATGAGCCTGCTGGCCGCCGCGGTCGTCACCCAGTCGGAACTGACGGTTCGTCGGGTCCCGATCGAGTTCCTGGAGATCGAGCTCGCGGTCCTGGAGGAGATGGGCCTCGACCACGACCGCACCCCGGAGTACCCCGCCGACAACGGCCGCACCCGCCTGGTGGACCTCACCGTCCGGCCCTCCAAGCTGGAGGCGCCGATCGACAAGATCCACCCGATGCCGTTCCCCGGCCTGAACATCGACAACGTCCCGTTCTTCGCGGCCATCGCGGCCGCCGCGTCGGGCAAGACACTGATCCACGACTGGGTCTACGACAACCGGGCGATCTACCTGACGGACCTCAACCGCCTCGGTGGACGGCTGCAGTTGCTGGACCCGCACCGGGTACTGGTCGAGGGCCCGACCCGCTGGCGCGCCGCCGAGATGATGTGCCCGCCCGCCCTGCGGCCCGCCGTGGTCGTCCTGCTGGCGATGATGGCGGCGGAGGGCACGTCCGTACTGCGCAACGTCTACGTCATCAACCGGGGGTACGAGGACCTGGCCGAGCGCCTCAACTCGGTCGGGGCGCAGATCGAGACGTTCCGGGACATCTGAGGAACAGGGCAAATCATCAACATTGCCACATGCGACGATAGCCGCTGAACTTGCAGCCCACCAGCTCTTACCACGAAGGGGCCGCCAACCTGACGACCCCTGACTAGCTAGGTGATATTGAAGTCTACGCTGGATGAATTCCACCCCTGGCGGGTGGTGGTAGCGCGGACCTCGATAGTCGCTCCTGCGCAACAGATCTCGTTCTCGACCTTGATCCAGCCAGAAATCTTGCCGTTCTTGTCGGCCGTGAAGCTTTTTGGATAGGGCCCTTGCCAGTTTTGCGTCTTTGGGCCGTCGTGAAGTTCAACGACGACTGGCTTGTCGGGAGAGAATCCGGATCCTGTGAATTCAATGGTGGTTCCGGGAGGGCCTGCTGTTGGAGAAATTTGAAAAGTGGAAGTTTTAGTGCTGCTCTCGGACGGCGATGCCTGGCCCGATACTGAGGGGCTAATGCCGTTCGCTGACCTTGCGTCGTTCGACCCCGCGTCTGAGCCAGGAGCAAGTGCGGTGATCGCTACAACGAGTGAGGCAATAGATACCGCAAGAACGCCTGCATTGATTTTATCTGACCTGTTCCAGGGAGTCCATGCGCCTGGGTCGAAGATCACGGATGACTTGAGCTTCCACTGGCTAAACCAGCGGATGCCTGCCGTTGCAGCCACGACGAATGCAGAGACAGCGACAGTCGCAGCTCGATTCGATGACCAGAGAAAATAGAGCGCAATGGCAGCGACCACAAACGCGACCAGCAGAGCATACGAGGACACCCTTGCGATACGTGAGAATAATTGCGCCTTGGAGCTCTCAATAGCATCGCCGAGAATATTCTCAATATCAGCCTTCAAGCCTGCAGGGAAATACCCGTCGCCAGTCGCTGACCACTTCACGCCGGATTCGCTGAGCTTGAAGTACGCTCGCTTACCGCCTTCCTTTACATCAATCTCAAGATTATCGGTCACTCCTGGCTTGCGAGCCGCTTCCCAGGACTCCGTCAAGGACTTGCGATCATATTCATTGCCGCGGCGGACAATAAGAAACTTTCGGTCGGCGGCCGGCGAGAAGCCGATTTCAATCCTATTAACAATTTCCTCGATGCCGCTCTTGCTGATCTTGCAGCCGTGAGGCAACTGCCCAGGAACCGTGTCTGGCATATGCCGGAAGAACCTCTCATCGCAAGGCTCTGCAGGTGATCACTGGGGAGGGCCCCTGAACAGCGCCTATCCGACAAAGTCGTGAACTGGAGGCTATACGCCAAAGAGGTCGCTCGGACAGCTAGTTCGGAAAAGATTCGCCGCTTCACGCCGTTGTCTGTGACGCAGAAGACGCATCGAGCACCTGCCGTGACACTGGCCCTCCGACCGGCCGCCCCGGCCCTCCAGCCAGGCACCGGCAGCGCATCGCGTACTAACCGGTGAGGCGCGCGCCACGACGAGTGCCGCGCAGAAGACAGTCATCACCGCCCTGCGCGCCTGGTTCACGCGCCCCGGCGCCCAGGTTCCCGCCTGGTACCGGGCTCACAGCGACCGCGTGGTCGGCCACGTCCTGCGCCTGATGGAGGCCGACCCCGCACACCCGTGGACCCTGCAGGCCCTGGCCGCCAGGACGGGCGTGTCCCGGGCGAACCTGGCCCGGCGCTTCACCGCCCTGGTCGGGCAGCCTCCGATGACCTACCGGCGGGAACGGCGCCTCGCCCTGACCGCCGACCTGCTGCGCGACGCCGACGCCACACTCGCCACGGTGGCCGACCGCGTCGGCTTCGCCAACGCCTTCGCCCTGAGCGCCGCGTTCAAGCGGGAACACGGCGTCAGCCCGAGCCAGTACCGGACGCGCGAGACTCGCACGCAGGTCTGAGCGGCCACCGTACGTCTTCCTATTGCCTTCAAGGGCCGATTCAAGACCGACTTAACGGCGGCACCTTTTGCGGCTCTCGACGCCCGCACGGCAGGCTGCGGGCGTGACTACTCTGCTGATCGTGCATCACACGCCCTCGCCGAACTGCCAGGCGCTGTTCGAGGCCGTCGTCGCCGGTGCGACGGACCCGGAGATCGAGGGCGTGCGCGTCGTGCGCCGGGCTGCGCTGGCCGCCACGGCGTCGGACGTGCTCGCCGCCGACGGGTTCGTGCTGGGTACGCCGGCGAACCTCGGCTACATGTCCGGCGCCCTCAAGCACTTCTTCGACCAGGTGTACTACCCGTGCCTCGACGCGACGCAGGGCCGCCCCTTCGGCTACTACGTGCACGGCGGCAACGACGTGACCGGAGCGGTCCGCGGCATCGAGGCGATCACGACGGGCCTCGGCTGGCGACGGGCCGCCGAGGCCGTGACCGTGACGGGGGAGCCCGGCAAAGCGGACGTCGAGGCCTGCTGGGAACTGGGTGCCACGGTCGCCGCGGGACTGATGAACTGACGCCGCCATCAGCCCGCGACAGGCCGCGATCGGTCCGCGATCAGCCGACGACAGCTCGCGATCAGCCCGCGATCAGGGTGATCTCCTGCCGCTGGGCCGCGTGGAAGCGGGGCAGCGGCAGGCCGCCCTGCGGGCGCAGCTCCATGAGAGTGGCCTCGACATACGCGGCGCCGGCCTGGAGGGAACGCGGCGACGGGCTGCCGACGTTCGCCCAGGGGTGCACCAGCCCGTCGCACACCGCGCGGGTGCCGCCGATGCCGTGGCGGACGGACAGCGAGCGCTGGCCGACGGACGAGCTGACGAACACCGGGCCCGTGGCGCCCGTGCAGCGGTAGGTACCGGAGAGGGTGACCGTGCCGTCGGGCGCGATACGGCCCGTCGGGTCGACCGTCACCGTCTCGTACGGCTCGGCGGTGGCCGGCGGCGCGGCGGAGGTGGCGGGGCGGCCAGCAGGAGCAGCGCGGCGGCGGTCACCGTCGCGGCGAGGGCGGGACGCAAGGACACGGGGAGACCTCCTGAAGTGGGGGGGCTCCACTGGTACCGGGCGCGAGCGTCCTCGGCGGTGATCGTCACCCCTTCGGTGGCGAGTCCGCAGCGTCGGTCGTGGAAGGGTCCGGGTGTTGTCCGCGTGTTGTCCGCGTGTTGTCACGCTTCGCGGCAGACCGTTCCGATGAGTTCGCCGCCGGAGGATGGTCTGTCATAGGGACCCGATCCGAAGGTCCTACGCCGTGGAGGTGCGCCATCTGTTCCCACCAGCCCTCGTGCCCCGCAACCGATAACCACGCCCCGCACGTCGTCGCCGCCCACCCCGAGCAGGGCTGGAACCTGCTGTGCACCGGCGCGATCGTGTTCGACGACACCGGCGAGTTGCTGCCGGACGGCCGGGTCGTCGCCCCCCACCGGGTGGCCGCGGGGCGGCTGACGATCGCCGCCTGATCACGTTCCTGCGACGCGGGGAGAACTCCTAGGGCAGCACCGCGAAGCCGTCGAGCTCCACCTTCGCCTGGTCGTCCCACAGGCGCACGACCTCCACGACCGCCATGGCCGGGTAGTCGCGTCCCGCCAACTCACGCCAGATGCTGCCGAGTTCGGGAGCATGGGCGCGGTACGCGGCGATGTCCGTGGCGTAGACGGTGACGCGGGCGAGGTCGGCGGGGGTACCGCCGGTGGCGGTCAGGGCAGCCAGGAGGTTGGTGAGGGCTCGCTCGAACTGCTCGGGGAGGGTGTCGCCGACGACCTTGCCGTCGGTGTCCAGAGCGGTCTGGCCGGCGAGGAAGACGATCCGGGTGCCGGTGGCGACGACGGCGTGGGAGAAGCCGGTGGGCGGGGAGAGTCCGGGCGGGTTCACACGCTCGGCGGTCACGCGTCGGCCCCCAGGGCATTCCCGGGACCCACGGCCTGCACGGCGCCCACGGCGTCCGTGACATCCGCGGCGTCCGTGACATCCGCGGCGTCCGTGACATCCGCGGCGTCCGTGGCATCCGCGGCGTCCGTGACATCCGCGGCGTCCGTGGCATCCGTGGCATCCGCGGCATCCAGGCTCGCGTACAACTCCTTGGCGATGATGCCGCGTTGGACCTCGCTCGCGCCCTCGTAGATGCGTGGGGCGCGTACCTCGCGGTAGAGGTGTTCGAGGAGGTGGCCGCGGCGCAGGGCGCGGGCGCCGTGGAGCTGGACGGCCGCGTCGACGACGTACTGCGCGGTCTCGGTGGCGAGCAGCTTCGCCATCGCCGCGCGTCCCGGCACGTCCGGGGCGCCTTCGTCGTACGCCGTCGCCGCCGCGTACACCATGAGGCGGGCCGCCTCGGTGCGCAGGGCCATCTCGGCGACCTGGTGGGCGACCGTCTGCAGGTCCCTCAGCTTGCCGCCGAACGCATCCCGTCGGGCGGTGTGGGCGAGGGTCGCGTCGAGCGCCGCACGGGCCATGCCGACCGCGAAGGCGCCGACGCTGGGTCGGAAGAGGTTGAGGGTGTCCATGGCGACCCGGAAGCCGCGGTCGGTCTCGCCGAGCACGTCGTCGGCGGTCACCGGGACAGCGTCGAAGCGGAGGCTGCCGATGGGGTGCGGCGAGAGCATGTCGAGGGCCGTGCCGGTCAGGCCCGGGCGGTCGGCGGGTACGAGGAAGGCGGTGACGCCCCGGGCGCCGGCGCCGGGGGTGGTGCGCGCGAAGACGGTGTAGAAGTCGGCCTCGGGTGCGTTGGAGATCCAGCACTTCTCCCCGGTGAGCCGCCAGCGGGCGGGGCCGTCGGACGCTGCGGCGAGGGGGGCGCCCGCACCCGGCGTCCCAGCGCCTTTGAGGGCCTCCCGTTCCGCCCGCAGTGTCAGTGCCGCCGCGTCCGATCCCGCCCCCGGCTCGCTCAGCGCGAAGGCCGCCACCGCGGTGCCCTCGGCCACCCGGGGAAGCCAGCGTTCCCGCTGGGCGGGGGTGCCGTGGGTGTGGACCGGATGGGCGCCCAGGCCCTGGAGGGCAAGGGCGGTCTCGCCTTCGGTGCAGGCGTACGCGAGGGACTCCCGCATCAGGCAGAGGTCGAGGGCTCCGGAGGTGAACAGGCGGGACAGCAGGCCGAGCCGGCCGAGTTCCGCGACGAGCGGGCGGTTGACGTGGCCCGGTTCGCCCTTCTCCGCGAGGGGGCGCAGCCGGTCCGCGGCCAGGGCACGCAGTTCCGCTGCCCAGGCGGTCTGTGATGGTTCGAGTGAGAATGCGGGCATTGCCGGTCCTCTCTCCCCGCAGCCCTGCGGCCACTCCCCCGACGGTATCGCGCACCGTTGACTGCCGTCACCAACACGATACGCTCGATGCGCGAACCCACCCGGGGATGCCGACCCGACGCCCACCACCGACGCCCACAAGGCAAGGGGGCGAACCGCCATGAATCCCTCGGCCCATGTCGACACCTTCGCGCGCGACCATCTGCCGCCCCCCGACCAGTGGCCCGAGCTCCGCTTCGACCTGCCGGAGCTGCGTTACCCCGATCGGCTGAACTGCGCCGCCGAGCTGCTCGCCGGGCCGGCCGGGGACCGACCGGTGTTCCACACGCCGACGGGCGGAACATGGACGTACGGCCATCTCCGCACCCGCGTCGACCGCATCGCGCACGCCCTCACCCGTGACCTCGGGGTCGTGCCCGGCAACCGGGTCCTGCTGCGCGGCCCCACCACTCCCTGGCTGGCCGCCTGCTGGCTGGCGGTGCTGAAGGCGGGCGCGGTCGCGGTCACCGTGCTGGCCCAGCAGCGCCCGCACGAGCTCGCCACGATGTGCGAGATCGCCCGCGTGGAGCACGCCCTGTGCGACGTCCGGGCCGTCGACGACCTCGCCAGGGCCGGGATACCGGGGCTCAGGATCACGACGTACGGCGGCGACGCCCCTGGTGACCTGCTGAACCGGGCGACACCCGAGGAGCCGTACACCGCCGTGGACACCGCGTCCGACGACGTGGCGCTGATCGCGTTCACCTCCGGGACCACCGGCCGCCCGAAGGGCTGCATGCACTTCCACCGGGACGTGCTGGCGATCGCCGACTCCTTCGCCCGCCATGTCCTCGGGCCACACCCCGACGACGTCTTCACCGGCAGTCCCCCACTGGGCTTCACCTTCGGTCTGGGCGGGCTGGTGGTCTTCCCGATGCGTGCCGGTGCCAGCGCCCTGCTGCTCGAACAGGCCGGTCCCCGGCAGCTGTTGCCCGCGATCGCCGAGCACCGGGTGTCGGTCCTGTTCACCGCGCCGACCGCCTACCGCGCGATGCTCGACGAGCTCGACGGGTACGACGTGTCCTCCCTGCGGCGTTGTGTCTCCGCCGGCGAGAACCTCCCCGCCGCCACCTGGCGGGCCTGGCACGAGCGGACCGGGCTGCGTGTCATCAACGGCATCGGCGCCACCGAGCTGCTGCACATCTTCATCTCGGCGGCCGACGACCGCATCAGGCCGGGGACGACGGGGGTGCCCGTACCGGGGTGGCACGCGCGCGTGCAGGACGAGAGCGGCGCGCCGGTGCCCGACGGCGAGCCCGGTCTGCTGGCCGTGCGCGGGCCGGTCGGCTGCCGGTATCTCGCCGATCCGCGGCAGCGGGAGTACGTGCAAGGCGGCTGGAACGTCACCGGCGACACCTACGTCCGTGAGCCCGACGGCTACTTCCGGTACGTCGCCCGCGCGGACGACATGATCATCTCGGCCGGGTACAACATCGCCGGGCCGGAGGTCGAGGACGCGCTGCTGCGCCACCCGGACGTGCTGGAAGCGGCGGTGGTGGGACGGCCCGACGAGGCGCGCGGGCAGGTCGTGGTGGCCTTCGTGGTGCTGAAGGAGGGCGCCGAGCGCGACACCGGGGCACTGCGCGCCCATGTCCTGTCCGAACTGGCGCCCTACAAGTGCCCGCGCGAGATCGTCCTGCTGGACGCCCTGCCACGGACCGCGACCGGCAAGCTGCAGCGGTTCAGGCTGCGCGCCGCCGCCTGCGACGCAGGTGACACTGATGGTGACCAGCAGTGATGCCGACGACCTAAGATGATCAACGTGTCCGACCAGCATGCACCACGGTCTCTCATCGTCACGCTCTACGGCGCGTACGGCCGCTTCATGCCCGGCCCGCTGCCCGTGGCCGAGCTGATCCGGCTGCTGGCCGCGGTCGGCGTCGACGCCCCGTCCGTCCGCTCCTCCGTGTCCCGGCTCAAACGCCGCGGGCTGCTGCTGCCGGCCCGTACGGCGCAGGGCGCGGCGGGCTACGAACTGTCGCCGGACGCACGCCAGTTGCTCGACGACGGCGACCGGCGCATCTACGCCACGACACCGCCGGACGACGAGGGCTGGGTGCTCGCGGTGTTCTCCGTGCCGGAGTCCGAGCGGCAGAAGCGGCACGTGCTGCGCTCCCGGCTGGCCGGGCTCGGCTTCGGAACCGCCGCGCCCGGCGTGTGGATCGCTCCGGCACGGCTGTACGAGGAGAGCCGGCACACCCTCCAGCGGCTGCGGCTCGGCCCGTACGTCGACTTCTTCCGCGGCGAGCACCTCGGCTTCGCGCCGACGGTGGACGCGGTCGCCCGCTGGTGGGACCTGGCGGCGATCGCCAAGGAGCACGAGGCGTTCCTGGACCGCCACGCGCGCGTGCTGCACGACTGGGAGCGGCGCACGGACACTCCGGCCGAGGAGGCCTACCGCGACTACCTCCTCGCCCTGGACACCTGGCGCCATCTCCCCTACACCGATCCCGGTCTGCCCGCCGGCCTGCTCCCGTCGGACTGGCCGGGCGCGCGTTCGGCCGCGGTGTTCCGGGGGCTGCACGAGCGCCTGCGGGACGCGGGAGCCGCCTTCGCGGGCGCATGACCCGCTTCGCGGCGTGAGCGCACCGGCAGTACGGACGCGCTCAACTGCTCAGCGTGAGGCGGGGCCTGGGGGCGTCCGTGCGCCCCGTCTGCGGGCGTCGGCTGCCTGCCCGGTACGGCGCCGGCCAGACGACGCCGGGCCCGTCGTAGCCCTGCTCGGCCGCCGCGTGCAGGGTCCAGTGCGGGTCGTAGAGGTGAGGGCGGGCCAGCGCGCACAGGTCCGTACGCCCGGCCAGGATCAGGGAGTTGACGTCGTGCCAGGAGGAGATCGCACCGACCGTGATCACCGGGATCCTTGCCGAGTTACGGATCCGGTCGGCGAACGGCGTCTGGTACGACCGCCCGAACTCCGGCCGTTCGTCGGCGACGACCTGCCCGGTCGACACGTCGATCGCGTCGGCGCCGTGCGCGACGAAGGCGCGGGCGATCTCGACGGCGTCCTCGGCCGTGTTCCCGCCCTCGGCCCAGTCGGTGGCGGAGATGCGGACGGTCAGGGGCTTCTCCTCCGGCCACACGCCGCGTACGGCGTCGAACACCTCCAGCGGGAAGCGCAGCCGCCTCGCGAACGAACCGCCGTAGGCGTCGGTGCGGCGGTTGGTCAGCGGGGAGAGGAAGCCGGAGAGCAGGTAGCCGTGGGCGCAGTGCAGTTCGAGAAGGTCGAAACCGGCACGGGACGCGCGACCGGCGGCGGACGCGAACTGTTCGCGGATGTCCGTGAGTTGGGCGCGGGACAGTTCCCGCGGGGTCTGGCTGTACGGCTTGTACGGGATCGGGGACGCGGCCACCAGCGGCCAGTTGCCGTCCTCCAGGGGCTCGTCCATGCCCTCCCACATCAGCTTGGTCGAGCCCTTGCGCCCGCTGTGGCCGAGCTGCACGCCGATCGCGGTGCCCGGCGCCCGCGCGTGCACGAAGGCGGTGATCCGTTTCCAGGACTCGGCCTGCCTGCCGGTGTAGAGGCCGGTGCAGCCGGGCGTGATCCGGCCCTCGGGGGACACGCACACCATCTCCGTCATCACCAGCCCGGCGCCACCGAGGGCCCGTGCGCCCAGGTGGACGAGGTGGAAGTCGCCGGGCACACCGTCGATGGCGGAGTACATGTCCATGGGCGAGACGACGACCCGGTTGCGCAGGGTCAGGCCGCGCAGCCGGAACGGCGTGAACATCGGGGGTGTGCCGGGCGGGCAGCCGAACTCGCGCTCCACGGCCTCGGTGAAGTGGGCGTCGCGAAGCCGCAGGTTGTCATGGGTGACGCGGCGGCTGCGGGTGAGCAGGTTGAAGGCGAACCGGCGGGGCGGCTGGTCGAGGTACAGGCCCAGGTTCTCGAACCACTCCAGGCTGGCGCGGGCGGCCCGCTGGGTGGAGGCGACGACGGGCCCGCGCTCGGTCTCGTACGCCGTCAACGCCCCCTCCAGGCAGTCCTGTTCCTCCAGACAGGCGGCCAGGGCGAGCGCGTCCTCGACGGCGAGCTTGGTGCCGGAGCCGATGGAGAAGTGGGCGGTGTGGGCGGCGTCGCCCAGCAGGACCACGTTGCCGTGCGACCAACGCTCGTTGACCACCGTACGGAAGGTGGTCCAGGCGGACCTGTTGGAGGTGAGCGGCCGGCCTCCCAGCGCGTCCGCGAAGATCTTGGCGCAGCGCTCGACGGACGCCTGCTCGTCCAGCTCCTCGAAGCCCGCCGCCCGCCAGACCTCCTCCCGCATCTCGACGATCACGGTGGAGGCGTCGGCCGCGTACGGATAGCCGTGCAGCTGCATCACACCGTGCGCGGTCTCGGCGATCTCGAAGCGGAAAGCGTCCAGGGCGAAGTCGGCGGCGAGCCAGATGTAACGGCAGCGGTGGGTGGTCACATGGGGCCGGAACACATGGGCGTACGCCTCACGGGTGGTGCTGTGCACACCGTCGGCGGCGATGACGAGGTCGTACGCCTCCGCCAGACGGGCCGGGTGGGGCGCCTCGGAGTGGAAGCGGAGGTCGACGCCGAGGGCGCGGCAGCGGTCGTGCAGGACCTCCAGGAGGCGTTTTCTGCCCAGGGCGGCGAACCCGTGTCCGGTGGAGGTGTGGCGGGTGCCCCGGTGGACGATGTCGATGGTGTCCCAGCGGACGAAGTGCTGCTGGAGGGCCGCGTAGACGGTCGGGTCGGCGTGTTCGATGCCGCCGAGGGTTTCGTCGGAGAGGACCACTCCGAAGCCGAAGGTGTCGTCGGGGACGTTGCGTTCCCAGACGGTGACTTCGCGGTCGGGGCTCAGACGTTTCAGCAGGGCTGCGGCGTAGAGGCCGCCGGGGCCGCCGCCGATGATCGCGATGCGTCGGGGGTGGCTGACCGTCTCCGGCGGCCGCGGGCTGTTCGTGGCTGGTCGCACGGTTCCCCGCGGCCCTGGGGTGGGCGCGCTCACCGCCCGCTCCACTTGGCAGGTCGCTTTTCCTTGAAGGCCGCGTGGAACTCCGCGTAGTCCTCGCCGTTCATGAGGAGGGCCTGGGTGGCGGCGTCCAGCTCGACGGCCGCGGCGAGCGGCATGTCCAGTTCCGCCGTGAGCAGCGCCTTCGTCTGGGCGTACGCCAGGGCCGGGCCCCCGGCCAGGCGGTGGGCCAGGGACAGGGCGGCCTCGTCGGCGCGGCCCTCGGCGGTCAGTTCGCTGATCAGGCCGATCCGCTCGGCCTCGGGGGCGTGGACCGGCTCGCCGAGCATGAGCAGCCGGGTGGCGTGGCCGAGGCCGACGATCCGGGGCAGCAGGTAGGCGGCGCCCATGTCGCCGCCGGACAGGCCGACGCGGGTGAAGAGGAAGGCGAAGCGGGCGCTCGGATCCGCCACCCGGAAGTCCGCCGCCAGGGCCAGCACCGCGCCCGCGCCGGCCGCCACCCCGTGCACCGCCGCGATCACGGGGAAGGGGCACTCCCGTACGGCCCGCACCACCTGCCCGGTCATCCGGTTGAAGTCGAGGAGCTGGGCGGTGTCCATGGCCAGGGTGGCGCCGATGATCTCGTCGACGTCACCGCCGGAGCAGAAGCCGCGCCCCTCCCCCGTCAGGACCAGGGCGCGCACGGACCGTTCCCGGGACAGTTCGGCGAGCAGGTCGCGCAGGTCGGCGTAGGCGCCGAAGGTGAGCGCGTTGAGCTTGTCGGGGCGGGCGAGGGTGACGGTGGCGACGCCGTCGGTGAGGTCGACGCGCAGGTGGTGCCAGTGGGGGGTGCGGGCGGCGGAGCCGGTGAAGGGACTCACGAGGTGCGGCCTCCTCGTTCGGTGGCGGGCACTGCCTCACGGAGCTCTGTCCTTCGAAGTTATCACTCATCCGTGACTGTCGTCACGAGTGCGCGATACGTCGGTGGTGGGGACATCCTCCGGGACATCACCGCGGATCCGACCCGGCCCCGTCACATCCGTCACGGCTCGTCGACACCCCCGTAACGGCGGGAGCAACCGCGCGAGGCCCGCCGTTCAACCGGGTAAGCCGCCCGCAGCGGGGCCGAAGGTCCCGCACGGTGCCCGTCGGATGCCTCCGCCGGGCGCGCCGTACCATTCATCGGGTTGAAAGCAGGACAGCCTGCTCATGAACGGAACCGCCTTGTACGAACGCCCCGCAGCCTCCGCCTCCTGGCGCATCGCGCTGCCGCACTCCGCCGCGGCCGTGCCGGTGGCCCGGGCCCTGGTGCGCACGGCGCTGGCCGAGCTGGAGCACGGGGCCGACAGTGACACCGCGGAACTGCTGACGGCGGAGCTGGTGGCGAACGCCGTGGAGCACACCACCGGGGACGCGCCGATCGAGCTGGTGGTGGAGCTGCTGCCGAGCGGCTGCCAGGTCGAGGTGCACGACCCGGATCCGGCGCCGCCCGGCAACCTCACGCGGCCGGTGGACACCGAGCCCGACCCCTGGCAGGAGCACGGCCGCGGACTGCTGCTGATCCGCGCCCTCAGCTCGTCCTGCGGCCATCGCCCCACCGGGTCGGGCAAGGCGGTGTGGTTCAGGCTGCCGACGGTGCCGCCTCAGCGTCGTCCGGTGTGACCGCGCGACCGGCGTGACCGCGCGACCGGCGTTCAGGCCAGGGTGGCCACCATGACCGCCTTGATGGTGTGCATACGGTTCTCCGCCTCGTCGAAGACGACCGAGTGGGCGGACTCGAAGACCTCGTCCGTCACCTCCAGCGACTCCAGGCCGTGGGCCTCGAAGATCTCGCGGCCGACCTTGGTCCCGAGGTCGTGGAAGGCCGGCAGGCAGTGCAGGAACCGCACGTCGGGGTTGCCGGTGGCGCGCAGGACGTCCATGGTCACGGCGTACGGGACGAGGGCGGCGATCCGCTCGTCCCAGACCTCCTTGGGCTCCCCCATGGAGACCCAGACGTCGGTGGCCACGAAGTCGGCGCCGCGGACGCCCTCCGCCAGGGACTCGGTGAGGGTGATGCGGGCCCCGCTGGTCTCGGCGAGCTCCTGGGCCCGGTCGACGACGTCCTGGGCGGGCCAGTAGGACTTCGGGGCGACGATGCGCACGTCCATGCCGAGCAGGGCCCCGGTGGCCAGGTAGGAGTTGCCCATGTTGAAGCGGGCGTCGCCGAGGTAGGCGAAGGTGATCTCCCGGACCGGCTTGCTGCTGTGCTCGGTCATCGTCAGCACGTCGGCGAGCATCTGGGTGGGGTGCCACTCGTCGGTGAGGCCGTTGTAGACGGGTACACCGGCGTACGCGGCGAGCTCCTCGACCTTGGCCTGGCTGTCCCCCCGGTACTCGATCGCGTCGTACATCCGGCCCAGCACCCGAGCGGTGTCCTTGACGGACTCCTTGTGGCCGATCTGCGAACCCGAGGGGTCGAGGTACGTCGTCGAGGCGCCCTGGTCGGCGGCGGCGACCTCGAACGCGCAACGCGTGCGCGTCGAGGTCTTCTCGAAGATCAGCGCGATGTTCCTGCCGCGCAGGTGCCGCGTCTCGGTCCCGGCCTTCTTGGCGGCCTTCAGCTCGGCGGCCAGCTCGATCAGGCCGAGGAACTCCTGCTCGGTGAGGTCGAGCTCCTTGAGGAAGTGGCGGCCGCCGAGGGCGGTCGGGACTGTCGCCATGGCGGGCGCTCCAGGGATACGAGAACAATGACCGTGGAAGTCTATACGACCTGCGACATTTCTATACGACCTGTCGTTCGACCTCTCCGGATCTATACGCCCTCCCGTTCGACCGGACAGCTCATGCACCGCGGCCCGCCCCGCCCACGACCCAGTTCGCTCCCCGGGATCTCGATCACCTCGATGCCCTGCTTGCGCAGATGCGTGTTGGTCGTGGCGTTGCGTTCGTAGGCGACGACGACACCCGGCTCGACGGCCAGCACGTTGCAGCCGTCGTCCCACTGCTCGCGCTCGGCCGCGTGCACGTCCTGGGTGGCGGTCAGGACACGGATCTCGTTCAGTCCGAGCGCGGCGGCGATCGCGCGGTGCATGTGCTCCGGCGGATGGTCGGTGACCTTGAGCTCCTTGTCGCCGACGCCCGGCTCGATGGTGTAGGAGCGGAGCATGCCGAGCCCGGCGTACTGGGTGAAGGTGTCACCGTCGACCATCGTCATCACGGTGTCGAGGTGCATGAAGGCGCGCCCCTTCGGCATGTCGAGGGCCACGATCGACTCGGCGGAGCCGGCGTCGAACAGCTTGTGCGCGAGCATCTCGACGGCCTGCGGCGTAGTCCGCTCACTCATGCCGATGAGCACGGCGCCGTTGCCGATCACGAGCACGTCCCCGCCCTCGATGGTCGACGGATAGTCGACCTGCCCCTCCGACCAGATCCGGAACGTTTCGTCACGGAACAGCGGGTGGTGCCGGTAGATCGCCTCGAAGTGCACGGTCTCGCGCTGCCGGGCGGGCCAGCGCATCGCGTTGATGGAGACGCCGTCGTAGATCCAGGCGGAGGTGTCGCGGGTGAAGAGGTGGTTGGGCAGCGGACCGAGCAGGAAGTCGTCGAGCTCCATGACATGGAAGCGCACGGAGGTCGGCTCCTCGTGCATCTCCAGGAACTCCCGCTTGGTCATGCCGCCGACCAGAACCTCGGCCAGGTCCCGGCCGGGCAGGGTCTCGAAGGCGGCCCGGAGGTGGTCGGTGGCGAGCACCCCGTACTCCTTCTCGTCGAAGACCCGGTCCAGGACGAGCGTCCGGGCCGCCGGGATCTCCAGGGCCTCGGTGAGCAGGTCCCCGAAGAGGTGCACGGCGACACCGCGGTCGCGCAGCACGTCGGCGAACCCGTCGTGCTCGGCACGCGCCCGGCGCACCCAGAGCACGTCGTCGAAGAGGAGCGCGTCCTTGTTGCTGGGGGTGAGCCTTTTGAGCTCGAGATCCGGCCGGTGCAGGATGACGCGGCGCAGGCGCCCGGCCTCGGAGTCGACATGGAATCCCATGCCTCCATCCTGACCATTGGGGGGCGGGTTGACCCGTCGCTCACGTGTTTCCGTGACCACTTGTTTTCGTCCCCTTGACGATAATCACCTCGTCCGGTTATCGTCGCTCAGACGAAAAGCGAGGGGATCCCATGGCTGACATCACCCGGCGCCTCGGCCTGCGCCACCTGCGCGGCGCACCGACGGCTCACATCCGGCACCACCGCGCGGGCCGCCTGCTGCACGACGGGCCGGGGCTGAGCTTCTGGTTCCGGTCGCTGACCGCAGCGCTGTCGGAGATACCGGTCGACGACCGGGAACTGGCGATGACGTTCCACGCCCGTACGTCCGACTTCCAGGACGTGGCGGTGCAGGCGACGGTCACCTACCGCATCGACGACCCGGGCGTCGCCGCCGCCCGCCTCGACTTCTCCATCGACCCGGACACCGGCGTGTGGCGGGGCGCGCCGCTGGAGCAGCTCGCCACACTGCTCACCGAGACGGCCCAGCAGCACGCGCTGGACGTCCTGGCGCGTACGCCGCTGGCGGCCGCGCTGGTCGACGGCGTCAGCTCGGTGCGCGAGCGGATCACGGCCGGTCTGGAAGCCGAACCGCGGCTGCCCGCGACCGGCATCGAGGTGGTCGCCGTACGCGTGGTGGCGCTGCGACCGGAGCCCGAGGTGGAGCGCGCGCTGCGCACCCCGGCCCGCGAGCAGATCCAGCAGGAGGCCGACCGGGCGACGTACGGACGGCGGGCCCTCGCGGTGGAACGGGAACGGGCCATCGCGGAGAACGAGTTGGCCAGCAAGATCGAACTCGCCCGCCGCGAGGAGCAGTTGGTCGACCAGCGCGGCACGAACGCCCGGCGGGAGGCCGAGGAGCACGCGGCGGCGGACGCCGTACGGGCACAGGCGGAGGCGGCACGCACGGTGCGGCTCGCGGAGGCCGAGGCGGCCCGTGCCGTACGGCTGTCCCGTGCGGAGGCGGAAGGGGCGCGCGAGCTCGGCGAGGCGCGGGCCCAGGCGCAGGCCGCCTGGCTGCGGGTCCACGCGGAGGTGGACGTGGCGACGCTGCACGCGCTCACCGGGACACGGCTCGCGGAGAACCTGCCGCGCATCGAGAGCGTGACGGTGTCACCGGACGTGCTGACCGGACTGCTGGCCAAGCTGGGCGCGCGGGAGCAGGAGTGAGCCTCGCACCCCGGGTCGTCGTCGTCCATCGCACCACGGAGTACGAGGAGTTGGTGGCCCGGCACGGCACGCACGGGCAGGCCGCCTTCTTCCTGTCCTCCCGGGGCCGGGACATCGCGGAGCTCGCCGAGCGGTACCGCCGGACGCGGCAGGCGCTGACCGAGGTCGGCTCGGCGGTTCCGCTGACCTGGCGTCAGGCACGGGTGGAGCGGGCCGACCTGGACCGTTTCCTCTTCGCGCCCGAGGACGTGGTGGTCGTGGTCGGGCAGGACGGGCTGGTGGCGAACGTCGCCAAGTACCTCGGGGGGCAGCCGGTGGTGGGCATCGACACCGACCCCGGACGCAACCCCGGGGTGCTGGTCCGGCACCGCCCGCGCGACGCGGCCGCGCTGCTTCCGGCGGTCCTCACCCGCTCCGCCGGCGTCGAGGAACGCACGATGGTCGAGGCCGTCGCCGACGACACCCAGCGGGTCGTCGCGCTCAACGAGATCTGCCTGGCAGCCGTCGGACATCAGACGGCCCGATACCGCCTGGGCCTGGAGGGCGACGGGGGTGTCGTCGAGGCCCAGGCCTCTTCCGGGGTGCTCGTGGGCACGGGCACCGGGGCGACCGGGTGGATCCGGTCGGTGTGGCAGGAGCGCGGCGGCCACTGGCCCCTGCCCTCGCCCACCGAGCCACGCCTGCTGTGGTTCGTCCGCGAGGCCTGGCCGTCCCCGGCCACCGGCACGTCGTCGGTGGCCGGGGAACTCACCGCGTCGTCCGGTCTCCACATCACCGTCGAGTCGGAGCGGCTCATCGCCTTCGGGGACGGGATGGAGACGGATGCGGTGGAGCTGACCTGGGGGCAGTCGGTGCGGATCGGCGTCTGCGGGGAGCGGTTGCGGTTGGTGGGGTGAGGCGGCGCCCGGCGCCGGGTCAGCCGCTGGGCTGGGGCTGGAGCAGTTCGGGGCGGGCCAGCATGCGGCGGGCCGTGCGGCCGGGGTCCAGGGTGGCGCGGGCGACGATCCAGCCGGCGAGGGCATGCGGTTCGGCGGGGTCGGCGGCCAGTTCGTCGGCGTAACGGGCGAGCGCGGCGGCCGGGTCACCGGCGGCGAGGTGCTCGTCGGCTGTTTGCGGGGCGGTGGGACGCGTCGCGAAGACGTGGGTGCGCAGGTCCGGCCAGGAGGTGCGGTCGGGGCGAAGGCGCGGAGTGCCCGCCGGGTACGCCGAGTCGTCCACCGGAGCCACGTTGCGCAGCCGCCACTCGGTGCGGTGCAGGGCGGCGGCCGTACGGGCGCGGGCGAGGGCGGCGGCGGGGACGGGCTCGCGCAGCCAGCCGTCCAGCGTACGGGCAAGGCCGGACACCAGGGCGCGGCCCTGGACGGTGAGACGGCCCTCGGCCAGCAGCGTCCGCACGACGAGCCGGCTCTGCACACGCCGCAGCGCGAAGTGGTACCCGGCCTCGTCCTCGACGGCCGCCCGGCCGTCCCGCGCGGCGGCCATGCGGTCCCGCCAGAAGCCCGCGACGCCGGTGAAGGCGTACGCCCCGTGGAGCAGGCCGGTGAGGTGGCGCGGGTCGGGGCGCCACGGGGCGTAGTACCGCTCTTCCCGGTCGTCGTCGAGCAGGGGGAAGAGGTGGAGGAGGGCGGCCAGCTTGCTGTGCTGGAACTCGTGGACCAGCGTCTCGGCCAGGGCGAGCGCGGCGGAGGGGCGGGCTATCACCATCGCGCCGAAGGAGTCCCCGCTGGAGGCGGAGACCTGTACGGTCGGCGGGGCGGGAGGGGCCGTACGCGTACGGCCCCAGGGAACGATCGACCGGATCCAGGCCGGGTCCAGCCGCCCGGGCCCGGCCCCGCCCGGCACCGCGAGCACGGCGGCGGCCTCCTCGAACACCCGCTGCCACGCCACCGCCTCCGCGGCGTCGAGCCGGGCGGGCGGCAGGGGGTCGTCCAGGTCGCGGTAGGGATCGAGGTCGTCGAGGGGTATGCCGACGGTGCCGGCGGAGGTCAGGTGGGTGAGCCTGCGCAGGGGGAGCCAGGAGGAGGTTCCTGCTCCGGCCGCCGCAGACGTCTCGCGCGTCGGACCCCCGTACGCGGCGCCGACCTCCCCGATCCGCTCTGCCTGGCTCCCCAACCGCACCCTCCCCGGCCGGACCGTCACGGACGTCGTGTCCCCGTCGCGCCCCGGCCCCGCGAGAGTCAGCTCTCCCCCGCTCGTACGGGCGCGCCCTACCGTCAGCCCCCGTTCCCCTTCGGGCAGTCGGGCCAGACCCAGCCCCGGCAGGGTCAGCGCCCCGTCCACCAGAGGGACCCGGAGTTGGGCGTTCGTACCGGCGTACAGGGACGCCGTGACCGCCAGGGCGCACAGGTGGCCGGCCTCCGCCCACAGGGGCGGTCCCGACGCGGTGCCGTGGGCCCGGCGCAGGACGTGAGCGATCCAGCCGCCGGTCGCGGGGGCGAGCAGCAGTCGGTCGACCGGCTCGGGGGCCCGCTCGGCCGCGTCCTTCAGGACGTGCCAGGCCTCGGCGGCCGGGGTCAGCGGTGTGGGGAGGGTGTCGAGGCGGTCCAGCAGGGTGCGCAGGAGCAGTAACCGGCGGGCCCGTTCGCCTCGTTCGAGGAAGGCGACGGCCGCCGCGGAGCCACCGCCCGCGGCCAGTTCCGCGAACAGCCGCTCGGGCATCCGGAACGGGGCGGGGCTCTGCTGACTGCTCATGGTCGGGGAACCTCCGGTCGCGGGTGCGGGCATGCGAGCACCCCGACGGGCGCCCAGGGCCTCGTCAGGGTTCTGCCGTCGGGGCAAGCCCGCCCTTTCGGCGCGGGCGCCCTCCTTTTACCCCTCGCCTCCGCCCCGGATGCTGCTGCGGGCGCGCAGGACCTCCTCGAGAAGACGGGCGTTCGGGTGGAGCGGGGCGAGACCGTCCACGGCGGTCAAGGGCAGCGCCGCGAGGTCCGCCAGATCCGACTCCCAGACGTCGGCATGCCGAGCGGCGGCCGACGCGCGAGCGGTGGCTGCGGGGTGGTGCAGTGCGGGCGGCTGGTCCAAGGTGCTCCCCCTTCTCGCACGGCGGGACGCGATGCCCCGTGCCCGTGTCCTTTTCCATCATGGCCATACATGCCCGGGTCGAAAACCGTACGATCACGCCACTCGATCATTTCCGATCGTTTCGGCGTCTCACCGAGGCCTCGAATTCTCGGAGTGCCGCGTCGAGTTCGGCCGCGCGCTCAGGGTCGTCGTCGAGCGAGACCACGGCGTCGAACAGCTCCCGCAGGGCTTGCGGGTGATGCCGGGCGAGCCCGTTGAGTATGCCGGTGGCGTCCGTGCGGGCCTTCGTGTGACGGGGCAGTGTCGCCGTGACACGCGGGGTCAACGCGCCGACCACCGTCTGCCGTTCGGTGGGGTCGTACATCAACGGGTAGGCGAGCAGCGCCTCCACGGCCCGCAGCAGCGGCGAGACCGGGCGCGGGCCGGGGCCCTGGCCTGCCAGAGGAACGATCTCGGTGCGTTCGGGGCTCTGCAGCCGGATCTCGGGATACTGCAGAGTACGGCCCGCTTCCCTGAGGGCCGCGATACGCGTTCGTACGGCCGGAAACAGTTCCTCCGGATCGGGCGGGTCGGGCAGAGCGGACGCGCGGTCGGCCAGCAGACCGAGCAGCACCTCGGAGAAGAGGCCCGTGGCGCGCCCGGGGTCGTTGGCGGCGGCCCGGCCGCGCCCGGCGGCCCGCAGCAGGGTCTGCCGGTGGGCGAGGTTGCGCCGCCCCACGGGCAGTGCGTCCGGCGGCAGGGCCTCCCGGAAGCCGAGGGTCTCCTCGAAGGTCTCGCAGGCGTCCACGATCCACAGCTGCTCGGCGAAGGCGGGCACGGCGTCACCGGCGTACCGGGCGAGCGCGGAGTCCAGGTCGATGCCCAGCTTGTCGGCGGTGGTCGCGTCCGCGCAGAACAGCCGCAGGTGACCGGCCCGGTCGAGGACTCCGTGCCCGCCCCACCACACCCACAGGACGTCCCCCTGGGCCAGGGGGAGTTCCCGGACGAGGGCGCGGCGCACCGTGGCGTGGTCGGCCGGCCGGTACGGGAGGTCCGGGACGTACGGCGGCAAAGGGGCGAGGTGGAGCCGGAGCCGGTCCTGCGGCACCCCGGCGTCGCGCAGCAGCCGGTGGAAGGCGACCGCGTCCCGGGCGGGCCCGGGCAGGTCCCAGCCGGATCCGGCGTCGTACCTCTCGACACCGACGATCAGGGCGTGCACCCGGGTGGGATCCGTGACCGGCTCGCGCCCCGTCACGGCAGGCGGTCCACGATGTGCCGGTACACCGCGGGGTTGGTCCAGTAGGCGCTGTGGGCGGCGGGGAACGGCTGGCGGCTGTCGACGGCGATGTCGGTGACGCGGCCCGGGAACAGTGCGGCGCCGAGGTAGGAGAGCAGGTCGCGGGGGTCGTACAGGTTCAGCCAGTCCGGGACGTGCGGCGGCAGCGGGACGGGGTGGTCGAGCGTGGGCAGGGCGCCGGACTCGTACAGGAAGGGCCCCTGGGAGCCGGCGGTCACCAGGAGGCGGACCTGGGGCAGCGGGGCGGCGATCAGCGTGTCCAGGGCGATGATCCCGCCGAGGCTGTGGCAGACCAGCGCCACGGGTGGCTCCAGGCCCGCGACGAGCGTGCGCAGGTCCGCGCGGACCGCCTCGCCGCGGCTGAGGTAGCGCAGGATGTCCGCGGCGGCGGGGTGCGCGGCCTCGGTGAGGGCGCGCCGACGGCGTACGACGGCATGGGACGCGGCGGATCCGGCGGCCCGCAGCAGCAGGGAGCGCAGGCCGCGTTCCGTGCCCCGGGGCGGTGCGCCGAGGGCTTCGGCGAGCCGGTCGACCACGGCGTCCCGGGTGTCGCCGACCGGAACGAGCGGCGTGTCGGCGTCCAGGGCGTCGGCGATGACCCGGGCGGCCAGGCTGCGGGCGGCGATAGGGGCGAGGTCGTCGGGGCCGAGGGCGCCGGCGGCGGGGCCGAGCAGCGGATGGGCGGCGAGGCCGGTGGCCGCGCGGGCCAGCCCGGGGCCCAACTCGGCGGCGAGGGCGTCCCCTCGGGCGGCGAGCGCGGCCAGCCGGGCCTGGAGCTCCTGTTCCGGCGGTACGGAACCGGGCGGGCGCTCCACGACCAGGTCACCGCCGGCCGCGGCGAGGGCGAGCTCGGCGTACGGGTCGGTGTAGAGGGCGGCCCAGGCGGCCGCGGTGTCGTCATCGACGGCGGCCGGGGTTTCGGCGAGGCCGATGCCCCGGGCCGTACCCCCCGCCTGCGCGGGCAGACTCGCCCCGCCTGCGGCGAGCGTGGCGCCGTGCGTGCCTCCCCAGTAGTACGGCACGATGCGCAGTCCGTCGCGCAGGGCGGTCAGCCCGGCCGCCACGCGCCCCGCGAGCTTCGAGAAGCCGGGTTCGCGCACTCCTGTGCCGTGAATGAAGACGACCGCCGTCATGTGCCCCCCGTGACACCCGTGCAGCGTTGTGTACGACTTCCGTTGCGACGTCAACTTACCAGTATCATAAGGAGGTTGGGGTCGAGCACACATGCGAAGACCCTCAAGAGGCCGGAGACGGCCCCGACAACTGGACACCAGGGGGACACCGTGAGCCCTGACACGATGATCACGCATTTCGTGGGGGCCTCGGCCCTGATCCTGGTGGCCGCACACGCCGCCGGCTGGCTGGCACGGAAGCTGAAACAGCCCTACATCGTCGGCCAGTTGACCGCGGGCATAGCGCTCGGCCCCTCACTGCTCGGCAGCCTGGCACCGGACACCTACGACAAGCTGTTCCCCGACGGCATCGGTCCGGCCCTGACCGGGTTCGCGCAGTTCGCCCTGGTGGTGTTCCTGTTCGCGGTGGGTTACGAACTGGACCTGAAGGTCCTGGGCGCACGGGCGCGCACGGCGGTCACGGTGGCGCTGGCGGCCTTCGTGGTGCCGATGGCCGTGGGCAGCGGCTGTGCACTGCTGTTCCAGGCGCAGTTGCGGGACCTGGGCATGCCGCGGGACCTCTCCCCCGCCATGGTGGTGTTCGCCGGGGTCGCCCTGTCGATAACGGCGGTGCCGGTGCTGACGGCCATAGTGCGGGAGAACGGCCTGGCCCGTACGGTGCCCGGCGTGGTGGCCGTGTCGGCGGCCGGACTGCTCGACGTGATCGGGTGGACCGTGCTGGCCGGGACGCTGATGGACGGCGACAGCGGCGAGCACGCGCTGGGATGGCCGTGGCGGGCGCTGCTCGCGGTCGGCTTCACCGCCCTGATGCTGGTGTGCGCCCGGCCACTGCTGCTGCGGCTGCTGTGGGGGCCGCGGACGCGGATGGAGCCCTCGCTGCGACTGGCGTTGCTGATCGGTTTCGCCCTCGGGTCGGCCTGGGTCACGCACTCCCTCGGACTGCATGTCATCTTCGGCGCGCTGCTCGCCGGGGTCGTCGTGCCCCGGGAGGAGGGCGGAACCCTCGATCCGGAACTGGTGCGGCCGCTGCACGACGTCAGCTCGCTGCTCCTGCCCTTCTTCTTCGTCGTCTCCGGGCAGTCCGTCGCACTGAACACCATGGACGCCACGGGCTGGGTCGCCCTGCTGGTGGTGACCGTCCTGGCGATCACGACGAAGATCGGCAGCGGGACGGTGGCCGCACGGCTGGGCGGGCTGGACCGGGACGACGCGCGGACCGTCGGGGTCCTGCTGAGCGCCCGCGGCCTCACCGAACTGATCGCCCTGAACGCGGGACTGCAGGCGGGCCTGTTGAGCAAGCCGCTCTACACGGTCCTGGTCTTCATGGCCCTGGCGACGACCCTCCTCACCCAGCCCCTGCTCCTCCTGGTCCGCCGCCTGGCCGAACGCCCCCACACGGTCCATGCGGACCCCGTCCCCGCGGCAGACCTGGGCTGACGCCCCATCGCGGGGAGGCTTGACACCCCAGGCGCGCGGGGAACTGCGCGACCAGTCCACACCGTCGCGACAACCCCGCCTCCCCGCCACAGACATACGCTGCCACCCCACCGCGGGAAGGCTTGACACCCCAGGCGCGCGGGAAACTGCGCGACCAGTCCACACCGTCGCGACAACCCCGCCTCCCCGCCACAGACATACGCTGCCACCCCACCGCGGGAAGGCTTGACACCCCAGGCGCGCGGGAAACTGCGCGACCGGCGCCCACCGGCCCGCACTGTGAAAACAACCCGCGCCCACCCCGACAACCCCCGCCCGACCGCCGGAGGCTACAGCGGCATCGGCGCCATGTCGCACTCGATCCGCCGCCGCTGGCGGGCCGCCAGCAGCCACGGGTGGTCGGCCCGCAGGATCCGGGTGAAGCCGTCCACTGCCTTGCGCTGAAGTTCGTCCGCCTCCGGGCCGCGGCCAAGCCCCCGCAGGTCCAGCGCGAGGTTGGCCGTGCAGGAGAGGGTGAGCGGGTGGTCCTCGCCCGCTACCTCGGCGAGCAGCGGCAGATTGGCTTCGTCGATCTCGTGCGCCCGCTCGAAGTCCAGGCGGGCGTACGCCGTGTTGGCCTGGCCGATGGCGACGGTCAGGGTCATGACGTGACGGTCGCCCACCGTGTCGGCCAGTCGGTCTGCCGCGGCGTCCTCGTGCTCCTGCGCGGCGTCGAGGGACCCGAGCGTCCGCAGCGTGGCGGCCAGGTTGGCGCGGGCCAGCAGCGTGTACGCGTGGTCCTCGCCGAGACTCTGCTCGTAGCGCCGCAGGGTCACGTCGGCCAGCTGGCGGGAGCTGTCGAGGTCACCGGACAGGCGCTGGTCGACGGCCAGGTTGATCGCCGTGGACAGCGAGTCGAAGTGGTCGGGACCGTAGCGGGCGACGAAGCGCCGCAGGGTCTCCTCGGCGAGCTTGGCGGCCTCGGCGAGCGCCCCGTCGCGGCGCCGGCACACCGCGAGGTTGCGGGCGATGCGCAGGGTGAGCGGGTGTTCCTCGCCGAGCGCGGTGCGCGCCCGCCGGTGGACGTCCTCCTGGAAGTCACGGGCGCCTGGGTAGTCGCCGCTTTCCCGCATGTCGATGGACAGGGCGTTGAGCGTGTTGAGAGTGAAGAAGCTGGCAGGGCCGAACAGCAGGTCACGCAGCCGGGCGTTCTCCTGGTCGAGTGGCAGCGCCTCCTTGAACTGGCCGCACAGCCGCAGGTCGACGACCCAGTTGTGGGTGGCACTCAGGGTGACGGGGTCGTCGGAGCCGAACAGGGACCGGGCCAGCTCGGTGGCCTCCTGGCCCAGGTCCCGCGCTTCCTGGAACCGGCCTTGGTAGCGGCGGGCGTCGGCCATCTGGCTCAGGGAGTGGATCAGTTCCTCGGGCTCGACGTCTTGGCGGCGGGAGGCCTCCAGCGCCTTCTCGTTGAGAGGGATCGACTCGGGTACCTGTCCGATTTGCCGCAGCAGGAACGAAAGGCTCTTGGTCATGCGAATGACCTGGAGGTCGTCCTCGCCGGAAGCCGCGAGCCAGGCGTTCCACGCCTGCCGGGCGTAGTCCGCGGCGCCTTGGTGGTCTCCCCAGTAGTAGAGGAACCACACGGTGTCGGAGACCAGGTCCCGCACCCAGGTGTCGGAACTGGCCACCGACTCCGAGGCGAGCACGTGCGGCAGCAGTGCCTGGTAGGCGGGCCACTCCAGCGACGAGCCGTAGGGGCCCGGCTTCGCCGCCGACAGCAGCTGGTGCGCGGCGTTCCGCATTCGCTCCCGTTCCTCGGGGTTCAGCTTGGCGAGCAGTACGGTCTGCAGCAGGCGGTGCATCTGCAGACTGTCGGAGCGGGGGTCCACCTTGATCAGCGAGAACTGGCTGAGGTCGCGCACCGCGCGGTTCAGCCGGATCGACTCGCGCAGCAGCGGGTCGATCTCGGCGGTGATGCTGACGCCCCGGCTGCCGCGCAGCATGGACCGCGGGATCGGCTCGGGGGCCATGCTGGCGCAGATGTCGAGGAGCTGCCGGGCGCCGGGGTTGTTCTGCTGGATCCGCTCCAGCGAGATGTCCCAGGCGGCGGCGACCGAGACCGGGTAGTCGGGGGCCGGGTCGAGTTCGAGGATCTCGGGGCTGCGCTGGGCGAGCAGGTCGAGGTACTCGTCGACGAGCATGCCGGTGACCGCGCGCCAGGCGCCCGCCTGCTCGACGGCGAGCGGCAGGTCGCCCAGGGCCTCGGCGAGCCGGTCGGCGTCCTCGGCACTCAGGTCCGGCGAGCGCCTCTGGAGGAGTTCGATGGACTCCTCGCGCTCGAAGACGTTCACCGGCAGCGGGGTGGCGACCCGTTCCCAGGCCCGGTTCCGGGAGGTGACGATGACCTTGCCGGGCCCGTTGGTGGGAAAGTAGTTGCGTACCGCCTCGACGTCCTCCGCGTTGTCGAAGACGAGCAGCCAGTTGTCGTACGGCGCCCCGGCGCGCAGTGCCTCCAGTACGGCGGGCACGGCGGTGTTGGCGGCGGGGGCGCCGAGGCTGTCCTGACCGGTCGGGGCGACGCCCAGCTGGGCGGCCAGACTGGCGAGGGCGGCCAGGATGAGGCTCTCGCGCTCGGCGGGGATCCAGCAGATCACCTTGTAGTCGTGCTGGTGGGTGTAGATGTACTCCAGCGCGAGCTGGGACTTGCCGACGCCGCCGAGGCCGTGCAGTGCGTGCGGCAGGACGGCCGCGGTGTCCTGGGCGCTGAGCTGCTCCTCCACGGACCTCAGCAGCGTCTGGCGGCCGACGAACGACGTGTTCCTGAGGGGAACGTTCACCAGAAGAGCCGGTGTTGCGGTCGTGGTGCTCTGCATGAGCTGCTCAGCCTCCGGGGCTTCTTGTTGGATCGCGTCGGTTACCAGGCTTTGCACGGGCGGTTCTCCAGGTCCGTCGGGGACGTCTGCTGGATCCCTGCCATCTCCGCCGCCCGCTGACCCCCCGCTGCCCGCGTGGTTCACCTCAGGGAGTGAGGCGGCGGGCAAACGGACAGCCACCCGTTCGGCCGCACCGGACCCGAGCCTGGCGAGGTTGGGTTCGATGCGTCTGGCGCGTTCGGAGTACGGTCCCGACAGCGCGCGCATCACGGCCAGTTCGCTGCGTACCCAGCCGTGCTCGGCGGGGTCGGGCAGTGTGGTGCCGGTCGGGTCGCGCAGGGCGGCGCGCAGGGCGACGCCCCGTGCGCCGGCGGCGGGCAGCTCGCCCACCACGCTGACGGTGCGGGCGAGTTGGCTGCGGGTCGTGGTGGCCAGCAGCGCCTCGCGGACCCCGTCGGCGAACTCGGGACGGCCCTCGCCGCCGCTGTCCCAGTCGATCAGCCCGCCCATAAGGATCTCGGCGAGGTGGTCGGGTCCGGTCTCCGGCATGGTGCGCCGCCGCAGCTGTTCCACGAGGTCGAACTCGAAGGGGATCGTGGCGAGTTGGGTGGCGAGTCGGCGTGCGGCGGGGGTGGCGAGGGTGAAGAACCGGCGTACGGCGGCGGTGGCGGCTCGCGGGAAGCGCGGGGCGCGCAGTCCGGGCGCCGGGGCGCCCTTGGTGAGGGTGCCGGCCAGGACGACGGGCAGGGCGCGGCGGACTCCGCGCTCCGAGGTGACGAGGTCGGCCCAGGCGGCGACGGATCCGGCCTTCAGGGACAGCACCGGCACCGGCACCGAGCCGTCGCCCGCAGCGGGCAGCGGGCGCAGCGGGTCGGGGCCGCCGGGCGGCGCCCAGTGGGCGAGGCCGTCGTTGGCGGCGCCGAAGCCGCCGGCCTCCAGAACCGCCTGGTAGGGGTAGAGGGAGGAGCGGTGGCGCAGGTGCGGCGGCAGCAGGTGCACGAGGGCGGTGGGGCCGGCGTGGGCGAGCCGGCCGAGCAGTTCGTCGGCGGCGGGCGCGGCCCAGCCGTGGGCGAGGCCGTCGGTGACGACGAGGAAGATGCGGCCGCCGCGTCCGTCGAGGAGTTCGGCGGGGTCGGCGGCGGTCCGTCCGGTGCTCCAGCGCAAGGTGGCGGACCCGGAGCGCGGCACGTTCACCCGGACCGTGCGCACGCCCCGGAAGGCGCCGCTGTGCTCGGCGGCCCGGGCGAGCCGGCCGGCGGCCTCCTCCCAGATGCGCATGGTGGGCGCGTCGTCGGTGAGCACGACGAGGTCGAAGGTGGAGGTACGGGCGGGCCGCAGGAACGGCATCCACATGCCGTCGACGAGGCCCTGTTCGGCGGTGGTCTCCTCGTCGAGCTCCAGGGTGTCGCGGGAGGGGATGCGCCGGGCGAGCTGGTGCAGGGCGCGCGCGAGCAGGGCGGTGGCCCGGCCGGGCGCCTGTTGCGGGCGGTCGTCGGGCAGCAGGGGTCGCCCCACGTGCAGCGCGAAAGGCCCTTCGGGATCGGGTAACAGCCGGACGGGGACGGCGAGTTCACCACTGACGCGGTCGGTGTCCGACAGTCCGGGCCGGTGCGCGGGGTCCCCGAGCGGCGGGACCTGCAGGCCGGGGGTGCCGGCGTCGGTGGGCGAGCGCCGTGGCGGCTGCACGGCATCGGCGGCGGGGCCCGCCCTGTCGACCGCGGGCGCGTCGGGGTCCCGTACGGCGGCGGCGTCCGTACCGGCGTGCGGTGGGGTCGTGGGTGTGGTGTCGGGGTGCTGCGCCGCGTCCTCGCCGGCCGGGCGGTCGTGGTGGGACCAGTGGGCGGCGAGCCAGACCGCGTCGGCGACCTCCTGCCAGCGCGGCGCGGACTGTTCCTCGACGTGGGGCGGGCGGGCCGGTGCGTCCTGGTCCAGGGCGGCGGGGAAGGTCGCTCCGTGCTCTCGCGGGTTCTCGACGGACTCGGAGAACGCCGAAGGAGGCGACGACCCCGAAACGGGACCTTCGTCGCCGAGCCCGGACGCGCGCTCCCTGGGAAAGCCGGTCATTCAGCGGCCCTTCGCGAGGTCGCGGAGCAGCATTTCCACGAGCTTACGCCCGTCACCATCCGCCTGGAAACCACCCGCGGTAGTCATCTGGACAGCGTTGAGTAGCTGGTCGAGGGAGTGGGTTCCGCCGGCCTGGACCCGCTGAACGAACAGGTCGACCAGGTCTTCGGTGCCCTGCGGGCGGGCTCCGAGGTGTCCTTCGACCATGGCCAGGAGTTGTTGTCGGGTGGGGGTGCGCATCTCCAGCGGCAGACAGCGCCGGCGGAAGGCCGCGGGGAACTCGCGCTCCCCGTTGCTGGTGATCACCACGACCGGGAACTCCCGCGCTTCGACCCGGCCGCCGCGCACCAGGGCGTGACCCCCGGGGTCGCTGGTGTGGACGCGCGCGGTGTCCGCGGCGTCGCGCACCAGCTCGGGGACGTCATAGTTTCCGTTCTCCAGGACGTGCAACAGGTCGTTCGGCAGGTCGATGTCGCTCTTGTCGAGCTCGTCGACGAGAAGCACACGGGGACGATCGTAGGGCAGCAGGGCGGTGCCGAGGGGGCCGAGGGTGATGAAGTCGCCTAAGGAGGGCGGGAGTTGACGATCTCTTGACGAGAGGGCCGTGTTGACGTCCTCGACGGGCCCCGCACCGGGGGCCTCGCCGGCCGCCCGCGGGCCGGCCGGTTCGGTGAAGCCCGCGTCCCTCAGTCCCGCCTGCCAGGCGGCGATGGACTGGGCCCGTCCCATGGCGTCATGGACGTACAGGCCGTCGCGCAGGGTCGTACGGCTGACGATGTTCCACTCCAGAACCCGGCCCAGGCCCAGTTCGCGGGATATCAGGTAGGCGAGGGTGGACTTGCCGACGCCGGGCGGGCCGGTGATCAGCAGGGGCCTGCGCAGCAGCAGGGCGGCGTTGACGGTGTCGATCTCGTCGGGGCCGAGCTGCGGGGTGACGTCGCCGGGGCCCAGGCGGCGCAGTGCGGCCTCCGGGTCGTCCGGCGGGGCCGGCTGGAGCGGTTCGCCGCGGAACCGGCGCCAGGGCGGCGGCTCCGGCAGCCGGGGCGGGACGGTGGGGGCGCTGCCCGTGGCGTGGAAGACGCGCCAGCCGTTCGGGGACGTCTGCTCGTGCGCGCTCATGCCGGTGCCTCCTCGCCGGCGAGATCGCCGGGATCGATGTCAACGAGCCGGGTGGGGTCGTCCCAGAAGAAGCCGATGTGACGGCCGAGGAACCGGCTCGGCCCCAGGTTGTTCAACTCGGCCTTCTGGCGCAGCCGGTGAATGGCCGTCGGGATCTGCGCGGGGGTCGGCACGGCGGCGAACACGGCGGTCACCACCTCCCGGCGTTCCTCGTCGAAAACCCCTCTGCGGTCCCAGACCGCGAGTCCGATCCCTTCCGCGATGGCGGCCTTGAGCGCCTCCAGGGCAAGGCGGTCGGCCGGGGCGTCCAGCACCACGGCCGTATGTCTGTTCTCCCCAGCGAGCACCGCCTGCCATGCGTCCAGGCGCCCACCATCCGGTTCACTCCAGCCGTGCACCGTGACCCCGTGCTCCCGCAGGACGCGCCAGCGCTCCCGCCACTGCTCCCTGACCAGGGTGTCCTTGCTGCGCATGCGCTCCAGGCTCCGCAGGTGCACCCCGTACTTCAGCCCGAGCGGCAGCGGACGCCCGTCGCCGATCCGGTGCGTCAGCGCGGCCACGTCATGGTTGAGAAGGTCGTACGGCAGCAGGAACTCGATGTACGGCGGCGGCTGCAGTCGGCCGCCGGGGTCGGGTTCGCGCGGCACCGACCAGAGCCGGGCGCCCTGCCCGAGGGCCTGTTCGACGGCGGTGCCCAGGCCGTCGAGGGTGGTGGTGGCCGGTTCGCCGGGCTGGGGGTTCCAGTGACCGGGGACGGTGTTGAGCCAGGGTCGTACGACGATCTCGCCGGTGCCGTCCCGGGCCGGCTCGACGGCGACGATCAGGCAGCGCGGGATGTCGGGGTCGCTCACCGCGGCGGGGCGGGCGGCCCTGCGCCGCTCCAGTTCCTTGGTGAGCCCGGCGCGTCGGGCCCAGTCGTCGGCCCAGCCGGAGAGGGCTGCGCGATGGCCGGGGGCGAGGGCGAGCCGGGCCGCCCGGTCCAGCAGGAGCACGGCGGGCGGCAGACCGTCGGGCTGGGTGTTCCACTCCAGGACGTGGGTCAGCAGCTGCTCCGGTAAGAGCCCGGTGGGCAGGTCGAGGCCGTTGAGCTCGCCGACCAGGTCGTCGCGCAGCCGGCTCGCGGAGATCTCGCCCTTGGCCAGGACGGCGCGGGCACTGCTCTCGTCGTCGCGGCTGAGGGGGCCGAGCGGCGTCTCGAGGGCGGCGGCCGGGAAGGGGTCGATCAGCCGGTCGAGTTCGTCGCCCGCCGGGTTTCCTTCGAGGAGGCGGACCACCCCGACCAGTACGCGTTCCCCGCCCGCCACGTTCAGCGCGACGCGCACCAGCGCCACCACGTCCTCGCGTTGCCGGACACCTCGTACGTCGACCGGCCGGCCGAGGTGCTGTCCGAGGACCGCGGCGAACTGGCGGCGGCTCTCGGAGTCCTCCGTGCAGCTCAGCTCGCACAGGCCGTCGGTCAGGTCCTGGAGGAGCCGAAGTCCCCGCGGGCGCGCGGAACCGCCCTCGGGCCCGTCCCACCCCGCGCCTGTCTCCACCGACTGTCCCCCATGAAGCCGGTACGCCTGCCTGACCGGCCTGCGAAGTTAGCACGGCAACTGGCGGTTCACCAGGGACAAGCGGGGACGCGCGGGACGAAGTCCGGCCGGGCGCCCCGCAGTTGGGCGACTCGGCCGGAAATCGACCCCGGCGGTCCCACGGGGCGCTGTCGTCGGCTACAGCCTGGGGTCCACCGGCTCCGACTCCAGCGCCAGCACCCCGAACACCGCCTCGTGCACCCGCCACAGCGGCTCCCCCTCGGCCAGCCGGTCCAGTGCCTCCAGGCCGAGCGCGTACTCGCGGATCGCGAGGGAGCGCTTGTGGTTCAGGAACCGGCCGCGGAGCCGGGCGAGGTTCTCCGGGCTCGTGTACTCCGGGCCGTAGATGATCCGCAGGTACTCGCGGCCCCGGCACTTGATGCCGGGCTGCACCAGGCGGCCGGCCGCGCTGCGCACCACCGCGCCGACCGGCTTGACGACCATGCCCTCGCCGCCGCGGCCGGTCATCTCCAGCCACCAGTCGACGCCGGCTCGCACCGACTTCGGGTCGGCGGTGTCGACGTACAGGCGTCGAGTGGTCTGGAGCAGACCGGTGCTGTCGTGCTCCACGAGCCGGTCGAGCAGGGCCAGCTGCTCGTCGTGCGGCAGGGCGGCCAGGCTGCGGCCCTGCACGGCGAGGATCTGGAACGGTGCCAGGCGGACGCCGTCGAGGCCGTCCGTGGTCCAGCAGTAGCGCCGGTAGGCGTCCGTGAACTTCGCGGCGGTGCCGGCCCGTTCGCGCTGACGGGCGAGCAGGTCCGCCACGTCGACGCCGCGTGCCGCCGCGCCCTCCAGGGCGGCCAGCGCACCCGGGAACACCGCTCCGGAGGCGGCGCCCACGGCCGCGTACTGCGACCGCAGGAGGCCGGACGCCTTCAGCGACCACGGCATCAGTTCGGCGTCCAGCAGGAGCCAGTCCGTGTCGAGTTCGGACCACAGGCCCGCCTCGCCGATCGCTGTCCGCAGGCGGCCCAGGATCTCCTCCGTCACCGACTCGTCGTCGAAGAACGGGCGGCCGGTGCGTGTGTAGAGCGAGCCCGTGGGGCCGTCCACACCGAAGCGCCTGGCGGCCGCCTCCGCGTCCCGGCACACCAGGGCCACCGCCCGTGAGCCCATGTGCTTCTCCTCGCACACGACCCGCTCGACGCCGTCCTCCTGGTACTGGGCGAAGGCCTCGGCGGGGTGCTCCAGGTACCCCTCGATGTGGGACGTGGCGGTCGGTGCCATGGTCGGCGGCAGGTACGGCAGCAGCCGCGGGTCGACCGCGAAGCGGCTCATGACCTCCAGGGCCGCCGCCGCGTTCTCCTCCCGGACCGACACCCGGCCCGCGTGCCGTGTCTCCACGACCCGGCGGCCGTGCACGTCCGCGAGGTCGAGCGGGCGTCCGTCGTGCCCGCCCGGCGCCTCGCTGCGCAGCGGCTTCGCCGGCTCGTACCACATCCGCTCGGCCGGTACGTCGACCAGCTCGCGCTCCGGCCAGCGCAGCGCGGTGAGCTTGCCGCCGAAGACGGCACCGGTGTCGAGGCAGATGGTGTTGTTGAGCCAACTGGCTTCCGGAACCGGGGTGTGCCCGTAGACGACCGCCGCCCGGCCCCGGTAGTCCTCCGCCCACGGGTAGCGCACCGGCAGCCCGAACTCGTCGGTCTCGCCGGTGGTGTCGCCGTACAGGGCGTGCGAGCGGACCCGGCCGGAGGTGCGGCCGTGGTACTTCTCGGGCAGACCGGCGTGGCAGACGACCAGCCGGCCGCCGTCGAGGACGTAGTGGCTGACGAGCCCGTCGATGAACGTCCGTACCTGCTGCTTGAACTCCTCGCTCTCGCCCTCCATCTGCTCGATGGTCTCGGCGAGTCCGTGGGTGTGCTGGACGTTGCGACCCTTGAGGTAGCGGCCGTACTTGTTCTCGTGGTTGCCCGGCACGCACAGGGCGTTGCCCGACCGCACCATCGACATCACGCGGCGCAGCACGCCCGGGCTGTCCGGACCGCGGTCGACGAGGTCGCCGACGAAGACCGCGGTACGGCCCTCGGGGTGGACGCCGTCGGTGTAGCCGAGCTTGCCCAGCAGGGTTTCGAGTTCGGAGGCGCAGCCGTGGATGTCGCCGACGATGTCGAAGGGGCCGGTGAGGTGGGTCAGGTCGTTGAAGCGCTTCTCGGTGACGACGGTGGCGGTCTCGACGTCCTCGACGCCTCGCAGGATGTGCACCTTCCGGAAGCCCTCGCGCTCCAGGTGCCGTACGGAGCGTCGGAGTTCGCGGATGTGGCGGCCGATCACGCGGCGCGGCATGTCGGCGCGGTCGGTGCGGGCCGCGTTGCGTTCCGCGCATACCTCCTCCGGCACGTCGAGCACGATGGCGATGGGCAGCACGTCGTACTGCCTGGCCAGGTCGATCAGCTGCCGCCTGCTGTCCTGCTGCACGCTGGTCGCGTCGACGACCGTGCGGCGGCCGGCGGCGAGGCGCTTGCCCGCGATGTAGTGCAGGACGTCGAAGGCGTCCCGGGTCGCGCTCTGGTCGTTCTCGTCGTCGGAGACCAGGCCGCGGC
The DNA here is from genome assembly GCF_019049245.1 of Streptomyces sp. AC555_RSS877. GTDB lineage: Bacteria > Actinomycetota > Actinomycetes > Streptomycetales > Streptomycetaceae > Streptomyces. The sequence continues at coordinate 70,871 of NZ_JAGMUK010000018.1, read as the reverse complement.
AGAAGTCGGAGGAGATGATCTCGGTGGGCTTGAAGTGCCGGCGGGCGAAGGTGGACTTGCCGGAGCCGGAGGCGCCGACGAGGACGACGAGGGAGAGGTCGGTGACGGGGAGAACCCGTCCCTTGTTCTGCGTCCCGGTCTTGCTCTCGGTCTCGGTCATGCCGCCTTCGCCTCCTTCTCGGTCACGCTCTTCATCGTGAACACCGCCATCTGCGTGGGCGGTCCCACCTCGGGGTCGTCCGGTCCGACGGGGACGAACTCCACTCCGTAGCCGTGCCGTTCGGCCACCGCGTCCGCCCACTGGCGAAACTCCGCGCGCGTCCACTCGAAGCGGTGGTCGCCGTGCCGGACGTGCCCGGCCGGAAGGCTTTCCCAGCGGACGTTGTACTCGACGTTCGGGGTCGTCACCAGCACCGTGCGCGGACGGGCCGACCCGAACACCGCGTACTCGAGGGCGGGCAGCCGGGGCAGGTCGAGGTGCTCGATCACCTCGCTGAGCACAGCGGCGTCGTACCCCTTGAGCCGTTTGTCGGTGTACGCCAGCGAGCTCTGGAAGAGCTGGACGCGCGAGGCCTGCCGCTCCCCCATGCGGTCCAGCTTCAGCCGCCGGGAGGCGATGGTGAGTGCCCGCATCGACACGTCGGTGCCGACGATCTCGGTGAACCGCGGGTCCCTGAGCAGCGCCTGCACCAACTGACCCTGCCCGCAGCCGAGGTCGAGCACCCGGGCGGCGCCGGACGCCTGGAGCGCGGCGACGATCGCGTCGCGGCGCTGCACGGCGAGCGGGGTCGGCTTCTCCTCGGTCTCGGCCTCCGCCTCCACGGCGTTGTCGATCTCCTCGACGTCCGTGTCGTCGGCTTCGGCCAGCCGCACGAGCTCCAGCCGCTCCATCGCCTGCCGGGTCAGGGACCAGCGGCGCGACAGATAGCGGCTGGTGATCAGCTTCTGCTCCGGGTGCTCGGGCAGCCAGCCCTCACCGGCCCGCAGCAGCTTGTCGACCTCGTCGGGGGCCACCCAGTAGTGCTTGGCGTCGTCGAGGACGGGGAGCAGCACGTACAGGTGACGCAGCGCCTCGGCGAGGGTCAGCGCCTGCGACTCCAGTACGAGACGGACGTACCGCGAGTCGCCCCACTCCGGGAACTCGCTGTCCAGAGCCACCGGTTCGGCGGTCACCGCCCAGCCGAGCGGTTCGAAGAGACGTCGTACGAGTTCCCGGCCGCCCCTGGCCGGAAGCGCGGGCACCTCGATGCGCAACGGCCTGGTCTCCTCGGCGGCTTCGGGCCTCGCGCCGCACACGCCCCGCATCGCGCTGGAGAACACGCCGCTCAGCGCCACGGCGAGCAGCGAGGAGGCGGCGTACGGGCGGTCGTTCACGTACTGCGCGAGTGCCGCGTCGGGTGCGCCGCCCCGCCCCTTGCCCTTGCCGCGCCTGACCAGCGCCACCGCGTCGACCTCCAGCAACAGCGCCGCAGTGCAGCGCTCGGCATCCGCCTCGGGGTAGAGGACGTGCGCCGTGCCGTAGGACGTGGAGAACGCCTGCGCCTTCTCGGGATGCTTGTGCAGCAGGAAACCGAGGTCGGTGGCGGGGCGTTCGGGAGTACCGGTGGTGCTGATCGTCAGAAACACGGGGAGGCCTCTCCGGCCGGTGGATGTGATGGCTGTCGTACGTGCGAAAGCCCTCAGGGAGGTGATCCTGAGGGCGCGGCAGGACGACGGTCATACGATCCCACAGCCCCGCCGACCGGCGCTTTCGATTATCGGAGCTGTCGGCGCTCCTCCGCCTGCCAGGGGCTTACCCCGAGCTTTCCGGTGGTGCCGAGGTCGAGGTGAGGGGTCACCGTGACGGGTGCGGCGCCGGACTTCGCCCGGACCCTCACGTAGGGAGCGTTGACGGCGACGCCGCCTTGGGTCGTGTTGCGCCACACCAGACTCGCTCGGGCGCGTTCGCCGGGCTTCAGGGTCACGGGCCGGGGCGGGTCGTCGGAGCCGGTGACGGCGGTGGTGATGCCGCCGCTGCCCCGGAGGATGCTGACGCCGTCGACCGGCTCGCGGTCCTCGTCGAGGAGGGTCAGCTGCGGATAGCCCTCGACGTGGTAGTCGGCGGTGCCGCAGTTCTCCAGCCACAGCCCCACGACACGCAGCCCCATGGCGGCGTCGCCCTCGTCGGTCGTGACATTGATCCCGGAGGAGGGGCACCTGCCCGGCTCGGCCGGCGCCTCGGCCGCGAGGACGCTGGTGACCTGGGAGACCTTCGCCCGCGTCACCTTCATGTCCCCGCCGCCTCCCGTCAGGAGCGGCATGTCGACGGTCCCCCGCACGGTTCTGCCCGGCTCGACCTGCCGCACGGTCTGGCGGGTGTTGGTCACCACCTGGCCGGCGGCCGTCGTGAAGTCGAACAGGATCGTGTACGTCAGCGCTTCGGAGCTGTCGTTGACCACTTCGTAGGCGGCGGAGACCGGGGAGTACGCGGCAACGATCCCGGGCGTCGAGGGGGACGGAAGGGTCACGCCGGTGACCCGCACACCGTCCAGCCCCGGATCGGACACCGAGCTCCGGGGCGTCGGGCCGGCTCCGCCGCCCGGGGAGCCGGCGCGTTCCGAGCCGCAGCCTGCCAGAAGCAGGGCGGCGACAAGGACCGGGAGTAAGGGGGTGGCTCTGCGCATCGGGCCACCCCACCAGCATCCGGATCACATCACCTGTGGCGGAGGCCACAGTTCCGGCCACAGGCTTGTCACAGTCACCTTTCGGCGCGCTCCGACAGCTACGACAGCTGCGACTGCACCTGCGCGGAGATGAGCTCCAGGTGGTCCAGGTCCGACAGGTCGAGGATCTGGAGGTAGATCCGCTCGCAGCCGGCATCGGCATGGCGGCCGATCCTGTCGACGACCTCGGACGGGGTGCCGGCCAGGCCGTTGGCCTTCAGCTCGTCGACCTCGCGGCCGATGACGGCGGCCCGGCGGGCGACCTCCTGGTCGTCCTTGCCGACGCAGGCCACGAGGGCGCTGGAGCAGGTGATCTCGTCCGCCTTGCGGCCCGCCTCCTCGGCGGCGGCACGCACCCGGCCGAACTGGCGCTCGCTGTCCTCGATCGAGCCGAACGGCATGTTGAACTCGTCGGCGTACCGCGCGGCCAGCCGCGGGGTCCGGGTGGCGCCGTGGCCGCCGATGAGCACGGGGATCTTGCGCTGGGCGGGCTTGGGGAGCGCGGGCGAGTCGGTGAGGTCGTAGTACGTGCCGTGGAAGTCGTAGGTCTCGCCGATCGCGGTCGCCCACAGGCCGGTGACGATCTCCAGCTGTTCCTCCAGTCGCCCGAACTTCTCCTTCGGGAACGGGATGCCGTACGCCGCGTGCTCCTCCTCGAACCAGCCCGCGCCCAGGCCCAGTTCGACGCGGCCGCCGGACATCTGGTCGACCTGCGCGACCTGGATGGCGAGCACGCCGGGCAGCCGGAACGTTCCGGCGGTCATCAGCGTGCCGAGCCGGATGCGCTTCGTCTCGCGGGCCAGGCCCGCCAGGGTGATCCAGGCGTCGGTGGGGCCGGGGAGGCCGTCCACGGAGCCCATCTTCATGTAGTGGTCGGAGCGGAAGAACGCGTCGAATCCGAGGTCTTCGGTGGCCTTGGCGACGGAGAGAAGGGTGTCGTAGGTGGCGCCCTGCTGGGGCTCGGTGAAGATGCGGAGATCCATGCCTCCATCCTGCACGCTGCGATCGCGGTCAACCTCATCGGTCCCTTGGGTCGCACCCGTGCCCGGTCGGGTGAGAATCCGTCGAGGCCGCACCCGGGGAGCGACCTCGCCAGTGACCCGGTACGACGGTGATCGTTGGCTCGGCGGAGCCGGACCGACCGGCGCCCGCACCGGACGGTCGCCCCGGGGCGTCGTCGTCCGTCACCCGCGTCGGCCCCGAGGGGCCTTGGGCCTAGGAGGCCGTCATGTCCGAGGAAACAGTGCCGCATCAGGGCGGGGGTGCCGGTGCCGCCACCGGGCAGCCGAAGGGGCTGCTCCAGCAGATGGAGGAGCTGATGGCCGCGCTGAACGCGGACCTGTCGGCGCTGGACGCGGACCTGCAGTCGGCCGGGAGCGCGGGGCGCGGAGCGGTGGAGGACGGGGAGACCGGCTGACGGCCGTTCGCTTCCGGGCGGACCGGGCGGGTCGGCGTGGGGGGTGGGTCGCGCAGCCCGGCGCTTACGGGGCGCCGCCCGCGGACGGGCGGCACGACCGCGCCTCCACCACCCCTACGCCGGCAACGCCTCGTCCCTGTCGGCCAGTCTTCGCAGCATGTCCAGGACCCTGTCCCTCGACTCGTCCGCCGCGTCGATCGCCTCCATGCACTGCCAGTACGTGCCCTCGTCGTCCGCCGCGCTGGCGAGGCCCACCAGGGCGATGCCCACCTCGCCGAGCAGGCCGCCGAGGCAGAGGAGCGCCTGGCGGGCGTCGCCCAGGTCGGTGAGCTGGGCGGCACGGAGATGTTCCATGTCGATGTCCGGACGGTCGAGGACACCGCAGCCTCTGCCCGCCAGCTCGGTCAACCCCAGCGCCTCACCCCGCAGTTCGGGTGGGCCCGCGACCGCGAGGCGGCTGCCTATCGCCTGGGCCAGGGCCTGCGCCTGCCACACCTCCGCCATGACGTGCGGTGGGTCACCGCCTCCCGCCAGGGCGCGTCTGCTCGCCACGATGAGCCGCACAGCGTCCATGCGCTGCCCCCGTCTGTCCGACGCGCGCGCGGCGCGTCCGCCCGAACTCCCTTGTTCACTACCCAGAGTGAGGGCGCCTGAGACAAAAAGCCAGAGGAAGGCGGAAATCTTCGGACAACGAATCGATTTCGGCTCGATTTCTGACTCCGGAGAGTAATAACGGACGCGCCGGTTCCCCCAACGGGCGGGCTGCTCCCGCGGACGCGCCTGGTCCCGCGAGCGCCACTACGGCGCCGGAAACCTCCGCTCGTTCCGGTCGATCTTGGCGTCCAGCGCCGCCAGCGGGTCGATACCGAGCACTTCGCACAGCTGCAGGAGATACGCCAGGACGTCGGCCACCTCGTCCGTGACGCGGTGCGCGGTCTCGGGGTCGGCCATGACGCGGGCGGACTCCTCCGGCGTCAACCACTGGAAGATCTCGACCAGTTCGGACGCCTCCACGCTGAGCGCGGCGACGAGGTTCTTGGGGGTGTGGTACGGCTGCCAGTTGCGGGCGGCGGCGAACTCGGCCAGCCTGCGCTGCAGTTTCGCCACGTCGAGAGGTTCGGTCACGGCTCCAGGTGTACCACCGTGACTCCCGCCAGACCGGCGGCCCAGGACGCGTCGCTCACCGCGCCGACCAGGCGGATGTGCCCGCGGTCGCACATCCGGGCGGCCAGCCGCAGCAGTTCGGCCCGCTGGCGCGGGTCGAGGCCCCGGTCGAGGTTGTCGGCGAGCACGGTGAGGGTCTGCAGGGCCGCCGGTACCTCGCCGACCGGGTCGACCTCCAGCACCCCGGGTCCGGTGAACAGCACCAGCGCCAGCGCGAGGTACCTCAACTCGCCGTCGCCCAGCCGCCCGAGCCGCGTCCGGATCCCGTCGCCCCGGTCGAGCAGCGCGCGCACGGTCCCGTCGGTGAGCGGTTCGGCGTACAGGTCTTTGACGGGGCCGGCGCATCCGGCGCGCACCGCCGCGACGAGTTGCGCATGTCGTCGCGTGCACTCGGCGCGGGTGCGCCCGAGCACGTCGGCGAGGTTGTCGCAGCCGCCGAGCAGCCGCCCGGTGCCGGTCGGGACCGGACCGCGCATCCGGCCGGGGCGTGGATCGCAGGCGAAGACCGAGCGCAGGGCGACGACCATCTGTTCGGCGGCGGCGAGCACCCGGCGTTGCCCGTCCGTCTTGCCGGCGACGCGCAGCGGAAGCAGGGCGGTGCCGAGCCGGTCGTCGGGCAGCGGGGCGCGGGTGACCGGCGCGGAGCCCGCCGTGTGCCAGGCGGCCTGCACGGTGCGGCGCGAGGGGTCGCGCAGGGCGGTCTGCAGGAGGACCAGGCCGTCCGTAGACAACCGCTCGCCCACAATGCGCAGGTTGGGTTCGGCCTGGACCGCGACGTCGAGCCGGACCGGGCCCTCGGGTCCGTCGGCCGTACAGCCGATGCGGAAGCCGCGCCGGCGCTGGGCGTCGGGCCGGGCGCGGTCGGGGACGCAGGCGGCCGGGTCGGGGAACACCTCGTCGACCACGGCTCCGCCGCCGAGCCGGGCGAGTGCCTCGTACGCCCGCAGCGCGGTCGTCTTGCCGCAGCCGCTGGGCCCGGCGAACAGGGTGAGCGGGCCGAGCGGGAACCCGGCACGCCGGTGCCCGGCGAAGGCGGACAGGCGCAGTTCGGTGACACACGGCCGGTCCGGGCGCTCTCCGCCGTCCCCGGACGGCGCCGGTGAGGGGGATAAGGCGGACGTGGGGGACGTGCAGGACACGGTCATGTGCGGACCGTAGGACTCCGCCGTCAGGCGAACCGTTCCGTCCGGCGGACCTTCCTACGATCGGGGGACCGGTCTCACGTGCCGGGCACACCCACGCCTTCCATCAGTCCGGTCACCTCGGTGCCGGCGGGTGTGAGCAGGAACACGTTCCGGTCGACGCGGTGCATGCCGCTCGCCAGCCCGAAGACGACCCCCGTGCTGAAGTCGAGGATGCGTTTGGCGACGTCGGTCTCCGCGGCGGTGAGGTCGAGGAGGACGGGTATGCCCGCCATCAGCGTCTCGGCGACCTCGCGGGCGTCCGCGAACACAGTGACCCTCAACACCACGAAGCGGCGCCGGGTCTCGGTGACGGCCTCGGGCATGGCCCGGTGACCGACCGAGGAGGGCCAGGCGTCCCGGCCCCGCAGCGGCACGACCTGGGCGAGCCCCTCCCACTGTTCGTCGGTGACATCGTGGCTGTTCACCGGCATGCTCCGTTCTCGGCTCGCACTGCTGTCTGCATCCGGTAATTCTTACGCATGGTCACCCGTTCGGCCCACAGCGACACGCTCCGCGACCCCCCTCACACCGCCTCCGGGACGCCTGTGCAGTGGGCGTAACCCCTGGTGATCAAGTTGTGTCACATAGGCGTAACGGGCAATTCGTACGGTTGTCGTCATGACGACGACCCCACGCATGCAGCAGACGCAGCAGGTGCGCACGGTCTGCTCGTACTGCGGTGTGGGCTGCGGCATCCTGCTCGACGTCGGGATGGGCCCGGACGGCAGGCGTACGGTCCTGAAGGCGTCCGGTGACAAGGCGCACCCGGCGAACGCGGGGCGGCTGTGCACCAAGGGCGCGACGACCGCCGAGATGCTCGCCGCGCCCGGCCGGCTGACCACGGCGCTGGTGCGGGACGACCGGGGCGAGGAGCCGGTGCCGGTGCCCGTGGCCGACGCGATCGCCGAGACCGCGCGGAAGCTGCGCACGATCATCGACGAGCACGGGCCGGACGCGGTCGCCTTCTACGTCTCCGGGCAGATGAGCCTGGAGGCCCAGTACCTGGCGAACAAGCTGGCCAAGGGGTTCGTGCGGACCAACCAGATCGAGTCGAACTCGCGGCTGTGCATGGCCAGCGCGGGTGCCGGCTACAAGCTGTCGCTGGGGGCCGACGGGCCGCCTGGCTCGTACGACGACTTCGACTCCGCGGATGTCTTCCTGGTCATCGGGTCGAACATGGCCGACTGCCATCCGATCCTGTTCCTGCGGATGATGGAGCGGGTCAAGGCGGGCGCCAAGCTGATCGTCGTGGACCCGCGGCGCACCGCGACCGCCGCCAAGGCGGACCTGTTTCTGCAGGTCAAGGCGGGTACGGACCTGGCCCTCCTGAACGGGCTGCTGCATCTGCTGGTCGAGAACGGGCACACCGACCCCGATTTCATCGCCGCGCACACCGAGGGCTGGGAGGCGATGGAGGGGTTCCTGGCCGACTACGCGCCGGACGTCGTCGCGGAGATCACCGGGCTCGCCGAGGACGACCTGCGCGCGACCGCGCGGCTGATCGGCGAGGCCGGTGAGTGGATGAGCTGCTGGACCATGGGGCTCAACCAGTCCACGCACGGCACCTGGAACACGAACGCCCTGGTCAACCTGCATCTGGCGACCGGCGCGATCTGCCGTCCGGGCAGCGGCCCCTTCTCCCTCACCGGCCAGCCCAACGCGATGGGCGGCCGTGAGATGGGCTACATGGGCCCGGGCCTGCCGGGGCAGCGGTCGGTGCTCGTGCCGGACGAGCGGGCGTTCGTCGAGGAGCTGTGGGAGCTGCCGCCGGGGGCCGTCCGGGCGGACGGGGTCGGCAAGGGCACCGTCGAGATGTTCCAGAAGATGGCCGACGGGGAGATCAAGGCCTGCTGGATCATCTGCACCAACCCGGTCGCCTCGGTCGCCAACCGCCGTACCGTCATCGAGGGCCTGGAGGCCGCCGAGTTCGTCGTCACCCAGGACGTCTTCGGCGACACCGAGACCAACGCGTACGCCGACGTCGTACTGCCCGGCGCGATGTGGACCGAGGGCGAGGGCGTCTTCGTCAACAGCGAGCGCAGCCTCACGCTGACCGCGGCCGTCGCCGACCCGCCCGGCGAGGCGACGGCGGACTGGCGGCTGATCGCGGCCGTGGCGCGGGAGATGGGGTACGAGAAGGGGTTCTCGTACGACAGCGCCGAGGAGATCTTCGAGGAGATCCGGCGCTTCTGGAACCCCGTCACGGGATGGGACCTGCGCGGGGTGACGTACGAGCGGCTGCGGTCGACGCCCGTGCAGTGGCCGGCCGCGTCGGAGGACGGGCCCGAGCGCAACCCCATCCGGTACGTGGACGAGGGCGGGCTGCGGTTCCCGACCGCGAGCGGCAGGGCCGTCTTCCACGCGCGGCCGCACCTGCCGGCCGCCGAGATGCCGGACGACGACTACCCGTTCGTCCTGAACACCGGGCGGGTGCAGCACCAGTGGCACACGCTGACGAAGACGGGCAGGGTCGCCAAGCTCAACAAGCTGAACTCCGGGCCGTTCGTGGAGCTGCATCCCGCGGACGCGCGGGAGCTTGGGGTCTCCGAGGGCGACCGGGTGGAGGTCGCGTCGCGGCGGGGGCGGGCCGTGCTGCCCGCGGCGGTCACCGACCGGGTGCGGCCGGGGGCCTGTTTCGCGCCGTTCCACTGGAACGACCTGTTCGGGGAGTACCTGAGCGTCAACGCCGTCACGAGCGACGCGGTGGATCCGGTGTCGTTCCAGCCGGAGTTCAAGGTGTGCGCGGTGTCGCTGACGCGGGTGTCGGCACCGGTGGCACCGGCGGCCCCCGCCGACGTCATCGTCCCGACCACCGTCACCCCGGGCGCGGACCCCTTCGGGATCGCACCGGCCCCGCCGCCCGTCCTCACCTCCCAGGAACGGCTCTACCTCACCGGCTTCCTCGCGGGCATCAACTCCGGCGCCCCCGGCGTCCCGGTGCTCCCGCCGGACGCGCCTTTCAGCCCCGAGCACGCGCTGTGGGTGAACGGCGTCCTGGCCGGCATGTACTCGCGGACCACGGCCGAGCCCCAGGTCCGGCGCGGCCGTCAGGTCGTCATCCTGTGGGCCTCGCAGACCGGCAACGCCGAGGAGTTCGCGGGCGCCGTCGCCGACCGGCTGTCCGAGAGCGGGCACACGGCGACGCTCGTCGGCATGGACGACACCGACCCGGGCACACTGCCGTCCGGCGCCGACCTGCTGCTGATCACCAGCACCTTCGGCGACGGGGACGCGCCGGACAACGGCTCCGGCTTCTGGGAGGCGCTGTCCGGGGAGCAGGCCCCGCGCCTGGAAGGGGTCCGCTACGCCGTCCTGGCCTTCGGCGACTCCTCGTACGACGACTTCTGCGGGCACGGCCGCCGACTGGACGCACGGCTGGACGAGCTGGGCGCGGTGCGGCTCGCGCCGCGCATCGACTGCGAACCCGACTTCGAGCCGTCGGCGGACGCGTGGCTGGACGAGGTGCTCGGCGCGCTGGGCACCAAGACCGACGTCCAGGAACCCGCGACGAGCCCGCAGCCCCCGGCCACGAAGCCCGCCCGCTCCCCCAAGCCCGCCCCCACCGCCGCCCGTCTCGTCGGCAACCGGCTGCTCAGCCGGCCCGGCGCGGGCAAGGAGGTCAGGCGGTTCACCTTCGACACGAGCGGGACGCCGCTCGCGTACGAGGCCGGGGACGCGCTCGGGGTCCGGCCGGTCAACTCGCCCGCGCTGGTGGAGGAATGGCTCGCGGTGACCGGCGTCGAGGGTTCGGCCTCCGTGTCCGTGGACGGTGTCGGGGAGGTGCCCTTCGCCGAGGCCCTGCACCGGCACCTGGACATCACGAAGATCACCCCCGACCTGCTCCGCTTCGTCTCCGAACACGTCCGTGACGACCGGGAGTTCCGCAGGCTGCTGCGTCCCGACAACAAGGACCGCCTCGCGCAGTGGAGCTGGGGCCGCCAGGCGGTGGACGTGCTCGCCGAGCACCCGGTGCGGGCGGCCGCGCAGGACTGGGCGGACGTCCTCAAGAAACTGCAACCGCGGCTGTACTCCATATCGTCCAGCCCGCTCGTCGACCCGCACCAGGTCTCGCTCACGGTGTCCGTCGTGCGCTACGAGAACCTGCACGGCCGTCCGCGCGGCGGCGTCTGCTCGCCCTTCCTCGCCGGCGCCGAGGCGGACACCGAGGTGCCGGTGTTCGTGCAGCGCTCGCCGCACTTCCGGCCGCCCGCCGACGCCTCGACGCCGATGGTGATGGTCGGCCCCGGTACGGGTGTCGCGCCCTTCGTCGGCTTCCTCCAGGAGCGGCTCGCACTCGGTCACCGGGCGCCCAACTGGCTGTTCTTCGGCGAGCAGCACCGCGCCACCGACTTCTACTACGAGGACGAGCTGACCGCACTGCTCGACGAGGGCGCCCTGGCCCGCCTCGACACCGCCTTCTCCCGGGACCAGCGCAACAAGGTGTACGTGCAGGACCGGATGCGCGAGCACGGCCCGGAGCTGTGGCGCTGGCTCCAGGACGGCGCCCACTTCTACGTCTGCGGTGACGCCTCGCGGATGGCGAAGGACGTGGACCGGGCCCTGCGGGACATCGCGGTCGCGCACGGCGGGCTGGACGAGACCGAGGCGTCGGCGTGGGTGAAGCAGCTGGCGGCGGCGAAGCGGTACGTGCGGGACGTGTACTGAGGCACTCCGTGGGGGGACGTCCGCTGGACGCGCGGAAGTGGGACGTCCCGTGGACGCGCGAAGCGGGACGTCCGCCGGGCACCCTTTGCCCGGGATGCCCGCTTCTTACCGCCCTCACACCGCGCTCTTCACCTCCTTCGGCACCTCGCTCACCAGGCACGATTAACGTCCGGTGGCGTGCTCCTGGCAGATACTCGACTGTCGGCGCCCGGTCGGCGGCTCCAGCCGGCGGGGCCCGCCGCCCCGGAACCCCCCGCGCAGTGGCATCGCGTCCTGACGCTGCTCGCCGACATCAGCCTTCTCATCGGTACACGCTCGGTGTGGACGCAGGCGGCCGTGCACCGGCTGCCCGTGGCCGCCGTGATCTGCGTCTGCTACGCGTCGATCCTGGTATACGGGGTGCTGGCGCTGGTGGTGCGCCGGGAACGGTCGCTGGCGCGGCTGGACCTGTGCGTCCTGGTGACTGCGGTGACGCTCGCCCTGTGCGCGCTCGTGCTCTCCCACCGGGGCTCCGACGAGGCGGACCTGACCACGCAGGCCGCCCGGGAGCTGGTCGCCGGGCACGCCGTCTACGGGCAGCCCTGGCCCTGGCTGTTCGGCCATCCCGGTGTCGGGCTCACCCCGACGACGAACGGCGGCTACGACCTGACGTACGGTTACCCTCCGCTGGCCCCGCTGCTGACCGCTCCCCTGCTGTGGCTGGGCCACGGCGGCACCCCGGCGGCGGTGCTGGCCTCGCTCGCGCTGGTCGTCGGCACGGTGGTGCTGTGGCGGCTGCTGCCCGTCCCCTTGCGGTCCGCGGCGACCATGGTGTGCCTCGGCTTCGGCATGCTGCCGTCGTACGGCAGGCTCGGCTACCCGGCGATCCTGGCCCTGGCCCTGCTGGTGCCGGTGGTGGTGCGCTGGCCGCGGATCGGACGCGGCGGGCGGCTCGGCCCGGCCGGGCTCGCGCAGGCCGCCTGCCTGGGAGCGGCGTGCGCGGCGCAGCAACTGCCGTGGTTCCTCGCGCCGTTCCTGCTGGCCGGCGTCTACGCCGTGCGGTGCGGCGAGCTGGGCGCGCGGGCGGCGGCACTGGTGGTGCTGCGGGTCGTCGGGGCCGCCGTCACGGTGTGGCTGCTGATCAACACGTACTTCGTCGTGAGCGAGCCGGGACCCTGGCTCGAGGGCATCGCGCTGCCGCTGACCCAGGGCGCGGTCCTGCACGGGCAGGGTCTGGTCGACGTCTCGCTCTACTTCACGAACGGCAGCGACCGGCTCGACTGGTACGCGCATGCGAGTCTGCTGCTGGCCGCGGGCCTGCTGGCGCTGTTCGTGCTGTTCGTACGGCGGCTGGGGCCCGCCGCGACCGTGCTGCCGTGGTGCGCCTTCTATCTGGCGACGCGTTCGCAGGACGGCTACTACCTGATGATGACGCCGCTGTGGCTGGCGGCGGCCATCACCGCGCCCCCGGCGGAGTTCGCCGGCGCGTGGCAGCCGAGGCCGCGCCTGCTGTGCGGCCCGCACCGGCGTCCGGCGCGGGCCGCGGCGGCCGTACTGCTGCTCGTTCCCGCGCTGGCGGGTTCCGTGCTGGCGGTGACGGGGACGCCTCCGCTGCGGATGCGGGTCGCGTCGGTGCAACGGGCCTCGGCGACCGTCGTCTCCGGGCTGACCCTGCGGGTCACCAACACGGACGCCACCGCCCTGACCCCCCACTTCACGCTCACCACGGGTCAGGGCATGGACCCGTACTGGCCGGTCGTGCGGGGCCCGGCCGCGCTGCCCGCGCACATGACGGCGACGTACGAACTCCGGCCGCCGGACGGGACGTACGCCGTGCCGCGACAGCCGGGCGTACGGATCCGGCTGCGGGCCTTCACGCCCTCGCCGCAGACGCTGTCGAGTGCGTACGTCAGGCTGCGGTCCGGCTGAAGCGGAGCGTCACGCCGCCAGGACGGCAGGCCGTGGGGGCTGCTCCTCCGCCGCGGTCAGCAGCTCGATGAGGGTGGCGCGGGCGCGGGACACCCGGGAACGGACCGTGCCGACCGGACAGCCGGCCAGCGCTGCCGCCTCCTCGTACGGCAGGCCCAGCAACTGGGTGAGGACGAACGCCTCCCGGCGCTCGTCGGGCAGCGCCGCCAGCAGGTCGGCCAGCGCGATGCCGTCGTCGAAGCCGGGCAGTCCGCACGGCTGGGCCCGCTCGACGGCCAGCTGCCAGTCCGTCGCGTCGTGCAGCCGGGGCCGGGCCGCCGAGTACCGGTAACTGTCGATCACCGCGCGCCGCGCGATGGAGAGCAGCCAGGCACGGGCGGAGGAACGGCCCTCGAACCGGTGCAGGCTGCCGAGCGCCCGCAGGAACGTGTCCTGGGCCAGGTCGTCCACAGCCTGCGGATCGGCGCAGAGGTGGGCGACGTACCGCAGGACGTCGCGGTGCAGTGCGCGGACGAAGTGCTCGACGGCTTCGGTGTCACCGGCCCGGGCGGCGAGCGCCCAGGCGGTCGTGGAGTCGTCCATGGGGTGCCTTGTAGCGATCACTTGGTGTCCTTCTCGGGGCATCCGTGATGTGCGGGGATGCGGCCGTACGACGCCTGTGTGGGCGTACGGCCGCGGCCCGAGGCGCCCTACGGCGGCCTCGGGGTACCAGCTGTCTTCAGACGACAGCCGTCCCCAGGGGCGGGCCCCGAGAAGTGATCGCGTGGACGAGAAGGAGCAGGCGCGGCGCCTGGTCGGTGTGCGGGCGGCGCCTCCGCGGGCGCGGCCGGTCAGGGATGGCGGGCAGTGCCGGCAGCAGCCTCAGCGGGGCGGCCAGCCATCCGGCGACGGCCCGCAGGATGCGGAAGGCGGCCCGTTCGCCGTGCGCCAGCCACAGACCGCACAGCAGCGCGGCCAGGAGGTGGGCGGCGAACATGCCGAACGAGGAGGTGTCGACGCCGGTGGAGTGGCCCGTGTGGCTCATGTCCATGGAGGCCATGCCGTCCATGGACAGGGAGCCTGTGTGGGCGGAATCCATGTGCGGGGAGCCCATGTGCGCGGAGCCCATGTGCGGGGAGCCCGTGTCCGGGGCCGGCGAGCCGCTCGCCGACGCCCCGCTCGCCGACTGCGCGAGCGAGAACGCCGTATGCAGGAGCGTCTGGACGGTGACCACGACGGCCAGGACCAGGGGAAGACCCCGCTCCCGCCCGGACAGACCCCAGCCGACGGCGCCGGTCACGGCGAATCCGGCGGCCAGCACCGAGCCGGGTACGTGGCTGCCGGACATCACGACGTGGCCCAGGGCGGCGAGCAGCACACAGACGGCCGCGAACACCGCGGCCCGTACGGTGCGCGAACCCCACCCGGCTGTCATGGCACCCTCATCCTCGCATCAACAGGCACGTCGTCACGCAGGGGTACGGAAATCCCCTCGGCCTCCGACTCATCCCCACCCATGTGATCCACGACACTGTCTACGCGGACGCGGCGGTACCCCTGCGCGCGACGGCGAACACGGCGGCCGCCAGGCCCAGTACGCCCACGACCAGACCGGCGATGCCGAGTCCGCGCGCGGTGGAGTCGCTTGCCGAGGCCGCCGTCGACCCGGAACGCACGGTTGCCGCCTCCGCCGTACCGTCACCCGCCGTGAGCCTGAGCACCGGCGCCGGGTTCTCCGGCTCCGGCGCGCCCTGCTCGGCCTCCTCGATCCAGCGGACGACCTTTCCGTCGGAGTAGGTCTGCAGGGTCTTGAAGGTCAACTGGGCGGTGTTGTCGGGCAGTTGTCCGAAGGCGACGTCGAAGTCCTCGTAGTGGCCCGGGCCGATCGCCCCGCCGGTCCAGGTGATCTCGGAGACGGCGTCGGTGGTGGTGCCGTCGTCCGTCTTGACCGGCGTCCTCAGCTTCGTGTCGGTCACCTTGGCGCTCCAGCCGTCGTGCGGGGAGACGAGGACGCCGAGGACGGGGTGGTCGGTGGGCAGGAAGAGCTGCACCTTCGTGGTGCTCACGGAGTCGTCCTCGTCGGGGACCCGGAAGCTCAGGACGCCGTCGGTGGCGCCCTTGGCGTAGCTCTCGGGGTGCACGGTGACGTGCGCGGAGGCGGCGCCCGCGGCGGCCAGCACTCCGGCGGCGGCGAGGACGGTGACGGCGCCGGCACGGCGCAGGACGGTGGGCGCGCAGGACATGGCCCGGCAGGGCAAGGGGCGGTAGGACATGGGGCGGTAGGGCATGGGTGGGTGAATCTCCGTACTGGGGAAGGGTGTCGGGGGTCAGGTCGCGTACGGAAGCCCCACGGGCGGGCCGCGTCGCCGCACCGCGTGCCGCAGGACGATCCGGCGCAGCGCTCCCGGTCCGTCACCCGCTCGTCGTACGCCGCCGGGACGGACCGGTACGGCCCGCCCGCCCCTCAGCACCTGCCACCAGGCGACGAGCCCCGGCACGACCGCGACGGCCCGGCGCAACAGCGACCACAGCGCGGCCTCGCCGCGTCGCAGCCACCAGGTCAGCAGGAGGGCGGCAAAGACGTGGGCGAGGCCGGCGTGCGGTGTCAGGGCGTGTGACGGATGCATGCGCGTGCCGTGCACGGCCACGACCGCATGCGGCCGCGCGGCCCCGAACGCGAGGTGCAACCCTCCCTGCGCCGCGAGCGTCGCACCGCCGAGGGGCAGCAACGACCGCTCCCGCCCGCCCAGTAGGCACCCTCCCGCGAACACCGCCACGAACCCGGCGCCCTGCACCCATACCGGCGGCGCCATCCCGGTCGCCAGTGCGTGCCCCCCGGCAGCCAGCAGCACGCACAGCGCCGCGAACACCGCCGCGCGCAGCCCTCGCACCGCCGGGGACGCCCTCATGCCGCCCGATCCTGCCACTCACTTCGGGGCGCCCGGCCCGCGCCCGTGCCCTCACGCGCCGTTTTTGCACGGGCATGACCGGACGTTTCCCCACCCGCGTCACATCCCGGTGGCGTCCACCACGGCACCGAGGTCGACGAACTTGAAGCCGGTCGCCGTACGCGTACCGCCCTCCCCGTCCGGTACCGCGGGGGTCTCCTGACCGTCCTGGACGACGAGCAGGCCGCGCGGGTAGCGGTCGCCGAGCGGGGCGTTGAGGACGGCCGCGCCGTCGCACTCCTCCACGCTGTCGAGCGTGTCCGTCGCGGCGCCGATCCGGAAGCCGCCCTCGTACTCGTTGTCCTCGCTCACCTCGCGGTCGTACAGGGCGAAGGTGTTGTCGCCCTGGCCGGAAGCGAGGAGGTAGCCGTCACCGTCCCGTTCCTGGAAGAGGGTCAGGCCCTCGACGTCGGCCGCCAGACGCCTGCCGCCGTATCCGGGGTCGGTGCCCGGGGCACACTCCTCGGTCTCCTCGTCGTAGGTTCCGGGGACGCCGTACTCCTTCACCTTGTCCACCAGCGCCGGCTTGCCGGTGAGGTCGGCGCGGAGCCGCCAGATGCCGACGTCCTCCTGGCCCGCGTAGAGCGTGCCGGTGGCCGGGTCGACGACCATGCCCTCGACCTGCGGGAGTTCGCCGGGCTCCAGGCAGGGGGTCCACGTCGTGCCGTTCGGCAGGCGGAAGGAGGAGGGCAGGTCGAGGGTGCGGACCTTGCGGTAGCCGACCGTGCCGTTCGCGGCCGGGACGAGTTCGAGCAGGGCGAGGCGGGTGCGTTCGCGCCGGCTCACCAACGCGTAGGTACGGCCGGTGGAAGTGTCCTTCCAGGTGGCCAGGCCGTACGCCGTGCGCTGGTCGTTGATCTCGCTCTGGCCGGCGGAGAAGACCGGGGCGGCGGCCGGGTCGGTGACGTCGGTCAGCGGACCGCCGGGCTGCGAGGGATCGACGCGGTAGATCCGGAGCCGGTCGCTGCCACGGTCGCTCACCACCGCCACGTCGGCCCGCCCGGCCGACGTACGCAGCCCGGAGACGAGGTCGACGTTGTTGAACCGGCCCGGGGCGTCGTCCTCGCCGGGCGGCTGCGGGGCGGGCAGCGACTGCACGAGGCGGGCGTCGAGGTCGTAGACCCGCAGACCGCCTTCCTTGGCGGTGGCCACGACGAGGCTGCGCCCGGGGTCGGCGGGGTTGCGCCAGATCGCCGGGTCGTCGGCGTCGGAGTCGCCGCCGGCCTCGTCGTCGTAGAGGGCGGCGGTCTCACCGGTGGCGGTGACCACCGGCAGGCCGGCCGCCCCCACCGGGGAGACCGCGAGGAGGGTCGTCAGCACGGTGCCCGAGGCGAGAAGTGCGGCTCTTCGCGCGGTGCGGGGCGTTCTCACAGGTGCTTCCTTACCGTCGATGTGTCAAGGACATGTCGATGGTGCGGGAGAAAGCTTGCCACCAGGAGACGGCGATCTGTCGGGCCGCCGTGGGTCGTATGACCGTACGTCGGCCCCCGTTCCCCGCCGTGTCGACGGCCCGGCGTCCGCCCGCCACCCGCAGGACGCCAAACCTGTACCGTTCCTTTTCTTGAACCATTCGTGTTTATGAGGGTAGGTTGTGGCCATGACTGCACCCCAGCCCCCGACCACTGCCGAGGAACTGCGTGGTGCCGGCCTGCGGGTGACGGCCGCCCGTGTCGCGCTGCTCGAGACCGTCCGGGGCGGGGACCACCTCGGCGTCGAGGCGATCGCCTCCGGGGTGCGCGACCGTGTCGGGCACATTTCGCTTCAAGCCGTGTACGAGGCCCTCCACGCCCTCACCGCCGCCGGGCTCGTACGCCGCATCGAGCCACCGGGCAGTCCCGCCCGTTTCGAGGGACGCGTCGGCGACAACCACCACCACCTCGTGTGCCGGTCGTGCGGCGTCGTCGCCGATGTGGACTGCGCGGTAGGCCATGCCCCCTGCCTGACCGCGTCCGAGGACCACGGCTTCTCGGTCGACGAGGCCGAGGTCATCTACTGGGGCCTGTGCCCCGACTGCACCACCGCTTCCACCGCTTCCACCGCCCTCAGTTCCTGAGCGTGTGTTTCACCCCGTTCGGAAGGATTTCCCCATGACCGAGAACCATGACGCGATCGTCACGGACCCGAAGCCGGAGGCGGCCGGAGGCTGCCCGGTCGCGCACGGACGCGCCCCGCACCCCACCCAGGGCGGCGGAAACCGTCAGTGGTGGCCGGAGCGCCTCAACCTGAAGATCCTTGCCAAGGACCCGGTCGTCGCGAACCCTCTCGGTGAGTCGTTCGACTACGCCGAGGCGTTCCAGAACCTCGACCTGGCGGCCGTGAAACAGGACATCGCCGAGGTGCTGACCACCTCGCAGGACTGGTGGCCCGCCGACTTCGGCAACTACGGCCCGCTGATGATCCGCATGGCCTGGCACAGCGCCGGCACCTACCGCATCAGCGACGGCCGCGGCGGTGGCGGCCGTGGACAGCAGCGTTTCGCGCCGCTGAACAGCTGGCCGGACAACGGCAACCTCGACAAGGCCCGCCGTCTGCTGTGGCCGGTGAAGAAGAAGTACGGCCAGTCCATCTCCTGGGCCGACCTCATGATCCTCACGGGCAATGTCGCGCTGGAGACGATGGGCTTCGAGACCTTCGGCTTCGGCGGCGGCCGCGCCGACGTCTGGGAGGCCGACGAGGACGTCTACTGGGGTCCCGAGACCACCTGGCTCGACGACCAGCGCTACACCGGCGACCGTGAGCTGGAGAACCCGCTCGGCGCCGTCCAGATGGGCCTCATCTACGTCAACCCGGAGGGCCCCAACGGCAACCCGGACCCGCTGGCCGCGGCCCGCGACATCCGCGAGACGTTCCGCCGCATGGCGATGAACGACGAGGAGACCGTCGCCCTCATCGCCGGCGGCCACACCTTCGGCAAGACCCACGGCGCGGGCCCGGCCGACGCGGTCGGCAACGACCCCGAGGCCGCCTCCATGGAGGAGCAGGGCCTGGGCTGGAAGTCCACCTACGGCACCGGCAAGGGCGGCGACGCCATCACGTCCGGTCTGGAGGTCACCTGGACCACCAAGCCCACCCAGTGGAGCAACGACTTCTTCGACATCCTCTTCGGCTACGAGTGGGAGCTGACCGAGTCCCCGGCCGGCGCCAAGCAGTGGGTGGCCAAGGACGCCGAGGCGGTCATCCCGGACGCGCACGACCCGTCGAAGAAGCGTCTGCCCACGATGCTCACCACCGACCTCTCGCTGCGCTTCGACCCGATCTACGGTGAGATCTCCAAGCGCTTCCACGAGAACCCGGCCGAGTTCGCGGACGCCTTCGCCCGCGCCTGGTACAAGCTGACCCACCGCGACCTGGGCCCGAAGTCGCTGTACCTCGGCCCGGAGGTCCCGGCGGAGACCCTGCTGTGGCAGGACCCGCTGCCGGTGGTGACGCACGAGCTCGTCGACGCCGCTGACGTCTCCACCCTCAAGAGCCAGATCCTCGCCTCGGGCCTCACGGTCTCCGAGCTCGTGTCCACCGCGTGGGCGTCGGCCTCGTCCTTCCGTGGCAGCGACAAGCGCGGCGGCGCCAACGGTGCGCGCATCCGCCTGCAGCCGCAGAGCGGCTGGGAGGTCAACAACCCCGACCAGCTGGCCTCGGTCCTGCGCACCCTCGAGGGCATCCAGGGGTCCTTCAACGCCGCCCAGTCCGGCGGCAAGCAGGTCTCGCTCGCCGACCTGATCGTGCTCGCCGGTGCGGCGGGCGTCGAGAAGGCCGCCAAGGACGCCGGCTTCGACATCGAGGTCCCCTTCACGCCGGGCCGCGTCGACGCGTCGCAGGAGCAGACGGACGTCGAGTCGTTCGCCGCGCTCGAGCCGGCCGCCGACGGGTTCCGCAACTACCTCGGCAAGAGCAACCGCCTGCCGGCCGAGTACCTGCTGCTCGACAAGGCGAACCTGCTCACCCTGAGCGCCCCCGAGCTGACCGTCCTCGTCGGCGGCCTGCGCGTCCTGGGCGCCAACCACGGGCAGTCCTCGCACGGCGTCCTCACCGACACCCCCGGGACCCTGACGAACGACTTCTTCGTCAACCTCCTGGACCTGGGCACGACGTGGAGCTCGACCTCGGAGGACCAGACCACCTTCGAGGGCCGCGACGCCGCCACCGGCGAGGTCAAGTGGACCGGCACCCGCGCCGACCTCGTCTTCGGCTCCAACTCCGAGCTGCGCGCCCTCGCTGAGGTCTACGCGAGCGACGACGCGAAGGAGAAGTTCGTGAAGGACTTCGTCTCCGCGTGGGACAAGGTCATGAACCTGGACCGGTTCGACCTGGTCTGATCGTGAACGATGCCCGGGCCGGCCCACAGGGGGCGGCCCGGGCATCGCCATGTGCGCCGCGCGGTCAGCGGCCGGCGAGTTCTCCCGTGAGCTTGCCGTGGAGGTCGGCGCCGGGGTCGTTCAGGCCGATGATCTCGACCGACTTGCCGCACTGGGCGTACCAACAGTTCGCCGGTCACCGAGTAGACGACCCGCGTGCCGTCGGAGGAGTCGGTGTCGGTGATGTCGTCGACGAGCTCGGCGGTCATCAGCGACTCCATCAGGCCGACCAGCGCATCGCGAGAGCGTAGGGGGCGATGACGGTCAGGGTGTCCATGGTGACGGCACGTCCGGCAGACCCGGCACCGGCAGTGAGGACGGCAGGGCGCCCTTGTCACCGACCGTCGGCACGGCGATCCCGACGGCGACGGTCAGGACGGTGAGGATCACGATCGAGACCGGCGGCGACGGGAATGACCGGGTGAGCACGATGGCCCCGGATCGTCCGATCCGGGGCCATGGCTGGGTGCGTTGTCGTCACAGAGCGGCAGCGTGGACGTCGGCGCCCGCCGTAAGCCCCTCGGTCGAAGCCACGGCCATGAGGTCGGCGCAGACGTCTGCGATCGGCGTCTCGACGGAGAGACCGCCGAAGCCGCCGACGGCGTGTCCGCCGGAGACGTCGTCCAGGTCGGTGTCGGAGATCTCGGCTGTTTCCACCGGGCCGGCAAGGTTCATCGCGCGCGGTTCCCTTCGCATAGGCATGTCGGACAGGCGTGTCGGAATGGCAGAGTTCGCCCGATCCACCAGGCGGGAACTCATCCGGCGACTTGCGCCACGCGCAGGATCAAAGCACGTCGGCAAAGGGGCGGCCAGCCGTCAAGGACCCGGGCGGGAGACGCGGCGGCGACCGGCTTCACGGGCATGACCACGCGGTGACCGCGCACGCCGAATCCTTCACGCGACCCGCGTCTGCGCTGCACGCACGACGGCTGCCACCGGTTCCGAGACGGACAGCCCAGCGCCTAGGCCACCGCAATCCGGCGCCGTCGTGACCACGGTTCAGGCTCCGAACGGCCTTCGGTGAACGGTGTGCAGGTTTGCCGGATCTTCGGCAAGCACTACGCGTCCCGCTCCCGCGGGTCACCGGGGCATCCGATCCTCAGGAGCTGGGACAGCAGGTCGGCCCGGCGCAGCAGCGGTCCGACCACGTCGCGGACGACGTCGACGGGTTCCCCGGCGGACTGCCCGTCCAAAGGAACTCGTGAGGGCGTACCGCCGTCCCACGCGCCCGTATCGAAGGCCCCCGTCCCGGCGCTGGTCATCGCGCCACGGCCATGGCTGGTTCCCACCGGCGCACGCGGAACCGGCCGTGTCGCAGCAAGGGCCGTTCGACCAGGACGTACGAGGCCAGGGCCGCCGCGACCGTCACCGCGATGCCGGCGGGGAGCAGCCGGTCGCCGTCCACGCCGAGGTCGGAGAGCAGCCGGATGACGGGGTAGTGCCACAGGTACATCCCGTAGCTGAGGTTGCGTCCGACCCATGCGAGCGCGGACACCGACAACAGGCGGGAGGGCCACGACCGCGGACACAGATCCAGCGCGGCCACCACCGTGGCCGACAGGACGGCGGCGGCCAGGAAGCCGACCGTGTACCAGACGGGGTTCCACCGGCTCGCTCCGGTGATCGGTACCTGCCAGGCGACCAGCCCCAAGAGCACGAGCGCGGGCCAGCAGAGCCGTCCCGCCCAGCGGCGCAGCAGCGCCAGCCGGGGGTCGTCGGCGCGCAGCCGGGCCAGGACGACGGCCAGCAGAGCCCCGATGAGGAGCTGGTCGGCGCGGGTGTCGGGGCCGTTGTAGATGCGGTGCGCCGCCGTGGGGTCCCAGAGCACCATCCGCCAGATCACCGGCAGGACGCACAGCGCCGCGACCCAGCCCAGGACCCTCCGTGCCGTGGCGTGCCGTAGCAGCACCAGCAGCAGGAGCGGCCAGGCCAGGTAGAACTGCTCCTCCACCCCGAGCGACCAGGTGTGGCTGAAGGGCACGGTCAGGTCCGAGTACGGGCCGGGCTCCCCAGCCCGTACGAGATTGACCACCGAGCCCGCGGCCAGCGCCGCCGCCGTCCACGCCCCGTCGAGCAGTGGCAGCGGGAGCGCCATGGACAGCAGGGCGACGACCGCGCACATCACCAGCATGGCCGGCACCAGCCGCAGCCACCGCCGCCGGTAGAACGACCACAGGCCGATGCGCCCGGTACGGGCGTACTCGGCGACGAGCAGCCGGGTGATGACGAATCCGCTGAGCGTGAAGAACACGTCCACGCCCACCGAGCCTCCGGGCACCAGGTCCGGCTCCACGTGATACACGATCACCAGCACCACGGCGACCGTCCGCAATCCGTCCAGCCCCGCCACCCGCCCACCACGCAGTGCCGACGAAAAGCCCCGCCCGCCGCGTCTGCGCCATTCCGCCGATGAGGGGGCGAGAGGCGGCGCCGCTCGCCCGTCCGGGCTCCGCTCGGTGGCCTCGTCTACCGTGCTCGGATGAGAGGTGCTCATAACGGCCGCGTCTGCCCTGCGCGCCGGAGGTCACACCCTTTCTCAGGTTCCTCACACGTTCAGCGCCGCTTTCCGGCCGCCGAAGGATGACCTTCAAGCGCCCGCCCGAGCGGCTGAATCAGGTGGCTGACCTTCCCCACCGCCCGCTCGGCCCGACGCTAGGTGACCCTTCGTATGCCCCCACCTTCCGCCCCCGCCCGTACACCCGACACCATGCCCGGCACCACGCCCAAGACCTGGGACGTGATCGTCGTCGGCGCCGGTCCGGCCGGCGCCACCGCCGGCCGGCGTCGCCGCCGAGAACGGCTGCGAAACGCTGCTGCTGGAACGCGCCGCCATCCCCCGCTACAAGACCTGCGGCGGCGGCCTCATCGGGGCATCCCTCGCCGCCCTGCCTCCCGGCCTGTCCCTGAAGGTCTACGACACGGCAGCGCAGTTCACCTTCGCCCTCAACGGCCGCGGAGAACGCACGCTCGCCTCCGGTTCCCCGACCATCGCCATGGTCTACCGCAGCGAACTCGACGCGGCGCTGACCGAGGCCGCCGCGGCGGCGGGAGCGACGGTCCGGGACAGCACCGCACTGACCACCCTGGAGCAGGAGAGCCGCACCGTCACGGTGAAGACCAACCGCGGAGACACACTCCGCGCCCGGGCCGTCGTCGGCGCCGACGGCAGCGCCGGCAGGGTCGCCCGGTACGTCGGCGTGCAATGCGCACAGGTCGACCTCGCCCTGGAGGCCGAAGTGCCGGTCGACGAACGGACGGCCGACCGTTGGCGGGGCCGTGTCCTGATGGAGTGGGGTCCGCTGCCGGGCTCCTTCGGCTGGGTCTTCCCCAAGGGCGACGTCCGCACCGCCGGAGTGGTGGCCGCCCGCGGCAACCCCACCGCTCTCCGCGCCTACAAGGAGGACTTCCTCACCCGCCAGGGACTCAACGGCCCTCGTCCCCTGCACGACACCGGCCACCTCACCCGGTGCCGCCGCCCCGACTCCCCGCTGGCCCGCGGGCGCGTGCTCGTCGCCGGTGACGCCGCCGCTCTCGTCGACCACTGGTCCCGGGAAGGCATCTCCTACGCGCTGCGCTCGGGCGACCTCGCGGGTCACGCCGCCGCCCGCCTAGTCACCGCCGCCGACGAGGCGGAGGAGACCCCCACCGCCGACCACTACGGACGGCAGGTCGACGACGTCCTCGGCGTCGAAATGCGCGCCAGTGGCGCCCTGATGAACCTGTTCGCCCGCAACCCCGGCCTCGTCCACACCGCGCTGACCCGCCTGCCCCCGGCATGGCGCCGTCTCGACGCCTACATCGCCGGCCGCACCAGCGTGGCCGGGATCATGGCCACGCCCATGGCCCGTAGCGCCACTGCCCTGGCCACCCGGCTCCCTCGGGCCCGCGAGAGCGCTCCTCCTGCGATCCGCTCCACCACTGAGGCCTGAGACCGACTCAATCAAGGCCGCCGCGTGGCCTCCTGGCGATGCAAACCGCCGAAGGCCACGCGGTCGGCCGCCTCGCGCAGGATGGCGGCTACTCGCCGTCGGACTCCACGACCCAGCCCCGGCGGATCGTCCACACCCTGCCGTCCGCCGTCGCGCCGCGCATCCCCTCCAGCACCTCCGGACCCGCAGCGGTCACCAGACGCGAGTCACCCGCGGACGCGAAGCCGAACGTGCGGCGCGGGTGCCAGTCGGTGCTGTGCCGGAGCCGGCGGCTCATCTGGGCCCAGCCGACCGGCGCCGCGGCCACCACCCAGGCGTCCGGCTCGGGACGGGTCAGCCGACGAGCCTGGCGCAGCCATGAGGCGGCGTCCTCGGGCCAGTCGACCACCGTGGCGAGATGTCCGCCGCTCCCGTGCCACGCGTCGGCGAACGCCGCGGCGGCGTCCCGCGACGCGGTGTCCCGGCCGTGCCCCAGCGCGACGCTGCCGCCGCGGAAGCCGCATGCATCCAGCAGCGCGAGCAGGCGGGCGATCTCCCGGTCGGTGTGCGGCCGGGCGGCGGGCCACGTCGCGTAGTCGGAGAGGGCGTCCGGAACCAGCCGGGGAGAGGGCTCGCTCATGACGGCTTCCCCTTCCGCCACGCCCGGTGGCGATGGGGCAGGCAGAGTGCGCACGGCCGGTACCCCGCGGCCACGGCGGTTGCCTCGTCCGCGAAGAACACCCGATGGCGCACGTAGTTCCCGCGAGCGATGTGCCGCAGGGCGGACGGGCAGTCCAGTCGTCCGTAGATCCGTCCGCGCCGGTAGCCGCCGAACCGGCCGGCCACGTCGCTGCGGTACGGCCGCCCGTCGCTGCCGATCAGTGTGTACCCGCGAGCCGCCGCCGCGGGGGCCGTCCCGTCGAGCCGTTGTGTGTCCACCAGGGCACTGTGCATCATGCCGGGCGGCCGTACCAGCGGTATCCGGACGTCCACTTCAGCGCCCACGATGGCGGGGTGCCGCACGACGACGGCGGCGGTGCGCCCGCGACGGGCGGGCACTTCGAGCGGCGCTTCAGCGGCGCCGGGCAGGCTTGCCTGTCAGGGCAGTCCCACGCTGCCGGGGCCCGGCCCGGCGTCCCGCGTGCCCCGGCCGCCGGGCACTGGGCCCGCACCCTTCGACCCCGGGTTCAAGGAGAGAGACCGTCGTGCGAATCGCCGTGACCGGCTCGATAGCCACCGACCATCTGATGTCCTTCCCCGGTCGGTTCACCGACCAGCTGATCGCCGACCAACTGGACCAGGTGTCCCTTTCCTTCCTCGTCGACCGTCTCGACGTGCGGCGTGGTGGTGTCGCCGCCAACATCGCCTTCGGACTGGCGCGGCTGGGGCTGACCCCGCATCTGATCGGCGCCGCGGGCGTCGATTTCGCCGAGTACGGCGCCTGGCTGCGTGCCGCCGGGGTGGACACGGACTCCGTCCGGATCAGCCGGACACTGCACACCGCCCGGTTCGTGTGCACGACGGACGAGGTGCAGAACCAGATCGCCACGTTCTACGCCGGTGCCATGGCCGACGCCTCAAAGATCGACCTCGCCGCGGTGGCGGCCCGCTGCGGGGGATTCGACCTCGTGCATGTCGGCGCCGACGCCCCCGAGGCGATGCTGCGCCACACCGAGACCGTCCGGCGCGCCGGCGTCAGCCTCGCCGCCGATCCCTCGCAGCAGTTGGCCCGCCTGGACGAGACCCAGGCACGGCACCTGGTGGACCGCGCGCACCTGCTGTTCACCAACGAGTACGAGGCCGCCCTGCTTCGGGAGCGCACCGGCTGGAGCGAACGGGACATCCTGCTTCGTGTCGGCACGTGGATCATCACCCGGGGCGCGGACGGCGTCTCCTTGTCGCGGTGCGGGCAGCCGCGTGTCGACGTGCCCGCCGTCACCACCGCGAAGATCGCCGACCCGACCGGAGTGGGGGACGCGTTCCGCTCCGGCTTCCTCGCCGGCCTGAGCTGGGACTGGCCCGACGAGCGCGCGGCGCAGCTCGGCTGTGCGCTGGCGTCGATCGTCCTGGAGACGGTCGGCACACAGGAGTACAAGCTGCCGGCCGTGGATCTGGTCGACCGTGTCGAGCGCACGTACGGGCACGACGCGGCCCGTGAGATGGAGCCGCGCCTGGCAGGGCTGTCATGAGCGGGCCGCGCGAAGAGCCGGCATCAGGGCGGCTCCCGCGACTGCCTGGAACCGCACAGTCCGTCCGTCCCCTTGGCGGTGGCGCGCGCCGAGTACCGGATCGGGGTCGCCCTGTCCGAGGAGTTCACCACGGGAGGCCGTTCATGAGCTCCGTGCGCGAGGCGCTGGCGAGCGGCGTTCCGTCGTTCTCGTTCGAGTTCTTCCCGCCGAGGACCGGCCAGGGCGAGCGCGTCCTGTGGAACTCCGTCCGCCGTGTCGAACCCCTCTCCCCCACCTTCGTGTCCGTCACCTACGGCGCCGGCGGCTCCTCGCGCGAACGCACCGTCGAGGTCACCCGGCGCATCGCCGCCGAGACCACCCTGCGGCCCGTCGCCCATCTGACGGCCGTCGGGCACTCGGTGGCCGAGCTGCGGCACATCATCGGCCAGTACGCCGACGCGGGGATCAGGGACGTACTGGTGCTGCGGGGCGACCCGCCCGGCGATCCGAACGGCCCCTGGACGCCGCACCCGGACGGTTTCACGTACGCCCGGGAGCTGGTCGAACTGGTGCACTCGCTGGGGGACTTCACCGTCGGTGTGGCGGCCTTCCCCGAGATGCACCCGCGCTCGCCGGACTGGGAAAGCGACATCCGGCACTTCGTCGACAAGTGCCGGGCGGGAGCCGACTACGCCATCACCCAGATGTTCTTCCGCGTCGAGGACTACCTGCGGTTGCGCGATCGGGTGGCCGCGGCCGGATGCGACATCCCGATCATCCCGGAGATCATGCCGGCCACCGACGTCCGCCAGATTCGCCGATTCGCCGAACTGTCCCACGCGGCCTTTCCCGAAGACCTCGCCCACCGGCTCGAGAGCGCCCGCGACGACGCCGCCGAGGGTTACCGGATCGGTGTCGAGCACGCCACCGCCATGGCCGGACGCCTCCTCGCCGAGGGCGCGCCCGGCCTGCACTACATCACGCTCAACAAGTCCACCGCAGCCCTCGACATCCACCGCAACGTGCTGGCCACGCGGATCACAAGGAGCGTGCAGGTCAGCTGAGTTGACCGATCCAAGGTCGCCGGTGTTTTGCCGGCCGAGTTCGGCCCGATGCGCTCTAGGCGGGGTCCCCGAACCAGCATCGCAGCGCCCCGGACAGGGCGCCCGCGTCCCCGGCGTCTCCCCGAGCCGACCAGGCGATGTACCCGTCGGGCCGCACCAGCAGGGCGTCCGCGCCGACCGGCTCGGCCGCCGTCGCCGTCACCACGTTCACCCGGAAGCGCCAGGGTTCCACGGCCTCCAGCAAGTCCTCCGAGTCGGACAGGAGGAGCAGCAACGGCTCCGCGCTGTGCAGGAGTTCGGCAAGGCTGGTGACCGCGTCCCCGGTCTTCAGCAGCACGTCGGGGGCGAAGCGGCCGGCCAGCGGGTCGCCGGGGCCGCCGGTGTCGTAGTGGACGTCGACGCCGCTGATCATGCCCCCGAGGTACTGGTTGACGTCGTCGAAGTGCATCATGCGGGCGAACAGGGTGCGCAGCGCGTCCATGCGGGGGTCGGGGTCCATGAGGGCGACCTGGGCGCGCACGTTCTCCAGGACCGCCTCGGCGATGGGCGCGCGTTCGGTCTCGTACGTGTCGAGCAGTCCGGGCGGCGCCCAGCCGTGCACCTCCGCGGCGAGCTTCCAGCCCAGGTTGACGGCATCCTGAAGGCCGAGGTTGACGCCCTGGCCACCGGCCGGGAAGTGGACGTGCGCCGCGTCGCCGGCGAGCAGGACCCTGCCGACGCGGTAGTGCTCGGCCTGCAGGGCGGCGTCGCTGAAGCGAGTGAGCCAGCTCGGTGAGTCCATGGGCACCGGGTGGCCGGCGATCCGCTCCACCTCCGCCCGGAACTCGTCCAGCGTCACGGGCGCCTGCCGGTCCGGATGCGGGCCCCGGAAGTCGTACGTGCACACTCGGCTGCGTCCGAACAGGTTGCGCCACACCAGGGTCCAGCCCCGCGGGTTGCGCTGCCAGCCCTGCGGCGCCCGGGCCGGATCCAGGAGGCGGACCTCTCCGATCAGGGCGCCGACCCGGGCGGGCGTGCCGGTGAACGGGATGCCGGTCAGTCTGCGGACGGCGCTGCGCGCGCCGTCCGCACCGACCACCCAGGACGCGCGCAGCGTGTCCGTGGCACCCCGGGAGTCGCGTACGGTCAGGCGCACGGCGTCCGGTTCCTCGTCGAGGCCGACGACTTCGCGGCCCCGCCTGATCCGCGAACCGAGCCGTTCGGCGTCGGCCGCGAACACCTCCTGCGCCCACGCCTGCGGGCTGCCCACCATCACCGGGCCCTCGGTGACGACGCGGCTCAGGTCGAGGTCGAACATGCCGGAGAAGTGGAACGGTACGGGCCCGATGCCCACCGGCGGGGCCGGTGAGCCGGGCTGCACGGCTTCGAGGAGCCCGCGCCGGCGCAGCGTCTGCGCGGTACGGGCGTGCAGCGTCCCCGCCTTCGACTCACCGGTCGGCGCCGGCAGCTTCTCCAGAACGGTGACGTGCACGCCCAGCAGAGCCAGTTCCCGGGCGAGCAGCATGCCGACGGGCCCGCCGCCGACGACGGCGACCTGGGTGTCCACGGCTGGGCTGTTCGGCATCGGAGCTCCTGCGGTGATAGGCGGCGGCTCTGGTCGAGCGGTCGAGTGCTGTACGAGGAGGAACACCGGCCCGCGCCGCCGGGTTGCACCGGCAGGAGTCGGCTCAGCTGCCCGGCAGCCGCACCGACTGCCGGTGCCGGAAGACGTTCGCAGGGTCGTACGCCTGCTTGACCTGCTGCAGCCGGCGGTAGTTGCCCTTGTAGTACAGAGCGTGCCAGGGCGTGCCCGAGCGGTTGAACTCCGGTGAACTGAGGTCGGCGTCGGGGTAGTTGACGTAGCAGCCGTCGGTCACCGCGCCGGGGACCGGGACGCCGCCGGTGTCGGCGTACATGTCGGCGTAGAACTCGCGCAGCCAGCGGACGCTGTCCTTCTCGTCGGCCGGGTCGTCCCACCAGATCATCCAGGCCAGCTTGTACGGGGCGTCCCGGTGGGCGCTCGCCGTGGCGTCCTGGGCGACGGCCGACACCTGGCCGGCGAAGGAGCTGAGCATGACCGAGGCCGTCGGGTTGCCGATGTCCGTCCGGGTCAGGTGGCGGTGGAGCACGGCGAGTTGACGCTCGGGGAAGCTCGCCTTCATGTACGCCGACTTGAAGTCGCTCTTCTGGGTCGGGTCGTTGGTGGTGGGGTTGGCCGTGCCCAGATAGCGGGCCGCCTGAAGCCACGGGAGGCGGCGCGGGGTGGCCAGGTCCGGCAGCGCGGCCAGCTCGCCCATCCGCGTGGTGACCGGTCCGCGTGTGGCGGTGACACCCTCACTCACCGCCGCGACGAACTCGTCGTGCAGCCGGGCGGCGCCGGGCACGCTCGCGTCGACGTGCGTGATCAGGCCCACGGCCCCGTTCGAGACGTGGTTGAGGGAGAGCAGGCTGCACACGGCGGTCGCCGGGTCGTCGGGGGCGGCGTGCCGCACGTGCCAGTCCGCGTAGTTGCGGACCAGCCGGGTGAAGGACCGCTCGTCCAGGTCGGACCAGTTCCAGGAGACGGCGCTGACCAGGACCTCCGGGGGCGGGGCCGGGAGCAGCCGGGCGGGGTCGGTGCCGCTCGCGCCGGGGCTGCGGAACCAGTAGCGGGTCACGATGCCGAAGTTGCCGCCGCCCCCGCCCGTGTGAGCCCACCACAGGTCCCGGTGGGGATCATTCTCCTCGCGGGTGGCGACGACGGTGCGCACGGTGCCGTCGGCGTTCACCACGACGACCTCGACCGCGTACAGGTGGTCCACCACCAGGCCGAGCCGGCGGCACAGCAGTCCCCAGCCGCCGCCGCTGACGTGGCCGCCCGCCCCGACCTGGAAGCACATGCCGGCCGGCACGATGACGCCCCAGGTGCGGTACAGGCGCTCGTAGACGTCGAGGAGCTGGGCGCCCGGCTGCACCATGAAGGCGTTCATCGACGAGTCGAAGTCCACGTCCCGCATCGCCGACATGTCGACGACCGCCTGGACGTCGGGGCTGAAAACGAAGTCCTCCCAGCAGTGCCCGCCGCTGCGCACGGTGATCCGCTTGCCGGCCCGGACCGCCTGCCGGACGGCGGCGGCGACCTGGGCGGTCGACCGGGGTATGTAGACCGCCTCGGGCCGCCCGACGTAGCGCTGGTTCCAGCCCCGGACGAGGTCCGGGTAGCGCGCGTCGCCCGGGGTGACGGTCACCAGTTCCTCCGGCTGGGCCACCGCCTGCTGTGCGGGCAGCAACACGCCGCCGCCGATCGCGGCGCCTGCCGCGAGCACACCCCGTCTGCTCACCTGTTCTCTGCCGTGCGTCATCTGGCATCTCCTCCCGCTCCACGGATCACACCCGGACGCGGTGACGCTAGGCAGGGGAGGGACGTTCCGGCACTCCGCATCTTGCGGCGATCTCGGCCCGGGGCACCTGGCTCGATTCTTCAGAAGCCACTGCGACAGTTCAGCCCGGGACCCCCCGCGGAATCCCATCCGAACTCTGTGACCAGGAACGAAGAGGGGTGTCATGTCGAGCATGCCGCTCACCGGTAAATCGGTGCGCCTCGCGCGATTGTCCCGGCCGGGAGACGGCCGGTTCCTGTTCGTACCGCTGGACCACTCCGTGTCCGACGGGCCCGTCACGACAGCCGCCGGATTCGGCGGACTGGTCAGTGCCATCGCGGACGGCGGCGCTGACGGTGTCGTCGTCCACAAGGGCAGGGCGCGCATGATCGCTCCGGCGCTGCTCACGCGCTGCTCCCTCGTGGTGCATCTGAGCGCGAGCACCGCCCACGGACCCGACATCAACGCCAAGGTGCTGGTCGGCGACGTGGAGGAGGCGGTCCGGCTGGGCGCGGACGCGGTCAGCGTGCACGTGAACATCGGCTCCGACACCGAGGCCGACCAGCTCGCCGACCTCGGCGCCGTGGCCTCGGCGTGCGACCGCTTCGGCATGCCGCTCATGGCCATGGTCTATCCGCGCGGTCCCCGCGTGGCCGATCCGACCGACCCGACACTCGTCGCCCATGTGGTGAACATCGCCGCGGACCTCGGCGTCGACATCGTCAAGACGGTGCTCGCCGCCCCGCCCGAGCGCATGGAAGAGGTGATCGCCTCCTCCCCGCTGCCCGTGGTGGTGGCGGGCGGCGGCTCCACCGACCGGAGCCTGTACGAGTTCGCGGCCGGCGCCATGGACCTGGGTTGTGCCGGACTCGCCGTCGGACGACGGGTGTTCACCAGCCCGTCGCCCGAGAAGGCGGTCCGGGAACTGGCCTCAATCATTCACCGCCGCGAGCTCATGTCCGAGCCCGCGCCGCAGACCGAGATGGCAGGTGTGTTGTGAAGTTTGCCTGGATCGACCTCCGAACCGTGCCCGCCGAACAGCGTGAGGCGGTCGTCGACGCCGCGATCCACGCACGCGTCGACGGCATCGTCGACAGCGACCCGGAGCGCCTCGCGCTGCTGCCGAACACCGTGAAGCGTGTCCTCGCGCCGGGCGGGCACGCCGGTGACGGGGCCCCGGAGGATCTGATCGTGCTGCGCGAGGTCGTCGACATCGACAGCCTCGGTGCCCTGGAGAGCCGTCACCGCGGCGGCGAGCAGGACACGGCCGCCTGGGTGAACGTCGTCGACGACCCCACGCTGAAGCTCGCCTGCGAGTCCGCTCGTGAACTGCCCTACACCGTGGTGGAGTTCAAGGACCCGACGAAGATTCCGCTGGAGATCGTGATCGCCGCCGCGGACGCCTCGCCGGGGCAGCTGATCTGCCAGGCCACCGACATCGAGGAGGCACAGATCATCGTCGACGTCCTGGAGAAGGGCTCCGAGGGCGTCCTGGTCGCCCCGCGCTCCGCCAACGACGTCTTCGCGCTCGTGGAGATGCTCCGGGTGAAAACCCCGGACCTGCAGTTGCAGACGCTCACGGTCGAGTCGATCGAACACCTCGGACTCGGAGACCGGGTCTGCATCGACACCTGCACGCACTTCGAGAAGGACGAGGGCATGCTGGTCGGCTCGTACGCGCACGGCTTCGTGCTGTGCGTGAGCGAGACCCACCCGCTGCCGTACATGCCGACCCGCCCGTTCCGCATCAACGCGGGCGCGCTGCACAGCTACGTGTTCGGAGCGGACAACCGCACCAACTACCTCAGCGAGCTGAAGGCCGGCAGTCCCGTGCTCGCCGTCGGCGCCGACGGCCGCACCCGCCGCATCGTGGTGGGCCGCATCAAGCTGGAGTCCCGTCCGCTGCTCGGCATCAAGGCCGTCTCCCCGGAGGGCGTCGAGGTCAGCCTGATCGTGCAGGACGACTGGCACGTCCGGGTGCTCGGCCCCGGTGCGGCGGTGCTGAACGTGACGGAGTTGAAGAAGGGCGACCAGTTGCTCGGTCACGTGGCCACCGACAAGCGCCATGTGGGCTGGCCGGTCGGCGAGTTCTGCGTCGAGAAGTAGGCGAAAGGCGACCGGGGCCGCCCTCGCCGCGGCTCCGGCGCCGCGGCGAGGGGGTCCGGTGGAGGCGATGACGCAACGGTCCTGGTGGGGTGCCGAACTACTCGGCCGCCACCCCGACGACGAGGTGTGGGCGCGGGCCGCGGACCGCGAGGTCACGTTCGGCAGGCTCCGACGCGAGACGGCCTGGCTGGCCGATGTGCTGCAGCAGTACGGCATCCGGGAGCACAGTACGGTCGCCCTGTACGGAAACGCCAGTTTCACGCACCTGTGGACGCTGTTCGCGCTGTGGTCGCTCGGCGCCCAGGTGGTGCTGGTGGAGGCCCGGCCCGGCCGGCAGGCACGGGATGTTCCTGCCGGGCCGGAGCGGGTGCAGTTCTCGGTGTCCCTCGGCGAGAGCCGCAAGCGGCCTCATGACTTCGTCGACGAGTGCGAGGTGCTGGTGCGCCGCCGCGCCGGCGGCTGTCCGAGCGCGAGCGGGCACTGCCTCGTGCAGTTCTCGTCGGGTACCACCGGGCGCCCCAAGGCGATCGGCCGGAGCCCCGAGTCGCTGCTGGAGGAACTGGACCGGCTCGCTTCGCTGGAGGGTATGCCGCGCCGCGGCGAGCGGGTGGCCGTGCTGGAGCCCGTCTCGCACTCCTTCGGGCTGATCGGTGGTGTGCTGCACGCCCTCGCGGCGGGCGCGACCGTCGTGATGCCGACCGCCCGCACGGCGGCGGCGACCGTGCGGGCGGCGGCCGACGCGCACGTGGTGCTGGGCAATCCGCACCACTTCCGCCGGCTGGCGCGGGCCGAGCCCGGACAACTGCCGCATCTCCGGCTGGCCGTGTCGAGCGGTGACGCCCTGCCGCCCGAGACTCCGGCGGTGTTCAGCGTCCGCCACGGGGTGCGCGTCGGCCAGGCCTACGGCACCACCGAGACGGGCATCATCGCCGCCGACCTCACCGGCCGCTTCGGCCCGGCCTGGGTCGGCCTTCCGGTCCCCGGCGTCCGTACCCGCGTGATCGGCGGCGTCCTGGAGGTGCACGTCCCCGCGTCCCCGTACCTGTACGAGGACACGCCGTGGGCCGGTGGCTGGATGTCCACGCGCGACCTGGTCACGCGTGATCCCCACACCGGTGCTCTGCGTCTGCGCGGAAGGGTCCACGGCGTCGGGGACGCCTCGCTCGACCTGCTGCGCATCGAGTCGGTGCTGCAGGCCCACCGGCACATCACGGACGCGGTGGTCCTCGGGGTCGGCCCGATCGAGGCGCACGTGGCGAGCAGCGCGGAACTGGACGGCGACGA
Organism: Streptomyces sp. AC555_RSS877; assembly: GCF_019049245.1. Lineage (GTDB taxonomy): Bacteria > Actinomycetota > Actinomycetes > Streptomycetales > Streptomycetaceae > Streptomyces. Next base: position 36,684 of record NZ_JAGMUK010000018.1, on the reverse strand, counting down.
ACTGCACTCCTGGTGCCGCCGGTTCCTCGGTGGGGCGCCCGCGCCGGACCGCTTTCACCTGCTGAGGGAGCTGCCTCGCACGGCGGGCGGCAAGGCCGTGCGGGACCGCGGCGTTCTGCGCCGCCACAGGACGCATCCGCCCGGGGCGTGCCGCTGCGTCAACTGGTGAGCCGAGGGCTGCGGCCAGGCCGACGAAGCGGTGGCGGATGCCTCCGCCCGGCGCCTCGGACCGTGGCAGGACCGCAAGGCGGGGTCCCGCGCGAGCGGGTTCGGGGCGCGGCCGTCGTGGTCCGGTCGGTGGTTTTCCTCCTTTTTCTGCTGCCCGGGTGCTGCCGGAGTCGGTCGCGGCGAGAGCTCCGCGATCGGCGCCCGCCGCCGGCCCGCGGACGCCGCCCCGCCGCCACCCGCCGGAACAGCCCTGAGAAACGACCTCCTGGACGAGTGGAAGGCACGGAGCATGACGGTGACGACGACCGCCGCAACGCTGTACACCTGTGACGAGGCACGCTGGCAGGCCGTGCGGGACCGGGACGCCCGCGCGGACGGCCACTTCTGCTACGTGGTCACCACGACGGGCGTGTACAGCCGCCCGTCGTGCACGGTGAAGCTGGCCCGGCGCGAGAACGTCCGGTTCTTCCCGACCCCGGAGCACGCCCGCGCCGAGGGATACCGCCCGTGCCGCCGCTGCTGCCCCGATGACTCCGACCGGCACGCCGTGGCGGCCGAGGCTGTCGCCACGGCCTGCCGGATCATCGACGAGGCGCCGCTGCCGCCCAGCCTGGACGAGCTGGCCCGCAAGGTCGGCTACAGCCGGTTCCACTTCCACCGCCTGTTCAAGTCGTTCACCGGCATCACACCGCACGCCTATCTGGCGGCGGCGCGTGCCCGCCGGGTACGTGAGGCCCTGCCGCTGTCCGGGACGATCGCCGACGCCATGTACAGCTCGGGGTTCAACTCCGGTGGTCACTTCTACGCGGCGGCGACGGAGATCCTCGGCATGACCCCGAAGGAGTATCGCGCGGGCGGCGACGGGACGGACATCCGGTACACGGTGGCGGGCTCGTCGCTGGGGCCGGTGCTTGTCGCGGCGACGGACAAGGGCGTGTGCGGGGTGCTGACGGGGGACGAGGTGCCGGCCCTGCTGCACCGGCTGCACACGATGTTCCGGCAGGCCCGGCTCGTGCCCGCGGACGACGAGTTCGCCGCGGCCGTGGCCGCGGCCGTGCGCGAGGCGGAGCCCCCACAGCTGGGCCGCCAACTGCCCCTGCGGATACGGCGGTCGGCGCTCGCCGTGCGGGTACGACGAGGGGTGCCGACGGCTCCCGCCCGGAGCAGGTAGCCCAGGTCGGCCGCCCTTCTCGAAGGCCGTGCGACCGGGCACGCGACCGCACGGCAAGCCGGTTCACGGCAGGGTCCCGGGCCGGGCAGCCGCGACGGGCTGCGCACTCCCCGCACCGCACCGCCGAGCGGGTGCGCCGGCCGGCGACCGGCCTGCTTCGCCGCTCGCCGACCGGCGGGACCGGCCCGCCCGATCCGGGATCACGCGCGGGCGCACCCGGCCGGGAGCACGGTCAGTCCTGGGAGGGCGCCTCCCCCGCGACCTCGACCGACTGCCGCCCGGACGCCGCCGGACGCAACCGTCCCGAGGCCCAGGTCGCCGGCAGTGCCGCCACACACACCAGTAGTCCGGTGAGCATCGCGTCCCTCGCGCCGCCGTGCGACACGGCCGCGCCGCCGGCCACCGCCCCGACCGCGATGCCCGCGTTGACCGCGGACGCCGGCAGCGTCGCCGCGAGGTCGCGCCCGGGGCCGGCCAGCAGCCCGACCCGGTACTGGAGTGAGGGGACGAGGCCGAACCCGACCACGCCCCACAGCACGAGGGCGAGGGCCACCAGGGTCCGGGAGGACCCGGCGACATGCAGGACCGCCAGAGCCACGACCAGAGCGACATTCGCCCCGACGAGCGCACGCGCCGCGTCCCGGTCCGCGGCCCAGCCGCCCACGAACGTGCCGACGGCCGTCGCGGCTCCGTAGGCGAACAGGAAGACGGTCAGCCACGTGCCGGACACTCCCGTGACGTCCTCCAGGAACGGCGTGATGTAGGTGAACCCCGCGAACTGGCCGCCCAGCAGCAGGAATCCGACGCCGAGCACCGCCAGGACCCGGGGCGCCAGCGCGTGCCGGGACCGCGCCCACAGACCGCCCGTGCCCGAGCCGTCGACCGGCGGGACCCACACCACCGCCGCCAGCAGCGCCAGCGCACCGAGGACCACGACGGCCGTGAACGCCGCGCGCCAGCCCAGGTGCTGGGCCGCGAGGGTGCCCAGCGGAACGCCCAACGCGGTGGAGACGGCGATGCCGCCGAAGACCACGGAGATCGCGCGCCCGGTCCGCTCGGGCGGCACCAGGGCGGCCGCCACCGTGAACGCCGTACCGAGGAACAGGCCCTGCAGCGCTCCGGTGACGGCCCGGGCCGCGAGCAGCGTGCCGAAACCCGGGGCGAGGGCGGCGAGCAGGTTGCCCGCGACATAGCCGGCCAGGGACGTCCACACCACGGTGCGGCGCCGGATCCGGATGGTGAGCGCTGTCAGGAGCGGGCCGCCGACGCAGATGCCCAGTGCGTACGCGGTGACCAGGGTGCCCGCCGTGTCCACCGACACGGAGAGGTCGTCGGCGACGAGTTTCAGCAGGCCGACGACGATCAACTCGGCACTGCCCATGACGAAGGTGGCGAGGAAGAGGGCGGCGAGGGCCGGGCCCGGCCGTCGCCGCCGCACCTCAGGGAGGACGGAGGTCATGTCAGTGCCAGAAGTTCTTCCTCGCGCCTCGGAGCCCGTGGAACGAGTCGAGGTCGGGGACCGTCCACCCGTCGAGGTCGTACTCCTGAAGGCACTGCTCGGCGAATCCCTTGTACGCGTCCAGCTGGCCGTTCTCCATCTGGGCCATGAAGATGTCGCTGCGCACCGACTCGTGGTTGCCGGAGTAGTTGCGTTCGTACAGCTCGTGCCGGCCGCCGAACTCGGTGCCGACCGCGTCCCACAACAGTTTCATCAGCTTGACGCGGCTGACGGCGTCGTAGCCGTTGGAGCCGCGCACGTACTTGTCGAGGTAGGGGCGCACGTCGGGGTTCTTGAAGTCCTCGGCGCTGGAGTTGACGTAGATGAGGCCGCTGGCGACGTCCTGCTCGATGATCTCCTTGATGCGCGGATAGCCGATGGTCATGAACCAGCGGTAGGCCATGCCGTACTCCAGGCGCGGCAGCAGCGCGCCGTTCTTCCACTCCTCGGGGTTGCGGGCGGCGGCGTCGGTCAGGGCCCAGAACATGTTGCGCCAGGCGAGCACCTCGCCGATCCGGGCCTGGATGCCACGGAAGTCCTTGGTGCCGGTCATCTCGACGGCCTTGACCAGCAACCCCGCGATGAAGTCGATCTTCACGGCGAGGCGGATGCAGCCGTGGAAGGTCAGCCGCGGGATGAAGCCGGACTTCGGGGCGAACCCGTTGACCTGGTCCACGTCGCCGTAGAGGAAGACGTTCTCCCAGGGGATGAGCACCTTGTCGAGGACGAAGATGGTGTCGTTCTCGTCCAGGCGCGAGGAGAGCGGGTAGTCGAAGGGGCTGCCCATGACGGCGGCCGTCGCGGCGTAGGAGGGACGGCAGATCAGTTTCAGGCCGGGCGCGCCCATCGGGATGGTCGCGACGAGCGCGAACTCCTTCTCCTTGAGCGGCAGTCCGTAGTGCGAGATGAAGTTGTAGTGCGTGATGGCCGAGCCGGTGGCCACGACCTTGGCGCCGCTGACGACGAGACCGGCGTCGGTTTCCTTCTCCACGTGCACGAAGACGTCCTTGACCTCTTCGGACGGGCGGTGCCGGTCGACCGGCGGGTGGATGATCGCGTGGTTCCAGAACAGCACCTTCTCCTGGGACTCGCGGTACCAGCGCTGCGCGTTGTCCTGGAAGGGGGCGTAGTAGTCGGAGTTGGCGCCGAGCGTGCCGAGGAAGGCCGCCTTGTAGTCCGGGCTGCGGCCCATCCAGCCGTAGGTGAGGCGGGCCCACTCGGCGATCGCCTCACGGTCCTCGACGACGTCCTGGACGCTGCGCGGCGTGCGGAAGAACTTGTGGGTGAAGCCGTCGCTCCCGGTGTCGGTGCCGGTGGTCAGCACGTCGCGGCGGGCCGGATCGTGCAGGGCGTCGTACAGACGGGCCGTCATCCGGGCCGGATTGGCGAACGCCGGGTGCTTGGTGACGTCGTCGACGCGTTCGCCGTAGATGTAGACCTCGCGGTCGTCGCGCAGACTCTCCAGGTACTCGTCGCCGGTCAGGGGGCGGGTGGTGCGGGGAGCCGGTGCCGAGGCGGAGGCCTCGCCCTGCTGCAGCGTCATGGTGTGTCCTTGTCCGGTCGTGACGGTCAGTGACCCAGCGGGATGTGATGTGCCGCGGTTCCCGACGACCACGCGCCGTCGGCAGGTCCGTCGAGGGTCCCGGCCCACGCGTGATGGCCGGGAGCGGTGTCCAGGAGGCGAAAGGCCCCGCCGTGGAACACCAGGGGCTCCGCGTCCCCTGTCGTGAAGCCCCGCACCCGGCCGATGTGCAGCACGTGGTCGCCACCGTCGTACGCGGCCCAGGGCACGCAGTCGAGGTGGGCGGCGACGCCGGCCAGGCGCGGCCCCGCCGCATCGGGGTCCCAGGGCACCGGAGTGCCCGCGGGCAGTGGCCGGCCCGCGAAGTGCAGGGCCAGGTCCTGTTGGTGTGCGGCGAGCACGTTCACGCCGAACGACGACGCACCCGGCAGCAGGTCGCACATCCGGCTGCGCCGGTCCAGGGACACCATCACCAGCGGGGGTTCGAGGGAGACGGAGGTGAACGAGCCCACGGTGGCGCCGTGCACGCCGTGGTCGTGTTCGACGGTGACCACGGTGACGCCCGTGGCGAACCGGCCGAGGCAGTCGCGAAAGCGGCGTTGCCTGTCGCCCATCGACACTCCTCGAAAAGAAATCGGCCCTCGAATTGGGGGCTTTCTCAGGGGCATTGTGCCGGTGGCCGCTGAAGGATCGATCGAGGCAAACGACGCACATTTCTGCGCAATATCCAGGAGTCCGGAAATTATTGACACCGGCGCGTGCGGGCGCCTGTAATTCCTTCTCGGATTCGAGTACCCGACACGAGGTGGCCATCATGAGACTCCAGGTCGAGTTGACCGACGCACTCCAGGACTACGTCGCCGATGTCTCGCTGCGCGAGCCCGACCTGTTGCAGAAGCTGCGCGAGGAGACCTCGCAGCTCCCCCTGCACCTGATGCAGATCTCGCCGGAGCAGGGCCAGTTCATGCGGACCCTGCTGAAGGCGACCGGGGCCCGGCGCGCTCTCGAGGTCGGCGTGTTCACCGGTTACAGCCTGCTGTCGACGGCGCTCGCGCTCCCCGCCGACGGCCGTGTGGTGGGGCTGGACATCAGCGAGGAGTGGAGCGCCATGGCGCTCGACTACTGCAAGCGGGCCGGCGTCGCGGACAAGGTCGATCTGTACATCGGCGACGCCCGCGACTCCCTCGAACGGCTGTTGAAGGAGGAGAACGCCGCCGGGACGTTCGACTTCGTGTTCATCGACGCGGACAAGGAGAACTACACGGCGTACTACGAGTACGCGCTCGAACTGCTGCGTCCCGGTGGCCTGGTCGTCGTCGACAACGTGCTGTGGCACGGTGCCCTGCTCGACGAGTCCGCCCAGGACTCCGAGACGCAGGCACTTCGTGCCTTCAATCCGCGGCTGCACCATGACGAGCGGGTGGACCTGAGTGTGGTCCCCTACGCGGACGGGCTGACGTTCGCCGTCAAGCGCTGAGTTCCGCGTCACGCACGCGCGAAAGGCCGCCCCGGAAGGTCCGGGGCGGCCTTTCCGCACGTGTCAGGGCAGACGGACGGACTGGGCGTGGCGGAAGAAGTCCGTCGGGTCGTACTTCTTCTTCACCTGCTGCAGCCGCGGGTAGTTGCCCTTGTAGTAGAGCGAGTACCAGGGCGTCGACGAGGTGTTGTACTTCGGGTCGTTCAGGTCGTTGTCCGGGTAGTTGACATAGCACCCGTCAGTGACGCCGTTGGGCACGGGCACACCGCCGGTGTCGGCGTAGACCTCCGCGTAGCACTCCCGGTTCCAGGCGATGTAGGCGGCGTCCTCGGCGTCGTCGTTCCACAGGGACATCCACATCAGCTTGAAGAACGACTCGCGGTGCGGATAGCCGGTGGCCGCCGGTGCGACCCGGTTGACCTCGCCGCCGTACGAGCTGAGGGTGATCGAGGCGCCGGGCAGGGTGACGTCCGTGCGCGTCAGGTGCTTGTACAGCGCCGCGAGCTGCCGGCCGGGGAAGGTCCCGCGCATGTACGCGGACTTGTACTCCTGCCGGAAGGTGGGGTCGGTGAGGTTGGTGTTGGTGGTGCCGAGGTATCGGGTGGCCTCCAGCCACGGCAGCTTGCGGGGCTCGGCGTACATGGCCATCGGGCCGAACTCGGCGAATCGGCGGGTGACCGCTCCCGTCTGGACGCCGACGCCGTCGCCGATGGCGGCGAGGTAGCCGTCGAGCATCTGGCGGGCGTTGGGAGCGGTGGCGTCGACCTGGGTGACCATGGCGATCTGCCCGCTGGACTCGTGGGTCAGCACGAGGAAGCTCGCCAGGGCCAGTTCGGGGGCGCCCGGTGCGCTGTGCGCGGTGAACCAGCGCGCGTAGTTCTGCACCAGCCGGGAGAACTTCGCCTCCGTCATGCTCTCCCACGGCCAGGACTGCGCCACCAGGTACACCTCACGGGGCGGCTTGGGCAGCAGCTTCTTCGGGTCGGTGCCGGTGGCGCCGGGGGTGCGGAACCAGTAGCGGGTGACGACACCGAAGTTGCCGCCGCCTCCACCCGCGTGGGCCCACCACAGCTCGCGGTTGGGGTCGCCCGGCTCGTTGGTCGCCACCACCGTGCGCACCTTGCCGTCGGCCCCGACCACCACCACCTCGACGGCGCACAGGTAGTCGATGATCAGGCCGAGCTGGCGGCACAGCAGGCCCCAGCCGCCGCCGCTGACGTGGCCGCCGGCCGCGACGGAGTAGCAGATGCCGCCGGGAACCGTGACGCCGTACACCTGGTACAGCAGGGTGTAGACGTCCAGGAGCTGTGCGCCCGTCTCGACGGCGAAGGCGCGCCGTTCGGCGTCGTAGTACACGTTGTTGAGCTGTGACAGATCGAGCACCACCTGGACGTCGGGGTTGAAGACGAAGTCCTCCAGGCAGTGCCCGCCGGAGCGCACGGTCAGGCGCTTTCCGGCGGTGACGGCCGCCTGCACCACGCTCGCCACCTGGGAGACGTCGTCCACGATCTGGACGGCCTCGGGCCTGCCGACGTAGCGGTGGTTCATGCCGTGCACAAGCTCTGCGTACTGCGCGTCCGCCGACGTCACCGTGACCGGAGCGAAACCCACGGCCGGGGCCGCCTGCCTGGGGGCGGCTGCCGCCTGCCCGGCCAGGGCCCCGCCCACGGCGGCCGTGCCGCCCAGCGCCGCGGCGGTCGTGAAGAACCGTCTGCGGCCTATCCCACTGTTGTCGCGCACTTTACGTCTCCCGTTCTCGCCATTTTTGGCGCCCGCTTCACGCGATCTTCTGCGCCGCGACAGTACGAATCAGCCATAGCGGAAAACACTCCGGATCTTGCGGTCGAATCCCTGAACGGGGCATTCCGGGATACGACCGCAAGATGGGGAGTGTCCGACGGCCCACCGATCGCCACCATCAAAGTCCAGGCTGAATTCGCCATGGCGGAAGGAGGCGGGCCGGTGACGGTCAGCGTCGGTGAGGTATACGAGAATCCGCGGTGCAGGGAGCGGGTCGTGATCAGAACGCCGTCCTCGCACACGGGCGGGGCGCGCACCGTGATGGACGTGTACTCCGAGCCCGGCGGAGCGGTCTCGGGCGAGCACCTCCACCCGGTGAGCGAGGAGCGCTTCACGCTGGTGCGCGGCAAGGTCGCCTTCCTGATCGGCGGACGCCAGGTGACCCTCGACAAGCCCGGGCAGAGCGTGCTCATCCAGCCGGGCATCAAGCACCGCTGGTGGAACTGCAGTGGCGAACAGGCTTTCCACATCTGCGAGGTGCGCAAGAACAGCGACCGCTTCGAGCAGCTCGTGCTGCGCCAGCTGTTCGGACTCGCACAGGACGGCAAGACCACGCCCGAGGGCATGCCCAGGCTGCTGCAACAGGCGGTGACGACGCTCGAGTTCGGTGACGTGGTGCGGTTCACCTCGCCCCCGTGGGCGCTGCAGCGCGCCCTGTTCACCGTGCTCGCCCCGGTCGCCCGGCTGCTGGGGCACAAGGGGTGCGACCCCGAGTACATGGACCGCAAACCGTCCGAGATCGCGGAGCTGGAGGAACTCCCGGAGGAGGTCATGCGCTGGCACCGCTGACCCCACGAGCCCGGCAGCACCGCCTGCAACCCCTTCGGGCACCGCGGTGTTTCCGTTGATGAGAGCACACCGCACAGCGCTCCTCCCCACCTCAGGGCGGGGCCGACCATCGAGAAGGAACCTTATGGATCTGCAGCTTTCCGGCCGAGTCGCCGTGGTGACCGGCGCTTCCAAGGGCATCGGCCTGGCCATCGTGCGCACGCTCCTCGAGGAGGGCGCCAAGGTCGTGGCGACCTCCCGCAAGAGCACCCCGGAGCTGGACATGCTGGCCGGCCCGAACCTCGTGCACGTCCCGGCCGACTTCATGGACGAGGACGCGCCCGCGCAGGTCGTCTCCCGCGCCGTGGAGCAGTTCGGCGGGCTCGACATCCTGGTGAACAACGCCGGCGGTCCGCCCCCCGGTGTGACCCTGCCGCGCGGTTCGTTCCTGCACGCCTCCGACGAGGAGTGGCGTGCCATGTTCGAGTTCAACCTGTTCTCGGCCGTGCGCGCCATCCGCGCCGCCATTCCGCACCTGCTGGAGCGCGGCGGCGGCGCCATCGTGAACATCTCCTCCGGCAACGCCCGCCAGCCTTCGCCGATCAACGTCGACTACGGCGCCGCGAAGGCCGCCCTGAGCAACATCACCAAGGTCCTCTCGGGCGAGTTCGGGCCCCAGGGCATCCGCGTGAACACGGTCTCCCCCGGTGTGGTGCGCACGCCGTGGTGGACGGACGAGGGCGGCGTCGCCGACATGATCGCCTCGCAGGCCGGCACCGACAAGGACAACGTCATCAACAGCGTGGTCCCGGAGATGCTGAACCTGGCCACGGGCCGCTTCGTCGAGCCGCAGGAAGTGGCCGACGCCGTCGTGCTGCTCGCTTCGCCTCGCTCCGGCAGCACCACGGGCGCCGAGTTCGTCGTGGACGGCGGGCTCCTCAAGGAGCTCTGAGCAACACCGTGCGGGAGGGCCGGCGAACCCGGCCCTCCCTCTGTCCCCGGCCGCCGCACGGCGGCCGGGCCGTACGACTTGGAACGGCCCGCCGGCGCCGCGTGGTGAACCGAGCCTGCACGGGCTGCCGGCGCCGCCGGACACGCTCCTCGCTGCTTTCAACCCCCGGGTGACCCGCCGGAGTTCCCTCTCGTCACGGGACCCGGGTCCCGTGAGCACCGCCGGTCACGGCCGTGCCGTCCGCGGCGGCGCCACACTCTTCCCGCGGATCTCCGCAGCGCCGCGCCGTCACGGGCGCCGTCTGCTTCTTCCCTCTCTCACGTCCTCAGCCCCGCCGTGCCGTCTCGCGGCCCCGGGGCCACTCGTTCGGATCACGCCGGGGCTCGCGAGCCCCGGCACGCACGTCTGCCGCGTTGCCGTCGGCCGCCACCGCTCCGCGTGGCCCGTCCGCTCCGCCCTGCGACGGCACGAGCCGGGACCCGCCCCCTGATCCGCGCTGATCCGAACGGAAGGCCGCGGGCTTCGTTCCCCGTCCGCCCCGCTCCGGGGCCTGCGCGGCGGCATCACGCCGACTCCCGGGAGCCGTCATGGCCTTGTACGCCCCTGCCCGCCCGCAGAACCGCGCAGCGCCGCCGCTGGACCGCCGGCTGCTCGCCCTGGCCGTCCTCGCGCCCCTGCTCGCCAACGCCGACAGCGGCATCGTGACACTCGCGCTGAGCGACATCCGGCGCGACCTGTCGATGTCGCTCGAAGCCGTGCAATGGGTGACCAACATCTATGTGCTGCTGGTGGGCGGACTCCAACTGCTGGGGGGCCGGCTCGCGGACCTGGCAGGGGCTCGCCGGCTCTTCCTGCACGGGATGGTCGCGTTCGCCGTGGCCTCGGCCGCGTGCGGCGCCGCACCCAACGGCCCGCTGCTCGTCACCGCGCGCGCCGGACAGGCGCTGGCGGCCGCCGTGCTCGTGCCGGCCGCGATGTCGCTGCTGGTGACCGCGGCCGCACCGCACCAGCGCGCCAGAGCCCTCGCACTGTGGGCGGGCGCCGGCGGCGTCGGCTCGGTGGCGGGCGTCCTGTGCGGCGGTCTCGTGGTCAGCGGCCTCGACTGGCGCTGGGCCTTCTACCTCAACGTTCCCGTGATCGCCGTCGCCCTGGCGCTGGCCCGGCGCACCCCGCTGCCCGACCCGTCCAGATCCCGCGAGGTCCGCCTGGACCTGACGGGAGCCGCGGCCCTGACGGGCGCCCTGCTCACTCTGGTGTACGCCTTGGTGCGCCTGGCCGGACACGGCACGGACCGGTACACGGTGTACGCCGCGCTCGGCGCGCTGACGCTGGCAGCCGCCTTCTGGCTCCGGCAACGCACCTGTCCCCACCCGCTGCTGCCCGCAGCCCTCATCCGCGACCGGGGCCTGGTGTCCGGTGCGGCGGGCATCCTGCTCGTGTCGACGGCCGCGGCGCCCGTCGCCTTCCTCGGCGGCATGCACCTGCGCGACGCCTACGGGTACGGTGCGCTGGCCGCCGGCTTCGCGCTGCTGCCGATGGTCGGGGGCATCTTCGTCGTCGGCCGGGCCTGCGGCGCGCTGCTCGCCCGGTACGGCGCCCGCCTGCCGTGCGCACTCGGCTGCCTGCTCCTGGGAGCCGGCCTGTGGACGCTGGCCGCCCGCTCGCACGCCTCGGGATACGTCTCGGGCATGCTGCCCGGCCTGATCCTCGCCGGGGCGGGACTGCCGTTGATCTGGATGTCGTGCGAGGTCGTGGCGCTGGCCCGGTTCAGGGGTACCGGCGCGGGGCTGGCGGCGGGTCTGGTGCAGTGCGCGGGGCAGCTCGGCACCGCTCTGGGCACGGTGCTCGCGGTGGCGGTGTGCGGCAGTGGCACCGGGGTGACCGCCGGGGCGGGCCAGGCGTTCGGCGCGGCGGCCCTGCTGATGGGGCCGGCCCTGGTGGTCGCCCTGGTCGGACTGCCGGGCCGCCTCTCGCCGGCCGCGCAGACGTCAGATCATGACCAGTCCGCCGCCGCGGACGGCCTCGCGCGGGGCGGACACGGTGCGCTCGGCCAGCAGGTTGAGCGACTGCCGGAAGCGCCCGCTTGAGGGAGGTTCCAGCCGCGGGTGCCCGGAGAGCATGTGCGTGTGCAGGCGTTGCAGCCGCGCCGAGGGCTTCATACCGAGTTCCTCCCGCAGCCGGGCTCGCAGCCGGTGGTAGGCCATCAGCGCGTCGGCCTGCCGGCCCGACCGGTACAGGGCGAGCATGAGGTGCTCGACAAGGTCCTCGTGCGTCCCGTACTGGTGCACCAGCGCGGTGAGTTCACCGAGGATCTCGTGGTGTCGCCCGAGGTGCAGTTCGGCCCCCAGACGCTGGGGGACGGCGTCGAGCCGGTCACGCTCGACGACCTCGATGGCGGCTCTCAGCAGCGGGCCCGTGGGTACGTCGACCAGCATCGGCCCCGTCCACATCATCTCGGCGGCGCGCAACTGCTCGGCGGCCTCGGCGTGTTGGCCGGCCTCCAGTGTCGCGCGAGCGGCCCGGACCTGCTGCTCGTAGCGGTCCAGATCCAGTTCCCCGGCGTTCAGTTTCAGCACGTACCCCTGGTCGCGTGTCTGCAGCCGGCCGGGGCTGCGGCCCGGGCCGCGCCGGGCCCCGTCCAGGGAGCGGCGCAACTGCATGACGTACGTGTGCACCGCCGCGACCGCGCTCGACGGCGGCCGGTACTCCCAGATCTCCTCGACTATCTGTGCCACGGACACGACGTGGTTCGCGTTGAGCGCGAGGAGCGACAGCAACTGACGTTGTTTCGGGGCGGTCGGGGTTCTGTGGCGACCTTCGTCGTCGCACACACTCAGAGGGCCGAGAACGCGAAATTCCATGTGACTCCCCCATCGTCGCCCAGGCCGGCCTGCGAAAGGTCTTTCCTCCGGCATGCCTGGTCAAAACGGCGCGATTCGCGCGGATTCTACCGTCACTCAGACTCTGTTGATCCCGGCATCGGGACCTGGGTGCGCTCGACTACCACCACCCGCGAGCCGGTGCCGGCGCGGTTCTCGACGCCGTCTCGTGCGGCCCTCCGGTGACCAGCGCGAGGAGCGCCGCCGAGTCGCCGGGCTCCCGGTCGCCTCGCCAGGCGACGTGCTGGTCGGGGCGGATCAGCACCAGGTCACGCTCGTACAGGTCCCGCGCGAGCGGATCGTCGAGCGTGACCGTCCGCAGGGGTACGCCCCGGTCACGGGCCGCGGCCTCGATCCGTCCGGTCTGCGGCGGACGTGGGCCGAGCCGCAGCAGCGTGAACCCGGAGCCGAACCGGTCGAACAGCGAACTGCCGTCCGTGCGGCGGTCGTCGAGCCACAGGTGGGGAGCACGGCCGCCCGGCACGGCGGAGGGCGTGTACGCGGCGAAGGAGTCGGGGACCGGCCCGGACCCGTCCCCGGCGACGATCGGCGAGCCGTCGTAGCGGGCGCCCAACTGCACACCAAGGGTGTCCAGGGTGCGCATCCCGTACTCGGCGAGTTCCGCGCCGGTCTTGGCCCGGGCGGCCTCGCCGGCGGCGGAGTCCGCTTCCAGGCAGGCGGGTCGGTCGACGGCGCCGAGTCCCTGGCCGAGGGTTCTGGCCGCCGAGGTGTTGCGCAGGGCGATCGGTCTGCGCTCGATGCCGTACGTGTCCAGCAGATCCGGACCCGCCCATCCCTGAACGGCCGCCGCGAGTTTCCAGGCGAGGTTGGCGGCGTCGTCGACACCGGTGTTCATGCCGAAGCCGCCGTTGGGTGTGAACAGGTGCGCTGCGTCGCCGGCGAGCCGGATGCGGCCCGTACCGAACGATTCCGCGACCAGCGCCGCGCCCGCGGTCCACGGCCGGTGGCTGAGCACCTCGACCGGAAGGGGTTCACCCGCCGCCCGCTGCACCAGCCTCACCAGTTCGGCGTCCGTCGCCGTGTCGGGGTCGACGGAACTGGTGAGCAAAAAGAACTCGTCCACTCCGTTGAGCGCGATCAGGTTCAGCGCGAGGTGCGCGTTGACGACCCAGTTGCTCCACGCGCTCCGGCCGCGCAGGTAGTCCCGGTACAGCGTGGGCACCCGCAGGTGGGCGGCGGTGGAACGGCGGCCGAGCACGTCCTGGTCGAGGGTGCCCTCTCCCTCGTACCGGATCCCGAGGTGGCGCCGGACCAGGCTGTGCCCGCCGTCGCAGCCCGCCACGAATCCCGCCCTGAAGGTGCGCCGGACTCCGTCGGCTTCGGCCACGACGTCGACGTGCCGCGCGCTCTCCCGCAGGGCGGTGACCGTCCAGCCGAAGCGCAGGGTGATCCGCGGCCGGGTGCGGGCGTGGTCGAGCAGCAGCCGCTCGACGTACATCTGGTTCGCCCGGTGCATCGGCTCGGGGGACTGGTCAGTGCGGTCGGCCGCGACTCGTTGGCGCAGCACCTCGTCGGTGCCCGGCCAGGGCAGCAGGGCCAGTTCGTGTGCGTTGTAGCGGGTGAAGAAGGAGATGCCCGCCGAGTGGCCGCCGGGAAGGCCGAGTTCGCGGATCCGCCCGGCCAGACCCAGGGTGCGGTAGTGCTCCATGGTCCGCGCGTTGTGGGTGCTGCCGCGCGGCTGATCGGGCACGGTCCGCTGGGAGTTGAGGACGACGCAGGGTACGCCCTGCCGGTCCAGGAACAGAGCGAGCAGCAATCCGACCGGACCGCCTCCGACAACGGCGACCGGGGTTATCAGCGGGTCCTCCATCCGACGCGGCCTCCAGCCCTCTGTCGATCGAACAGGTGCGATCGTCGCAACCCGCTCTGAAGAACGAAGCAAGATCAGCGGTCGGGATGCCTTTCCATCGGCCCTTTAGCGGGCGGTTGGAGACTCCGCCACGAACCATTCCCGAACCGCTGGGGTATCACGGGCCGCGATGTCTCACCGGTGACCGAAGAATTCGGCGAATCACTGCGGAGTGTGAGGTATTCCTATGTTCCTGTTCGGCACACACAGGTCCGCCGCGCAACGCCTGCGCCTCCATGCCGACCGGGATTTGGGGGCGGGGAACTTCTTCTGGCACGCCTGGCGCGTCAGCCGCGACCGGGACCGTCCGCTCCTGTTCCACCCCGACGTGTCCTCCCCCTCCTGGGCGGCGGACGAGCCGAAGGGGGTGTCCCTGAACGACGTGCGTGTCGCCGCGATCCGCTACGCCCACTGGTACCGCGGCCGGGGGGTGCGGCCCGGGGCGCACGTGGGCGTGCACACCCGCGACGGGCTGCTCGGCCTGATCCACCACATCGCCATCACGTCGCTCGGTGCGGCCGCCGTGCACTGCAATCCGAAGATGGCCCCGGCGACGGCCGCCGAGTACTTCCTGCGCACGCGGACCACGGTGCTGGTGGGCGACGGCGATCTCCTCAAGGGCCTCGCGGACGCCTGGGAGTCGGACGCACCCGGGCGGGCCACGCCCGAGGTCGCGGACATCGCCGTGCTCGCCGTCACCGCTCCCCTGCCGCCCCGGCCGATGCCCGGCTTCCCGCACCGGCACGCCCACGACGACCTGATCATGATCTCGCACTCGTCGGGCACCACCGGACGGCCCAAGGCCCCGGTGTTCCACCACGGTTCGTTCTTCGCGGGCAAGCGTGAGCGGCTGTGGACCTTCCCTTCGCTGCGCTCCGACCGGCTGCTGACGGCGCTGCCGCACAGCCACTCGGCGGGCATCAGCTATCTCAGCCTGGCGCTCCTGCTCGGCATCCCGACGCTGGTCCTGGACGAAGCGAGCGGCGAGGCCGTGGCACGGGCGATCAACCTGTTCCGGCCCACCACCGTGCTGGCCTTCCCCCTCACCCTCGCCGAGATCCGCACCGAGGAGATCAGCCCCGAGGCCGCCCGGCACATTCACACCTGGCACGGCATGGGCGACGCCTCCCACGAGAGGCACATCCGTCCGTTGATCGCTCTCGGCGGGCGCACCGAGAAGGGGAAGGAGCTGAGCGGCTCGCGCTACCTCGACGGACTCGGGTCGTCGGAGATGGGCATGGTGCTGTTCAAGCAGGTCTACACGCCCGAGACCACCCGGTACGCGCGCCACATAGGGGTCCCCGCCAACGTGGTGCGCAAGGCGGCGGTGCTCGACGACCAGGGTCGTGAACTGCCCGACGGGCAGGCCGGCCGGCTCGGCGTGCGGACCCCGAGCGTGACCGCCGGCTACCTGGACGAACCGAACCTGACCGAGGAATCCACGGTCAACGGATACTTCCTCACCGGCGACATCATGCGCCGCGAGAGCGACGGCACCTGGTACCACCTCGACCGCACCCCGGACGTGGTCTCCACCGTCGACGGGCCGGTCCACAGCCTTCCGGTGGAGGAGGTCGTCCTGCTCGCGACGCAGGCCCTGGACACGGCGGTCGTCGCGGTCGACGATCCCCGCTCCCCGGGCCACTCCCGTCCCCTGGCCGTCGTCCTGTTCTCCGACGGCACCGAGCGCGATCCGGCCCGGCTGCTGACGACGTGCAACGCGGCCCTGGCCCGCGAGGGCCTCGCACCGCTCGGCGGCCTGCTGGTGGCCGCCGACCGCTCCGAGCTCCCGGTCGGTGTCACGGGCAAGGTCCTCAAGCGCCTGCTGCGCGAGCGCCTGCGTACCGCTCTGTCCCGCACCGGCGACCCCGCGCTCGCCGTGTCCGCCCCCGCACGGAAGGTCTGATCATGCCCGACACCGAGACGACGGCGGCACGTCAGGTGGTGGACCTGATCACCGGCACCTGGCGGGCGCAGGCCCTCTACGCGGCGGCCGCCCTGTCCCTGCCGGACCACGTCGCCGCCGGACACGGCACTGTCCCCGCTCTCGCCGAGCGGACCGGCGCCAGCGAGGACGGCCTGGCCCGGCTGCTGCGACTGCTCGCGGCGCTCGGCGTGTTCACCGGAGACGAGGAGGAGGGCTACGGGCTCACCGGCGTGGGCGCGCTCCTCGTCGCCGGCGGCGAGCAGTCGATGCGCGACATGGTGCTGCTGTACGGGGAGGAGTTCCACCGGGCCTGGGGTGCGGTGGAGCCCGCGATCCGCACCGGAACCTCGGGCTTCGAGCACGCGTTCGGCACCTCGCTGCACGCCTACCTGCGCGACGAGCCCGACGCCGGACCGCGGTTCCTGCGCGCCATGAACGCCGGCAACGTGTTCTTCCCCGAGGCCGCGACGGCCTTCGACTTCTCGCGGGCGCACACCGTGGTCGACGTGGCGGGCGGCAGCGGCCTGCTGCTGTCGGCCGTACTGCAGGCCCACCCGCACCTGACGGGGACCGTCTTCGACCTGCCGCACATGCTGCCGGTGGCCGAGCGGCACCTGAGCGCCGCCGTCGGCGCCCACCGCTACGAGACGGTCGCGGGTGACGTCTTCGACAAGGTCCCCGCGGGCAGCGACGTGTACCTGCTGTCCCGGGTGCTGCAGGACTGGGACGACGAGCGGTGTGTGACGCTCCTCGCCAACATCCGCGAGGCCATGTCGGACACCGGACGACTGCTGGTGCTGGAGCGGGTCGTCGCCACCGACGGCACCGCGCCCGTGCTGCCTCTGCTGTGGGACCTGCACCTGCTGATGGCCGCGGGTGGCCGCGAGCGCACCCTCGACGGCTACCGCTCCGTCCTGCGAGCCGCGGGTCTGCGCCTGGAAAGCGTCCACTCCCTCGCCCTCGAGACGAGTCTGCTGGTCGCCGCACCGATGTGAGGGCACAGCCCCTCCGTCCCCGCCCTCCCCTGACACCCATGGAGTACGCATATGCCCAGCGGTGACCTCCACCTGTGCCTCGTCGGCGCGGGACCGCGCGGTCTGTCGGTACTGGAGCGGCTGTGCGCCAACGAACGCGCCGCGCCCGCCCACCGGACGGTCACCGTGCACGTCGTCGACCCCTACCGGCCCGGAGCGGGGCGGGTGTGGCGCACCGGACAGTCGCGTCTGCTGCTGATGAACACGGTCGCCTCACAGGTGACCGTGTTCACCGACGCCAGCGTGGAGATGGACGGTCCCGTCGAGCCGGGCCCCAGTCTGCACGAGTGGGCGCACACACTCGGTGACGGGTCCGGCGGGGCGACGCTCTACGACGAGGCCGTGCTCGCCGAAGCGCGCCGCCTGGGCCCGGACGACTACCCCTCCCGTGCCTTCTACGGCCGTTTCCTGGAGGACGTCTTCGCCCGGGTGGTCTCCAACGCCCCTGCGCACCTACGGGTGCGGGTGCACCAGGCGCGGGCCGTCGCTCTCCGGGAAAGGCCGCTGGACGGCGCGCAGCAGGTCGTCCTGTCCGACGGGGAGGTCCTCGACGGCCTCGACGCGGTCGTTCTCTCCCAGGGCCACGTTCCGACCGACGTCCCGGCCGCCCAGCGGCAGTTGTCGCAGCGGGCGCGCGCCCACGGGCTGCTGCACGTCCTGCCGGCCAACCCGGCCGACCTGGACCTGTCGGACATCCGGTCCGGCGAGACCGTGCTGCTGCGCGGGCTCGGCCTGAACTTCTTCGACCACATGGCGCTGCTCACCGTGGGCCGCGGCGGCCGCTTCGACCGCGTCGGCGGGCGTCTCGTCTACCGCCCCTCCGGCCGGGAACCGCACATCGTCGCGGGCTCCCGGCGCGGCATCCCCTACCACGCGCGCGGCGCCAACGAGAAGGGAGCGCACGGCCGTCACGAGCCCCGCCTGCTGACCGAGCAGGTGGTCGCGGCCCTGCGGGAACGCGCGGTGGACGGTGAGCGCGTGTACTTCGGAACGGACCTGTGGCCGCTGATCGCCCGGGAGGTGGAGAGCGTCTACTACGGGGCGCTGCTGACGGCCCGGGGCCGGGAGGCCGAACGGGAGGAGTTCGTCGGGCGGTACGTCTCGCTGCCCGAGGGTTCCGCCGATACGGACGCCCTGCTCGACGCGTACCGCATCGCGCGGGACGAGCGGTGGGACTGGGAAAGGATCTTCCGGCCGCACGGCGACGGGGAGTTCGCCGACCGGGCTCAGTTCCGCCACTGGCTTCTGGAGCATCTGCGCCAGGACGTGCAGGAGGCGCTGGCGGGCAACGTGAGCGGTCCGCTCAAGGCGGCCCTGGACGTGCTGCGAGACCTGCGCAACGAGGTGCGGCTCGCCCTCGACCACGGCGGCCTGGACGGCAACTCCTACCGGGACGAGGTGGAGGGCTGGTACACCCCGCTCAACGCCTTCCTGTCGATCGGCCCGCCCGTCTCGCGCATCGAGGAGCTGATCGCGCTGCTCGAGGCGGATGTCCTCGACCTGGTCGGTCCGGGCATGCGGGTGCGCGTCGACGGCACGGCGGGTGCGTTCGTCGCCGAGTCGGACAGGGTGTCAGGCGGCCTCGTGCGGGCCAGGGTGCTGATCGAGGCGCGCCTGCCCGAGCCGGATCTGCGCCGGACCGCGGATCCGCTGCTGCGCCAGCTGCTGTCCACCGGGCAGTGCCGGCCGTTCCGCATCCCCGGCGCGTGCGGCACGAGTTACGAGACGGGCGGGCTGGAGGTCACCGAGCGCCCGTACCACCTGGTCGACGCCTACGGCCGCAGGCATCCCCGGCGCTTCGCGTACGGAGTGCCCACGGAGGCCGTGCACTGGGTGACCGCGGCGGGCATCCGGCCCGGGGTGAACTCGGTGACCCTGGGCGACTCCGATGCCATCGCGCGGGCGGTACTGGCCCTCTCCCCCACGTCCGCGGGCGCGTCCCCGCGCCGTTCCGGCAAGACCCTGTCGGAGGCACCGGCATGACGGCGTACCCGGCGGAGCTGGATTCCGGACTGCTCTCCCCGGTGCGTGCGGGCACCCCGGTGGAGCGGGCGGTCAGCGACGAGGCCTGGCTCCAGGCGATGCTGGACGCGGAGGCGGCGCTGGCGCGCGCCCAGGCAGGGCTCGGCACGCTGCCCGCGCAGGCCGCCGCGGCGATCACCCGGGCCGCCCGTGCGGAGCGACTCGACCTGCGCCGGCTCGCCGTCACCGCTCGGGAGAGCGCCAACCCGGTGGTGGGCCTGGTCCGCGCCTTCACGGCGGTCGTGGCCGAGGATGACCCGGACGCCGCCGAGTACGTGCACCGCGGCTCGACCAGCCAGGACATCTTCGACACCGGCGCCATGCTGGTCTGCGACCGGGCGCTGCGCCTGGTGCACGCCGATCTGCTGCGCACCGCGGCGGCGTTGCACCGGCTGGCGGCACGGCACCGGGACACGCTGATGGCCGGACGGACGCTGACCCTGCACGCCGTCCCGACCACCTTCGGGCTCAAGGCGGCGGGCTGGGGGCTGCTGGTGCGCGAGGCGGCCGACCGCGTCGGCCGCCTGCTCGACGGCCGACTGCCCGTCTCGCTCGGTGGTGCGGCGGGCACGCTGGCCGGCTATCTGGAGTATTCGGCGGTGGACGGCGTACCGGCCGCGGAAACGGCGCCGTACGCGGCCGCGCTGTCCGAGGCGTTCGCGGCCGAGACCGGGCTGGCCACGGCACCCCTGCCCTGGCACGCACTGCGCTCTCCCGTCGCCGACGTCGCCGCGGCCATGTCCTTCGTCACGGGGGCCCTGGGAAAGATCGCCGTGGACGTGCAGACGATGGGCCGCACCGAGGTCGGCGAGGTCACCGAGCCGCCCGTGGCCGGGCGCGGCGCCTCCTCGGCCATGCCGCACAAACGCAATCCGGTGCTGGCCACCCTGATCCGTTCGGCCTCGCTCCAGGTTCCCGCGCTGGCGGGTGCGCTGACGCAGTGTCTGGTGACCGAGGACGAGCGCTCGGGCGGTGTCTGGCACGCCGAGTGGCTGCTGCTGCGCGAGTGCCTGCGGCTGGCGGGCGGCGCCTCGCACACCGCCGTCGAGCTGTGCGAAGGGCTGGTCGTCCACGTGGAGCGTATGCGGGCCAACACGGCCGCGACCGGCGCTCTGATGTCCTCCGAGCGGCTCGCCGCGGTCCTGGCGCCCAAGCTCGGCAGGGCTGCGGCCAAGCGGCTGCTCTCCGACGCGGCCGGGACGGCTGCGCGCACCGGACGGCCCCTGACCGACGTTCTCGTCGAACACCCTCGCATCGGGCCCCTGCTGGGCCCCGGTGAACTGGCGGAGCTGCTCGATCCCGCCACGTACACGGGCGCTGCCGCCTCCCTGGTGGACCACGCCCTGGAACGTCACCGCACGACCTGACGCACACCCTGTCGTCCCGACCCCAGGAGTTCTCATGTCTGCCCGGCTCTTCACCTCGGAATCGGTGACCGAAGGTCATCCCGACAAGATCGCCGACCGCATCAGCGACACGATCCTCGACGCACTCCTCGCCCAGGACCCCACGGCACGCGTCGCGGTGGAGACCCTGATCACCACCGGCCAGGTCCATGTCGCGGGCGAGGTCACCACCACCGCCTACGTGGACATTCCCGCCCTCGTGCGCGAAGCCGTCCTGGAGATCGGCTACGACTCCTCCGCCAAGGGGTTCGACGGCGCCTCCTGCGGTGTGTCCGTCTCGATCGGAGCCCAGTCCCCCGACATCGCCCAGGGCGTCGACACCGCCTACGAGAAGCGGGTCGACGGCACCTTGACGGCGGACGAGGAGGACCGGCTGGCCCTGCAGGGCGCCGGCGACCAGGGCCTGATGTTCGGTTACGCCTGCGACGAGACGCCCAGCCTCATGCCGCTGCCCATCCACCTGGCCCACCGCCTCTCGCGGCGGCTGTCCGAGGTGCGGCGGAACGGGACCGTGCCCTATCTGCGCCCGGACGGCAAGACCCAGGTCACCATCGAGTACCTGGGCAGCAAGCCGAAGCGCCTCGACACCGTCGTCGTCTCCTCGCAGCACGCGAGCGACATCGACCTGGACTCCCTGCTCACCCCCGACCTTCGCGAACACGTCGTCGAGCACGTCCTGGACGAGCTGGCCCAGGAGGGCGTCAAACTGGAGACCGAGGGCTACCGCCTGCTGGTCAACCCCACCGGCCGCTTCGAGATCGGCGGCCCGATGGGCGACGCCGGCCTGACCGGCCGCAAGATCATCATCGACACCTACGGCGGCTACGCCCGCCACGGCGGCGGCGCCTTCTCCGGCAAGGACCCCTCCAAGGTCGACCGCAGCGCCGCCTACGCCATGCGCTGGGTCGCCAAGAACGTCGTCGCCGCGGGCCTGGCCACCCGGTGCGAGGTGCAGGTCGCCTACGCCATCGGCAAAGCCGAACCCGTCGGTCTCTTCGTCGAGACCTTCGGTACCGCCACCGTCCCGCAGGCCGCCATCGAGCAGGCCGTGACGGCGGTCTTCGACCTCCGCCCGGCCGCGATCATCCGCGACCTGGACCTGCTGCGCCCCCTGTACGCCCAGACAGCCGCCTACGGCCACTTCGGGCGCGAACTGCCCGACTTCAGCTGGGAGCGGACCGACCGCGTCGACGCGCTGCGCCGGGCCGTCGGGCGGTAACCGTCCGCCCGAACGCGGCCCCGGACCTTCGTGTGGTCCGGGGCCGCGTCGTCGCCTCCTGACGGGCCAGCGCTCACTGGGAGTTGATCACCATGCGTATAGCCGTGACCGGCGCCATTGCGACCGACCATGTGCTGACCGTCGCGGGCCGGCTCACCGACGGCACGGCCATGGGCCGCGGCGCCGCCGCGGTGCGTGCCGAGACCCTGCGCGTGCGCCGTGGCGGAGCGGGCGCCAACATCGCCGCGGGTCTGGGCCGTCTCGCCCTTCGCCCGCTCCTGGCCGGAGCGGTCGGCAAGGACTTCGCCGACTACGGCCGCTCCCTGCTGTCGTACGGCGTGGACCTGGAACTCGTCCGCGTCAGCGAGGAACTGGACACGGCGCGGGCGGTGGAGATCAGGGACGCCGAGGACGGCCGGCTCAGGCTGTCGTACGAGGGCGCGCAGACCGAGTCCCGGCACATCACCCTGCTGCCGGCCGCACGCCGGATCGGCGGGCTGGGCCTCGTGGTGGTGGCGGCGGGGGACGTCGAGGCCATGGTGCGGCACACCGAGGAGTGCCGGAGGCTCGGCATCCCCTTCGCGGCCGACCCCGGCGATCGGCTGTCCCGCCTCACCAGCCACCAGGCCCGCAGGCTCGTCGACGGGGCCCGCTACGCGTTCACGGACGAGTTCGACGTGCCGCTGCTCCAGGAACTCACCGGGTGGGGCGACGCGGAACTGCTCGGCCGGGTGGGCACCTGGGTCGTCACGCGCGGGCTGCGCGGAGTGGTCGTCGCGCGGCGCGGGAGCCCCGAAGCCCGCGTCGAGGCGGTGCGCGCGGCGCAGGAGGGCGATCCGTCCGGAACCTCCGAGGCGTTCCGGGCCGGCTTTCTGGCGGGTGCCGTCTGGGGGTGGTGCGCCGAGCGCGGGGCCCAGCTCGGGTGCGCCCTGGCAGCAGCCGCACTCGAGTCGCCCGACGCCCAGGGCTACCCGCTGGTGCCGAAGAGGCTGGCGGCCCGCATCAGATCCGCATACGGCCCGGACGCGGCCGATCAGATAGCCGCCAGATTACCTTCCTGAATATCAACAGAAAAAGAACCGGCTGGCTGACCGAATTTATTATCGGCGACCTCCCGTTTGACACATAAACAGCAATCTACCTATCCTCGATGCGGGAATGGGATGCCTGTTCGAAGTGTTACAACACTACGGGGATAGGAATTCGACATGAAATCGGGTGTTCTCGGCTCCCTCTTACTTTCCGATGGTGAGGTAAACCTGGTACCGAGCGCACCGAAACCGCGCCAGCTCCTCGCGTTCCTCATGCTGAACACGCCGCAGATGGTGCGGGCCGGCGACTGCATCACCGAATTGTGGGGGTCGACTCCCCCCAAGAGCGCGATGTCCACGCTCCAGACCTACGTGCTCCACATAAGGCAGGCTCTGCGCGGCCCCCGCGGCGACCGCAGCCATCTGCTGCTGACCCGGAACCAGGGTTATCAGCTCGCCCTCGAAACGACCGACTTCGACCGCTTCCGGTTCACGGAGCTGACCCGGCGGGGACGCCTGGCAGCTGCCGCAGGGGACCACCGCACAGCGTCGGAGATGTTCACCCTGGCCCTCGCGCAGTGGCGCGGGCCCGCGCTGTCCGACGTCCGGACCGGCCCCCTCAGCTCACCGCACCTGGCGGAGCTGGCGGAGACCCGCCAAGGGGTACTGGAACAGCGCATAGAAGCCGATCTGGCGCTCGGCAAGCATCGGGAGCTGGTCGACGAGCTGAGTGATCTGACCGCGCGCCACCCGACCCACGAGAACGTGCACGCTCAGCTGATGGTGGCGCTGTACCGCTCCGGCGACCGCAAACGCGCTGGTGACGTCTTCCACGGGCTGCGCCAGGCGCTCGGCGACTCCCTGGGGATCGAGCCCGTCCCCCGGATGCGGCGCCTGTACCAAGCGGTCCTGACCGGCAGCTCCGCGCTCGACGCTCCGGCGGCCCACGGATGACCGCTCCTCTCCCTCTGCAACACCCTGGCCCAGGACGGTGTTTGTTTCAGTGATGGACGACAAGGCCGAGCAGCTGACCGATCTCCTGGCGGCGCACCTCGAAGCCGGCTTCACCGAGCTGGTCCGGGTGCACGCCGGGGTGGTGCACGCGTTCCTGTACCGGGTCTCCGGCTCCTTCGCCGAGGCGGACGACCTGGGCCAGGAGACGTTTCTGCGCGCCTACACGGCCCTGCAGGGGTACCCCCCCGCACGGCGCCGTGAGCTGCGTCCCCGTGCGTGGCTGATGACCATCGCGGCGAACGTGTGGCGCAATCACGTCCGTACGCGAACACGGCGTCCGGTCACGGCCGGGCTGCCCGTGGAAGAGACCATGGATGTCTGGCCGGACCACAGCCCCGGTCCGGAGGAGCGCGCGGCGACCGCTGAGGACCGGTCACGTCTGGTCACGGCGCTGTCGGCCTTACCCGAGCACCACCGCATACCGGTCGTGCTTCACCATGTGGTCGGGATGAGCTACAGCGAGGTGGCCGAGGTGCAGGGCTGCGCGGTCGGCACCGCCAAGGCGCAGGTCTCCCGCGGGCTGGCCGGCCTGCGGCGACTGCTCGAGCCGGAACCGACGGCGCTGAAGGAGGTGACGATGTGAACGAAAGCGACGGCGACGCGGTCACGCGGCGTCTGCCCGATCTCGCAACCGGTGCGCCGGAGGACTTCGCGCTGCGCGCGCTGCGCCGTGTGGGTATCTCCGAGGACCGCTACGACACGTACGTACGCCTCGACACGGCGGCGGGTGGGCTGTTCGTGGCCTCGAGCCCACAGGCGGTGACGGGTGCCTGCCTGGACTCGGCAGGCCTGACCGCGACAGGCTTCGAGGAACGGCACCGCGCGCGCACCGGCCGCTCGGCGATCTCGGGAGGCAGGCCGCTGCCCGGGCTCGTCCCCGCGCTGCGCACCGGCCGGGCCCGCCGGCTGGCGATCGACCTGTCCGGCCTGCCGGAGGAGCAGCGCACGATCCTGGAGGCCGTGCGGAACATCCCCGCGGGGCAGCTGCGGCCGCTCGGCTGGATCGCCCGCGAGGCCGACCCCGAGGCGCCGCCCCCGGCCTCCGACGTGCTGCGCGCACTGGCGGCCAATCCCGTCGCGGTGCTCATACCGTGCCACCGGGTCACGCACGACAACGGATCGCCGTGCGACGCCGCGTACCTGCCGAAGGCGGGCGAGGCACTGCGCCGGGCCGAGCACATCGACATGCGCCGGGTGGCGGAGCTGTCCCGGGCCGGCGCGGTGTTCCTCGGCAGCGACACCACCTTCATCTACTGCCATCCGACCTGCGCCCACGCCCGCCGCATCACTCCGGGGCACCGGGTGCACTTCCGCACCGCGCAGGACGCCCGCGAGGCGGGTTACCGGGCCTGCAAGAGCTGCCGGCCCATCACCGTCTGACCCGGCGCGCCACAGAGCACCACAGAGAGGTCCCTATGCCCACCCCATCCACCGCGGCACTCACCTCGCACCGCACCCCGCTGGGCTCCCTGACCCTCGCGGCCACCGACGACGCGCTGGTGCTGTGCGCCTTCGACGACCACGAGCAGGCGGTGGCCCGGCTCATGCGCGGTGGCCTCACCGCCGTGGACGCCGACGCAGCCACCCCCGCCCAGCAGCGGATCATCGAGGAGGCGCGCCGCCAGCTGGACACGTACCTCGAAGGCGGCAGCCGCGCGTTCACCGTACGGATGGATCTCCGCCTGGCCACACCGTTCAGCCGCACGACCGTGGAGCGGCTGGACGAGCTCCTTCCGTACGGGGCGACGGGCACCTACGCCGAGCTGGCCACCGCGCTCGGACGGCCGCGGGCCGCGCGGGCCGTGGGCACCGCACTCGGCGCGAACCCCCTGTGCGTGGTGCTGCCCTGCCACCGGGTGGTCGGCTCAGGCGGTCGCCTGACCGGCTACGCAGGCGGTGTCGTGGCCAAGCGGTTCCTGCTCGACCTGGAGTCCGGGCGCACGCCCTCGGCCTCCCTCTGAACCGGCGGGCGCCGGAGCAACCATTCCCCCGCCTCCGGCGCCCGCCTCCGTCCACGACCGCGGAGCCCACACTGACCAGCTACGACACCCCTCACCTGCCGGGCATGGACCACGGCCGCCTCCCCACCGCGCCCGACGCCGGTACCGACGACACGATGGAACTGCCCGCCGTCGACGCACTGGACTGGTCCGCGGTGACCGCGGCGCTGGACGCCGAGGGCGTCGCCGTCACCCCGCCCTTGCTGTCGCCGCGCGCATGCGAGGAGGTCCGCGCGCTGTTCGACCGGGACGAGGCGTTCCGCAGCACCGTCGACATGAGCCGCCACCGCTTCGGCAGTGGCCACTACCGCTATTTCGCCGCGCCCCTGCCTCCGGTGGTGACCGCCCTGCGCAGGCGGCTGTATCCGCCGCTGGCCCGGATCGCCAACCAGTGGGCGGAGCGCCTGGACCGGCCCCGGTTTCCTGGCACCCACGAGGAACTGACGGCGGCGTGCGCCGCGGCCGGACAGCTGCGGCCCACGCCCCTGCTGTTGCGCTACGGCCCGGGTGACTACAACTGCCTGCACCAGGACGTCTACGGCGAGCTGACGTTCCCGCTGCAGGTGGCGGTGATGCTGGACCGCCCCGACGTCGACTTCACCGGGGGTGAGAGCGTCTTCGTCGAGCAGCGTCCGCGCGCCCAGTCCCGTCCGGTGGTGAAGCGCCCGGGCCAGGGGCAGGGACTGATCTTCGCGGTGCACGACCGTCCGGTCCCGTCGGCGCGGGGCTGGAGCCGTTTCATGCTGCGCCACGGGGTGAGCGCGGTGCACGAAGGACAGCGGCACGTCCTCGGCGTGATCTTCCACGACGCCCCGTGACGCGGTGGCCGGTGCCGGTCGGCTTCCGCCCGGCACCGGCCGGAGTCAGGCCGGATGCCGCGCGTACCAGTCCCGGCATGCGGCGAACTGCTCCTCGAACCCGGGCCCGGGCGCCTCGCCGGACCGCTCCCACAGCTTCCGTCCGTCGTACCAGTGGTCCTGGGTGACGAGGGCGTACTGATGGTCGGAGATCGAGGGCAGGGCACGCCCGAGGCGGGCCCGGTGTTCAGCCGGGGAGATGTCCCCCCGCGGCAACGGCAGCCCCAGCGCACGATGCAGAGCGAGCAGCAGCCGGCCGACGGGCAGCGGACGCGGATCGGCCGCGTGGTAGATCTCGGGACCCTCCGCAGTCTCGAGGTCGCAAGCGAGCGCCGCCACACAGCGCGCCAGGTCCCGTACGGAGATCAGCGAAATGAGCGGCCTCGTCTGCGCCGGCCAGTCCGGGACGGCCGTCAGCATTCGGGCGAGGTTCGGGATCACCCAGCGGTCGCCCTCCCCGTAGACCAGGTGCGGCCGCAGCACGATGCCGCCGGCGTCGAGGACGGCGGACTCGGCACGCAGCCGGGACTCACTCGCCGGGGAGCCGGGGCGTGGTGTGAGCTCGCCTTCGCTCGCTCCGCGGTGCGGGCCGGTTCCGTACACGGACGCGGTGCTCATGTAGATGACGCGCTCGACCCCGGCGCGCCGGGCCTCGTCCAGCAGGGCCAGGACGCCGAAGTGGTTGACGGCCTGGCAGCGGTCGGGATCGCGTCCCACGTAGGAGGCGGTGTGCACCAGCGTCGTGACGCCCTCGCACACCCCGCGCAGCGTCTCGGGACGGGTGAGATCGGCGCCGATGTGCCGCACCCCGCCGGAGCGGTGAGCGGCCTGTCCGCCCCGGGACAGCACCCTCACCTGCGGGGCTTCGGCCGGCTCGGCACGGGACCGCAGCGCGCGCACCACGGCGCCCCCGATGAAGCCGGTGCCTCCCGCCACCAGGACGGTGCCCGTCGCGCGCGCAGGAGGGATCAGTACGGTCATGTGCCGCTCACTCCCCGGTTGCGGCGAGGATCCCGACCCGGCATGTGCCGACCTCGCTGCCGTCCTGGAGGAATCGGACGGTGAGGGTGTGGCGTCCCCTGCCGTCATGCTCCGGCTCGTCCGCGGACACGAGGCAGGGTATGTCGAACTCGACGTAGCGCCTGAACTGTGCCTCGCAGGCGACCAGCAGACCGCCGGGCGTTCCCAGCGCCAGCAGACCCGCCTGCCGGGCCGCTTCCATGAGCACCATGCCGGGCACATGGTCCACCGGGTGGTCGAAGAGCACCGGATGCTCGGCGACGATCCGCAGCGGGTGGGCACCGGCGACGGCTGATGCGCCCAGCACGACGTCGGACTCACAGTCCCGGCCCACCAGCCGGGGGTCGACCGGGGCGACCGTGGTGTGCGGCGGACGAGCGTCGATACGGTCGCCGCGCAGCCGCCGGTAGACCGCCGGCGAGGTGACCTTGCCTCTCAGCCGGCCGCTGCCGAGCCGCTCCCCGTCGCGGTGGGCGACGACGTCGTAGGCGTAACAGCTGACCATCCCGGCACGGCGCTTGATGTGGCTGAGGCGCATGTCGAGCAGCACGTGGGCAGGGCGGGCCGGCCGGGACAGACATACCCGCTCCTCGGCGACCTCGAACGCGGTGGACTCGGTGAGGAAGCCGACGCCCATGGGGACGTCGAGAGCTTCGTGGGCTAACAGCAGACAGGCCTGACGAATCGTTTCGGCGAACAGCATCGGATCGTGCCAGCGGCCGTCGACCGAGCCGTAGTAGCTGTGCGTGCGGGACCACTGCGCACCGAGGCGGTGCTCGTCATGAACGGTCTGCCACCCGGTCAGCAACACCTCGGACACGGCGGCACGGTGCACGAGGCTGCGCGGGACGGTCTGTTCGAACAGCTCGGGACCGCGCTGCTGCGCTTC
Organism: Streptomyces sp. AC555_RSS877; assembly: GCF_019049245.1. Taxonomy (GTDB): domain Bacteria; phylum Actinomycetota; class Actinomycetes; order Streptomycetales; family Streptomycetaceae; genus Streptomyces. The sequence goes on along the minus strand of NZ_JAGMUK010000018.1, from coordinate 8,160 downwards.
TTCGAAATGCGGACGGTCGGCTTGCAGAAGGGCATTCATCTTGTCTCCCGGCGATGGAAGCTGAAGTGAGGAGCACGCTCTGATAAGGGCCGATAGGAAATCGAAGGCTCTACGAGTATCGGTGACCCCGCGTCAAACAATACTAGTCGAATGGTATTCTTCACCTGAAGTGCAGAAGGAGTTTGCACGCTATGGATCGTGGTGATCATCAGACGGGCGGAAGACCGTCTTCCGCACCGCGGTGGGACGGAGAAACGACTATGGCGACGGGAAGCAGAACACGGCAGGAGCGGGCGGAGGTCACGCGGCAGGCGATCCTGGACGGCGCGGCGACCGCGTTCGACGCGGCGGGATTCGGCAGTACCAGCCTCACCGACATCGCCCAGCACTCCGGTGTCACAAAGGGAGCCATGTACTTCCACTTCCAGTCGAAGGAGGCGCTGGCCCGGGAACTGGTGGCGGAACAGTTCGAACTGCTCCCCGACGGCGCCGAATCCGAACTCCGCGCCCTGCAGCGGGCCATCGACCTGACGCACCGGATGGCCCACGGCCTGCGCTCCAGCACCCGGTTGCGGGCCGGCATCCGGCTCGTCATAGAGCTCGGCTCGTTCGCGGCACCCGATCCGACGCCCTACAACCAGTGGATCGACTCCGTCCGCGACATGGTGGCGAACGCCCAGGGCGCCGGGGACGTCAAGCCCGAGGTCAACGTCGGCGACCTGTCGGCCTACATCGTGGGGGCGTTCGCGGGGGTGCAGATCACCTCGCAGGTGCGTACCTCCCGGGAGGACCTGCACGACCGGGTCGCGGACATGTGGACGTGGCTGCTGCCCGGGATCGTCCCGGCTCGCCGCCTCGCCCGGTTCGCGCCCGCGGGGTCCGGGGAGCTGTGGGCTGTGATCAACGGCGGCGCGACCGCGGACTGAGGTGCCGACCGAGCTGTCGGGTGCCGCCCGCGGGCGAGGGGCGGCACCGAACCCGACCACGCCGTGGACACCGTCACAGCCGGGATCCACCCGAGGCGTCGATGCACTGGCCGGTGATCCACCGCGACGACTCGGACGCCAGAAAGGCGACGATGTCGGCCACATCGGACGGCTGTCCCAGCCGGTCGAAGACGGACCACGACGCCAGTTCCGCCGCCGCTTCTTTTGTACGCCGCTTCCCTGCGTTCATGTCCGTCTCGACGAATCCGGGCCGGACGGAGTTCACCGTGATGGCACGCGCCCCGACTTCCTTGGCCAGCGCCAGGGTGAAGGTGTCGACCGCCCCCTTGCTCATGGAGTAGACGCAGGACTCCGGATAGGCGATGCGGGCCGCCGCCGACGAGACGTTGATGATGCGGCCCCCGTCCGGCATGCGCTTCAATGCGCGCTGCGCCATGAAGACCAGGGACTTGGTGTTCACTGCGAAGATCCGGTCGAAGAGCTCCGGCGTCACCTCGTCGATGCGGGCGGACCCGCTGACGCCCGCGTTGTTGACGAGTACGTCCAGGCCCGAGCCCGTGCCGTGCCGCGCCGCTCCGGTGTCGAACTGGGCGTACAGACTCTCCACTCCCCCGGGCGCACCCAGGTCCGCTCGTATCGCGAAAGCCCGTCCGCCGCTGTCCCGGATGGCTCTGAGGGTTCCCTCGGCCGCTCTCTCGTCCTCGCGGAAGTGCACCGCCACCACGGCGCCGTCCTGCGCCAGCTTCTGCGCGATGCCCCGCCCTATTCCCCTGCTGGCACCCGTGACCAGTGCCGTTTTCCCCGCCAACGCGCTCACGTTTCCTCCCCCTTGAGATCTGCCCCGGATCCCGGCCGTGGCAGTTGTAGCACCGCCTGTGACTCATGGCATGGCTGCGGGCGCCGTGGCCCTGACGCGCCGGAGGCCGTCCGCGGATGCGATGGCAGGAAGCACCAGTTCCCACAGAGATTCGAGCCACTTGTCGCTCTCGTCCTGGGACACCCCCATCCACGCCAGTGTCTCGACGCCGCAGACCACGGCGGTGACCAGCGTGCGCGCGGACACATCGGCGACGTCGGCGGCCAACTCGCCTTTCTTGCGCGCCTCTTCGAGCACCTGCCCCAACTGCCCCAGCCACAGCGGGTAGAAGTCCATGGGGGCCGAACCCCCGGCCGTCCGCTCCCGCGCGATCCGCACGCCGGCCCTGATGAAGGGGTCCGAGCGCAGCAGACGGCTCAGAGAGTGCATGGCGTTCACGACGACCTGAAGGCAGGACTCCTCGGCGCAGGACAAGTCCGCGATCACCATCTCCAGGATGTCCTGGCCCCGCCTCTGCACGGCAGCCGCGAGATCGTCCTTGGTCGCGAAGTGGAAGAACAGCGCCCCCTTCGTGACGCCGGCCGCTCGACTCACATCACCGAGCGTCGCCTTGACGAAGCCGTGGAGCGCGAACTGCTCGGCTGCCGAGACGGTCAACTTCTCCAGTGTGCGTTCCGAGCGCTCTTGCTTCGCCATCCGTTGGTCCCCCCACCTAGAAAGCGGGCCGACGAGACGTATCCCCATACGCCCGCTGCCTGCCCGTCGGTCCCGCCTGTCCCCGTCCGCCTCTCCCCGTCTGCACGGCACTCGGCAGACCGGGCGCAGCTCTCCCGCCTGTGAAGCAGATTAAAACCGGTCGAACGACTTGTCAACCAAAAACCGGTCGACTGGCTTACGAAAATCTCGTCAGTCACGTGCGACGAGGACGGCGAAACGATGGTGACGCGCCGACATTCTTCGGCGCACAGGTCCTGAAGCGGGGCCATCGGCCCGATGCCGGCGTTGTCGACCAGCCCATCGAGCCGGCCGAATCCGGTGACCGCCGTGTCGAGGAGACGCACGGGGTCTCACGCCGCCGCACATCGCCCGGCAGGCCTACGGCGCGGCCTTGCGGCGAGCTGTTCGGCCGGTCGCCGCGCGCGCACCGAGGACGACCGCCGCACCCGCTCCGCCAGGCCGAGCACGGTGGCGAGGCCTGTGCCGCCGCTCCGGCGCGGTGATGGCGATGACCTTGCCGGCCGCGGGCTGGTCATGGACGGCCCGGGAGGCCGGGGCCGAGCCCGACCGCCCGGGCCGGTCAGACGTGGGCAGTTCTACGGCCGAGCGGCCTGTCGACGCCCATGGTCATGGTGCCCTGGATCCGCGAAGCAGAGAGGTGCGGATGGCGGCCTTGGTCCCGCCGGTACAGGCGCGACGCCACGGCAGGGAGAGCGTCATGGAAGCACTGCGGGAAACAGGTGGGATCGACCCGCCATCGACCGATCCGCCCCGGGGAGCCGCAGGTCAGGAGCCTTTGTGCGCAGGCTCCAGAATCGCCACACACTCCACGTGATGCGTCATCGGAAACAGGTCGAACACCCGCAACGTCCGCACCCGGTACCCCCCGTCCCGGAAGTACCCCAGATCCCGCGCCAGCGCAGCCGGATCGCAGGCCACGTACGCGATCCTCCGCGCCCCGAGCGACGCCAGATGCGCCACCGTCTTGCGGCCCGCTCCCGCCCGCGGCGGGTCCAGGACGATCAGGTCGACCTCGGTGATTCCCGTGCGCGGCAGGACCGCCTCGACCTTGCCCTGTTCGATGCGGACGCGGTCGAAGTTCGCGAGGTTGTGCCGGGCGTCCTCGACCGCGCGCTTGCCGGACTCGATGCCGAGGACCGCGCCCTTGTCGCCGAGCCGGTCGGCGAGCGCGCCCGCGAAGAGGCCGACACCGCAGTACAGGTCCAGCGCCATCTCGCCCTTGCGCGGAGTCAGACCCTGCATGACGGCCGTCACCAGCGTGTCCGCCGCCTGCGGGTGGACCTGCCAGAAGCCGCCGCTGCCGACGCGGTGGGTGCGGCCGTCGGCGCGCTCGCGCACGAACGCACGGCCGTGGACGCGGTGGATGCCGCCGTCGTGCTCCTCGACACGCATGACGGAGACGGGCCGGTCGAGCTCGACGAGGGGCAGCCGGGCACCGGGCCGGGGCTCCAGGATCACCATGCGGTCCTGCGAACCGGTCGCCGCGATCGCCTCGACGGACTCCATGCCCGCCCAGTCGCGCTTCTCGATGCCCAGCTCGCTGACACCCTCCGCGGCGATCATGCAGTGGTCGATCGGCTCGACCTCGTGCGAGCGGTGGCGGCGCAGTCCGGCGTTGCCGTCGGGGTCCACCGCGTACTGCACGCGGGTGCGCCACTGCGGTACCTGGCCCGCCGGAAGCTTGTCGCCCTCGGCCGGCATCACCGTGCCGTCCCAGCCCGCCTCCTCGGGCGTGAGGCCGGCGAGCCGCTGAAGCTGCTCGGTGACGACCTCGCCCTTGAGGCGGCGCTGTGCGCCCGGCTTGGCGTGCTGCCAGTCGCAGCCGCCGCAGCGGCCGGGCCCGGCGTACGGGCAGGGGGCCTCGATGCGGTCCTTGGACGCCGACAGCACCTCGACCGCGTCCGCCCGCAGGAACCGGGCACCCTCCTCGCCGTCGGCCACCCGCGCCACGACCCGTTCGCCGGGCAGCGCGTGCCGGACGAACAGCACCTGGCCCTCGTCGGTACGGGCGATGCAGTGACCACCGTGGGCGACGGGGCCGACCTCGACCTCGTAAGCCTCCCCCACCAGCGACCGCGCCTGCGACCCCGCCTGCGTGTTCTTCGGTTCTGCCTGCATGGCGGGGTGACTCCAGGTGCGTAAGAGGGTGGAACGGGCGGACAACAGCCCACCAGTCTACGTCGGTGTCGACGAGTCCTTCGCCCGCTCCTGCGCCGGCCCGCGTCGTACCGCACCCGGCGCGTTCCAGTCCTGCCGCTTGCGGGCCCGCTTCTTCGCCACCTCGGAGGACTGCAGCTGGTAGGGCACCGAGGTGACCATGATGCCCGGGGTGAACAGGAGCCGGCCCTTCAGCCTTAGCGCGCTCTGGTTGTGCAGCAGTTGCTCGTACCAGTGGCCGACCACGTACTCGGGGATGATCACGGCCACCGCGTCCCGCGGCGACTCCTTGCGCAGGCTCTTCACGTACTCGATGATCGGCCGCGTGATCTCGCGGTACGGCGAGTCGAGCACCTTCAGCGGTACGTCGATCCCGCGCCGCTCCCACTCCGCGCGCAGCGCCTTGGTCTCCGCCGGGTCGACGTTGACGCTGAGCGCCTCCAGGGTGTCCGAGCGCATCAGCTTGGCGTACGCCAGCGCCCGCAGCGTCGGTCGGTGCACCTTCGAGATGAGCACGACCGAGTGGACCCGCGACGGCCGTACGCTGTCGTCGCTCGGGCCGTCGGGGGCCGCGATCTCCTCGGCCACCCGGTCGTAGTGCTTACGGATGGCCGTCATCGTCGCGTAGAAGATCATCATGCCGAGCAGCGCGACCCACGCGCCGTGCGTGAACTTGGTGACCAGGACGACGACCAGCACCAGGCCGGTGAAGAAGGCGCCGAAGGCGTTGATCGCGCGGGAACGGATCATGCGGCGGCGCTTGGCCTGGTCCCGCTCCGTCGCCAGGTGGCGGTTCCAGTGGCGGACCATGCCGGTCTGGCTGAGCGTGAAGGACACGAACACGCCGACGATGTAGAGCTGGATCAGGCGGGTCGAGTCGGCGCCGTAGACCACGACGAGCAGCATGGCCGCGCCCGCGAGCAGCACGATGCCGTTGGAGAAGGCCAGGCGGTCGCCGCGGGTGTGCAGCTGGCGGGGCAGGTAGCGGTCCTGGGCGAGGATCGAGCCGAGCAGCGGGAAGCCGTTGTACGCGGTGTTCGCGGCGAGGAACAGCACCAGCGCGGTGGCCCCGGCCAGCACGAGGAACAGGATGCTGCCCTTGCCGAAGACGGCCTCGGCGACCTGGGAGATCACCGGGTTCTGCACGTAGTCGGAGCCGAGCGCGACACCGTTGTTGACGAGGTCGGTGGCCGGGTTCTCGGCCATGCGGACCTTGGTCACCGCGGCCAACGCGATGATGCCGCAGAACATGGTGACGGCGAGCAGGCCCATCAACGCCAGCGTGTTCGCCGCGTTCTTCGACTTGGGTTTGCGGAAGGCCGGGACGCCGTTGGAGATCGCCTCCACGCCGGTGAGTGCGGCACAGCCGGAGGAGAAGGCGCGCAGCAGCAGGAAGACCAGGGCGAAACCGGCCAGGCCCTGGTGCTCGGGCTTGATCTGGTACTCCGCCGTCGGCGCCCGCATGGTGTCGTCGAGGACCAGTCCGCGGAAGGCTCCCCACGCGATCATGATGAAGACGCCCGCGACGAAGACGTACGTCGGAATCGCGAACAGCGTGCCCGACTCCCTGACCCCCCGCAGGTTCATCAGCGTGAGCAGCACGATCACGGCGACCGCGCAGAGCACCTTGTGCTCGACGACGAAGGGGACCGCCGAGCCGAGGTTCTCGATACCGGAGGAGATGGAGACGGCGACGGTGAGCACGTAGTCGACGAGCAGGGCGCTGGCGACCGTGAGGCCCGCCTTGGGACCGAGGTTGGTGTTGGCCACCTCGTAGTCGCCGCCGCCGCTCGGGTAGGCGTGCACGTTCTGCCGGTAGGAGGCGACCACGGTGAACATCAGCACGACGACCGCGACAGCGATCCAGGGGCTGAAGTGGTACGCCGACACGCCCGCGATGGAGAGGACCAGCAGCACCTCTCCCGGCGCGTACGCCACGGAGGACAGCGGGTCGGAGGCGAAGACGGGCAGTGCGATGCGCTTCGGCAGGAGCGTTTCGCCGAGCCGGTCACTGCGCAGTGCGCGCCCGATCAGGATCCGTTTGGGCACGTCGGTCAGTTTGGACACAACAGAGGATCGTAGGCGTTCGAACGTGGGGCCGCCCACCCGCCACCCCACTTCTGCTCCGCGGGTGCGCCGCGTCGGCTTCCGGACCGCTCGGTGTCTGCTCTCCGAGTGAAATCAGGGGCGGTGCGGCTGCGGATTCCGCGGGCCGTGCGGTTGCCATGCCTATATGACTAAATCCCAACCGTTTCCCAGGCTGTTGCCGACCGCTGGAGGGTCCATGCACACGACCGCAGAGCTGATCGGCGCCGCCGGCACCCTCGTCGGCCTCGGAATCCTCGCTCTCATCAGCGTCAGGAGTATCAGCCGCAGGTGAGTCACCCCGGATCCGCGGTCAAGTCCCAGCCAGAGATCGGCGGGGTCCGAGGGACACCGATGGGATCTCCTTGGCGACACCGATGAGGGCGGCTAGTACCGTGGCATCGAGTCTGCCGGACGCCCTCCGGCAGCTAAGCCGACAGCCGTCGCACCCGAGGGAGCCCTTTCATGGCCTCTGTGCCGCCGACCCCTTCCGCCGACAGCCGGACTCGTGTGTCCGCACTCCGAGACGCGCTCGCCTCCCGCGTGGTGGTGGCCGACGGAGCGATGGGCACCATGCTCCAGGCCCAGGACCCCACGCTGGAGGACTTCGAGAACCTCGAAGGCTGCAACGAGATCCTGAACCTGACCCGCCCGGACATCGTCCGCTCCGTCCACGAGGCGTACTTCGCCGTGGGCGTCGACTGCGTGGAGACGAACACCTTCGGGGCGAACCACGCCGCCCTCGGCGAGTACGACATCGCCGACCGCGTGTATGAACTGTCCGAGGCGGGCGCCCGCATCGCCCGCGAGACCGCCGACGAGTTCACCGCCTCGACGGGGCAGCAGCGCTGGGTCCTCGGCTCCATGGGCCCCGGCACCAAGCTCCCCACGCTGGGCCACGCCCCCTACACCACCCTGCGCGACGCCTACCAGCAGAACGCCGAAGGCATGATCGCGGGCGGCGCCGACGCGCTGCTCGTCGAGACCACGCAGGACCTGCTCCAGACCAAGGCCGCCGTCGTGGGCGCCCGCCGCGCCCTCGACGCGCTCGGCGAGGACCGCCCGCTGATCGTCTCGGTGACCGTCGAGACGACCGGCACGATGCTGCTGGGTTCGGAGATCGGCGCGGCGCTGACCGCGCTGGAGCCGCTGGGCATCGACATGATCGGCCTCAACTGCGCCACGGGCCCGGCCGAGATGAGCGAGCACCTGCGCTACCTGGCCCGTCACTCTCGCGTCCCCCTGTCCTGCATGCCCAACGCCGGCCTCCCGGTGCTCGGCAAGGACGGCGCCCACTACCCGCTGACCGCCCCGGAACTGGCGGACGCGCAGGAGACGTTCGTGCGTGACTACGGCCTGTCCTTGGTCGGTGGTTGTTGCGGGACGACGCCGGAGCATTTGCGGCAGGTGGTGGAG
>NZ_JAGMUK010000160.1 GCF_019049245.1 Streptomyces sp. AC555_RSS877 | reverse complement strand
AACTCGTCAAGGACGACGTCCGCGTGCGAGGGGCCGACGACCCGGAGACCCTCTCCACGCGGCATCAGGCTGCTCGCTTCCGCGGCGAGGCGGGAGACGTGGCTGGCGCCGCCACCGCCTTCGCCGAACTCCTCAAGGACGAGACCCGCGTGCGAGGGGCCGACCACCCGGACACCCTCGACACACGGTCTTGGGCTGCTCACTTCCGCGGCGAGGCGGGAGACCCGGCCAGCGCCGCCACCGCCTTCGCCGAACTCCTCAAGGACCAGACCCGCGTGCTGGGCGCCGACCACCCGAACACCCTCGACACGCGGTATTGGGCTGCTCGCTTCCGCGGCGAGGCG
>NZ_JAGMUK010000159.1 GCF_019049245.1 Streptomyces sp. AC555_RSS877 | reverse complement strand
CCCGGCTCGATCCGGAAACCACGGATCTTCACCTGCTCATCCGCACGGCCGACGAACAGCAACTGCCCCTCCGCCGTCCAACGGGCACGGTCCCCCGTCCGGTACATCCGCTCACCCCCAGCCCCGAACGGACACGCCACAAACCGCTCACCCGTCAACCCGCCACGCCCCGCATAACCCCGCGCCAACTGCACACCCGCCAGATACAACTCACCCGCCACACCCACCGGCACCGGACGCAGCCACTCATCCAGCACATACACCCGCGTATTCGCCACCGGAGCACCAATCGGCACCACCCCCACCCGCCCCGGCACACACTCCCACGACGTCACATCCACCGACGCCTCCGTCGGCCCATACAAATTGTGCAGCTCCACACCCGTAAACAACTCGAAAAACCGATCCCGCACCGCCACCGGCAACGCCTCACCCGAACAGATCACCCGCCGCAAACCCCCACACCCCACCACCGCCGGCTCCGCCAAAAACGCCTCCAGCATCGACGGCACAAAATGCACCGTCGTCACCCGCTCCCGACGAATCAACCCAGCCACATACCCCGGATCCCGATGCCCACCCGGCCGCGCCACCACCAACACCGCACCATTCAGCAACGGCCAGAAAAACTCCCACACCGACACGTCAAACCCGAACGGCGTCTTCTGCAACACCCGATCATCCGCAACCAGCCCATACCGCGACTGCATCCACACCAACCGGTTCACAATCCCCGCATGCGACACCACCACACCCTTCGGACGCCCCGTCGACCCCGACGTATACATCACATACGCCGGATGAGACGGCCGCAACGAACACACCCGCTCCCCATCAACCACCCCCTCACCCGACAACCCAGCCAGCCGCTCCTCCACACCCCGATCACCCAGCACCACACACTCCACCCCACCAAACACACCCACCGCAGCATCCACCGACGCCGTCACCACACACACCGGCCCAGCATCACCCAGCAGAAAAGAAATCCGATCAGCCGGAAGATCCATATCAATCGGCAGATACGCCGCCCCCGCCTTCACCACCGCCAGCACCGCCACCACCAAATCCACCGACCGCGGCAAAGCCAACCCCACCACACGCTCCGGACCCACCCCACCAGACACCAACAACCGCGCCAGCCGATTCGCCCGCGCATCCACCTCCCGATACGTCAACGACCGCCCCTCAAACACCACCGCCACCGCATCCGGAGCCCGCGCCACCTGCACCGCAAACAACTCCGGCAAAGTCGACACCTCAGCATCCACCACCGTGTCATTCCACTCCACCA
>NZ_JAGMUK010000158.1 GCF_019049245.1 Streptomyces sp. AC555_RSS877 | reverse complement strand
CACCGCCACCGCATCCGGAGCCCGCGCCACCTGCACCGCAAACAACTCCGGCAAAGTCGACACCTCAGCATCCACCACCGTGTCATTCCACTCCACCAAGAGCTGGTCGTGCTGGGCCTCGTCGAGGATGTCGACCGCCGACAGCGAGCTGCCCGGGTCGTCCTCCATCGCCGCGACGAGGTTCTCCAGGCACGTGTGCAGCAGCCGGCACACCGCCTGCCCATCCACCGAACCCACCGCATCCACCGTCAGCCCGAACCGGTGCTCAAAATCGTCCACTGAGACTGCCACCGGATAGTTCGTGGCTTCCCGCGTGAACACCATCTGGATCCGCCTGGGCGTGGTGTCCGCCTCCTGGCGGGGCTCCACGTCTGGACGCTGGCTGTGACGGTAGTTGAAGAGCGAGGTGAACAGCGGGCTGCCGCCGGGCATGCCGCTGGCCTGCTGTGCGAGCGTCAGCGGGGCGTGCTCGTGCACCAGCAGTTCCGCCAGCTGGTCACGCACTCCCTCCAA
>NZ_JAGMUK010000157.1:12050-17879 GCF_019049245.1 Streptomyces sp. AC555_RSS877 | reverse complement strand
CGGGCACCCCGCTACGACGTCGGCAAGACCGTCAAACGCCCTGAGACCCTCAAGGCCATCGGCAAGCCCGGAAGATCTTGGTAGATAAAGAACAAGCTGAGGGTTCGTCTCGAAACCTCCCGTTCAGCGATGCGTCGAAGTGTCATCATCGCAGGGTGACTTCGTCGATATCCGAGTCGTGGACCCGTATAGAGGCTTGGCTCGCCCGGCACACGCCTCGTACGTTCGCTGCTCTTGGCCCCCCGGCAGAGTGCTCGGCGATTGCCATGGCAGAACAGGCCATCGGACAGCCGTTCCCCGAGCCCTTGGTGGAGTCCTTGCTGCGGCACAACGGCATGGGCCACTGCGACCTGTTGCCACCGTTCTGGTCTCTGCTCGAGGTGCAGAGCATCACCAGTGCCTGGCAGACACGCATGAAGATCTACGGAGATGGGCTGGCGGGAGCAGAGGAAGGCGACCCGGACGGGGAGTACGGGCCGTGGTGGCATGCGCAGTGGATCCCCTTCGCCTTTGACGGTGCAGGGGACTACCTCATCATCGACCAGCGCCCCTACCGCCGCCGCGGAAGGATCGGCGATGCCGATCACGAAACAGGATGCTCTTTTTCGCGCCATCCCATGTGGGCGTCGCTCCCGGGTCTCCTGGATGCGACAGCCACGGCTCTGGAGACCGGCAAGGCAGTGGACGGCTACCTGCCTGTTGCAGTCGACGAGGATGAACTGGACTGGGATTTCTGATGTTCAGACCGAGGACAGCCTGGGGCACGAGGGGCTTTGCTGCATTCGGGTAACGGGGTGTGCGGCGAGGCGGGGTCATGAGCGTGATTGAGGGCGAGGCGAGCATCGCTGTGGAGTGCTCGGGACGGGTTTCGTAGTCGCCCACGTTCTGGCGTGCGTGCACCGACCACGCCAGCGACCTTGAGCAGGCCCAAGGGTGCTCAGGGACTCGTGATTTTGCCGCGTCGGTGGCTGGTGGACCGGTTTCGATCGTCAGGCGGAGGAACCACTTCGCAGGGCCGCGAGCTTGCTGCGTAAACCAAGTCGGCCCAGACGATGGTGATTCGGGGTGCATGAGGCGGAGCCGGAAGAGGGCTTCGCGGGCGGCTTCACCGACTTGCGAAGTGACCGGGACGCGAGAAGGGCACATCAAAGGCCGGTCCACCGCGGACATTTCGGCCATGGCCGTGGTGGAAGCGTGGACTTCTTTGAGGCCGCCACCAGATCATCTCCCGGCATCTGCGGACCCTGGACGACGTCGGGCTCGGCTATGTGAAGCGCGGCCAGGCGGCCACAACACCGTCGATCGACATGGGACCGGAGGGCGGCCCAGCGGGGCGGCGAGGTCATACCCCAAGGCACCCCCGAACAGGTCGCGGCCGACGTACGGTCGCACACCGGACGATCCCTCAACTCCCTGCTGGCCAGTCGGCCTTGGCGATGACGGCTCCAGCCGGCGGGCACGGCCGGCTCCGGGCGCTCACCAAACTCCAGGCCGTTGCACAGCTGATCACAGTCGAGGCGGGCGGCCGTGTATCGCCGCACCGGTTTCACTACCGCCGGCACCTCTGAGAACTCTCTGAAACCGCGCTGAATGGCGGGTCGGCCACGATCTGCGGCATGACGACGACGGCCTTGTCAGGGACAGCCCGGGAGGGGATCACCATGAACGGCCTGGGACTGATCCGTCGGCACGCGGCGGCCTTCGGGCGCTTCGCCGGGCTGGGCAGCGGGGTCACCCTGGCGGCCTCGGCAGCCCTGGTCCTGCTCGCGCAGTGGATCCCGTGGATGGTGGCGAACGCGCTGACCACCGTCGCCTCCACAGTGGTCGCCACCGAGCTGCACGCCCGCGTCTCGTTCGGCCACGGACGGCCCGGTCTGGCCGGCCATCTGAAGAGCGCGGCCACCATTGCCGTCGGCTGGCTGGTCACGTCCGCCGCGGTCGGCTCGCTGGCCGTGCTCCGTCCCGACTCCGGACTCGTTTTGCAGCAGACGGTGTATCTGTCGGCCACCGCGCTCGTCGGGATCGGCCGCTATCTCGTCCTGCGTCTGATGGTGTTTGCGGAGCGCGTCCCGCGGTCCCGGACCGGCGGCGGCGTCAGGTCGCGGGCTGCGTGCGACGTGGCGGCCCGCGCCCGGACTGCGCGTTCTGCCGGTCATCCACGACGGCACGCCGGTTGCCGGATGTCGGGCACAGACTGGACAGTCGTTGGCTGACGCTCTCGTCGCTCGCACAGAGTCGGGCCGCTGCCAGGGAGCGGCGGCCGCGATCGAACGTGCCCCATGACCGCTTCCTCGGGTACACCCGCGCCGACAGCCGTGAACATGATTCTGAGGGCGATCGCCAAGCGAACATCTCCTCACACTGGAAGAGATCGTTGGCTTTGGTCAGGTGGAAAGCGCGGCCTTCAGCATTCGCCGGACCACTGCGGTCAGCTCGGCTACATCGGGCAGTGGGCGGGTCGTGGCCAGCGCGCCGGCGAGCCAGTCGTACAGCAGGCCGTCGGTCCAGGCGACGAGCAGATCCGCTGCCGGCTCCGGACGGGGAGCCCCGAGCGCTGTCAGCAGGGCGGTGGCCTTGGACCGTGCGCTGAGGCCGGCGGTCTGCAGGTCGGCACGCAACTCCGGCCGACGGGTTGCCTCCAGGCTCAGTTCGAAGCGGGCGAGCTGGCGGTCGCGCGCCGCCGTCAGCCAGTGGTGCAGCAGTGCGGCCAGCATGCCTGCGGCGGAGTCCAGGTCCAGGCGCTCGTGGTCCGCTTCCCAGCGATCCGCATCGGCGACCGAGAGTGCGGCCAGGCGGAGGTAGCAGGCGCTGATCAGGGCGCTGCGGGTGCGGAAGTAGTAAGACGTGCTGCCGGCCGGCAGGCCCGCGGCGGCGTCGACCGCGCGGTGGGTCAGGCCGCGCAGCCCGGCGGTCGCGACGGTGCTGATGGCGGCATCGGCGATCAGGTCCCGGCGGTCAGGGGTGGACATGCCCGCACTCTACAGATGTAGAGTGCGGGCATGTCACCTCTACAGATGTAGAGGTGACAGGTATGGGGGAGGCAGTCGACATGGGTGTTCGTCATGCTGTGGTGGCCGGAGGCGGAATCGGGGGCTTGACCGCGGCGGTGGGCCTGAGCCGCCGCGGCTGGCGCGTCACCGTGTGCGAACGAGCCTCCGTACTCGCGGGCATCGGCGCCGGCATCGTGCTCGCCCCGAACGCACTGCGCGCCCTCGATTCGATCGGCCTGGGTCCCGGTCTGTGCGCGGGTGACGCCCTGCCCGGTCAGGTCGGACTGCGTACGCCCGACGGCACTTGGCTGAGTCGATCCGACGACGGCGCGGTGGCCGCCCGCTATGGGCTCTCCCCGCAGGCCGTGCACCGCGGCTTCCTGATCGACACGCTCGTGGCTGCCCTGCCGGCCGACGTCGTACGTCTCGGCGTATCAGTGACCGGCGTGGAGGACGTGGGGGACACCGTGACCGTGCGTACGTCGGCAGGCGACCTGCGGGCCGACGTCGTACTGGCGGCGGACGGCATGCGCAGCGTGCTCCGCGGACAACTCTTCCCGGCTCACCGCGGGCTGCGTCACGCCGGTGAAGCCGGATGGCGAGCGGTGCTTCCCGGTACGGGCCTGCCTGCCCAGCAGGCTGCCGAAACCTGGGGGCGAGGCGAGCGGTTCGGCGTCGTTCCACTCACCGACGGACGTATCTACGTCTACGCCACCGCCGTATCCGTCCCCGGTGCGAGACCGGCCGACCATCACGAAGAGCTGACCCGGCGCTTCGGCGCGTGGCACGATCCGATACCCGCACTGCTGGACCGGCTGAACCAGCGGAACCCGGCCCCGGTGGCCATACTCCACCACGATTTCCACGAACTGGCCGCGCCCCTGCCCCGGATGCACGCCGGTCGGGTGGCCCTGCTCGGCGACGCCGCCCACGCGATGACCCCCAACATGGGGCAAGGCGGCTGCCAGGCCATTGAGGACGCCGTTGTCGCGGCGCACCTCCTCGCGCAAGCCGACGACGTGCCAGCCGCGCTCGCCGCCTACACAAGGGTCAGGCACACGCGGACCACCCGGATCAGCCGCCGCTCCCGGCGCATCGGTGAACTCGCCCGGCTCTCCCACCCGCTTGCCGTGTCCATCCGGAACCTGGCCGTACGAGCCACGCCGCAGACGTTGTCGCTGAGAGCCCTGGACACGGTCCTGGACTGGCAACCACCATCCGCCACCGTCAGCGTCACCGAACAACGGTGAACACCACAGTCACTGAAATGTGCGTTCAGCTTCTGCTGGAACACCCTGGTTCGCGCTGCCCCTGCTCATTCAGCAGACCCGCGACTCGGCCCTGACGCTCTGTCAGGACCGTTGAGGTGGGGGAGAACCGGGGCCCCGTCAGCCCTCGGCCAGACTGCCGGCCCCAGGCACTCCGGGCCGTCCGTGGCGGGCCTGGCCGACGAAGCCCCCGCACGCAGGCGGTGCATGTCGAGAGCACCAAATACCTATCAGGGAAGGGGAGTTACCTCGCGCATCCTGGGTAACCGAAGCGGCGGTCGGTGCACCGGCCGACTCCACCGACTCCGCCCGCGCGGACGGAGTGACGACCCAAGAGGGGGGCTCATGGGCAGCACTGTGAGGCGAGCGTGGACCAGATCGGGCTGTGTGACGGCGACAGTTCTGGCGGTGCTGGCCGTCGGCGTCGGTCCGGGAGGCGCGGCGACCCCGGGACCCGTATCCGTCACGACGAGTATGGAACCGGCGGACGCCACACTGGGGTACCGCGCCAACGCCCGCCACGACAGTTTCGTCGCCCAGGCGACGGCGGCCCCGCCGTTCACGAAGCTCTGGTCCGTCGACCTCGGCTCGGCCGTCTCCGCGCCGGTGGCGATCGGCGGGCGGGTCTTCGTCGTGGTCAACGCGGTGGACGAGGAGGAGACCGGCGGCCCACGCATGGAACTCGTGGGTCTGGACGCGGCCACCGGCACGAGACTGTGGCCCCAGCGCCTGATCGCCGACAACGATCCCAAGGCCACCCTGGCCTACGGTGGCGGGCTGCTCTACACCCAGACCGGGCGAGGCGTGGTGACAGCCTGGGACCCGGCGACGGGCACGCAGCGGTGGTCTCGCAGTATCGGCTCCGGCATCTGCGAGTACCCGCCCACCTGGTACGACGGCGTCCTGTACACGCAGGACGGCCGCGGCACGGCGATGGCGCTGCGTGCCGCTGATGGAGCGGAGCTCTGGCGGGCTCCGCTCGTCGACTGGGGAATGTCGCCCGTGGTCGTCGACAACCTCGGGGTGTGGTTCGGCTTCGACAACTACTCCTACCAGCTACTGGACCGGGGCACCGGCCGGGAACTGCGGCGTTACGACGTACCTGACCTCACCGCGCTCGGCGGCAACCCCATCGTGCGGGGCGCCGGAGCGCTGTGGCTGCGCAGCAAGGTGGCCGACGACGAGCGGACCGTGGCCTACGACCAGCACACCGGCGCCGTCCTGCGCTCCTTCCCCGCCGACGCCACGCCCGCGTTCGGCCCGGGCCGGGTCTACGTGACCTACCGCGGCACCGTGAAGGCAGTCAGCACGACGACGTACACGACGGCCTGGAGTTACCGCAGCCCGCGCCAGTCAGCCACCGTCCGCCTCGTCGCCGGCGGCCATGTGTACGTCCAGGACGGTGACGGCCGCCTCGTGGTCCTGAACGAGCGCACCGGCGCCGTGGTCTGGTCCTACCGGCTGTGGGCCGAGCCACATCCGCAGGAGAACGTGATCGCGGAGGAGGACTGGGCGGGCTGGGTCAACCCCGGCATCGCGACCACCCGCGGCCGGGTGTTCACGCCCGGGCA
>NZ_JAGMUK010000157.1:0-12013 GCF_019049245.1 Streptomyces sp. AC555_RSS877 | reverse complement strand
CCTGAGGGTCGCGGTCCCGCGGCCTCGACGCGGAACTCGTGCGGGTCACGCGAACCCGCGCCCCGTGTCGTTCGAGCACCAGGCGGGCCGTTAGGGCCATGGCCTCGTCGACCATCTCACCTTGGAAGGTCACGGCGCCCGTCCCGTCTCTCTGTGCCGCCTCGACCGCCGCGATCAGCTCTGCGCAGCGGGCGAGTTCGGCGGAGCTGGGGGAGAACACCTCGTTGATCACGGGGACATGGGAGGGGTGAATCGCCATCATGCCCTCGTAGCCGAGGGAGCGGTTCTGCTCGGCGAAGGCACGCAGTCCCGGCAGGTCGCCGATGCGCGTCCACAGTCCGCTGACCGGGCACGGCACTCCGGCTGCTCTGACGTCCAGCAGCACGCGGGAGCGCAGTGCCACCGTTTCGGTTCCCTCAGAGCTCCAGCGGTAGCCGACGGCACGTTCCACGTCACCGCCTGGGGCGCAGAGCGCGCCCAAGTAGGCGATACGCGCGGCGGCTCGGCCGATGTCGTAGGCCTCGCGCAGACCGCGCGCCGTCTCCAGCAGGGGAACCAGCGCGACCTGCCCCAACGGCAGCCCCTGCTCCCGTTCGCACCAGCCAAGCAGCCGGTCGGCAAGCTTCACGTCCTGGGTGGAGCGGACCTTGGGAAGGACGACACCGGCGAGCCCGGGCCGTACGACCGCCCGCAGTTCCTCGGCCCCCGCCCAGTCGTCCAGCGGGTTGACACGGACGAACAGCGCCATCCGTCCCGCCTGCTCGGCCGACGTGGCGGCGGCCCGTGCGACGGCGTCGGCCACCTGTGCGCGGGCGGCGAGCCTGCCCGAGGCGGGCACCGCGTCCTCCAGGTCGAGGATGGCCGCGTCGGCGCCCGCCGCCCGGGCCTTGGGCAGCCAGTCGGTTCTGGTGCCGGGGACGAAGAGCAGGGAGCGCAGCGGGGGCCGGTCGACCGCTCCCGCGTCCACCTCGGCAGGCCTCTCCGAAGACGCCTCAGATGACATCGCTCTTCTCCAGTTCGGTCAGCTCGTCCGCGCTGAGTCCGAGCCACTGCCCGTAGACCAGGTGGTTGTCCTGCCCGAGGGCGGGCCCCGTCCGCCAGACCCTTCCAGGGCGCTGCCGGAAATGCGGGATCACCGCCTGCATGCGCACAGGACCGAGATCGGGGTCATCGACGGTGACGATGTCCTCGCGTTCGGCGTACACGGGGTCGGCGGCGATGTCCGCGGCGTCGAAGACCCGTGAGGCCACGACTTTGGCACGGGCGAACTCCTCCAGGCACTCGCCGGTGACGCGCTCCGCCACCCAGTTCCGCAGGCCCTCGTCCAACTGTTCGCGTCGCTCGTACTGTTGCAGAGCCGTGGTGAACTCCTCCTCGGGGAGACCCAGCAGGCGGGCGATGTTGCGGACCGAGCGCAGGGTCGCGGAGGTCACCGTGATCCACTCGCCGTCGCGGGAGCGGTAGGTGTTGATCACGGCCGCCGGGGCGACGGCCAACTGGTTGCCGGAGCGTTCGGGTACTCGTCCCAACTGGTCGTGGACGATGACCTGCCACTCGACCAGACGGAACAGGGACTCGAAGAGAGCGAGGTCGATCCACTCGCCGTCGAACCCGGGGTCGTGGTCGCGTCGGTGGAGGGCGGCGAGGACGGCGTAGGCGCCCATCAGGCCGGTCACGGCGTCGCCGTGCGAGAAGCCGGTGTGCACGGGCGGGCCGTCGGGAAAGCCGGTCAGGTGGACTACTCCGCTGCGTGCCTCACCCACCTTGCCGAAGCCGGGGGCGTCCGCCTGTGACGAGGTGGCGCCGAAGCCGGAGATCTGCAGCAGCACGGCCCGGGGGTTGATCCGGTGCACGGAGTCCCAGTCGAGTCCCCAGCTGCGCAGGCGTCCCGCGCGCAGGGTGACGATGACGACGTCCGCCCAGGCGACGAGCCGGTGGGCGACGAGTCGGCCGGCCTCGTGGTGCAGATCAAGGGTGACCGAGCGTTTGTTGCGGCCGGCGACCTTGAACCACAGGGGAACACCGTCACGTTGGGGCCCCATGGCGCGGGCCGCGTCTCCGGCGCCGGGGGGTTCCACGTGGACGACGTCGGCCCCTTGGTCGGCAAGCATCGAGCCCGCCAGTGGACCGGCCACCACATGGGCGAACTCGACCACTTTCAGCCCGTGCAACTGCCCGCTTCCGGTGGTGTTCCGCTCGTCGTCCGACACCGCTGAGCTCCCTTGCCCTGCCGTTGCGCGTGGGTTCCCGACGGCGTCGTCCGCGTTGGTGCGGCACGGCCGCCGTTGTCTTCAGACTGCCGGAGCGGAGAAATGCCTGTCGAGCAACAGAAGGCCATCAATCATTGCGAAAAACGCATGAATTGAAGGGTGTTGCTGCGGGGCCTCAAGCCCACGAAACCCCGGGCGGAAGCGGACGCCCCTGGCGGCGGAACTCTTCGAGCGTCTCCAGGAACCGCTCCGTCACGGTCGGCAGCGTTCGCCGAGCGCGCAGCGCGATGTCCAGGCGCCGGTCCACCACGGGGTCCACCAGGGGACGGCAGACGACGGGTCCGGCACCCATCAACGGGAGCACGAGGGCGGGCATCGCCGACACCCCGAGACCGGCGGTCACCAGTCCCCCCACGGTCGCGATACTGCCCGCCTCGGCCGCCGGTACCGCGTGGGCGTCGATCTGGGCGAACGCCGCGTCGGTGAGCCGGCGCACGCTCGAGTCGCGCCCGACGGCCAGGAACGGCTGACGGGCCAGGTCGTCCCAGGCGAGCTCGTGGCGGTCGGCCAGCGGGTGGCCTTCCGGCAGCACCGCGACGAAGCGGTCCCTGACCAGGGGGCGGTGCTCCAACTGCTCCGGCGGATTACCGACGGTGGTGATCGCGAAGTCGGCGTCGCCGGAGAGGACCCGGTCCAGTACCGACCGTTCCAGGCCGTCGAGGAGTCGTACCGCCACCTGTGGCCGCCGCTCGCGGAAGTCGGAGATCACCTGCGGCAGGAGCACCGCGGCAACCGAGGGGAGGGTGGCCACGGCGACCGTTCCCGACTCGCCGAGCAGGTATCGCCTGAGCTCCTTCATGCCTGCCCGGTGAGCGGTGACGATCTGTTCGGCGACACGCAGGGCCTCGACGCCCGCCGCGGTCAACTGCACGTTTCGGGTGTCCCGTTCGAGGAGTTGCACGCCGAGCTGTCGCTCCAGATCCGCGACCGCGCGGCTGAGTGAGGACTGGGACACGTGCATCTCCGCGGCGGCCGCGGTGAAGCTCGCGGCTCGGGCGACGGCCGCGTATGCCGCCAGTTGACGCAGGGTGGTGGCCTCCATGGCCGACGAGCATAGGGCTCGCCCGCCTGGATTGATGCGCTTATCGCATGGACAGATCTCGGTTTGATGCTGGACACCGATCCGCCGGTGCTCCGAAACTCTCGCGTAACACCTCGGCCTGCCTCCCTCCGCCCAGCCCCGCCCACCGCCGCCGAGGGCCGTCCCCGAGAAAGCGAGCGCCGCCATGCTGGCAGCCCTGGGCTTCGCCACGATCGCCGTCCTCCTGCTGCTCACCATGACCAAACGCGCCTCGGTACTGGTCGCTCTGATCCTGCTTCCGGTGCTGGCGGCGCTCATCGGCGGATTCGCGGGCGATCTGGGCGAGTTCATTCTCGACGGGCTGTCCAAGGTGGCCCCCACCGGCATCATGATCGCCTTCGCGGTCCTGTACTTCAGCCTGATGGTGGACGCCGGCCTCTTCGACCCGCTGATCCGCGGTCTGTTGCGGGTGGCGCAGGGCGACCCGTTGCGGATCACCGTCGCCACGGCCGTCCTCACCCTGTGCGTGGCACTGGACGGCGACGGCGCCTCCACCTTCCTCATCACCGTCTCCGCACTGCTGCCGGTCTACCAGAGGCTGGGTATGAACCCCCTGGTGCTGTCCGGAGTGGTCTGCCTGGGCGCGGGCGTGATGAACATGGTCCCCTGGGGTGGCCCGACCGTACGAGCCATGGCGGCACTGAAGCTGGACAGTTCCGAGGTCTTCACCCCCGTGCTGCCCGCCATGGGCTTCGGTGTCGCCTGGGTGCTGGTGGCCTCCTACTTGCTCGGCCGCCGGGAACGCAACCGTCTTGCCGCGCTGTCCCCGCAGGGTCCGGCCACGGACGTGTGGGGGGCCGAGGACAAGCGGGACGACCGTGAACTTGCCCCTTCGACGACGGTCACGGCGACCACGGAAGCCGAGTCGAGTGAGCACGCCACTTCCGCGACGGTTGACGGGGAGCGTCAGGCCCTCCGGGCTCCCGGGGACGGGCCCGGCACCGTCCGGGTCCCGCCGCTGTCGCGGACCTGGCTGAACATCTTCAATCTCACGCTCACCGTCGCCCTCCTGGTCTGCCTGATCCGGGAAGTGCTGCCACTTCCCGTGCTGTTCGTCCTCGGGTTCGCGATCGCGGTGCTGGTCAACCACCCCACCTGGGAACAGCAACAGGCGCTGCTCGACAAGCACGCCAAGAGCGTGGTCCTGGTCACCACGATGATCTTCGCGGCCGGCGTCCTCACCGGGATCCTCACCGGCACCAAAATGATCGACGAGATGGCAGAGGCGCTCGTCTCCGTCGTCCCCGACTCCTTCGGCTCGCACCTGCCCGTGGCGGTGGCCGTCACCGGCATGCCGCTGAGCCTCGTCTTCACCCCGGACGCCTACTACTTCGGCGTACTGCCCGTACTCGCCGAGACCGCGCAGGGCTTCGGCACGGACCCGGCGGAGGTCGCCCGGGCCGCCATCCTCGGCCAGATGACCACGGGGTTCCCGCTCAGTCCGCTCACCGCGTCCACGTTCATCCTGGTCGGCATGAGCGGTGTGTCGCTCGGCGAACACCAGCGCTTCATCTTCCGCTGGGCCTTCGCCACCACCCTGGTCATGACCGCCGGAGCCCTGCTGACGGGTGCGTTCCCCCTGTGACCGGTGTTCCGTCGCCCGAGCGGAGTCCCCGCCGGCCGCGGCTCCCGGTAGCCACCGCACATGCCGCTCAGACTTCCAACGCGCCGCCGGCTTCCGGGAGTCCGGAGGACGGCGAACACCTCCACCCACACCAGACACCCGGTCCGGGTGCACCACAAGACCGAGACGAGGACGCATGAGACGGATCACCAGGCGTACGGCGCTCGCAGTCACAGCGGGTGCGGTCGTGGCGCCGGCCGTGAGCACGGCAACCGCCGCGGCCGCCGCCACCACGACAGCCACATCACAAGGACGACAAGCGGCCTCCGGACTCAATCCGGTCCTGCGAACGGACCTCATCACGCGGGTGACGCCGAGGAACAACTGGCTCGTGACAGCCGTCGCCCTCCAGTACGCGCATCGCATTGACCTACGCGGCGCGGTGATCCCGCCCTCGGCCTTCCTGGTGAAGGCCACCGTGGGCGGGCACACAGCGGCTCGCACGGTGACCCGGGTCTACTCCAGCACCGCCGCCGAGGTGGACGACCGATCTCACCCCGGACGGCCGGGGGACCGCCTGATCATCGAACTCGACCCGAACGACTCCAACGCGCGGGCCGCCGGCACCGACCCCCTTCCGCTCGACCGGGCCTACTCCGTCAGACAAGTGGCTGATGTGCACACCCCGGAAGGCGAACCAGTGCTCAGGGCCGGTCCGTTCGCGAGCCGCAACGACGACGTCATCACTCCCGTGGTCGACGACTTCACCGCCGGTTCCTTCACCGACTCCGCAGGCTTCGAACTGGACTTCCGGCTGTACCAGCCTCAGGGATTAATGCGTAACCCGCGAACGCCCAAGCGGTACCCACTCGTCGTCACCCTTCATGGCGGTGGCGAAGTCGCGGACAACAACATGACCCAGCTCACCTCCAACCGGATCGCGGTCACGTTCGCCCAACCGGAACGCCAGCGCCGCGACCCGGCGTTCGTCCTCTCTCCGCAAGTACCCCTGCCCCGTCCCATGGACGGACCCGACGGCACGGACTGGACCGACGCCAAGGTCCAGGCCGCTCTGATCGAACTCCTCGACACGTTCGTGAGCGAGCACTCCCGAAACGTGGACACAGCCCGCGTCTATCTCGTCGGCCTGTCCTCGGGTGCGCGCGGTATCTACAGCCTGCTGGCGAAGCGACCCGACGTGTTCGCGGCTGCCCTGCCCACGGCCGGCTGGGGCGACTCGGCCACCATGGACAGGATCACGCACATCCCGATCTGGGCCGACCACTCCGTCGACGACCCGGTCGTCCCCTACCGGGAGGGCCGCTTCGGCAAGCCCGGCACCTGGACACTGATGAACGCGCTGGAGACCGCCGGTGCTCGGGTCAGCCGTGGGGAGTGGGCCAACGATCTGCCGAAGGCACAGTTCGAGGCCCGGTCCCGGGAACTCCTACGCCAGGCCCGGGCCGCGAGCAGTCACGTACTGTTCACGAGCTACACGCCCGGAACGACACCGGTGAACCCACACCTCTCATGGGCCCAGACGTACGAGAACGACGTGGTCATCGACTGGCTCTTCGCACAGTCCCGGTAGCCGCCGCACGCGGTGTCCCTTCCTTTCTTCTTTCCTTCCGCACTGTGAGAGATCACGTCCCGGCGCACCGGGCAGCCCTCACAACGCGGGCGCACCCCGCTGTCCGGTTACCGCGCTCTCACCGCTACCCGGAGGTAAAGCAATGCGTCCATCCAATAGTTCCCCTCACACGGCCGCACCGTTACGGACCCGACCCCGTGCCATGGCGGCGCTGATCTCTCTGGTCACCACCATCGGCTTGGCGCTGGCTCTGCTGACAGCCGCCGCCCCGCCGGCGGCCGCCGCCGACCTGCTGTCCCAGGGCAAACCCGCGACCTCCTCATCCACCGAGAACGCGTCCACTCCCGCGTCGGCGGCGGTGGACGGCGACACCGGGACGCGCTGGTCGAGCACGTTCCGCGATCCGCAGTGGCTGGAAGTCGACCTGGGCGCCACCGCCACCATCAGCCGAGTGGTGCTGCGCTGGGAGGCCGCGTACGCCCGCGCGTTCCAGATCCAGGCCTCCGACAACGGCACCGCCTGGACCACCATCTACTCGACCACGACCAGCACCGGCGGCGTGCAGGCACTCGACGTGAACGGCAACGGCCGGTACGTCCGCTTCCACGGCACCCAGCGCGGCACCGCCTACGGCTACTCGCTGTGGGAGTTCCAGGTGTACGGCTCCGGTGAGGGCACCCCTCCGGGCAACGGCATCCCGGACCCGACGACCGCTTCCCTGGAGGCCACCAATGGGCCGCTGACCACCGCCACCTACACCGTTCCCAGCCCGAGCGGGTACGGCTCAGGCACGGTCACGTACCCCACGAACAGTGGCTCGTACCCGGGTGTCGTACTGATGCCGGGTTATCAGGGCACACAGCAGAACCTGCAGTGGCTCGCACCCCGCCTCGCCTCCTGGGGCTTCGTCGTCATCAACGTCGGAACCCACACACTCGCCGACGATCCCGCATCGCGCGGCCGCCAGATCACGGCCGCCGGTACCCAGCTGCTCGCGCTCGGCAACGCCCCTGGCAACCCGATATCCGGGAAGCTCAACGGCACGCTCGGCGCGGCCGGTCACTCGATGGGCGGCGGTGGCGTCATGGCGGCCCTCCGCGACGACCCGCGCTTCCGGGCGGGTGTTCCGACGGCCCCGTACTACCCGAACGTGAACTTCTCGGCAGTCACCGAGCCCACGCTCTTCCTGACCTGTCAAAGCGACCCCGTCGCCCACGGCAACAGCTACGCGGTGCCCTGGTACAACTCCATGTCCCAGGCCGAGAAGCTCTACATCGAGGTTCCAGGCGACCATCTGTGTCCGATGACGGGCTACGGCAACAAGGCCAAACAGGGCAAGTGGATCGTGTCGTTCCTCAGCCTCTGGCTGCGTGCCGACACCCGTTTCAGCCCGTTCCTGTGCGGTCCGGTGCGTGACGCCGACAGGAACGACACATCCCTGGTCACGGGCTGGATGGACACCTGCACGTTCTGACCGGCTTACTCGGAGCGCTCCGCGGCCCGCCGACGCAGCGCTCCGAGCCTGCTGCCCGAGCCGTCGACGCCCGCCCCGCCAGGTTGGTACGGCGGCGTGGAGACCGTCAAGGACCGGGCTCGGAACTCCCGCCGCTCCCGGTTGCCGCCTTGGCGCGACTCACACTGGATCAACAGCAATCGCTCCGTGGCCGTGCGCCTGGACGACCTCGCCGCGCACTTCACTTGGTGTGTCAGACCATGGAGAGCCGGTCCACCAGCAGCTCCACCCTGCGCTCGGTGTCCTCCGGCGGGAGCCGTCGCGCCCGGGTCAGGGTGGCAAGTCCGTGCAGGGCCGCCCAGAACGTCTCGGTGAACACTCCGGGGTGGACGCCGTCCCCGGCGACCTCAGCGAGACTCTCCAGCAGGGCGGCGAAGGCGTCCTTCAGCGGCTCCGGGGTGTCCTCCTGCGCATACGCCAGGCCGCCGTCGAGCTGGAACAGGGCGTCGTAGACCGCCGGGTTGCGTGCGGCGAAGTCGAGGTAGGCGCGGGCGAGGGCGTACACCCGCTCGCGCGGGCCGTCTGCGGCGGCGGTCGCGGCGCGCACCCCCGCGGCCAGCTCGGCGGCGCCCTCGAGGGCGACGGCGCCGATGATCTCGCGCTTGCCGCGGAAATGGCTGTAGAGGACGGGCTGGCTGTATTCGATTCGCTCGGCGAGCCGGCGGGTGGTGACCGCGTCCCAGCCCTGCTGCTCGGCGAGTTCGCGGGCCGTGGCCACGATGAGGCGCTCGCGGCCCGCCCGTTCGCGCTCCTTGCGTTCCTGTACCGACATGATTCGACTCTAGCACTGCTAGACAATCGAGCGGCAGTAGTACTAGCGTTGCCTCATCAGCTAGCAACGCTAGATTCCTGGAGGGTCATCATGCTCAACGCACTCGAGGTCGTCACCACCGTGCTCGTCGGGGTGATGGTGGGGGTGGAGTTCTCCGTCGCCTTCGTCATGCACCCGATCCTCAACGCGCTCCCCGAGGACAGTGGCCAACTCGGCCATGCCCACGGAGGCCGGATGCTCGGCGCCGTGATGCCGGTCTGGTACATCGGCTCGCTCGTCCTCGTCGCGGTCTGGGCCGTCGCCGGATGGCACGACCGCGGCACCGGCCTCGTCGTCACCGCCGGCGCGCTGCTGCTTCTCAGTGTGGTCATGTCGCTCCTGCTGCTCGTCCCGATCAACAACCGGAACAAGACGTGGACCCCGGACAACCGGCCCGCCGACTGGAAGCAGCAGATGCGCCGCTGGGAACGCTTCCACTACGTCCGCGTCGCCGTCATCATCGCCGCCTTCACCCTGCTGGTCGCCGCCCTCGCCTGAGCCCGGCCGGCCAGTCTCCCGTACGTATTTCGTACGCGATACGTACGAAAGAGATACGCAATCCGTACGGTTCGTGGGTTAGGATGTTGCCCAGGAGGTGGTCCATGTCCGAGTTGTTCGATCGGATTGATGCGCTGGTTGCGTCCCGGTCTGCTCTGCCGCCGCCGACGGAGCGTAAGCGGCTGCGCCAGGCGCACGGTCTGACGCTGGACGAAGTGGCCTCAGCGCTGGACGTTCGGCGGGCAACCGTCAGCGGCTGGGAGTCCGGCAAGACCGAGCCGCGGCCGCCGGAACGCGAGGCGTACGCACGACTGCTCGGCAAGCTCGCGGAGCTCTACCCCGCCGACCCCGACGTCACGGGGCCCGTTCAAGGCACGGCCGTTCCGGCCAGGTCCTCGAGTGCTCCCGCCCCGGCTCCGCAGGCACAGCCTGCGCCCACAGACGCAGCGCCCGAGGCTGAGGCCATGACGACCGGGCAGACGACCCGGACCCGCCCCGCCGCCAGAGCCGTGCCTCCGGCTGCCGCGCCCGGTCCGGCGCGCACCTCCAAGCCGTCGTCGGCGTCGCGCCGCCCCGTCGAGCGGAAGGCTGTCGCGGCTGGAAGTCCGGCGGATGGCACCGACTCGCGCTTCGAGAACGGCCCGCTGGCGGTCGTCGACGTCGACGCCGACGGCCAGGTGTACGCGTACTGCGTCGGCGGCCTGGTCCTGGACGTGTCCGCCAAGAGCATCCCGGCACTGGTGGACTGGACCCTGAAGGAGGCGAAGCTCGGGCAGCCGAAGCTGTCCGGGCCGGGCAAGGACGCCGACCCGCTGCTGGTGCTCACCGAGTCTGCGCTGGAGCGTTACGGCCTGCCGGTCGCCCTCACGCAGGAGGAGCGTCTGGCAGGGCGGATCCCGGAGGGCCACAAGGTCATCAAGCAGCTGGTGCGTGCGGAGTGGAAGCTCACCAAGCGCGGGTTCGGTCCGTGGGCGAGGATCTACCGCCCGGCCACCGGTTCGGAGCGGGCCTGCGTGCAGTTGTGCATCCCGTCGTGGAACGCGCTCGACTCCCGGCACTGGGGCGAGGCCCGGCAGCTTCCGTCGGCGGACCTCGCGCGCGTGCTGGGCGTGTACGCGTCGCGGGTGATGACCCCGCGCGGATCGGCCGCCGTGACCGGCCTGGAGCTGATGACCGCCCTGCATCCACCGACCCGCGCCTCCGAGCCCGACGCGACGGGGAAGCGGCACTCCGAGCGCAACCCCGGCAGCCTCGGCAAGGAGCCGGTGGACTGCGCGCCGTGCGAAGCTCCCGACGGGCACCCGCTCCTGGCGGACCTGCCGCGCTTCCATGTCCGCGGCCCCGACGAGAAGCTGTTCGAGGAGGCGTACGACTGGGCGCGGCCGCTCACCGACGCTGAATGCACCCTGCGGCACCTGGTCGGCATCGACGTGAACATGGCCTTCGCCGCCGGCGCGAACGGCCTCGTCGTCGGCCTCGGCGCGCCGACGCATGTCCAGGCGCCGGTGTTCGATGCGAAGCTGCCCGGCTCCTGGCTGGTCGACCTCAGCCAGGTGGACCTGTCGCGCGTGAAGGTCGCCAAGGACAAGTGGGCGGACCTGGACGCGAGTCTGATGCCCAGCCCATTCACGCCGAAGGGCGAGCAACCGCAGGGCCCGGCCTGGTACGCGACGCCGACCGTGGCGTACGCGGTGGAGCTCGGCTACGACGTCACGCCGATCGAGGCGTACGTCCGCTACGAGAACGGCCGCTATCTGGACGCCTGGTACCAGCGGCTGCGCGACGCCTACCTCGCCACGATGGCCGACCTCGGCGTGCACGCGGAGCTGCCGCCTGCCGATTTCCTGGCAGCGATGGACGGCTACCGGCAACGCGACCCGGACCTGGCGATCGTGGCGTCCGCGATCAAGGCGACCGTCAAGGGCGGCCTGGGCAAGCTGCGCGAGCGCCCGCGCGGCGAGGGCTGGAAGCCCGGCCGGCCGTGGCGGGCCCTGTCCCGCCCGACGTGGCGGCCGGACATCCGCGCGGCCGTCATCTCCCGCACCCGGATCAACCTGCACCGCAAGATCGTCAAGCACGCGGCGTTCACGGGGCAGTACCCGGTCGCGGTCCTGTCCGACTGTGCCGTGTACGCGGCCGACGGCGAGAGCCCGCTGGATTTCCTGCCCTACCGGGACGGCAAGCCCCTGCCGGGCGGCTTCAAGCTCGGGGTGAACCCTGGGCTGGTCAAGTGGGAGGGCACCCAGAGCGTGCTGTGGGGCGAGGGCGTCCGCGAGCAGTTCCAGGCGCCGGAGCTCAACCTCGCCCGCTACATCAAGGACGGCACCGTCACCGACCAGGACAACGGGGAGTAGAGGGCGATGAGCGTGTTCGGCCAGGGCCTGGAACAGGCGGTGCAGCGGGCGTTCACGCGCCCGATCCCGAAGAGCGCGGGCGCGCAGATGCGGTACCTGGTCAAACAGCTCAAGGGCACCAGAGCGGTCGCCCAGATGCTGCGGATCTCCCAGCGCACCGTCGAGCGGTACGTGAAGGACCAGATCAAAAAGCCCCGCCCGGACCTCGCCTCGCGGCTGGAGACCGAGGTCAGGAAGAGGTGGCAGCCGCAGATCCGCGCCAGAGCACGGCAGCAGGCGGCGACCACCGGCGGCATCGTCATCGACACCCGCGCCCGGATCGGCTACACCG
>NZ_JAGMUK010000156.1 GCF_019049245.1 Streptomyces sp. AC555_RSS877 | reverse complement strand
GAGGCGGCGAACACCGACTGGGTGGCCACCGGGCCCGCCTCGCCGGCCTCGAGGTCGACGGCGTCGGTGATGATGCCGGAGCCGATGCGCAGCGCCAGACGGCCGGCGATCTCCTTGCCCTCGGCGGAGGAGGGGACCAGGACAGCGGCCGGGGAGACGGCCTCGTACGCGGCCTGGAGGGCGTCCACCTTCGGGACGACCAGGTAGTCGGCGAACTCCGGGGCGTCAGCGACCAGCACCCGGGCCGCGCCGTGCTCGGCCAGCACGGTGGCGGTGTTGTGCGCACCCGCGCCGAGGGCGACGGCGACCGGCTCTCCGATGCGACGGGCCAGGGTCAGCAGCTCCAGGGTGGGCTTGCGGACGGCGCCGTCCACGTGGTCGACGTAGACAAGAACTTCAGCCATGGATCAGTGACCTTTCTCAAATGAACTTCTGGCCCGCGAGGAACTCAGCGAGCTGCTTGCCGCCCTCGCCCTCGTCCTTGACGATCGTGCCGGCGGTGCGCGCCGGGCGCTCGGCCGC
>NZ_JAGMUK010000155.1 GCF_019049245.1 Streptomyces sp. AC555_RSS877 | reverse complement strand
ATGAACTTCTGGCCCGCGAGGAACTCAGCGAGCTGCTTGCCGCCCTCGCCCTCGTCCTTGACGATCGTGCCGGCGGTGCGCGCCGGGCGCTCGGCCGCGGAGGCGACGACCGTGTAGGCGCCCTCCAGCCCGACTTCCTCGGCCTCGATGTCCAGGTCGGACAGGTCCCAGGACTGAACCGGCTTCTTCTTGGCCGCCATGATGCCCTTGAAGGAGGGGTAACGCGCCTCGCCCGACTGGTCGGTGACCGACACGACGGCCGGCAGGGAGGCTTCCAGCTGCTCGGAGGCGGAGTCGCCGTCGCGGCGGCCCTTGACCGTGCCGTCCTCGACGGACACCTCGGACAGCAGCGTCACCTGCGGCACGCCCAGACGCTCGGCGACCAGCGCCGGGACGACACCCATGGTGCCGTCGGTGGACGCCATGCCCGAGATCACCAGGTCGTAGCCGGCCTTCTCGATCGCCTTGGCCAGCACCAGGGAGGTGCCGATGGCGTCGGTGCCGTGCAGGTCGTCGTCCTCGACGTGGACGGCCTTGTCGGCGCCCATGGACAGCGCCTTGCGCAGCGCGTCCTTGGCGTCCTCGGGGCCGATGGTCAGGACGGTGACCTCGACGTCGTCGTCGGAGTTCTCCGAGATCTGCAGCGCCTGCTCGACCGCGTACTCGTCCAGTTCGGAGAGCAGACCGTCGACGTCGTCCCGGTCGACGGTCAGGTCATCGGCGAAGTGCCGGTCGCCAGTGGCGTCGGGCACGTACTTCACAGTGACAACGATCCTCAAGCTCA
>NZ_JAGMUK010000154.1 GCF_019049245.1 Streptomyces sp. AC555_RSS877 | reverse complement strand
GTCGCAGGACATCCGCGGCGCCTCGTCGACGCAGGTGAGCGGGGCCTGGTGCGTCGAGCTGCGAGGCGGAGGAGGGCGTCGACGCGATGGGGGTCCCCCCGCTCGAGCGAGGTCGAGAGTGGGGGAGTCGGCAACCGACGACAACGCCGCAGATCGGCGTGCCAGGCCCCGCGTCTGCGGCATGATCCGCCGGACAGGCCCTAGC
>NZ_JAGMUK010000017.1 GCF_019049245.1 Streptomyces sp. AC555_RSS877 | reverse complement strand
CAGTCGAGGTAGCCGACGGTGCTGCGGCCGATCCGGGTCAGCAGGAACAGGTGGACCTGGCACCGTATGCCGTCCCAGGCGTCGGCGAGGCGCTGGTGTCCTGCGGCGGCGAACACCGCGTCGTGGAAGGCGATGTCAAGGCGCACCATCTCGTGCGCATCGCCGGCCCGCTCCATCATGTCGGCCGTCTTCGCGATGGACGCGAGGTCCTCGTCCGAGGCGTGGGCGATCACCTGCCGTACGGCGAGGTCCTCCAACGCGCCGCGCAGGCTGTCGAGCTCAGCCACGTCCTCGGCGGACAGCGTCGTCACCGTCGTGCCCCGGTGCCACGCACAGTGCACCAGGCCCTCGCGCTCCAGCAGCCGCAGCGCCTCGCGCACCGGGCCGCGGCTGACATCCATCTCGCCGGACAGCTCCACCTCGCGCAGCTGCTCGCCCGGGGCGTAGGCCCCGTTGAAGATGGCCTCGCGGATGCGGTCCGCGACCTCGTCGGCCAGACCCCGGCGGCGAGCCGGGGCCACCTTGCCCTGATCACTCATGCCCGAATTGCACCTCCTCCACCAATGACCTAATGTTAACATTCGGACGTTGTCGTGATGTCAACATTAGGACAAGTCGAGCAGGATCGCCCACGGGCCGCTCCGCTCCCCGGCAGGAAGGCAGTGCCATGACCGTTCTCGACTCCCCGATCCCCCGCTTCCACCTGGCCGTGCCGGTCGACGACCTGGCTGCCGCGCGCCGCTTCTACGGCGACGTCCTGGGCCTGGAGCAGGGCCGCAGTGCCGACACGTGGGTGGACTGGAATCTGCACGGCCATCAGTTCGTCACGCACCTGGCGCCGAAGCGCGCACAGCGCATACACAATCCGGTCGACGGCCACGACGTACCCGTGCCGCACTTCGGTCTGGTTCTGACGGTCGAGGCCTTCCAGGAGTTCGCCGAGCGGCTTCGGGCGACGGGCACCGAGTTCGTCATCGAGCCGTACGTGCGTTTCGCGGGCCAGAAGGGCGAGCAGTGGACGATGTTCCTCCTCGACCCGGCCGGCAACGCGCTGGAGTTCAAGGCGTTCGCCGACGACTCGCAGGTGTTCGCCGCCTGACCGGCGGTCGGCACCACCCACCCCCACACGCGAAAGACGGGACGAGCTCATGAAGGTGTTCCAGATCGGCGCTGCCGGAGGAGTCGGCCGCCGCCTCACTCAACTCCTCACCCAACGCGGTGACTTTGTGACCGGCATGCACCGCGGGCCCGCTCAGGGGGAGACCGTGCGGGCGGCCGGCGGGACTC
Organism: Streptomyces sp. AC555_RSS877; assembly: GCF_019049245.1. GTDB lineage: Bacteria > Actinomycetota > Actinomycetes > Streptomycetales > Streptomycetaceae > Streptomyces. The sequence continues at coordinate 27,791 of NZ_JAGMUK010000017.1, read as the reverse complement.
CGGTGATCGGTGATCTCATCGCCGACTCGGTCGATGACCTGGCCGGCAAGATGCGCGGCCATGACGCCGTGGTCTTCTCGGCCGGCGCACACGGCACCGGTCAGGACAAGACGACCCTCATCGACGGCCGTGGCCTTCAAAAGGCCGCCGACGCGGCCGCGCTGGCCGGGGTGGCGCGGTTCGTCCTCGTCTCGGTGTTCCCCGACGCGCTGCGCGACGGGACACGTAGTGAGGGCTTCGAGCACTACATCAAGGTCAAGAAGACCGCCGACGTCTATCTGACCCGTACCGGCCTGGACTGGCTGATCGTCCGTCCCGGAACCCTTCTGGACACCCCCGGCACCGGCCACATCACCGCCGGTCCCGCCGTCGAGTACGGCGACGTGCACCGCGACGACGTCGCCGCGTTCCTCGACGCCGCCCTGCACGCGCCGGCCCTCAGCCGCGTGATCGTCGAGCTCACCTCCGGTGACACCCCCGTCGCGGACGCCGTCACCCGCCTCGCGGCCGCCTGAGCTCACACCCGCACCTCAACGACAGCACCATCAGCAAGGAGAAGCACCATGACCGCCATCGATTCCTACAGCCACGACGTCTCCGGCGAGAAGGAGTTCGGGTTCGCCCAGGCCATCAAGGCCGGCGACACCATCTACGTCTCCGGGCAGCTGTCCCACGACGAAGAGGGCAACTTCATCCACGCGAACGACTTCGACGCCCAGCTTCAGCAGTCCTACGCCAACTTCGAGAAGGTCCTGGCCCACTACGGGGCGACCCGCAACCAGGTCATCTCGGAAGTCCAGTACATCGTCGACCTGCCGAAGTACAACATGGCGATGGCGGCGGCGAACCTGGCCTACTTCGGTGACCATCGCCCCACCAGCAGCACGATCGGCGTCGCCACGCTGTTCTTCCCGGGCCAGCTCATCGAGGTCAGCTTCGTCGTCGACACCCGCCTGCCGGCCTGATCATGAAGGTCGTGATCGCCGGAGGGCACGGCAAGATCGCCCTCATCCTGGAGAAGCTCCTGGCCGAGCGCGGCCACTCGGTGGCAGGGCTCGTACGGAACCCGGCCTACGCCGCTGACCTTGCCGAGGCCGGCGCCGAGACCATCGTGCTCGACCTGGAAAAGGCCACGGTGAGCGAACTCGCCGGGCATCTGGCCGGTGCGGACGCTGTCGTCTTCGCCGCCGGCGCCGGGGCGGGCAGCGGATCGGCCCGAAAGGAGACCGTCGACCGCGACGCTGCGGTCCTCCTCGCGGACGCCGCCGAGGCTGCCGGAGTCGGCCGCTACCTGCTCGTCTCCGCCATGGGCGACCACCTGCGGGCCGACCCGGCAGACTTCGAGCAGGAGTTCGGCATCTACATGCGGGCCAAGGCCGCCGCCGAGGACGCCGTCCGCGCCCGGAGCAATCCCCGGGCGACGATCGTCCGCCCCGGCCTGCTGAACAACGATCCGGGGACCGGACGGGTCAACCTCGGTGACCGCACCGGCACCGGCCCGATTCCCCGCGCCGACGTCTCCGCCGTCCTGCTCGCCCTCCTCGAAGACCCCCGGCTGGACGGCCGGACCGTCGAGGTCATCGGCGGCACCACCCCGATCGTGGACGCCCTGGACACGCTCGCCGGCGCCTGAACGCGTTCCGAACACCAGGAAGGGCCAGGTCAGCCGCCGAAGGCGGCGGCCAGGCCCGGCCGGGACAACCAGCACACCACCATGAAAGAAGACTCAGCCGTGAGTGCCCTGTTCACCCCCCTCAAGCTGCGATCCCTCCAGATACCCAACCGGGTCTGGATGACCGGTGTGCCGACGGACTTCCACCTCACCCACCTGGCCTCCCGCGCGGCCGGCGGCGCGGGCCTGGTGATGGCCGAGGCCACCGGTGTCCGCCCGGACGGGCGGATCAGCCCCTGGGACCTGGGCCTGTGGAACGACCGCCAGCAGGAGGCGTTCACGCGGATCACCCAGGCCATCAAGGCCCACGGCTCCGTCCCGGCCATCCAGCTCGCGCACGCCGGCCGCAAGGCGTCCGTCGACAAGCCCTGGCTGTCCGACCGGGCCCTGCCCGAGAGCGAGGGCGGCTGGCAGCCCGTCGCCCCGAGCCCGATGGCGTACGACGGACTGACCGCCCCCCACGAGCTGACCGTCGCCGAGATCCAGCAGCTCGTCCGCGACTTCGCCGACTCCGCCCAGCGCGCCCTGGCCGCCGGCTTCGAGGTCGCCGAGGTCCACGGCGCCCACGGCTACCTCATCAACTCCTTCCTCTCCCCGGTCTCCAACCACCGCACCGACGCCTACGGCGGCAGCTTCGCCAACCGCATCCGCTTCGCCCTCGAAGTCGTCGACGCCGTCCGCGCCGTGTGGCCCGCCGACCTGCCGGTCTTCTTCCGCACCTCCGCGACCGACTGGCTCACCGAGAACCCCGAGGACACGCGCGAGGGGTGGACCTCCGAGGACACCGTCCGCCTCGCCAAGGAGCTCCAGGCCCACGGCGTGGACCTGCTCGACGTGTCCACCGGCGGCATGGTCCGCGACGCGAAGATCGTCGCCGGTCCGAACTACCAGGTCCCCTTCGCCGCCCAGGCCCGCGACCAGGCCGGCATCCCTACCGCCGCCGTCGGCATCATCACCGAGCCGCAGCAGGCCGAGGACGTCATCACCTCCGGCCAGGCCGACGCCGTCTTCCTCGGCCGCGAACTCCTGCGCAACCCGTACTGGGCACAGCACGCCGCCCTCGCACTCGATGCCGAGCCGAACTGGCCGGACCAGTACGCCTACGTCGTCAAGCGCCGCAAGCGCTGATGCCCTGCCGCTTTCATCACCACCGGCCGCACTGTCCTTACCAGGGAAGACGTGCCGGACACCTCACACGGAGATCCCCATGAACCACCTTGAAGGCAAGGTCGTCGTCATCACCGGCGCCTCCTCCGGCATCGGCGCCGTCAGCGCCAAGGCACTCGCCGCCCGCGGCGCCACAGTCGTCGCCGCAGCCCGCGGCCAGGAAGCCCTCGACCAGCTGGTCGCCGACATCGAGAAGGCCGGCGGCACCGCCGTCGCCAGGCTCACCGACGTCGCCGACGCACAGGACGTCCAGGCGCTGGCCGACTTCGCGGTCGAGCGGTTCGGGCGGATCGACGTCCTGGTCAACAATGCGGGCCTGATGCTGTTCTCCTTCTGGAAGGACGGAGCGATAGACGACTGGAACCGGATGATCGACGTGAACATCCGCGGGTACCTCAACGGCGTCCACGCCGTTCTTCCGGTGATGCTGCGCCAGAAGTCCGGTCACATCCTGAACATGGACTCGGTGGCCGGTCACCAGGTCGGCGACGGCGCCGGGGTCTACAGCTCCACCAAGTTCTTCGTCCAGGCCATGACCGAGTCCATGCGCAGGGAACTCAGCGTCCGCGAAGGCATCAAGGCGTCCACGATCAGCCCCGGCGTCATCGACACCGGCTGGGCCGACAAGGTCACCGACCCCGCCGGACGCCAGGCCGCCCAGGAACTCAACGCCATCGCCATCAACCCCGAGGCCATCGCCGACGCCGTCGTCTACGCCCTCGACCAGCCCGTTGACGTCAACGTCAACGACCTGATCATCTCCCCGACTCGCCAGAACTGGTGAGACGGGGCTCCCGTCCCCCGCACGACAAGCAGAGAAGACGGCGGGCGGCCACTTACACGGTCGCCCGCCACCCCGAAACGAGAGGACCACCGGCCATGGCACATGCGTACTGGAGCTCGGCCTTCACCAGCTCCGCAGAGGACATATGGGCCGTCGTACGACGGTTCAACGGACTTCCCGACTGGCACCCGGCCATCCAGGACAGTGCCATCGTCGAAGGCGAGAGCGAGTTCACGCCCGGCGCGATCCGCCTCCTGACCGGCACGGACGGCAGCACCTACCGGGAACAACTTGTGGCCCTGGACGACGCCCGACGGACCCTGACCTACGAGATCGTCGACGCACCGCTGCCAGTCAGCGGATACCGTTCGACCCTCCGGGTCCAGGCCGTCTCCGACACCGGCGGCGCCTTTCTGACCTGGCAGTCCACCTTCGACGCCGTCGACGGCACTACGCCCGAAGAGGCCAGCATGGTCCTCGAAGGCGCCTACGCCCAGGCCATCGTCGGTCTCCACAAGACCTTCGGCTGACTGCACCGACACCAAGCGCAGCGTTCCTTGATGCCCTCGCCGCCGGACGCGACGTGGGCGGGAGCCGGTACTGGCGTGCTGGCGTCCCACGACCACGCGGCTGCCCGAGGCCGTGTCCCGCGGGATAGATAAGTTTGAGTCACCGTCTAAGGAGATGCACGATGCCCGACCGCCGCAGAGTCCTGTTCGTGACCGACCTCGCCTACCCAGCCCGGGGGCGACGCTACTGCGACGAGGACATCTTCCTGACCTCCCGACTGCGCGACAGCTTCGACATCGCCCTGTGCCACCCGCTGGATGCCGCCGCCCTGATGGACGCCTTCGACGTGGTCGTGGTCCGTAACAGCGGGCCCGTGCTGCACTACCAGAAGGAGTACGACGCCTTCCGGGAGCAGGCCATGGCCCGTGACATCCGGGTCTACAACCCGCTGACCGGCCGCGGCGACATGGCCGGCAAGCAGTACCTGCTGGACCTGACCGCCGCCGGATACCCGGTCATCCCCACCATCGACCGGCCCGAGGACATGCATCTGCTGCCCGAGGCCGCCCAGTACGCGGTCAAACCGAAAGCGGGCGCGGACTCCATCGGCCTGACCTTCGTGCCCCGCGAGCAGCTGGGCGACCTGGCCTACGGCGACATCCTGGTCCAGCCGCGCATCGACTTCCGCTACGAGGTGTCCTTCTACTACGTCGACGACGCCTTCCAGTACGCCCTTCACGCCCCCGACCCTGAGCGGCGCTGGGTCCTTGAGCCCTACGAGCCCACCGACGCCGACCTGGCCTTCGCCCGGCCCTTCATCGACTGGAACACTCTCGACCACGGCATCCAGCGCGTGGACGCCTGCCGCACCCGGGAAGGCGAACTACTCCTCGTGGAGCTGGAGGACCTCAACCCGTACCTGTCCCTGGACCTGGTCTCCGACCGGACCCGTGACGCCTTCGTGGCGAGCATGACGGCATCCCTCCACCGTTTCCTGGACTCCCAGCCCCGCAACTGAGGCGGCATACGGGCCCTGAAGAGTGCTTCGCTCAAGCTGCGATGGCATGCGCTCAAGGTTCCCTACGTTGTCCTGCGGGACGTGGTGAGCCCCTCCAACGGTCAATGCCGGATACCGTGGCCTGGCCACACGGTCCTCGAAGGCGCCTACGCCCAGGCCAACGTCGGCCTCCACAAGACCCTCGGCTGACCCGCACCGCCACACCAGGGGCGAGGCGCAACGTTCCTTCAATGCGCTCGCCGCCGGACACGACGTGGGCGGAAGCCGACACTTTTACCAGGTCCGCCCGCCTTGCCGGACTGTTTCGCAGATATCCGCGTGCGCTGTACAGCGGCGCCTCTACCGTCCAGCCCGAATGCTGATCACGGGGGTGACGGAAGGGGCTGTCGAGTGGGGCGGGATCTGGGTCTGGACGGGGTGGTGGACCACTTCACCCTGTCCGGCGACGAGGCGGGCTGGTTACGGAACAAGACCGGGGCCACGAGGCTGGGCTTCGCCGTTCAGCTCAAGTTTTTGACCTGGCGCGGCCGGTTCCCCAAGATGCGCCTGGAACTGCCGCCCGACGCGGTCGAGCACGTCGCCAAACAGGTGGGCGTCGCCGCGTCCGAGCTGGGGTTCTACGACTTCACCTCCCGCGCCGCGAAGCGGCACCGCAGCGAACTACGGGATCTGACCGGGTGGCACGAGTGCAGCCTGACCGACCAGGTCAAGCTCATCTCGCAGCTGGTGGACGTGATCTGGCACGACGAACGCCGCGAGGAACAGGTACGCGCCGAGCTGCTGCGGCAGATGCGCATGGACCTGATCGAGCCGCCGACCGCGGCCCAGGTCGACGCAATCATCCGGTCCGCGCTGTACCAGGCCGACGAGCGGGCCGTCGCCGAGGTCGCCGAACGCCTCGCCCGGAAAGAGGACTGTCCCCGCCGCCTGGACGCGCTGGTCTTCACCGACCCGACCCCCGACAGTGCACAGGACGACGACACCGAGACCGTGGACGGCGACGGCGACGGCGACGGCGCGGAGGACGAGGACGATGTGGAGTCGGTGCTCTCCGACATCAAGGCTCATCCCGGCAACGTCAGCCTCAACTCGCTGCTGGACGAGATCTCCAAGCTTAAGCAGGTCCGCGCCGTCGGCGTCCCGGCCAGCGTGTTCGCCGGCATCGGCGTACAGGTCATCAACGCCTGGAGGGCCAGAGCATCGGCCGCCTCCCCGAGCCACCTGCGGCGCTTCGACGCCCCCGTGCGCCGCGTCCTGCTCGCAGCCCTGCTGTTCCAGCGTCAGCGGGAGATCACCGACACCCTGGTGGAGCTGCTGAACTCCACCGTGCACCGCATCAACGCGCGGGCGGAGAAGAAGGTGACCGAGGCGTTCGTCGCCGAGTTCACCAAGGTCCGCGGCAAGTCCGGGCTCCTCGGGAAGATCGCGGCAGCCTCGCTTGCCGCCCCGGACGGCTCGGTCCGCTCCGTGGTGTACCCGGCGGCCGGCGGGGAGAAGACCCTCAAGGATTTGGTCGCCGAGATGAAGGCGACCAACGCGGAGTTCGCCCGCAACAAGCGGGAGGTGTTCAAGTCCTCCTACAGCAACCACTACCGCAGCGGGCTGATGAAGCTCCTCGGCGTGCTCGACTTCCGCTCCTCCAACGACCAGCACAAGCCCGTCATGGACGCGCTGAAGCTGATCGAACGGCACAAGGACTCCTCCACCACCTACCTACCGCTCGGCGAGACTATCCCGCTCGACGGCGTCGTACGCAAGGACTGGATGGAATTCGCGATCTTCACCCCCGACAAGGGACCCAAGCGCGTCATGCGCACCGTGTACGAGGCATGCGTCTTCCAGGCCCTGCGCGACCGACTGCGCTGCAAGGAGATCTGGGTGGTCGGCGCCGACAAGTGGCGCAACCCCGACGACGACCTGCCCGACGACTTCGAGATGAGGCGCGCGGAGTACTACGAGAAGCTCAACAAGCCGCGCGACGCGAAGCTGTTCACCGCCCAGCTGAAGGCCGAGATGCGCGCCGAACTCGGCGCCCTGGACACCAAGCTCCCCAAGCTCCCCTGGGTCACGATCAGCGGCAAGCACCGAGGCGGCGCGATCAAGTTCACCGAGCCCGAACCGCAGAAGGAACCCAAGAACCTGCGCAAGCTCAAGAAAGCGATCCGCAAGAAGTGGGGCACCGTCGCCCTCATCGACATCCTCAAGGAAGCCGCCCTGCGCACCGGGATGCTCAAGGCCCTCGCCCCGGTGGGCACCCGCGAGGCGATCGACGAGGCGAAGCTCCTGGAACGCCTCCTCCTGATCGCGTACGCATACGGCACCAACTCCGGAATCAGCTCGGTCGCGGCCGGCGAGCACGGGCACAGCGAGGAAGAGCTCCGCTACACTGCCCGCCGCTACCTGACCGCCGTCGGTCTCAAGGCCGCCGGTGTCGAGATCGCGAATACCACCTTCGCGGCCCGCTCCGAGGCCGTGTGGGGGCAGGGCACCACCACGGTGGCCTCGGACTCCACGCACTTCAAAGCCTGGGACCGCAACATCTTCACCGAGTGGCACTCCCGGTATGGGGGCCGCGGGGTGCTCGTGTACTGGCACATCGAAAAAGGGTCGATGGCGATCCACAGCCAGCTTCTGAACTGCACCGCCTCCGAGGTCGCCGCCGCGATCGAGGGCATGATGCGGCACGCCACCACCATGCAGGCCGAGGGCAACTACGTAGACTCGCATGGCCAGTCGGAAATCGGGTTTGGGCTGACCAGGCTCCTGGGCTACGACCTGCTGCCCCGCATCAAACAGATCAACAAGGTCAAGTTGTACCGGCCCGGCCGGGAGGACGAAGACACCTACGAGCGGCTGTCCGACGCGATGACCCGCCCAATCCGCTGGGACGTCATCGAGAACAACTACGACCAGCTCATCAAGTACGCCACCGCGATCCGGGTCGGCACCGCCTCCACCGAGGCGATCCTGCGGCGCTTCACCCGCACCGCCTCCCATCCCGTCTACCAGGCCATGCTCGAAGTCGGCCGCGCGCAGAAGACCATCTTCGTCGCCCGCTACCTGCGCGACCGCGACCTTCAGCGCGAGATCCAGGAAGGGCTGAACGTCGTCGAGGGCTGGAACGGCGCCAACGACATCATCTTCTTCGGCAAGAGCGGCGAACTGAGCAGCAACCGCCGTGACCAGCAGGAACTATCTGTCCTTGCGCTCCATCTCCTGCAGACGGCGCTCGTCTTCGTCAATACCCTGATGATCCAGGAGATGCTCGCCGACCCGGAGTGGGCGAACCTCCTGACTGACGAGGACAAGCGGGCCCTGACCCCGCTGTTCTGGATGCACATCCAGCCCTACGGCGAGGTGCGACTCAACATGGGCAGCCGCCTCCAACTCGCCCAGCCCGTACCCCAGGAACCGGACCCCGAGCCGGTCGCCGCGTAGCCCGGCACCGCCAGAGCCCGAGAGGACCCCGGCCACGGCCGGAGTCCTCTTCTGCGTAGAGCGTCTTCGATCCAAAAGTTACTGGCAGGTTACTTGTCACCTTGTTCGCCACTCGTTAACGGCACCCCGTGTACGACGGCACCGTCCTGCTCATGTCCACGGCCGACGCCCCGGACACCGTGATCGCCCGCGCTGACACCTGCGGGTTCACCACCGAGCCGTGGGACGTGACCGCGTACCGCGCCAGCATCACCAGCACGGAGGTGTGGCTGCGCATCCTCAACGCTGAGCACGGCGACCACCTCATCGACGTCTGCCCCTTCTGGGCCCAGCGCCCCGCCGCGATCACGTTCACCGCGGGCGGGCACACGGCGGCGTTCCCGGCGATCGCCTGCCCGACCGCACCAGCCGACCGCCGCCCGTAGCGCAGCCGCGCACGGCATTCGAGCGCGGGTGCTGCATGCGAGCCTCGCCGAAGGGTGAGAGCGCGCTGTTCCCCGGCAGGCGCCGGCCGGACAGAACTACGCTGGCACGGTGACTCTCTTGGCTCCCCAGATTGCCCATCTGCCCGTCGATCCGTCGTTGATTAGCCTCGCTTACCACCACGAACACCCCGTCCAGGCGTACGAGTTCGAGAACACGCTGGAGGTGTGGAAGGTGTCCGCCCGGATCGACGCGGACGTCCTGGCGGAGGACCTGGCCGCCTACAGCGACATGGATCAGGAGTCGCTGGACGCGGTGCAGGATGTCACGGTGGGCAGGATGTCGTTCGTGCGGGTGCGGATGTTCGGCCTGTTGACTGAACTAATTTGACTGTTTTCGCAGGTCAGTGACCTATTGAGTGGTCGGCCGTTAACTAGGGGCATCAGTCAGTCGGAATATCCGATCCCCGACCCCGAGAAGCTCGTCCGAGCCGTCTCCCTGACCCGACTTGAGGCAGTTCGCGAAGGAAGCGGGATCGGCAGGGGACGCCAGCCGAGAAACGCCAGTGGGCCCCAGCGATTGCCGTCGCCTGGGGCCCACTTGAGCGTCATCAAACGATGTGCACGCGCTCCAAGTTGCCGTCCTTGTCACGCAGAAGTACTTCCTTGCCGTTCTCCATCTCCTCGGCAAGAAAGGCGTAGACCTGCACAGCGCGATTGATGGTGTCCGTCTTGGACAGTCCCGTGATCCTCATCAAGACAGCGACGGCCTGCACGGCAGTCGCGATCAAGGTCACGGTGAAGCGCTCGTTCTCGCGCACGGCTTGAAGGCCCGTTGGACGAGTCACGAAGATCTTCCTCTCTTTCTCTCCCCCCGGTCTTTCCTCTGTCGCCTTCCTGTCTGCCTCAGTCAGTCTCCTGATCTTCGTCCGAGCAGCGCCAACCACTCTGGGACGACCTCCATCATTGCACGAACGAACCAATCGTGCACCAGTTAGGTGCATGATGCGCACCACAATTTCACGCGAGGGGTGAGTTTCGGGTCGGACAAGAGTATGCTCGTCCCCAGGAGCGGCATCGGCGCCGCGCCACCGACACCGAGAGGGGTTCTTTATGTGCTACTCGCCTGCACTCACCGTCGATCGCCAGAGGGGCGCGCCCTAACTAGGGGGCGCCCCTCGATCGCGTGGTGAGTCCCGCGACAAGCGGCAGCCCGCGGGCGCATGTGCCCGATTTGGCCGCTTAGCGCATTGATCGAATCCGACGGGCACACCAGTGCCCGGTTCGGTCTCTGGGACGAAAGGAACCACCACCCGTGTCGGACGTCGCAATCCCGGCAGAGTTGCCGGAGGACGAGGGCGAACAGCCCACAGACCAAGCCGAGGTCCAAATCTGGACCACCAAGGATGATCAGCCGGAGGAGCCCACCGAGGGCGCCTGGGTGAACCTCAAGATCGAGAAGCTGGGTGCGGAAGTCGGGATGCAAGTCCCGTCCGAGCACGCCGGCGAGCTGATCAGCATCTCACCCCTGATGCTAGGAATGCTTATCTCGGTCGCCGGACCGATCCTCCTGCTGGAGTCCATTGCGGACCTGGAGATGCCCTGGGGAGCGAAGTTCGCCCTGGCGGTCATCCTGGCGGTCATACCGATCGCCTACGTGCTCCTCCGCAACCGGCGCGACGAGGCCTAAGCCTCAAGCGCGCATCCCCCGCTCCTACCCAAGAACGTGCGCCACCAGTGCCGGGCTCTTCATCCAGAGCCCGGCATTTTTCCGTTTCCCGATCTCGTAGTTCAGAGAAGGCCCGGACCATCCCTTCGAGGCGATGGATTCCTACACCGGGGACGTCTCCCGCATCGGCGAGGTTGTGCTGGACGTTGCTGACGGCCGATGGGAGCCGGCCTTCGAGGCCGCGCTCGCGCACCCCGTCGGTGACCTGCTCGTCATGGACCGGGTCATCCTGGAACCACCGTGGCGCGGGCTGGGCCTGGGCTCGGTACTGGCAGGTGCCGCTATCCGCCGGCTCTCGCAGGATTGTGTCGCGGTGGCGTGCGAGCCCGGATCTGCCGACGGCCGCGAGTTGACCGAAGAACAGCATCGCGAAGCCGCCGCCAAATTGGGCCGCGTATGGGAGCGGATCGGCTTCGAGCCCTTCCAGGAGGGTGTGCACATCCTGGACTGCCACCTGCAGCGGCCCCAGGATCTCCTTGCCGAACGCCAGGAGGAGTTCAACGCACTGTGCCGCGCCTGGCGGGACCACCACCGACCGTAGGGCTCACGATTCAGTCTTCGGCTCCACCTTGATCTTGGGCGGCACGCCAGTGGTGATGTCCCACGTCGGGTCGGCCACCTCCAGAAACTCGCCGACGACCGCCAAGTCGACCCGGCCGGGCGATGCGATCTGCCTGGCCCACGTGGGCCAGGCAGGCGTCGTGCCCAGGTATTTCGCCGGCGAGGCGCTGGTACGCCTGGTCGCTGATCTGGTGGTAGTCCCGCCACGACCGGGGAGCGCGCGGCGTACCTCCAGCTGGAGGCCGACGCGAAGTGGACGGTACGCAGCCGGAGACCACCTACGGTCACCATCAGGCTGGACACCCCAGCGAACTCACGACAGTTGAATAGGCGAGCCCACCAGTAGCCCCCGATCATGTCCCGATCCGGATACTCCACCGGGTGCGGCCGCCGCTGCTGCTACGGTCCGGCGCCATGAACACTGACGACTGGACGGCGCTCAGCGCCATTGCTGCCGCGGTCGGGGTGGTGGTCACCGCGGTCATGGCGTACTGGACGACCCGCAAAGCGGCGGCGGCCGCCGCGGACTCGGCTGACACCGCGCGAGAGGTGGCGAAGATCGAACGCGACCGCTGGCACCGCGAGCTGACTCCTGAGCTGACCTTCAGTCTGATCCGCGTGGGCCCTAGCCGTCTGAGGCTCACCACCACACTCGACGGCCCGGTCGGCCTGGATCACCTCGACACGATCACCCTCACGGTGCGCGACGAAGCCGGACGGGATCACTCAGCCAGACCGCACTACGACGAAGCAATGCGTACGGAGCTGTCCTCGGTGATCTGGGGGGCCGCCCGATTCAGCCCCGGGGTCGACGGGGTTGCCGCGCCCGGCCGCAAGAGCATTATCCGGAGCCTGGAGCGCGGCAACTTCGTGTACCGGCAGATGGATAACTCCGAGCCGCCGAGCTGGTTTCAGGACCCGGGAGACTGGGTGGACGGGTACTGGGACACGAAACTGCGCCTGCACGCGGTCTGCGAAGTGGAGGGGTATAAACCCTGGATCGTCGTTGCCGAGGTCGAGAACCCGGGGATGGAGTACATCTCCGACGGCTCAGACGAGATGGAAATTCCGGAGCAGTACCGCTGAATCACGGCTGCCCGGGGTCGAGGCCCCAGCGGCCCCAGCGGCGCCGGAGGATCCCGGCTGCAGGCGCCTGACCTGCGGCGGGGGGAAGGCGCCTCAGACAAGACGCCGATTCCGTGTCACGGTCGGAGCATGGACAACGTGCAGCGGATCTACCGCCGAACAGAGAAGAACCTCATCCCCCGCCGACCGTGCCCCGACTGCGGAACACCCGTCCGGGCCGTGTGGCGGGAGCATCCCGGCTTCAGTGCCGACATCAACCCCCAAGGCGACGCCATCTGGCGCTGCCTGGGCGAGCAATGCTTCACCGGCAGAGTCGGCTTCTGACAGCAGCGCACCCAGTCCGGGGTTCTACGTCGGACGGGGTGCAGCAAACCCGACTTGGCTTGTGTCGGATAGTCAGACCAGCTTAATCGCCGCCACTGACAACGCCGGGGCGCCGCGTCGACAGGCGGTACTCGCCGCTCGGCCCCTGAGGCTCGCGCGTTGGGGGCACGAGCCGGAGCGGGATCTCGTTGCGGTGGTGCCGCATGATCTGCCGTAGCGCGCGGTCACGGGACGGGTACGGGCGGACGCTCATGCGGCCAGCCTGCCAGACGATCACTCGTCGTCCGACCAGGTCGTCAACACGGCGCCAATCTCCTCGTCGACGAGGGTGACGCGGGCGTTGGGGCCTTTGCTGAGGCCGATCCACTCGGTGAATTTGCCGCGGGCCGTGGACTCGACTGCCCACCAGCCGTGCATGGTCGGACGGCCGACGGAGGTGAGGGTGACGTGGAAGCGGTCACGGTCCGGGATCATCGCTCCAGCCCTCCTTGTCTGTGTACACCCGCAGCGGCAGGCCCATCTCGGCCGTCACCTCTCGGACGTCGGCGAGGATTCCCTCCCACGTGGTCGGCCCGCGCCACGGTCCCATGACCGCCAGAGAATCATCGCGGCACAGGTCCACCCAGCGCGGCCCCGCCTCGGGGAAGACGATGACGCGCGCCGTCCGGCAGTCCTCCTCTTTGCCGCAGGCCGAGCAGGGCCGCAGGTGCAGGCCGGCGTAGCGCGCCCTGGTCTGTGCACGGTCGGGGTCGGCTGGCCCGGGGTCCAGGAGGGTGGGGTCGACGGAGTGGGCGGCGAGTAGCTGGTCGACGGTTGTGCTGTCCACCTGGTCTCCTCTGCCCCTCAGGATGCACGCGGCACCCTACCTTCTATAATCGAACACGTGAACGACTTCCCGCCGGATCTGCCCCGCCTCCGCACCCTGGAGACGTGGCTGCAGCTGAACCTCGATCGAGTCCGGCGGCAGATCACCGACGCCGAGAAGCGGGAAGCCGAACAGCAGTACGGCGTCGAGCACCGGCCGCCCGCCCCGGACTGGATGCTGGAGCTCAGCCTCGGCGGCCGACACCCCATCCAGGTCCACGCAGGCGGATGCGACATGGCAGGTAAGCGGCCACGAGGCGTGTCACGGGAGGCAGCCCTACGGGCACTCGTAGAAGGTGTCGCAGCATGCGGCCACTGCCGACCGGACAGCGAGTTGGGGTTCCTCGACGGTTAGGCGCTCTTCGACTTCCGGGCCGTCTTCTTCGCCGTGGCCTTCTTGACCGGCTGCTTCTTCGCGGTCTTCTTCGGCATGTCGTGGACGTCGGCGTCCTCGCCGCGGGAGGCTTTCGCCTTGGAGACGGATTCGGTGAGCGCGGCCATCAGGTCGAGTACCTGGCCCGGCTGCTCGGCCGGCTCCGGCATCTCGGGCAGGGCGCGGTCTTCGCGCTTCGCGTCGATGACCTTCGCGAGGGCTTCGGTGTACGCGTCTTGGAACTCGTCGCCTTCGAGGTCGTCGCGGGTCATCCGCTCGATCAGCTTGACCGCCTCGTCGATCTCCTGGTCTGAGACGTCGGCGGTCGGCGGATCGACGGCGGCCGGGTCGCGGACTTCGTCAGGCCAGCGCATCGCATGCAGGACGATCACGTCCTCGCGGACCCGCAGCAGGCCCAGGCGTTCCCGGCCCGACCAGGCGTATTTGGCGATGGCGACCTTCGATGACCGGCCGAGCGCCTGGCGCAGCAGCTTGTACGGTTTCGCGGCGACCTGCCCGTCGGGGACGAGGTAGTAGCCCTCGCCGATCCGGATCGGGTCGATGGCGTCGAGCGGCACGAACGCTTGGATCTCGATGGCCTTCGCCGTCGGCAGCGGCAGGTTGCTCAGCTCGGCGTCCGAGATGGGGATGACGTTGTCCTTCGACACCTCGTAGCCCTTGCCGATCTCCGACTGGGTGACCTCCCGGTCCTCCAGGTCGCACACCTTCCGCACCCGCACGCGACCCATGTCCTCCAGGTGGTACTGGTGGAACTGGATGCTGCGGTTCTCGGTAGCGCTCGCGACGTGGATGGGAACGGTGACCTTCTCTGAACTAAACAACGGTGAGCCCGGCCGCAGGCTGCGCATTTGCTAGTTCGGCTCGGCGGCCTCGGTAGCCCGCCTGGCGGCGGTGCTCCTGCCCTCGCGTTCCTGGGCGAAGGCCGGGCTGAGTTCACCTATCACTTCGGCCATGGTGAAAGGCTCGCCGCACCCTTCACAGACGGTGCCGCTCAGGCCCACCTCGCGACCGCATGTCTTGTGGAGGTGATGAACGGCGATCCCTTCCCCGGGCTCCTTGCACCATGTCTCACCCCAGGCCCGCAGGGCGAGGAGCACTGAGGCGAAGGCTTCGCCCTTGGCGGTGAGGTGGTACTCGTAGCGGCGGGGCCTCTCGCTGTACGCACGCCGTTCGAGCATGCCGTCGGCCTCCAGCCGCTTGAGGCGGTTGGTCAGCATCTGCGGCGAAGCCAGGGTCTGGACCTCCAGCGAGTCGAAGCGACGGTTGCCCATCGTCAGCTCCCGCATGATCACGAGCGTCCAGCGGTCCCCGATCACCGCGCTCGAACGCGCGATGGGGCACTGCGTGCTCGTGATCTCCGACCAGCCGCCCATACCGACATCCTCCTCGTGAACTCGTTCCGTCTCCATCATCGCAGAGATCCACTGAGATGCTATGGAAAATAGAGTTGGTAGCTATGTTTTTTTGAGTTACGGTGTGGATGAGCCGAGCGAGCGTTCACGGCACAAGACGTGGACCCCTTGGCACCACCGAAGGGACGACTCATGACCGACACGCAGTACGACCCGGCACACACAGGGCTGCTCCTGATGGACCCCTACAACGACTTCCTCTCCGAAGGGGGGAAGCTGTGGCCCCTGGTCGAAGAGGTCGCCACCGAGGTCGGCCTGCTCGACAACCTGCGCGCGGTGACCGCCGCTGCACGTGCGGCCGGCATCCAGGTCTTCGTCGTCCCGCACCGCCGCTGGCGCGAGGGCAACTACGCGAACTGGAACTTCCTCACCGCGGACCAGACCGGCGGCAACCAGAACCGGGTCTTCGAAGACGGAGCCTGGGGCGGCGACTGGCACCCGGACTTCGCTCCCCAGGAGAACGACGTCGTCGTCCATGAGCACTGGGGACAGAGCGGCTTCGCCAACACCGATCTCGACCTCCAGCTCAAGAAGCACGGCATCACCCACGTGGTGACCGTCGGCATGCTGGCCAACACCTGCATCGAGTCCACCAGCCGCTACGCCATGGAGCTGGGCTACCACGTGACCCTGGTACGCGGAGCGACCGCCGCATGGACCCGGGAAATGCTGCACGCGGCCCACGATCTGAACGGCCCGAGCTACGCCCACGCCATCGTGAGCGCCGACGAGATCGTCACCGCGTTCAAGGGGGCACGCGTCTGACGTTCACCACAGAACCGCCCAACAGGGGCGACGCCCAGCACGAGACTCCGCTCTTCGCCGTCGGCATGGCGCGCCATGTGAGCACCGTGCGCAGTGCGTCTTTCCCCGGAGACGGGGCCTCAGAAGGAGTTCACACCACTCGTGGATTCATCGATCACCACGCGTGGTGGGGATGCCCAGGTCCACGGCCCTAGGCTGCCCGTGGCTCCGATCGAGCTGGCGGAGCTTCTCCTCGGCGCCAGCCAGGCTGACCTGGAGGCCTTCGACCTCGCCGAGCCAGCCTTCCATCTCGGCTTCAGCGATACGGGCGATCAAGTTGTCGCGGATCTCGGCGAGCCGTGGCCGTTGGGCCGGGTCGGGTCGCAGGAGCGAGCATCTGACGCAGGCGTGTTCGTGGATGCAGGCGGTGCCGTAGGCGCGGGCGCAGGTGCCGACCGAGAGTTTGCGGCGTTCGAAGTGGCCGAGGAAGTCTTCCCATTCCGCGTCGGTGGGGGTGCGGTACTCCTCAGCCGGGCGCAGTGCTCGGCGGCGCGAGATGAAGGCTCGGTGGGCCTCGATGGTCTCGGCGGGGTAGATGGCGTGATAGCCCATGGTGGTGTTGATGTTGGCGTGACCGGCGATGGCCTGGGCGATGTGGGGCGGCAGGCCGGATCGGATGGCGTCGGTGATGAACATGCGGCGGAAGTCGTGCGGGGTGAAGGTCAACGGTTGGCCGACAGAGTCGGTGAGGCCGATGAAGGCCAGGACCTCGTCCAGCGTTCGGCGGATGAGTTCGCCGCTCATGCGCGAGTTCTCACCGCCGCGGTCGCACTGGAACAGCAACGGTGCCGGCGGGTTCCAGGTGCGTTCCGCGTAGTCGTAGGCGGCGACGAGCGGAATCGTGCCGTCGTGGGGGGCGCGGACACGACGGATGATCGTGGACAGGACGTCGGCCAGTTCGGGGCTGACGAGCAGGACTCGTTCTTGGTCCGTCTTGGATGGAGCGATCTGCAGCAGGGGGACGATCTCGCCGGTGGTGGGTAGCCGGTACTGGATCAGCGCGTGGTGGCTGACCTCCAGCATCTCCTCGATGCGGGCACCGGTGTGGCGCAGGAACTCGACCGAGGCCCAGGCCCAGAACGCGCGTTGCTCGGCCAGGTCGAAGTGGAGAAGATTCCCGCCGGCGTCCCGGGCGGCGGCGCTGTCGCCGTTCGTGGTGCGGACGAACATCGCATCGCGGATACGGACTGCCGCCGCATATCGCCCAAGTCATTGCCGGTCACGGCAATATCAACACCACGATGGGCTATGCCGCGATCTATCCGAAGGACGCCATCGAAGCGCACCAGGCCTTCATTGCCCGCCGGCGTGCGATCCGGCCGTCCGAGGAATACCGGGCAGTCACACCAGACGAGTGGCGAGAGTTCCTCGGCCACTTTGAGCGGCGCAAACTCTCCCTCGGAGACTGCGGACGTGCATACGGAACGGACTGCATCCACGAGCACGCATGTGTTCGTTGTCCAGTCCTCATTGTCTCTCCAGCCGAGAAACCTAGGCTTGTTGAGATTCGCGACAACTTGATCGCCCGCATCGCAGAAGCTGAACGGGAGGGCTGGCTCGGCGAAGTCGAAGGCCTATCCACCAGCCTCGCTGCGGCTGAAGAGAAGATCGCCCAAATCAACGCACGGCAGGAGCGGCGAGACTCGCCAGTCTTTCTCGGCATCCCTGGGATCGCCGAGGTCGCAGGTCGCTGCACGCTCTCATGACGGAACCGAGCAAAAAAGAGGCCGAGTATGGCGGGGGCCAGCCCGCCATACTCGGCACTCCATGATCAGGTGATACCTCCAAGTCCCCCGTTGCTCGCAATCTTCACTATCTCCTCTGCGATCTTTATCCCATAGTAGATCGTTGTCGCAATCACGGCGGCGACCGGTCCATGGACTCGAAGACGGGTAGATGCCCGCTTCCACCTTCCTCCGGACTGGCCCGCGCAGTGGTTAGGACAGGATCTCTTTGGGCAGGAGTCGCAACTGATAGGTTCTTGCATGGAAGATCTCCTCTGCACGAGGTTCAAAAAAGATCTCCAACGGTGGGTCGCTCGGCCAGGAGCGGCCCACCGCCGGTTTTGCCCGCTAGGGCGACCAGTGCGTGCGTCACTCGATGATTCCCAGACGCGGTGAAAATCACCCCGCCGAGTTCCTTCCCTTAGGTGATTGCAGAGCGTCGCCTATTGCCTACGCAGTGCATGAAAACCGCTATTTCAGGAAGGGGCCATCTGGACGCTTCCAGACCCTACCTGGGGCCCTCTCTCTTGAAACCACTTGACCACAAAGATGAGCGGCAGTGGCCGATCATGATTTCGGTCCGAAAGTCCGCGCGGCCGACCCCTCCGTTACGGATCAGAGAAGCCGACAGTCAGTTGCGGAGAGGGCCCAGCGGCCAGCATTCGCTTAGTTCAGAGAAGGCCCGGACCATCCATGGGAGGCGATGGACTCCTACACCGGCGATGTCTCCCGTATCGGCGAGGTGGTGCTGGACGTCGCTGCCGGCCAGTGGGAGCCGGCCTTCGAGGCCGCGCTCGCGCACCCCGTCGGTGACCTGCTCGTCATGAACCGGGTCATCCTGGAACCACCGTGGCGCGGACTGGGCCTGGCCCCGGTACTGGCGGGTGCCGCCATCCGCCGCCTCTCGCAGGACTGTGTCGCGGTGGCGTGCGAGCCCGGATCTGCCGACGGCCGCGAGCTGACCGCAGAACAGCATCGCGAAGCCGCCGCCAAACTCGGCCGTGTATGGGAGCGGATCGGCTTCGAGCCCTTCCAGGACGGCGTGCACATCCTGGACTGCCACCTGCAGCGGCCCCAGGACCTCCTCGCCGAACGGCAGGAGGAGTTCAACGCACTGTGCAGCGCCTGGCGGGAACAGCACCGGCCGTAGGGGCGCACGATTCAGCCCGGCACGTCAGCCCGGTCGTTGAGATCTGTCGCTGCAGGCTGGAGCCGTCCGGTTACGCTGCTTGCCCCGCGGATGCCGGGGCGCCAGTGCTTCGGCGTCGTGGCTGGCTCCGCCATCGGAGGCGGCCCGGGCGCGCGTGTCCTCGGACAGCAGCGGCGTACCGTGCGCGTAGGCCCTGGCCACGATGTCGGGGATGGGGCCACAAACGCGACGAGCGGCCCGCACACGCAGAGCGGCGAGGGCAGCGTTGGTGCCACCACCAATCGCAGCGCCAAACGTGACCGATCCGCTCGCCGGCCAGGCCGAGGCAGAGCTGATCGCGGAGTTCACCGCGCTTCACGGAGCGCTCCCCTTCGCCAACCGCAACCGGGGCTCCTGGCCCGGTCCGCGGCCGTAGCGGCGGCCGGATGCGGGCCTCAACACCGGAGCACGGTCCAGTTGCGCTTGCTGTCCAAGGGGCTGTGACGTGCTGGGCTGGGCGCGAGGCGGGGCAGGAGGCCTCGAGCCTACGTCGGCGGCTGTCACTCTCAGCTCTCGGATTGGGCGATGCGGGTGACGTGTTCGGGGCCCGGGTGGTCGACGCCGGGGACCATGGGGTTTTCGTAGTCGAACTCGACCTTGCCGAAGGAGTCGGTGGTGATGGGCGGCGGGTCGTTGTCGGCGATGATCAGTTGCAGGCGTTCCCCGTATGCGTCGGACAGGGTCCTGAACCTGCTGTAGATCTCGGCAGCGCGTTGGCGGTCAGAGGGGTTGTTGCCGAAGGCCTTGCGCGGTGAGTCGATCACGAGGAGGGAGGGGACCAGGACGTCGGCGTGGTCGAGCCCGGAGGTGAGGAGGGTGAGGTGGTAGGCGAGGTTGACGGAGGTGGCGAGGCCGCCCCCGGAGGCTTGCAGGCTCTCGAAGGGCTGTCCGTTGACGATGGGCAGGTAGCTGTCACGGTCGATGACGGCCGTCTCGACCCAGGGGAGGTTCCAGCCTGTGAGCAGCTGGCCGAAGTCGGTGCTGAGGTCGCCCAGCAGTGACTGGCTGGCCTTGAGCCGTTCGGACTTCTCTTTGATGTCCTTGTTGACTTGCCGGCGCTCGGCTTTGATCGAGCGGATGTCCGCGTCGATGGCGCGCACCCGGGCCCAGGATTCCCGCAAGTGGGTGATGGCATCGATGCTGGCTTTGAGTGCGGCGACGCGGGAACTGGCCTCGGCGATGGCGTCGAAACGCGGGGCGACCGCGTCGCGGGTCTGGGCGTCGAGTTCCCGGCGCAGGCTGCTGATGACGAAGCTGAGCTGCTGCGCTCGGTCCTGGGCGGTCTGCAGATGGGCCTCGTCGGCCTCCTGAATGTGCTGTGCGTCCTCCAGTTGCTGCTGGAGGGCGGTGCGTGTCTCCTCGATGGCGGCCGGGTCGATGTCGGCCTCGGATGGGTCGGGCTGGAGGCAGACGAGGCAGTGGTCCTCGTCGACGGGGCGGGCGGCCAGGGACTGCATGCACCGCGGGCAGACGACGAACTCGAAGGGGGAGAGTTGATCGATGGCTGTTGCCGAGCGGGCGAGACGGGAGAGGTCGAGCTGGACCTGGGCGACGACAGCCCTTCGCGCCTCGACAAGGTCGGCGGCCGCCGATACTTCTTCTTCGGCCTGCCGGGCGGTGCGGATGGCAGCCTGGAGTTCGTCGCGCAGCGCGGTGTCGGCGGCAGTCTGTTCCTCGAGCTCGGTACGGAGGCTGATGAGGGCGGCATCGGCCCGGCCCAGGGTGTCGCGCAGCTGGGTGAGTTCGGCCCGCAGCTCGTCGTCGCTGCGGGGGTCGGAGGCCGCCAGGAAGGCGCTGACGTTCTTGTGTTCGGCGACTCTGGCGTTCAGCCTCTCCAAGAGCTGGATGCGGGTGCGCTTGAGTTCCATGAGAGCGCTGTCCGTGAGCCCGAACATCAGGCGGAAGAGCTCTTTGCGCTTGGGCTCGAACCAACGCTCCAGGTGGCCGACAACCTCGCGGTCGATCTCGCGGGCCTGGAGATAGATGTAGGCGTACAGGTCGTTGAAGGTGAGGTTCTGCGGCCGGGCTGCGCCCTCTCGCCGTGCGGCGATCTGTTCGCGTGGGAAGCCGAGTGCATCCAGCAGGTAGTCGGAGAGCGTGGCGGCACCCTCGGAGGCGCGCACAGGCAGGGACCGCTCCAGGGCGAGGGAGCGGGGGTCCAGGAGATCCACGGTGTCGGCGGTGTCTCCGTCGATGGTCCGCCTGAGGACGACATGTTCGTCGCCGGCCACGACCTCGGCCTGGACGGACAGCACGTGCTGGCGGACCGCGGGGGTGAGCATGGCGCTGCCGCCGAGGGCGTGCTTGAAGAGCATCAGCAGGCTGGACTTGCCGGTGCCGATGGGGCCCGTGATCACTGTGGCCGGCCGGTCGAAGCGGTAGGTCTGCTCCGCCTGGGCAGTCGTGACGGTCAGGGAGACGATGCGCAGATGGACGGCCATGTCAGATCTCCGTCCGCCAGGGCCGGTCAACGGCGTCGGGCAGGCGGTCGTAGATGAGGTTCTTCAAGGCCGATCCAGACTTGTTGAAGTGCCGCTTGAGCAGCTTGATCCGGCTGTCGACGACCGCCCACTCCGGCGTTGCGGCCAGACTGGCCGCGGCAGCGGCGCCCTGCGGGGTGGCACGGAATTCGGCGCGGGCGCTGCCGCTGTAGATGATCAGGCCTCGGGCGGCGAGCGAGCCGAGGATGCTGTAGTACCGCTGGTCCCAGGGCCCGTACTTGTAGCGGGTCATGCGGCTCTCGACCGCGAGGCGCTCGGGCGGTGTCGGCGCCGTTCCCTCCGGCCACGACGCCTCGCCCTCGGGCAGGAGACGCTCCAGCATCCCCGGATAGCGCAGCAGGAAGTCGAGTTTGGCGAGCTTGGTCAGCCCCGCGAGCCCGGCCTTGGGGGTCGTGAACTGCGCGATGAGCAGAAGGATGCGGGCCTCGTGGTAGTGACCCTCGCGCTGCTCGGCTTGCCGGCGCTGAGCCCGCATCCGCGCTGCGGCGGTCTCGAAGTCGGCGCTGTGCGTCATGAGGCTTCCTCGTCCGCGTCGAACGGCTCAGAGAAGAAGAAGTGGCACTCGTCGCACAACTGGTAGGCCAGACCCTGCAGGTGCAGGTGGTTGAGCTGGAACGGCGGAGGCGAAGGCAGAGCATCGACCTTGAGCCGCTCGGCCAACAGGTCGTTCATCTTGATGCCGAACTCGCTGCCCTCGGCCACCTGCGCGCGTGCATGGCGCCGGCAGTCGAAGGCCATCGCCAGCACATCCGTGGACAGGTTCAGCAGGTCGGTCTCGTCCCCGGCCAGGCCGGAGCGCCGCTCGGACCAGGTCGTGTACCACGCGGACCGCAGCCGCTCGGCGAACGCCGCCTCGTCGGAGGGCACGCGACCCCGGCGCAGCTTGCGGCGGAGCTTGGCACCTCCCGGTGCCACCGCGGGCGCCTGGCCGCGAGGGAACGTGGGCAGCGGAACCGACGTGAACACGATTTCGCGGCGGATGATGTCACGGGTGATTCTGCGTCGGCCGATGCGCTGCTGCATCTGCGTGCTGTGCCGGACCCTGCTCGGGTCGGCGATGTACACGGCCAGTTGGCCGCGGTCGCTCTCGTCCCGGTTGGCGCGCTCGATCCGGTCCACGATGGCCCGGTAACTGTTCTCAAGATCCACATGAGCCAGCTTCAGCGCTTCCACCGCAGGAGCCAGAAGGCGCTGGATGTTGACGTCGGTGATGTTCTCGCGGTGCGGTGGCTTGCAGGAAATCTCCAGGACCGCGAGGAAGCGTACGACCTTGTCCACGAAGCCTTCGGGTATCTGGATGTCCGCGGCCTTCTTGCACACGGGGGTGTCCGGGACGTTGGGATAGGGCTGCTTCCAGCGGACTTTGAGCATATGGCGTGCAATGTCCTCCGCCATGTCGGCCAGCCCGGTCGTGACTTCCGGATCCGGGCCGCACATGCGGGCCAGGACGCCGGCATTGCCCCTGCCCGGCTTCAGCGCCGCGTTTGTCGCCAGTCTCAGACGGACGTTGGCGGCACACTCGCACGCGCACCAGCGGTCGAAGAGATGGGTCAGGCCGCCGCTCTTGCACAACTCCGCGAGCGTCCACGGGCCCTGGGTCCCTTCGCGATGCTTGACCGACACCAGTTCCACCGAACCGTCGGTCCATGTCACGACGAAGTCCTCGTGCCACTCGCAGACGACGGAGTCGATGGCGTCCTGCGTGAGCATGGCCAGGCAGTCCCGTGCAGCTACCTCCGCCTGATACCGGTACCGGCCCAGCGTGTCCGAGCCGCTGTCCTCCTCCGGAGTGAGGTCGAAGATGGTGAGCTCTGAAGCGTTCGGACCGTCTGGTTCAAAGGGCCGCCCGACGCCTTCGGCCCCATCACCCGTGCCCACCGTACTGACCATCGACGTCCCCCGCTCCGGCCCCGCATGAGAGCACGCTCCCCGCGCGTAGCGACGGCAGGGGCTTGAAGATCTCTACCGGTATCACACTCCAGCATCAACATGTAACTATGCGTCGCGAAACAAGCTGGTGAGACTGCCCCCCAGGCGGCACGCCCCGCCAGCACCCCACCCCGGGGCCACCCGAACGAGCTCAGCAAGTACACCGTGGGCCACGCTGCTGCGGTCGGGGCGACTCGCTGGCAGACGAGGCCTCGCCCACGCTGTTCAGCCCCGCCGACGCGATCCAGCCCTGGCTCGCTGCCCGAACGCACGCAGGCCTGGAGGCGAAGCCGGGGCACGGGATCAGCGAACTCCGATCGGGATGATGATCGCGGCCATGGCGGCCACGGTGGCGATGCCCACGGCCAGCGGCCCGCGTGCGGCGGGATGGCGGTAGGCCACGTACGCGAGGGCGCCGGGTACGAGGACGAAGGCCAGGCCGAGCAGGACGAGGACGAGCAGGGCGAGCGTGGACACAGCAGGGGTCTCCCGTGAGATCAGGGCATGCGGATCTCGCATGCAGCGTGGAGCGTGGACCGCGCTCACCCCTTGTGTCGCAGGGTGAAGGGCGGGCAGGGCCGGGGGAGTGTGCGGGTACAGGGGGTTGGCCGCGCAAGTCTGGACGGCCATATGAGTGGTGGCGGCGCTCGTACGGCTCTTGGATGCACTCTGAGCTGCACGTTCGACGGGGAGATGCAGAGGGCATTCAGGGCTCTGGCTGGGCTGGGCCAGCCGCGGGACCCGTCGGCGCGGGACGCGGCTGCAGCGGAGTGCGCGCCGGTGATCCGGCCGCAGCAAAGGGTTTCTGATCCGTGATCAGGCCACCGAGGGAGCGGGGCGGCACTTCGCTGCGCGGCGCCCCTGCTCGGCGGCGAGCCGTTTGGCTTTGCGGCGCACCCGTTCGCCGAACGCGATCGGGTCGGTAGCACCGACGACGGCCGCCGCCTCGGTCCAGGTGGTGCCCTCGCCCTTGGCGTACGCGTACAGCACCGTGCGCTCCGACGTGGTCAGCTCGGCAAGCACGGCGTTGAGCCGCTCGTCCTCGAACACCCCGCCCGCCGTGTGCGCCAGGCAGTCGACGTCGGTGGCGACGAGGTCGTATAGCGACAGCCCGCCGAGGTCGGCGTCCAGAGAGAGGACTCGCCCGCGCCGCGTTCCCTGCTGCCACAGCGGCACCAGGTCGCGGTGCAGCCTGCGGCTCTCCGCTCTCAGCGCGCCGAGCGCGGTGGCCGGCAGCTGACCGGTGTTCCACAACGGCTCGCACCAGTCGCCGAGAAGGGCGGTGGAGATGGCCTCCCGCCACCGCTCGCCGCGACGGAGTACCAGCACCTTGGAGGCAACGTGGTCGATGACACGGACCTGCTGGGGGGCGGGAGCGTGCGGCCTGTCGAGCGCGCTGTCATGCCGTTGGCAAGAGCCCGGACCAGAAGGGCCGTCACAAGGTCCGGTGGATCGAGCGGCTCCAACTTCCCGAACCGGGCGGAGGGTCCATAGTGCTCTTGCACCCAGGCATGGTCTTTTAGCCTGATGCCGTCCGGGGTGGTGGTGACGATTGCAGGATCATCTCCGATGCGCCGTCCGGGGACGGCGACAACCAACTCGTCGGACGGTTCCGGGTTCGAGTGGATCACTGCCTGCTGCTCCTTGCGTCGTTGGACGGCGGTCAGGGCCCAGTCCAGCTGGTTGTTCCAGAGGGCTTCCCAGGCCGCTACTTCGAAGCGGGCTGCCTTGCGCAGTTCACCGGCGCTCGGGGCCACGGTGCGCGTGTATGTGTCGCGGTCGGCGACGATGTCGCTGTCGACGTCGGCCCAGTCCTGGCCGTGCTCCCTGAAGACGGCGAGGTTGTCGAGCATCTCGCTGGAAGAAGTGTTGAGGCTGTTGCGCCGTCCGAACTCGACTTCGGCGCGGACTTCAGGATGCAGGGAAGCCTGAACGTCAAGGCCGGACAGGTAGGAGGTCAGGGACCGGCCCAGGACGATGACGGCCGCCCAGTCCTTGTTGTTGCGGGTTGCACGGCCTGAACCCTGCACGATGCGAGCGCGGATGCGTTCCTGCAGCACCTCCAGGGCGCCAAGAGATTCGTGCAGGAACCGTTCCTGCAAGTCTCCTCTGGCGGGCAGGCCGGCCAGGACGACCAGGCGGCAGTCGTCGTCGGGCAGGTCGATGCCGTCGTAGCGGTTGGTGAGGAGAAGGACTGCCTTGTCCCTGGAGGTGAAGGCGGTCAGGTCGTCCTCGACGTCGCCGGCCTTCAAGACGGAATGCGTCTTCGGCAGGTGGCGCGCGGCGAAGGCCTCCGCGGTGCGGCCGTCCGGTGTCAGAACGACGGCCCGGCCTGCGGTATCGATGATGCCGGATACGAAGGCGGGCACGTTCTTCGGAGCTGCCGACAGGTCGTTGGTGAGTTCGGGGAAGAGGAAGAAACGCCGCCCCGTGCCTTCTTTGTCCCACCCCTTGGGGACTGGGATCCGCGCGATCTTCTTCCGTCCGAAGGAGCGCTCCAGTTCACCGCCGTCGCCGAGGGTGGCACTCATGTAGATGCGCCGGGCAGGATCGCTGAAGGTGTGGGGGTTCATGGCCCGCTGGGCTGCGGCCGGGATTGTCGGCCAGATCCGTGACCATCTCGCTGGCCGGATCCGCCGCGACATCGGCAAGGGCCCCCGAGCCGTGGCGACCGTTATCGACTCCCAGAGCGTGAAGGCGGCTGAGACCGTCTCCAAGGCCACCCGCGGCTACGACGCGGGGAAGAAGATCAACGGGCGCAAGCGCCACCTGGTCGTTGACACCCGAGGTCTGCCCCTCATGGTCATGGTCACCCCCGCCGACCTGCACGACGCCGCGGCCGCGAAGGAAGTCCTCTTCCGCCTCCGCCTGATGCACCCCGAGATCACCATCGTCTGGGCCGACTCCGCCTACGCCGGCAAGCTCGTCGACTGGGCGAAAGAGCACCTCAACCTCACCATCAAGCCGGTCAGCCGTCCCAAGGACGCCTCCGGCTTCGTCGTGCTGCCCCGCCGCTGGGTCGTCGAGAGGTCACTCGCTTGGATGATGCACGCTCGCCGACATGCGCGCGACTACGAACGGCTCATCCAGCACTCCGAGGCCCTGATCACCTGGGCCGCCATCACCCTCATGACCCGCCGTCTCGCCCGGAAAGGCGCCACCCCCAGCTGGCCCAGGAAGCCTCAGCTCTCTTCCTGACCCTGTGATTTCCCAGACGGCAGGGGCCGGATCAGCGAGCGAAGGACCGTGTCATGGCGGATGGTTCGCAAGGCGAGCAACTCGATCTGGCTGGGCGAGACCGGCCAGACGCGTCATCCGCGCAGTACGCGTGCTGGAGTCCAGGGCCCAGCGTCCAGATGAGCTGCGATGCGCGCGATCGTCCCGATGTTGTCCTCGAACAGGTGCGCCTGCATGCCCGCCGCCTGGGCGGCCTCAACGTTGGCTGCGACATCGTCCACGAAGAGACAGCTCTCCGGCCCCACCTCCAAGCTGGCGCAAGCAGCTTCGAAGGCACGCAGGTCAGGCTTCTCAATGCCGATCTCGTGCGAGTAGACGATCTGCTCAACCAGTTCGTCGAAGTGGTACAGCGCAGTCTCCCGTTCCCGAGCCCCGACGAAGCTGTTGCTCAGGATGCCCAGTCTGCATCGTCCCTGCAGCCCCCGCACATAGGCGATGAGTTCCTCGTTCGGCGTTCCCAGATACTCCGCCCAAAGGTCAGCCATGAAGGCTTCGAGCTGGTGAACGTCGAGGCCCAAGCGTGATGCCACTTCCCGGTGCACGTCGTGTTCGCTGATGCTCCCGACGCTTCCAGCACGCCACACGTCGCGCATCCGCTCATTCACGGTGCCCAGCGGCAGCTCCAACTGCTCTTCCCACCGTTGCACCACTCCGGTTTCCGGTGTGATCTCCAGTACGCCACCGATGTCGAGAATGATGCAGGTCGTGGTCACGCGAACTCCCCCTCTTCGTCCCGCCTGGCCAGCGAGCGCACTCCTGTGATCTACGGAGACACTGTTGTCCTTCCCTTGGGGGCAAGGTCAAGCAATCTTGGAACCTGTGACAGCCCTGTCGCGAGCCGCTGACACGATTCGGCCGCATCAGCAGGTGCCATCAAAGTGACGCGACGAACGATCGCAGCAGCACCGGGGATCAGAAACACGCACTAAGCTTGTTCTTTTTCTTCCGGCCTCGAACGGTGTCTCGTACTGAGTCGCTCACCTGGGGGTTTGCCGGACGTGGGGGCGGCCTTCGTCTGATCCTGTG
>NZ_JAGMUK010000153.1 GCF_019049245.1 Streptomyces sp. AC555_RSS877 | reverse complement strand
GTAGGCGATGAGGCGTTTGTCGCCCGGGGTGTCCTCCCGCACCACCACCGCGGCCTGTCCGACCCGCGGATGCCCCACCAACACCGACTCGACCTCACCCGGCTCGATCCGGAAACCACGGATCTTCACCTGCTCATCACTACGACCCGCGAACAGCAACCGCCCCTCCGCCGTCCACCGCGCCCGGTCCCCCGTCCGATACATCCGCGAACCATCACCCGCGAACGGATCAGCCACAAACCGCTCCGCCGTCAAACCCGACCGCCCCACATACCCACGCGCCAACCCCGCCCCCGCCACATACAACTCACCCGCAACACCCACCGGCACCGGCGCCAACCGCTCATCCAGCACGAACACCCGCGTATTGACCACCGGCGACCCGATCGACACCGCCCCACCCGCCACACACCGCCACAACGTCGCATCAACCGTCGTCTCCGTCGGACCATACGAGTTGAACATCACCCGCCCCGGCGCCCAACGCTCCACCACCTCCGGCGGACACGCCTCACCCGCCACCACCAACACCACCCCCGCACCAACCGACCCCTCCTCCAACGTCGCCAGCACCGCCGGCGGCAACGTCACATGCGTCACCCCAGCCCCAGCCAAAAACTCCGGCAACACCCCACCCAGACGCCGCTCACCCGGCACCACCACCAACGCCGCACCCGACAACAACGCCGGCAACCACTCCCACCCGAACGTGTCAAACGCCGCCGAAGCAAACTGCGCCACCCGCGCCCCCGGCCCCACACCCAAATCCCCCACATGACCCGCCACCAGACTCGCCACACCCACATGCGACACCACCACACCCTTAGGCCGACCCGTCGACCCCGACGTATAAATCACATACGCCGGATGCTCCGCACGCAGCCCCACCCCCACCACCGAAGACCCATCCAAACCCGCAAGCTCACCCACCACCACCGGCGAATCCAGCACCACCCGCGACACCCCACCCGGCACCACACCCGCCAACACCGAAGAAGTCAGCACCACCTCCAACCCCGCATCCCCCACCACATACGCAATCCGCTCCACCGGATAACCCGGATCCAACGGCACATACGCACCCCCCGCCTTCACCACACCCAACAACGCCACCACCAAATCCACCCCACGCTCCAAACACACCCCCACACACGACTCCGGCCCCACACCCCGCGCAATCAACAAACGCGCCAGCCGATTCGCCCGCGCATCCAACTCCGCATACGACACCGACACACCCTCATCCACCACCGCCACCGCACCCGGAGTCCGCGCCACCTGCGCCGCAAACAACCCCGGCACCGTCCCCACACCCACCGACACCGCCGTGTCATTCCACTCCACCAACACCCGCCCACGCTCAACCGGATCAACAACCTCCACCCCACCCACCCGCACCAACGGATCCCCCACCAACGCCTCCAACACCCGAACCCAACAACCCCCAATCCGAACAGCCGCCTCCGCATCAAACACATCCGCAGAGACGGTCACATGCACATGCATGCCAGCCGGTGCGCCGCCCGCACCGATCTCCTCCGCGGCAGTGATCTCCAGATCGAACTTGGCCGCGGGAGCCCCGCCGGCCAGACGCGCAGCCGCAAGCCCAGACAGCTCCAGCTTCGCCGAACCGGTGTTCTGGACCGTCAGCATCACCTGGAACAACGGATGCCGCGCCGTAGAACGAACAGGCGCCAGCTCCTCCACCAGCCGCTCGAACGGCACATCCTGATGCTCGAACGCCCGCAGCCCCGTCTCCCGCACCCGCTCCAACAACTCGGCGAACGACGGATCACCCGACAGATCCGTACGCACCACCAACGTATTGATGAAGCAGCCGACCAGCTCGTCCAGCGCCTCATCCGTCCGCCCGGCAATCGCCGACCCGATCGGGATATCGGTGCCCGCTCCCAGCCGGTGCAGCGTCACGGCGAGCGCCGCCTGCAGCACCATGAACACCGTCACGCCACGCTCACGGGCCACCTCACGCAACCGCGCATGCACCTCGGCCGGAACCTCCAGCCCGGCCCGATGCCCCCGGTAAGTGAGCACCGCCGGCCGCGGCCGGCCCGTCGGCAGCGTCAACTCCTCCGGCACCCCCGCCAACGCACCACGCCAGTACTCCACCTGACGCGACAGCACACTTACCGGATCACCCTCATCACCCAGCAACTCCCGCTGCCACAACGCATAATCCGCATACTGCACCGGCAACGCATCCCACACCGGTTCCCGGCCCTCACACCGCGCCGCATAAGCCAGCGAGACGTCCCGCGCCAACGGCCCCATCGACCAGCCATCACCCGCAATGTGATGCACCACCACCACGAGCACATGCTCATCCGGACCCACCCCGAACAGACTCGCCCGCAGCGGAATCTCAGCACCCAGATCGAAGGCACATGCCTGCGCCTGCGCCACCGCACCGGCCAGCTCTCCGTCACCCACCTCGACAACAGACAGGTCGAAGCCGCACTCCTCGACCGGCAGGATCTGCTGATACGGCTCCCCGTCCGCCACCGCGAACACCGTCCGCAGCACCTCATGCCGCCCCAGCACATCCAACAGCGCGCGCTCCAA
>NZ_JAGMUK010000152.1 GCF_019049245.1 Streptomyces sp. AC555_RSS877 | reverse complement strand
GCAGGAGACCGTGGGCCAGGTCCAGTTGCCGTTGGGCTGGATGGTGACGCCGAAGGTGTTGCCGCTGCCGTTGGGTTTGGCGGTCAGCACCTGGGCGCTGGGGTAGCTGGCGCTGGTGTTCCAGGTGGAGAGGATCTTCGCGGGGGAGGGGACGTTCATGGTCACGGTCCAGTTGCTGGAGCCGGAGACGGCGACGTTGAGGTTGTAGCGGTCGCTCCACTGCTGTCCGGCGGA
>NZ_JAGMUK010000151.1 GCF_019049245.1 Streptomyces sp. AC555_RSS877 | reverse complement strand
CTTGGCGAGCTGGAGCATCGTCTCCTTGATGAAGTCGGCCGGGCGCTGGAGGTCGACCCGGTCCGCGTGGAAGTCGCTCAGGTAGACGGGGTGGCGGCCGGTGCCGGACATGCGCAGGCCCCACAGCCGGTCGCTCACGATCTTCGCGGCCTGGTCGTCGTCGGGCGCGGCCGGGATGCCCCGGTCCAGCGCGCGGCAGCCGGCCGCGTGCGTGTTGGCGAGGTCGGCGGCCTCCTTCTCCGTCAGCCGACTGCTGTGGCTGCTGCTGGCTGCGCGGTAGGTGCAGCCGAGGCAGGCGGCGGCGAAGGACGACGTCCCTCGGTCACCGTCGGCGGTGTAGACGAGGACGATCGCACCCTCCCGTTCTCCAATGGCGCCGCGGTATCGCTGGACGACGATCGTGCCGTCCGGCGTCCACGTCGCCGTGTCCTGTACCTCGGGACGGCGGGCGAACAGGGTGCTGAGCATGGGTGACTCTCCTTCGGGATGATCGGTGGTCAGGCCGCGAGTCGATGTGTGGCCGGGGAGGTCATGACGGTTTCGGGGCTGGGCTCGTAGCCCCTGGCGCAGGGATCGCAGACGCCCTGGGTGCGCAGCGGTGTTGGCGGAGTGCACTTGTTCCGTAACCGCGCTATTCCAGTGCCAAGTCGCCGCGTGTCGGCGTCCTCGTCGAAGTGCCCAACCGGGTACGGATGAACGTGCTCAGGCGCCAAGCCGTGGGCATTCTCTGCGGGAGGTCTCGGAAGGGCTCGTGGTGCGATCCCGAGACAGGGATGATCACCTCATGATGCGAGGTGCCTTCGATGACGTCCCCGTGACCGCACTCTTCCCTCTCCTGGAGGCTGCGGATGTGGACTCCTTGAATCGGGCGGCTGGCACGGTCGACACGGCTCGTGCAGGTAGAGACACGGCGGATTGGGAGTGGGCCCTGGAACACGCGGGCTTCCCGGGCACACATCTGGGGACTCCGGTCGTCCTTGGGCTGGATGTCATCGAGCACGCCGAGGGAGGCGACCAGCTGGAGTTTTTGCTCCAGGTGGTGTGGACCGACCTAGGTCGGCTCGCGGTCGACACGGCGGTGAACGTGGCCTGCTGGTGCGAGACCGATCACGCCACCCATGACATCGACACCCTGAGGCTCGTGGTTGGCGAGGAGACCTCGTTGCCCGAGGCATTCAGTGCCGGCGCTGAACGTCTGACCGGCTGGCTGGCCGATCCTCACGACGCCGACCACTGGCGTGCCAAAGCGGGATTGCCTCCCCGGTGGGTCCCCTGAGGGTCCGGCGCCGGGCACGTTCGTCTGTACCGGACTGGGTACGTTCACGTGCACGCCGACACCGCGGAAGCCCCGTGGGCCATCGCCTGTCCTCGGACAAGCAGGGCAAGGAACGGGCTGGTTGCGTTCCGTGCAAGGCAAGATCGGTCGTGTGATACGCGATCCTCGTGATGATGCCGAGTTTCTGGCCCTGGTTCGCCGCTATGTCACGCCCGAGCGGCGTTATCTAAAGCTCGGCGACGGCTTGCTGCGCATGCAAAGTCCTGAGTACGACCGATTCACACGAGATCTCTGTGAGGACGCGGGACTCATTACTCCGGATGAGATCGCCACGCTTCTTGAGGGCAGTTGGAGAGAACGGAGAACTGCGGCTTGGCTCGTAGCTGTCTCCCGCCGGACCGAGTTCCGTGAGCGCCTCGGGGAACTCCTGCTGGCCAGCGAAGTCTGCTGTGTTGGGCTGGCCTACAGCGTGGCCCTGGCCAGTTTCGGAACGGCGCGCGACGCTGATCTGCTCGCCGCCTACCTTGATCGCTACCTCCGTCGCCCTGACCTCGGATACGACCAAACAGTGGTCATGGGCGCTCTCCAGTTCATCGACCTGAACCTTGGAGGTGGTCAAGCCGACCGCTTCCGGGAACCTGGTGGCCTGTGGCAGCAGTGGCTCCAGGATGCACCTCACATGCAGGACGACTCGGACCCCACTCCCTTCTTCTTGAGCCTCATTCGTCGGCTTTGCGCGTTCGTTGACGAATGCGCCGAGGCGCTATGACCGCCCCCATCTCGTGGTGGTCTCTCTGGACCATGGCCGCCGCCCGGGGGAGCGGTCAGATCCGTGTGCGGGACGCGATGTAGTCGAGCCAGTCGCGTCTGGCGTATCCGGTCCAGCGGGTGGCGTTGCTGATGCTGGTGCCGGTGAAGTCCGCGAGGACGGACGCCGGCAGGTCTGTGGCTAGCGCGAGACGAGCGTTGTTGCGGCCGGCGCGAGGCGCGATGCCGTGTCGGCGGAGCTTCAAATTGAGGTAGGTGGCTCCGAGAGGGCGGGCGGGCTCCTGGCCGGGGAACAGCCACGGTGTTGTGCTGGCTGTCTGATCGAGCTGCCAGCGTGCCTGGCACTGGTCGCGTTGCGCACGGACCAACCGGGCGACTTCGGGCGGCAGCGGAAGACGATGGCCTGCGAGGTTGAGCGCCACCATCTTGTTGTCGTCTATGACGTCGCGCACGGTGAGTTCGAGCAGTTTGGTGTGCTGCAGCCCGAAGAGGAGCGTCAGGGCTCCAGCCGTACGGACATCGAGAGGCAGAGAATCGTCGCCGAGACAGCGGTGCAGCTGCTCGGCATGCTCCTCGTCCGTCGTGAAGACGCTGGGTGCGGCGATGCGTGCCCGGGGAACTACGAGCTCGCCGACAAGGCCCCGACCTCGCGCCCAGGTGACGAAGGCACGCACCTCACGACGTTCTACAGCCCCTTCCTCCAGCCACATCTCGAGTTCTGGCTGTGTGAGTTCCCCGAGAGGGGTGCCGTGCTCGTCGAGCCAGTCGAGCAGTTCCAGGGCCCGGCGCAGTCGCGATCGCATCTGGTGCTGTGTGCTGGCGCGTAGCGGGCGGTGCCGGTGGGCCCGGCGGATGCGGTGGAGCAGATACCAATGTGTGAAGGGGGTGACGAGCTGCCGCTGGGGGAGCGGTGCCTGGGCCAAGAGGGCGTCCGCCCAGCGGGGCAGGGCCTCCAATCGTTCGTCCCGCGGCGGCAGCACCGCAGCGACGACGAGGACGTCGCGGATGTAGCGAGTGGTCGGCGTGTTGGGCAGGTCGTCGAGCTGTTGATGGGTGAACTCCGCATGAGAAGCGCCTAGTTGGGACAAAAGAGTCGACACGCCGTCGCAGGTCAGCCAATATGCCACTCGGCGGGGGTGTCCGGCGGCGGAAAGAGCCGAGTAAAAGTCTTGCCGCTGTCTGGGGACTGTTGTGCCATCTCCACCGAGCGCCTCGGCCAGCTGCTTCGTGGCGAAGCAGCGGGTGCACAATCGCTCGCGGAAGATCCTCTCGCTCGTGCCGCAACGCTGGCACGCGTAGGTGAGATCGACCCCGGCGCAGGGTCCGCAGATCCCGTCCCCCGCTTCGGTGAAACCGATGAGCGGACGTTGCTGTTCGCATTGAACGCAGGCACCGGGGTGTTCACGCACTGCCGCGTAGCAGCTTGTGCAGACCGGGCCCATCGGCCAGTAGGCGTGAACAGGACGGTCACGGAGACAGCGTGCGCATGGCCCCGTAGGGCGGGGATAACACCCCTGGCAGAACGGCTGTCCGGCCACCTTGCGCGCGCAGGGCCGTAGCCGGCCACAGGCGGAGCAGACGACCGGCGGTGCGTCATAGCAGCGGGAACACAGATCGGGCGTGTCCTCGCCGCCACGCCGGACGACCTTGCGGACTTCTCCGCAGATGCCGCAGCGGCGCTGGGGTTGTCGGTAGCAGCGCCGGCAGACCGGGCCGTCCGCCGAGATCGCTTGGACTGGAGCTTGAGCTCCGCACCCGACGCAGGTGCGGAGCGGGCGTGGGTGGCACCCCTGACAGCGGACACTGCCGTCGGGCATGCGGAAGGTCGCGCGACGTACGCGCCCGCACTGCCCGCATGCGGTGGCAACGTGCTTGCCGTAGCAGGTGCCGCAGAGCGGACCGTTGGGGCCCCTGGCGTTGATCTTCATCTGTCGGCCGCAGCCTGAGCAGGTATTCGGCGGCCGCACCCGACGAGCACAGGCCGAACAGCAGTGTCCGGCCGGGAGGCGATGTGTGAGTTGGCGCGAGGTCTTTCCGCAGCCGACGCACGTCGGCAATGTGACCGGGCCGTGTCCGGCGTCCGTCAGGGCATGCGCGAGCCGCACCAGATTCTGCGGAGGTGTCGGGCCCGGATTCGTCAGGGCGTCTTGGTGGTCCTGGAAATGGCGGGCAAGACCGACGCAGGAACGTGCTGTGATCTTCCCGCGCTCCAGTGCCTGCGCTGCCTGTTCGCCGGTCACCCCCGTGAGCCGGGCGGTCAGGTGGGCGATGACCTGTCGGTGGGCCTCGTCGAGGCGGAGAGGAGCGGTCATTCCGGGCCTGGGCGCCGGATCGTGGTGCGACGCGCTTGCGGCCGGGACGCCGTCTGCTCGCCGGCGGTCTTGCGCACCTCAGCGTTGGCGACCTCCACCTGGATCAGATCGTTGGGCTCACACGCGAGGATGTCGCACAACGCGGCGAGCGTGTCCATGGACAGCCGTTGCGGTGTCTGGGTCACGAGACGAAAGACCTGCTCACGCGACAGATGCACGCCGCGTTCGGCCAGCAGCGGGACGAGTTCCGTGGTCTGGAACATGCCCTTCTCCGCCATCCGGATCCGAAGCTGCCAGTCGATGCCCATCTTCCTGATCATGCTTCCTGCCCCCATAGATCGCCGTGCCGGGCTTGCAGTGAGCGTCGCAGCAGCCGGTTTCGGTACTCGTCCGAGACGTGGCTGTAGATGGCCGTGGTGCTGGCGTAGGCGTGGCCGACCTGGTCCTGGACGAACTTCTCTGGATAACCGAACTCGATCAGATGGGTCACGTAGCTGTGCCGCAGCGAATGCAGGTCCAGCTCCGCAGGCAGGGCGGCGGCCCGGCGCACGGTCTCGAAGGCGCCGTTCAGCCGTCTCAGGGACATCCGGTCGCGGCGCTCGGTGATCCAGAACGCCGGGTGCTTGCCAGGCACGAAGGCGGGGCGGACCTCGCTGACGTACTGGTCCAGAACGTCCACGATCCAGTCCATCTCCGGGACGGTCAGAACACTGCGGCGCTTGGGAGGCCCGCCCTTGGATGCCTTGCCGTAACGGACGAAGATCGCCCCGAAGCGGCCGTATTCGGCGACCTTGGGATTCCGGCGCAGGTCACACAGGTCCAGGCCGCACGCTTCCTGGCGCCGCAGGCCGAAGGCGTAGACCGTCTTCAAAACCATGGCGTCACGAAGCGCCGCGAGGGAGCCCTTGCGTCGTCGTGCGCGGATCTCCTCGACACGGCCGTCGGCGGCGTCGAAAAGGGCCTGTACTTCGTCGTAGGTGAGCGGGCGGCGTTCGGCGGCTCCTTCGTACTCGCTGGTGTGGGTGATCGTGTTCCACTCGTGCAAGAGCTGGACCGGAGCCCGGCCGAAGCGCTCACTGCAGGTGGACGGCCAGCCGTAGCGAGTGTCGGTGATGTAGTCGAAAAACAGCCGTAGGTCGTTCTGGTAGTTCCGTGCGGTCGACACCGCCAGCGGCCTGCCAGGGCGCCGAGTGCGAAGGTCGTCGAAGAAGGCCTCCACCTCGGCGGGGTCCCATTGCCACGGGTACTCATTGGTGAAGCGGGCCAGTCGACGGACCAGCGCGATCCGGGGGTGGATCGTCGACTCCCTCAAGAAGCGCGTGCGCTGCTGCAGTGCCCAGCCCTCCAGCATCGCTTCCAGGACAGCGGGTTCGGGGTCCAGGTGCACAACACCGTCGGCGAGGACAAGGCGCGCGGCTCCAGGCATATCAACGACAGCACTCACGATGCATCTAACGCATCATCGTTGAGTCGGTAACGGGCGCCAGGTCAGCGCATCGCAATCAGCCACCGACCCGGCGTTAACCTGGGCACCAACTGCAGCTCAGCGAGTTGGCGCAGTGCGAGATGTGTTGCATTCGATGCAATACGGCAGCCTGAAGGCAGAAGTAGTACCTCCGGCGGCACGTCGGGCAGGTGGACCTCGCGGCCATCGCCCGGTCCAGCGCCTCTTCCTGCGCGAGCGTCGGGACGCGCTTGGGGCGGGCGAGTTCCACGCTGTACAGCCAGGCCCTGGTGGGGTGGTTGCACGACTGGTCGGGCCGGTACGCGCAGTATTTGCAGCGCAAGACCGCGACCGGGCCGTGCCCCCCCGGGGCTCAGGCCCATCTCCCGTAACTGCCTTCGGGTGACCAGGCCCTCGGGACAGGTGCGCCGGTCGTACTCCGAAACCAGCGGGTTCGAGGGATCTGGAGGGGCTCCGGCGAGAACCCGCTGGGGGTGTGGTGGTCCTGGCGGGGGTTCCGCGCGGGTTCACGTCCGCCATCTGGGACAAGATGGGGCCTCCGATCTGGA
>NZ_JAGMUK010000150.1 GCF_019049245.1 Streptomyces sp. AC555_RSS877 | reverse complement strand
AGGGCGACCTGTCGCAGAAGATCACCGTCGACGCCCGCGGCGAGATCCTGGAGCTGAAGAACACCATCAACACGATGGTCGACCAGCTCTCCGCCTTCGCCGACGAGGTCACCCGCGTCGCCCGCGAGGTCGGCACCGAGGGACGGCTCGGCGGACAGGCCGACGTCAAGGGCGTCAAGGGCACCTGGCGCGACCTCACCGACTCGGTGAACTTCATGGCCGGCAACCTCACCTCCCAGGTGCGCAACGTCGCCCAGGTGGCGACCGCCGTGGCCAAGGGCGACCTGTCGCAGAAGATCACCGTCGACGCCCGCGGCGAGATCCTGGAGCTGAAGAACACCATCAACACGATGGTCGACCAGCTCTCCGCCTTC
>NZ_JAGMUK010000149.1 GCF_019049245.1 Streptomyces sp. AC555_RSS877 | reverse complement strand
TCCTCGCCGGCCTGCTCCACCGCCTCCCGAGAGACAGGCTGCGACAGCTCCTGCTGCTGGTACAGCCGGACACGATCTTGCGCTGGCACCGCGATCTGCTCAAGCGGCGCCATGCCGCGACCTGCGTGCCGAAGCGCCGCGGGCGCCCGCCCACGACCCGCTCGATCCGCACCCTGGTCCTGCGCCTCGCCCGGGAGAATGCCTCCTGGGGGTACCGCCGGATCCACGGCGAGCTCGCGGCCCTGGGCATCCAAGTCGCCGCCTCCACCGTCTGGGAGATCCTGAAGGAGCACGGCATTCCGCCCGCGCCGGAGAGACAGAGCCACACCTGGGCCGACTTCCTGCGCGGCCAAGCCGACGCA
>NZ_JAGMUK010000148.1 GCF_019049245.1 Streptomyces sp. AC555_RSS877 | reverse complement strand
TCGGCTGGCGCGTTTCCTGCGGGTGCAGGGGGTGGGTGCCGAGTCGGTGGTGGGTTTGTGTCTGCCGCGTGGGGTGGAGACGCTGGTCGGGATCCTCGCGGTGTGGAAGGCGGGGGCGGCCTATCTGCCGCTTGACCCGGGGCAGCCGGCGGAGCGGATCGCGTTCCAGCTGCGGGACAGCCGTGCGGTGCTGACGCTGACGACGGAAGAGATTTTGGATGGTCTTCCGGCGGGCCGGCATCGGCTGGTGGCGGTGGACGACGCGTTGGTGGTGATGCAGTTGGGGGCTGCTTCGGCGGCGGCGCCGGTGGTGGAGGTGCGGCCGGGGCAGGTGGCGTATGTGATCTATACGTCGGGGTCGACGGGGCGGCCGAAGGGTGTCGCGGTCACCCACGAGGGGCTGGCGAATTATGTGTCGTCGGTGCC
>NZ_JAGMUK010000016.1 GCF_019049245.1 Streptomyces sp. AC555_RSS877 | reverse complement strand
GTGGGCCGTGCCCCGGGAGGTCTTCCACACCTCGCCGGGGTCTTGTCATTTCGACCATACCGGGAACTGCGTCCCCCTGCACCCCTCTGCGTTCTACTGGGTTCCAGTGCGGTGGAACGCGTTCTAACCCTGCGTTAAGCGTTGGGGTGCGTCACCGTGGGAGCATGAGTGAGCTTCCGCGCTACGAGTACGTGAAACTCGCCGACGCCATCGCAGCGGAGATCGCGTCCGGCAAATTGCCGCAGGGCGCCGCGCTACCGGGCGAGCGAGCCATGACGGAGCTGCACCGTGTGAGCATCGGTACGGTGCGTCGCGCCATCGTCGAACTCCGAAAACGAGGGCTCGTCGCCACTCTGCCCGCGAAGGGGACGTACGTCATCGGAATGCCGGAGCCAGCCAGCGACGCGCCCGAAGAGGGCGAGCCAGACGCCTGAAGGGGCCGCGCAGTGCGGCCCCTTCAGCGTGAGTCATCCCGTCCCGTCGGCTACTCGGCGGACGACCGCCGACCGCCCCGCTTTTTCTCGGGGCGCCAGTCGCGGAGGTCGGACTCGGAGAGGTGCCGGTCGGTGCGGCCTCGATTGAGTCCGGTCTGGAACTCCTCGGCCGGATTGCCGCCCCACTCCTGGTCGTCCTCGTCGTACCACTGGTGCACCCAGGGCATGATCTCCTGAAGCCCGGCGAGCAGCGGAACGAAGCGCGGGTCATCCTTGTCCCAACCGTCCACCGAGGAACGGTCGTTGATGAGGTTGACGAGGGCTTCGGCCTGGTCGCGGTGGTTCCAGCCGGCCCAGCCGAGCAGAAGCGAGGGGTCACTGTCCGGGGAGGCGCCCGGGTAGGACACGAACCTCTCCTTGGGCACGTCCAGCTTGCCGCGGTTGGACCAGTAGGAGTGCTTGAGGAAGTCGGCGCCGGAGTACTTCGGCGGCACCTTGATGTCGAGCCGCACCCCGTCGCGGTCCTCTTCGCGCTGCTGCTCCCAGACCCGCTCCCACTGCGCGCGCTTGCGCAGACCGGTCTCCTTGTACCGGAGGGCGGCGAGGTAGGGCACGTGCTCGGGCTCGATGACGGCGGCAAGCACGGTCGCGAGAGAGGCTTCGCGGTTACCGAGGTGGTCGGTGGCGTAGAGCGCAGCGACGGCCTGGACGTCCTCGTCATGACGCAGAGCGTCGGCGAGCTGGAAGACGGTGAGTGTGCGGGGTGAGTTGTAGTCCCCCCGCTCCTCAAACCACAGCTCCTCACGCTCGGCGGCATCGAGCAGCCAGGCTCGCAGGGCGGCGGCCTCCCGCTTCTTCCACGGCTCGGTGGACCAGCGCCGCTTGTACTCGGGGCGCTCGATCAGCCGGATGTCCTTGTTGGACTCGATGAGGTCGAGCCGGGCCTGGACGACCTTCTTGTACGCATCGGGCCAGTCGGCCGGGATCTTTGCGGTCGCGGTCTCGGTCGACCCGTGCCGGTCGAACCAGACGGTCTCAATCTCCTCGTCATCAACCCGCTTCTTCAGCGCGATCTCGAAGGCTCGCTGTCCAAGCTGAAGTTGAGGCATGTCGGCGTCGCTCAGCTCGACGAGGTCGCTTGGCAGCGTGGTGAGCGAGACCTCCTTGGGCATGAGCAGCCCGTAAGCGCCGTACACGTTCCAGTCCAGCTCTTCCTGAAGCAGGATCATCCGCGCCCGGATGCGGTCCTGGGCAGCACAAGCTTCATCGAGGGCAGCGCGGGTGGGGGTGGCGGAGGGAGTTAGAGCGGAAGGCTCACACTCGACCAGCTTCTGGGCAAGTGTGTCGAGCTCGCGGGCGAGAGACAGCGGAAGGGTCTTCGGGAGCGGGAACTCCTGAAGCTTGGTGCCAGTGAACTCGTAGAAGCGTTCCCAGTCGTCGCTAGTGAATCCGCCTCCTTCCCCGCGAATCCCCTTGTCATGGCTGACCTGCTTCAGCCAGAAGCAAGCTGCCGAGGAGTTCAACACCCCCAACAGCTCCAAGTGCCGCTCCTCGTTGGCTCCTGCTGGCAGCTTGATCACGGGAGCGGACTGCTTGAACACCTTCCCGCCCCGGTCCAACACGAAGTGGTTATGCGTGGAAACAAAGGAGAAAGCAACAGAAAGATGGCTACGGTACCGCTTAGGAAAGAACATACTGTGCTCGAACCAGCTGAGCCCTCGCTGCTCCGGGGTCTCCCCGAAGTCCAACCGCTCGCGAAGTACTGTGCGGTTCCCCCAGAGGAATTGTTTTTCCGTGGCAAGTAGCGCCCGGGCACTGCCGCGCACACTCTCCGGAGCGATCGTGGCGTAAGGGAAGAAGGTACGCGTAGAAGACGAAATATGGTAGTCCCGAACTTCGTCCCCAAGAATTACTGGCACCGTTCCAAAGGTCAATCCCCGGGTAACCGAAGAAGCCGGAGGCATGTAATAAGCCTCATCAAGCCCAGTGTGCGTAGTGCGCCCAATCTCCGAGATCGAGTCCTTGAGTCGCCCGGGCGCTTGCTCAAGCAGGTGCATGAGAGGTTGAGCACCACCTCCGGAAAGGGACCAGGGAAAGGACGCGAACCGCGCCCGCTTCGCGTCCTCGACGCTTACCCATTCCGACTCGCTCCCCGGATTCCTCACCTGCTCGGTAATCGCGATCCACACAGGCCCGAGCGTGTCACCCTCAGGAACACTGGCTTCACCTCGCACCCCCAGTACAGCTCGAATCGGCTGAGCCTGGCGCGCCACCTGA
Source organism: Streptomyces sp. AC555_RSS877 (assembly GCF_019049245.1). Lineage (GTDB taxonomy): Bacteria > Actinomycetota > Actinomycetes > Streptomycetales > Streptomycetaceae > Streptomyces. The sequence continues at coordinate 156,300 of NZ_JAGMUK010000016.1, read as the reverse complement.
TTACGCCCAGCCAGGATCACCGTTGGGGTGCCATGCCCCGGAATGTAAGCACCTGAGGTATCAATGACATGCGTCAGTTCCACACCGGCGAATTGACGCTTACGTCCGCTTACTGGATCCTTGTAGGGTCCGCCATGGAAGAACGACTCAATAAGAACCTTGCCGAACTCGCGTTTCATGAAAGAGTTCGCCGTGATCTGCCCGGTGAAACCACCGTCTCGGTTGTCACCACCTGCACGCAAGGCAAGCTCGAAGATCCGCTGCGCGAACGGCACCGACAACGAGTACTGGCGTGAACAAGCCCAGTACACATCCCGGTAATTCTGGTTCTCCTGCTTGTCCTTAACCGTGATATACGGCGGGTTCCCCACCACCACGTGATAAGAGCCCCGCCCCAGCAGATCCACCTCCTTCACGTACCCCTTGACGTCCTCCGTCCGGTACGTGAAGACCTCCCCCCGCTCCGCGTCATCCAGCGTCGGCCCGGCCTCCTGCCCCGCCTCACGCCCATGCAACAACGAATCCGCCACAGCCACCCGAATCGGCAGCCCCGGCGCCCGCCGCAGCTCCCGCACCTCGCCCGCCTTCAGCGCAGCCACCAGCAGCCGGAATCGAGCAATCGACACCGCGAACGGGTTCTTGTCCGCCCCATGCACCGACTCCAGCGCCCGCCGAATCAGCACCCACGGGTCAGTCCCGGGCTCCAACTCCCGCCACTTCTCCAGCAACCGCCCGAACAACCCCAGCAGGAAGTGCCCCGACCCACACGCAGGGTCGATGCAACGCAGGCCATGAACCTGACCGTCGTCATCCACATCCCCCCGCCACCCCTCCGGCCGGTACTTCCACACGGGGTCGAGGCCGAACTCCTCCACCGCCGGCTCCAAGGTCAGGTCGAGGATGAACTCCTCGACGAACACCGGGGTCTGCAGCAGGGCGTACGTCTTGCGGGCGTACTCCGAGAGGTCCTGGTACAGGTCGCCGAGGAAGCGCGTGCTCAGCTCCGGGTCGGTGAAGTCGTAGCGGATCTCGCCGTCCGGGCCCCGCTCGCGCCAGAAGGCGAGCAGGCGGGTGGCGGCCTCGTACGACGGCGTGACCTCCCACATCGGGTTGTGCTCTTCGTCGAAGAGGTCGGCCGCAGTCGGGTGGGCCTCGGCGAGCGCCTTGAAGGCCGCCTTCAGCCAGTCCCGGTCGTTCTGGTCGGGGTGGAGCCGGAAGTGGTCGTCGTGCCGGTCCTGCGCCTCGGCCAGGCGGTCACCGGGACCGGAAAGCCAGGCGTCCGGGATGAGCCCGTTGTCCTCGCTGAAGCGGACGAAGACGCACGCCAGGACCCACGCGGCGGCGATCTGCACCAGCCGCCCGTCGAGCCAGGTCTCGTAGTGGTCAGCGACAGTGCGCTCCGACTCCACGGCGTGGGCGTACTCGGCCAGCAACGGAGGGTCGAACTCCTCCAGCCCCGCCCGCCCCCTGAGGTCCTCCTCCAGCAGCGCGACCTGCTTCTGCAGATCCTTGAGCAGCGCCTGCTGCCTCTCGCGGTCCAGCGACGCGCCCGTCGTAGTGCGGGCTTCCTCAGACGACACCGGCGGAACCTCTCCATCCCCATCACAACCGCCGCATTACCACGGCCGTCCGCCCATCCTGCCAGCCCGGACATACGAACCGTGAGCGGCCGGGAGCAGCGAAGCCCTGCCACCCGGCTACGGCGTCGGCTTCGAAACCCCGCCCTTGCGCCCCAGCCCGAAGGCGATCCGGTACACGTCGGGCAGGTCGAGCCGCCCGTCACTGCGGGGCCCCGTCATCACGCCGAGCTCCCTCAATTCGGTGATCAGCCGTGGCAGGTCGTCGGGGTGCCGGGGGCCCGTGCGGACGCGCTCGGGGATGTCGGCCTGGGCGTAACGCGCGGAGTCCTTCGCGAGCTGCGCCGGCAGGTTCCCGTCCTGCCAGATGCGGAGCACGGTTTCCTCCTCGATCGGCACCTGGCAGCCCTCAAGCGCCTCTATGGCCAGCTTCACCCACGGCGTGTCCTCGCTGACCTCGTCCACCCGGCCCTGCGACGCGTCCTGCACGCCCTTGCGGATCGCCTCCTGGTGCAGGGCACGGTCATGGCCCGGCCAGCCCGAGCGTGTGGCCTCGGCCGCCGTCCACAGGGCCTTGAGGAAACTGCGGGGACTGATCCTGCCCTGGCCGTCCATCAGATGGTTGGGCAGCCACGTGTAGGGCCTGCCCTTGCGGTAGTTGGCGCCCATGAACGGGTCCGCGATCTGCTCGAACAGCTCGCTCTGGATCTCCTCGTCGTTGCGCAGAAGGGCCGGGGGAACGTGCCGCGCGCCCCAGGCGAGCGGTTCCCATCCACCCGTAACGCGACGGAAGCGGTGCGCCAGCTCGGCCAGCTCCCCGTCCTCGTTGCCGAGGAAGTGGAACAGCAGCCCGTACAGGTCGGCGCGGGTCCACTCCAGGCGGGCCGCGTAGCCCGACAGTTTGGAGGCGTCCGCGAAGTGGAGCTTCGCCGCGTCGAACATGTCCGGGCGGATGAACACCTTCAGGCGGATGTTGCGCGTGCCGAACCGCATCTGCAGGGCGAGGCGCAGGATGCCGCCCACGAGCCGGTCGGCATGCAGGCGGTCGTGGTGCAGGTGCTCCAGGGCGTCGAAGAGCAGCAGGTGGACGATGTTCTCCTCATACGCCTGCCGGTCCGCGTGCTCCACCGTGCGCTGGGCCGGTCCGGGGTGGGCCCGTACCCAGGCGACCTTGTCGGGCCATTCGGTCAGTGTGCGCAGCTCCTCCTGGCCGAGGGCCACCAGGAGGACCGTGTACCAGATGTCGTACGGCTGCTCACCGGACGCGATCATGCCGTTCAGGTCACCGGGACCCGGATAGCACTCGGAGATCCAGTCAAGACCGTAGCCCCGGGCGACCCTGAGCCGGTTCAGCCGCCGAATGCGGTACTCGGTGGCCGCCAACTCACGCAGGCCGTCGTCCAACAGTGAGCGGTACCAGAAGGTCTTGCCGACGCCCCGCCCGCCCGGCACCACCGTGTTGTCGACGTAGAGGGCCGTGCGGTGCGAGTCCGGCATGAACAGGGTGTGCGCGGTGGGCGGCCGGGTGTCGGCGTACGCGGCCTCCTCCAGCGCGGCCGACAGCAGGTCGCGGTACTCGCCCGCGGTGAGAGGGGCGTCGGTCATCACGGTCCTTCCTGGTCCCCGCGCGCGGCCAGGGCAAGCCTGACCATCTCGCTGATGGTGGCCAGGAATTCACCGTACGCGGCCTGGACGAACGCGCGGTCCTGCCAACCCGGCGCGTTGCCCGCGTCCATGCCGACCAGTCCCGGCTCGAACAGGATGGGGATGGCCCAGTGGGGGGCCGAGTCGTCGTTCCTGCGCGACGTCTCGTCCGGTGCGACCTCGCCGTACAGCACGCTGAAGCACTCGAACGCCCGCTCGCGGAACGCCTCCAGGTACTTCTCCATCGGATAGTGCACCGAGTCGGGGACCATCGAGGCCACCATGCGCAGCTTCTCCTCGATGCGCGGGGCCTGACCGGAGACCTGCCAGGCCGTGAACAGGTCGCCGTAGCCCTCCCAGGTCTGGTCGTTGTTCGCGCCGAACAGCAGCGCCAGGTCGGACAGCCGGGAGATGGTGACGGCCGCCACGTCGTGGATGCCGGCCCGGCTGTCCAGCAGGACGACGTCGGGGTGCCGGCCGCTGTCGCTGTACCGTTCCACGGCGTCCTCGCAAGCGCACAACGCCTGCTCCAGCCGGTCCGCGAAGGACGCGGCGGGGGTTTCGGCGTAGATGCGGTTCAGCTTGTCCACGTACGAGTACGGGACACCCTCGGCGCCCTGGCCCCGTGCCGGAGCCACCCACAGTTCACCGACGCGGACCTTGGGCGTGTACGAGGAACGCGTCACGATCTCCAGGTCCTCGGCGTTGCCCACCGCCGCCTCCACGAGCTGGTCCACCAGCCCGTACTGCGGCAGCTCCTTACCCACGAGCAACGGACCCGCACCCGGCGACTCCAGGTCCAGGTCGACCACCAGGACGGAATGTCCCCGGTCGGACAGTCGGCGCGCGAGCATGGACATCGCCGTCGTTCTGCCGACGCCGCCCTTGAACCCGTAGAGGGCGATGCGATACGGGCGGGGCCTGCCGGGAGCGAACTCGGGAGTGGACACCTTGGCCCAGTCCTCGCCGACGACCGTGTTGTCCAGGAAACGGACCGAGCCCCCGTCGGACGATCCGGCGGGGTCTGACACGGTGCGGGGGGAGTTCAGTACCGCGTCCGCAGAGAACATCTCGGAGGTGAGCAGCACGGGCTGGTCGGACCGGTACCGGCCCAGGCGCTCGGTGAGCTCCGCCGTCCAGGCGTCCCGCAGCCGGTCCGTGCCGTCCTCACCCGTGTCGTCGACAACCAGGGAGAAACGGCCGGACACGTCCCGGACGAGCACCACGGAGAAACCCTGTGCGGCCACGGCACGCGCGATCTCGAACGCTCGCTGCCGGGCCTCGTCGAAGCGGACGACGAAGGGAGAGGTGGTCACGCGAGCCTTCCGTTGAGCACGGCCTGTTCGTGCAGGGCGAGTATGCGGTGGGCCGCGTCCCGGCGCTTGTCCACCACTTCCGTCTGTGCGTAGGTGCCGTCCGAGTAGCGGTGATGCACACGCCACCTTCTGAAGGCACGCAGGTCGCCGTCGAGCGCGGTGCTGAGTGCCGGCCCGGACCGACCGCGTGCCAGCACTTTGACCTCCCTGACCAGTTCGTTGACATGACCGAACTCGATGGTGCGGTCCGGGTCGTCGGGGTGCGGGGCCTCGGGTTTGGGCGAGCCCATGGTCACTTCCGTGAACCGCAGCAACAGACTCTTCACCGCGCACTCGGCCGCGAACCCGTAGAGGTGGTCGGCGGAGGGCAGTCGAGAGCCCTTGTGCAGGTAGTCGGCGTCGCGGAAGTGCCGCGTCGCGGCGGCGGCGAACTGGTCCTCTTGAGGCTTTTCCGGCACCACCGGATCCTAAGCCGATCATCGGCATGAGGCAGGTGGATTGCGAACCCAACAAGAACGTCGAGCGCGGAACTTGCCAGCCCCCCGCTCTCAACTTCCCTGCCTACGGCACCCGTACGCCGTCCTGCTGCTCCTCCAACTCCTTCAGGAACAGCCCCACCAGCTCCGCCTTCTCGCTCCGGTCCACGACGTCCACCGTGCACCCGTCCAGAGCGGCCGAAGCCTCCGGGTCCTCCATGGGGACGAGGAGCCACAGGCCGTGCGGAGGATCGGCCGGCCGCCGAGCCGCCTCCTGCAACACCACCAGCAGCTCGCGCCCCCCGGCCGACCAGTAGCGGGCCACCAGGCCGGCCTGGTGGAGGAGAAGGACCGTACGCGGCCCCGAACGCTCCGCCAGCGCGACCACCCGCGCCGCGAGCCGCTCACACGCCAGTCGCGTGTAGGAGGCGAGACCCGCACCGATCGTGCCCGAGACGGAGAACTTCGCGTCCGCCTTCAGCAGCGCCTGCCACGAGACCCCCTGCTCCTCGGCCAGTTCCCGCAGTGTGGTCAGGAACAACTCGTCGAGGGCGACGGGCACGACGCCGAAGCGGTCTGCCAACCGCTCCGCCACACAGGGCAGTGCGGTTCCCTTGAGAGTGAGCGCGACGAAACCACCCCGCCGGCGTGCCGTCTCCAGCCGGGCGGCCAGGACGCGGCGCGGGTCGCGGCCCAGCGCCAGATCGCTCTGAGCAGCGTCGATCAGGGAACCCGTGCTGGTCAGGATCGACACCGACGGCTCGATACGGCTGCCCGTCACCTCCGGGGTGCGCGGCATGAAACGTCTGCGCTGGTGGTCGTAGACGAGCGGGAAGTCGGCCTCTTGGAGGGCCTCCTCCAGCTCCACGTACGTGGTGTCGGCCAGCACCGCCAGGCCTGGGAAGCGGGAGCGGACCCGGGCCAGCAGGTCATCTGTGGCGATGCCGGTGTCCGCCCGTACGCCCGCGGCTGACTGCGAGATGCGCAGGGCGCGGACGAGGTCCAGGTCCAGCGGGAAGAGCTCCAGGCGCGGACTGACGCCGACCCTGCCCGCCATGGCCGCAGCCAGCTCGACGAGCCGGGTGTCGGCCAGGGACGCCATGCCCTCGGGGGCGCCGACCGCGCGCAGTTCGCGCAGCACCGTCGCCCGGCCGGGCAGCGGGTCGCGGTGGGCCACCCTGGCGGCGGCCACGCCGAGTTCCGCCGCGTAGTCGGCGAGTTCGGCTGGGGTCGGATCGTCGGCTCCCGGCTGGTCCTCCAGCGCCAGCAGCACGCGTCCGCCGCGCCGCAGCATCGCGAGCCGGGGCGACGGTTCGGCGTCGGGCCCCGTCTCCCCCCCCTCGATCCGCTTACGGGCCTCCGTGTCCGCGGCCGCGCGGACCACGGCGAGAGCCATCGCGAGCGTGTCGGCGGGGTCGCCGTCGCCCGCCGCCCCGTGCCGGGCGCGCAGTTCACCGGCCAGCTCCTCCGCCGTCAGCACCCGGCCCTGTTCGGCCAGGATGACGACCAGCTCGTCGCGGATCCCGCGCAGCCACGGCAGTGCGGCCCACTGCTCGACCGCCGCCTGCTGATGCTGGGAGACCGTGGGCTGGCTGATGCCGAGGGCCTTGGCGATGGCCGGCTGAGCGGGCCACGGCTCCAGGGGCTCGCCACCGGGCAGCTGGAGCGTGGTCCGTACGACGTCCGGGCGCGGCTTGGTCCGGCGCTTGCCCTCCGGGGGCGTGAGCCTGGCCGCCAGCGTCTCCACCGACTCCAGCGCCTCCGGCTGGGCGTCCGCCGGGACGGCCACGGGGCCTCGCGCGGCGGGGCGCTTGCGCAGGGCGTGCGTCCACTGGCGGTGGCGGCGGTTGAGCTCCTTGCGGATCACGTTGCCCGCGCCCCGCGCGCGGGAGATCGCGTGCGGAGGGACGTCGAGCAGGGCCCCGACGCTCGACGCGCCCAGAGCAGCCGCCACGGACACCGCACGCGGGGACAGTCCCGCCGCCTCCAGCGGGGTCTTCAGGCCGGCCGCCGCCGCGGCCTGCTCGCGGGCGTCCTCGATGTCGTCGGCGGTCATGCCGACCGTGGCGGGAGTGGTCGCGGGGGGTGACGAGTCGGCTCGGCGGAAGATCCGGCGCCATGCCTCCTGCATGTCGCGCAGACTGTCGTAGCGCTGCTCGACATCGCGGTGCAAGGCACGTTCGAAGAACTCGGTCAGACCCGCGCTCAGCGCCTGGTCGAACAGTTCTTCGGCCACATAAAGCTTGGCGTCCGGGACGGCCAGCGGATTGGTCTGGCCGTCGCCCCACACCGGGCGCTCACCGGAGGCCATCTCGTGCAGGGTGACCGCGGCGGCGTACCGCTCGGCGTGGTCGTCGTAGCGCGCCCGGCGGCTGCCGCCGAGGAACGGGTCCAGATAACCGCGGGTCCCCGCGTGCAGGTCCTGGTCCGGTACGTCGGCCAGGGAGAAGTCGAACAGCATCAGCTGCCAGGAGCCGTCGCTGCGCTTGAACAGGCCCAGGTTGTCGGGCTTGATGTCGCGGTGACGTACCCCGCGGGCAGCCAGGCTGTCGAGAGATCCGAAGAGGTCGTTGCCGAACCGCTCCAGCTGGTCGTAGCCGAGCGCCCCCTCGCCCCGCAATCGGGAACCGAGGCTGACCGGATCCCGGTCGGCCGGCGAGCGGAAACCGCCCGCGTATTCGATCTCCAGCACCGTGCGCCCACCGAGCTGGCGAGGCTCGGAGAGCAGTTTCACGATGTGGCCGCCGCCGACCTCCTTCAACGCCTCGGCCTCCGCGTACAGGCGGGCGTCCTTCTCGTGGTCCAGGGCGACCTTGAAGACACGCGGCGAGTCCGCTCCGGCGTCGTCCGGGTCGTCGGCCGTGGGACGCACGAGCAGGGCGCGGGCGGTGGCGCCCGTGCCGAGGATGCGGGTGACCGTCCAGGTGTCGTCCAGCGTCTGGCCCGGCTGGACGGTCAGCGGGTCCACGGCCGCCGCACCCGATGGCTCGGGCACCGCGGCATCGGCCTCCGCCGCGTCCAGCAACCTCAGGAACTCGTCCGCCGACGCCGGCCGGTCGCGTACGTCGGCCGCGGTGGCCTGGAACACCAGGGAGTCAAGGGCGGCGGAGATGCCGTCGGCGACCGCGTACGGATGCAGACCGCCCTCGGCCGCCAGCCGGTCCACCAGGGCGCTGCGCCGGTCGGCCGGCGGGCGGCCGGTAAGCAGCAGATAGGCAAGGCTGCCCAGCCCGAACACGTCGAGGTCGACGGGGTCGGCGAACTCCTGGTCGGTCTCGGGCGCGAGATACACCTGTGCGACGTCCGCGATCAGACCGGCGTCCAGTGGGGTGTCCCCCAACGTCCGGTGCAGGGTCGTCTCGAAGTCGCGCGCGGCGGTCTGCCAGTCCGCGATCCTCAAGACCGGATCACCGCCGTCGTCCTGGGCCGACACGTAGACCGAGCGCGCGGACAGGGCACGATGGTAGAGGGACCGGTTGTGGGCGTAGCGCACCGCCTCGGCGAGCTGACGCACCAGATCCAGGCGGACCTCAGGGGTGAGCCGACCGCCGTATGCGTCAAGGTAGGCGTCCAGCCGCAGGTCCGAGGCACGGTGCCGGAACAGGATCGCCGGGCCGCCGACGTGCTCGCGGATCTGCACGGCCTGCACGATGCCGCGGTGGTTGATGCCCTGCAGCACCTGGTACTCGCGGAGGGCCGCCCGATCCACCGCCTGGCGCTGCTGCGGCGACGACGCCTGCCCGGCCAGGTATATCCGCACCCGGCCACTCTCTTGGACCAGACCGTCGTCGCGCACTGCGAGCCGGTCCTCCCAGCCAGGGCCCGCGTCCAGCGCGCGCGGCTCCAGCCGCCAGTCGTCCCCGAAGCGAAGGTGCGCCGTGGAGTGACTGACCCCGATGTGCTTCATCAGACGTTCGAGGAGCTGGCCGGTCTGCGGGGTGATACGCCAGCTCTCGCGCTCGGGCGGCATGCTCAACAGGCCGTCCCAGACGCCCGGCAGGTCGCTGCCGCCCCCGTTGCGGCCGTACACCGCGGCCTGCTGGAATTCGTCGAGCTCGCTCCGCAGGTCAGGGTTGTGCAGGAAGACAGCAGGCTTGATGAAGGGGATCCGCCTCGGGTCCTCACCCAGGGCGCGCGCGGCCCGCGTCAGCTGGTCCTTGAGCTCCTTGGCCTTGAGGTCGGTCAGGTGCAGCGGGTTCTTCAGCGTGCGCACCCGCTCGGCGTGGAACTGCCAGGTGTCGCCGTGGTTCACCAGCCTGCCGGGGTGGCCCTTCAGCTCCAGCAGGTACACCCCACCGGGCACGGCGATCAGCAGATCGCACTCGTTGACGCGGCCGGAGGACCCGGTGAACTGGAAGGTGGCCCACGCTCGGTACGGCTCGGCCTGCGGCATCAGCTGCCGTACGTGATCAAGCCCCTCCTGCTCCCACGCGTAACCGGAGCGCCGCGGCTGGAACCAACGCTCACGGGCCGGAGGAGGCCCGGGCTTCGGAACGGGCTGCCGCGCAGTTGGCGTCACCGAGGGCCTCCTGGTGCGATCGGGTGTTGACGTGGGCAGTCAGGAACCGATGCAAGCCGCACTCGGACACGACGACGTGGTGCTCCTGCGGCCATAAGCAAGGCGCCCTGGCACCGACAGCCGCCCCACACCCTGCTCGGTCTGACGGCATCCTAGTCTTTGCCGTTCGTCCGGTCCGGACCGATGTCGGGCACAAGCGGCTGCTCGACATCGCGAGGCATGTTCAAGTCAGCTGAGGTCTCAACGAGACAGCGCCCGAGCCGGCCGAAGCCAGCCCGAGCGCTGCACTACGGGTCAGAGGGCACGTAGCCCACCCGCAAGCCGTAGGCCCTGTGGGACTCGAACCCACAACCAATGGATTAAAAGTCCACTGCTCTGCCAATTGAGCTAAGGGCCCAGGCGATGTTGCCACCCCGAGCATAGCCGGAGCAGGCCGTGTCGCCGATCGGGTATCGGGGACACGGCCGTGCCGGATGAAAAGGATGGGCCGGTGTGGGTCCGGGGCGGGTCCAAAGTGTTAGGGATCGACCGGTTCGGGGGCGTTCGCGCGAGCCGCCTCCCGGGCGCGGGTCCGCTCGTGGTCGGGGTTGAGGAACCAGTGCCGGGCCGAGGCCAGCCACCACGTCGAGGCGAAGCCGAGGACGGCCAGGACGGCGAGGGGGGCGTAGTTGAAGGTCTCCCAGGTGACGGGGGAGACCTGGGGCAGCATGAACAGGACCGTGATCACGCCGACCCACACCACCGACACGACGCCCACGATCCGCGACCAGCGGCCCAGGTGCCACGGCCCGCGTTCGAAGGCCTCCCCCTTCCGCAGCCGCAGCAGGGTCGGGATGACGTACGCGATGTACAGGCCGATCACGGCGATCGACGTCACCGCCGCGTACGCGGTCACGTTGATCAGGTACGGAAGGCCCAGGACCAGCGCGCTGCCCGCCGCCAGCCAGACCGCCGCCACGGGCGTGCGTGTGCGCGGGTTGACCGTGTGCCACACGCGCGAGTAAGGCAGGGCGCCGTCGCGCGAAAAGGCGTAGATCATGCGGCTGTTGGCCGTGACCGACGCCATCCCGCAGAACAACTGCGCCCCGATCACGACCAGCAGGAGCATCTTGCCCGCCGTCGCGCCCAGCGCGTCCAGCAGGATCTGGGCCGGCGGCGCGCCCGTCGCGGACCCGAGGGCAGCGTCGTACGACTGGATCGCGAAGGTGAAGCCGAGCAGCAGGACGAAACCCGCTATCCACGACGTCCAGATCGAGCGGACGATCCCCTTGGGGCCCGCCGTCGACGCGTCCCGGGTCTCCTCCGTCATGTGGGCCGAGGCGTCGTAGCCGGTGAAGGTGTACTGGGCCATCAGCAGGCCCAGGAGGACGACGTACACCCCGCTGCCCCAGCCCGTGTTGTTGACGAACTCGCCGAACACGAAGGACGCGGACTGGTGCTGGTCGGGCACGAAGGTCAGCGCGCCGACGATCACCGCCACGCCCAGCACGTGCCACCAGACGCTGACGCTGTTCAGCAGACCGACGATCCGGACGCCGAAGGTGTTCAGCAGGCCGTGCAGCACCAGGATGCCCGCGAAGAGCAGGACCGTGCGGCCCGGTGTCACCTCGAAGTCGAACTGGAGGTTCAGGTAGGCGCCGAGGAAGGACGCCGCCCCGAAGTCGATGCCCGCGGTGACCGCGACCTGGCCGAGCACGTTGAACCAGCCCGTGAACCAGGCCCACGCGGCCGCGGTGCGGGACGGGGCCAGGCGGTGCGCCCAGAAGTAGAGGCCCGCCGACGTGGGGTACGCCGAACAGATCTCGGCCATCGACAGGCCGACGAAGAGGGTCATCAGGCCTACTGCCACCCAGCCCCACATGATCACGGCCGGGCCGCCCGTGTTCATGCCGAACAGATACAGCGTCAGGCAGCCCGAGAGGACCGAGATGATGGTGAAGGAGACCGCGTAGTTGGAGAACGCCGACATGCGGCGGGCGAGAACCTGCGTGTAACCGAGCTGGGCCAGCCGTTCCTCGTCCGTGAGATCCGTATGCCCGCTCGCTCTGGCGTCATCTGTCATGCCCCCAGCAATTCCCCTGCCAGGGGCGTGACACACGTCACAACTTGGCTAGAAAAGGCCCTTGTAGCCCTGCCAGCCGCTCGTGATCTTCACCCGGGCCCCGAACGACCCCTTGCCGTCACCCGGGTTGCGGTACAGGTTGCCCGCCGAGTCCCGCACCACCAGGTCGCTCCTGCCGTCCCCGGTGATGTCCCCGACGCCGACGATCGCGTTGTAGGTGCCACCCCAGTTGGAGAACACCTTCACGCGGGCGCCGAAGGCGCCGTTGCCCTTGCCGTAGTAGCGGTACAGGTTGTTCGACGTGTCCTGGGCGAGCAGGTCACCCACCCCGTCACCGTTCAGGTCACCCGCCCCGACGACCTTCTTGTACGTCTTCCAGTTGTCGTAGAGCTTCACCCGCGCCGACAGCTTGCCCGCGCTCGTGCCCTTGTACAGGTACACCGTGCCGGTCGACGCGTTGCGCGCGACCAGGTCCGGACGGCCGTCGCCGCTCACGTCACCGGGCGCGGTGAGCAGGTCGTACTGGTTCCAGCCGCCGGCCGAGAGAGTCGTGTACGACGTCGACGGCGTCAGCGCGGCACCGCAGCCCGGCTTGTACAGCCGCAGGGCGCCACTGCTCAGCCGTACGAGCACGTCGTTGCAGCGGTCCCCGCTCAGGTCCCCGAAAGGGACCGCCCGGACCGAGGTGGCCCAGCCCGTCCCGGTCACCTTTCCGGAGAACGTGCCCGCGCCGGTGCCCTGCTGAAAGGTCAGTCCGCCGGAGGAGTTGAGAGTGAGCAGGTCGCCCACCCCGTCGCCGCCGAGGTGGTCGTGCCGCACCGCGCCGGCGCCGCGCAGCGCGAGCGAGCCCTTCACCTCCAGCGGAGCGCCGACACCGTCGGCGGGCGGGGCGGTGAGGGTCCAGGTGTACGACCCGTTCGGCGCGTACGCGCCCGCCGCCGTCTTCCCGTCCCACGCCGCGTCGACGGCCCCGCGGGTCTCGCCGCCGCTCAGCGTGCGGACCGTCGCGCCGGTCGCCGACCTCACCGTCAGCTTCCAGGAGGCGGCCGGCTTGGACAGCCTCCAGGACGGCTTCCAGGTGGCAGGCGCCTTGAGGGTGCCGGTCGTGCTCGCCGTTACCGCCGTCAGCGGCGAGGCGGGCACCCCGCTCGCCACGACGTGGACCACCTTCTCCTGGTCGACGTAGGCGATGCCCCCGCCGAAACGGTCCACCGCCCAGGTACGGCGCCGGCTGTCGCTGCCGTCGCCGGACATGGGGATGCCGAGGTCCCGGGTGACGGCGGAGCCGCTCTGGAACTCCGTCAGGCGCAGGTCGGAGCTCGTGTAGCGCTGGTTGACGAAGTAACCGTCGCCGAGCAGGCCGCCCCGCCCGGCGGGCAGCGCGACCTTCGCGCCGGTCTTCACGTTGACGACCCCGTGCTGGCGGAACTGCTCGCACGTCCAGTACAGCCACGGCCCGGCGCTCTGCAGCTCCACCGGCACACAGGGCGCACCGGTGTCGAGGGTCCCGGCGTCCTTGCCGGTCGCGAGGTCCTTGCGGGCGACGGTCCCCGCCGTCGCCGTGGCCGCGTAGAGCGTGCCGCCCCACACGGTCGCGCCCGTCTGCGCCCGCTGGTCGACCACCGTTCCGGTGTCGAGGTCGACGACGATGGTCTTCCCGTCCGTGACGGGCGCCCCGGGCACGGTCGGACGGCCGCTCTGGTAGACGGCGTACCGTCCGAAGGAGTCGGTGAGCCGCCCGTCGAAGTCGCCGGTCAGCGCCCGGTCCGCCTGCTCGGGCCCACGCCGGCCGACGATCTCGACCTGCGGGCCGCTCTGGTAGTTGCGGACCTGGTAGACACTGCGCCCGTCACCGCTGTTGAAGAGCTGGGTGCAGGGGTTCTGCCCGCAGACCGTGTAGTCGTACGACCTTCCGCTCTCGCGTCCCACCCATGCCGGGCCGGACGCGGAGGTGGGCGCCTGGGCGGGGCTGAGGGTGCGGTTGTAGAAGCCGGCGCCCTGCGGGCCGTCCTTCTCCACCGTCGACAGCGTGCCCGCGCTCAGCGCGATCGCGTCGATGCCGGTCGCGACCGGGGCCACGCGCCGCAGCTTCTGCAGCTGGGGCAGGCCGTCCGCGCCCACCGTCGCCTTCTGCAGGTACCAGTCCGCCGAGGAGGTCCCGCCGATCACCGCGACCCCGCCGCCCGCGATCTGCACGGCCTCCTTGTCGGCCTTGTCCAGCAGCGTCCGCCGCTGCTGTCCGAACGACACGGCGACCAGGTTCCGCTTCAGCGCCGCGTCCGTGCCGTCGGCCTGGGTGAAGGCGAGCAGCCAGCCCTCGAGCAGACCGACCTTGCCGAGGTCGAGGTCGGCCGGGACCGGGAAGACCCGCTCGGGTGCGTCCAGATCGGTGCGCGAGCGGACGTGTGCGGTGCGGTCGCCGTCGATCCAGAGCAGGTCGTCGCCGGCGACGGCGACGCTCCCGGCGCTCGCGGTGAAGGAACGTACCTGCCCGGTCTTCAGGTCGACCAGGCCGAGCCAGCGGCGGGCCTCGGGCGTCTCCGGGTCGGTGGAGAACCGTACGACCGCCTCGTCCCTGTCACCCGCGATCAGCCGTACGCCCATCAGGTCCGTGCCCTCGGGCCAGCCGGTGACGGTCACCTTGGCGTCGGCCACCGGGTTTTCGGCGGGCAGCAGGTACCAGCTGTCGACGGTCTGCAGGTCGTCGTCCGTGTAGTCCTTCACCAGGGCCGTGGAGCCGACCAGCCCCTGGAAGAGGTCACCGGACGGCACGGAGAAGCGGCGCGAGGAGCCGTCCGCCATGTTCCGGATGTCGATCCAGCCCAGGTGGTGGTGGGCCACGTAGTCCGACTCGGCGCCGAACTCGGCGAAGGCGGCGTCCTCGTTGTTGCCGTAACCGAGGTTCGTGGTCTCCCCCGTGTCGAGCCGGGTCCACGCGAACTCCTCCCCGAACCCCTCGACCGCGTCCTCGGCCGAGTGCACGAACCCGCTCGCGCCGAAGGAACCCAGCGACTCCTCCCGGGGTACGCCACGCCAGTTGGGCGTGATGTCCAGCGGGACGGCCGCCGCGCCCTCCGCGGCAGCGGCCGGTGCGGTGACGACGGGGGCGAGCCCGACAGCCAGGGCCAGGACGGCCAGGGCGGCAGCCGTACGCCGCCCTCTCACCGGAACGTTCCCCATCAGAAGCCCCCCTTGTAGCCCTGTCGGCCGGTCGCGATCTCCACGCGCGCGGCGAACGAGGCGGTTGAGGACGAAGTAGTGGCCTCTCGGTGCGGTGTCCGCGGCCGCGAGGCCTGCGGTGGTCAGCGAGCCAGCGCCAAGGGCGTCCTGGCTCGGCGAAGTGAGAGTGATCCGGGCGCGCCGGGTCAAGGTCCCTCCCCAGGGAAAAAGTGAAAGGCACGACGGCCGGCCGCGTCGAAGATCCCCCATGGCCACGGCTCGTCATGCAAACCAGGGGATGTTAACAACCGCCACACAGGTTCCGGTAGTGAATTGGCGTCACGGGGGAAAGCCTTTTCTACGGCCGCCACCATGGCCCCTGGGAATGCCGGAAGGGCCCGCACGACCAAGTCGTACGGGCCCTTCTCAGGTACTCAGCCGGCGTCAGCCGCTGCGCTGTCAGCCGTTGCGCTTCCAGCGCGGCTTGTCGTCACGGCGACCGAAGGTGCCGGTTCCCGTGCCGGTGCCGGTGGTGCCGGGTCCGCTGCCGCGGTGGTCGTCACGACGGCCGGAGGGGCGGTCGTGGCCGGAGGAGCGAAAGCCGGGGCGGTCACCCTGGCGGTCACGGTTGAACGGACGGTCGCTGCCCCGGTGCCCACCGCGCTCGTCCCGACGCTCGAAGGGACGGGCCGGACGGTCGTCGCGGCGGAAGCCGCCACGGTCGTTGTCACGGCGCTCGAAGGAACCGCCGCCACCACGGTTGTCATCGCGACGCTCGAAGGAACGGCCACCACCACGGTTGTCATCGCGACGCTCGAAGGAACGGCCACCACCACGGTTGTCGTCACGACGCTCGAAGGAACGGCCACCACCACGGTTGTCGTCACGACGCTCGAAGGAACGACCGCCACCACGGTTGTCGTCACGACGCTCGAAGGAACGACCGCCACCACGGTTGTCGTCACGACGCTCGAAGGAACGGCCACCACCACGGTTGTCGTCACGACGCTCGAAGGAACGACCGCCACCACGGTTGTCATCGCGACGGAACCCGCCACGGTCGTTGTCGCGGCGCTCGTACGAGCGGCCGCCACGGTCGTCCCGGTCCGCCTTGTCGACGTCCTGCGCCGCGGGCTGCTCGGGAACGGAGACCTCGGCCGCCGCGGCCTGCGCCTGGGCAACCGCCGCCTCGGGGTCCTCGCCCTGCTCGCGGGCGACCCGGGCCACCAGGCGGTCGGCCTCCTCGCGCAGCTCGGTCGCGCGGCGCTGCGCCCGCTCCAGCTCCTTGGTGAGCTGTGCGACCTCACGCTCGGCCTGCTGCGCGGCGTTGCCCGCCGACTCGGCCTGGACCTCGGTCATCGAACGGGCGCCGGTGATCTCGGCGACCTCGGGCTCGAAGGCCGTACCGGAGTTGATGATGTGACGTCCGGCGTCGACGCCCGCGTCCTCCATCAGCCGGAAGATCTGGCGGCGCTGGTGCGGCAGGGACAGCGAGACCACGGTGCCGGTGCGGCCGGCGCGGGCCGTGCGGCCGGCACGGTGCAGGTAGTCCTTGTGGTCGCCGGCCGGGTCCACGTTCAGGACCAGGTCGATGCCGTCGACGTGGATGCCGCGGGCGGCGACGTCGGTGGCGACGAGGGCGTTGACGTAGCCCTTCTTGAAGTCCTCGAGCACCCGGGTACGGGCGCCCTGCGTCATACCGCCGTGCAGCGCGTCGGCCTTCACGCCGGAGTCGCAGAGCTGCTCGGCGATGCGGTCGGCGCCCAGCTGGGTGCGGACGAAGATGATCGTGCGGCCCTTGCGGGAGGCGATCGCGGCGGTGACCGGCGCCTTGTCCTTGGGCTTCACGATGAGGATGTGGTGCGACATGGTCGTGACGTTGCCCTGGGCGCTGTCGACCTCGTGCGTCACCGGGTTGGTCAGGTAGCGCTTGACCAGCGTGGAGATCTCGTTCTCCATCGTGGCCGAGAACAGCATGCGCTGGCCGCCGCCCGGGATCTGGTCGAGCAGCTCGGTGACCTCGGGCAGGAAGCCCAGGTCGGACATCTGGTCGGCCTCGTCGAGGACGGCGACCTGGACGTTCTCCAGCGAGCAGGCGCCGCGGCTGATGATGTCGCGCAGACGGCCCGGGGTGGCGACGAGGACGTCGACGCCGCGCTCCAGGGCGTAGATCTGGTTGCTCATCGACGTACCGCCGCAGACGACCTTCATCTTCAGGCCGAGGACGTCGCCGTACGGCTGGAGCGCGTCCGCGACCTGCATCGCGAGCTCGCGGGTCGGCGTGAGGATGATGCCGCGGGGCTTCTTCTTCTCGGTGTGCCCGCCGGACAGCGTCGCGAGCATCGGCAGACCGAAGGAGAGGGTCTTGCCGGAGCCGGTGCGGCCACGGCCGAGGATGTCCTTGCCGGCCAGGGCGTCCGGGATGGTCGCGGCCTGGATCGGGAAGGGGGAGGTCACGCCGTTCTGGGCGAGCTTGCGCACGACGCCCTCGGGGAGACCGAGGCTCGCGAAGGTGACCTCGGGTGCGTCCTCGGTGACCGCGGTCTCGGGCACGACGGTGCCCTCGTTCTCGGGCACGACGACGTGATCAGTACTGGAAATGGACATGCGTATGCGAAACCTTCCGGAGTCTCGTCGGCACGCGCCCGTCAACTCCGTGTTTCGCTATACGACCGCCTCTATGCGGTCCGCCACGGCAAGGGAGAGAGTACGCGCCACACGGCGCGCTCTGCGTCGGCGCCGGGCAATGGGGTCAAACGATCTATTACCATACGCACCGACCCCCCTTGAAGGCAAACCGAGCCCATCACCGCAGGTCAGACGGGCCTAAGCCGGAGTACCCGCTTCCGGTGCCGGCTCCCGATCGCCCAGCTGCGGTCCCGGGGGCTCGTGCGCCGAGGACGACGGCTCGGCGACCGTCGGCGAGGCGGGCGGCGGAGACGGGGGCGGCGGAGACGGCGACGGCTGCGGCTCGACCGTGCGCGTGGGTGTCGGCTCGGCCACAGTCGGCTCCGGCGCGCCGGGCTTGTCCGGCTTGCCCTTCCCCGGCTTGGCGCCCGCCGAGGCCTTGGCGCTCGCCTCCGCCGACGCCGACGCGGACGGCGAAGCCGACTCCCCCTTGCCCTTCTTCCCCTTGCCGCGCCCGTGCTTGCCGTCCTCGGCCGCCGCGCCGATCCCGGCGGCGCCGCCCGACACCGCCGCCCCGCCGTCGGGTTCCTCACCACCCCGCTGACCGGCGGAGTGCGAGGGCTTGGCGCTCCCCCCGCCGCCGTCGTCGCCGACGCTCATGCAGCCGGCGGCAGCGGCGACGGCCATGACCGTGGCGGCCAGACGGACGGGTACGTACAAGGGGCGCACGGGCAGCCACCTCCGGGGGAGGGTGAAGGAGTCAACCTGCCCAACTCCCGCCGCCCACAAGAGGACACGCGACCCGCGTCGGCGGCCCTCACCCGTACCCGAGCGCGTGCAGCCGGGCGTCGTCGATCCCGAAGTGGTGAGCGATCTCATGCACCACGGTCACCTCGGTCTCCTCGACGACCTCCTCCCGCGACCCGCACATCCGCAGCGTCGGCCCCCGGTAGATGGTGATCCGGTCCGGCAGCACCCCCGCGTACCACTCGCCCCGGTCGGTCAGCGGAGTCCCCTCGTACAGCCCGAGCAGTTCGGGATCGTCCTTCGGCGGCTCGTCCTCGACGAACACCGCGACGTTGTCCATCAGCCGCGTCAACTCCGGCGGAATCCGGTCCAGCGCCTCGGCGACCAGTTCCTCGAACTCCTCGCGCGTCATCTCCAGCACAGGCCCATTGTCCGGTACGCGGCAGCCGTATGAGAGTCGTGGGCACATCGCATATCCACGTGATCAGGTGGGCATACGGGACCAATGGCCCGCGTCCCCGTCGCCGTCCGGAACATCGTGAACCCTCTACGCAGGACCCCGCGTGCCCTCGCCCGCCACTACCGCACCCGCCGTCCCCACCCGTCCTTCGAACTCGTCCGCCAGCCGCACCCCTGGGTCCGCGCCCTCGGCCTCGTCGCCGTGGTGGTCCTCGGCGCCTGGCTCGGGCTGCTGATCGTCGGCAACGTACGGACCCCGGTCGGGCCCATGAACACGACGATGACCCTGCGCCCGTCGCTCACCGGCGGCACGAAGATCAACGTCTCGCCGCTCGGCGCCCTGGAACTGGACAGCCATCACGCGCCCGTCCGGCTGGACGTCAACGTCGACCAGCTGGACCCGGTCCGCTCCCAGGCCCTGGTCGACCACCCCGAACGTCTCTCCGGCCTCCAGGACGAGGTCACCAAGGACGTCGAACTCGGCACCCGCGACCTGGCCCTGCGCTCCTGCGTGGCCGTCGTGTCGGGCGCCACCGCCCTCGGCCTCGCGGTCTACCGCCGCCCCCGCCGGGCCCTCGCGGCAGGCGGCCTCGCCCTCACCCTCCTGGCCGCGTCCGGAGGAACCGCCTACGCCACCTGGAACCCGGAATCCGTCCTGGAACCGAAGTTCTCCGGACTGCTCTCCTCGGCCCCGTCCCTGGTCGGCAACGCGCGCAACATCGTCACCGAGTTCGACGTCTACCAGAAGGAGCTGGCACGCCTGGTGACGAACGTGACCAAGCTGTACGACGCCACCTCCACGCTCCCCGCCTACGCGCCCGACCCGACCACGCTCCGGGTCCTGCACGTCTCGGACATCCACCTGAACCCGGCGAGCTGGCCGATCATCTCCTCGCTGGTGGAGCAGTACAAGGTCGACGTGATCGTCGACTCCGGCGACACGATGGACCACGGCTCGGCCGCCGAGAACGGCTTCCTGGACCCGATCGAGGACCTCGGCGCCCCGTACGTCTGGGTGCGCGGCAACCACGACTCCCGGACCACCCAGCGCTACCTGGAAGGCCTGAAGAACGTGCACGTCCTGGACGACGGCCGGGCCGTGACGATCGACGGCCTGCGCTTCGCGGGCATCGGCGACCCCCAGTTCACCCCCGACCGCTCGGAGAAGCCCGGCGCCGAGGAGTCCCAGGAGCAGGCGGGCGCCCGCCTGGCCGCCGCCCTGCGCGCCCAGACCGCCGCCGGCACGCCCGTCGACGTCGCCGTCGCCCATGAACCGTCGGCGGCCCGCGAGGTGGACGGCACGGTCCCGCTGGTGCTGGCCGGTCACGTCCACCACAACGAGATGGAGGTCCTGAAGAACGGCACCCGCCTGCGGATCGAAGGCTCGACGGGCGGCAGCGGCCTGCGCGCGATCGAGGGCAAGTACCCCGACCCCATCGAGGCGTCGATCCTCTACATGGACCGCGACACCCGCCGCCTCCAGGCCTGGGACGAGATCAAACTGGGCGGCCTGGGTCTGACGACGGCCGAGGTCAGCCGCCATCTGGTGGAGGAGAACCAGCCGGGGGCGACCCCTTCCCCCTCGCCGTCCCCATCACCCGCCTCCTCCGCCCCGACGCCCACCGCCCCGTAATCCGTTTTGGCGATCCCTCCCGCCATCCCATATGCTTCTCACGTCCCCGACGCGCCGCGAGGCGCACAGGCGGCCCGATAGCCCTCATCGTCTAGCGGCCTAGGACGCCGCCCTTTCAAGGCGGTAGCACGGGTTCGAATCCCGTTGGGGGTACTTCACCGCATTGCGCCGAGCAGTCGGCGCAACCGCACGGTACCGAGCGCGACAGCCGTACCGACTGCGAGGACGAAGCACCCGAGCAGCAGGAAGTACGCAGCGAGGGGCAGCACCGCTGTCAGTCGGAACAACTGGCCTCCCACCACCACACCCACGGCGCCGAACAGCCCGTTCACCGCGAGCAGTCGGCTGGTACTGCCCGGCGGGGCGACCGCGGCGGCCAGCGCCAGGCCGGCCGGTGCGAGCGCGATCTCGCCGCAGGAGTAGAGCAGGTAGACCAGCAGCAGCCAGTACGGGCCGACCGGGCCGTGTTCGGCGAGCCGGGCCGCGACCGCCATCAGCACGAAGCTCAGCCCGGCCGCGATCAGCGCCCCCGCGAACTTGACGGGCACGTCGACACGCGGCCCCGCGCGCAGCCACAGCCGGGCGACGAACGGGGCGGCCAGCAGGACGAACAGCGGGTGCACGGACTGGAACCAGCTGGCGGGAATCTCGAAGCCGAGCAGGTCCCGGTCGGTGTGGCGCTCGGCGAAGAGACTGAGCACCGAACCGCTCTGCGCGAAGATCATCCAGAACGCGGCCGAGGCCGCCATCAGAGCGGTGAACCCGGCCAGCCGACGGCGCTGCCCCCGTCCCTCACCCGGCCCCGGCCCCGGCGCGCTGGTCCGGCGCAGTGAGCGCAGGTACCAGAACGGCAGGGTGACCGTGGTCAGGCCGAGGACGGCGAGCACCGCGGGCAGCGGCAGCAGGCCGAGGGAGGCCGGTGCCACCAGCAGCGCGCCCACCGCCGCCGCGGCCACCGCGGCACGTCTGAGCATCGCGGCGGCCTCGGCGGGCGGCACCGGGCGGGACGGACGCGCGCCCACCTCCCCGTACCGGCGCCGGCCGAGGGCGAACTGGACCAGCCCCGCCGTCATGCCGACGGCGGCCGCGGCGAAGCCCAGGTGCCAGGCCACGCGCTCCGCCAGCAGCCCGGTGACGACGGGAGCGACGAGCGCGCTGACCTGGATGCACATGTAGAAGAGCGAGAAGGCCGCCTCGCGGCGGCCCTCCCCGTCTCCGCTGACCCCCGCGACCATCGCCGCCATGGCCGGCTTGACGAGGCCGGTGCCCGCCACGACCAGCAGCAGCCCGGCGTAGAGCGTGCCCGGCACCGGCACCGCGAGGACCACGTGGCCGCAGGTGATGAGCACCCCGCCGAGCAGGACGGCCCGGCGGGCGCCCAGCACCCGGTCGGCGAGCCAGCCGCCGGGCAGCCCGGCCATGAAGCTGAGCGACATGTACGCCGCGAAGACCGCGGTGGCCGTCTGTGGGGCCATGCCCAGGCCGCCGCGGGCCTCGGAGGCGGTCAGGTAGAGCACCAGGATCGCCGCCATGCCGAAGAAGCTGAACCGCTCCCACAGGTCGACCGCGAGCAGAGTGCCGAACCCGGGCCTACGGCCGTCCGCTGCCCCTGCCGGTGCGGCCGGTGAGGACTCCGGCGTGGTGAGGGAGGCGTCCACCTCCCCTCACCGGGCCGGTTTGAGTGCCACTCCGGACAGCATCGCGAGGTCCGGGTCGGGGGTGTCCGTCGGTTCAGGGCGCCACAGGGGGGCGCGGACCACTCCGGGGTCCAGCAGCTCGAAGTCCTCGAACAGGGCGGCGAGTTCCCGGTTGTCGCGCCAGATGACCTCGCTCACCGCGCCCCGGTACTGCTCGGCGGCCTCCGGCGCGGCCCGCGGGACCTCCTCCGCGCCGGCGTGCGAGATCACCAGGGCGCTGCCGGGCACGAGTCCTTCGGTGTACTGCCTCACCAGCGCGAGCGGTTCGTCTCCGTCCGGCACGAAGTGCAGTACGGCAGCGAGGATCAGCGCGACCGGCTGCCCGAAGTCGATCAGCCGACGGGTGTCGACGGCGTCCAGGATCTCCCGGGACTTGTACAGGTCGCCCTGGAAGACGGCCGCCCGGGGTTGGCCGGCCAGCAGTGCCCGGCCGTGTGCGACGGCCACCGGGTCGATGTCGACGTAGACGACCTTGCTGTCCGGGTGGGCGGCGAGGGCCACGTCGTGCACGTTGCCCTCCGCCGGGATGCCGGAGCCGATGTCCAGGAACTGCCGTATGCCGAGGTCCGACAGCTGCCGTACCGCTCGGCGCAGGAAGGCGCGGTTGGCCTTCAGGGTGGCGGGCAGGTCCGGGTTGCCGACCGCGACCTTGCGCGCGAGTGCGCGGTCCGCCGGGAAGTTGTGGGTGCCGCCGATCCAGTAGTCGTACACCCGGGCGATGCTCGGGGTGTCGATGTCGACTTCCGGCGGTGCCCAGGCGGGGCGCTCGGTGCCGTGACGTTCCACGTCGTGTCTCCTCCAGTCGATGCGGGGCGGGGCTGGGCTGTCAGGCCGTGAACACCGGAAGTTCCTCGAGGCCGCGCATCATCAGGCTGCTGCGCCAGCGCAGTTCGCCCGCGTCCACGGCGAGCCGCAGTCCGGGGAAGCGCGCGAAGAGGCGGCTGATGACGACGTGTCCCTCGAGCCGGGCGAGCGGGGCGCCCAGGCAGTGGTGGATGCCGTGGCCGAAGGCGACCGAGGCGCTGTGGGCCCGGGTGATGTCCAGCCGGTCCGGTTCGGCGTAGCGTGCCGGGTCCCGGCCCGCGGCGCCGATCGAGATGGTCACGAACTCGCCCTCGGGGATGACCACGGAACCGACCTCGACGGGTTCGGTGGTGAACCGCCAGGTGGCGTTGGTGACCGGACCGTCGTACCGGAGGAACTCCTCGACGGCCGCGGGCCACAGCGAGGCGTCCGCCGCGAGCTGCTCGCGCACCTCGGGGTGGGTGAGCAGGGCGAGGGCGCCGTTGCCGATGAGGTTCACCGTGGTCTCGTGGCCGGCCACCAGCAGCAGGAACGCCATGGAGATCAGTTCGTCGGACGACAGCTCGTCGCCGGCGTCCCGGGCGTGGACCAGGTCGGTGAGCATGTCGTCGGCCGGTTTCGCCCGCTTGGAGTCGATCAGCGCCGTCAGGTAGGCGATCATCGACGCGCCGGCCTCGCGGACCTCG
The DNA here is from genome assembly GCF_019049245.1 of Streptomyces sp. AC555_RSS877. Classification (GTDB taxonomy): domain Bacteria; phylum Actinomycetota; class Actinomycetes; order Streptomycetales; family Streptomycetaceae; genus Streptomyces. The sequence continues at coordinate 132,893 of NZ_JAGMUK010000016.1, read as the reverse complement.
TCGGTGCCCGCGCCGGAGACGAGCAGGTTGGACCAGCGGCGGAAGACGGCCCGGTCGTCCGCGGGGACGCCGAGCAGCCAGCAGATGACCGTGAACGGCACCGGGAAGGCCAGGGCCTCCATCAGGTCCACCTTGCCGTGCCGGGCCACGGCGTCCAGGAGTTCGTCGGTGAGGTCGGTGATGCGCGGCCTCAGGGACTCGACCCGGCGGGCGGTGAAGGCCCGGCCGACGAGCCGGCGCAGCCGGGTGTGGTCCGGCGGGTCGCTGTCGAGCATGTGCACGCTGAGGACGTGCGGGAACTGGCTGCGCTCCCCCGACTCCGCGAGGAACTCCTTTTGTTTGTCGGGGTCGGCGAAGTTGCGCGGGATGAGGTCCCTGCCGACCCGCATGTCCTTGCTCAGCCGGGGGTCGGCGAGCAGCGCCCTGGCGTGCTCGTACCCGGTGACCAGCCAGGTGCGCAGTCCGTTCGGCGTCATCACGGGCACCGCGGGCGCGGTGTGCCGCAGTGCGGCCAGTGCCTCGTGCGGGTTCTGGTGGAAGGCGGGGGTGAACAGGTCGGTCGGCGGGGCGTTGGTGCCGGCCATTCTCAGGCTCCTTCCATGACGTCGGCCGCACCGGTCACGGCGCGGTCTCTCCCGTAGTGGGCGAGCTCCCGGTAGATCTCGAAGGGGCGGTCCCGGCCGGTGTCGCGGAACGGCCTGAGCGGGGCGGTCTGGTCCTTGTGGGCGGGGCCGCCCTCCCAGGCGGTGAACGCCTCCCAGTCCGACCACCGGCTCACCACGACGTAGGCGTGCGGGTCACCGAGGGCGTGCAGCAGCTTGTTGCCGAGCAGCCCGGCGGTGCCCGCCATCCGGCGGCTGGCCTCGTGGTACGCGTCCAGCACCCGGTCCGGGTCGTCGCTCAGGTGGTGGAGCACCACCTCGACCGCGCCGGAGACCGCTTCGGAGGTCACGGGGTGCCACCCGCGGCGCCGGGGAGGGCGGCGACGACGTGCATGGTCGTCATGGAGCCGCCGCTGCGGTACGGGTGCAGTTTCTGCCGGTGTTCCAGATGCCGGTCGCTGGTCTCGAACTCGCGGAACAGCGGCTCGTTCACCCAGTCGCTGACGATGTAGTAGATGCCGTTCTCCTCGGCACTGCGCGACAGCCACTGGCCCAGGTTGGCGGGGTGCGTGGTGACCGAGTCGCCCACCTCCAGCCACACCTTCTCGAACTCGTGTCCCATCTCCGGCTTGATCTGCATCCGCAGCATGACCCGGAACACCTGGTCGGACAGCTCGGCCATGTCAGATGCCCCCGTCGACGTTGATGGTCTCGCCGGTGATGTAGGCGGAGGCGTCGCTGAGCAGGAACAGCACCGGTCCGGCCAGTTCCTCTACGGTGCCGAGGCGGGCGAGGGCCGTCTTGCGGGAGTAGGTGGCCCGCAGTGCGTCGGCGCGCTCGGCGGGCATGGTGGCGAAGGCCTCGGTCTCGATCACGCCGGGGGCGACGACGTTGACCCGGATGCCCTGCGGGCCGAGTTCCTTGGCGAGCGAGCGGGTCAGCCCGATCATGGCGGCCTTGGCCGCGGTGTAGTGGGCGCGCAGCGGGATGCCCGCCGCGGCGCCGCGCGAGCCGATGTTGACGACCGAGGAGCCGGCGCCGAGCAGGGGCAGCGCCTGCTGGATGATCCGGTAGGCGGCCGTCAGGTTGGTGTCGAGGATCCGCGACCACTCCTCGGCGGGCAGCTCGGCGAACGGGATGTGGCTGATCAGACCCGCGTTGTTGACGATGCCGTCGAGCCGCCCGAAGCGGTCCTTGGTCTCGCCGACGAGCCGGTCGACCTCGGCGGTGTCGCCGACGTCCGCGCGCAGGACGTGGTGGTCGCCGGCGGTCTCCTTCAGCGCGGCGGTTAGGGTGTCGACGGCCTCGCTCTCCTGCCGGTAGCAGGTGACGACGTCGGCGCCGGACCGGGCCGCGGCGAGGACGAGGCCCCGCCCTATGCCCCGGGTGCCGCCGGTGATGAGCAGTTTCCTGCCGTGCAGTGCGAGTTCCACTGGGATTCCCTCCATGGCTGGGCGGCGGCTCACACGCAGCCGTCGACGTGGATGTTCTGGCCGGTGACGTAGGTGGCGTGGTCGCTGACGAGGAACAGCACGGCCCGGGCGATGTCGTCGACGGTGCCGAGCCGGCCGAGCGCGGTGAAGGAGGCGAACATGGCGCGCTGCTGTTCGGCTTCCGCGGCGGGCAGTTCGTCGAGCGCCTCGGTGGCGATACGGCCCGGTGAGACCGTGTTGACGCGGATGCCTCGCGGCCCGAGTTCCCGGGCCAGGGAGCGGGTCATGCCGACCAGAGCGGCCTTCACGGCGGTGTAGTGGACGCCGCCGGCCATGCCGATGAAGGCGACCGTGGAGCCGAGGTTGACGATCGAGGAGCCGGTGCCGAGCAGGGGCAGGGTGCGCCGGGTGACCAGGTGGGTGGCGGTCAGGTTGCCCTGGAGGGTGGCGGCCCACTCGGCGGAGCCGAGGTCGGCGTACGGCTGGGGGCGGAACGTACCGGCGTTGTTGACGACGGCGTCCAGCCCGCCGAGGCTCGCCTCGCACTCGGCGGCCAGCCGGTCCACGTCGGCCTCGTCGGCCGCGTCGGCCCGCAGCACCTGGTGCTTGCCCGGGGTGCCGGCGAGTTCCTCCTCGAGGGTGGCGACGGCCTCGCCGGGGGTGCGGTAGCAGGTGACGACGTCGGCGCCGGCGCGGGCCGCGGCGAGCACGATGCCCCGGCCGATGCCGCGGCTGCCACCGGTCACCAGGATGCGTGTGCCCTCCAGTTGCCGGCCGGCCCGGGCCGCGGTCTCCACCTTGGCCTTGATCAGCCGCATTTGTACGGCCGTGTTGCGGTTGAGCCGGGCGGTCATCCCGGCGTCGTCGATCGGGGCCTCGGGCTTCATCTCGAAGTCCTGGATCCAGCGCATCCGTACGCCGCCGGGCACCTCCTCGTACTCCCAGCGGATGTTCATGTACGCGAAGGGGCCCGTCTCCACCCGGCGGGCGACGACGGTGCGGGTGACCGGGTCGGGGGTGCGCTCGGAGACCCAGCTCCAGACCGTGCCGGTCTCGTCGGGGTGCAGGGCGAGCCGGAAGGTGACGGTGTCGCCGTCCTGGCCGAGGATCTCGGCCGAGGAGTACTCGCTGAACAGCCGCGGCCAGGAGGCCACGTCGTTGGTCATCGTCCACACCAGGTCCATCGGTGCCTCGACGACGATCGCGTTGTCGGTGTGTCCTGCCATCAGACGCGGGCCTCCGTGAGCCGGGCGTGCACGTAGGCGAGGGCCTCGCGCGGGGTCTGGGTGTGCGCCAGGTCGCCATCGGGGATCTGGATGCCGTACTCGCGCTCGATGCGGTTGACGAGCTCCAGCAGCGCGAGGGAGTCGTAGCCGAGGTCGGAGAACGTGGTGCCGGCGAAGTGCTCGCCGTCCAGGTCGGTCTGCTCGTCGACTCCGGCACTGGCACGCAGGATCCGCCGGAGGTCGTCGAGGGTGAACTCCGCCATGGGAGCCGCCTTTCTTGGGTTGAGGGTCGGTCGTGGGTCGGCTGCGGGTGGGGCGGTCGTGGGCCATGAGGCCGGTTGTCGGTCGGCTGCGGGTGGGTGGGGACTGGGCGCGCAGTTCCCCGCACCCCTGAGCGGGCTGCGCCCGCGAGTGTCGGTCGGCGCGGGTGGGTTGGGGCCGGGCGCGGTCACGCGGCGGAGCCGGGGCTGCGTCCGCAGGGGGTGGTCGGTTGGCGTGGGGCGGTCACCTCTTGGGGGTGTCTCGGTCGCCCGCGCCGACCACCAGCGCGGAGGTGAACCCGCCGTGCCCGCGGGCCAGCACCAGGGCCGTGCGCGGGTCGGTCTGCCGCGGGCGGTCGAGGACGAGGTCGATCTCGCAGCCGGGGGCGGGCCGGCCGAGCCCCGCGGTGTGCGGGACGACACCGGCGTTCAGGGCGAGCAGCGCGGTCGCCACGTCCAGCGCGGCACCGCCCGCGTACAGGCGCCCGGTGAGCGTCTTGGGCGCGGTCACCGGCACCCCGCCGGGCCCGAAGACCTCGGTGATCGCACGGGCCTCGGCCAGGTCCTCGGCGGGGATGCCGGAGGCGTCGGCGAAGACCATGCCGATGTCCTGCGGGGTGAGCCCGGCGTCGGTGAGCGCGCGCCGCACGACGGACACCAGCACGGAGTGCCGTCCGGCGACGCGGTCCGCGGTGGGGTCGAACCCGGCCGCGTAGCCGAGGAGTTCGCCGTACGACGGGACGTCGCGGGCCTGGGCCGCTTCGGCGTTCTCGACGACGAGGATGGCACCGCCCTCGCCCGGGACGAAGCCGGAGGCGGCCGCGTCGAAGGGCAGGTAGGCGCGGGCGGGGTCGTCCTCGGTGGACAGCCCGCCGGTGGACAGCTGGGCCACCAGCCCGTACGGGCACAGGGAGGCGTCGGTGCCGCCGCTGAGGACGAGCCGGGAGCCGGTGTCCAGCAGCCGGCGGGACTGGCCGAGGGCGTCCAGGCCGCCGGCCTGCTCGCCGCAGATGACCCCGCAGGGGCCGCGCATGCCGTGCCGGATGGAGACCTGGCCGGTGGTGGCCGCGTAGAACCAGGCGATCGACTGGTAGGCGCCGACCCAGGAGGAGCCCTTCTGGTAGAGGTTCTCCATCTCGTGCTGGCCGAACTCGGTGCCGCCCGAGGAGGCGGCCGTGACCACCGCCATCTCGTACTCCGGCAGGGTCGCCGGATCGGCGGCCGCGTCCGCGAGGGCGTCCTCGGCGGCGGCCAGGGCGAAGTGCGTGAAGCGGTCGGTCTGCGGGACGAGCCGTCCCGGTACCTGTTCGCCGGCCTGGAAGCCGGGGACCTCTCCGGCGACCCGGACGGGGTAGCCGGTCGGGTCGAACCGGGTGATCCGGCCGAGGCCGCTCTTGCCCGCGAGCACCGACTCCCAGTGCCGGGCGGCGCCGAGCCCGGTCGGCGCGACCACGCCGAGGCCGGTGACCACGGACCGGCCGCGGCGGCCGGGACGTATGCCGGAGGCGCTCATGCCGCCTCCCCTCGCCGCGCCGGAGTCCGGGTGCCGTGCGCGGCCGTGGGCCGGCCCAGCACCATCGCCGTCTGGAAGCCGCCGAAGCCGCTGCCCACGCTGAGCACCCGGTCCATCCGGTGCTCGCGGGCCGTCACCGGTACGTAGTCGAGATCGCACTCGGGGTCCGGGGTGGACAGGTTGGCGGTCGGCGGGACGACCTGGTGGCGCAGGGCGAGGGCGCAGGCGGCGATCTCCAGGGAGCCGATGGCGCCGAGCGAGTGCCCGATCATCGACTTGATGGAGCTGACGGGCACCTCGTGGGCCCGCCGGCCGAGGCTGCGCTTGAACGCGGCGGTCTCGTGCCGGTCGTTCTGCTTGGTGCCCGAGCCGTGCGCGTTGATGTAGTCGATGTCGCCGGGGTCGAGCCGGGCCCGGTCCATGGCGACCCTGATGGCCTCGGCCATCTCCCGGCCGTCCGGCTTGAGTCCGGTCATGTGGAAGGCGTTGCTGCGGCCGGCGAAGCCGAGGATCTCGGCGTACACGGTGGCGCCGCGGCGCCTGGCGGACTCCAGCTCCTCGATCACCATGACGGCGGAGCCCTCGCCCAGGACGAAGCCGTCACGCCGTCCGTCGAAGGGCCGGGAGGCGTGTTCGGGGTCGTCGTTGTTGGCGGTGGTGGCCTTGATGGCGTCGAAGCAGGCCGAGGTGATCGGTGACAGCGGGGCGTCGGTCGCGCCGGCGAGCACGATGTCGGCGGTGCCCTCCTCGATGAGCTGGACGCCGTGTCCGATGGCGTCCAGGCCCGAGGTGCAGCCGGTGGAGATCAGCGCCACCGGCCCCTCGGCTCCGGCCTGCCGGGCCACCTCGACGGCGAGGGTGCTGGGCACCATGTAGCCGTAGAGGTGGGGGACGCCGTAGCTGTGGTCGACCAGCCAGTTCCGGCCGCCGTCGGAGAGGACCGCGTACTCCTCCTCCAGACCCGTGGTGCAGCCGACGGCGCTGCCGATGCTGACGGCGAGCCGCTCCGGGTCGGCGCCGGGCAGTTCGATGCCGCTGTCGGCGATGGCCTCGCGGGCGGCGACGACCGCGAACTGGCCGGCCCGGTCCATACGGCGGGCCTCCTGCGGGGTGAGGCCGGCGGCGAGCGGGTCGAAGTCGCACTCGGCGGCGACCTGGGAGCGGAACCCGGCCGGGTCGAACAGGCTGATGCGGCGGGTGGCGGTGCGGCCGGCGGTGAGCAGGTCCCAGTAGGCGTCCCGCCCTGGCCCGCCGGGAGCGACGGCGCCCACTCCGGTGATCACCGCGCGCCGGTCGGGTGGTGTCATCGGGCCGCTCCGACGTCGGGGTTGCCCGCGCTCTCGTCGAGCGGCTGCTCGGTGTCGACGTGGCCCAGCTCGGGGCGCGGGGCGAGCGGGGAGAGGTGGAAGACCGCCTCGGCCGGCACGGACCCGGTGTTGACGAGGCGGTGGCGTACCCCGATGGGCACCAGCAGCGAGTCGCCGGGGCCCAGTTCGACCGGGGCGCCGCCGTCCAGCGTCATCTCCAGCCGCCCCTGGACGACGTGCAGGAACTCCTCGGAGTACGGGTGGAGGTGCTCGGTGACGTGGTGGCCGGGGGCCAGTCGCAGCACCCCGCCGAAGCCCGAGGTGCAGCCCACGGTCTTGGGGCTGAGGGTGACGCGGATGTCGCCGCCGCGCTTGGTGTTGGCGGCGACCTCGGCCGCGGAGACCCTGGTGGTGGCGGGGGCGCTCATCGGGCACCGCCGAGGTTCGCGGACCGCGGGGTGCTGACCTGGGGGCCCTGCTGAGGCGTCCAGGAGTAGAACGGGACGGCCATCGCGTCCTTGGGCTCGCGCCAGTCGGGGTCGAAGGGCGAGATGAACCGGCCCAGCCGGGTGTTGATCTCTTCGTAGAGCGGGTGACTGCGCGCCTTGTACAGGTTGGGCGCGATGTCCTGGTCGGCCTCCACCAGGTGGAAGTACAGGTTGTGGAACGCGAACAGCGTCCGCCTCGACACACCCACCAGGTGTGGCAGCTCGGTGCTGTCCGAATCGGCGAAGACCTGCGCGACGCCCTCGGCGTCGGCGAGGTCCATCCTCGCCACGATCAGCGTTCGGTGCACGATGTCCTCCCGGCTTGTCGGTCGTGTGTTCACCCTGGTCGGCGGGGGTCGAGGCGCTCTCGAAGGCTCCTGGAAATCCGCTGACGGCCCCGGTGCGGCGGTCCTCCGGCCGACGGCCCGGGCGTGTGAGAGGGGGCGTCCCGTCCCCCGGCGCATCGCCCGCCCGCACACAGGCGCGGACACAGGTGCGGACACAGCGGGAGAGCGCCACCCGGCTCGGATCCAGCCGTCCGTCGCGGCGGACGGGCACAGCACGACGGCCCGCCGCACCAGTGGGTGCGACGGGCCGTCGAAAGGGACTTCTACCGGTGGGTCCCTGCCTTCATCAGGGTGATGCGGGAACCGGCGCGGCCGACGACGCCGGCCTTGGCCGTCCGGCCGTTCGGTACGTCGCCCAGGGACGTGCCGCGCAGCAGGAGGATCAGGGCCTGGCGGGTGAGCCGGGGCACGGAGTACAGGGGCTCGGCGCCGGGTGCCAGGTGTTCCCGTACGAGATGGACGTCGACGAGGTACTCCAGGAGCGTCTCGGCGTCGCCGGTGCCCGGGGGCAGCCGTGTGATCACCTCGTCGAGGCTCCAGCGGGGGCGTTCGCGCTGCAGCAGCAGGCGCAGCAGCTCCTGGGAGGGGGCGGGAAGGTGCCGCTGACTTGCGGCCACCGTGGTCATCAACGACTGTGTCCCGGCGGGGAGTTCGAGCAGCATCCGGTGGTTGCCGCGCAGCCGCACCGCCAGCCGGGCCGCCGACCAGCCGGGCCGGGCGGCGAGCCGGCCGGCCACCGCCCTGACCGCCAGGGGCAGCCCCTCGCACAGGCCCATCAGCTCGTGCACGGCGGCGGGGTCCTCCTGCCGGGACCGCTCGCCGGCGACCCGGTCGTACAGCTGGAGCGACTCCTGGGCCGACAGGGCGGGCAGCACGATCTTGCGCCCGGTGGAGAGGCTGTGCGCCCGGTAGCGGTTGGTGGTGATCACCGCGCAGCCGGAGCCGCCCGGCAGGACGGCGCGGATCTGGGAGGCGGTGAGCACGTCGTCGACCACGACCAGCACCTTGCGGTCGGCGGTCCAGGTGCGGAAGAGCCGGCTGAGCTCGTCGAGCCCGGTGGGCTGTTTCTCACGCTGGATGCCGCAGGCTCCGAGGCAGGCCGACAGTACCTCGGCGAGCTGCTGGGAGCCTTCGCCCACGGCGGACAGGTCGATGAAGAGCTGTCCGTCGGGGAAGCGCGGGCGCAGCCGGTGCGCGGCGCGCACGGCGAAGGCGCTCTTGCCGACGCCGGGCGGGCCGTGCACCTCCACCACCCGCATGCCGGTGCTGGACCGTTCCGAGCCGAGAAAGGTCTCGAGCTGGTCCAGTTCCCGGTCCCGTCCGATGAAGTCACCTGTGTCGGCGGGAAGTTGGGCCGGTCCGGGCACGGACCGGCGTCCGGTGGGCGCGGTCTCGGCCTTGGCCGTGGCCACTCCCCTGAGATGGCCGCGGTCCGCGAGCACCTCCTGGTGGACGCGCTGGAGCTGGGCCGAGGGTTCCAGGCCGAGTTCCTCGACGAGATGGCTGCGCAGGGTGCGGAAGGTGTTGAGGGCGTCCGGGCGGCGGCCACAGCGCTGCAGGGCCCGCATGAGCTGTCCGGCGAACGCCTCGTGGGTGGGATGGGCGCGGAAGGCCTCCGCCAGCTCGTCCAGCACGGCGTGGTGACGGCCGAGTTCGAGCTCCAAGGAGAAACGTTGCTCCTGAACGCTCTTGCGGCGCTCCTCGAGCTGTGTCGACCAGGCCGACAGCCGTCGTCCGGTGATGACGTCGACCAGGGCTCCGCCGTGCCACAGGGAAAGGGCTTCCTTCAGCGTGCGGGCGGCTTCCTCGCCGGCTCCGGCGCGGTGCTGTGCCATTCCCTGCTCGGTGAGCTGCTCGAACCTGTAGGCATCCACCGCCTGCTTGTCGTCCAGGCGCAGTTCGTACCCACCCACCCTGGTCAGGAGTGCGGGGCAGCCGCGCGGCGGACGGGACCCAAAAGGCGCGCCTTGCAGTCCGGTGGCCAGCAGAAGCCTGCGGCGCAGTTGATAAATGTAGGTTTGCAAGGTGGTCAGCGCGCTGAGCGGAAGGCGGTCCTCCCACAGCTCCTCGCACAGCTGGTCCACGCTGACCAGTGAGTTGGCATTGAGCACCAGCAGTGCAAGCACCTGACGCAGTTTGGGTGCGGACGGCGTGACGTCCTCCCCGTTCCTGCGTACTCGCATGGAGCCCAGCAGACCGATCTCTATCACTGCATTCCCCCTGAGTGCGCCGCCCATTGTGGGGTGGCGGCCATCGATGGGCCTGGTATTCAACAAGCCTGTCGGTATTCACCTTCCTGCGTCACTCGCTTTTTGGCGAAACATCCCTCGAGCGGTCGGCCGGGAAAAATTGCCCTCCCTTTACCTGGGAAAACGGTTTCGCCGAAAAAAGAGCGGAATTCAACAAAACCCTGCGCACATCCGGGGCAGGAGAGAGGACTCCGCACCGAATATCGCATTTACATGGCCCGCCCTGGCGCATCATATTTCTTCACGCACATGGATGACAAGATGCACATTTCTCGCCGGGCTGTGGCATGCGCTACTTCCTACAGCCGCAGCTCGACCCGGTAGTCCGCCAGCCAGGTGTTCAGCTGGAGCACCATCTCCATGCTCGCCCGCTCCACCCAGGCGAAGGCGCCCCTGGGAGCCGCCGCCGCGCCCAGCGCCGCCCGGGTCGCCTCGGCGTCCAGCAGCGGCGCGACCGGAGCCGTCCGGTCCTCGGCCACGTCCCCGAAGCGGTACCGCACGAACTCCCCGTAGGCGGCCTCCTGCACGGTCGGGTAGGCGCTCTTGGGCCGGTTGAGCACCCGCTCCGGCAGCAGATCGGCGACGGCGGCCCGCAGCAGGCTCTTCTCCTGGCCGTTCACCCGCTTCAGCTCGGCCGGCACGTTGTACACGTACTCCACCAGCGCCCGGTCGCAGAACGGCGGCCGCAGCTGCACCCCGTGCGCCATGCTCATCCGGTCGGCCCGGTCCAGGTGCGTCGGTGCCCAGCGGGTCAGCGCCAGATAGGTGACCTCGCGCGCCCTGCGCTCGGCGGCCCCCTCCCCCGCCAGGTGCGGTACCTCGGTGAGGGCGTCGCGGTAGTGCTGGTCGGCGTACTCCATGAAGTCCAGCTCCTTGCGGAGGGTACGGTCCACCAGCGAGCAGCCGAGACCGCCCGCGGCGGCGTCGTGCCCGCGCTCGAAGGAGACCCACGGGAACGTCGTGGAGTTGCTGTGGCCCGCGTCGTACGCCCAGAAGTAGCCGTTGAACACCTCGTCGGCGGTCTCTCCGGAGAGCACGGCCGTGATGCCGGCGCCGCGCAGGGCCTCGAAGAACAGCAGCAGCGAGGTGTCCATGTCGCCGAGCGGGGAGGGCGCGTCCTGGCTGCGCAGCGCGGCGGCGTGGGTCCGCGGGTCGGCGAGCGCCGCCGTGTCCAGCAGGATCTCGGTGTGCTCGGTGCCGATGTGCTCGGCCGCGAGGGCCGCGTAGGGGGCGTCGGGGGTGGCGCGCATGGTCGGGTGCGGCTCGAAGTTCTCCGCGTATCCGGAGAAGTTCACCGAGAACGACCGCAGCCTGCCGCCCGCCGCCCGTGCCTCGCCGGCCGCGAGCGCGGTCAGCGCGCTGGAGTCGATCCCCCCGGAGAGCATCGCGCCGACCGGAACGTCCGCGCGCAGATGCGAGGCCACCGCCTCGGACAGCAGCCCGCGCACGGTGGCGACGGTGGTCTCCAGGCTGTCGGTGTGCGGCCGGGCGGGCAGCGACCAGTACCGGCGGTGCCCGGTGCCCGGCGCCCGCACGGTCATCGTGTGGCCCGGCAACACCTCGCGCGTCCCGCGGAACACCGCGGTCCCCGGCTTGCGGCTGTGCGCGAACAGCTCCCGCAGCCCGTCGGCGTCGACCACCGGCGCCACCGCCGGATGGGCCAGCAGCGCCTTGGGCTCGGAGCCGAAGACGACCCCGGACGGGGTCAGGAAGTAGCACAGCGGCTTCACCCCCAACCGGTCGCGGACCAGCAGCAGTTCCTGCCGCCGTACGTCCCACACGGCCAGGGCGAACAGGCCCTCCAGCCGCTCCGGGAACGCGCCGCCCCACTCCAGATAGGCGTGCAGCGCCACCTCCGCGTCGCCGTGTCCGGTGAACCGGTGCCCCTTGGCAGCCAGTTCACGGCGCAGCTCCCGGTGGTTGGTGACGGCCCCGTCCAGGGTCAGCACGGCCACCGGCGACCCGGACTCGGACTCCACGAGGGCCGGCTGCGCGCCGTGCTCCGGGTCGAGCAGCGCGAGCCGCCGGTGGGCCAGCGCCGCATGCCCCTCGATCCACTCGCCCGAACCGTCGGGGCCGCGGTGCGCCAGTGCCGCCGCCATCGCCCGTACGGTGGGGGCCTCGGGCGTCAGATCCCGCTCGAAGTCCACCCAGCCGGCGATTCCGCTCATCGTGGTGTCCTCTCGTTGGCTGTGTCTGATGTGACTGCGTCCGATGTGGCCGGGGCCGATGTGGCCGGGGCCGATGTGGCCGGGGCCGATGTGGCCGGGGCCGATGTGCGGGCGCCGTCCGCTTCCTGCAGGTGGACGACCTCCACCAGACAGAGCCCGTGGCGGGCGACGGCCTCCCGGAACTCGCCGAGTCCCGGCGGCCCTTCGCCGCGCACCGCGATGCCCAGCCGGCGCGGGGCCGCCTCCCCGTACCTGCGGTAGAGCTCCAGATAGCCGCGCGCTGTGCGCTCCGCGTCGTCGACCAGGGCGAACCGCACCGGCCGCCGCTGCCCGCGCCAGGTCAGTCCGCCCTCCGTGCCGCCCGCGAAGTTGTGCCGCCAGCCGCTGCCGGTCGCGACCACCAGCGCGTCGCCGAGGGTGTGCACCCCGGCGGGCACGGTGTACGGCCGTCCGCTGCGCCGCCCCGTGAAGTGCAGCAGCGCGAGCCGCTCGGCCACCGGGCCGGGCTCCGGGCGGGCCAGCAGCTCCCGCATCCGGGCGTCGGCCGCCGCGCGGTCCTCCCCCTCCGGCAGATCGCGTACGACCTGAGGGCTCATGACAGCACCACCCCGGCGGCCGTCAGCGCACAGCCCGCGATCGCGAAGCAGGTGCGCACCAGATGCCAGCCGCGCCAGGCCGGACGGGGATCCCGCCAGCCGGGGCCCAGGTCCTCGGGCCGGGTCCGCTTGACCGTCCGGTTGATCGGCACGTTCCTGGTCTGCGAGACCACAGCCACCCCCGCCATGCAGACGGCGGCGGCCGCGAACAGCACCCGGGGACCGCCCGAGGCCTGGACCGCGAGCCCCACGTCGACAGCCGTGGAGCCGGTGACGATGAACGGCATGATCCGGTCGTAGCGCCTGCCGAGCAGGATGTGCGTGGTCACGTACCGTTCCGGCGTCATCGCGATCAGCGCGGGCATCACGCTCACCGCGACCGCGAAGAGCACCCCCGCCACCAGGCCGGTGCCCGTCAGCACCAGCACACTCAAAGCCTCCACCACCGCTTCCGCCCTCCTTCGAACCTTGCGCCGCACTTGGGGCCTGGAACAGCTCGAACCTGTCAGCCGCCCCTGGGACGGCACTCGAATCCCTCTGGGAGCGCGCGGCTCCGCACGGCCTCGGCTCGCCCGCGCCACGAGCCCCGTTCGAGCACCCGGGTGTTGCATCGGTCCGCCGAAATCCGAACGCATTCCCACACCTTCAGGAGCCGGTATGGCGGACGAGACGACCGAGGTACTCATCGTGGGCGGCAGCATGGTGGGCCTGGCCCAGGCCCTGTTCCTCGCCCGGCAGGGCATCCGGTCACTGCTGGTGGAACGGCACGCGGAGATCTCGGCGCACCCCCGGGCGCAGGCCGCGAGTCCGCGCACCATGGAGCTGCTGCGCGCGCTCGGCCTGGAGGACGCGGTACGGGCCCGGGAGAACCCGCACGCCCAGTACGGCGACATCCTCCAGGCGGAGTCCCTCACCGGGGCCGAACTCGGGCGCTTCGACGGCCCGTTCCGCCACGACCCGAACGACGTGGGCACCACCGGCTGGACGCTGATCGGGCAGGACCGGCTGGAGCCGGTGCTGCGGGAGCGGGCCGAGGAGCTCGGCGCGGACATCCGGTTCGCCACCGAGATGGCGGAGTTCAGCCAGGACGCGGAGGGCGTCACGGCCGTACTGCGCGATGCGGGCGACGGCTCCGAGCGGACCGTACGGGCCCGGTACCTGGTCGCGGCCGACGGCTCCCGGGCACCGGTCCGCACCTCGCTGGGCATCGGCCATCACGGTCAGGGCGTGTTCGGCGGGCAGATGAACATCATCTTCCACGCCGACCTCGACCCGTACGTGGCAGGGCGCACCTTCTTCCTGTGCTTCGTCAGCAATCCCCAGGTCAAGGGCGTACTCGGCAAGCTGGGCGGCGCGGACTCCGACCGCTGGGTCCTCGCGCCGAGCCTGCCGCCGGGGGCCGACCACCGGGCGTACGGAAGGGAGGACTGCGTGGAGCTGGTGCGGGCCGCCGTGGGCGTGCCCGACCTGCCGGTCGAGGTGGAGTCCTCGACCAGCTGGGAGATCGCCGCGTGGGTGGCGGACCGGTTCCGGTCCGGGCGGGTGCTGCTGGCCGGCGACTGCGCGCACGTCATGCCGCCCACCGGGGGGTTCGGCGGGAACATGGGCATCCAGGACGCGCACAACCTGGCGTGGAAACTGGCGCTGGTGCTGCGCGGGGCGGCCGGCTCCGAACTCCTGGACAGCTACGAGCAGGAGCGGGCACCGGTCGCCGAGTTCACCGTCGACCAGGGCGTCATCCGCTACCTCCAGCGCAGCGGCCTCGACGAGGCGGCCGCGGCGCGGCACCGGCCCGAGACCACGGTGCTGTTCGGGCACGTGTACCGCTCGGACGCGGTCCTGCGCGAGGCCGGCGACGCGGACGACGCGGTGGTCGAGGACCCGACGGCCCCCACCGGCCGCCCCGGCACCCGCGCCCCGCACATCCCCCTGGTCCGCCAGGGCAAGGAAGTCCCCCTGCACGACCTCCTGGACCGCGACTTCTGGCTCCTGACCGGCCCCGACGGCCACGCCTGGCAGGCGGCCGCCGCAGCCCGGGGCCTCTCCTTCCACCGCGTGGGCAAGGAGGAACCCCCCGCCGTCGTCGACCACTTCCTCACCCGCTACGGCATCGGACCCACCGGCGCCGTACTCCTGCGCCCCGACGGCTTCATCGCCTGGCGCACCCCCGGCGAGGTGGCCGACCCCACCGAGTCACTGAGGGCAGTACTCGACACGCTGCTGCGACGCAGCCCGGCCTAGGGCCTGGCCGGCGGATCAGGTCGCAGGACATCCGCGGCGCCTCGTCGACGCAGGTGAGCGGGGCCTGGTGCGTCGAGCTGCAAGGCGGAGGAGGGCGTCGACGCGATGGGGGTCCCCCCGCTCGAGCGAAGTCGAGAGTGGGGGAGTCGGCAACCGACGACAACGCCGCAGATGGCGTGCCAGGCCCCGCGTCTGCGGCATGATCCGCCGGACAGGACCTGGACGGCACTGCACCGGCCCCGGCGCACCACGGCACACGGTGACGCGGCGCGCCGGTCCGGTTTGGATCCCGCCGGGGGCCACCCACCTCACCCCCGGTCCGCCGCACACGTCGACGGCCGCGGCGCCCCCGAACAGGCAGAGGCACCGCGGCCGTCTCCGTTCCCCCCGCGCGGGAGCGCTACGTGCGGGCCAGGAGCGTGTGCAGGGCGGTGATGGCGGCGCGGTCCACCGGACCGGTGCGGCCCGCGGTCGTGCGCCAGGCGACGAAGCCGTCGGGGCGTACCAGCACGGCGCCGCCGGCCAGGAGGCCGTAGCGGCGGCGGAAGGAGCCGTCGGCGTCCCACAGCCTGGTTCCGCGGCCGATGCGGACCACCTTCAGGTCGATGCCCAGCCGCGTGGCCTCCTGTTCCACCGCCCCGCTCCAGCGGCCCGCCACCTCGTCGACGAGCAGGGTGAACCCGTCGCCGTACAGGTCGATGACGGACACCGGGCCCTCGGGACCGTCGAGTTCGAGATGCGGGGCCCGTGCTCCGGGCCGGGCACCGGGGTGCTCGGGATCCTCGACGATCGCGTCGGGGGCGCCCTCCTCCGCGGCGAACGCTCCCGAGCGGTAGCAGTAGCCGAAGGTCATGGTCGTCTCGTCCAGCAGCTCCGCGGCGACCTCCTGGTACTGCTTGCCCTCCCGCACCGCGAACCGCAGCATCGCCTGGCGGACGGTCTCCTCGGCCACCGGGCGCCGCTCGGCGTCGTAGCTCTCCAGCAGCCCGGGACCGGCCGTGCCGGACAGCACCAGGGCCAGCTTCCAGGCCAGGTTGTACGCGTCCTGGATGCCGGTGCTGGCGCCGAACGCCCCGGTGGGCGGCATCACATGGGCGGCGTCCCCGGCGACGAACACCCGACGGGTCGCGAAGGTGTCCGCCACGCGCGCGGAGATGTCCCACGCCGGCATGTCCACCGACTCGATCTTCAGCGGCAGTTCGGGCACCCCGACCGCGGCCCGCACCAGCGCGGTGCAGCGCTCCTCGGTGAAGTCCTCGGCGCGCTCGCCCTGATCGGGGGAGAAGGAGACGTTGATGACCCAGCGGCGGTCGTTGTCGAGGGGGATGATCGTGCCGCGCACCTCGGGGTTGTTGACGTACGCCGCGATGATCCGGCGGCCGCGCAGCGCCTCGGTCAGGTCGGCCTCGAAGAAGAAGCTGACGAGGTTGGTGATGGTGCCCCGGCCGTGTGCCCCGATGCCGAGCATCTCGCGCAGCGGGCTGCGGCTGCCGTCCGCCGCGATCACGTACTGGGCGCGGATCTGCGAACTCACGCCGGTGGACAGGTCGGTGGTGCTGACCAGTACCCCGTCCGCCGTCTCTTCCAGGGCGTCGACCCGGGTCGAGAAACGGACGTCGGCGCCGGCCTCCACCGCCCGCTGCCGCAGGATCGGCTCCAGCTGGTTCTGGTCGATCAGCGTCCACTGGGTGGGGCTGATCCGGCCGATGTCCTCGGGGGACGCGTGGGGCATCCGCACGCGTTCCTTGCCCGCGAGGCTCTCCACGTGCACCAGGTCGGTGTTGCCGGAGATGGGGGACCGCCCGGCCCGCACCCGCTCCTCCATGCCGACCACGCGGTACAGCTCCATCGTCCGGGGGTTGATGGCACGGGCCTTGGGATGGGTGGAGGTGTCGGGGTGGCGTTCCACCAGGGTGGCGCGGACGCCGTGGTGGGCGAGGAAGACGACCGCGGACAGTCCGGTGAGCCCGCCGCCGACGACGAGGACGGGGGTCTGGTCCGGCTTCATGCTGCCTCCTTGTGGGCGGTGACCAGGGTGTGGGTGCCGAGCAGGGGCTGCGCGGTCCCGTCGGTGAAGCCCGCCTCGCGCAGCCAGGCCCGGCAGTCCGCCACCCGGTACTCGGAGCCGTCGGGGCTGACCAGCCGCATGTGCAGGCTGCTGAGCAGCCGTTCCGGGTCGCTGCGGTCGTCGTCGATCATCCGGTCGTAGACGAGGACCGTGCCACCGGGCCGTACGGCCTCGAAGACCCGGCCGAGCAGCTCGCGCCGCCGCCCGGTGTGGAAGCCGTGCAGGATGTGGCCGAGGACGACGACATCGGCCGGCGGGATCGGGTCGTCGAAGAAGTCGCCGCCGGCGAAGGCGACCCGGTCGGCCAGGCCCAGACCGCCGATGTGCTCGGTGAACAGCGGCCGCGTCCGCTCCAGGTCGAAGCAGGTCGCCTTCAGGTGCGGATGCGCCTCCACCAGCACGGCCGCGAGGTTGCCGCGCGCACCGCCGAGGTCGAGGAACGAGGAGTGGCGGCCCCAGTCGAGGCGCCGGGCCAGTTCCGCGCCCATCCGGTCGCTGTAGGCGTCGAGTCCGGCGAGGAACCGCTTCATCTTCGCGGGGTCCTTGTGCCGGTCCCCGACGAATCCGCCCTTGTCCGGGTCGAGATGCTGGGGCTCACCGGAGCGCAGCGCCTCGGTGAGCCGGCCCCAGGTGCCGTAGAGCGTCTCGTTGGTGAGTTCGACGAAGCCACCGAGGTACGAGGAGGAGTCCGGCACCAGATACGTCTGCGCCAGCAGGGAGTTGCGGTAGCGGTCCTCCGTGCGCTCCAGCATCCCGAGACCGACCAGCGCGTCCAGGAAGTCCGGAAGCATCCGGTGGTGCGTCCCGGTACGCCGGGCCAGCTCGGCCGAGTCGGCGGGGCGGCCGTCGGCGAGCGCACCGAACACGCCGAGGGTCACGGCGCTGTGCAGCACCTTGGCGGCGCAGTCGGCAATGGTCAGCCGGATCAGCGGTCCGGGATCGACCGCCGGAGCCGTCTGCGGGTCTTCGGTCGTTGTCACACGAGCCTCCTGGTCTGCCTCTGCCTGTTGTTCGGCCTGCGTCCTGCGTCGTACGGCTGTGCAGTGCCGACGATGTCCGCGAGGCGTCGATTCGGGCTCGAAGGGCGCTGAAGCGGGACGGGGCGCGCTGGGGGACGTACGCAAGCCGCCCTCCCCGTGCGGGGAGGGCGGCTCTGGGGCGAGACGAGAAGGGGTGTGGTCAGCTCTCCTCGGCGGCTTCGTGGCCCTGGTGGTCCTCGCTGCGCAGCGGCAGGTTCTTCATCGCCAGCGCGGCCAGCAGGCCGAGGACGAGGACCGGTACGGCGGTGAGGAACACGGGGGTGAGCGCGGCGGCGTACGACTGCTCGACGGCGTTGCGCACGGGCTCGGTGAGCCGGTCCAGGGTCTCGGTCGAGGACAGCGCGTCGGGGTCGATGCCGCGCAGCGCGTCCGCGGACGTCCGGTCGGCGATCTCCTCGGTGAGCCGGTTGTAGAAGATCGAGGCGAACAGGGAGATGCCCACGGTGGTGCCGAGCTGCCGGGCGAAGGCCACGGTGGCGTGCACGGCGCCGATGTCGTCGCGGGGTGCGGTGTTCTGCGCCGCCATCGTGAGGACCTGCATGTTCAGGCCCGCCGCGATGCCGAAGAGCAGCATGTAGGCGATGACCACGGGCCGGGACGTCCCGGTGTCCATGGTGGCCAGCAGCAGCGCCCCGGCGATGCCGATGGCCATGCTGAGCACCGGGTACCACTTGTAGCGGCCGGTCCGGCCGATCGCCGCGCCGCTGACGACGGAGGCGGCGACGAGGCCGAACATCATGGGCAGCAGCACGACTCCGGACATGGTCGGGCTGGCGCCGGTCACCACCTGGATGTAGATCGCCAGGAAGTTGACGGAGCCGAGGAAGACGATGCCCGCCGCGACGCTCACCAGCACACTGACGCTGAAGGTGGAGTCGCGGAAGAGGTGCAGCGGGATGACGGGTTCGGCGGCCCGGCGCTCGGCGGCGACGAACAGCACGGCGAGCAGCACCGCTCCCGCGCCGAGGCCGAGGATCCGCCAGTCCAGCCACTCGTACTTCACCCCGCCCCAGCTGGCGGCCAGGGTGAGCGCGACGATCGCGGCGCTGAGCAGGACGAAGCCGGTGTAGTCGATGTGCGCGGGCCGGTCGGTCCGGGGCAGGTGCAGACAGGTGGAGACCAGCACCAGGATCACGACGCCCACGGGCAGGTTGATCAGGAAGACCCAGTGCCAGCTCAGCAGGTCGGTGAGCGCACCGCCGACGGCGGGACCGGAGAGCGCGGCGAGGGCGAAGACGATGCCGAAGAGGTTGAAGTACTTGGCGGCTTCGCGCGGGTTGAACAGCTCCCCGATGATGGCGAGTACGGAGACGAAGAGGCCGCCGGCGCCGACGCCCTGCAGCGTGCGGAACAGGATGAGCTGGTCCATGGACTGGGCCGCGCCGCTCAGCGCGGAGCCGGCGAGGAACACCGCGACGGCGATCAGGAAGATCTTCTTCCGGCCGAACAGGTCGCCGAGCTTGCCGTAGACGGGCGTGGTGACACTGGCGGCGATGATGTACGAGGTCGTCACCCACGCGAACACGTCGAGACCGCCGAGGTCCCCGACGATGCGGGGCAGCGCGGTGGCCACGACCTGTGAGTCCAGCATGGCCAGGAAGACGGCCAGCAGGCAGGCGGTGATGACGGGTCGGATCCGGGTCTGGGCTGCGGGAGCGGCGACGGTGAGCGGGCCGCCTGCCCCTGTGGTCCGGGAGGGCACGGGAATTCGCCTTTCGGGCTGGAGTGGGTGCCATCCCCGTCCCGCCGGCCAGGGTGTGGCCGGCGTCGTCTGCGGTGTGGGATCCGTCAGGGGATTGCTTCAGGGACTGGTGTGGAGTGCGCCGTACGGCACGAGTGCCCCGTGCCGTACGGCGGGTGGCCGGTCACGAGCGGGGGATGATCGTGACCGGCCACGTTCGGTCAGGAGGCGGCCGCTCGCGGTCCCCCGGTCAGGGGACGAGCACGACCTTGCCGAGCTGGGCCCGTGCCTCCATCAGTTCGTGTGCCTTGACGGCGTCCTCGAGCCGCAGCCGCTCGTGCACGACCGGACGCACCTTGCCGGTGGCGATCATGTCGAGCAGGTCTCGCTGACCGGCCGCGATGGCCTCGGGCCGGTTGTAGAGCATGGCGTACAGGGCGAATCCGGCCACGGTCTTCATCCGGCTGAGCATCAGCGGGTGGATGGGCTGGATGTCGCCGCTGGCCGAGCCGTAGAAGACCAGCCGGCCGAACTGGGCGGTGAGGGCGACGCTCTTGGTGAGGATGTCCCCGCCGACGGTCTCCAGGACGACGTCCGCGCCCCGGCCGTCGGTTGCGGCCTTGACCTGCTCGTCCCAGTCGTCGTCGGTGTAGTTGACGGTGACGTCGGCGCCGAGTTCGCGGACGAAGTCCAGCTTGGCCTGCGTACTGGCGGTGGCGATCACCTTGCCGGCGCCCATCGCCTTGGCGATCTGCACGGCGAGGTGGCCGACGCCTCCGGAGGCGGCGTCGATCAGGATCGACTCGCCGGGCTTGAGCTGGCCGGCCTCCTTGATGGCGTGGTACGCGGTCTGGGCCGGGCTGGGCAGCAGGGTCGCCTCGGCGGCGTCCATGGTGTCCGGGATGGCGATGGCCCAGGAGGCGTCGGCGGTCACGTAGTCGGCGTAGGCGCTGTGGTCGACGTCGACGACGACGCGGTCGCCGACGCGGAGGTTGGTGACGCCTTCGCCGAGTGCCTCGACGATGCCGGCGACGTCACCGCCGGGGGCGCCGGGCAGGGTGGCGTGGCCGCCGATCGGGATGCCCTGGCGGCGTTGGACCTCGGCGAACGTGACGCCGACGGCCTCGGAGCGGATCAGCACTTCGCCCGGTCCGGGCTGCGGCTTCTCCGCCTCTTCGACACGCAGCACCGAGGGGGCCCCGTGCTCGTAGTGGCGGACGATTCGCATGGTGTTCTCCCAACTAGGAGGTGTGTTCGAGCCGCGATGGTCGCTGCGGCTCCGCCCAGGGATCCGGGTTACGGGTTGATCGTGTTGCCGAGGACAATTACATGCTTAAATGCACGTGCTTGTCAATGTGCATATCGATGACTGGGTGCAGATTCCGGCCAGATGAGGGCCAGGTGAGGCCCGCATCAGGGCCGGATCAGGGAACGAGCACCACACGGCCGAGCTGGGAGCGCGCCTCCATCAGCTCGTGCGCGGCCGCGGCGTCCTTGAGCGGCAGCTCGGCGTGCACGACGGGACGGACCCTGCCGGACGAGACCATGTCCAGCAGCTCCCGCGCGCCCTCGGCCATGACGTCCGGCCGGTTGCCCATCACGCCCCACATGCTGAAGCCCATGACGATGCGGTTGTCGAAGATGTCGCCGACCTCGATGGCGGGCAGTTCGCCGCCCGCCGCGCCGTACACGACCGTCCGCCCGAACTGGGCGGTGAGGTTCACGCACTTGGTGAGGACATCGCCGCCCACGGTCTCCAGAGCGACGTTCACGCCCTTGCCGTCGGTCGCGGCCCGGACCTTCTCCTCCCAGCCGGCCACGCTGTAGTCGACGGTGACGTCCGCGCCGAGCGAGGCGGCGAAGGCCAGCTTCTCCTCGCCGCGGGCGGCCGCGATGATCTGCCCCGCCCCGAGCGCCTTGGCCATCTGGACCAGCAGATGGCCGATGCCGCCCGCCGCTGCGGTGATCAGCACGGACTCACCGGGCTGGAGCTTCGCCGCCGTGACGACCACGTGGTAGGCGGTCTGGCCGGGGATGGGCAGCGAGGTGGCCTGACCGGCGTCGATTCCCTCGGGGACGGCGAACAGCCAGTCGGCGTGGGTGACCACGTACTCGGCGTACCCGTCGGCGGCCACGCCGGTGACCACCCGGTCGCCGACGCTCACCCCGTCGACGCCTTCACCGAGCTGCTCCACGATGCCGGCGACGTCGCCGCCCGGCGAGCCGGGAAGGGTGGCGGGGCCGCCGACCGGGATGCCCTGCCGGCGCTGGCACTCGGCGAAGTTGACACCGACGGCCTCGGTGCGGATCAGCACCTGGCCGGGGCCCGGGACGGGCTTGTCGGCCTCTTCGACGTGCAGCACCGAAGGGACGCCGAACTCGTGATGACGGACGATGCGCATGGAAGTACTCCTCTTTGTCCTACGTATCGGGGATGGGGTTGCGCGGAGAGGGAAGCCGGCTGTCGTCGCCGAGGGGCGCCGAGGTCACGCCGCTTCGAACTCGACGAGGGAGCGCACCGGACTCAGGGCGGCCACCCGGCGCAGAAAGAGCCCGGCCTTGGCCGCCAGCTCGCGCAGCTGATCGGTGGTGCGCATACGCCCGCCCAGGTAGACGAGCATCCGCAGGTCCAGATCGGTCTGGTCGGTCTGCACGTCGAGCAGCCCTTCGAGGACCATGACCCGGCCGCCCGCGCGGACGGCCTCGGCACAGCGCCGAAGGATCTCGGCCGCCCGCTCGTCGGGCCAGTTCAGCAGGACGTTGGCCAGCAGATACACATCGCCGCCGGCGGGCAGAGGATCGAAGAAGCTGCCGGCCACCGCGCGGCAGCGCTCCTGGAGCCCGGCGGCCGCGAAGTCCCGCTCGGCCGCCGCCGCGGGCCCCTCCAGGTCGAGGAGCGTTCCTCGCGCGCCCGCGGTACCGCCGACCACGGCCGCGAGCAGGTCGCCGCTGCCGCCGCCCACGTCGACGACATGCCGTACGGCCTGCCAGTCGCCCTGCGCCAGCAGCTCGGGGATCACCCACCGCATGCTCGCCGCCATCCGCCGGGCGAAGGACTCCGCGAGGGCGGCGTCCGACTCGACGTCCGTCCAGAACTCCTGGCCGTACAGCGCGGAGTAGACGGGGGCGCCGGAGCGCACGGCGTCGAGCAGCCGGAACACCGCGACCTCGCCCCGTCCGGTCGGACCGTCCAGCCGGAGCCAGTCACGGCCCGAGGCCGGGACGTCGTCGCGCAGCAGGGCACCGAGCTCGGTCGGTTCGTACCCCCCGTCGGGGAGCGGGCGGTAGATCCCGGCGTTCACCAGGTGACCGAGGAGCCGGCCCAGCGCGACGGGGTCCACGTCCGCCTGGTGGGCCAGCGTCTCGACCGTGACCGCTCCGGCCGCCATGTGGTCCGAGAGTCCGAGCGTGGCGGCCACTCGGATCGCCATGGGGGTGATCAGATCGCTCTTCCTCAGTAACTCCTGCGACCACGGGGGACTGGTGGGGGTACCGCCGGCCGTGGTGGTGGGGGAACTGCTCACTGCGTCCTCTCACTACGGGAACGGGACTTGTGGGGGGGAGTGGGGGGCGCGACGAACCGGGGGCCCGTCGTCAGACGGTGCCGAACCAGGTGGTGATGGCGGTGTTCAGCGACTCGCGCAGATCCGCCTCCGGCATGTCCCGGTCGGCGGCCCAGGCGACATAGCCGTCGGGGCGGACCAACAGGCCGGTCAGCTGAGGTTCCTGGGCGCACGTGGCCCGGACGTGCTGGAGCCGTCCGGCCCAGGAGACGCCCGCGGCCCACTTCTCGTACACCTGGCCGATCTCCGGGCCGCCGCCCAGGTCGAGCAGCAGACCGGTGCCGCGCTTCAGGAACCTGGGCAGGGCCTTCGTACCCTCCTCGGTGTCCAGCTCCAGGTCACGGGCGAAGTCGCCGAGCAGCGGGTGCTCGGGGCCGTCGATCGGGTAGCGGACGGTGACGCCGCTGAGCATCTCGGCGAGGTACCGGTTCACCTGCTCCGTGCGCATGAGGTCGGTGAAGAGCTCACGCAGCGGCGTGACGTACGGGTCCGGGTTCATCAGCGCGATCTGCGCGCGGGTGTTGGCCAGTACCTTGCGGGCCGGTGCCTGGCGCTCGCGGTCGTAGCTGTCGAGCAGGCCCTCGGGAGCCCAGCCGTGCACGGTCGCGGCGAGCTTCCAGCCGAGGTTGAAGACGTCCTGGAGGCCGAGGTTGACACCCTGGCCGCCCACCGGGAAGTGGGTGTGCGCGGCGTCGCCCGCGATCAGCAGCCTGCCCTCGCGGTAGCGGTCGGCCTGGCACGCGGAGTCGGTGAAGACGGAGAGCCAGCGCGGCGAGTGCGCTCCGAGGTCGCTGCCCCAGATCTCGCGCAGGCTCGCGGTCAGCTCGTCCAGGGTGAGTTCCGCGCCCGGCTCCCGCTCGGCCTGGAAGTCGAACGTGGACACCCGGTGGTAGGTGTCGTCCAGCGGCACGCAGAACAGCAGGCCGCGCTCGGTGCGCTCCATGCCCATGGGGGCGTTCTCGCGGTCGGCGAGGATCACGTCGCCGAGCCGGGCGGTGACCCGGCCGCCGGTGCCCGGGAAGGCGATGCCGGCTTCCCGGCGGACCAGGCTGCGCCCGCCGTCGCAGCCCACGGCGTAGCGGGCGCGCAGGGTGTAGGCGCCGTCAGGACCGGTCACCTCGGCCTCGACGCCGTCGGCGTCCTGGCGTATCGCGGTGACCTCGTGGCCCCGGCGGATCTCGGCACCGAACTCGGTGGCGCGCTCCTCGAGGAGCCGTTCGGTCCTGGTCTGCTCGGAGAGCAGGGCGTAGCCGTGCGCGCTGTCGAGGGTGGAGAAGTCGACCCACTCGTCGAGGCCGGCGAAGTGGCCGTTGTTCCAGGAGCGGGCGCCCTCGCGGAACCGTTTGAGCAGGCCGCGCCGGTCGAGCGACTCGAGGGAGCGGGCGTGCAGGCCGAAGGCCTTGGAGTGCGGGGTGCGCTCGGGCAGCCGCTCGAGCACCACGGCCCGGACGCGGGAGATGCGGAGTTCGGCGGCGAGCAGCATGCCGACGGGGCCGCCGCCGACGATGAGCACGTCGAACTCGACGTCGGGGTCGTAGGCGATCTCGACGTCGCGATCGGATGTCTCGGTGGACATGGGTGGATTCCTCTCGGAGGTATATGTGCGTCAACAGGTATATGCTTTACGTCATGCAGTCGATTGAGAGCATACAGATGCTCGTCTGCCGTAATCAACTCGCTTAGAATGCGGACATGGACACTTCGACCCAGCCCCCGCCGCGGGCAGCGGAACTGCTCGACGCCGTCGGCCCCGCCTTCTCTCGACTGCGGCGTGCGCAGGCGCTGAACGTCGAGAAGCAGGTGTCCCGCAAGGACTTCACCAGGACCCTGGTCCTCAACATCGTTCAGGACGGTCCGGACGAGGAGGGCCAGGAGATCACCGTCGGCGTGGTGGGCGAACGGCTGGCCGTCGACCCCTCCGTGGCCAGCCGGATGGTCTCCGACTGCATCTCCGCCGGCTACCTGATCCGCGCGGCCTCACAGCGCGACGGCCGCCGTACGATCCTCCAGCTCACCCCGGAGGGCCACGAGACGCTCGCCCGTTTCCGCCGTCACCAGCGAGCGGCCTTCGAGCGCATCACCCAGGACTGGCCGGAGCAGGAACGCCTCGAGTTCGCCCGCCTGCTCATCAAGTACGTCGACTCCGTGGGCGAGTTGCAGAACGGCCCGGGCGCAGCCTGAACCCCCTGAACGACTGAGCGGGCCCCGGCACGCGGCCGGGGCCCTGCTCCGCCTCCTCACCCTCGTGCGAGGATCCTCCGCAGTACCGCCGTCAGCTTCGCGGTCTCCTCACCGCCGGGGTCGGCGCCCGTCGAGCGCCAGGCGACGAACCCGTCCGGGCGGACCAGTACCGCGCCCTCGGGGCGCACCCCGCCGTAGCGCTCGGACCAGCGGCCGTCCGGGTCGGACAGGGTGCCCGCGCCGCCGCCCGTGCCAGGCACCACGCGGCGCGCGGCGAGCTTCACCCCCAGCTCGGCGGAGGCGGCCACGGCGGCCGACATCCACTCCCGGCCGCGCTCCCCGGCCAGCAGCACGAACTCCCGCCCGAACAGATCCAGCGTGGAGACGGGTTCGCCGCCGCGCGACAGCTCCGCGTACGGCGCCCGGGTCCCCGGCGCGCCGCGCAGCGCCCGTGGGTCGGAGGCGACCGGAAGGTCCGCGCTCCCCGGTTCCCCGACGACCGCGGCGGACCGGTACGCCTGCCCCGTCGTCACGGTCACCGCGTCCGCCGCGGCGGCCTGCTGCTCCGGGGTGGCGGTGCCGGACCGCACGGCGAGCTGCAGGGAACCCTGCTCGGCCGTGTAGACCGCCACGGGCCGCCGCTCGGCGTCGTACGTCTCGACGAGGCCGGCCCCCGCGACGCCGTCGACCACCAGAGCGAGCTTCCAGGCGAGGTTGTGGGCGTCGGCGATACCGGTGTTGGCTCCGTAACCGCCGGTCGGCGGCACGACATGGGCCGCGTCCCCGGCGAGCAGCACCCGCCCGTGCACGAACCCCTCGGCGACCTGCTCCGCCATGTCCCAGGGGAAGCGGGAACGGATCGTCACCTCGACCCCGGGCGCTCCGATCGCGGCACCCACCAGCTCGGCGCAGCGGGCGTCGGTGAAGTCCTCCAAGCTCTCTTTGTCCTCGGGCCGGTACCCGACGATCAGCGTGCCCCCGGTCAGCGTGTCGTCATGGACGAGGATCCCGGTGACCTGGGGATTCTTCACGTGGACCACGCTGTAACGGCGCTCCCCCAGCACGGGCCGCAGATCCGCGCCGAACGCGATGCTCACATGGCGGGACAGCACCCCGCGCCCCTGCCGGGGCACCTTCAGCGCCTCCCGCACGGTGCTGCGCGGCCCGTCGCAGGCGACCAGGTAGGAGCTGCGGAAGGTGCTGGTGCCGGCTCCGTCACCGAGGACGGCGGTGACCCCGTCCGGGTCCTCCGCGAAGGACAGCAGTTCGGTACCGAACCGGAGGTCGGCGCCGAGTTCGACGGCACGGTCCCGCAGCAGCGGCTCCAGCCGGTCCTGCGGCAGCAGGAGCAACCGGGACGGGGTGAGGTCGCCGAGCTCGTCGTCGCCCTCCAGCTCCTCCTTGCTGAACAGCACCTCGCCCGCCAGGGAGGTCACCCCGGCCCGGGTACGGTGCGTCGCGAAGCCCGCGGCCTCCCGTACGGCCGCCTCCTCGACCCCGGCCTGACGCAGCAGCTCCCCGGTCCGGGGGTAGTAACCGACGGCCCTGGGGTGGATGGAGGTGCCCGGATGCCGCTCCACCAGGGTGCAGCGGACCCCGTGACGGGCGAGGAACACGGCGGCGGACAGCCCGACCAGGCTGCCGCCGACGATCAGGACGGGCGCGTTCGATACGGGTGCGCTGTCGTCGTGGGAAGTCATCGCGGAGTCCCTCTCTCGGCTCTGGACTGGCTCTCGGCCGGGCTCTTCGCCCAGGTCATTCGGCTGTCGGTACGGATGCCGGGCCCGCTCACGGAGTCGGCAGTCCGGCCTTGCCGAGCGCGAGGTAGTCGACGACCTCCCAGTGCTCGGCCACCTTCCCGTTCTCGATCCGGAACTGGTCGCAGGTGCGCATCTCGAGGGGCAGACCGGAGGGGCCGCCACCGCTCCAGGCGCCGGTGAGCGTGCCGGTCCAGGTCACGAAGACCATCACCCGGTCGTCGGCGGCGACGAGGTGGTCCACGGTGGTGACCAGGTCGGGGAAGGCCGCGATGTTGTCCGCGAAGAACGCCTTGAAGGCGTCGAGCCCGTCCGGCACCGCGTCCGTGCGCATGTTGTGGTGCCGGTAGTCCTGGTGGTAGTAGCGCTCGGCGAGGTCCAGCCGGTGTTCGCTGAAGACGTCGCGGTACGCGCCGAGCACCAGCTCCGCGTTGGCCCTCTCCGTGTCGCTGTGCTGTCCGTGCAGCCCGGGAGCGGCCGGCTGACCGCTCTGCGACGGCCCGTAGGCCACGCCGTGCGCGGCGAGCACGTCCCGGTCGACCACGTTCCAGTGCTCGGCGACCCGGCCGTCCCGCAGGCGGTACAGCTCGGCGGTGTGCAGCCTGAGCTCGGCTCCCGCCCGGGTGCGCCCGGTCCACGTGGCGAACAGCATCACCCGG
Source organism: Streptomyces sp. AC555_RSS877 (assembly GCF_019049245.1). GTDB lineage: Bacteria > Actinomycetota > Actinomycetes > Streptomycetales > Streptomycetaceae > Streptomyces. Next base: position 105,511 of record NZ_JAGMUK010000016.1, on the reverse strand, counting down.
TCGTTGTCGGCCACCAGGTGGTCGATGTCGGCGCGCAGGCCCCGGAACTCACGGTCCGGCGTCTTCCAGTCCGTAGGGTCGTGCTCGGTGAAGTCGGCGTGGAAGAAACGGCCGGCCTCCTCGAAACGGTGCTCGCGGTAGAGCGTGCCGTACAGATCGCGGACCAGCTCGGCGTTGCGTGTGCGCCGGCCGGCGGGGCTCACAGTGGTCATGGGTTCCTCTCGGATCGGCTCGGATCGGCTCGGATCGGATCAGCGGGGGACGGCCTGAGACGACGGCCCTCGGGCGCTCAGGCCTTGAGCGCGTACGTCGACCAGGAGGAGTCGGTCTCGAAGCCGAGCTTCTTGTTCAGCGCGACCACGGCCGTGTTGGCGGTGTCGTTGAAGACCTGGACCAGGGCGAGGCGGCCGTTCTCCCGGGCCGCCTCCAGCAGCACGTCGGCCTTCAGCCAGGTGGCCAGGCCCCGCCGCCGGTGCTGCGGCAGCACCAGCGTCTCGCCGGCGTCCGCCATCGGGCTGTCCCGCACGAACAAGGTGCTGTACGCGACGATCACGGTGCCGTGCTCGGGCAGCGCCACCACCACGTGCGGCAGGTGCCCGGCCCGCTCCGCCTCGGCCTCGCGCGCCCGTACGTCGCCGGCGGACGGACGCCGCACCCGGGGCCGGCCGTTGACCCGCTCCTCCAGGGCGCTCCAGGCCCGCGCGTAGGGCTCCACGAGATCGTCGGGGCAGGGCCCGCGCCACGACACCAGCCGGTACCCGGGCACCGGCCGGGCCACCGCGGCCTCCAGCACCGCCCGGGCGGGGCCGACCAACCGCAGCCGGTTGCGCACGCTCTCGCCGACGAGGTCCGCCCCGAGCTCCGCCGCGAAGCGCTCACCGGCCGCCGCCCTGGGAGCGTCGGCCAGCAACAACGGCCGTCCCCGCTCCCGCAGAGCCGCCAGCCCCGCGGCCGCCAGGGCCCGCCCGGCCCCGCGCCGCCGGAAGCCGGGGAACACCCACAGCGAACCGTGCCCCGGCCCGTCCGGATCCCCCAGATCGAGACCGAGCTTCAGCACACCGGCCGGAACGTCCCCGTCGAACGCGCCGAGCACGATCCGCTCCGTCCCGTGCCGCCGCTGGAACAGCCGCGCGAGCAGCGCCTCGGTCACCGGCGGATCGCCGGGCAGTTCCCGGCTCATGGTCTCCCGGAACCCGGGAAGCAGGGCGGCGATGGTCGACGGCTCATCGCCGTCGAGGCTACGAATCTCCATGCGGCACACGGTGTCCCGCTGCTCTCGAAGCACCGTCGAGGACAACTCGACACCTGGCACGGGCGACGGGCGGGCAGCGGTGAGCCCCGCCGCCCTCCGGGAGATCGACGTCCCAGGAGAGCCACGGGGCCCGGTGCAGCGGCGCGGGGACGGACCTGTCAGGCTCCGCCCGTCACCCGCAGCGTCTCGCCGTTGGTGTTGCCGTTGGCGGCGGAGCCGAGGAAGACAACGGCGTTCGCCACGTCCTCGGGTGCCGACATCCGCCCCGACGGCAGGCTCTTGCCCTTCTCCTCCAGAAAGCCGGGCGGCACGTGCGCGCGGACGGTCTCGGTGCTGGTCTGGCCCGGCACCACCATGTTGACCAGGATGCCCTCGGGCCCCAGTTCCCAGGCCAGACTCCGCATCAGCCCGAACAGCGCGGACTTGCCCGCGCCATACGCTCCCGCGCCCGCCTTGCCGGTGTCCGCGAGGCCCGCGCCGACCAGCACGACCCGGCCCCACGCGCGCCCGCGCATCCACGGCAGCACCGCCTGCAGGGTGTGGAACACCGCCTCGACGGAGTTGCGCAGCACCTCCTGCCACTGCTTCGCCGGCACGTCCTCGAAGCGCGGCACCGGCCTGCCGGGACGCGGAATCGCCTCGCTCCACACCACCGCGTTGGCCACCAGCACGTCGATGCCGCCCCACTCCTCAGCGACCCGCTCCACCGCCTCCCGCATGCACCGCTCGTCCGCGAGGTCGTAGCGCACCACCAGCGGCGTGCCACCCGCCTCGGTCACCAGCCGCGCCGTCTCCCGGGCACCGTCCTGGTTCGAGTGGTACGTGATCGCGACCCGGGCACCCTCCTCCCCGTACGCCACAGCCGTCGCCCGGCCGATGCCCGAGGACGCCCCGGTGACCAGCACCACCTTGTTCCGCAGATCCGTCCTCATGACTCCACCTCGGTCGTCGGGGCACTGTGGCCGATGCTCTGGGCGTGCCGGAAGAAGTCCTCCGGGTCGTAGGCCCGCTTCACCTCGCGCAGCCGGGCCCGGTTCTCACCGAAGTACTCCGTTTCCCAGTCCTCGCCCACCCGGGAACTGGGGAAATTGATGTACGAGCCGCAGGCGAGCGGCGCCAGGGCCGCCGCCGCACGGTCGGCCAGGGCGCTCAGCCGCGCCGGGGCCGCCGCATCCGTCGCCGCGTCACGGCAGGCGAACTGATAGCCGATCAGGAACCGCGCGTCCCGGTGGGCGTAGGCGGTCGCCGTCCTCGGCACCCGGTTCGCCGCGCCGCCGAGCGCGATGCACAGCAGGTAGCGCTCCTGGCCGGAGGCGTCCAGCGTGGGATCCCACGCGTCGAGCAGCGCCGCCGACTCCGCACGGGTCGCGGCCCGACCGGTCAGCCGGTAGCTCTGCCGGGTGTACGGATGCCGGTGCCCCTCGGCCTCGGGTCCGGTACCGGTGCGATGGCACTGGGCCACGGTCTTCGAGCCGCACAGCGCCTCGTGCATCACCTCGGCGTAGTCGCCCGGCGGGCCGACCGTCCTGCTCAGCGGCTTGCTCCCGGCCCGTTCCGCCAGTTCGTCCAGGCCGGCCCGCACCTCCTCGGCCGTCCCCAGGTGCACGCCCCAGACCCGGACCACGGGACGCCCGCCGGGCCCGAACATGCCGGGCAGCACCACCAGTGAGGTGCCGAGCTCGTCCGGCCCGTCGGCGGCCCACTCCTGCCAGGCCGTCAGCACGTCCACGGCGTCCTCGTACGCCCAGAGCGTCTCGAACCCGGTCAGCACGGCCGCGTCGACCGGGGACAGGTCGAACTCGGTGACGACCCCGAAGGTGCCCCCTCCACCGCCGCGCAGCGCCCAGTAGAGATCGGGCTCCTCGACGGCCGAGCAGCGCACGGTCCTGCCGTCCGCGAGCACCACACGCGCCGCGGTGACCCGGTCGCTGCCCAGCCCGAAGCTCCTCGTCTGCCAGCCGATCCCGCCGCCGGTCAGAAACCCGCCCGCACCGACCGTCGGAAACGTCCCGGTGACGATCTGCCGGCCCTGGGTCCGCAGGGCGTCCAGCGCGTCCATCGACTGGACGCCCGCCCCGAGCCGCACCACGGGCCCCTCGGCCACGGCGTGGTTCATCCGGGACAGGTCGACGACCAGTCCCTCGCCCGTCGACCAGCCGTTGAAGCTGTGGCCGCCGCCCCGGACGTGCAACCGCAGCCCCTGGTCCCGGGCATGGCGCACACACAGCGCGATGTCCCGCTCGGAGGCGCAGTACGCGACGGCGTGCGGCTCGATCGTGTCGTACTCGGTGTTCTGGATCTGTCTGGCCAGGGCGAAGCCCGCATCGTCCGGCAGGACCAGTTCGCCGCCGATACGGTCCCGCAGCGCCGCCGCCCGCATCAGTCGTCGATGCCGAACTTGCCGGCGGTCACCTTGGAGCCCGCGTGGCCGCGCAGCTTGGTGCCCTGCGGGTCGAAGAACTCCGCGCCGCCGGTGCCCTGCCACTCGGTGTCCGAGACGAACTCCCCCGACACCCGGACATGGGCCTCCCCGACGTGCTTGCCCTCGGGGTCGGCGGCCAGGATGTGGAAGCCGTACTCGAAGGTGTCGGGGCCCGTGGAGCGCCAGGTGCCGAGGCCGATGTTCTTGGTGTTGAGCTGGGTGGAGACGACCGAGCCGTCCGACGAGAAGGAGACAAGTCCGGGAACGGCCTTTCCGTCGTCGTCCAGCTGCGTGGTCCAGGTACCGATCAGACGTGCGTCGCTCATCACAGTTCTCCTCGGGAAGTGGGATGGTCCGGCCAGGCTTCCGGCCCGCTCTGGAGACGCGCTCGAGACGCCCTGTAGCTGGGCGGCCCGTCCTCGGGAGGACGGCACAGGGGCCCGAACTCCGGATGCCACAGGCCGGCCACGTGCGTGGAGCCGAGCGCGACCAGAGCCCGGTACGCCGGCCGCAGGCAGTAACGCACCAGCCCCCGCCACACGGCGCCCAGCACGGTGCCGCGGTCCTCCTTGTCAGGATGCCCGTCGGGCAGGAATGCGGGATCGAACGGACGAAGGGACACGACGCTCCTCGGTGTGAGTTCTGGGTCCTGGGTCCTGAGTCCTGAGTCCTGGGGACGGGTCAGGCCGCGCAGACGGCCATCTCCACGCCGCCGCCGAAGGGCAGCGGCAGCGAGACATAACCGCTGCCGGGAACCCGGATGTGGGTCAGGAACTCCGCGCCCCGCGCCGGAATGTCACGGATGCCGTACGCCACCACCACCGCTCCCGGCAGCATCCTGGGCTCCACCAGCTTCAGCAGCGTCAGGAAGGACTCCGGCGGACCGCCGAGCACCAGCAGGTCGACCGGCCCGGGAACAGCCGGCAGCAACCGCTCGGGACTGCCCGCCCGCACCTGCGCGTACCGTCCGAGCCCGGCCTTCTCGACCGCCGCCGCGGCCACCTCGGCCCGTACGGTGTCCGGCTCGCAGCACACGACCCGGCCCCTCCCGTTCTCCCGCAGCGCCGCCGCGATCCACGCGGTGGACGACTCGTCCGGACAGCCGGCCTGGAGCACGTTGAGCGGCCCGGCCGCCAGCACCAGTTGCCGGAGAAGGGTCGCGGTGCCGGCTTCGCGGAAGGGCCCGGCGTGGGATTCGGCGGAAGGCACGGTGGAACATGCGGCATCGGGCATGCGGAACTCCCCGTCACGAGTGTCGAGACATTCGAGATCTCCTGGCCGAGCGTTCCAGACCCCGCCCCCACGGGCGACGCCCCTGGACCACGCCCCGAGCGAGCCTCCAGCCGCCCTCCAGCCCCCCGCACCCAGCTCGTTTTCAGAGCCCAGCGCATCCTCTGATACGCTGCTGCAGCGACGTCACCCCAGCTGACGAGCCCCTCCGCACTCACCAGTGAGAGCGGCGGAAACTCGGTGGGGACACGCGAAACCTTGTGGGACACTGGGTTCACCGGTTCACACAACAGCAAGGTCCTGTGGAGCAGTTTGGAGTGCTCGCCACCCTGTCAAGGTGGAGGCCGCGGGTTCAAATCCCGTCAGGACCGCTGAGGTTTCCTCGGAAACCTCGTGGCTGGGTAGCTCAGTTGGTACGAGCGATCGCCTGAAAAGCGATAGGTCGCCGGTTCGATCCCGGCCCCAGCCACAGGCAAGGCCCCGATCTTCGGATCGGGGCTTTCTTGTATGTCGTACGCCCCTCCGCAAAAGCGTTCGCCACGATTTTCCCCGGGATGAGATCCTGGACCGCGTATGTCTACGCACCCCGCCCCCGGCGCCTCCGCTCCGGGCACCCCCGACCTCGGCGCCCTCGCCCCCCGCCTGACCGAGCTGGCCCTGCGCGACGCGCACCGGCTCGGGCGCAGGCTCGAAGGCGCGCGCCGGATCCGTAAGCCGGAGGCTCGTGCCGCCGTTCTCGCCGAGATCGAGGCGGAAGTGGCGAACGCCGAGGAGCGGATGAGCGCCCGGCGCGGACGCGTGCCCGCCGTCAGCTACCCCGAGCAGCTGCCGGTCAGCCAGAAGAAGGACGACATCGCGGCGGCCATCCGTGATCACCAGGTCGTGATCGTCGCCGGAGAGACCGGCTCCGGGAAGACGACCCAGATCCCCAAGATCTGCCTGGAGCTCGGGCGGGGCGTCAAGGGCATGATCGGGCACACCCAGCCCCGCCGGATCGCCGCCCGAACCGTCGCCGAGCGGGTCGCGGAAGAGCTCGACACGCCTCTCGGCGAAGCCGTCGGCTGGAAGGTGCGGTTCACCGACCAGGTGAACCCGCAGGCCACCTTCGTCAAGCTGATGACGGACGGCATCCTGCTCGCCGAGATCCAGACCGACCGCGAGCTGCGCGCCTACGACACGATCATCATCGACGAGGCCCACGAGCGGTCCCTCAACATCGACTTCCTGCTGGGGTACCTGGCCCAGCTGCTGCCCAAGCGGCCGGACCTGAAAGTCGTCATCACCTCGGCGACCATCGATCCCGAGCGCTTCTCCCGGCACTTCGGCGACGCCCCGATCGTCGAGGTCAGCGGGCGGACGTATCCCGTGGAGGTGCGATACCGGCCCCTGCTCGAGGACGACGCCGAGGACTCCGACCGCGACCAGATCACCGCGATCTGTGACGCCGTCGAGGAGCTCCAGGCCGAGGGCAAGGGCGACATCCTCGTCTTCCTCTCGGGGGAGCGGGAGATCCGAGACACCGCGGACGCGCTGGAGAAGAAGAAGTACCGGTTCACCGAGGTGCTTCCCCTCTACGCCCGGCTCTCGCACGCCGAGCAGCATCGCGTCTTCCAGCAACACACCGGGCGCAGGATCGTTCTGGCCACCAACGTCGCCGAGACCTCCCTCACCGTCCCGGGCATCAAGTACGTCATCGACCCCGGCTTCGCCCGCATCTCCCGCTACAGCCACCGCACCAAGGTCCAGCGGCTCCCCATCGAGGCGATCTCGCAGGCCAGCGCCAACCAGCGCAAGGGCCGCTGCGGGCGCACCAGCGACGGCATCTGCATCCGCCTCTACAGCGAGGGGGACTTCGAGGCGCGCCCGGAGTTCACGGACGCCGAGATCCTCCGTACGAACCTGGCCTCCGTCATCCTGCAGATGACCGCCGCCGGCCTCGGCGACATCGAGAAGTTCCCCTTCATCGACCCGCCGGACCACCGCAACATCCGCGACGGCGTCCAGCTCCTGCAGGAACTGGGGGCATTGGACCCGGCGCAGAAAGACGTACGCAAGCGGCTCACGGACACCGGCCGCAAGCTCGCACAGCTGCCCGTCGACCCGCGCCTGGCGCGCATGGTCCTGGAGGCGGAAAAGAACGGCTGTGTCCGCGAGGTCATGGTCATAGCGGCCGCGCTGTCCATCCAGGACCCGCGCGAGCGCCCCGCCGACAAGCAGACCCAGGCCGACCAGCAGCACGCCCGGTTCCGGGACGAGACGAGCGACTTCCTCGCCTATCTCAACCTGTGGCGGTACGTCCGTGAGCAGCAGAAGGAGCGAGGCTCCTCCTCCTTCCGGCGCATGTGCAAGCAGGAGTACCTGAACTTCCTGCGCATCCGCGAGTGGCAGGACATCTACTCGCAGCTGCGGACCGTCGCCAAGCAGATGGGCATCCATCCGAACGAGGAGGACGCGGCCGAGCAGAGCGTCCACGTCTCCCTCCTCGCCGGTCTGCTCTCGCACGTCGGCATGAAGGACGTGAAGGACGGCAACAAGAACGAGTACCTGGGCGCGCGGAGCGCCAAGTTCGCGATCTTCCCGGGCTCCGCCCTCTTCAAGAAGCAGCCGCGCTTCGTGATGTCCGCCGAACTCGTGGAGACCTCCCGCCTCTGGGCCCGCGTCAACGCCAAGATCGAGCCCGAGTGGGTCGAACCCCTGGCCGAGCACCTGCTCAAGCGGACGTACAGCGAACCGCACTGGGAGAAGGACCAGGCCGCGGTGATGGCGTACGAGAAGGTCACGCTCTACGGCGTCCCGATCGTCGCCCAGCGCAAGGTCAACTACGGCCGGATCGATCCGGAGACCTCCCGCGAGCTTTTCATCCGCAACGCCCTGGTCGAGGGCGACTGGCGCACGCATCACAAGTTCTTCGCCGACAACCGCAAACTCCTCAGCGAGGTCGAGGAGTTGGAGCACCGCGCGCGGCGCCGGGACATCGTGGTCGACGACGACACGCTCTTCGACTTCTACGACGAGCGGGTGCCCGAACACGTCGTGTCCGGCGCCCACTTCGACTCCTGGTGGAAGCACAAGCGGCACGAGCAGGGCGACTTCCTCGACTTCGAGCGCGAGATGCTCATCCGGGAGTCGGCGGAGGCGGTCACGAAGGACGACTATCCGGACTCGTGGCGGCAGGGGCCGCTCAAGTTCCGGGTGACGTACCAGTTCGAGCCCGGCGCGGACGCCGACGGGGTGACCGTCCACATCCCGCTCCAGGTCCTCAACCAGGTCACCGACGAGGGCTTCGACTGGCAGATCCCGGGCCTGCGGGAAGAGCTGGTCACGGAGCTGATCCGGTCCCTCCCGAAGCCGATCCGCCGCAACTACGTGCCGGCGCCGAACTTCGCGAAACGGTTCCTGGACACGGCGGCCCCTCTCCAGGAACCGCTCACCACCACCATGGCGCGTGAACTCAAGCGCATGGTCGGGATCCCCTTCACCGCGGACGACTTCGACTGGTCCAGGGTCCCCGAGCACCTGCGCATCACCTTCCGGATCGTCGACGAGCGCCGCCGCAACCTGGCCGAGGACAAGGACCTGGAGGCGCTGAAGCTCCAGCTGAAACCGAAGGCGCGGCAGGCCCTCTCGCAGGCCGCGGCCGCCACCGCCGAGCGGCAGGGCGGCGAGTCCCTGGAGCGCAAGGGCCTCACCGACTGGACGATCGGCTCCCTCACCCGCGTCTTCGAGACCCGCCGCGCCGGCCAGCCGGTCAAGGCGTACCCGGCGCTGGTCGACGACGGGCCGACGGCGAACACCGTCTCCGTACGGCTCTTCGACACGGAGGCCGAGCAGGCGGAGGCGATGTGGAAGGGCATGCGGCGGCTCATCCTGCGCAACATCCCGGTCAACCCGGCGAAGTTCGCGAGTGATCGTCTGACGAACGCCCAGAAGCTCGCCCTGTCCGCGAATCCGCACGGCTCGGTCCAGGCGCTGTTCGACGACTGCGCGATGGCGGCCGCGGACAAGCTGATCGGCGACTTCGGGGGGCCGGTGTGGGACGAGGAGTCGTACCGCAAGCTGTACGACAAGGTGCGGGCGGAGATCGTCGACACGACGGTCCGCGCGGTCGGCCAGGTGGAACAGGTCCTCGCCGCCTGGCAGGCCTGTGAGCGCCGCCTGAAGTCCGTACGGAGCCCTGTGCTGCTGGCGAACCTCCAGGACGTACGCAGACAGCTGGACGCCCTCGTGAAGCCCGGCTTCGTGACGGAGGCGGGCATACGGCGTCTCCCCGACCTCATGCGCTACCTCGTCGCCGCGGACCGCCGCCTCCAGCAGATGCCGACCGGCGTCCAGCGGGACACCACCCGCATGGAGAAGGTCCACGAGATGCAGGACGAGTACGCCTGGCTGCTCGAGCAGATGCCCCAGGGCCGCCCGGTCCCGTCCTCGGTCCTGGACATCCGCTGGATGATCGAGGAACTCCGCGTCAGCTATTTCGCCCATGCGCTCGGCACGGCGTACCCGGTCTCCGACAAGCGGATCGTGAAGGCGATCGACGCCGCCGTGCCGTAACGGCACCTGCACACCGGGTGAGTTCGACCAGCGGGCTCACCCTCCTGTAGAGTCTCTTCTCGCAGCGCAACGCAAGAATCGCACTGCGAAACCTGGTCCTGTGGAGCAGCTTGGAGTGCTCGCCACCCTGTCAAGGTGGAGGCCGCGGGTTCAAATCCCGTCAGGACCGCAGTAGAAGAAGAGAGAGCCCGGGTCTTCGGACCCGGGCTCTCTTGCGTCCCCGCGGCTCTCTGCGGCTCCTCGCGCCCCCTGCGGTCTTGACGCCGTCACTTTCGCTCGGTACCCAGAAACCAGGGCTCGCTTCCGTGCGGCCCCCTGGAGGTGGGGTATGACGGCATCGGTCAGGCACGAGACCCGGGCGTTGCTCCGTGCGCATCTGTCGGCCGCTTCCTCCTACCGCCATCTGACGCGCCACTGCCCGATCTGCCATCGCCTGCTGCGGCTGGCGATGGACGGCGCTCCACGGACCGCGCAGACGCCGGAGGAGAGCGTCGAGGGCGAGCGGCCCGCGAACGCGTGAGTGTCGCCCGGCCCAACGCCCGCTCCGCCGTGGGACGGTGGCAGGGACGGAAGGCATGCCTCCTCTAGCGCACGTGAGGCACGGGCGACAAGGACTCTGGCATGTGACGGGTGTCACCGCATGAGTTTTTGAAACTGCGGTACTTACCCCTCACCTACAACTGGTCAATTTAATATGTGCAATTGCACCAGTGGCAGCGGACGCCCACAGGAGATCCGACACCCCTCCCCAGACTCCGACAAGCCCGCTCACAGACCCGCCCCGCCGACCACGCCATGAACACAAAAAAGATCGCGCTGGACCCGGCGGAGTCCAGCGCGATCGACGACGCACCCTGTCACTGCTTGCGAAGCCTGGAGGGGCTTGGGCGTGGGCTCTGTTGGGGCAGAGCCCGCGTCGCTTGGAGCTAGGGGCCCGGACGCCGCGGCAAGTTGGGGTTCCTGCCGGTTTTGCCCGGATATTCAGTTGTTCAGGCCTCGCTGCGCTGCTGCGGGATACCCGCGAGCAGCGCACGGACCTCGGCCTCGCGGTAACGGCGATGCCCGCCGAGCGTGCGGATCGAAGTGAGCTTGCCGGCCTTCGCCCACCGCGTGACCGTCTTGGGGTCGACGCGGAACATCGTGGCGACCTCAGCCGGGGTCAGCAGCGGCTCGGCATCAGGGGTGCGAGCGGTCATGAGCGGCCTCCTCGGGAGAACCGAACCTTCTCGGTTCTTTCCTCTAAATTCTGCACCTTGACCCGCGTTGCCCGAAATGGCGGACGCGAGTCGAGTCGGTTATAGGACGAACGGCTTGTCCTCGGCACTACAACTACACCATCTGTCCAGCCGCGTCGGCCAAACCGATGGAATTGCCCCTCCAGGTGTTCATCAGCGACGGAAGCCGATGGACCATGCCATAGCGGACAGTCACGACACTGTGACGATCAGTCACAGGACGATCAGGAGTCATCAGACCCCCCAAAGCGTGCAATGCTGAGATTCCGCCCCGTACTGAGATAGAACGGGACGGACGGAGTTCCCCCGGACTCCTTGTCCTATTTTGGCATGAGGAGGGGCAAGGGACGCAAGGGCCGCGTACGTGCGGTCCGTCACGCTTGGCGGTAAAGGCCCCGGATCGGGACCAACGTCCCTTGTTGACGAAACCTCAGGACACCGAGGACAAACCTCGGTCCGAGGACGAAACCCCAAAACGGGCGTCAGGTCAAACGTCAGTTCGTGACCTACGGCACGTTCAGTTCGCCGAACGGCGGTTCCGCACCGACCGCCACCGCTCCACGAGCCGCGCGTACGCCTCGCCCGCCGCGACCCCGTCACCGCTGCGCAGCGCCGCGATGCCCTCGGCCACGTCGGCCGCCGAGTGGTCCTCCTCCAGCTCGCCGGCCGGCAGCGTGTGCACCAGGCCGCCGTAGTCCAGCTCCACCAGCGAGCGCGGGTGGAACTCCTCCAGCCAGCGCCCGACGTCCACCAGGCCGTCGATCAGCGGCCCCTCGTCCATGGCCTCCTTGAGCGCCCGCAGGGCCCGGGCCACGCGCCGCCGGGCCTCCACCATCGGCGTCCGGTACCGCAGCGCCGGGGGGACCTCGCCGGAGCCCTTGTCGAAGCGCCGCTCCTCGTCGGAGACCAGCACGAACCAGCTCAGCGGCACCTGCCAGGTCGCCGTACGGATCCAGGGCCGCGCGTCCGGGTTGCGGGTCAGCCAGCGCTCGTAGTCCAGGGCCGCCTGCCGCCGTACGACCTCTGGCAGCACCGCTTCCAGGACCGGCCTGGGCAGCTCCTCGCCGAGCTCGCCCAAGGCCTGCCAGCCGCGCAGCCGGGTGCGCCACGGGCACACGCACACCACCCCGTCGACCTCCAGCACGAACGCGTCGCCGCTCTCGTGCACCGGCACCGCGATGGGCGGGGTGGGCACCAGGTCGGCCAGGGAGCGGCGGAGTTCGTCCTGGTACGAGGGACGGTCGGGGCGGCGGGCGTAGCGCGCCCAGTGGTCGCGTTCCGGTTCCGGGAAGGCGGCCAGCGGCTCGTACACGCGCAGATAGGTCGCGTACGGGACGATCACCGAGGACACCTTGGGCACGCCTGCTCCCTCCCCCTCCGTCTGCCGGGAAAACCTGCGAAACCCGCACATGTACGAGCGGGAAAATCATGCAAATCGTCGCACGGACGTACTCCAGGAGGAGGTCTTGTCGAGCAGTGCGCGGCGCCCGGGGACATCCAGGCCCTAATCTCATGCTCACAGCCCCCGCCACCCGTACGGGAGCTGCCTCCGACCGCCGCTCTTTACTTCAGGAGTCACCACAGTGACCGACGTAACCGGCGCACCTGCTGATGTACTGCACACCCTGTTCCACTCGGACCAGGGTGGTCATGAGCAAGTCGTGCTCTGCCAGGACCGTGCCAGCGGTCTCAAGGCCGTCATCGCGATCCACTCCACCGCCCTGGGCCCCGCGCTCGGCGGTACGCGCTTCTACCCGTACGCGAGCGAGGCGGAGGCCGTCGCCGACGCGCTGAACCTCGCCCGCGGGATGTCGTACAAGAACGCCATGGCCGGTCTCGACCACGGCGGCGGAAAGGCCGTGATCATCGGCGACCCGGACCGGCACAAGAGCGAGGAGCTGCTGCTCGCGTACGGCCGGTTCGTCGCCTCGCTCGGCGGCCGGTACGTCACCGCGTGCGACGTCGGTACGTATGTCGCCGACATGGACGTCGTCGCCCGGGAGTGCCGCTGGACGACCGGCCGCTCGCCCGAGCAGGGTGGCGCCGGCGACTCCTCCGTCCTCACCGCCTTCGGCGTCTACCAGGGCATGCGCGCCTCCGCGCAGCACCTGTGGGGCGACCCCTCGCTGCGCGACCGCCGGATCGGCGTCGCAGGCGTCGGCAAGGTCGGGCACCACCTGGTGGAGCACCTGCGCGCCGAGGGTGCCGAGGTCGTGATCACCGATGTGCGCGAGGAGGCCGTACGGCGGATCCTCGACCGGCACGCGTCGGGAGTGACGGCCGTCACCGACACCGAGACGCTGATCCGGCTCGAAGGGCTCGACGTCTACGCCCCGTGCGCACTGGGCGGGGCGCTGAACGACGACTCCGTGCCGGTGCTCACCGCGAGGATCGTGTGCGGCGCGGCCAACAACCAGCTCGCCCACCCGGGCATCGAGAAGGACCTCGCCGACCGCGGGATCCTCTACGCGCCGGACTACGTGGTGAACGCCGGCGGTGTCATCCAGGTCGCCGACGAGCTGCACGGGTTCGACTTCGAGCGGTGCAGGGCGAAGGCCGCGCGGATCTTCGACACCACGCTGGCCATATTCGCACGTGCGAAGGATGACGGTATCCCGCCGGCCGCCGCGGCCGACCGGATCGCCGAGCAGCGGATGCACGAGGCCGCCGCGGCCCGCCGGGCGCGATGAGATGACGCGCGCGGCCATCTCGCGGGTTTGACCGGTACCCGTCGGCGCACTCTTAGAGAGAACTCTCACGTTCGTCGGCGGGTCGGCCGCGAAAAGGTGGTTAAAATCGCGGTTGACCAGCGAGGAAGGGGCACCTCGCGGGTTCTGGGTCCGGGCACGTCCTGTGGGCGACGTACCGTATGGGCGTGGGCTCAGGTACCGTGGATGCCCTACGGACCGGTCTCTCCACGGAGAGTCCGTTCCAGATCATGAACGCGTGTCAAGACTCTGGGGCCGTCGAGCCCCGTCACCGAGGGGGTCGAGCCATGGGGCGCGGCCGGGCCAAGGCCAAGCAGACGAAGGTCGCCCGCCAGCTGAAGTACAACAGCGGCGGGACTGACCTGTCGCGTCTGGCCAGCGAGCTGGGCGCTTCGACTTCGAATCAACCTCCGAACGGCGAGCCGTTCGAGGATGACGAAGACGAAGACGACCCGTACGCCCAGTACGCGGATCTGTACAACGACGACGATGAGGACGAGGACGACGAGTCCGGTCCCGCGTCGCAACGCCGCGGCGCTTGACGATTCAGCTCTGCGTGACCCGGTCCAGCGGCTTACACCGCCGGACCGGGTTTTGCTCTGCCCTCGTCAGGATCGGACGTCGTGGGGGTCCGTAGGTATCAGACGGCGTAGTCGCCGACCATCTCCGCGCCCGTGGCGTGCTCGCCGCGGTCCGTGATCTCACCCGCGACCCATGCCTCGACCCCGCGGTCGGCGAGGGTGGCCAGGGCCACGTCCGCCGACTCCTCCGGCACGATCGCGATCATGCCGACGCCCATGTTCAGGGTCTTCTCCAGCTCCAGCCGCTCGACGGAGCCGGTCCGGCCGACGAGGTCGAACACCGGTGCCGGGGTCCAGGTGGAGCGGTCGACGATCGCGTGCAGCCCGTCGGGGATGACGCGGGCCAGGTTGGCGGCGAGTCCGCCGCCGGTGACGTGCGAGAAGGCGTGCACGTCGGTCGTGCGGGTCAGGGCCAGGCAGTCCAGCGAGTAGATCTTGGTGGGCTCCAGGAGCTCCTCGCCCAGCGTGCGGCCGAGCTCCTCGATCCGCGCGTCCAGCGACAGACCGGCCTGGTTCAGCAGGACGTGCCGGACGAGCGAGTACCCGTTCGAGTGAAGACCGGAGGCCGCCATGGCGATGACCGCGTCACCCGTACGGATGCGATCCGGGCCGAGCAGGCGGTCGGCCTCCACCACGCCGGTACCGGCGCCGGCGACGTCGAAGTCGTCGGGGCCCAGGAGACCGGGGTGCTCGGCCGTCTCGCCGCCCACCAGGGCGCAGCCGGCGAGGACACAGCCCTCGGCGATGCCCTTGACGATGGCGGCGACCCGCTCGGGGTGGACCTTGCCGACGCAGATGTAGTCGGTCATGAACAGCGGCTCGGCGCCGCACACCACGATGTCGTCCATGACCATCGCGACCAGGTCGTGGCCGATGGTGTCGTAGACGCCCAGCTGGCGCGCGATGTCGACCTTCGTGCCGACGCCGTCCGTGGCGGAGGCGAGGAGGGGGCGCTCGTAGCGCTTGAGGGCGGAGGCGTCGAAGAGGCCGGCGAAACCGCCGAGGCCGCCGAGGACCTCGGGGCGCTGCGTCTTCTTCACCCACTCCTTCATCAGCTCGACGGCGCGGTCGCCCGCTTCGATGTCGACGCCCGCCGCTGCGTAGCTGGCACCAGTTGTCTCAGACATGACGGTGAGAACTTTCGTGTCGTACTGCAGGTGAGCAGGTGAAACGGCTTGACGGGCTGGGCTTTTACGGACTGGGCTTGACGGGCTGTCTACGGGCGGCGGATCGCGTCGGACGCGGCCGTCGCGGCGGGCCCGGCGGCCAGCTCGGTCTCCAGGAGTTGCTTGCCGAGGAGCTCGGGGTCCGGGAGATCCATCGGGTACTCGCCGTCGAAGCAGGCGCGGCAGAGGTTCGGCTTGGCGATGGTGGTCGCCTCGATCATGCCGTCGATGGAGATGTACGAGAGGGAGTCGGCGCCCAGCGAGGTGCCGATCTCGTCGATCGTCATGCCGTTGGCGATGAGCTCGGCGCGGGTGGCGAAATCTATGCCGAAGAAGCAGGGCCACTTCACGGGCGGCGACGAGATCCGGATGTGGACCTCCGCGGCGCCCGCCTCGCGGAGCATGCGGACCAGGGCGCGCTGGGTGTTGCCGCGCACGATCGAGTCGTCGACGACGATCAGTCGCTTGCCCCTGATGACTTCCTTCAGCGGGTTCAGCTTCAGGCGGATGCCGAGCTGACGGATCGTCTGGGAGGGCTGGATGAACGTACGGCCGACGTACGCGTTCTTCACCAGACCCGCGCCGAAGGGGATGCCGGAGGCCTCCGCGTAGCCGATGGCGGCGGGGGTGCCGGACTCCGGAGTCGCTATGACCAGGTCGGCGTCGACCGGGGCTTCCTTGGCGAGCTTGCGGCCCATCTCCACGCGGGAGAGGTACACGTTCCGGCCCGCGATGTCGGTGTCGGGGCGGGCCAGGTACACGTACTCGAAGACGCAGCCCTTGGGCTTCGCTTCCGCGAATCGGGACGTGCGCAGACCGTTCTCGTCGATCGCGATGAACTCGCCCGGCTCGATCTCGCGGACGTAGGCCGCGCCGCAGATGTCGAGGGCGGCGGACTCGGAGGCGACGACCCAGCCACGCTCCAGGCGGCCGAGGACCAGCGGGCGGATGCCCTGCGGGTCACGGGCTGCGTACAGGGTGTGCTCGTCCATGTAGACGAGCGAGAAGGCGCCCTGGACCTGCGGGAGGATCCGGATGGAGGCCTCTTCGATGGTCAGCGGCTTGCCGTCGTCGTCGACCTGGGCCGCGAGGAGCGCGGTGAGCAGGTCGGTGTCGTTGGTGGCGGCCACCCGGGTGGACCGGCCGTTGGTGTCCTTGGGGAGGTCGGCGACCATCTCGGCGAGCTGCGCCGTGTTGACCAGGTTGCCGTTGTGGCCGAGCGCGATGGAGCCGTGCGCGGTGGCACGGAACGTCGGCTGGGCGTTCTCCCACACCGAGGCACCGGTGGTCGAGTAGCGGGCGTGACCGACCGCGATATGACCCTGGAGCGATCCGAGCGAGGTC
Organism: Streptomyces sp. AC555_RSS877; assembly: GCF_019049245.1. Classification (GTDB taxonomy): domain Bacteria; phylum Actinomycetota; class Actinomycetes; order Streptomycetales; family Streptomycetaceae; genus Streptomyces. The sequence goes on along the minus strand of NZ_JAGMUK010000016.1, from coordinate 89,022 downwards.
TCGTCGAAGACCTGGGAAACAAGGCCCATGTCCTTGAAGACGAGGATCTGGGAGCCGTTGCTGACCGCGATTCCCGCGGATTCCTGGCCTCGATGCTGGAGGGCGTAGAGCCCGAAGTAGGAGAGCTTGGCGACCTCTTCGCCCGGAGCCCAGACACCGAAGACGCCGCAAGCGTCCTGGGGGCCCTTCTCACCGGGGAGCAGGTCGTGGTTGAGTCGTCCGTCACCACGTGGCACGTTCCCGAGTGTAGGCGAGGTCGTCCACTGGTCCGAATTGGGGAACGTCCGGCGCTGAGCTGCGGTAAAGGATCACTTGCCGACGACTGCGGTGACGATCTCGTCGTTTGCGCTGGTCAGCGTGAGGGTCCGGTGATCCACTTCGTAGCTCACGGTGCTGTCGAAGAGGCGCAGCAGCTCCTTCTCGACGTTCATGAGTGAGGCGTCGCACATCATTCGGGTGGTGGACGGAGCGCCGAGGGTGATATGTCCGTCGCGGACGGTCGCCGGGGCGTTCACCTTGTTGCAGCCGAGGCTGCCGGAGACCTTGCCGGCCTTCTTGTCGAAGGTGAGGTGGGCCTTGCTCTTGGCAGCGGGGGAGGTGACCTGCCACTTCGTGCCGTAGAAGGAGGCATCCGTCGTCCTGGTGAGGTTGACGCGGTCGCCGGCCTCGGTGGTGAGGGTCAGGTGTCCGTCCTCGACCTCGGTCTTCAGGGCGCCGTCCACGAGCGTGCGGGACAGGGTCCGCTCGAAGTCCATGGGCTTGTCCTCGCAGGCCATCTCGGTGGTCATGGCGTCGCTGAGCCTCAGGCTGTCGCCGTCCATCGCGGCCTTGGCGTTGAAGTGGTTGCAGCCGTAGTTGCCTGCCGCCTTGCCGTCGGCGATCTCGACGTGCGCGTCCGAGGGGGCGGTATGGGTGGTGCCGTCGACCGTGACGCTGTCGATGCTCCAGTGAACGCCGGTGACGGCCGGTGCGGCGCTCACGGAGCCGCCGGCGGCCTTCTCGCTGCCGCAGGCCGCGGCGAGCGGGACGAGGGCCACGGCCGCGGTGAGGGCCAGTCGCTGTTTCGGCCGGTGCTGCCGTGTGTCCCCCGGCGTGACGTGCGGCCTGTCCTTCTGCCTGTCCTTCTGCGTGTCCGTCTGCTTGTACATGCCGATTCGACGGGGCGGGTGGGGTGGTTGGTTCCCCTCTGCCGCCGTTCCGCCGCCGTCAGCTCAGCAGCGGCAGCAGTCCGCCGAGGTCCGCCCGCTCCCCGCTCGCCCTGACCTTCGCCTCGTCGAGCGCGTCCTTCCAGGTCAGGCGCCCGGTGGCGAGGCGGATCCAGGTCAGCGGGTCGGTCTCGACGACGTTCGGCGGGGTGCCGCGGGTGTGCCGGGGCCCCTCGACGCACTGGACGACGGCGTACGGCGGGATCCGTACCTCGGTGGAGCCGCCGGGGGCCTTGGCGGCGAGCGCGTCGGCGAGGAGGCGGGTGGCTGCGGCGAGGGCCTGGCGGTCGTGGGGGATGTCGAGGCCGGGGACGGCGACGTTCAGGTCGTCGGTGTGGACGACTAGTTCGACGGTACGGGTGACCAGGTAGTCCGCGAGGCTGATGGCACCGGTCCGGGTGGCGAGGAGGCGGGCACCGGGTGCGCTCGCGAGGGCTTCCCTGAGCCGCTGTTCCGTACCGGCGTAGAGGACGTCGAGGTCGGGGTTGGCCCTGGCCAGCTCCTTCGTGTCCTCGGCGATGTCGGCGGCGCGTACGGCGGTCGCGAAGGGCCAGTCCAGCAGCGCGAGTTCCGCCTTGGGGGGCTCCGGGCGCCGCAGGTTCCGGCTGACCGTCTCGACGGCCATCGTGAGGTGCGCGGCCAGGTCCCGCACGGTCCAGTCGCCGAGCCGGGTGGGGGCGGCGAGCTGGTCGGGGCTGAGAGCGAGTACGGCGTCTCGGACATTCCCGAACTGGGCGAGCACGGCCGTGCGGATCCTGGCGGGGTCATAGGCGCGGGGGCGCTTCTTGGCCGGTGGCATGGGGGTCAGCCTAGGCGGGCTGCATCAGTCCGTGCCCGGGAACTTCAGGTCCGTGCAGCCGCGGCGGGCGGCGACATCGGTGACGTACCCCCGGAAGAGCGGCATGAGGTGGGGAGCCGCGCGCGAGGACCACGAGTCGTAGCCGTAGTGGACGCGCAGGACGTGGACGGCGGGGGAGCCGTCACACACCGAGGAGGCCCACCACAGGCCCGTGTCCTCGTGCCGGCCCGCGGTGCCGGGCTCGATCGGGGAGTCGGTGGCCTTGGCGGAGCCGGTGTCGCCGACGAAGACGTCCGGGGTGGCCTGGTCGTAGAAGGTCTGGACGTCGGCCCACCACGCCTCGTCCCGGTCACCGGTGGGCGCGTCGCCTTCGTCGACGCCCTCGGTGCCGGCGTGGGCCGCGTCGAACAGGGTGCGGGCCCGGTCGGTGGACAGCCGCAGGGCGCAGCGCTCACGCCAGGCGTGCGCGTCGGCAGGGGCGCCCATCGCCTCGTCCGGCAGCCAGAGTTGCTCGCGTGAGGGCCACTCCGTACGTGCGTACCAGGCGCAGGTGCCGTCGGCCCGGCCGGCGGCCGTGAATTCGGGGACCGCCGGAAGGTCGGCGGAGGGCTCGGGCAGGCGGTCGGAGCAGCCGAGGCGGTCGGCGAGGCGGTTGGCCGCGGTGACGGCGACGGAGGCCATGCGGTCGCGGTCGCCGGAGGTGGCGGGCTTCGGGTAGTACGGCGGCGTACCGGTGTACGCCGCCGAGGCGGTGACCTCGATGCGCTCCGCCGCCCTGCCCCGGTACCTGCCGTCGGAGCAGTTCAGCCGCACGGTGGCCTCACTCGGCCCGGCGAGGCCCGACGCCCCGTCCCCGATGGGCACGTCGGCGCGGGCGAACCGCTCGGCGAGCTCGGAGCCCGGGGCGGAGACGATCACGTCACGGCCGCTGCCGGGACCCGCGTCGACCCGTGCCTGGAAGAGGAGCGCGCCGTAGGCGTCGCCGTCCTCGCCCGCGTTCTGTATCAGGCAGTCGGACGGCAGGGCGTCCGGGTCGAGGGAGGCACGGTTGCGCAGGACCGTACTGGCGTGGTCCATGCCCCTCACGTCGCCGACCGGCACGAGGTCCGCGCACCCGGCGCCCACCGCCCGATACGTCTGCCACTCGTCCCACAGCACCGGCCCGCTCCACCCGGCGCCGGCGACAGCAACCAGACACAGCAACACGTTGACGTACTTCCGCACCCGCTCCCCCGTCCCCCACCACCCACGGACTGCCGAAATCAACAGCCGCCACTGACAACGCGCGCAAAGGCCCCGTCCTCCTCCTGGAACCCAGGGTCCGGACGGGGCCTTCCGTAGGCGTACTTACGCGAGCAGCGCCGGAATCGTCCGCTCGTGCACCTCGCGCAGCTCCTCCAGCGACAGCTCGAACTCGCCCTGAAGCTCGACCGTCTCCCCGTCCACGACACCGATGCGGGTGACGGGCAGACCGCGCGCGCCGCACATGTCGTTGAAGCGGAGCTCTTCCGAGCGGGGCACGGCGACGACCGCGCGGCCGGCCGACTCCGAGAAGAGGAAGGTGAAGGCGTCGAGCCCGTCCGGTACGACCAGACGCGCGCCCTTGCGTCCGAGCAGCGCCGACTCGACCACGGCCTGGATCAGGCCGCCGTCGGACAGGTCGTGCGCGGAGTCGATCATGCCGTCGCGGGAGGCGGAGATCAGGATCTCGGCCAGCAGCCGCTCCCGCTCCAGGTCGACCTTCGGCGGCAGCCCGCCGAGGTGGTCGTGCACGACCTGCGACCAGGCCGAGCCGCCGAACTCCTCACGCGTGTCGCCGAGGAGGTAGAGCAGCTGCCCCTCTTCCTGGAAGGCGACCGGCGTGCGGCGGGCGACGTCGTCGATGACGCCCAGGACCGCGACCACCGGGGTGGGGTGGATGGCCACCTCGCCCGTCTGGTTGTAAAGGGAGACGTTGCCGCCGGTCACCGGGGTGCCGAGCTGCTGGCAGGCGTCGGCGAGACCACGGATGGCCTCCGCGAACTGCCACATGACCGCCGGGTCCTCGGGCGAACCGAAGTTCAGGCAGTCGGAGACGGCGAGCGGCTTGGCACCGGTCGTCGCCACGTTCCGGTACGCCTCCGAGAGCGCCAGCTGCGCGCCCGCGTACGGGTCGAGCTTGGCGTAGCGGCCGTTGCCGTCGGTCGCGATGGCGACGCCGAGCCCGGTCTCCTCGTCGATGCGGATCATGCCCGAGTCCTCGGGCTGGGCCAGCACCGTGTTGCCCTGCACGAAGTGATCGTACTGGGAGGTGATCCAGGACTTGGAGGCCTGGTTCGGGGACGACACCAGCTGCAGGACCTGGTCCCTCAGCTCCTCGCTCGTCTGCGGGCGGGGCAGCTTGTTCGCGTCGTCCGCCTGGAGCGCGTCCTGCCAGGACGGGCGGGCGTAGGGACGCTCGTAGACCGGGCCGTCGTGGGCGACGGTCCGCGGGTCGACGTCGACGATCTTGCCGCCGTGCCAGTAGATCTCCAGGCGGTCGCCGTCGGTCACCTCACCGATGACGGTGGCGATGACGTCCCACTTGTCGCAGATCTCCAGGAAGCGGTCGACCTTGCCCGGCTCGACGACCGCGCACATGCGCTCCTGCGACTCGCTCATGAGGATTTCCTCGGGCGAGAGGGTGGAGTCGCGCAGCGGTACGTCGTCCAGGGTGACGCGCATGCCGCCGGAGCCGTTGGACGCCAGCTCGCTGGTGGCGCAGGACAGTCCCGCCGCACCCAGGTCCTGGATGCCGACGACCAGCTTCTCCTTGAACGCCTCCAGGGTGCACTCGATGAGCAGCTTCTCCTGGAAGGGGTCGCCCACCTGGACGGCCGGACGCTTCGACGGCTTGGCGTCGTCGAAGGTCTCCGAGGCGAGGATCGACGCGCCGCCGATGCCGTCGCCGCCCGTGCGGGCCCCGTACAGGATGACCTTGTTGCCCGCGCCGGACGCCTTCGCGAGGTGGATGTCCTCGTGCCGCATCACACCGATGGCACCGGCGTTGACCAGCGGGTTGCCCTGGTAGCAGGCGTCGAAGACGACCTCGCCGCCGATGTTCGGCAGGCCCAGGCAGTTGCCGTAGCCGCCGATGCCGGCGACGACACCGGGCAGCACGCGCTTGGTGTCGGGGTGGTCGGCAGCACCGAAACGGAGGGGGTCCACGACGGCGACCGGGCGGGCGCCCATCGCGATGATGTCGCGGACGATGCCGCCGACACCGGTCGCGGCACCCTGGTACGGCTCCACGTACGACGGGTGGTTGTGCGACTCGACCTTGAAGGTGACCGCGTAGCCCTGGCCGACGTCGACGACACCGGCGTTCTCACCGATGCCGACCAGCAGGGCGTCGGACTGCGGGGCCTTCTCGCCGAACTGGCGCAGGTGCACCTTCGACGACTTGTACGAGCAGTGCTCGGACCACATGACGGAGTACATGGCGAGCTCGGCACCGGTGGGCCGGCGGCCCAGGATCTCCACGACCCGCTCGTACTCGTCCTTCTTCAGACCGAGTTCGGCCCAGGGCAGCTCGACGTCGGGGGTCGCGGTCGCGTGCTCGACCGTGTCCAGAGGCGTCCGGCTCATGCGTTGACCAGCTTCTTGAGGATCGAGGTGAAGAAGGGGAGGCCGTCGGTGCGGCCGGTGCCGATCAGCGGCTCCACGGCGTGCTCCGGGTGCGGCATCAGGCCCACGACGTTGCCGGCCTCGTTGCTGATGCCGGCGATGTCCCGCAGGGAGCCGTTCGGGTTGAAGTCGACGTAGCGGAACGCGACGCGGCCCTCGCCCTCCAGCTTGTCGAGCGTGTACTCGTCGGCGACGTACCGGCCGTCCATGTTCTTCAGCGGAATGTTGATCTCCTGGCCGGCCGTGTAGTCGGTCGTCCAGGCGGTGTCCGCGTTCTCCACCCGCAGCTTCTGGTCGCGGCAGATGAAGTGGAGGTGGTCGTTGCCGAGCATCCCGCCCGGGAGCAGGTGGGCCTCGGTGAGGATCTGGAAGCCGTTGCAGATACCGAGGACCGGCAGTCCGGCCTTGGCCTGCTCGATGAGGGGCTCCATCACCGGCGAGAAGCGGGCGATGGCGCCGGCCCGCAGGTAGTCGCCGTAGGAGAAACCGCCGCACAGCACCACGGCGTCGACCTGGTGGAGGTCCTTGTCCTTGTGCCACAGGGCGACCGGCTCGGCGCCCGCGAGGCGGATCGCGCGCTGGGTGTCCCGGTCGTCGAGGCTGCCCGGGAAAGTGACGACGCCAATACGAGCGGTCACTTCGCGGCCTCCGCGACTTCCTCCACCTTGACGGTGAAGTCCTCGATCACGGTGTTGGCGAGGAAGGATTCCGCGAGATCGTGGATGCGGGCGAGCGTGGCCTCGTCGACCGGCCCGTCAACTTCCAGTTCGAATCGCTTTCCCTGACGTACGTCCGAGATGCCTTCGAAACCCAGCCGCGGCAGTGCGCGCTGCACCGCCTGGCCCTGGGGGTCGAGGATCTCCGGCTTGAGCATGACGTCGACTACGACGCGTGCCACTGGCACTCCCGGTGTTGTGGTGCTGAGCAGGTTCCTGCAGGTGTCTTCAGACTACCCGCACAAAATTTCTACGCGGGTAGAGTTGTAGGAAACTACGTGACGGCTGTCACGATCCGGTATCGGGAGGGCGCCTTCACGAAAAGTTCAGGGAAAGATCCCGAATCGATGCACCACGCCTATTGCGCCCGAGACACGCGGGCAGATTTAGTCGAGCTTCACAATGCAATGCCGAGCACTGTACAAATGAATTGGTAATAGCCGATACTTTGCCCAATAACAGGCGGACAGTCGGCATCTCCAGGACGTCCTGGCACGTCATCGCGGAGATGCCGCACGAAGGGACCGATATTCGTGGCGCAGCGTGTCGTGGTCACTCTCTTTGACGACATCGACGGCTCGGAAGCGGCGGAAACGATCGCCTTCGGACTCGACGGCAAGTCGTACGAGATCGACCTGAACCAGATCAATGCCAAGAAACTGCGTGAGACGCTCGAGCCGTACGTGGAGGCCGGCCGCAAGCGGTCGAGGTCGGGCAAGGCCTACCGGCAGACGGAGATCGCACCCGACCCGGCGGCCGTCCGGGCCTGGGCCCAGGCCAACAAGATGGACGTCCCGGCGCGCGGGCGGATCCCCAAGAAGGTCTACGAGGCATTCGCCGCCGCGCAGTGACAGCCGCCTCGGTTGCTGCTCAGGGTCCGTCACCGGGCCCTGAGGACAGCCGACTTGCGCAGCACCCCTCCTGGTCAGCTAGAGTCTGAAGCACGCCGAGGGGCAAGGCCGAAAGGCCCGGCTCCGAAGTACACGCGGGTGTAGTTCAGTAGTAGAACATCCCCCTTCCAGGGGGAAGGCGCAGTGTGCAATTCCTGTCACCCGCTCTGCACCACCAGCTCGACCACTCTTGTGGATCAGGTAGGATGGTGCTCGCGCCGATCGGTGAGAGCCGGTCGGAGGCAATGCGGACGTAGCTCAGTTGGTAGAGCGCAACCTTGCCAAGGTTGAGGTCGCCAGTTCGAACCTGGTCGTCCGCTCCATGAAAAGGACCCCGGTCATTGACCGGGGTCCTTTTCGTGCTCCTCCTGCGCCCGGTGCGTGTGCGCGGCGCGCGGTCTTCTGACATTTGTCATGCCGACTGATGACAGCCCGCACTGCTGCCGGGCCCGTGTCGGCGGAAGGCTGAAGGCATGGAAACCGACGGACACGAACACGTGATTGAGGTCACTGACCTGCGGCGTGTGTACGGGGGCGGGTTCGAAGCAGTACGCGGAATCTCCTTCTCCGTGCGCCGCGGCGAGATCTTCGCCCTGCTGGGCACCAACGGGGCGGGCAAGACATCCACGGTGGAACTGCTGGAAGGGCTCGCGCGGCCGGCCGCGGGGCGGGTGCGGGTCCTCGGCCATGATCCCTACGCCGAGCGGGCCGTCGTACGGCCCCGGACGGGCGTGATGTTGCAGGAGGGCGGCTTTCCGTCCGAGCTGACCGTCGCCGAGACCGCGCGGATGTGGGCCGGGTGCGTGAGCGGGGCCCGGCCCGAGGGAGAAGCGCTCACGCTGGTCGGGCTGGAGCGCAGGACGGGCGTACGGGTGAAGCAGCTGTCCGGGGGTGAGCGGCGGCGCCTGGACCTCGCGCTCGCGCTGCTCGGCAGGCCCGAGGTGCTGTTCCTGGACGAGCCGACGACCGGCCTGGACGCCGAAGGGCGCCGGGAGACCTGGGAGTTGGTGCGCGCGCTGCGCGACGGGGGGACGACCGTGCTGCTGACCACGCACTACCTGGAGGAGGCCGAGGACCTCGCCGACCGGCTCGCCATCCTGCACGAAGGGCGGATCGCGGCCGCGGGGACACCGGCCGAGGTGACCGCCGCGCAGCCGTCCCGGATCTCCTTCGAGCTGCCCGACGGCTACTTCCTGGGGGATCTGCCGCCTCTCGGTGAACTGGGGGTGTGCGGGCACGAGGTCGAGGGGAAGGTCGTACGGCTGCGGACGCGGGAGCTGCAGCGGGCGGCCACCGGGGTGCTGGGGTGGGCCGAGCGGGCCGGGGTCGGGCTGGGCCGCCTCGATGTGCGGTCGGCGTCGCTGGAGGAAGCGTTCCTGAGGATTGCCCGGACGGCATCACAAGAGGGCCCTGAGACTCAAGCGGGCCTTGGGACTGTTGAGGAGTACGTGTCATGAGTGGAACCGTCACCACTCCGGCAGGGCGTGTCGCGGCGCTCGCGCGGGCCGAGCTGACGCTGTTCGGGCGGAGCAAGGGCATGATCGTCACGGCGGTGTTCGTGCCGCTGGTGCTGCCGGTCAGTGTGCGGTCGTTGGTAGAGGACATGGACCTCGGAGGGTCCGGGCTCAGCGTCGGACTGGTGCTGCTGCCCGGGGCCATCGGGTTCTCGCTGCTGTTCGCCGTGTACTCGGCGCTCGTGGGCGTCTTCGTCGGGCGGCGCGAGGAACTCGTCCTCAAGCGGCTGCGCACCGGCGAGCTGCGGGACCGGGAGATCCTCGCCGGGGCCGCGCTGCCGGCCGTCACGACGGGACTGGTGCAGTGCCTGGTCCTGGCGGTGGCCTGCTCGGTCCTCCTCGACGTACCCGTTCCTGCGGCTCCTCAACTGGCGGTGCTCGGAGTCGGGTTGGGACTGGTCCTGTGTGCGGCGCTGGCCGCTGTGACGGCGGGTTTCACGCGTACCGTGGAGAGCGCGCAGGTCACCTCCATGCCGGTCGTGATGGCGTCGATGGTGGGATCCGGGGTCGCCGTACCGCTGGAGTTGATGCCCGACCGGGTGGCGTCGGTGCTCGAACTGCTGCCGCTGACACCGGTGATCACGCTCGTGCGGGGCGGGTGGACCGGTGAGCTGTCGGCGTACGAGGCGGTGGGGGCCGTGCTGACCGGGCTGGCCTGGACAGTGTTGGGTGTGTTTGCTGTACGGCGGTGGTTCCGGTGGGAGCCCCGACGCTGAGGAACGGGGGCATGGACGTGCGGGGACCGGCCAGATGGTGGCGGGGCAAGAGCACACCGGCGAAGGTGGAGACCTACACACGGTCGACGTTCCACTTCTTCGCGGTGCTGGAGATCGCGGCCATCGGGCTCACCGGGTTCGGGCAGGTCGAGCTGTGGCTCGCGGGCTGGCTGCTGCTGATGGTGGGCGTCCACGGGGCGGTGTGCGCGGTGGCCGCGTCGCGGGCGCTGGACTGGACGCGCGGTCGGCGTGAGCAGCCCGTACGGCTGCTGTGGACGCTCGGCGCGATCACCGCCGCGGTCGCCTGCGCGGCCCTCGCGATCGCGGAGTACGGGCCGGGCGGCGAGAGCGTGGACAGCGCGGCGGGCGGGGTCTTCGGGGTCGTCCTGATCTTCGGCGCCGGCACGCTCGCACTCGGCGTCCACAACCGGCGGCGCGTGTACGCACTCGTCGGCGGTTTCGGGGCCGGCGCCGGCGCCGTGTCGCTCGCCCTGGGCGCCCCCGGGGCCGCCGCGCTGGTCGTCACGCTGGCCGTGCTGTTCGGCTCCGCGCTCTTCGCCTTCACCTCCGTGTTCTCCGTCTGGCTCCTCGACGCCTTCTACGAACTCGACGAGGCCCGGGAGACCCGCGCCCGGCTCGCTGTCGCCGAGGAACGGCTGCGGTTCGGGCGCGACCTGCACGACGTCATGGGGCGCAACCTCGCCGTGATCGCCCTGAAGAGCGAGCTGGCCGTGCAGTTGGCGCGGCGCGGGCGGGCCGAGGCCGTCGACCAGATGATCGAGGTGCAGCGGATCGCGCAGGAGTCGCAGCGCGAGGTGCGGGATGTCGTACGGGGGTACCGGGAGGCCGACCTGGGCGTGGAACTCGCCGGGGCGCACGGGGTGTTGACGGCCGCGGGGATCCGCTGCGAGGTGACCGGGGGCGAGGTGACCGGGCTGTCGGCCGAGGTGCAGTCGGCGCTCGCGTGGGCGGTGCGGGAGGCGACGACCAACGTGCTCCGGCACGGGGACGCCGGGTGGTGCGCGGTCGGGGTCCGGGAAAGGGAGGGGTGGGTGGTCCTGACGGTGGAGAACGACGGGGCGTCGGTTCCCTCCGGTGCCGGTGGGAAGGACGGGGTGTCCGTCCCTTCCGGTGCGGGCGGTTCGGGGCTGGCCGGGCTGCGGGAACGGCTGGCGGCGGTGGAGGGGACGCTGGAGGCGGGGCCGGCCGACGGCGGGCTGTTCCGGGTGGTGGCGGAGGTGCCGTTGGCCACGGCAGGTGCGCGTGAGGTCATGGCATGACCTCTCCCGTACGACTCCTGCTCGCCGACGACGAGCACCTCATCCGGGGTGCGCTCGCCGCGCTGCTCTCCCTTGAGGACGATCTCGTCGTCGTGGCCGAGGCCGCCACCGGACCCGAAGCGATGGCCATGGCCCGTGCGCACGTTCCCGATGTCGCCGTCCTGGATCTCCAGATGCCCGGCGCGGACGGTGTGAAGGTCGCCACATCTCTGCGGACCGAACTGCCGCACTGCCGGGTGCTGATCGTGACCAGTCACGGGCGGCCGGGACATCTGAAGCGGGCCCTCGAGGCGGGTGTGCGGGGATTCGTGCCGAAGACCGTCAGCGCGCAGCGGCTCGCGGAGATCATCCGCACGGTTCACGCGGGGAACCGTTACGTCGACCCCGAGTTGGCCGCCGACGCGATCTCCGCCGGGGACTCGCCACTGACCGCGCGGGAGGCGGAGGTCCTGGAGCTCGCCGCCGACGGGGCGCCCGTCGCGGAGATCGCCGAGCGGGCCGCGCTGTCCCAGGGGACCGTACGGAACTACCTGTCGTCGGCCGTCTCCAAGCTCGGGGCGGAGAACCGCCACACGGCGGTGCGGCTCGCCCGGCAGCGAGGTTGGGTATAGTTGCTCTCGCGCCACGGCGCAGTGCGGACGTAGCTCAGTTGGTAGAGCGCAACCTTGCCAAGGTTGAGGTCGCCAGTTCGAACCTGGTCGTCCGCTCTCTTCGAAGAAGCCCCCGGTTGTCACCGGGGGCTTCTCGCGTGGGAGCTACGACCAGCTCGTTCCCGTCAGCCGCTCGTACGCCTCCACGTACCTGGCGCGCGTCGCGGTCACGACCTGCTCGGGCAGCGGCGGCGGGGGCTGCTCGCTCTTGCGGTCCCAGCCGGACTCCGCCGAGGTGAGCCAGTCACGGACGTACTGCTTGTCGTACGACGGCTGCGCGCGCCCCGGCTGCCACTGGTCGGCCGGCCAGAAGCGCGAGGAGTCCGGGGTGAGGACCTCGTCCGCGAGGACCAGGGTCTCCCCCTCGAAGCCGAACTCGAACTTGGTGTCCGCGAGGATGATCCCGCGGTCCCGCGCGATGTTCCGGCCCCGCGTGTAGACGGCGAGGGTGGCCTGGCGCAGCTGGGCGGCGGTGTCGGCGCCGACCTGCCGGGCGACCTCCTCGTAGGAGACGTTCTCGTCGTGCTCACCGACCTCGGCCTTGGTGGCCGGGGTGAAGATCGGGGCGGGCAGTTCCGAGCCGTCGACGAGGCCTTCGGGCAGGGCGAGGCCGCAGACCGTGCGGGACTCGTTGTACTCGAGCAGGCCCGAGCCGGTGAGGTAGCCGCGGGCCACGCTCTCGATCGGGACCATCTGGAGGGACTTGCAGATCAGGGTGCGGCCGGCCCAGTCGGCGGGGGCGCCCTCGGGCAGGTCGGTGCTCAGGACGTGGTTGGGGACCAGGTCGGCGAGCTGGTCGAACCACCACAGGGAGAGCTGGGTGAGGACCCGCCCCTTGTCGGGGATCTCGGTGGGCAGCACCCAGTCGAAGGCCGAGAGGCGGTCGCTGGCGACCATCACGAGGTCGCCCGCCTCGTTCTGGTACAGGTCGCGCACCTTGCCGGTGTGCAGGTGTACCAGGCCCGGAACCTGGAGCGGCTCGGGCTTTTCTACGAATCCGGACACGGTTCCTCCCCGTGGTGATGTCCAAGTGGCTCGATTCTCCCGTATGCCGGGGATCGGTCTTGGTCCGGGGTGTGTGGAGCGGGGCTCAGTCGTGTTTGCAGATGCGGTCCAGGAGGTTTGCTGTGGCGCGCTGGACCCGGGGGTCGACGTGGCCCGGGCGGCCCAGTGACGGTGACCACGCGAACGTCCCGGATGCGAAGACCAGGGCTCCGGAGGGGGCCCGGTAGAGAGAGGTCTCCTGGTGGCGGAGGACTCCCTCGCTGTCGGCGTACGGGGAGTGGGCGAGCAGGATGCGGTCGTCGTGCTCGGGCAGCGGGGTGCGCGGGAAGTAGCGGTCGGCCTCGCCCGCGACCAGGCCCTCGATCTCGCCCCCCTCGTGCGCGCCGGTCGCCTCCCACATCCAGTGGTCGGCGTTGCGCACGATCAGGGGGTGGGGCTCGGGCACGCGGCCGGCGTACTGGATGCCGACCAACTGCTGCTCGGGCCGGTCGATCTCGCGCCACAGCACGGGCTTGCCCGGCCCCCGGCGTTTTCTGCAGGTGAGCAGGCGGTCCGGGACGCCGGACGGCGACGGGCCCAACTCCACCTGCCAGTACATGGTGTTGGCGGAGAGGAAGACCAGGCTCGTGCCCCTCTCGCGGGCGCGTTCCACGGTGCGGCGCATGTTCGTCGACCAGTACTCGTCGTGTCCGGGGAAGACCAGGCCACGGTAACGGGTGGGGTCGACGTGGCCGGCGTGCAGGTCGCGGGCGTCGGCGTAGGCGAGGTCGTAGCCGTAGCGCTCGGCGAAGCGGATGAAGTCGTAGGCGTGGCCCACGTGAAGGGGCAGACCGGCGCCCGCGTACGGGCGGTCGAAGGAGATGGTCGTCGCGGCGTCGGCCTCGCCGAGCAGGCGGCCGTTCTCGTCCCAGGCGTGGTAGAGGCTGGCACCGGTACGGCCGTCCTCCGGGTAGAGGTTGTACGCCTGCCAGGTGATGTCGGGCAGCAGGAGGAGCAGGTCGGCCGGGTGGTTGTCGCGGACGGTGAACGGGATGTGGGAGCGGTGGCCGTCGGCGGTGGTGAGGACGGCGACGTAGGCGCCGATGCTCCAGTAGCTCGGGATCTGCAGGCGCCAGGACAGCCACCAGTGGTGGCAGGAGACCGTACGCTCCGCGGTCAGCGGCGGGGGCTGGACGATCCCCGACAGGCGAGGGCTGGTGGTGATCTTCGCGGCACCGTCGCCGCCGTAGTGGCCGATGCGGTAGATGTCGACGCCGAACTCCTGGGGCGGGTCGACGGTGATGTGGAAGTCGACGGCCTCGCCGGGGGCGACCGCGCCGGTGGAGATGAAGCCCTTGATCTGGCGGCGGACGTCGTCGGCGGAGCGGGGGCCTCCGGCCGCTCGCGGGGCGGGCAGGCGGGGATCCTTCCGCGTCGGCTGCTGAGGTGCGTCCACGTACCAGGGGACCATCTGGCCGGTGTCGTCGAAGTACGTCTCAGCGCCGCGGAGCCAGGGGACGGGGCCCTGACCGAAGGGGTCCGTCACGGCGTGCGCGAGTGCTCCCGACTCCCAGCGGCGGATCTGCTCCGATCCCATGGTGGCTCCCCTCCCTCACGCCCCCGTACGCCTGTGTCACCTGTGCCACCTGTGTCACGTGGCTTTGTGCCATGTGGCTGTCGTGTGCCGTAGGCCCTTGCCGTGTGCCCGATCGTTCCCAGCACATCACATTACGCACGCAGACGGTCACTACTCGTTGCGAATTGGCCAGAAGTGGAATTACTGAGTCCGGTATGAGAGGGCGCGGTTCGCACCGGCCTTCGCCGCTTGGGTGGGCGGCGGTCAGACGAGGCGGACCGGCTTCTCCGGGCGTATCCCGGACTTGACCAGCCACGCCTGCAGAGGGGCGGGATCGCCGTCCTCCACCAGACTGAGCACGCGGGGGGCCAGATCTGCCGCACGTTCGCCGTTGACCATGAGGGACGGGCCGTCCAGCCAGTCGAGGCCGGGAGTCGCGCCGGCGGTGTCCATCGCGGCGCAGCACACCATCGCGGTGACGTGGTCGGTGAGCAGCTCGCGGGCGGTGCGGGGCGGCTGCAGGGGGAAGAGGGGGAGCGTGCCGTCGTCCCAGAGGGCGGTGTCGGGGCTGCCGACGCTGCCCTGGCCGGGCGCGGGCGGACCGCCGGCCGTGGGGGTGTCCGCGGCTGCCGATGCCTCTTCGCGGGCGATCTCGGCGCTGAGGCGGGCGGCGAGGGCGGAGCTGCGTTCGGTGCTGGGGAGGTCGTCGTCGGGGTCGATGCCGGGGTCGATGCCGGTGCCGATGCCGGTGCCGGAGCCAGGATCGGTGCTGGGATCGGTGCCGGGGGCTGGGGTGGCGTCGGCGTGGGGGGCGGTGGGCTCGGTCAGGTCAGTCGGGGCCGTCGGCCCTGCTGTCCCTGTCGGCCATGTGGTCCCGGTCGGCTCGGTGAGCTCGTGGGGGTGGGGCGCTGTGCGTTGGGCGTCTTCGTCGGGGCGGGTCTCGGTGCTCTGCCCGGCCTCGTCGGGAAAGGCCCCTGGGGTGTCTGGGGCGTCTGGGGTGTCTGGGGCGTCTGAGGTCGCCGGCCTCTGTCTGCCGTCCGCGGCTCGGCTCGGCGCGTCATCCAGGAGGCCGCCCCACTGGCGGTCGGCTTCTGTCTGAGGCGCCGACGTCGTGGCCGTGGGTTCCGTCAGGTGGTCCATGACGCGGGCCAGGGTCGGGCCGCCGTCGGGCTCCGGGGAGGAGGGGTCGGGGGTGCGGCGTACGCCCAGGGCGTCCAGGACGCGGTGGAGGCGAGCCGCGTCGGTGCGCCACTTGCGGTCGACGACCTCGTCCGGGTACTCCTGCCAGTCCACCGGGGCCCAGTCACGGCCGGGCTCGGCGGGGCCGCCGTGGAAGAGGCGGGCGGCCAGCAGTGAGGTCGCCTCGTCCACTGTGCCGGGCTCTTCGAGCAGGTCGCAGGCGGGGCGCTCGCCCAGGCGGGAGGCGAAGCCCTCGGCCAGCCGGTCGCGCCGGGACAGTTCGGTGAGGGCCGCGACGACGCCCGCGTCCAGTCGGGAGGGCCAGCGGCCCATCCGCCAGGCGGGCAGCGCGACCCGGGTCAGCAGCCGGTCCCAGCCGGCGTACGCCAGGCCCACCTGTTCCTGGGCGACGATCCGGAGGCCGTAGTCCACAGCCTGTGCACGCTCGGCCGCCGCGGCGGCGACCCCGCGCTCCATCTCGCCGGCATGGCCCCGGCAGCTGCGCAGCAGCAGACGGGCGACCCAGCCGACACCCGCGAGCACCGGGCGCACGAGGGCGTTGCGGCCGGTCGCCGAGGTGACGGCCACCGCCGCGTCCAGGCCCCGTACGAAGCGTCGGGCTGCCGCTATGTCCGGGTGGGCCGAAGGTCCTGTACCGGCGACGACCGGGGCGAGGACCGCGCGCAGCTCGCCCACGCGCATCCACCACAGGAACGGGGAGCCGATGACGAGGACGGGCGCTGTGGCGGCACGCCGGTGGGAGCCGCGGACGCCCGCTATCTCGTCGTGGTCCTCGCGCGCGGGCGGGCCGTGGGCCGGGTGGGTGCGGTCCTCCAGCCAGCTGTCGCAGTCCGGGGTGAGCGCTATGGCGGAGGGCACCGGGACGTCGAGGCGGTCGGCGAGGTCGCGCACCATGCGGTAGAGGTCGGGGGCCGACGCCTCGGCGATCGGGACCGTCGGGCTGACGGCGGGCCGGGCGCGGGCGACGACCAGGGCGATGCCGGCGGCGGCGAGCAGGACGAGGACGGCGGCGACGGACATCGTCCACCGCGCGGCGTCCCAGCCGGGGCCCACGAGGTGGCCGGTGGAGTCACCGGCGAGCAGCACGACGGCGACGGCCGCGGGCAGCAGCGCGACGGCCAGCGCCCGGCTGCGGATGCGCAGCACGGCCAGAGCTCGGGAACGCGCTGCCTGCGCGCCCGCCTCCACACCCATACCGGTCATGACCGGACCTCGCCCCCTCCCTGCCGTCCTGCCCGCCCGGCTGTCCGCCCGGCTCTCCTGGTGTTGCTCACTCCCCCACTGTGGCACCGACCCCTGACATCGCAATGCCGGTGGGCCAAGTGCCGGACCGCTTGCGCCGCACCCTAGTTGGGGCCCCGGCCCCCGTCAGCCGGATGGGGCATCGGTCACTCGATGGAATGGCTTTGGGGAGAGGTGGATGACGGACCGCAAAGATCAGGCCCCGGATCCTGAGACGGATACGGGGCCTGATGGGTTCATCGGCGTCTGGGAATGCCAGGGAATACCGGGGTTTTCGGGCGCTTCGGAGACTCTCGGGGTTCCGGACCGCCGGACTCCCGGATGCCGGGACTTACGCCCCCGCGACCTTCGCCGCGATATCCGTACGGTGCTGGGAGCCCTCGAGGTTGACGCGGGCCACGGCCCGGTACGCGCGGTCGCGGGCCTCGGTGAGGTCCTCGCCGACCGCCGTGACGGACAGGACGCGTCCGCCGGCGCTGACGACGGCGTCGCCCTTCTGCCGGGTCCCGGCGTGCAGGACGTACGCGTGCGGGGCGTCCTGGGCGGCCACCTCGTCCAGGCCGGTGATCGGGTCGCCGGTGCGCGGAGTGCCAGGGTAGTTGTGCGAGGCGATGACCACGGTGACCGCGGCCTCGTCGCTCCAGCGCAGGGGCGGCAGGTCGGCGAGGTTGCCGGTGGCGGCGGCCATCAGCAGGCCGGCGAGCGGGGTCTGCAGCCGGGCGAGCACGACCTGGGTCTCGGGGTCGCCGAAGCGGGCGTTGAACTCGATGACCCGGACCCCGCGGCTGGTGATCGCGAGACCGGCGTACAGCAGCCCGGAGAAGGGAGTGCCGCGGCGGCGCATCTCGTCGACGGTGGGCTGGAGGACGGTCTCCATGACCTCGTCCACCAGCTTCGGGTCGGCCCAGGGCAGCGGGGAGTACGCGCCCATGCCGCCGGTGTTCGGGCCCTCGTCGCCGTCCAGCGCGCGCTTGAAGTCCTGGGCGGGCTGGAGGGGCAGGACCGTCACGCCGTCGGTGATGGCGAAGAGGGAGACCTCGGGGCCGTCGAGGAACTCCTCGATGACCACGCGCTCGCAGGCGTTGGCGTGCGCCGCGGCCTCCTCGATGTCGCCTGTCACCACGACGCCCTTGCCGGCGGCGAGCCCGTCGTCCTTGACGACGTAAGGGGCGCCGAAGGCGTCGAGAGCTTCGGCAACCTCTTCCGGGGTCGTACAGACGTACGACCGCGCGGTGGGTACGTCGGCTCCCGCCATGACCTCCTTGGCGAAGGCCTTCGAGCCCTCGAGCTGCGCGGCCTCCTTCGAGGGGCCGAAGACCGGGATACCCGCCTCCCGTACGGCGTCGGCGACCCCGGCGACCAGCGGCGCCTCCGGGCCTACGACGACCAGGTCGGCGCCGAGCTCCACGGCCAGCGCGGACACGGCCGCGCCGTCGAGCGCGTCGACCGGGTGCAGCTCGGCGACCTCGGCGATGCCGGCGTTGCCGGGAGCGCAGTACAGCGCGCTGACGTCGGGGTCGAGGGACAGAGAACGGCACAGGGCGTGTTCGCGGGCACCGCTGCCGATGACGAGGACCTTCACGGGGGTCAGCCTATCCGGAGGGAGGCGTGCTGGTTTGTGCGGGCTTCCGAAGGGGTGGGAGGTGGTGAGTTGTGGGTTTCTCCAACGCGATGGTTTCTCCAGAGCGACACCCCCCTACTCGTGCGAGAACTCCTCCACCACTGTCGCTCCCAGCTCTCTCACGATGAGTTGGTGGCCGGACAGGGCCGACTCGTCGAGATCGGGGTCGTCGTCCTCCGGGGTGTCGTCCTCGGGGGAGACCGGGGGCGGTTCCGGGGCGGACGGCCGGGGGGCGGGTGCGCCGGTGGAAGGGGAGGTGGAGGCGGGTGGCGAGGTGGCCGTCGTGGGTTGGGCGGACGTGGGCTGGGGGGACGCCGGGCGCTGGGGGGCCGTGGCGCCACCGCCGTAACCGCCGCCTGAGCTGCCGTATCCGCCGCCTCCTGAACCGCCGTAGCCGGCGCCCCCTCCGCCACCGCTGCCCGTGGGGCCGCCGGTGGCCGGCGGGGGTGCCGAGCCTCCCGACGGGTCGACGATCGCCTCGATCTTCCACTGCACGTTGAACTGCTCGGCCAGCGCCTGCTTCAGCACGTCCTCGCTGCCGCTGCCGGAGAAGTTGTCACGGGCGCCGGCGTTGATGAAGCCGAGCTGGAGGGTGGTGCCGTCGAAGCCGGTCACCTGCGCGTTCTGGCTGAGCAGGATCCAGGTGAACCGGCGGCGGTTCTTGACGGCCTCCAGGATGTTCGGCCAGAGCGTGCGGGGGTCGAGGCCGCCGGCCGGAGGGGCGTAGGCGGAGGCGGGGGCCGCAGCCTGGGGGGTTGCCGGTGCGGAAGGGGTGAGGGCGGGGGCAGGCGCGGGTGGGCTGCTCTGTGCGGCCGTGGGCTGTCCGCCGCCGGCGGGCGTCGCGGTGGGCCAGCCGCCGGGTCGTCGACCCCCGCCCGCGGGCGCGGCGGTGGGCCAGGCGCCGGGGGCGGAGCCGGTTGCCGCGGGCGGCGACTGGGTCTGGGCCTGCGGCTCGGGCCGCTGAGGCTGTGGGCTCTGCTGGGCCTGCGGGGCCTGCGGGTTCTCGGGCTGGGGCGGCTGCTGGGCGTGGTCGGGACCGGCCGGGCGGTCGACGGGAGCGGCAGCTGCTCCAGCCCCACCCACTCCTGCCGGGGTCCCCTGCTCAGAGGGCGCCCCCGACACGGCGGCCGCGGCGCCGGCGGGCGCCCCGGAAGCCCGTACGGCGGCCCGAACCGCGGCCGGACCGCCCCCCGGCGGAACCGGCGCAACCCCGGCCGCCGTTCCTCCCACCGCTCCCCCGTGCGCATGCGCGTCCGGCCCCGGTACGTACCCCATGGCCGGCGCGCCGCCGCCCGTGGAGAAGTTCACGCCGCGCTCGATACGGTCCAGGCGGGCCATGACCGAGCGCTCGTCGCCGTACGCGGCGGGCAGCAGCACGCGCGCGCAGATGAGTTCGAGCTGGAGGCGGGGGGAGGTGGCGCCGCGCATCTCGGTCAGCCCCGCGTTGACGAGGTCGGCGGCGCGGGTGAGCTCCGCGGCGCCGAACGTGCCGGCCTGGGCCTGCATCCGATCGATGACGTCGGCGGGGGCGTCGATGAGCCCCTTCTCCGCGGCGTCCGGCACGGCGGAGAGGATCACCAGGTCCCGCAGCCGCTCCAGCAGGTCGGCGACGAACCGCCGGGGGTCGTTGCCCCCCTCGATGACATGGTCGACGACCTCGAAGGCGGCGGCGCCGTCACCGGTCGCGAAAGCCTCGACGACGGAGTCGAGAAGCGACAGGTCCGTGTAGCCGAGCAGGGAGGTCGCCATGGCGTACGTCACACCGTCCGCCCCCGCTCCGGCGAGCAGTTGGTCCATGACGGACATCGAGTCACGCACGGACCCGGCACCGGCGCGCACGACGAGCGGCAGCACCCCGTCCTCGACGGGGATCCCCTCCCGCCCGCACACCTCGGCGAGGTACTCGCGCAGGGTTCCGGGCGGCACGAGCCGGAACGGGTAGTGGTGGGTGCGCGACCGGATGGTCCCGATGACCTTCTCGGGCTCGGTGGTGGCGAAGATGAACTTCAGATGCTCGGGCGGCTCCTCGACGACCTTGAGGAGTGCGTTGAAGCCGGCCGACGTGACCATGTGGGCCTCGTCGATGATGTAGATCTTGTACCGGCTGCCGGCGGGCCCGAAGAAGGCCTTCTCCCGGAGGTCACGGGCGTCGTCCACACCACCGTGCGAAGCGGCGTCGATCTCGATGACGTCGATGGAGCCCGGGCCGTTCCTCGCGAGGTCCTGACAGGACTGGCACTCCCCGCACGGCGTCGGCGTGGGCCCCTTCTCGCAGTTCAGGCACCTGGCCAGGATCCGCGCGCTGGTCGTCTTGCCGCATCCGCGCGGACCGCTGAACAGGTACGCGTGATTGACCCGGTTGTTCCGCAGCGCCTGCTGCAACGGGTCGGTGACATGTTCCTGCCCGATGACCTCGGCGAACGACTCCGGGCGATAGCGGCGGTACAACGCGAGAGACGACACGCATACGAGGTTATAGGCGCCCACTGACAACGGACCCCGCCCGCAGGTCTCGCCCTGACAACGCAAGCGCCCCCCACGCACCCGCCAGAGCCAACCTACCCTTGCTGCCTTCCGGCCCTGGGGGAGTTCAGTCAGATAGCGCCGCGTGAGGGGCTGCGCCAACAGTACCCGATGCCGGCCAGGGGGTACGAGTTCGCGAGCACTCCTCAACGTCTTGTATTGTTTGCGGCGGAGGATTCGCCTAGTGGCCTAGGGCGCACGCTTGGAAAGCGTGTTGGGGGCAACCCCTCACGAGTTCGAATCTCGTATCCTCCGCCAGTGCCTCACCGGGCACGATGTCGAAGGGCCCCACCGTTCGCGGTGGGGCCCTTCGACGGTTTCCGTCTCAGTTTCCGTCTCAGTTGGTTTTTTCCTGGCGGTCGGCGTCGGTGCCGGGCAGCACCCAGAGAGCATCTCCGACCTGCTGGGCGACCTTGCGGAGCATGGTCCCGGTCACGTGCATGTACCGAGCCCGCATCCGGGCCGCTCCCCCGGGCTCCCAACCCATGATCGAGTCGATCACGACGTCCGGGACACCGAGGATCAGGAGCACGGTCGCGGCGGTGTGGCGAGCGTCATGAAGACGGCCGTTCCGGACACCGGCATCCCGAAGCAGTCGCTTCCAGGTGTGGAAGTCTGTGTTCGGACTCAGCGGCCCGCCGATCGGCGACGCGAAGACGTATCCCTTGCCCTCCCAGTCCGCACCGGCCGCGATTCGCTCCCGCTCCTGTGCCTCTTGGTGCTGGCGGAGAATCTTGATCAGCGGATCAGGCAGGCCGATGGTGCGCCGCCCAGCTCGGGACTTGGTGGACTTGTGCTCGCGACGGGTCTGCTCCCGCTTGGGGCAGTAGCCCGCCTTCCGGCCACACGGGTTGGGGCCGCAGCCGTGCGCGTACTTGGGGCGGAGCCGGTTCCTGCGGATGCGGACGTACCCCGAGGCAAGGTCGACGTCCTCCCAGTGCAGGCCGAGCGCCTCACCCTGCCGGAGACCGAGCGCCAGGGCGACGACCCAACGCGCGCTGTTGCGGAGCTTGGCCGCCTCGACGAGCAGGCTCTGAACCTCCTCGATCGTGTAGGGCTCGATGTCCTCCTCTTCAAGGCGGGGAGCCTTGGCGATCTCAGCCGCGTTGGTGACGACATGCCCGCGCCGCACGGCCTCACCGAGGGCGACCCGGATCGTCCGGTGGACGTGGTGGGCGGTGCCGGCGGAGCTCCCGGACGCCTGCATCTTCCGGTAGAAGCGTTCGAGGTGCTCGGGCTCCAGGCGGTCGAGCTTGTGAGCGCCCAGTCCGGGGACGAGGTGAACGCGTACGTCGACCTCGTACCCGGCGTACGTGTTCTCGGAGACGTACGGCTGGGCGATGTTCTCGACCCAGTGCTCCAGCCAGCTCTGGACGGTCCAGCCCTTACCCGGCTTCCGAAGCTTCCTGTCGTCGCGGGCCCGCTCCATCTCGCGGACAGCCTTGGTCACTTCGGCTTTCGTCTTCCGCTCGATGTGACGGCGGTCAGGCTTGCCGTCATCGCGGACGCCGACGGTCACCCGGCCGTGCCACTTCCCGTCCTTGCCGAGGTAGATGGACGAGGCCCCGTTGGGCTGTCGGGTGCGCTTGTTCTCTGGCATGCCCGTCCTCTCAGGCCGCTTGGGCGGGTCGGTGGCGCAGCTTGGCCACGTACGCGGGGATGGCATCGGCGGGGACCCTTCGCAGCCGCCCGACCGTCACCGACTCGATCTCTCCGGCCAGCACGAGCCGGAAGCACGTCGTACGGCCGATACGGAGCCGCCGGGCCGCCTCCTCGACGGTCAGAAGGGCCAAGGAGGGGTCGAAGGGATCCAGCTCAGTGGCGGTGGCCTGAGCCTCAGGCATGGGTCGGTTCTCCTTCCGTTCCGGGGGCGGGGGCGATGGTTTCGGCGAGCCAGGTTTCTGCGTCGGTGAGGCCGGTTCCGGCGTAGACCCAGTGGGCGAGGACGAGCGTCGTGTTCACCACCTCCGAAATTTCGGAAGTGGTTGCTTGGGCTCGGCGCCATTCGGCTCGGGCGGTACGGAGGGCGCCAAGGGTGGTGGAGTAGCGGCGGGACTTAGTGGAGAAGTGGCCGCGGAAGCCGAGCATGTGGGCCCAGGCGCGCAGGCGGAGGTGTTCGAGGTCCTTGCGGGCGCCGAGGGTCCAGGCCGTTGGGATCAGACGGCGGGCATGGTCGCTGATGTCGAGCTGGGCCAGTTCGGCGAGGAACTTCAGCGGGCGGTCGAGAGCTCCCGTGGCGGTCTCGGCGCCCTTGGTGGCGTACTTGGCGATGTAGGCGGCGACGGCGCGCTCTGTGAGTTCCTGGCCCCCGTCGAAGTCGGCGCTGCGGATGGTGCGTACGTCGAGTTGGCGGCCGAAGGTGAAGGCGTACGGGCGACCGTCGATGACCGGGCCGTCCACGCGGACGTGGGCGGCTGCGGTGCGGATGGCATCGGTGAGCAGTTCGGCCGTGGCCCAGGCCGGTGGCGGGGTGTCGCCGCCCTCGGGGCCGTCGATGCGGATGACGGCGTGGAAGTGGACGGCGCCGCGCTTCTGGTACTCGGCGACCTTGGCGAAGGACACCCGGGCGTGCTGGCGGAAGGCCCGCTGAGTGAGCCCAGCTCGCTTGGCGACCTCGCGGCGCAGGTAGATCGAGAAGCGGCGCCAGAGCGGTCCGGCGTGGGCGTTCCAGAGGACGGCGGCGTCGTAGTCGTAGGTGTCGGGGTTGAGCGGGGTGCCGAGTGTGTCGTCGTCCTGGTCGTGGAGGGTGCCGCAGCGGCAGCGGCGGACGGAACCGGCCGGGCCGGTGGGGCGGTTGTGGACCGGGCCGAAGCCGGGAGCGGTGAAGGTGGCGAAGACGCGGGGGTGAGTGGCGACGCGTTCCGGGGTGCCCTTGCCGCCGCGCAGGCCGGAGGTGATCAGGTGGAAGGTGTCGCGGCGGTAGACCTCGGAGCAGGCCGCGCAGCGAGTCGTACGGCGGTTGTTGCAGCGCACGAGGAGGTGGCCGGCGGGGAGGTCGGATGAGTCGAGGTGGTGAAGGACGTTGCCTATCTCGCCGGTGCGGGTGTTGACGTCGTACTCGGTGCGGTGGCCGTCGAGGCGTATGGGGTTGGTGCAGCCTCCGAGGCCGGAGAGCTGGCGGAGGATACCGGGCAGGGTGCCGTGCGAGGCGAGCTTGGCGAGTTCCGGGAGTGGGGCCGGGGTGGTGCGGGTCAGGATGGCTCTCTCCTTCTGACTGGCTCGGTCAGGAGTGACGGACTCCCGGGGCGGCGGATGCTTGGTCGTGTCGAGCCGCCCCGGGAGCCGGGCGCGTTCAGCGCCGGTGGTGGTCGCGGAGCATGGAGCGCAGGACTACGGCGGCGACGGCTACGGAGATGGCCGTGACGGCGACGGCGACCAGGAGGGCGGTCAGTACGACGCCGCCTACGAGCACGGTCGCTATCGCGCCGGTGCTGATGGAGACCTGAGGGAACGGCGTGCGCTGTACCGGGGCCGGGTCGGCCGGGGCGTGGGTGTGCCGGGGCGGCGGGGTGGGGCTGTCGGGGTACTTGGGCAGGAACACGGGAGGTCTCCTTATCTACTCGTCTAGTCGTGTGAGCCGTTTATGACGTCCACGCCGGAGCGCGTGCCGGACTCGATGGCCGGGGCCATGAAGGTGTGCGAGAGCCAGAAGCCGAAGAGGGCGACCAGGACGACGATCCACGTGCGGACGCCGAGGAACTTGACCGCTCCCCAGGCGAAGAAGCCGAGGACCAGGACGAGCGGCAGGCTGACGGTCACGGTGTGCGGGTCCTTTCAGCGGACGGGGCAGCGGTGTGTGCGGGCGGCGAGTTCTGCGGCGGCGCGGCTGTCGTAGTCGCAGGAGAAGCCGCAGCGCGGGGCGGTGCAGGCGGCGGTGTGCTTCTCGCGGCCGCGATCGTCGTACGACGTGCCGACCTGGACGGGGCCGATGCGGGTGACGTTGCGGAAGCGGCGGTTGGCGGTCATCCAGACTCCTTTCAGAGGTGGGCGGCGATGGCGTCGGCCATGGGTGCGGGGACGCCGAGCCGGGCGCGCAGGGTGGGGGTGTCGATGGGTGTGCCGGTGCGGGTGTGGTGCTCGGCGGCGACCTTGCGGGCGTGTTCGACGAGCGCGGTCGGGACCGATACAGGCGGGGCCGGGGTTGGGCTCACGTCCTGCTCAGCGGGAGGTTCGGGCGCGGGGTCACCGGCGTCCTCCTGGTCCGCCGTTGGTTCCTCGGCGGGGACGGGTGCCGAGTGCGCGAGCAGCGTGCCGCCGAGGAAGGCGACCGCAGGCCAGCCCGCGACGAGGATGCGCAGCCAGGCCGGTACGTCGTTGAGGTCGAGGAGTCCGGCGGTGGCGACGTTCGCGCCGAGGGAGGCGGCGAGTGCGATGACGAACCAGCACCACCCGGAGGCTTTCGCGTCGCCGGTCCGCAGTCGGCGCCAGGCGGCGACGAGCAGCAGGTCGACCGAGATCGGGTAGGCCCACGCTTTCCACCCGTCCTGTCCGGCCGCGGAGGCGATGTCGTGGAGGTGGGCGAAGGACAGGGCGGCGGCGATGACGGCCTGGACGAGTACCGCATCGATACGGGCCAGTTGGGCGCGCATGCTGCGGCTCCTTCCGGATTCAGGCGTGGGAGGGGTAGGGACGTGGCGCGAGGCGGTCGCGCCGACCGGAGGAAGGGACGGCGGCTCAGTCGGTCACTGGGCGTGGCTGGACGACCGGCGCCGGGGAGTCGACCGGCCGTACGGGCACGTCGGGCCGGAAGGGCTTGAGCGCGGGCATGTCGGGAGCCAGGTGGGCCGACTCGTGGCAGATCTCGGCGGAATCGGCGAGGGAGAGGTAGGGCGTGCGGATGCGGGACCAGCCGCCGGAGGTGTCACCAGCGACGGCGAGGCCGGGGCGTTCGGGTGCGATGGCGCAGGCGGCGGAGACCGCTTCGGGGGCGATGTCGCCGAGTGCCATTTTGGCGGAGGCTTCGTCGTTGACGCGGTGGCAGACGCGGCCGGTGAGCTGGGCCCGGAGCATGGTGGCGCCCTTGCCGAGTTCGGCGCCGAAGCGCTGTCCGCAGACCTCCAGGTAGATGCCGGCCGCGCGGCCGAGCTGGGCGAGGCGGATGAGCTGGGTGACCATCTCGTCCCGGCGCTCTTCCTCCTTCTTCGTGGCGACGAGGAAGAGTTCGGCCAACTCAGGCCGCAGATATGATCTGACCCGTGGCGATTTCAGAGAAATCCATGAAGATCCTTTGGGCCCTCAGCGGCGGCTGCTGTGCTATCTGCAGAACCACACTCGTAGTTCCACGCGAGGTCGAACTGGATGACCATTCAGTCATCGGAGAAATGGCTCACATTTACCCGCAGTCGCCCGGTGGACCGAGAGGAAATGTACCTTTCACCGGAAATAGGGATCACCATTCAAATCTAGTTCTGTTATGCGGAAACCATCACAAGGTAGTCGACGACCAGGAAAATGGCTGGCCCGTGGAAAGGATGAAGAAACTCAAGGCAGACCACGAAACGTGGGTCGCGGAGACTCTTACGCGCAGGCCTCTCCGCGTCACTGTCGATCCGAGTGGGCCTGATCCAAAAAAAGAAAAATTCTATATGATCAATTCAGGAGCAGAGCTATGGAACCTCATTTCTGATGCCTAGTCTTTCCTTCCCAGCTATTCGGAGGAGAATCAAAAAGACGAACAAGTGGAGCAGGTTCTTGGGCTGCTAGAAGAGCTTAAGGAGTGGATGGAGATGAGCGAGTTCATTGAAACCATGACAGAACAGCGAAACGCAAGGAAGCGCATGGATGCCATCTTGAAGGAGTGCGCAGATAACGGCTACATTCTGTATTCGCGTAGAATCAGATTTTGCACCACGGGAGGAGTTGACCCCAGCCCTATGATCTGGTGGCAGGCAGAAGTCCGCGCCGTTCCTTTTGGGGATTTTTTCAAATTGGTGGAGGAGCACCTAAAAAAGCAAGAAAATGCTGACGGGGGCGAAGATTAGAGAGTAACTATGTGGGTGACCCTTTGACGTCATCGAAATATTGAGGTGCGACTCTTGAGTAAACCGGCAGACGTCGATGCAAGGCACCAGCAAACCGTATATTTTACACCTCTGCACGACGCTGTCGACTACCCGGACAGCGTCTACGAGCACCCGGCGATCAAACCGTCACCAACGGATGCACGCGCCCTCAAGTATGCGGTACTCATCTGCAAGAATCCTGCCGGGGGCACCAGCCAAAAGCCCCCGGACCGATCATGGTCCGGGTCCTTTAGCGGCCCGCTTCGAGCATCGGTCCCCGCGCCTAGGCTCCACGCAGAGTGACGGCTACCCCAACGGCACAGACCCCAACGAGCGCTCGGCATTGTCAATCAGTTCCTTATAAGTGAGCACCTCTACACGGTTCACGTGAGTGTTGAGGGTGCGAAGCGCCTCGTTGATCGATTGCTCGGGTACGGAAGGTTGGACTGACGGGTGTCCGATCAGCACCACTGCGCTCGCTCGGCGGGTTTCTATGCCCAGTTCCTTGCGGATCCGGTGGCGGTTCTCGTCCAGGTTCACCAGGTAGTTCACAGCCTGACCGACTGCATTGTGCACCTCGGCGGTAGGCACCCATGACCCTCGGTACTTCTTCACCAGATTGCCGGCAAGGCTTGCGGCACGCTTCAGCTCAACCACATGGAGTGCCCCGTCACCGCGGATGAGAGGTATGTCGACCTCGTCACCCGGCACCAGTCTGCGGTGGGCGGCCTCTCCCACGAACCGCCCTCCGAAGATCCAGTGTTGCCCCTCCAGAGCGCGTTGCAGTTCGAGTTCCGAAGCAGTGGGGTCCTCGACCACCTTGCGCAAGGCCGCCAGGCCGGTCGACCGCCGGTGCAACTCGGTCGCCCTGAGAACCATCTGCCCTTCCGTATCAGCAGCAAGTAGGGCTATGGCCTCCGGTGTGCTGACGATTCGGTGAGCGGCTTCGGCCGCATCCTCAACGTCTACACGTTCTTGGAGAACACGCTCCAGCCACACGGCTCTCTCCGCCCGCCCACGAAGAAGGCGGTAGCGCCCAGGTCGGTCCTCCGGTGCATCGAGGAACCGCGCGTCCTCGCTGAGTGTGCCGAAGTACGCGATCAGGTCGTCCACACTCGCCTCGGGGTGCTCGTCCATGTACTCACGGCCAGCCTCAGCGATGTACCTGTAGTTGATCGAGAGGATGTTCCCGACGTGCTTCCGTAGCCTCTCGCTGCGCACACCGTCCTGAAAGAGGCGATAACGCTCATCGAAGTCAGGTTGCAGGATCCGCCCTTCGGCATAATCCAGGGAATCCTGTACGAGTCGTACGACTGGCCATTCACCGGCATCCGCCGCCCGTTGGCGAGCCGTTTCCAGGAGTTGGATGAGTACTTGCCCGCCTCTGCGATGGCCCCCTTTCCCACTCTTCATGTGCTTGCGAGCAGAGGCGAGGGCGGCCTTCACCTCCGGATGGGCTGCTTCCTCAAGGACCTTCTCCACCTGAAGTTCCAATGAAAAGTCTGACCTGACACTCATACGGTGATTGTGGTCGAAGGGTCTGACAGTGGGTGTTCGTAACCTCGTCCGGCTTTGAGACCCCATGTTGAAGTCGATGGGGCGAAGGGACCACGCCGTGCCTGCGAGCCATGGTCGAAGCAGACGCTAGGCCGCACCACAAGCGCACCAGATCGAGCGGGGAGCAGCGGGGAACCACGGTGAAAGCAGCCGAGCGCGACGCGACTCCGGGGCAACCATTCGTGCAGGTCAGCGCCAGAACCAGCCGCAAATGATCGCAGCTTCCCAAGCTGAGAGCGCGAGTTCGATTCTCGTCACTCGCTCCAGAGAGAAACCCCAGGTCAGTGGCCTGGGGTTTGTTTATTGTCTAGTCCAATTTGAGGCGCCGTGCCCCCTGCGTGCCTTAAGTTGAGGAAAACCCCTCAAGACCCCCCGCCTGTTCGGCGCGCCGCCCAGTCAGGACGCGCCAGGGATGGTCATCCCGAAGCCGTGGGTCAGGCTAGCTTCTTGCGCATTTCAGCTGCGGCGGGTCCGGCGGAGGCGGGGTTCTGACCGGTGACCAGGTTGCGGTCGACGACCACGTTCGGGGCCCACGGCTCGCCCTCCTGGTAATCCGCGCCGATCTCGACCAAGCGGTCCTGGAGCAGCCACTTGGCGCCGGCCGCCAGACCGCTCTGGATCTCCTCGGCGTTACTGAAACCGGTGAGCCGGTAGCCGGCGAAGGCGTTGCCGCCGTCGGCCTCGGTGGCGGCCAGCAGCGCGGCCGGGGCGTGGCAGACCACGCCGAGCGGCTTGCCCGAGGCGAGGGTGTCTATGAGGAGCTTGCCGGAGGTGGCGTTGACGGCCAGGTCCTCCATCGGGCCGTGGCCACCGGGGTAGAAAACGGCGGCATAGTCGTCGAGGTCGACGTCCTCCAGCTTGATGGGGTGCTGGATCTCGCTGATCGAGGCGAGGGCGTCCGCCATCTTCTTCGCGCCCTCCTCGCCGCCGTTGAACTGCGGCGCCAGGCTTCCTTGGTCCAGGGGCGGCACGACGCCGCCGGGCGTGGCGACGACTATCTCGTGGCCGGCGGCGGTGAACGCCTGGTACGGGGTCACGGCCTCCTCTGCCCAGAAGCCGGTCGGGTGCTTGGTGCCGTCGGCGAGCGTCCAGTGGTCGGCGCCGGTCATCACGAAAAGGATCTTCGACATGGTGCGGTCTCCTAGAGCCGGGTTTAGCTGGGTCGTTATTCGGTGCCGGCCAAGGCAGCGAGGATCAAGTCGCTGACGGCCTTGGTGGACACCGGGTTCTGTCCCGTGATCAGGCGGCCGTCGCGCACGGCGTGCGGCGTCATCGGGACAGTGGAGCGCACATACTTGGCGCCCTTCGCGCGCAGTTCGTCCTCCAGGAGGAACGGCACCCTGCTCTTCACGCCGGCCAGTCGTTCCTCGACCGTCGCGAAGCCGGTGACGGTGCGGTTCCTTACCAGGGGGTTTCCGTCGGTGTCGCGGAGGTTGATGAGGGCGCAGGCGCCGTGGCATACCGAGGAGACGATGCCGCCGTCGGCGTAGATGGCCTGGGCCGTTCGCTGCAGGTCGGCGCTGTCGGGGAAGTCCCACATGGTGCCGTGACCACCCGTGAAGAAGATCGTGGAGTAGTCGTCCGGATCTGTGTCGGCAACGGAAGGGGTGGCTTTCAGGGCGTCCATGAAGGCCGGGTCGTCGAGATACCCGCGAACCGTCCGGTCAACGAACAAGCGACCGAGGCTACGGGGGTCGAGCGGCACTACTCCGCCCGCCGGGCTCACCACGTCCACCGTGTGACCGGCCTTCACCGCCTTGTCGTAGAAATGGACGAGCTCGCCCAGCCACAGTCCGGTCTGGTGCTTGCTCGCCCCATAGGTGGCCTGATTGGTCACGACCGCAAGAATCTTTTTCTGTCTCACTTTTCCCTCGTCTCCTGGGCGGCCCGTGGTTTCGAAGCTAAAGCTGTTGATGTATCGGCGCCAATGAAGAGCCCGATACCGGGTATCGAAGAACCGATGCCTGGTCCGGGGACATACGGGACCTGGCCGGCATGCCTACCTCGTAGGCTCGAAGCCGTGAGCGATCACGACATTCATGGGTCCGGTCCGCTGGACCTGAATCTGCTGCGCACCTTCCTCGCGGTGCACCGCCTGGGCTCCTTCACCGCCGCGGCGCGTCAGCTGAGCCTGTCGCAGTCCACCGTCACCACGCACATCCGGGCACTGGAGAGGCGCCTGGGTCGCGAGCTGTTCGAACGCCGGGCGCAAGGCGTCACTCCGCTGCCCCATGCGGACGAACTCGCCGCCCGGCTGTCGGCGCCCCTCGACCAGTTGGCCGTCATCACCGGCGAGGAACCGAGCAGCACCGTGGCGCCGGTCCATTTGGCGGGACCCGCGGAGTTCCTGGGCACTCTCGGCCTCACGGTGCTGGCCCAGCTGGTCGCGAAGGGCGTCCGGCTGCGGGTGGCCACCGGGCTGACCGAATCACTTCTCGAAGAACTGCGGGCCGGACGCCACGACCTCGTCATCGCCACCCGGCGGCCCCGTGGCCGGACGCTGCACGCCGAACTCCTCGGCGACGAGGAGTTCGTCCTGGTCGCCGCACCGGTATGGGCAGAACGGCTCAAGGGGCAGGAGCTGCCCACTGCCCTGGAGAGCCTCCCGCTGATCGCCTACGCCGAGGATCTGCCCATCGCCCGCCGCTACTGGCGCCACGTCTTCGACCGCCGCCTGCACGCCCAGGCCGCCATCACAGTCCCCGACCTACGCAGCGTCCTCACCGCCGTCACCGTCGGCGCCGGCTGGAGCGTCCTGCCCAGCTATCTGTGCCGCACCGAACTCGCCTCCGGCGTCCTCCGTCTGCTGCACCAGCCGGAGGACCCGCCAATCAACACCTCCTACCTCGTCCAGCGCCCGGGCAGCTCCACCAATCCACACGTAACACTCGTCCGCGAGCACCTGCTGGCCGCCGCGAAAACCTGGTGAGCCCCGTCCGTCTCAGTTTCCGTCTCATTCAGCGCCGTTCACGGCCGTTCAGACGAGACCGAAGCCCGTAGCCGCTCCAGCGACCGGCCGCCCATGAACGCAGGTGAACGGCCCTGTACGCGGCCCAGCGAAACACCACCACAGTTGGAAAGCGTGTTGGGGGCAACCCCTCACGAGTTCGAATCTCGTATCCTCCGCCAGTGCCTCACCGGGCACGATGTCGAAGGGCCCCACCGTTCGCGGTGGGGCCCTTCGACGTTTCTCAGACCTCGTTGTCCATACGTGCGACGCCCCGAAGCTGCCGTGAGGCGAGGACTCCGTGGTCGATGCGGCTGGACGGGTGCAGTCCGGCACCTGACTCCGGCGCCCTCCGCCCGGAGCGACGCGGGGCCGGATTACATGGGCCTGCGCCTCTGCGCGGGGCGTGCCGGGGCCTTCACGGCCCCGGATCCGACGAATGGAAGAGCGCAATGGCAGAGCGCGACCCTCGCAACCGCACAGGCCGCAGCCCGCTACTTCGCGGGCTCGCCGCTGCCCTGCTCGCGGGCGGCATGCTGGTGGCCTCAGCGGGACCCGGATACGGAACCGGCGCGGCCACTCCGGCGCCCGACGCACAGTTCACGCCGTTGACGGCGGCAGTAATGACCCACCCGACGCCGTTCGTCGCCACGGACGGGAAGACGCACCTCTCGTACGAACTGCTCACCACGAGCTCCCTGCCCCGCAGCACGCCGGTGCGGCTCGACCGTGTCGACGTCCGAGACGCCCGCACGCACCGGGTCATCGGCTCGCTGAGCGGGCGGGCGCTGGCCGAGGCCGCCAATCCGGTGGGCGACCCCCTGCCGGGTGCGGACGGGTACACCCCGGCGCCCCCGGCGCCGACGCCGACCGTCATCCAGGGCTCCCAGAAGTGGATCATCTGGCTCGACCTGATCCTCAGCCGCGGTCAGATGGCGCCCAAGGTCCTCGAACACCACCTCTCGGGTGCGATCCTGGCCCCCTCCGGCCCCGCCGCCTTCGAGGAGACGGTGCAGGCCACCCGGATCGCCGGTACCCCGCCGTTGAACCTGAGCCCGCCGGTCCGCCCCGGCACCTGGTACTCCAGCGAGTCGTGCTGCGGCAACACCCACCACCGGCGCGGCCTCGCCGCGATCAACGGTCGCTTCTACGTGCCGCAGCGCTTCGCGATCGACTGGTACCGCGTCGGCAGGCGGGGGCAGACCTGGGAAGGCGACCCCACACAGCTCACCAGCTACCTGAGCTACCGTCAGCCGGTCGTGGCCTCGGCCGGCGGCAGAGTAGTGGACGTCCAGGACGGACTCCCGGACCAACCACCGCCCCTCACACCGCCCACCCCGCCGATCGAGGAAACCGTCGGCAACCACGTCACCGTGGAAGTCGCGCCGGGCCGCTATCTGCTCTACGCCCACCTGAAACCCGGCTCGCTCACCGTCCGGGAGGGCGACTGGGTCGAATCCGGCCGGGTCCTCGCGCTGATCGGCAACAGCGGCAACTCCTCCACGCCACACCTGCACTTCCAGGTGATGACCACAGCCGAGCCCTTCCCGACCGACAGCCCGCCGTTCACCTTCCGGCACTTCCGCGTCCTCGGACAGGTCGAACCCCGGCTCTGGGACGACAACCTGGGCCTGCAGCCGACCGGCGTCCTGCCGATCACGCCCTCGCCGTACGAGGGCCCTCACCGTGCGCGGTATCCGCTCGACCGCGAGGTGCTGAAGTTCTGACCGGACTCCGGTCGGGCCGTTGTCCTGGTCTTTGTCCAGCGTGTGGACATGCGCCGTGGTTCACGTCCGTTCAGGCGAGCCGCCTCAACTGCCACGCGAACGTCCACGGACGGCCCGGAACGGCCATGCGGACAGTTGGAAAGCGTGTTGGGGGCAACCCCTCACGAGTTCGAATCTCGTATCCTTCGCAGCCGCCTGACCAGGCGAAACGGAGAGCTGGACCGTTCATTGCGGTCCGGCTCTTCGGCATGCCTTGGTTGCAGTTCCGGTTGCATTTATAGGCGACATTTAGGACATTGCCTCAAGCAGGAAAGGCGCACGCTCACGTCCTATGGGTCGACCGGCGCAGACTGCGGGGAGCCACACCATCTGACGGGATACGTCACGACGGTTACCGGCCGCCAGAACCCACACGATGAGTTGGCCGTCCTCTACGGCGTAGACGAAGAGGCAGTCGCCGCCCTGAGCCGCCAGCAGGTGTTGCGCCCTGAGGAGCTTCGGCATCGAACGCAGTCATGCCCCAGCATCCGTCGATGCCTGATTCACCCATCACGGGTTGGCCTGCGGCGACTCTGGTCTCGGCGGATCCACGCGGATCTGTCCATGGTCCCGGGACGATGTCGCGGTCATAGCCCGATCATCCGGACCTTGCTGCCGCACAGCCGGGTCATGTCATCGACACCCGACGTGAGGATGGCGACCGGGCCAGGCTGACGCAAGGCCGCTTCCGCGACGGTGGCGTCGATCGCGTACTTGTGTCCATGCAGACCGGCGCCCTTGAGCAGTTGGGCCGCCGCCTTGGCCGCTGCCTCCGTGATCGGCTCCACCTTGACCCGGGAGAGCGCCCATTGCAGTCGGGACAGGTTCACCCTGGCGTGGCTCACCTCCACGATGGTGTTGGCGCTGACGACAAGGTCCGCTCCCATGTCGTGGAACACCTGGAACATCGCCAGGACCTTCCGGTCCTGCGCCACCCAGGCCGACAGCCCCTCGCTGTCCAGGACGACGGTCTCGATGTGCCCGCTCACGCGGCGCTCGCGCCGCCGGCGGCCGACGTCGTACCGAAGATCCGCGCCCGCGCCTCGGCCAGCTCTTCCTCACTGAAGGCCCCGTGCTCGTCCGTGTGGCTGCGCATGTCGGCCCCCAGGAGCTGGTGCCGGATCTGCCTGGCGACCGCTTCGGCCACGTAGCCGGAGATGTTGTCCGTGATCTTCTTCAGCTCCGCCACCTGCTCGGTGGGGAGTGTCACCGTGATGCGTGTGGTGTCAGCCATAGCGGCAAGCATACTGCGGTATGCGCGCTGCGTGCTCTCTGTTCCCCGCAGTCGGTCCGGTCAGCGGCAGTCGGGGCGACTGTACGTTCGAGCTGGAGCTCAGCCGGGCAGTTGTGCGACGCGCCGGTTCAGCGGGCCCAGTAGCGGTATGCCTCGATCCATTGCCAGCCCTTGGGGGCAGGTTCCGGCAGCGGCAGGTCCAGAATTCCGATGTCCTGTCGGACCGGCCCCCGGGCGCAGCGTGCGACCACGCGCCCGTCCTCGGCCAGATCGACACCGACCACGCTCACGTCGACGCCGAGAACAGTCGTGCTGAACGGCACGGCAAGGCTCTCCTCGATCATCGTGAAGAAGCCGGTGACCTGCTCATCCTCGCCGTAGGCGTCGACGGTGGCCTCTTCGATCAACGCCTCCAGCGCGACTGGGTCCCAGGTGCTCACGGCCTCACCGTAGCGCCGCACCGTACGGTTGAGGACCGGTGTGTTCAGCAGCGGTGTATCCGTCGTGGCGCCGTCGCCAGCAGTCAAGCCAAGGCTCGCGGTTGCCGGCGTGTGGCGTTGCCTGGTGGGGTTCGGTAGTGAGCGCGGCCCAGGGGAGGGTCCGGCAAGCGACAGGGCGGAAGACAGTGGCACGAGTCGTCGTACGAGAGCCGAGTACGGGCGCGAGGAGCGCGCCGCCGCTGGCCCGGCAGGAAACATCCGCCTTCGTGAGGGAGCTGCTCGGCGCCGGCTGGGCGGCGGTGTTCCTGCCCGGTGAGCCCGCCCGCCTTGGGCGGCTGCTGCTGTGGAGGCCGACGGGGGCAGCAGCCCGAGACAGTAGGGCGCCCACCGGCCTTGAGACCGAGGCGGTGGAGCTGGTCCTGCCGCACGGCCGCTCGGTCAGGCGGCGCAGGGTCGAGGGTTACGCGCTGCCTGTCGCCGTCGCTGTCTCCGCCCTGGCCAATGCGGAGCCGACGCATCCCTCCGGCGCCGCCTGGCAGGCCGCCACTCGCTTCGCGCTGCGGCTGCTCGCCGACGGCCGCCTCCACCCGGCGCTCACCCCCGCCGGTTACGACACCTGGCAGGTGGGTCCCTTTACCGCCGCCCAGCGCCAGACGCTGGACGCCCTGGCCGCCGCCTTCCCGCCACACGCCCACTGCCTGCCCGAGCCTGGCCCTGCTCCGGTACGGATCGCCGAACCGGTTGCGCTGGTACGCCAGTTCTGCGACGCGGTCGCCGACGATCTGGTCCGTACGCCGGCCGCGCCGCTCGCCATGGGAGCGCTGCCGTACGCCTGGCGCGAGGCCCGCGCCGTGCCGACGTTGCGTGAATGGGCCGAGGAAACCCAGGCGGCGCTCACCGCCGAGGTCGGTGTCTCCCTGCGCGTCGACGTACCCGAAGGACGCCGACGGCAGTTCCGGGCCGTCCTGCAACTGCACACCGCGGCGGACCCGGCGCTCGTCATCGAGGCCGCACGACTCTGGAGCGAGCCGGCCGAAGTGGAGCGGCTGCTCGGCCCACGCGCCGAGACCGAGACCCTGCTCGCCCTGCGCCGCGGCGCCCGCGCCTGGTCCCCGCTGCGGAGGCTGCTGGACGATGCCGCTCCCGATCAGCTCCGGTTGACCGACGACGAAGCCTTCGAACTCCTCGGGGACGCCACGGACGCGCTGCGCGCGGCCGGTGTCGACGTGCACTGGCCGCGCGAACTGGTCAAGGCACTCACCGCGACCGCGGAGATCGGGCAGCGCACCGCCCCCGGTTCCGCCGCGGGCGGCCTGCTGGACACCGAGGCACTCCTCGACTTCCGCTGGCAGGTCTCCCTCGGCGGCGAGCCGCTCACCGAGGCCGAGATGGATGCTCTCGCGGAGTCACGCCGTCCCCTCGTCCGGCTTCGCGACCAGTGGGTTCTCGCCGACCCGAAGCTGGTGGCCCGCGCCAAGCGCCGCCGGATGGAACCACTCACCCCCATGGAGGCGTTGAGCGCCGCGCTGACCGGCGAGACCGAGCGGGACGGTGACCGGGTCCCCTGTGCGGCGGTCGGTGCGCTCGGCGACTTGGTCGCTCGTATCCGCGACCCCGAGTCCCGCACCCCCGTGCCCCAGCCCGCCGCCCTCAAGGCCACGTTGCGCGAGTACCAGAAGCGGGGCCTGGCCTGGCTGGCCGAGATGTGCGCACTCGGCCTCGGCGGCTGTCTCGCCGACGACATGGGCCTGGGCAAGACCATCACCTTGCTCGCTCTGCACCTGCACCGCCAGGGCGACCCCACCACCGCGGGCCCCACCCTTGTCGTCTGCCCGGCCTCCCTGCTCGGCAACTGGCAGCGCGAGGCCGCCAGATTCGCACCGCTCACCCCCGTACGCCGCTACCACGGCGGCGACCGCCACCTCAAGGAACTGGCCGGCGACGAGATCGTCCTGGTCACCTACGGGGTACTGCGCCGCGACCGCGAAGTGCTCGCCGAGACAGCCTGGTCGCTGGTGGCCGCCGACGAGGCCCAGCACGTCAAGAACCCCTACGCCGTCACCGCCCGCGAACTGCGCGCCCTGCCCGCCCGCGCCCGCGTCGCTCTCACCGGCACCCCCGTGGAGAACAACCTCTCCGAGCTGTGGGCACTGCTCGACTGGACCACCCCCGGGCTCCTCGGCACACTCACCGCCTTCCGTGACCGGCATGCCCGCGCCATCGAGGCGGGCGAGGATCCCGAGGCAGCCGAGCGCCTGTCCCGTCTCGTACGTCCCTTCCTGTTGCGCCGCAAGAAGTCCGACCCCGGCATCGCGCCCGAACTGCCGCCCAAGACCGAGACCGACCACGTCGTCCCGCTGACGGCCGAGCAGACGAGCCTGTACGAGGCACAGGTCCGCGAGACCATGGCGAAGATCGCGGAATCGGAGGGCATCGCCCGGCGCGGTCTGGTACTCAAGCTGCTCACCGCGCTGAAGCAGATCTGCAACCACCCCGCCCAGTATTTGAGAGAGCACAGCCTGCGCCAGTCCACTCCCCTGCGGGGCCGCTCGGGCAAGCTCGACCTGCTCGACGAACTTCTCGACACCATCACCGCCGAAGGCGAATCCGTGCTGGTCTTCACGCAGTACAAACAGATGGCGGCTCTGCTGGAGAAGCATCTGGCCGAGCGCGGCGTCCCCGCTCTCTTCCTGCACGGCGGCACCCCCGTCGCGCGGCGCGAGGAGATGGTGGACCGCTTCGAGCGCGGTGAAGTGCCGGTGTTCCTGCTGTCGTTGAAGGCGGCGGGCACCGGACTCAATCTCACCCGCGCCACTCACGTCGTGCACTACGACCGCTGGTGGAACCCGGCCGTCGAGGACCAGGCCACCGACCGCGCCTACCGCATCGGCCAGGACAAACCCGTCCAGGTACACAAGCTCCTCGCGGAGGGAACCGTGGAGGACAAGGTGGCGAAGCTGCTCGAAGCCAAGCGCGCCCTCGCCGACGCCGTCGTCGGCTCCGGCGAGGCAGCCCTGACCGAACTGTCCGACGCCGACCTCGCCGAACTCGTCGCCCTGGGCAGGCAGTCATGAGCCCCGCTGTCCCCGGCCAGCGCCGTGCGCCCGCCCGCGGCAAGCGGGCCTTCGCCGCGACCTGGTGGGGCCAGGCATGGGTGGCCGCCCTGGAGGACTCCACCCTGGACGCAGGACGGCTCTCGCGCGGACGCACCTACGCCCGCAAAGGCATGGTCGGCCCGGTCACCGTCGCTCCGGGCAAGGTCAATGCCGCTGTCCAGGGCAGCCGTCCACGCCCATACCGCTCCTCAGTCCACCTGCCCGTCCTCACCGACCCTCAGTGGGACACCCTGCTCGACACGATCGCGGCCCGCGCCGGGCATCTCGCAGCACTTCTCGACGACGAGATGCCCGCCGAACTCGTGGACGACGCCCGGCACGCAGGCGTCCCACTGCTCCCACTGCCCACCGAGCTCGATCCGGAGTGCTCCTGCCCCGACTGGGGACACCCCTGCAAGCACGCCGCCGCACTCTGCTACGCCATCGCCGCCACCATCGACACCGACCCGTTCGTGCTCTTCACGCTGCGCGGCCGCGGTCGTGAGGAGATCTTCGCCCAGCTGCGCACACTCCGTACGGCAGCACAGGAGACCGCCGCCCCACCGGCACCGGCCGGCATCCCGGCCGCCGCCGCTTACGCCCACTGGGCCGAAGAGCCGCCCGAACTGCCCGAACTCCCGGAACCCGCCGCCCACACCACAGCACTGCCCGTCGCCCCGCCACCCGGCACCGGCCTGGCCGCCGCGGACCTGGAACGCCTCATGGCCGACGCCACCGCGCGCGCCGCCCGGCTCCTCGAGGGCGACACCGCCGACCTGCACCTGACCCAGCACCAGGACGCCGTCCGCATCGCCGCAAGCAACCCCGGACCCGAGTGGTTCCACCACCTGATCCAGAACACCGGCACCAAACCCACTGTCTTCGCACGCCTCACCCGCGCCTGGCACCACGGCGGCCCCACGGGCATCACCGTCGCCGAACAGCCCCACGCCCCCGACCCGACGGTGATGAAGGCCGCCCGCACCGCCCTGGACGCGGCCCTCGCCGAGATGACCGACTCCCCCACACACCTCAGAACCTGGCGCAACCGCCTCACCCTCATCCACCACGGCATCCAGCTGCGTCTGGGCCCCGACGCCCGCTGGTACCCCTACCTCCAGGACGACGACGGCGAATGGTGGCCCGTCGCACCAGCCGACAGTGACCCGGTCACCGCGCTCACCGCGGCCTGGTCGCAGAACGGGGAGTAAGGAGGCGATTCCCCGCTGACCAGGAACCACGAGCAGCAGCTGGACACACTCACGCTGCTCCACATCCGTGGTTGCGGTTCTGGTTGCGTTCACCGGCGTACAGCGCCGTTCAGAACCCCCGACCGGACCAGCTGCACCGCAGGTCAGGACGTTGCCGTACGCCCCAGAACCCCCAGACGAAAATCTGATCTCCGACACCGCGCGCGGCCACGGCCGGGTGCGCATCGCTCCCGCCGCCTGCGTCCTCCACGGTGACGAGCCCGCGCTCCTGGCGGAGATCGCCGCCCACCGGAGGCTCGCCAAGCTGGGACTACGCCAGGTGGCGCCGACGGTGCTGGTCAGCCGCAGCCCGATCGACGTGACCCTCGCCGCGCTCCGAGCCGAGGGATACGCCCCGGTCGCCGAGACGGCCGAGGGAACGGTACGCATCGACGCCATCCGGGCTCGGCGGGCAGCCGCTCCCGTTCCGGCCCCACGCGGCTCCAGTGGAAGGGGCGGCTTCCGGATCGCGGGCACCGTCACGGCGAAGGTGCCGGCCGCCGTCGACGCGAATGCCTTGGCGGCCCGGCTGCTGGCCGCCCCGCCGGAGCCTCCGGAGCCGGCACCGTTCGACGGAGGAGCGCCCTTCGGCACGGACACCGAGGAGATCGTCTCGGGGGTGGGCGAAACTCCTGCCGTACACCGATGTCCGTCAGCTCGCCCATGCCATCGGCACCGGTGGGGCCGTCACCGTCGAATACGTCGCCACTTCGGGCAACCGGACCGTGCGTACCCTCAGCCGCCTCACGCTCGACCCGCCCCACCTCGAAGCCTGGTGCCACCTGCGGGACGCCGAGCGCGTCTTCACCCTCTCGCGCATCCACAGCATCATGCCCGCGGAGGAAGAGGAATAGGTCGCGGTTCTGGTCGGTACCGGATCGGTATCGGTATCGGTCTCCGTCCCGGGCGGCCGGCCGGTCTGGCAGCCCGGCGCTGCCCGGCGCCGGGCAGCGGATGATGGGCCGCATGCGTATCCGTATCGATGCCTTCGACCTGCCCGGTCTCACCCGCCCTGCGCCCGCCGACGGCAGCGCCCCCGCCTATGGCAACGTCCACGTCGCCGTGCAACGCCGCGACCGGCCGGGCGAGCTGCTCCATCCGCAGCGGGGGGACGCCGCGTCGGCGACCTGGACTCTGGAGTGCGCGGCGATCGTCTCGCCGAGCGGTGTCGAGGTGCGGGGGCCCTATGTGCAGAACCGTCTGGGGCACCGGTTCATCTATCTGTCGTGGGGGACGGTCGACGAGGCGGGGCTCTTCACGATGTTCCGGCGTGCCAAGCTCATGCTCGACGCCGTCCCGGCCGACGTACTCGCCGCCGCCGCACCCGACGGCCTGCTGGTCGCGCGCCTCGGCCTCACCGACGCGCAGGGCGGGCCCCTGTGCGCACGGATCACGCCTCCGCACGTCAGCTGGACCGCTGAACCGGCGGCCGGCCACGCGGGGCCGGGGCAGGCCACGCGGGATCGGTGAGGCCGGGCGGGCCCGCCCGGCCCGCGCTCAGGACTGGTACGGCTGCTGCTGCGTCTGCCCGTACTGCTGACCGCCGCCCGCGCCCTGCGCCTGCAGCTGGTCCGCCTGCTCCTTGGTCAGCTTCTGTTCCGCGCCGCAGAAGGTGCACTGCGTCGTGTACTTCGTCGAGAACGGGAACAGCGGCACGAAGAACAGCGTGAACTTCGTGACGCGCTTCCTGAGCGTGTGCGCGGCGGGGTTGCCGCACTGGCCGCACACCAGGGTCAGTATCGCGAGCTGGTACAGATAGCCCTTGGTGCCGAAGATGATCATGCCGGGTTCCTTCCCGAGTCAGTACCTGCCGACACAGTGCCGGCGAGCGGCAAGGTGCGGTCACGGATCACAGTGTCCTGCACTCCGGCGCCCGACCGCGTATGCAAGGACTCCTGAGGCGTCCGTCGCGTTCCTGCCCGGCAGCCGGGTAACCGCTCCCCCATGGGTGACATCCTCGTCGGCACGTGTTCCTGGACCGATCGGGCCCTGGTCGCCAGCGGGTGGTATCCCGCCGGGCAGCGGGACGCCGAAGGGCGGCTGCGGTACTACGCGGGGCGGTTTCCGGTGGTCGAGGTGGACTCCGGTTACTACGCGCTGCCCGCGGAGCGGAACAGCCGGTTGTGGGCGGAGCGGACCCCGGACGGGTTCGTGTTCGACGTGAAGGCGTTCTCGCTGCTCACCGGGCACCCGACCAGGGAGCGGTCCCTGCCCGACGGGTTACCCGCCGACGCAGGGGACCCTGCCGTGCTCGACGAGGTGTGGGCGCGGTTCGCCGCCGGGATCGGGCCGCTGCGGGAGGCCGGGCGACTCGGGGGTGTGCTGTTCCAGTTCCCGCCGTGGTTCCGGCCGGGGGCGCGGGCCGAGGCGTTTCTGGAGGAGTGCGCGGTGCGGACGGCCGGGTGGCCGGTCACCGTGGAGTTCCGGCATCCCGCGTGGTGGAGGAGCGAGCCGGAAGGACCGGAGGGACGGGACGGACCGGCGCAGGCGACCGCCTCGCTGCTCACCCGCCTCGGCTTCGCCGCCGTCGGGGTCGACATGGTGCGGACGCTGCCCTCCTCCATACCGCCCGTCACGCCCGTGACCTCGCCGCGCCTGTCCGTCGTACGGTTCCACGGGCGCAGTGCCGCCTGGGGGACCGGGAGCAAGGAGGACCGCTTCCGGTACGACTACTCGCGCGCCGAACTCGAGGAGTGGGTGCCCCGCTTACGCGCTCTCGCCGGGCGGGTCGGCCAGCTCCACGTCCTCTTCAACAACTGCTGCGCCGACTCCGCCGTCCGTGCCGCCGAGACGATGGAGCGTCTGCTCGCCGGCCAGGCCCTGCCTAGCCCACGATCCGCACCGTCTTCGACTCGCTCACCTGATCGATCTCCGTGACCCGGACCGTCACCTTCATCTCCCAGTCGCCGGCGATGGGGAGGTTGAGGGCGTTGGTGGCCCAGTAGCCGCCCTTGTCGGTGAGCCGGGCGTCGATGGGGCCGATGTCCTGACTGGGGAGGGTGAGGGAGAGGCGGAGCTCGGGAACGGTGGAGATGCCGTCGTCGGGGCCGTAGACGACGGCTTCCACGCGGTTGTCGCCGGTGCGGCCGGGGTCGAGAGTGATCTGCACCTTGCCCTGGCCGCCCGGGATGCCGACGTCGAAGGGGATGGTGGTGACGGAGGCGGTGGGCAGGCCGGTGGTGGACGCCGTTTCGGCGGCTTCGGCGGCCGCTCGGCCCGGCAGCGTGCCGGTGAGGATGGTCGTGATCACCAGTACCGCCACGCCCACGGCGCCCTCGGCCAGGACCGAGCGGCGCAGGCCCAAGTGGTGCGTGGTCGAGGGGGAGACGGGGACGGCGGCGGGCTCCCGCGGAGCCGGCGGGCCGCCCACCGGCTCCGGTACCCGTTCGGGTACGGCCGCCTCCACCTGCGTCAGCCGGGCCGTCCACCGCCGTGACACGCTCGCCGCCGCCAGCAGCGCGAGGACCGCGGCGAGCTTGACGACCAGGAGGCGGCCGTAGGTGGTGTCGGTGAGGGCGTTCCCGGAGCCGAGGCCCCGCCAGGACTGGTAGACGCCGGTGACGACCAGGACGGTCACCGACCAGAAGGCCAGGCGGGAGAAGGAGGTCACCACCGACGCCGGAACGGCTGCCTGTGAGCGGTACAGCGAGGTCAGCAGTGCCGTCAGGCCGCCCAGCCAGACCGCCATCGCGAGGACGTGCAGGACGGACGACGTCATCGCCACCGGCACCTGGATGCCGGCCGACGCGTGCTCGCCGGCGGCCCAGGTCAGCGCCAGGCCGACGCTGAGGGCGGTACCCGCGGCGAGCCAGGCGCGCGACAGCGACTCGCGCCGCAGCAGTCGTACGAGGAAGACGGCCAGCGGCAGGAGGAGGGCCAGGCGGGCCAGCAGGACCAGGCCGGGGCGGGTGGTCAGGGTGCGGGTGAAGGCCGCGGGGTCGAGGGACGGGGCGGTGCCCGACTCGTACGGGGCGCGCAGCATGAGCAGCGCCACGGTGGAGGCCAGCAGGGCCCACCAGCCCGCGCGCAGGAGCCTTCGCAGGGGGGCGGGGTCCGGGGGGCGGCAGGCCGTCATGAAGACGGCCGTGCCGATCAGCAGCGCCGCGGCCAGGTACGCCAGGTAGCGGGCGATGGTGTACAGGCCTGCCGTCACCGGGTTCTCGACCGGGTCCGTGCCGACCACCGCCGTGGTCGCGGAGGGCTTGCCCACCGAGAAGGTGAACGCCCCGGACACCGGGTGGCTGTCCGCCGACACCACCCGCCAGGCCACCACGTACGTGCCCTCGGCGAGCTTCGCGGGCAGGGTGACCCGGGCCGTGTCGGAGCCCTCGGGTGCGTGCTGGGCCTCGCCCGTGCGCAGGCGGTGGTTGTCCGGGTCCAGGACGCGGAACGAGTCCTCCAGAAGGCCCACGGACTCGGTGAAGCTGAGGGTCAGGTGGCGGGGGGCGGACTTGAGGACGGTTCCGTCCTTGGGGTCGCTGTCGCGGAGAGCGGCGTGGGCCGACGCCGGTCCCGCGCTGCCGAGGAGGAGCAGGACCAGCACGGTGCCCAGCAGCACCAGCCCTTGAAGTCCCCGGCGTCCTCGGCCTGCGCCTGCCCTGAACTCACCCGCACGCTCCACGTCTCTTCTCCGTCTGTGGACTTGCCGCCTACCGGACAGGTACGGACACGACGGCCGGAACGCTCACCACGTCGGCCGCGCCGTCACCCCACCGTCCACCACCAGGTCCTGCCCGGTGATCCAGGACGCGAGCCGCGACGCCAGGAACACGCACGCGTCGCCGACGTCCTCCGGTCGCCCCAGCCGTCCCAGCGGCGCCGCCCGCTCCCATCGCCGTACGCCTTCCGGCCAGGCCTCGCCCAGTCCCTCCCGGTCGATCAGCCCGGGTGAGACCGTGTTGACGCGGATGCCGTGGGGGCCGTACTCCAGGGCCGCCGCTCGCGCGTGCATGACCACGGCGGCCTTGGAGGCGGCGTAGTGGGCGTGGTCGGCGGCGGGATGGCTCGCCTCGATGGACGCGACGTGGGTCACGGAACCGGAACCCGACGCCCCCGTCCCGCGCATCACCTCCACCGCGGCCTGCGTGCACGCGAAGACGCTCGTCAGGTTGGTGTCCACCACCGCCCGCCACTGTGCCGCCGTCATCCCGGGCAGCGCCCGGGCCGGCTGGACGCCCGCGTTGTTGACCAGCGCCGTCAGCCGGCCCTCGCCCCACTCGGCGGCCTCCCGCACCAGGCCCCGGCACTCCTCCTCGTCGGTGAGGTCCGCCCGCAGGACGACGGCCCGCCCGCCCGCGTCCCGGATGCGGGCCGCCGCCGCGCGCGCCGGCTCCACCGCCGTACGGCAGTGCAGGGCGACCGCCGCGCCCTCCTCGGCGAACCGCAGGGCGATGCCCCGTCCGATGCCGCCGCCCGCGCCGGTGACCAGGGCCACGTGCCCTTCGAGGAGTCTCATGGACGGCACAGTGCCGCGATCCGGCCGGCCTGGGCCGGGTAACGCGCCGCCAGCTGTGCCGCGTCGCCGTGTTCGTAGTCCTCGTAGGTGAATCCGGGTGCCATGGTGCAGCCGAAGAAGGTCCACTGGCCGCCCGCCGCCACACG
This sequence comes from Streptomyces sp. AC555_RSS877, assembly GCF_019049245.1. GTDB lineage: Bacteria > Actinomycetota > Actinomycetes > Streptomycetales > Streptomycetaceae > Streptomyces. The sequence continues at coordinate 44,569 of NZ_JAGMUK010000016.1, read as the reverse complement.
TCCGCCCATCCAGGTGCCGCCGGGGACGGTGAGCTGCGGGTGCTGGCCGCCGAGTACGTCCGGTCCGAGGACGGTGGCCGTCGTCGTGCCGTCTGGGGCGAGGAGCAGGAGTTCCAGCGGGTCGCCCAGGTAGAAGTGCCAGATCTCGTCGGTGGGCAGGCGGTGCAGGGCGGAGAAGTCGTCCGCGGTGAGCAGGGCGACGATCGCCGAGCCCGCGGGCCGGCCGTCCGGCAGTTCCGGTCCCGCCCAGGTGCGTCGGAACAGCCCGCCCTCGCGGGGGATGGGCTCCAGACCGTAGTGGGCGACGAGGTCGTCTGGGGTCACCCCGGGAAGGCTACCTCCCGGTTCAGGAACGCGAGTTGGGCGTGCTTCTCGGGCAGGTACACGTCCGGGAGGTCTATTTCCGGCAGGACGACGACCGGGCCCGCCTCGAAGCCCTGCTTCAGGAAGCGCGCGATGGCCTTCTCGTTGCGCACGTCGGGGTCGACGACGACGCGAGTGCGGTCCAGGCCCCGCAGCACGTACGAGGTGACGGCGGTGAGCAGCGCCGACGACCAGCCGGGGCTCGTACCGTTCCGCCCCGCGGGCGCCAGCAGCAGGTGGACGCCGATGTCGCCGGGGCGCACCTCGTAGCACTCGCTGACGCGGTCGGCCTCCGGCTCGTAGGTCTGGAGGAGGGCGACCGGTTCGCCGTCCTTCAGCACCAGGAAGGCGTGGTGCGTGTCGAGGCTGTCCATGTGGGCGTAGATCTCGGCGACCTGATCCCTGCTCAGCCCGTTCATGCCCCAGAAGGACGCCCGCTCCTCACTCACCCACGCGTGGACGACCTCGGCGTCGGCGGCCGCGTCCAGGGGCAGGACGCGGACGGTGCCGAAGCCGTCGACTCGCTGCTCGTGGACGGGGTCGCGGGTGGTGGCGTGCGCGTCAGACATCGGTCTCCTTCGTCAGGTGCCGCCAGTCGGTGACGACCGGCACGAGGTCACCCCTGAGCCACAGGGGGAGTTGGTCACGGTGATGGGCCGAGCCGGGGATCCCGGAGGCGCCGAGGGGCACCACCCAGAGGCTGTCCTCGCGCCGCGCGAGGTCCCACACGTAACGGGCCGCCGGGCCGCGCGCGCTGATATCGGTCCAGCCCGGTACGGCGGAGGTGCACAGCACGCAGTCGTGATCGCCGGACAGGCCCGGACCCTCGTCGGGTGTGCCGGTGAGCGCCCGCCAGGCGAACAGGCGGTGTGTGTCACCCCAGGTGGCGGGCGGGTTCCCGGCGGCCGCCACCTCCTCCACGGCCCTGCGGACGATCTCCGCGCGGTCGATCCCGTACAGCTCCCGTGCCCGCAGCAGGTGTTCGAGGGCGAAGCCGATCCGCGGGACGAGCGCGAGCCACGGCAGGAAGACCTCCGGGTACGCGGGCGGGGAGGTCAGCGCGGCGAACGCCGGGTGGGCCGCGAGATGGCGTACGACCGCACCGCGCACGGCCGCGTACAGGGCCGCGTCCGTGCTGTCGGCGTCCATGTGGCGGTCCCAGCGCAGGAGGGCGTCCCTCAGGGCGGTGGCCTCGGGGGTCAGTCCGTGCAGCGCTTCCAGGTGGCCGAGGAGCGGTACGGCGGAGGCGAGGCGGGTGTCCATGTGGATGACCGGCATGTCGGCGGGCGACCAGTGGTCCTTCTGAGTGAGGAGGGCGGTGATGCGGTCGGCGCGGTGGGGTGCGGCGAACTCGACGCCGAGCGGGGCCGCGGGGCCGCGCTGGTTGGCCATCACGGCGATGCCGTCGGTGAGACCGGCCCGGGGCGTCTCGTGCCAGCCCTGCCAGTCGTGGCCGGGTTCCCAGGCGGGGACGAGGTGGGTGCGGTTGGCGTCGGAGCGCACCGGCACCCGGCCCGCGACGCGGTGCAGCAGGCCGCCCTCGGTGTCGGCGGCCTGGACGACGTTCACGGGCTCGGCCCACAGGTCGAAGGCGTGGTCGACGTCGGCGACCCGGCGGGCCCGCAGCAGGGGGAGCAGGGCGCTGAAGCCGAGGTCTTCGGTGACGCGGGGCGGATAGCGCAGGGTGAGCGCGAGCGGGGTGCCGTCGTCGAGTCCTTCGGGGCCGCCGGCGATCACCGGTCCCCGTTCCGTCTCGATGACCTCGACCTCGACCGGCTCCTCCCCCGCCACCTCGACGGTCTCCGGGTGCCGGGCGGCCCGGTGCCAGAGCCCGTCCGGGCCGAGCGCCTCGACGCCGGCGCCGGTGCGGCGCAGCCTCTCGCGGTAGAGGTCCTGGTAGTCGGCCATCGCGTTGGTGATGGCCCAGGCGACCGTGCCGGTGTGGCCGAAGTGGGCGATGCCGGGGACGCCGGGGACGGCGAGGCCGACGACGTCGAACTCGGGGCAGGACAGGTGGATCTGCTGGTAGACGCCGGGGTCCTCGATGAAGCGGTGCGGGTCGCCGGCGATGACCGCCTGGCCGGTGGTCGTGCGTTCGCCGCCGACCAGCCAGCCGTTGCTGCCGGAGGTGCCGGGGCCGTCGGTGGCGAACAACCGGACGGCGTCGGCTCCCAGATGCCGGACGACCTGCTCGCGCCAGAGCTTGGCGGGGAAGCCGGCGAAGAGGATGTGCGTGGCGAGCCAGACGCCGAGCGGGGTCCAGGGATCCCAGCGGCCCGGAGCCAGACCGACGCGGGCGAACTCGGGGGCCTCGCTCCGCGCGAGCTCTTCGTTCACGCCGTCGACGTACGCCCGCACCCAGTCGGCCGTCTCCGGGTCCCGTCTCTCCAGGGCGGTGAAGCAGCGTCTGGACGTGTCGGCGAGGCGGGCCCGTCTCGCGAAGAGGTCCCAGGCCAGGGCCTCGGTGCCGAGGAAGGCGGCCGAGGTGCCCTGGGTGCGGTGCCGCTCGACCTCCAGCTGCCAGGCGCGGTCGCGGGCGGTGACCCGGCCCTGGGCGCGGGCGAGCCCCCGCGCGCTGCCGGCGCGGAGGTGGGGGATTCCCCAGGCGTCGCGGAAGATCTCGGTGCTCATCCCTGTGCCCTGTCTGTGCTTGGATTCTACGCTTTAGGTTAGGCTTGCCTAACTAAATGGTGAGGGAATCGTACGCGAAGGGTGAAAACGCGATGAGGCAGGGGCACGGCTGGGAGGGCGCGGTACTCAAACTGCTGCGGGCGAAGGACTTCGTGTTCACCGTGACCGGTGCGGAGGACGTCACCGGGCACTACCGGCGCGTCCACCTCACCGACGGCGGCATGCTGGCGGCCACCGGGGTCCACCCGACGATGTGGGTGCGGCTCTGGTTCGACAACGCGGGCAGACCGCACCAGCGCGCCTACACCCTGGTCGACCCCGACCCCGACCCCGCGGCCGGCACCTTCAGCCTGGAGTTCGCCCTGCACGAGGGGTGCGCCAGCGACTGGGCAAGGGCGGCGAAGCCCGGCGACACCATCGAGGCGACCGTGCACGGCACCGACTTCCGGCAGCCCGATCCCATGCCCTCGCACGTCTTCGCGATCGGCGACGCCGCCTCGCTGCCCGCCCTCAACTCCCTCCTCGACGCCCTCGCCCCGGCCCCGGCGACCATCTGGTTCGAGAGCACCCCCGACGGCACCTCGGACGGCACCCCCGGCACCGCTCTCGACGCCGCCCTCGAGGGCCTCCCCTTCCGCACCGACCCCGCCCGGCACGACGTACGCCCCGTGCCCCGGCGGGACTCCGGCGCCCACCTCGTCGCCGAGGTGAAGGCGGCCCTGCCCGACCTGCTGAAGGCCGGCCCGGAGCCGTACGTCTGGATCGCCTGCGACACGGCGACCACCCGGACCCTCTCGACGTACGTCCGCAAGGAACTGGGGCTTCCCAAGCAGCGGGTGCACGCGCTGGGGTACTGGCGGGCCGGCTGACCCGGTATCAGGGGCGCGTACAACCCTTTGTGTGATCCGTGGGTCGTGTGCAGCATCTGTTGCCGCACGACCCAGGAGCCCCGTTGCGCAGAGCAGTCTTGGCGACCGCCGTTCTCACGGCCGTCGCCGGCGTCACGCTCACCCCGATGACGTCGTCCGCCGCCGCCCCCTACAAGGGCGCCAACACCGCCGCCGTCCAGGACGACTTCAACGGCGACGGCTACCGCGACCTCGCCGTGGGAGCGCCGAACGCGGCCAACGGCACCGTGGAGGAGGCCGGCTCGGTCGTCGTGCTGTACGGGTCGAAGTCCTCGGTCGGCGCCACGCGCCGGACGGTCGTCACCCAGGCGACGGCGGGAGTCCCCGGCGAGCCGGAGAAGTGGGACCAGTTCGGGACCACGGTGGCCAGTGCCGACCTGGACCGGGACGGCTATGCCGATCTGCTCGTCGGCACGCCCCGCGAGGACGTCGGCGGCATCGAGGCCCGCGGTTCCGTGACCGTCGTGTGGGGCGGACCGACCGGGCTGAAGGGCGGCGCGAACATCGCCCCGCCCGCCGGGTTCGGGGACGGCAGGACGTACTGCCGTTTCGGCATGTCCCTGGCCACCGGCGACATGAACGGAGACGGCGCTCCCGAGGCCGGCATCGGCTCGGGCTGCTCGGCCTCCTCCTACACCGGCCCCTTCACCCGCACCGGCGGCTCCGCCTCCCGTTATCTCGAGTGGCGGGTCAACGCCCGGGGCGTGGTGATGGGCGACGTCAACGGCGACGGCCGGGCGGAGCGCTTCTACCTGGCCGGTCCCACCGACGGCGACATCCGCGGCCCGGTGGACGTCGACAGCGGGGCCCCCGACGCCGAGAACTCCCGCGAGACCTGGCCCGTCGAGCTCCCCTACGCCGACGGCCACGCGGGCCGCATCGGCGACCTCAACGGCGACGGCTACGGCGACCTGGTCACCGGCATCGCGGGCGACCAGTCCCACTTCAACGCGCCCGGCGCCGCCCGCAAGGGCGGTGAGATCCAGGTCCTGTACGGCAGCGCCCAAGGCATCACCGCCACGCAGAAGCCGAAGGTCTTCCACCAGGACACCGCGGGCGTCCCCGGCACCGCGGAGTGGGGCGACTGGTTCGGCCAGTCGCTGAGCCTCGGCGACGTGAACGCCGACGGCTACACGGACGTCCTGGTCGGCTCGCCCGAGGAGGCCGTCGGCACCCGCGCCTCGGCGGGCGCGGCCGTCCTGCTGCGCGGCTCCGCCACCGGCCTGACCACCGCCAAGGCGGCGGGCTACACCCAGGACACGGCGGACATCCCCGGCGCCGCCGAGACCGGCGACTGGTTCGGCGCCACCGTCCACCTCGCCGACCTCAACCAGGACGGCAAGGCCGAGGCCGTGGTCGGCGCTCCCGCCGAGAACAGCGACGGCTGCCTGTGGATCGCCCGCGGCTCGGCCGCCGGCCCCGTCCTGAAGGGCTCGGCCAACCTCTGCGGCAAGAGCGCCGGCATCACCGTGCGCGGGGTGAAGGGGTACTTCGGCGCGGCGCTGACCAGCCCTCACGTGGAGAACTGAGGGACACGGAGGCATGATCGGGGTCATGGACGTCACTCTTCACCTCGCCCAGGACCCCGAGGCCGACGAGCTTCTCGGGCGCTCCCCGCTCGCCGCGCTGGTCGGGATGCTGCTGGACCAGCAGGTTCCGATGGAGTGGGCGTTCAAGGGGCCCCGCACGATTGCGGGCCGGCTCGGCGCCGACGACCTGGACGCGCACGAGATCGCCGCACAGGACCCGGATGCCTTCGCCGCGCTCCTGTCGGAGAAGCCGGCCGTGCACCGCTACCCGGGATCGATGGCCAAGCGGATCCAGCAGCTGTGCCAGTACCTCGTCGAGCACTACGACGGGAACGCCGAGCTCGTCTGGAAGGGCGTGAGCGACGGACGGGAACTGCTGCGCCGCCTTCAGGAGCTGCCCGGCTTCGGCAAGCAGAAGGCCCAGATCTTCCTCGCCCTGCTCGGCAAGCAGCTCGGCGTGCGGCCCGAGGGCTGGCGCGAGGCCGCGGGCGCCTACGGCGAGCCGAAGTCCTTCCGTTCCGTCGCCGACATCACCGGGCCCCAGTCGCTGACCAAGGTCCGCGCGCACAAGCAGGAGATGAAGGCGGCGGCGAAGGCCGCGAAGGCTGCCGGCAAGTAGCCGCCGTCCGGGTGACCCGGCCGGCCCGGAATGTAGGCCGAGCGGGCGGTTTTCACCGCCGGTGGGATGAACCACGTAGGCCGCACGGGGAGATGACTTCCCGTGAGCACCGCCGCACCGCAAGCCTCCGGCCCCGCCCGTCGGCGTGCCTGGCTGCGGGTGCTCGTCCTGCTGCTCGCCCTGTCCATACCGGGCGCGCACGCGGGCGCACAGGCGGTTCCCGTCTCCCCGGTGGCCGCCGAGGCCGGCTCGGCGGTCTTCGAGTACGACGTCCTGGACACCGTGCTGCGTCCGGTGTCCCGGGGCGCCGGACGTCTCCTCGCGCCGCCGCGGCCCGCGCCCTTCCCGGCCGGGCCGCCCGCCGCCCCGGCCGCCCGGCCCCTGCCCGTACAGCCGCGCCCCCCGGCCGCGCTGCACGCCCTGCGCTCAGTGGTCCTGCGCTGCTGACAGAACCGGCTCCCGCCCTCCGGTCCGTCAGCACGACGCAAGGAACCCAGAGAACGCGAGGAACACCGACATGACGAACGACCCGTACGCGGTCCTGCGCGCCCTCCTGCGCGCCGAGGCGGCACGCAACGCACCGAAAGAGCAGGTTCCGCAGGTGAAGGAACCGAAGCCGCAGCGGCCCCCGGAGGAACCGGGCCGCTGACCCGTCGGCGGAGGCGGACCTACCGCCTCCGCCGTGTCGCACCGAAGGCGGAAAGTGATCTCCCGGCCACTCCGGGTGCCGAGCAGGGCGCCCCGGTCGAGAGCGGGGCGGGAGAGGCCCACCCGGAGGTGATCTTCAGGGGCCTCCTCGGGGAGGGCCGGGGGCACCCCCCGGAGCTCCGGAAACGGCGGCCTGCCGAATCGTTTCGCTGTCACTCATCTCGGACCCTAGTTACCTTTTGCCTCGTTTTACGGCGTCTTTTCCGGCCCTACACTCCGCCGCCAAGGCTGCGCCCGGAAGCTCTTGCCCGGTAGGCTTTCCGTGTGATCTTCAAGCGCATCGGAAACGGCCGGCCGTACCCCGACCACGGCCGGGAAAGCACCCGGCAGTGGGCGGACGTCGCGCCGCGCCCGGTCCGCCTCGATCAGCTCGTGACGACCAAGGGCCAGCTCGACCTGGAAACCCTGCTCGCCGAGGACTCCACGTTCTACGGCGACCTCTTCGCGCACGTCGTGAAGTGGCAGGGCGACCTGTATCTGGAGGACGGCCTCCACCGAGCGGTCCGCGCGGCCCTCCAGCAACGCCAGGTGCTGCACGCGCGCGTGCTCGAACTCGACTGAGACGCCTGCCCGTGACGGGTTGGCCCTTTCGGGTTCTCCTGCACCACGTCCAATGATCATCTAGTAGGAATCGTCGCCCGAGCGCACTACGCTGCGCCCATGAGCATGCTGACTCCCCCCGGCATGGGCGGCCAGTACCGGATCACGGGAGACAAGTACCCCCGCATGCGCGGGCACAGGCGGCGCGGCAGGCTCGTCCTCGGGCTGGTGGCCTCCGCCGCCGCGCTCGGGCTGACCGGATGGGGGACCCTGCAGCTCATCGACGTCTTCACCGGCGGGGGCAAGAAGGCCGAGGCGGTCGGCCCCAAGGCGGGCTGCGGCACCCGGGCGACCCCGTCGGCCTCCCCGTCCGCCGCCGCCACGGTCAAGCCCGCCCAGATCACGGTCAACGTGTTCAACGCGACCCCCCGCAGCGGCCTCGCCAAGAAGGCCGCGGACGAGCTGAAGAAGCGCGGCTTCAAGATCGGGGACGTGGGCAACGCGACGAAGGAGTTCGACAAGAAGGTCAAGGGCACCGGGCTGCTGCTCGGCCCCGCGTCCTCCCTGAACACCTCGCTGCCCGTCCTCGCCACCCAGCTCTCCACGGCCGAGCGCCGCACGGACGCCGCCCGCAAGGGCACCGAGCTCGACCTGATCATCGGGACCGGCTACAAGAGCCTGAACAGCAAGGCGGACGCCGACAAGGCGCTGGCCGCACTGGCCGCGCCCCAGCCGACGTCCACTTCCTCGAAGCAGAACTGCTGAGCCTCGCACGAAGGCCCTCCTCGCACGAGGGCCCTCGTGCGAGGGCTTGTGCCGAGGCCTACTCGGCCGCCCCGTACATCCGGTCCCCCGCGTCGCCCAGGCCCGGCACGATGTAGCCGTGCTCGTTCAGGCGCTCGTCGACCGAGGCGGTCACGACCGTGACCGGGGTGCCCGCGAGCTCGCGCTCCATGAGCTCGACGCCTTCGGGGGCGGCGAGGAGCACCACGGCGGTGACGTCGTCCGCACCGCGCTTGATCAGCTCCCGGATCGCCGCGACCAGGGTGCCGCCGGTGGCGAGCATCGGGTCGAGGACGTACACCTGGCGGCCGGAGAGGTCCTCCGGCATACGCGTGGCGTACGTGGACGCCTGCAGCGTCTCCTCGTCGCGGATCATGCCCATGAAGCCCACCTCGGCGGTCGGCAGCAGCCGGACCATGCCCTCCAGCATGCCGAGGCCGGCCCGCAGGATCGGCACCACCAGAGGGCGCGGGTAGGAGAGCTTGACGCCCGTGGTCGAGGCCACCGGCGTCGTGATGTCGACCTGCTCGGTGCGCACGTCACGCGTGGCCTCGTAGGCGAGCAGGGTGACCAGCTCGTCGGCGAGACGGCGGAAGGTCGCGGAGTCGGTGCGCTGGTCGCGCAACGCGGTGAGCTTGTGAGCGACCAGAGGGTGGTCGACGACGTGGAGGCGCATGGCGCTAACAGTAACCGGGGACCAGTGCCGCGCTCCGATAGGCCTTGCGCTGGCATCAAACCGCCCGGCAGAGGGAAAGTGGGAGGGACGTACCAGGGTGGTGTGCCTATGCCTGACCGCTATATCCGAGAGGACGCGTCGGCCCCGAGGACCGACGCCGAGCGCCGTCGGCGCCGTGCCCAGTTCCTGCGCGACCTGGCCGAGGCCCGCGAACTGCGCGACCGCGTCCAGCCACGCCGGGCCAAGACGGCCCGCCTGCGGCACGCGATGCGCATGCGGACGTTCCGTTGGTGAGAGCCCGCCAGGGCCTGTCCGGCGGATCATGCCGCAGACGCGGGGCCTGGCACGCCGATCTGCGTCGATGAGGCGCCGCGGATGTCCTGCGACTTGATCCGCCGGCAGGCCCTAGCAGCCGGGACGGGAGCCGAGACACGCCGACGGGCCCTTCGAGTTGGCAGACCGCGGAGCCGTCGCGCGTTGTCCGGGTGGCCATGCGTGGGCGCCTGGGAAAGCCGCGTACGATCCGCTGTTGGCGGCAACGAGTGCGCTGGTGAGACCTCGACGGGCCCTCCGCTGCCACGGGATCGGCGGCAGCCGGACACACAGGGAGCCGAAGACGTCCCCCTGAGCGGCATGTTTCTGCCACGATGCCGAGTGGGTGGGGCTCGGAGCACAGCTCTCCCGCCCACAGCCTCCGCCGGGGGGACCCCCAACCGGCACGCCTATGACCAGTGGGAGAGTCACGGTGTACTTCGCCGCACTGCTCGCGCGCACCGAAGACGGGTGGGAAGCGAGCGACACGGAGCTCGACGATGTGGAGACCCTGTCGGATCTGGCCGACCTGGCCCGGGAGGCCTCTCCCGACGAGGACACGGTGCTCGTACTGATCGAGCAGGAGGACGCCTGGTTCGGCGTCGTCCGCCTCGACGGTGAGGAGGATCCGCGTATCTACGTCTCGGACGCAGCCGCCGCCGCCCGCAGTTCGTACGGCGAGATCCTGCTCACCGACGAACTGCTCGGCAGGGATCCCGACGACGACGAGCCCGACCTGGACGCCCTCGATCTCGACGGCACCGAGGACGGTGAGGACGAGGAGGACGGTGACGCCGAGGACGGCGGCTCCGGCGAGCTCGTGCCGCACGGCCCGGTCGGCGACATCCGCATCCTGGACGACCTCGGCGTCGGCGAGAAGGAGCTGAAGTCGCTGTCGCGGGACGCGGTCACCGAGATCGCCGAGGCCCTGGGCGCCTCGGAGGTCCTGGAGGCCGTCCGCTGACCCCACCGACCGCGGGAACCACACCGGACCCGGTACGCGACGCCTGGCGGGCCGCGATGCGGCTCGCCCTGGAAGAGGCCGGGCGGGCCGGCCGGGGCGGTGACGTCCCCGTCGGCGCCGTGGTGCTGGCCGGCGACGGCGAAACCGTCCTGGCAGCCGGGCACAACGAACGCGAGGCCACCGGCGACCCGACCGCGCACGCGGAGGTTTTGGCGATCCGCCGGGCGGCCGCCCGGCTCGGTGGGTGGCGGCTGGCCGACTGCACGCTCGTCGTGACGCTGGAGCCCTGCACGATGTGTGCGGGCGCGATCGTGCAGTCCCGCGTGGACCGGGTGGTCTACGGGGCCCGCGACGAGAAGGCGGGTGCGGCCGGCTCCCTCTGGGACGTCGTCCGCGACCGCCGGCTCAACCACCGTCCCGAGGTGATCGAGGGTGTGCTCGCCGGGGAGTGCGCCCGTCTGCTGACCGACTTCTTCCGCTCCCGCTGACGCCCGGTACCGGCCGAATACCGATTTCAAACCATGCCCCACCGTGCTGTAAGGTCTCCCTCGGTAGCGTGTCCGAGCGGCCGAAGGAGCTCGCCTCGAAAGCGAGTGTGGCGCAAGTCACCGAGGGTTCAAATCCCTCCGCTACCGCAGAAGAAGGGCCCCGTCGAAAGACGGGGCCCTTCGTGCGATCATGTGCGCTCGTTGGGGTCAACACCGGAGAAAACAGGGAGGCCGCGATGGCGGTGAACGCGAAGAAGATCGCCGTCTACGTTGCCGTGGTCTTCGTGCTCTACGTGATCATCACGGACCCGGCCAAGGCCGCCGACTACGTCCAGATAGCCTTCGAGGGCATATCGGACGCAGCCAGGTCCATCGGCGACTTCTTCACGTGGCTCGCCGACGGCGCCAAGTAGGAGAAGCGCACATGATCCGCCATCTGGTCCTCTTCAAGCTCAACGAGGGCGTCGAGCGCGACGACCCGCGAGTCGTGCGGGGCTTCGAGGCCTTCCGGGCGCTCGACGGCACCATCCCCGAGATCCGCTCCTGGGAGCTCGGCTGGAACCTCAGCGACCGGCCCATCGCCTACGACTTCGCCATCAACTCCGGCTTCGACGACCTGCCCGCCCTGCGCCGGTACGTCGAGCACCCCGACCACCAGGCCGGCGTGGCCCTGTGGCAGGAGTTCGCCACCTGGGTGATCGCGGACTACGCGTACTGACCTCTCGCACCTCCGGCACCCCTCGCATTCCTCACCTCCTGAGCAGCCCTCCGCCGGTACGGCGGAGGGCTCTTTCGTGTCGTCCGCCCCAACTCTCACCTCAACACGGCGTTATGCGGTGCTTGCACACAGTGCACATGTCTTGTGATGCTATGACCGCTTTTGATGGATGAGTTGACCGATGAAGACCGATGAAGAGGTGGCGTTGACCGTGTCGGCCAGTACTGCGCCGCCCCAGGAAGTCGTCGAGGTCGCCGAAGCCGCGCCGGCCGCAGCGCCGGCCACACCCCAACGCAGCCGCGGTGCGGACACCCGGGCACTCACGCAGGTGCTCTTCGGCCAGCTCAAAGGGCTGGCGCCGGGCACGCCGGAGCACAGCCGCGTGCGCGGGGCGCTCATCGAGGCCAACCTCCCGCTCGTGCGCTACGCGGCCGCCCGCTTCCGCTCCCGCAACGAGCCGATGGAGGACGTCATCCAGGTCGGCACCATCGGCCTCATCAACGCCATCGACCGCTTCGACCCGGACCGGGGCGTGCAGTTCCCGACGTTCGCGATGCCGACCGTCGTCGGCGAGATCAAGCGGTACTTCCGCGACAACGTCCGTACGGTCCACGTCCCGCGCCGGCTCCACGAGCTGTGGGTGCAGGTCAACAGCGCGACCGAGGACCTGACCACCGCCTTCGGGCGCACCCCGACGACCTCCGAGATCGCCGAGCGGCTGCGCATCACCGAGGAGGAGGTGCTGTCCTGCATCGAGGCCGGACGGTCGTACCACGCCACCTCGCTGGAGGCCGCCCAGGAGGGCGACGGACTGCCGGGACTGCTGGACCGGCTCGGCTACGAGGACCCCGCCCTGGACGGCGTGGAGCACCGGGATCTCGTACGGCACCTGCTGGTGCAATTGCCGGAGCGGGAACAGCGCATTCTTCTGCTGCGCTACTACAGCAATCTCACCCAGTCGCAGATCAGCGCGGAACTCGGCGTCTCCCAGATGCACGTCTCGCGGCTACTCGCGCGTAGCTTCCAGCGACTGCGTTCCGCGAACCGGATCGACGCGTAGGCGGAAGTCCGGTCGGCTCGTAACCGAATAGGGGATCGAGTCGTCACCGGCAGGACTGAATCGCTCACCAGCGCGGATCCCGGCATTTCTGTGCCGAAATACCGTCAGACCCCCTGTAGGCAGGGCGTATTCGCGTCTCGCATGTCGACATGTCACTACAGCGTGTTGCCGACATGTGACATTCTGCCGGAAGCGCGTTTGCCGTGGCCTCGGCTCCGGTATTCAGGTGAAGGCTGACGTTCCTCGACGGAGCGTTCGCCGTACCGTCCCGCGACCCAAAGGGGGTGGCATGTCCGCAGACCAGGGCAGCTCGAAGGTGCTCACGCTCACAAAGAGCGAGCCCGCGCCCGCACTCGACGACGTAACGGCCGTCGAGGCCGCGCCGGCCCCGGCCCTCCCGACCTCGGGAGCTCTCGACACCCGCACCCTGTCCCGCTCCCTCTTCCTGCGGCTTGCCGCACTCGACGAGAACAGCCCCGAGCGCGCGTACGTACGGGACACCCTCATCGAGCTCAACCTCCCGCTGGTGCGCTACGCGGCCGCCCGCTTCCGCTCCCGCAACGAGCCGATGGAGGACATCGTCCAGGTCGGCACGATCGGCCTGATCAAGGCGATCGACCGCTTCGACTGCGAACGCGGCGTGGAGTTCCCGACGTTCGCGATGCCGACGGTCGTCGGTGAGATCAAGCGGTTCTTCCGGGACACGTCCTGGTCGGTCCGCGTCCCGCGGCGCCTCCAGGAGCTGCGGCTCGCCCTCACCAAGGCCAGCGACGAGCTCGCCCAGAAGCTGGACCGCTCCCCGACCGTCACCGAACTCGCCGTGGTCCTGGGCGTGTCCGAGGAGGACGTCGTCGACGGCCTCGCGGTCGGCAACGCCTACACCGCCTCCTCGCTCGACTCCCCGGCCCCCGAGGACGACGGCGGCGAGGGCTCCCTCGCGGACCGCCTCGGCTACGAGGACACGGCGCTGGAGGGCGTGGAGTACCGGGAGTCGCTGAAGCCGCTGCTGGCCAAGCTGCCGCCGCGCGAGCGCCAGATCATCATGCTGCGCTTCTTCGCCAACATGACCCAGTCGCAGATCGGCGAGGAGGTCGGCATCTCCCAGATGCACGTCTCCCGGCTGCTGACCCGGACACTGGCGCAGCTGCGGGAGGGGCTCATCTCCGACTGAGTCTCGGGGCCCGGTCTCGGGGCCCGGTCTCGGGGCCCGGTCTCGGGGCTGAGCCTCAGGGTTACAGGCCCGGGGCTGGTCTCGGGGCCCGGTCTCGGGGCTGAGCCTCAGGGTTACAGGCCCGGGGCTGGTCTCGGGGCCGGGGCTGCGCCTCGGGGTTCGATCCCTGAGGGCCTGGTCTCGGGGCTGAGCCTCAGGGTTCCGTCCCTGGCTGAGGCCCGGGCTGTGGGAGCCCTCGCCAGGGGTCTCCTGTTCGACGGGGCGTCGGCCACCATTCCGAGATGCTTCGAGCGACCCGTTCCGGACGGACAATTTGGCCGTCGGTGCGCCCTGACCGGCGCGTCGGCGGCCGTCGTCGTGCTGGGCGACGCGTCGGCCGCCGCGTGCGGGGCGGTGGTGGCGGTCGCGTCGCCACGGGGCGGCGTGCGGTGGTCCGCCCCGGGTCTCCGGTACGGCGCCGGCGCCGACGCCGACCGGCAGGTGACGCCGGTGCCGGCCGGCGGTTCAGCGGCGACGCGGGCAATCCGTATGCCCCGGAGGCCATTCCGGAGGGCAGCCCGGAACCCGCCCCGATCGGCGCCGGTGCGCGCACTCCGCCGCCCGAAGGCACCAAGCCCCGTCGTACGACGGCGAGTCCGCCACGGAGGTGACTCCTGGGTGTTACTTGAGCGCCAGCCAGGCCACCGCCGCAACGATCGCCACCGCGGCGACGATGCCGATGATCAGGCCGAGGCGGGGACCGCCGGAGGAAGAGGGAGCCGCCTGCCGCTGCCGGCCCTGAGGGGCCTCGTCGACGAACGCGCGGAACATCTGGGTGCTGCCGGCGGGGTCGTGGTTGCCCTGGGGGCCCTGCGTGTTAGCCATGCCCCGAGACCCTAGCGAATCCAAGGGTGTGGCCCAAGCGGGGGCTCCGGGTCCGCACCACATTCCCTCAGCTGTGCGTTTACGGTCGCAATACTTGCCTTTGCCAACTTTTTGACCGCGGCCCCCCGCTCCTTATTTGCCTGTAACAACCAACCGGTTCTATGGTTGCCCTAAGCAACGAACACGGGAGGTGTGTGATGGCCGAGCAGGCGCAGTACGAGGAGCTGATCCGTCAGTTCAGTGCCTTCGGCGCCGTGCGCCGGGAGCTGGGACGGATCATGCCGCCCGACTGCCCGAGCGGTTCCGCCGCCGTGCTCACGCTGCTCGGCCGCCACGGGGACATGCGCATGAGCAAGCTCGCGGAACTGCTCGCCGTGGACATGTCGGTGACCAGCAGGCATGTGGCCCATGTGGCCGAGCGCGGCTGGATCGACCGCTCCCCCGACCCGGCGGACAAGCGCTCCCGCATCCTGCGCCTCACGCCCGCGGGCCAGGCCCGGCTGGCCGAGATGTCCCGGCTGACCTGCCGGATCCTCGCCGAGCGGCTGAGCGACTGGAGCGACGACGAGGTGGCCCAGCTGACCGTGCTGATGGCACGGCTCCGGGCGAGCTTCGACGACTGCCGTGTCTCCCACACACCGCATGCCTCGCATGCCACGCACGCCCCGCTCCCCTCCGACGTGGAGCCCCGGCCGCCCACCGCTCCCGTGGCCGAGCAGTCCCCCCGTACACCCGCGATCACCAAGTAAGAGAAGGAAGTCCATGGCAACGACCACACCGGCCGGTGTGCGGGCCCACGCCAAGCACGGGGGAGGCTCCCCGGACGGCGTCCAGATGACGCACCGGCAGATCATGGAAGCGCTCTCCGGGTTGCTGCTCGGAATGTTCGTGGCGATCCTGTCGTCCACGATCGTCACCAACGCCCTCCCCGAGATCATCGGCGACCTCGGCGGCGGCCAGTCCGCCTACACCTGGGTCGTCACCGCCGCGCTGCTGTCCATGACGGCGGCCACGCCTCTGTGGGGCAAGCTCTCCGACCTGTTCAGCAAGAAGGCTCTCGTCCAGATAGCCCTCGTCATCTACGTGCTCGGATCGGCCGCCGCGGGTCTGTCGCAGAACCCCGGCATGCTGATCGCGTGCCGCGTGGTGCAGGGCATCGGCGTCGGCGGTCTGTCCGCCCTCGCGCAGATCGTGATGGCCGCGATGATCTCCCCGCGTGAGCGTGGGCGCTACTCCGGCTACCTCGGCGCGACCTTCGCCATCGCCACCGTCGGCGGTCCGCTGCTCGGCGGTGTCATCACCGACACCAGCTGGCTCGGCTGGCGCTGGTGCTTCTACGTCGGTGTGCCGTTCGCGGTCATCGCGCTGATCGTGCTGCAGAAGACCCTGCACCTGCCCGTCGTGAAGCGGGACGTGAAGGTCGACTGGGGCGGCGCGTTCTTCATCTCCGCCGCTGTCTCGCTGCTGCTGCTCTGGGTCACCTTCGCCGGTGACAAGTTCGACTGGGTGTCGTGGCAGACGTACGCGATGGTCGGCGGCTCGGTCGTGCTCGGCCTGCTGTTCGTGCTCGTCGAGTCCAAGGCGAGCGAGCCGATCATCCCGCTGCGGCTGTTCCGCAACCGCACCATCACCCTGTCCTCCATCGCCTCGCTCTTCGTGGGCGTCGCGATGTTCACCGGCACGGTCTTCTTCAGCCAGTACTTCCAGCTGGCCCGCGACAAGTCGCCGACGATGTCCGGCGTCATGACCATCCCGATGATCGGCGGTCTGTTCGTCTCGTCGACGGTCTCCGGGCAGGTCATCACCAAGACCGGCCGCTGGAAGGCCTGGCTGCTGGCCGGCGGTGTGCTCGTGACCGCGGGGCTGGGCCTGCTCGGCACGATCCGCTACGACACCGAGTACTGGCACATCGCGATCTTCATGGCGCTCCTGGGCCTCGGCATCGGCATGATGATGCAGAACCTGGTGCTGTGCACGCAGAACCAGGTGGACCCGGCCGACCTGGGCGCGGCCAGCTCCACGGTGACGTTCTTCCGGTCCCTCGGCGGTGCGGTCGGCGTCTCGGCGCTGGGCGCCGTCATGGCCAACCGGATCACCGACTACGCCAAGGACGGCCTCAGCACGCTCGACCCCAAGTACGCGTCCGCCGCCGCCGGTTCGAGCACCGGCAGCAGCATCCCGGACATGGACAGTCTGCCCGGTCCGCTGCGCACCGTGATGGAGAGCGCGTACGGCCACGGCATCGCGGACGTCTTCCTGATCGCCGCGCCGCTCGCGCTGGTCGCCTTCCTGGTCACGCTGTTCATCAAGGAGGTCCCGCTGCGGACCTCGGGCGGGCTGGCGCAGGCCGCGGCGGCGAAGGCTCCGGCCGCCGGTGCCGAGGGCGCCGACGTCGCTCCGGCCGCCGAGAAGGTCCCGAGCCCGGCCGTCGCCGAGACGAGCACCGAAGCCGGTCCGCAGGGCACGCAGAGGCTCGCGGCCGTCGCCACCGTCGAGAGGGGGACCGCACCGGTGTCAGGTGGAATTCCGGTCCGCGGCCATGTCCGCGGTGCCGAGAGCGCGCCCGTCCCGCAGGCCGCCGTCACGCTGATCTCGCTGGCGGGACGGCAGCTGGGCCGGTCCGTCGCACAGGCCGACGGTTCCTACGGCGTGGACGCGCCGGGTGCCGGGTCGTACGTCCTGATCGCCTCCGCCGACGGGTTCCAGCCGCAGGCGTCCACCGTGGTCGTGGGGGACGAGCCGGTGTCGTACGACATCCTGCTCAGCGGCACCAGCGGGCTCAGCGGTGTCGTGCGGGCCGCGCAGAGCGCGCTGCCCGTCAAGGACGCCATGGTGATCGTGACGGACGTGCGCGGTGACCTGCTGGCCACCGCCGCCACCGGCGAGCAGGGCGAGTTCGCCTTCACCGAGCTGATTCCGGGGACGGTGACCGTCGCGGTGAACGCCGCCGGCCACCGGCCGCGGGCCCTGCCCGTCGAGATCGGCGGCACCGGGGTCACCCGGATCGAGATCGACCTCGATGCCGGAGCGCAGCTCCAGGGTGTCGTACGGGCGCCGCACGGTCCGCTGGCGGACGCGCGGGTCACGCTCGTGGACGCGGCGGGCAACGTGGTCGGGACGTCCACCACCGGGACGGACGGGGCGTACGCCTTCGCCGACCTGGACGGCGGCGACTACACCGTCATCGCGACGGGGTACCCGCCGGTGGCGACCGCCCTGACCGTCGACGGCCGCGGGGTCGACGACCACGACATCGAACTCGCCCACCCCGGCGAGTAGTTCAGCCCCGGCCCGTGGCGCTGTGCGCACTCCGAGCGGAGGTGCGCACCCCCACGGGCCGGTCTCATTCGAGGAGTTACGTGAGATGGGACTGACCGCGAAGATCCGTACGCGGGACGGATGGGCCGTGTCGCACGCGGTCGTCACGGTGACCGACATGGCCGGCTCGCAGGTGCTGCGCGCCGAGGCCGACGGGGACGGGGCCGTGCGGGACGCGAGCGAGCTCGCGCCGGGGGCGTACACCGTGATCGTCACGGCGGTCGGATACGCGCCCGCCGCGGCGAGCGCCCTCGTCACCGCGAGCGGGCGGGCCGAGGTCGGCACGGTGACGCTGGCCCGGCAGGGCGGCACCGAACTGCCGCCGCCGGGACCGTGGACCGTCGATCCGGCGCACTCCAGTGTGGCCGCGGTGGCCCAGCACCTGGGAATCTCCAGCGTGCGCGGACGGTTCACCGACTTCGCTGCCTCCATCGAGGTCGCCCCCGACGACGTGAGCAAGTCCCGCGTCGAGGCGGTCATCCGGGCCGCGTCCATCGACACCGGCAACGGCATGCGGGACACCCACCTGAGGTCCGCGGACTTTCTCGACGTCGAGCGCTTCCCGGAGATCACCTACCGGTCGACGGGGCTGACGGCGGCCGGTTCCGACCGCTGGACCGTCCACGGTGAACTGGGGTTGCACGGAGTCGTACGACCGGTGGACCTGGATCTGGCCTACCTCGGCACGGGTTCGGACCCATGGGGCGGCACCCGGGCGGCGTTCCGGGCGACGGCCCAACTGCGGCGCGAGGACTTCGCCATGGACTACAACCAGGTCGTCCAGGCGGGCATCGCCGCCATCGGTACCACCCTGAAGGTGGAGCTGGACATCCAGGCGGTGCAGGGCGAGTCGCTCCCGCAGGCCTAACGTCGATTGCCGCCGCCGCTCGCTCGTGTCACCAGGTCGGTGCACAGGTCGCGGAGTTTGACGTTGTGGTCCTGCGAGACCCGGCGCAGGCGTTGCAGGGCGTTGTGGGCGTCGATGCGTTCCTGGGCCATGAGGATGCCGATCGCCTGGTCGATGACGCTGCGGGAGAGCAGCGCGGTGCGCACGTCGGCGGCGGACTCCCGGCGGCGCTCGACCCGCAGGGCGACGTTGACCGCGTCGCCCACCCGGGCGGCGAAGGCGCGGGCCGCGTCCCGGCCCCCGCCCAGCGCGCCGGTCTCCACGCCGTAGAGGTTGAGGGCGGCGCCTCTTTCGCCCTCGACGTCGATCGGCAGCGCCAGCACGCAGCGCACGCCGACCGAGAGGGCGTACGACGTGTAGGTGGGCCAGCGGGTCTCCGTCTCCAGGTCGGAGGCGTACTGCTCGGCCTGGGTCTCGGCGGCCTCCACGCACGGCCCCGACCCGTTCTCGTACTGGCGCTGGTCGAGGCCGCTCGGCATGCCGCGGCTGCCTGCCAGCGTCAGCAGGCGGTCGGCGCGGCGCACCGTGATACTGCACGCGGCGGCGCCTGGCACCGCCTCGACGGCACGGTCGGTCAGATCCCGCAGCAGCGTGTCGAGGCCGCTGCTGCGCACGATGGCCATCTCCAGCGTGTCGGGCGTGTCAGGACTCATGACCGTACGGATATCCCGTCAACGGCCGTTAACGCCTTGGCGCACCCCGCCGGTCATGTGGGGTTGTTCGCATCGACGATGCGGCGGGCGAGGTCGCGCAGCTTGACGTTCTCCCGCTGCGAGGCCTTGACCAGGGACTCGAAGGCCTCGGCCGCGTCCATGTCCATGCGTTCCATGAGAATCCCGGTGGCCTGTCCGATGAGGTCCCGGGTGCGCATGGCCTCCGTCAGCTGCTCGCGCACGGTCGCGGAGTCGAGGGCGAGGCTGACGTGCGCGGTGAAGAGGCGTCCGACGCGGGTGGCGGCCTCGTCGAAGGCGCGCGGCTTGCGGGCGTAGGCCGTGAGCACGGTGAGGCGGCGGCGGTCGGCGCGCAGCCGCAGCGACAACGCCGAGCGCAGGCCCAGCTCCGCGAGGACGCTCCCGCCGTCATCGGCCTCGCTGTCCTCCACCCGTACGACGGGCGCCGTCCACAGGCCTTCCCAGTACGGGTCCTGCTCGCGCTCCGGGTGCCCGGACTCGGCCGTGCGCACGACCTCGTCGGTCCAGGCGACCGTACGGCGGTGCCGACTGCTCTCGATGACGGAGATGCCCGCGTGGTCGGCGCCGGGCACGATGTGCACGGCCAGCCGGACCGCGGCCCGCATGGTGCTGTGCGGGGTGACCGTGTCGTGCAGTTGCTGAGCCGCCACCGTCAGGGCTTCCGCCAGCTCGAAACCGGCAGGGAAACCGGGCAAATCAGGAAACTCGGACGCAGCCACCACGAACCTCTTCGGCGTGCACGGCCAATGGCCGTGCGCAGGAGAGCTCCGCAGCACATTCCCGACTGCGAGCACAGGACGGACAGCACTTTATCTGCTTGGTTGCGTCCAGGTGACGTCCGGCCGACGGAGGGCCAGGAGCACTTTCGGACGCAGTCGTCGGCGTGGTGGAATGGGGGGCGACAGGTCAGGAAGTGGCCTCCCCGGAATACGGACGAACGTCTGCCAGGTGAGAGTGCCATGACCTTCATCCCGAATCCGTGCGAGCTGCGTGATCTGCGAGATCTGCCCGGCTGCACCGTGATCGCCCTGCCCCCGGAGATCGACTTCTGCAACGCCCCGGGCCTGTACGCCCGCATCCTGTCCGCCGTCGACGCCCGCGCCGGCCGGCTGCGCCTGCTGGTCCTCGACCTCACCGGGACCCACTTCATGGACTCCCAGGGCGTACGACTCGTCAACGACATACGCCACCGCCTCCCGCCGCGGGCGCTGGTACGGGTGGTGGCGATGCCCGGCGGGGTGGCCGGCCGCGTCCTGGAGCTGACCGGGGCGCGGCGGGACGTCCCCGTGTACGACAACCTCGCCGAGGCGCTGGAGTCGTAGACCGGCGTGGTGGACCGGCGTCCTAGGCTGAGCCCATGGCACCGAACATCGCGACCAATACCGCCGTCTCACTGGACGAGTTGCTGGACTTCGTACGTCCCCGGCACCACGCCATCCTGCTCACCCGCCGGTCCGACGGCAGCCCTCAGGGGTCGCCGCTGACCTGCGGGGTCGACGACTCGGGGCGAATCGTCGTCTCGACCTATCCCGAGCGCGCCAAGACCCGCAACGCCAGGCGGGACCCCCGGGTCAGCCTCATCGTGCTGAGCGACGACTGGGACGGGCCGTGGGTGCAGA
Source organism: Streptomyces sp. AC555_RSS877 (assembly GCF_019049245.1). Classification (GTDB taxonomy): domain Bacteria; phylum Actinomycetota; class Actinomycetes; order Streptomycetales; family Streptomycetaceae; genus Streptomyces. The sequence continues at coordinate 23,699 of NZ_JAGMUK010000016.1, read as the reverse complement.
TCGACGGCACGGCCGAGGTCATCGACACACCCGACTCCGTCGAGCCGCTCGTGGAGTACTACAGGAACATCGCCGGTGAGCACCCGGACTGGGACGAGTACCGGGCGGCCATGCTGAAGCAGGGCAAGTCGATCATCCGGGTCGAACCGGAGCGGTGGGGGCCGGTCGCCACCGGCGGTTTCCCGGCCCGGTTGGCCTCGGACGACTGACCCCGGGCCACGGGCCACGGGCCACGGGAGCTAAGCCCTCGCCACCATCGCCTCGATTCCCGCCACCAGCAGGTCCAGGGCGAACTCGAAGTCCCGCTCCAGCATCTCCTCGACGGTGTCGCCGCCGCGGGCCTCCATGATCTCCGTGGACTCCTGGATGACCTCGGTGGCGCCCGGGAACTCCGTCACCTCGTTCATGGCGGTCCGGAAGTACTCGTCCGGGGTCATGCCGGTGTCCGTCACACGGCTGTAGAAGTGGCCCTCGAGTGTGCCGTAGCCGTAGACGAACTGGAAGACGGCCGAGATGGCCCCGGTCAGCCGGTGCACGGGCAGGCCGGTCTTGCGGATGACCTGCTGGACGACCCGGGAGAAGGCCAGGTAGTTGGGGCCGATGTTGAGGAAGCGTCCGGCCAGGGGCGACAGCCAGGGGTGGCGGACCAGCATGGCCCGGTACCCCTGGGCAAGCGTGCGCAACTGGCCGCGCCAGTCCTCGTCGGCCGCCGGGTCGGGCAGCTCCAGCTCCCCCATGACCGCGTCCATGGCGAGTTCGAGGAGGTCGTCCTTGGTGTCGACGTACCAGTAGACGGACATCGCTGTGACGTTCAGCTCGGCGGCCAGCCGGCGCATGGAGAACCTGGCCAGCCCCTCCGCGTCCAACAGCCGCACGGAGACCTCGGTGATCCGGTCGCGGTCCAGCCCCGACGGCTGCCCACCCCCGCGCCCGCCCCGGCGCGCCTTGCCCTCCAGCCAGACGCTGGTCCGCGCCGCAGACCGGACCGTCTTCGCCATGGCGCACCTTCCTAGACTTACTCACTGCCGGTCATGCTAAGCGCCCCTCCAGGGGCGCGCGGAACCGCGCGACCAGCCACGCACAACCCGCGGTCGCACGCCGGGCTCACCCACCCGGGCTCCTAGGCGGAGTCTGCCCGCTCCGCCCGACGCAACAACGCGGCGGCGACCAGACCGCCGAGCAACACAGCCACGGCCCCCACCAACTGACTGCTCTCCAGCCCGGAGGCGAACGCATCCGTGATGCGCGCCCTCTCCTCGGCCGACCCCGCTTCGGCCAACGCCGCCGGCAACGAGGAAGCAGCCACCGGAATCAGCGCCGCGAACCGCGAGTTCAGCACAGCCCCGAGCACCGCCACCCCCAGACCCTGCCCGAACTCCGCCACCGTGCCGTTGATCCCCGCGCCGACCCCGGCCTTCTCCGGCGGGATCGCACTCATGATCGCGTGGGACATCGCCGGGCTGGCGACCGCGGCCCCCGCGCCGATGAGCAGCAGCCCCAGCAGCGTGCCGGCGTAACCCCCGGAGGAGATCGTGGCGATCGAGAGGAGGCCGGCCGCCATCACCGTCATGCCCAGCCCGATGGACAGGGGGGTCCCGAGCCGGGTCGCCCACTTCGCCGACACCCCGGTGAAGTTCAGCGCCACGATCATCAAGGCGAGCGGGGCCGTACGCAGGCCCGCCTCCAGGGGGCCGTAACCGAGCACGAACTGCATGTGCTGGGTGAGCAGGAAGAGCGATCCGCCCATCCCGAAGGTGATCAGTACCGCGCCGGCGACCGCTCCCGTGAAGCGGCGGTTCCTGAAGAAGTGCATGTCGAGCATGGGGTAGGGGATCCGGCTCTCCCAGTACCCGAAGGCGGCCAGCACGACGACGGCGACGGCCGCCGGAGCCATGACCCGGCCGGAGGTCCAGCCGTGCTCCGGCCCGGAGATGATCGCGAACACCAGGGAGGCCATGCCGATCGTGGACAGCAGGGCGCCGAGCAGGTCGGGCCGGTCGCCCTGCGGGTTCTTCGACTCGGGGACGAGTGCGACGACCGCCACCAGGCCCAGTGCGGCGACCGGCAGGTTGATCAGGAAGATCGCTCCCCACCAGAAGTGGTTCAGCATGAAGCCGCCGATGAGCGGTCCGGTCGCGAAGCCCAGCGAGTTCACCGCGGCCCAGATGCCGATCGCCTTCGGCTGCTCCTCGGGGGCGAAGATCTGCATCGCCACGGCGAGAGTGGTGGTCATCAGCAGCGCGCCGCCGATGCCCATGCCGGCCCGCGCCGCGATCAACTGGGCGGTGGAGTCCGCCAGTCCGGCCACCAACGAGCCCGCGCCGAACAGGACCAGTCCCGCGATCAGCATCTTCTTGCGGCCGTAGCGGTCGGCGGCGCTGCCCGCGGTGAGCAGCAGGCCGGACTGCACCAGCGAGTAGGCGTTGATCATCCACTGGATGTCGGAGGTGCCCGCGCCCAGTTCCCGGGTGAGGGAGGGGATCGCCACGTTCAGGACGGTGTTGTCGAGCAGCACGGTGAGCTGTGCGAGGCAGATGACACCGAGGATCAGCCAGCGCTGGGGGTGGCCGCCCGTCTGTTGAGTCTGCGCAGGAGTCTGTTCCTGGGGGGACGTCGTCATGCTGTACACCGTAGAACAGTTCCCATACGGCGTACAACGAAGATATGAGGAAGGGCGGTGGCCGCGGCCATCGCCCTTCCTCGTCGTTCCGGCCCGAAGGCCTTCTGCTTACGCCTTGTGCTTACGCCTTCTGCGTCAGGTCGTAGAAGGTGGCCGAACCGACCGTCACCTTCTCGAAGTTGGTTTCGATCCAGGTGGTGATCTGCGAGGACGTGCCGTCGCTGCTGCCACCCATGCCGCCGCCGGTGCCGGACGAGACGAAGTAGTGGATCCTGCCGTCCTCCACGTACTGCTTGAACTGGGCCAGCGTCGGTGACGGGTCGGTGCCGTTGAAGCCGCCGATCGCCATCACCGGTTCGCCGGTGGCGAGTTGGTAGCTCGCGGCGTTCTGGGCGCCGATGGCCGCCGCGGCCCAGGTGTACTGGTCGGCGTCGGTCTCCAGCAGCTTCTTGGCCTCGTCGGTGACGGTGGCGCCGTTGAGCAGACCGCCCACGCCTCCGCCGCCGCCCATGCCGCCACCGTCACCGGCCTGACCACCGCCGGGGACGCCGTTGCCCTGCTGGTTCCGGCCGGGCATGCCCCCGCCGGGGAAGGTACCGGTACCGCCGGGCGTGCCGCCCTGCGTGGTGCCGTTGCCGTTCTGCTGGTTCTGGCCGCCACCCGGGACGCCACCGCCGCCGGGACCGCCGCCCCGGCCGCCCATCATGCTCGCGCCCGCCGGACCGGCCGTCGGGATGGAGCCGGTGTGCGCGGAGTTCACCGTGCTCAGCGTGTACGCCGCCGGGCCGGCCAGCGAGGCCACGATGCCCAGCGCCACGGCGGCGAGGGCGAGCTGCCGGCCGAGCCTGGCCACGAAGATCAGGCCGAGGGCGGCGGCCAGGCCGCCGGTCAGCACCAGCCACTTCAGCCAGGGCAGGTAGTCCGGGGTGCGGTTGAGCAGGACGTAACCCCAGGCGGAGCTCGCCACGACCGTGGCCGCGAGGGTGAGCGACGCCCACATCTCGCCCCGCTTCTCCCACAGGGTCGCCGAGCCCATGCCGATCACGGCCGCGATGTAGGGGGCGAGGGCGATCGTGTAGTACTGGTGGAAGATGCCCGCCATGTAGCTGAAGACCACCATGGTGATCAGCAGCGAGCCACCCCACACCAGGAACGAACTCCGGGTCACCGACGTCCGGTCGAGCATGGGGGTCCCCCCGCTCGAGCGAAGTCGAGAGTGGGGGAGGGTGGCCACCAGACCGGCGACGAGCAGGATCAGCGCGGCGGGCAGCAGCCAGGAGATCTGGGCGCCGATCTCGGAGTTGAACATCCGGTCCCAGCCGGTCTCGCCCCACTGTCCGGTGCCGCCCGCGCCACCGCCGCCGACGCTGCCGGTCTCCTCGCCGTTGATGCGGCCGAGGCCGTTGTAGCCGAAGGTCAGCTCCAGGAAACTGTTGTTCTGCGAGCCGCCGATGTACGGACGCGACGACGCCGGCCACAGCTCGACGATCGCCACCCACCAGCCGCCGGCCACGACCATCGCACCGGTCGCGAGACCGAGCTGCGCGAAGCGCTTCTTCAGATTCACCGGCGCGCAGACCGCGTAGACGATCGCGAGCGACGGCAGGATGACGAAGGCCTGCAGGGTCTTGGCGAGGAACGCGAAGCCGATCGCGACACCGGCCCACACCAGCCACTTCGTACGGCCGTCCTCCAGGGCGCGGATCACGAGGTAGCAGGCCAGTGCCATCAGCAGCGCCAGCATCGCGTCCGGGTTGTTGAACCGGAACATCAGTGCCGCGACCGGAGTGAGCGCGAGCACGGCGCCCGCGATCAGACCGGCCCCGGGGCTGAACCGGCGGCGCACGGACGCGTAGACGACCGCGACGGTGCCGACGCCCATGAGGACTTCCGGAGTGAGGATCGCCCACGAGTTGGGGCCGAAGATCCTGACCGAGATCTCCATCGGCCACAGGAAGGCCGAGGGCTTGTCGACGGTGATGGCGTTGCTCGCGTCCAGCGAGCCGAAGAACATCGCCTTCCAGGACTTGCTGCCCGCCTGGACGGCCGCCGAGTAGAAGGAGTTGGAGTAACCGGACGCGCTCAGGTTGTAGAGGTAGAGCGCGGCGGTCGCGAGCAGCAGGCCGAGGAACGCGGGTCGCGCCCAGCGCGGGTCCTCGGGCCGCCCCCGCCACAGTCTGCGGACGAAGGGCTGCCGGGGTTCGCCGGATTGGGGTGCCGACGGAGCCGGGGTGGTCACCGGCTCCTGAACGGCCGTGTCCGTAGCGGCTGTCGGCGGCTCACACGCCGAGGGGCCCTGGGGGATCGGATGGTCGGTGTGGGTGGTCATCAGGCGTCCTTCGGGTCGGTGCCGGTCGGGCGCACCGGCTGGAGCCACGCGGTCGCGTCCCTGCTGGTGCGGTCCGCGGCTTCACCGGCGCGGAACGGGGTGGTGTCGAACCGGCTGGTGCCGGACTGGCTGGAGCCGAACTGGTCGCTGTCGTACGGCGATCGGGGCGCCGTGGCGTACTGGGGGGCCTGCGTAGGCGCCTGGGCCGCCGGGCGCTGCGGCAGCGGCGGGTACGGCTGCTGGTGGGCTCCGGGTGCCGTGAAGGAGGCCGGGGCGGACGGCGTGTGCGCGGCCACGACCGTCGACTCGCGCCTGTCCGGGAACACCCAGGCACGGAAGAGCAGGAAGCGCAGCACCGTCGCGGCCAGGTTGGCGGCGATGAGCACCGCGAGTTCGGTGGAGTGCGCGGGGTCGGAGGACGCCGCGTTCAGGGCGGCGAGGGAGCCACTGGTCAGCGCGAGGCCGATGCCGAAGACGACCAGGCCCTGTGCCTGGTGCCGGACGGCGCCGCCGCTGCCGCGCACCCCGAAGGTCAGCCGGCGGTTGGCCGCCGTGTTGGCGACCGCCGAGACCAGCAGGGCGAGCGCGTTGGCGGTCTGCGAGCCGCCGAACTGCCGGAAGGCGCTGTAGAGCACCAGGTAGAAGAGCGTCGACAGACCGCCGACGACACAGAAGCCGACCAGCTGGCGGGCCAGGCCCTTCGGCACGTCCTGGATGTCGCGGTCGCGCGGGTCGTCGCCGAACGGCCGGGTGATCCGGTCCAGTGGCAGCGAGCCGGTGGCCAGAGCCCTGCCCACGCGCCATACCCCCTTGAGGTCATCGGTCGCGGTCTTCACGATGTGGACCGTCGAATCCGGGTCGTCGACCCAGTCGACGGGTACCTCGTGGATCCGCAGCCCGGCCCGCTCGGCGATCACCAGCATCTCGGTGTCGAAGAACCAGCCGCTGTCCTCCACGAGAGGCAGCAGCACCTGGGCGACGTCCCGGCGGATGGCCTTGAAGCCGCACTGCGCGTCCGAGAAGCGGGCCTGGAGGGAGCCGCGCAGGATGAGGTTGTAGGAGCGGCTGATGAACTCCCGCTTGGCACCGCGCACCACCCGCGAGCTACGCGCCAGCCGGGAGCCGATCGCGAGGTCCGAGTGGCCGGAGATCAGCGGTGCCACCAGCGGCAGCAGCGCGTTGAGGTCGGTGGACAGGTCCACGTCCATGTAGGCGAGGACCGGGGCGTCCGAGGAGGACCAGACGGTCCGCAGCGCCCGGCCGCGGCCCTTCTGCTCCAGCCGGAAGGCCCGCACCTCCGGGAGCTCCGCCTCCAGCCGCGCGGACACCCGCGGGGTGGTGTCCGTCGACGCGTTGTCCGCGATCGTGATGCGGAACGCGTAGGGGAACGTGCGCTTGAGGTGCTCGTGCAGTCTCAGCACACACGGCTGGAGGTCCTTCTCCTCGTTGTAGACGGGGATCACTACGTCCAGGACAGGCGTTCCGGCGTCTGTGGCCGGGAGGTGCTCCCGCGCCGGCAGAGTGCCGGGAGAAGAGTCGGTTCGCATGCCAACGACTCTGGTCAGGCCCCCTGTTGCACCCATATGGCAGCGCTGTGCTGTGCCTGTGAGTGCGATTGCCAGTTCGTTTCGGGTGCCGGGTGGGGCACCACCGGGCCCAGCGCGGGCAGGTGCACGGTGAACACGGTGCGCCCGGGAACGCTGTCGACGGTCACCGCGCCGTCGTGCGCGGCCGCGACGGCCTGCACGATGGCAAGTCCCAGTCCGGTGGACCCGGAGACACGGGAACGCGAGGAGTCGCCGCGCGCGAACCGTTCGAAGACCCGCGGGAGCAGATCGGGCGGGATGCCCTGGCCGTCGTCCTCCACGTCCACGCACAGCCACGGCCCGCGCCGCTGCACGCGCGCGGTGACGGTCGTACCCGGCGGGGTGTGCTTGCCGGCATTGGCCAGCAGGTTGACGAACACCTGCTGCAACCGGGCCGCGTCCGCCGACACCAGTGCCGGCTCGTCGGGCAGGTCGAGGCGCCAGATGTGCTCCGGCCCGGCCGCGCGCGCGTCGCTGATGGTGTCCACGACGAGCGGTACGAGATCGGTCTGCTCGAACTGGAGAGGCCGCCCGGCATCCAGGCGGGCGAGCAGCAGCAGGTCCTCGACGAGGAACGTCATCCGGCCCGCCTCGGACTCGATACGGCCCAGGGCGTGCCGGGTGTCCGGCCCGACCTGCTCTCTGCCGCGCCGGGTCAGCTCGGCGTACCCGCGAATGGAGGCCAGAGGTGTCCTGAGCTCATGGCTGGCGTCCGCGACGAACTGCCGTACCCGCATCTCGCTCTGCTGGCGGGCGTGCAGCGCCCCGTGGACGTGGTTCAGCATCCGGTTCAGAGCGGCCCCGACCTGCCCGACCTCGGTGTGCGGGTCGGTCTCCGACTCGGGCACACGCTCGCTGAGGTTCACCTCGCCGGTGTGCAGCGGGAGTTCGGAGACGCGGGTGGCGGTGGCGGCGACCTTGCGGAGCGGGCGGGTGGCTACGCCGACGAGGACGTAGCCGGCGATGCCGGCGGCGACGAGGCCGGCGGCGGTGACGCTCAGCTCGACGAGGATCAGCGTGTTGATGGTGCTGTCGGTTTCGGCGGTGGGGATGGCGACGTAGTAGGTGCCGTTGGGGCCGTCCGCGTACTTGACGCGGTAGCCGCCGAGCCCGGGGATCTCCACCGTGTGTGCGCTGTCGTCCTTCGGGACGGAGTCGAACACCTTCAGCTGAGCCGCGCTGAGCTCCACGGCACCCATCTGCTGGAAGTCGTCCTTCTTGCCGACCCTGCCTTCGGTGACGGAGCCGTTCTCGATCTCCACCGCGACGTTGCCGTCCAGCTGCGGACCGTTCTCGACGAGCTGGTCGAGGGTCTTCTTGGGCGGCGGCTGCGCGTTCGGGGCGCCGCCGTCCTTGGCGCCGGAAGGCTTGAAGTCACCCGACGCCCGCGTCGCGTTCTCGCTCACCTGGCCGTCCAGCTGCTCGTACAGATGCGACCGCAGCGCCAGCGTGGTCACCGTGCCGATCACCGCGCAGACCACGGCGATCAGCACCACCGATGCGACGACGAGCCGGCTCCGCAGGGTGCGCGGCTTGCCCGCCGGCTTCTTCTGCGTACGCGGCCGTCGTCGCCCGCTCATGACGCCGCGGGCTTGATCAGGTAACCGGCACCACGCCGGGTGTGGATCATCGGCTCACGGCCCGCGTCGATCTTCCGCCGCAGGTAGGAGATGTACAGCTCGACCACGTTGGCCTGGCCGCCGAAGTCGTACGACCACACCCGGTCCAGGATCTGCGCCTTGCTCAGCACCCGGCGCGGGTTGCGCATCAGGAAGCGCAGCAGCTCGAACTCGGTCGCGGTGAGGTGGATGCCCTGCCCGGCCCGCGACACCTCGTGACTGTCCTCGTCGAGGGCGAGGTCACCGACGACCAGCACGGAGTCGGACCGCCGGTCGGCCGCACCCGAGCGCCGGATGAGGCCCCGCAGCCGCGCCACGACCTCCTCGAGGCTGAACGGCTTGGTGACGTAGTCGTCGCCACCGGCGGTGAGCCCCGCGATACGGTCCTCGACCGCGTCCTTCGCGGTCAGGAAGAGCACCGGCACCTCCGGCAGGTCGCGCCGCAGCCGCCCCAGAACGGTCAGCCCGTCCATGTCGGGAAGCATCATGTCCAGGACGACGGCGTCGGGCCGGAAGTCACGGGCGGCCTGGATCGCTCCGGTGCCGTCACCGGCACTCCGGATCTGCCATCCCTCATAGCGAAGGGCCATGGACAGCAGCTCGGTGATCGACAACTCGTCGTCCACCACAAGCACTCGGACGGGGCTCCCGTCCGGCCTCAGCAGTTCGGTGCGCCCCTGGGGCGAGGTCGTGGTCATGCCGGACACGATGTCGGGGGCCTCTGAGAGCACGCTTTCGGGAATCTGTGATTTTCCTGAGAAACGCACAGGAGGCTCTCAGGCAACCCCTGGGAACCCCACCCAGACGTCCGATACTCAGGCGCCCGGCTCTCCGACGTCCCGCCGTCAGAACAGCCCGGACTGCACGCCCGGCGGTGCCTTGAACTGCCGTATCGGCACGGTGACTTGCTCACTCCCGGCGGGAACCAGCTCCCACCCCGTCATCAACCGCGTGTCGAGTACGACGGTGCCCCCGCCCTCGGTCAGCACGTGCAGGTCGGGTCCGGCGGCCGCCACCAGCCGGCCGCTCACCGCACCGCCCGCCACGAGCTCGCTCACCTCGCCCGTCGCCGCCGGCAGGCCGGCGAGTCCGAACACCCCGGCGTGATCGACGGGTTGGCAGGGAGCCGGCTCCAGAGACTCCGGCCAGCCGCCGAGCCGCACGGCACACGCATGCAACTCCGCGATCTCGGCCGTCCGTTCGGCCTCCGTCTCCGGCAACGCGGCCCGCACCGCCCTCTTCGCGGTGTACGGAATACGATCCGGCACGCCGAGCGCGGCACGCAGCAACTCCTCTGTGCGCCGCGCGGCCATGAGCGGCCCGGTGCCCAGCCAGGTGAAGCAGACGGCCCCCTGCTCAAGCAGCCGGGCCGAACCCCGCTCTTCGCCGGTGATGCCGACCTTGAGCAGGCCGGGACCGAACCAGGCCAGATAGACGCGGTACGGCCTCGGGTCGTCCGCGAGGCTGTCGGCGGCCACCGAGTGCGCCCGGTCCAGCCGCGCACACTCCTCGCACCGCGCCCCCGTGCTCCGCCCCGGCACGGCCGCCCGCACCGGACACCCATGCCCCCGCGCTCCCACACACGTCCGGACACCCCCCTCCGCGACCCCGAAGGCCACCCGCTTCCCCCAGGTCAGCGCACTGCGCCGACCGCCGTCCCACACCAGCACGGGGCCGTCCGCCGACCAGCGCAGCCCCGAGCACTTCCATGCCTGTGCCATCTCTGTCGAGAGTAGAGGGCGGCACTGACATTCCCGGTCGCGTGCGGCTCAGCCACCGGGGTTGACGGTGACGGGCGCGGGCTCGCCGCCCGCAGGAACCGACACCGAGGCCGACGCCGGAACCGACACCGGGGACGACTGCGGAACCGGTGCAGAGCCCGGCACCGGCAGATCCGCCACGGCCGGACGCCCCGCCATACGCCGAGCCCCCCGCCCCGCCATCCGGCATCCGACACACCCCGGATGCCCGCCGCGCGCCGACAGGTCCCGCACTCGCATGCCCCATTCCTCCCTGGGCCGCAGCCCCGACGGCTTGCCCCAGCCGGCGAGATGCAGGGCCCAGGTGACGAGGAGGCTCACCACCACGATCGCGAATCCGCCGGCCAGCAGCGGGACGGACACCAGGCACACTCCCGCCCCCAGCACCGCGCTCCCCACGGTCGCGACGCCGACGCCGGTCCATCCTGCGACCGTATGGCCGTGGTCATACTGATGTGCGCTCACGTGCCCGCCTCCCAGAGTCGGTCATCAGATCCCAGCAGATCTCTCACCACGTGAGAAATTTACTGCATAAACATCTCACGCGCTAAGGGAATAAGGAAGTACCCGGATGCAAGCCAAGCCGCGCCCCACCGCAACTCCGGCCCAGGCGCTGTCGGCGATGGACTCCCTCGTCGCCGCCCATCTGCTCGGCCAGCAGGAGATGGCCCAGCGGCTGGGCCTCAACGTCACCGATCTCCTCTGTTTCGCCTGCGTCCTCAAAGCAGGCGAGGACCTGCTGACGGCCGGTGACCTCGCCGAGCACGCCCACGTCACCACGGGCGCGGTGACCGGCATCCTCAACCGCCTGGTCCGCGCCGGCTTCGTCACCCGCGTCCCCGACCCGGCCGACCGCCGCCGCGTCCGCGTGGCCGCCGTCCCGTCCGCGGTCGCCCGCGTCCACGCCCTCTACGAGCCCTACTACGCCCGCCTGAACGCCCTCTTCGCCGACTACACCGCCGACGAGATCGCCGTGCTCACGGACTGGTTCACCCGCACGACCACGCTTGCGCACGGCTATATCGAGGAGATGCGGGTGAAGGACGCAGGCGGCGCGGCCAACGGTGAGGCCGAGGGCAACGGCAATGGTGGCGGCAACCGAAGTCGTCGCTCCTGAAGCGCCCCGCCTGCGAAAATGCGCCGGTGCTGCTGAATCCTGAGAACACCCTGTTCGTACGGGGGACAACTCCCGTACTGCTGCTGGCCGATGCCCCCGTCCATGACGTCCTGCCGCCGCTGACCGCGCCGGACGGTGCGATACCCCTGTGCGACGGCTGGGGCATCGTCCCGAAACTCACCATGTGTGTGGTGGACGGCCCGGGGGAGCACGGGCTGATCGTGCCCGCCATCGCCGCGCCGGTCCTGGACGAGGGCGCGGTGAACGACGACGACCCCGAGGCCATGTCCGCCTGGTGCGCCGACGCCGAACAGGCGGGCGGCGCGGTCGTCCTGTCCCTCGACCAGCTGCCCGAAGTGCTCGACTGGACCCATCTGCTGGGCTCGGGAACGGCGCACGGCGGCTTCGTACGCCTTCTGTCCTGACGACCCGACCCCCGGGCGGCCACACGTCCATGGTGTGGCCAGCCCTACCTCCGGTTCGGGAGAGCACACCATCGTTTCCCGCGGCGCGCGACGGCATCGTTGACCTCGGTTGATCCAAGTGATCGAACAGGTCAGAGAGTTCGAGCCCGAGCTCGAACCCGCCGCCCGGAAGGAAACGTCATGGAGTCGCTGCTTCCGCCGAAGCCGCAGTCGCAGCCGGCGCCGGCACCGGGCCCGCTCTCCTCCTTCGCCCGCTTCGTGGTGTGCGGCGGCGGCATCGGAGTCCTCGCCAGCTTCACCGTTCCGCTGGTGGCCATGACCATGCCCTGGGCGGTGGCGAACGCGGTGATCACCGTCGCCTCCACCCTCCTCTGCACCGAGTTGCACGCCCTCTTCACCTTCGGCACGGGACGGCGGCCGGGGTGGCGCCGCCACCTGCAGTCCGCGGGTTCGGCGACGGCCGCGTACGTCGTGACCTGCGCCGCGATGTTCCTGCTGCATGCGGTGCAGTCGTCGCCGAGCACGCTCCGGGAGCAGGCGGTCTACCTCTCCGCGTCCGGCCTCGCCGGCATCGGCCGCTTCCTGGTCCTGCGCCTGGTCGTCTTCGCTGACGGCAGGAGCCCGGCGACCCGGACGGCCGCACCGAAGCGGGTGGCCGGCGACTGGAATCCTCCGTTTGTGAGGACCGAGGCGTTCGCCGGATGACCCATCACCGGCGAGCTAGCGTGCCCATGTCACTGTTTGTGTGAGAGTGCACCATGTGCACGAGGGGGATTCCTTCACATGCGGAAAACGCGGAGTACACGCAGGTCACCCAAGACGCCGAACGCACCGAGCACGCGAAGAGCACTGTCGCGCCTGACCGTCGCACTGCTCGCCGGAACCGGCCTCGCCCTCTCCGGCCCGGGCACCGCCCACGCCACCACCACGACCGACATCCCGGCACCCACCGCCGACGGCGTCTCGGCCACGGTGAAGTTCTCCGACACGGTCGTCCCGCAGCCCTACAACCCGGACCCCGCCGCTTACTTCGGCGACCGCAAGTGCCTGAACATCTACCACGACTACACCCCGACGCCCGGCTGCGGCGGCTTCAAGCTGGACGTCACCCTGCACAACGTCCGCAACCAGCCGGGCTACCTCGCCGGGCTGCGCAGCACCGACGACTTCTTCGACGCGTACGCCGACACCGCACGCACCTTCGGCTGCCTCCGGCCCGACGGCACCTTCGACCACGCCACCAGCTTCGTCGTCCGCACCGAGCAGCAGCCCCTGCAGCCCGTGTACTACACGACGCAGACCTCCTGGGTCCTCTACCAGCAGGACCAGTACCCCAACCAGGACACGGGCCCGGGCTTCTACACGAACTTCCCCGCGGTCGAGGTGAACTGCCCCGACGGCATGACCCCGACCCAGTACGGCCTGAAAGTCACCAACGTCAACGTCACGGTCGAGGACGACAACGTCTTCGGCCACACGACGTGGAGCGCTGCGGGACCGTACTACGGCTGAGGCAGCCCAGGTCGGCGGGTTCCGCGTCCGCGCAGCGTCTCAGCCGGCGTGCGGACGCGGAACCCGGCGCCGCTGCCGCCCGCGCAGGGAGTCCAGAACCGCTCCGAGAGCCAGCGACTGAGCCAGGGCGGCGACGACGATCCCGCCGACGAAGAACCACGCGGGCGCCTCCGCGCCGAACACGGCCTCGCCGAGCCCCGCGACCACCCCGAACACGGGGAAGGTGAACAGCGCGGGCCACACCCAGATCATCGAGGCGTCCGGGCTGTCCCCGAACAGCGGCTCGGCCGCGGCGACCGCCACGGCGACCGCGACCAGGCCGAGGTAGACCGCCGAGGCGGGGTTGGCGAACATCAGGCGTACGAGAGTGCGCGTGCGGGTGCGGGTACCTGCAGAGCGAGCGTTCATCGGTTTCTCCCCCGGTTGTCGTATGCCTCCAGGGTCGGTCGGCGGTACGCCGCTGTCGTGAGTACCCGTACTCAGCTGGGCGACTCAGGTGTCACGGGCGGTTCGGCGACGAAGGAGCCGAGACCGGGCTCGGTGTAGATGAGACCTTCCTGACGCAGCCCCTTGTGCACCTTTTGCGCGGTGACCGCAGCGATGCCGAACTCCGCCGTGATCTCGACGACGGACGGGATACGCGTACGCGGGGGATACGTGCCGTCCTCGATGCGGCGGCGGATCACCTCGGCCACTTGGCGCCAACGGGGGATGTCGGGAGCGAATTCCATCACCGCACCACCATGCGCAGACGGTGGCACCCGGCGCGATTCACAGTTCACCGCTTATACCGCAGTACACCATAGTATGGTGGCACCTCGAAGAAGCCCCGGCGACGGATGGAGCCGTCCCGGGGCAGGCCACCAGCTATAGCTGTACGGAGCTGATGACATGACCGACCTTATCCACCGCCTCATCACCTGGGTGACCCTGCTGCTCAAACCACCCAGCGCACCCACCCGCACGGAGCGACCGCCGCTCCCCACCCCCATCACCGCACCCCTCCTCCCTCCCCACCGCAGCCCGTACGGCCTCGACACCCCCCTCGACGCCACCACGAACCGCTCCGTACGCCCGTACCTCGCCGCACACGAACTCTGGTTCCACGGACTGGAGTTCCCCGGGCTGGAGGCCGCCTGATGGAACCGCAACCGCGATCACAGCCGCAGCCGCAGCCCTCGTGCGAACCCCGCCTTCTCCCCTGGACGGGCCCGGAAGGCAAACCCTGCTACCTGGTCACCGACGACCCCGCCGGCCCGGTCTCCCGCCTGGCCGACGCCACGGAGTCGATCCAACTGGGCATGGGCACCGAACTCCTCGAACACGCCCGTGACCTGCTCCCGAACACCCCGCCCGGGGAGACCCGCTACCTGGCGGAACGCCTGACGGAGGCCCTACGGGACACCCTCCGCATCGCGGAGAGTCGGGGAAGGCGACTGAGCCGTCTGAACTGAACGGGCCCCACTCGTCGACGGCGTGGCCCTCACCGAAGGGCCAGCCGCCGGCGAGGGCGTAGACGATTATCCAGGATTTCCTGAATCCAGGATCACGTGTATTGTCGTGGGGTGCTGACTGTTGCTTCCGACATCGAGGTGCTGGCCCGCTTCGGCCGCGCGCTGGCCGACCCGATCCGCTGCCGACTCCTGCTGGCCCTGCGCGAGGCCCCCGCCTACCCGTCCGACCTTGCCGAGGCCCTGGGGATCTCCCGCACCCGCCTGTCCAACCACCTCACCTGCCTGCGGGACTGCGGCCTCGTCGTCACCGTCCCCGAGGGGCGCCGCACCCGCTACGAACTCGCCGACGAACGCCTCGGTCACGCCCTCGACGACCTGCGCACCGCCGTCGTAGCCGTCGAGACCGACCGCACCTGCCCCGACGCCGAGGAAAAGGGCTGCTGCTGAGATGGCCGCCACGACCCACATGTCCCTCGGCCCGTCCCCGGCCCGCCGGGAGGTACTGGCGAAGCGCATACGGCTGCTGGTCGCGGCGACGATCACCTACAACGTGATCGAGGCGGTCGTCGCCATCACGGCGGGCACCCTGGCCTCCAGCACCGCGCTGATCGGCTTCGGCCTCGACTCGGTCATCGAGGTCTCCTCCGCGGCCGCGGTCGCCTGGCAGTTCTCCGCCCGCGACCACACGGTCCGTGAAGCCCGCGAGAAGACCACGCTGCGGATCATCGCCGTCTCCTTCTTCGCCCTCGCCGGCTACGTCACCCTCGACGCCGTCCGCGCGCTGGCCGGCACCGGCGAAGCCGGACACTCCACGCCCGGCATCGTGATCGCCGCCCTGTCCCTGCTGGTCATGCCGTTCCTGTCCGCCGCCCAACGCCGCACCGGACGCGAACTCGGCTCCGCCTCCGCCGTGGCGGACTCCAAGCAGACCCTCCTGTGCACCTATCTCTCCGCCGTCCTCCTCCTCGGCCTGCTCGCCAACACCCTGCTCGGCTGGGCCTGGGCCGATCCGATCGCGGCCCTCGTCATCGCCGCGATCGCCGTCAAGGAAGGCCGCGACGCCTGGCAGGGCAAGGGCTGCTGCGCCCCCACGGCAGTGAGTGGGCCCGGCCCTGGCACCGGGGCGGACTCCTGCGGGTGCCGAGCCGGCTGCGACTGCTGCTGACGGGGCCGCCGACGGGCTGCTGAGACCGCTGGAACCCCGACCGGGCGTCAGGCAGCGCCGCTGACCCCCGGGGCCACGAATCGCCTGTGGAGCGGGAAGAACTCCGGCTGAGGGTCGCTCTCCACACCCAGTTCACCCTTGAGCACGGGTTCGATCCTGCCGGCGATGAACCGGCCGAAGTGCTCCTCGGACTCCCAGATGTCGAGCACGTGGAAACCGTCGTCGGCGAACCACGCCACGTGCAACACGCACCCGTCCGGGGAGTCCTCCTCCCAACGCACCTTCTCCCGGACCTCCTTGTACAACTCGGGCGTGATCTCGGGCCACACAAAGGTCATGACGACGGCCATGAGGGCCCCTCTCGTTCGCCTCGGCGCGGCACGGTCTGCGCCGCGCGCACGACGACGCCAAGCAGGCCTGGCCGACCGGGCACGTCAGGCGGGCCATTCGTGCGGCGGACTCGCGGAAGTGCCGTCAGCCTCATCCAGGTGGCGAGGGAGCCAGTGCGGGAACTGGCGAACGTGACACGGGACGAGGCAAGCAGCCAGGCAGGACGACCTGCGAGACCGTGGCGTCATGCCGTTCCTGCTCGCCACTCTCGACGCGGGATCGCGGTTTGAGGCGGGAGGACGCGCGGGCGAACGGGGCCGTGCGCGCCGGGTCGGCGGTGAGCTGCTGACCGTCGCCCCGAGGACGCAACGTCCGGCCGGGGCTCCGCGTCAGCCCGGAGCGAGGACGTCGAACTCGTTGCCCTCCGGGTCGACGAGGCACGTCCACGACACCTCGTCGCCCTGGCCGAGGTCGATGTCGGTGGCGCCGAGAGTCCGCAGCCGGGCCACCTCCGCCGCCTGATCGTCACCGGGGTAGGGCCGGAGGTCGAGATGGACGCGGTTCTTCACAGTCTTGGCGTCGGGCGTGCGAACGAGCTTGAGATACGGGCCGACGCCCTTGGCGGAGCGCAGCATCGCGTGATCGTCGGTGATCTCGTGCAGGGTCCAGTCCATCGCCGCTTCCCAGAACCGGGCCATGGCACGCGGATCGATGCAGTCGGCCACGATCGCGGCGATCGGCCCGGTGTCGCCGTAGATCTCCCGAGGCTCCGCCACGCAGAACTCGTTGCCTTCCGGGTCGGCCAGGACCGTCCACGGGACGTCGCCCTGACCGATGTCGACGGGCGTCGCGCCGAGATCCTTCAGACGCGCGACCAGCTCCGCCTGATGGGCGGCGGAGGTGGTGGCGAGGTCGATGTGCACACGGTTCTTCACCGTCTTGGGATCCGGGACGGTGATGACGTCGATGCAGACGGCGGTGGGATCGGGATAGGCGAAGCCCTCGGGTTCGAGATTGGTCACCACGCCGGGTTCCTCGACGGAACTGCTCCAGCTGAGCGCCTCCGCCCAGAACCGGCCGAGCTCGGAGTCGTCCCGAGCATTCATCGCGATCTGAACCAGTCGCATTGTCATGCCCCCGATCCTAAGCAAGCCAGCCCGCAACGACCTGCCATGCCCCGCCCCACTTGGCCTCTGTGCAGTTGATCAGACTCTAGGGAACAACCTCGGGGCTGGGACAAGGGCATTCACAACGGTGCGGTGCCGGGGGCCGGAGGGGGAACGCAAGCAGCGCCGAAGCCCCGTCGGCGTACTTCGCTGCTGTACAGCCCGGAAACGCCAAAGGCCCCGGATCTCTCCGGGGCCTTTGACCTGTGTGCACTCGGCAGGATTCGAACCTGCAACCTTCTGATCCGTAGTTCTATGTGGATCGGTCAGCGACGGCCATAACCGCCATCGCGGGACCCGTGAGGGACGCTAGCGGACAAGGTCGGTTATTGAGGTTGCGGTTCTTCACTGCTGTACAGCCCGATCACACGGGGCCTTCAGCATGCGGGCGCTGAGGTCAGCTCTGCTACTTCAGGGCAGCAAGGCCCCTCTGTAAATCGTCGAGGTTCATGACCGGCTCAAACGTGACCTCCGCGCCCATCTCCTGGAAGAACGGATCGGCGATGGAGGGCAACTGCGAGCTGTCCTGCATGTCGAATACGAGAATCATGGAGCGCCCACCCTCAGGAGTGAAGTAGGCGGCCTCCGGCTTCAGCTGCTCGATGGCTGACTTCAGCGAGTCGGGCATCGCTCCGCCTTTCGTCACCTGATTCGACATCTGGGTGTCCATGCGGGCCTTCATCATCATCCGCATCGCACGCTCTCCTCGCGCACCGCGACCTGCGCGGTTCCGTCCGCGCTCGCTGGGATCCGGTGCATCCCGCTCAGCTTCACTCCGTTGATCACCGGCCGCAACATTTCCTGCGCCCTACGTGACGCCCAGGAGAGGTGACGTTGCCACGCACAGACATCTACGAGGTCGGTGGAGTCTCAATGGCCCATTCGAACCGACGGGCGCCCCGCGCAGCACAGGCGTTGAAGTCGGGCCTCATCCTCATCAGGTCGATCACGGGACGTCGGTGGCGTTGGTCAACCGGCCGTGCTCATGCGCTGACCATCCGCTGGGGTCCGGCGCCAACCGCTGCTGTTCGGGGCTGTTGGTGTCAGCCGCCGTGGGCGGACTTGACAGATTCGCCACCCACCTCTCGTCTTCCCTTCTCGCTGTGAGTGACCATGGTTCCCCGCGATTCCCCGCCTGATCGGGCAACGGAAGAGGCACGGTCCATCCGTGCATGAGCATGGTCAGACAGAGGGATCGCATACTGGCGTCATGCTCTCGGCACAGCGGTTCCGCGACGCCCAGCACACGAAGTACCACTTCATTGATCATGTGCTCGTGCGCTGCCCGAAGTGCGCCGGGATTGCACACGTTGCCCCGGTGGCACCTGCGGCTGAGGACGCAGTTCCCTCGGTGTTCGCGCGCCGCCGTCTTGTGTGTAGGGCGTGCGGTCTATCGCGAAACGCCGCTGTGGGAGGGTTCCGCCTCTTTCGAGGGCGAGGCGAAGCGACAGATCCTTACTTCGGTCTGCCCTTGTGGTTGCAGACAGAGATGCGACACGGCTGGCTGTGGGCCTACAACCCGGAACACCTGGAGCTGATCCGGAAGTTCGTACAGGCACCGTTGCGTGAGCGAGCCCCATGGGATGCGCAGGTAAAAAAGATGACGCTCGTCGCGCGGCTGCCAACCTGGATCAAGAGTGCGAAGAACAGAGATGAGGTTCTGCCCGCCATCGACCGGATCCGGTCATCCCTCGCCTGACCAGCTTGCCGTCGTGGCTTCGCTCGTGAAGGTGCCGAAGCCTCGTCGCCGCCGGATCAAGCCGTGGTCAGTCGCTGAGGCCAGTGGGTTCCTCACCGATGCCGCCGCCCGGGATGACCACCTCTTCGCGGCCTGGGTCCTGGTGCTCTGCCTCGGCCTGCGTCGTGGTGAGGTCCTGGGTCTCACGTGGAAGTCCGTCGACTTCGAGCGGGGAGAGCTGTACGTCGATCACCAGATCCAGCGCGCGGGGCGGGAGATCCTTCACCGCGAGACCAAGACCGAGGACTCCGACGACTTCCTCCCTCTGCCGGCACTCTGCCTCAAGGCGCTGCGGATGCGCCGCGCTCAACAGATCGGCGACCGGAAAGCCGCCGGGGAGCTCTGGCAGGGAAGCCATGACCTGATCTTGACGACGAAGTACGGGACTCCGACCGAGCCGGGCAACATGACCCGCATGTTCGCCCTCCGGGCGCGTCGCGCCGGTCTCCGGGTCATCCCGCTCCGGAACACGCGGCACACGTGCAGCTCGCTCCTGGTCGCGCTCAAGGTCCACCCGAAGGTGGCCCAGCGCATCCTCCGGCACTCACAGATCGCCATGACGATGGAGGTCTACGCCGAAGCAAGCGAGGAGGAGGTGCGCGCCGCGATCGGCCAGTTGTCCGACGCCATGGGCGTACCGGTTGACGCGGTTGCTGTACTTCGCTGCTGTACGCCGCTGAAACGCAAGAGGCCCCGGATCTCTCCGGGGCCTTTGACCTGTGTGCACTCGGCAGGATTCGAACCTGCAACCTTCTGATCCGTAGTCAGATGCTCTATCCGTTAAGCTACGAGTGCTTGTTTTTTTGTCCCGCCGCCCGGCCTTCCGGCCCGCTCGCGGCGACAGGAAGAACATTACATGACTGCCGCCGCCATGTGAAATCCGTTTGCCATACCGCTTGTGACCTGCGAAAACGGCACTCTGAGCGGGGTCTGGAACGAACACGGGAACGACGAAGCCCCGGCCGTGTCGACCGGGGCTTCGTGATGAGGTGCGGAGGCGGAGGGATTTGAACCCTCGATGGGCTTTGAGGCCCAAACCGCATTAGCAGTGCGGCGCCATAGACCGGACTAGGCGACGCCTCCAGCACAGCCGCCCGCGCGAGCGCGAGTGGTGCGTGCAGATGATGACACAGTCGAGCGGGGTGTCACCAATCGCCTCCCACGGTACTAGGAGGGCGGGCCGCAGGGCAAAGTGCATATCGGCGGCGGCGGGGCGCGCAACATCCCGAGGGCGACCGCGTTAGTCAAGGCATGTTGCAGGTCACCCGGCTCGGCCGGTTCGCGCGGTTCGCCCCCCTTCTCGTCGGCGTCGGCTCTGCCGTCGCCCTGTCCGCGGCGCCAGCTGCCGCCTCCTCCTCCCTCGCGCCACCGCCCGTCCGGGACGAGGACCGGGCCACGGGCGGCGACCACCTCACCGTCACCGTGCGCAACGCGGGCGGCGACGCGGACGGGACGTACGAGGTGGACTGTCATCCCGGCGGGGGGAGCCATCCCGACGCCGGCGGAGCGTGTGCCGTCGTCGAGCGGAACACGCGGTGGGGGAAGGACGCGTTCGCCGCCGTGCCCCGGGACAGCGTCTGCACCATGCAGTACGGCGGGCCGGCCACCGCTCATGTCACCGGGACGTGGGCCGGGCGGCCCGTCGACGCGCGGTTCGACCGCAGCAACGGCTGTGAGATCGGGCGGTGGGACCGGCTCGTGCCGTTGCTGCCCGAGGTCGGGCGACAGGCATAGGGGCATAGGGGAGGAAGGCGTAGGGGGTGGGTGTAAGGGGCGGACCTGGGGTCGGCCCATGGGCGGAAGCGGGAGGTCGCGCCGGGCGTAGGCGGTTCATGGCGGATGCCCCGACTCCGGAACGCTGCGCCTCAGCGGGACGCCTGGTCGCGGATGGGGTCACACGTTCTACGTCACTTCGTCGTGCGACCTCCCTCTCATCCGGCGTCGCGAGCGCAACCACTGCCCTTAGACTCCCTCGCGTGACACGTCGCGGGCCGGTTGGCAAGATGGCCCGAGCGGTCGGCAAGGTGCGGTAACAGGGAGGAAGCGTCTCGTGAGCAGCAGGCCATCCCGAGGCGCTGCTCGCCTCGCAGCCATACTCGATGCGCTTCCCGATGCGTTGGTGCTGGTCAACGCCAATGGGACCGTCGTCAACGCGAACACGATCGCGCTCGAGGCCTTCGAGGCGCCGGGGACCGCCCTGGTCGGGCGCGGGCTGCTCGATCTGCTGCCCCAGTTCGACTCCAAGCTCATCCCCGGGTCCATGCGGCGGCCCGACCACATGGATCCGCGCGGCCGGACCAAGCCGACCCGGATGATCGCCCGGCGGACCGACGGGACCGAGTTCCCGGTCGAGGTCACCAGCGCGAACCTGGAGAACGGCCAGCAGGCCTACGACAGCTCCGGCTACGGCGGCGACGAACTGCTGATGCTCGTCGTACGGGACCTGACCGGAACCGTGGACACCGAGGCCGAGCTGGCCCGTTCGCAGCGGCAGACCGAGATGATCCTGCGGGCCGCGTCCGAGGGCGTCGTCGGGACGGACACCGACGGGCGGATCGTGCTCGTCAACCCGGCCGCCGCCCAGATACTGGGATACAGGGCCAGTGACCTCGGCGGACGTGGACTGCACGATCTCGTGCTCCACTCCCGGGTCGACGGCACGCCCTTCCCGTACGAGGAGTCCCCGCTCGCCGACACCCTGCGCTCCGGGCGCAAGCACCGGGTGCGCGGGCAGGTGGTGTGGTCGAAGAAGGGCGAGAGGCTTCCCGTCGATCTGACGACCGCTCCCGTCCGCGACGGCGACCAGCTCGTCGGCGCCGTGCTGACCTTCACCGACAGGCGGCCGTACGACGCGCTCGCCGAGGAGAAGGCCGCCGCCGACGAGCGGCACGCGGAGGAGCTGGAGCGGCTCTCCGAGGAACACGCCTCCGAACTCACCGCGCTGCGCCAGAAGCACCTGACCGAACTGGAAGAACTCCAGGAGCAGCACGACGAGGAGCTGGCCGCCGGCGAGGAGCGGTACGCCGCGCTCGGCGAGCGCGAGAAGGACCGGTTCGAAGCCCTCGCCGGACGCCATGAGCAACTCCTCACCCTGCTCGCACGGTCGCTGCGCGGGCCCCTCGACGAGCTGCGCCGCGAACTGGCCGCCCTGGCCGCCGACGACGCCGGGCAGCTGTGGCCCGAGGCCAACCAGGTGCTCCATCACCTGTCCGCCGGCTATTCGCGGATCACGACACTCATCGACAACGTCCTCGGGTACCAGCGGCTCGACACCGGGACGGCCGGCATCACGCGCACGAACGTGATGCTCGACGCCGTCGTCGCGGCGGGTGTCGACGGGGCCGTGGAACTCATCGGGCCCGGCCGCGTGCAGTTCGCCGTACACGCGCCGCCCATCGAGGCC
Source organism: Streptomyces sp. AC555_RSS877 (assembly GCF_019049245.1). Taxonomy (GTDB): domain Bacteria; phylum Actinomycetota; class Actinomycetes; order Streptomycetales; family Streptomycetaceae; genus Streptomyces. Next base: position 1,475 of record NZ_JAGMUK010000016.1, on the reverse strand, counting down.
GAGGTCGACGCCCAGCTCCTCGCCACGGCCCTCGCGCACCTCGTCGCGGACGTCGCCGGCGTCGACGCCACCGGCAACTCGCCCGTCTCCGCGGGCGGTTACATGGACAACACGGTCGTCGTCGCGGCGGCCCAGCGCGGTGAGGTCGTACGGATCGAGGTGCGCGGGCCGTACGCCGGGGGAGACCCGGTGCACGAGCCGATCGTGCGCGGGATCGTGCGCGCCCACGGGGGCGTGCTGCAGACGCACGAGGTGCCGGGCATGAGCGGCAGCGCGTACGTCCTCGAAGTGCCGCTCGGTGGCGGGGCGGGGGCCGTCGCGGCCCCGGGTCCGGCCGCGCTGGAGGCGGCCCCCGCTGCCCCTGCGGCTCCCACGGCTCCCACGGCCCCCGCGGAGGCCGTACTCCCCGAGCAGGCCACCGGCGGGCGGCGGCGGGCCCGGCGGGCCACGACGGACGCCTTCCTGGACGTCGAGGTAGCGGGCGACACCGACGGTGCCGTTGCCGAGGCGGAGGCCTCGGCCCCGACCGGTCGGCGCAGGCGGCGGGCGGCGAGTGCGCCCGTACAGGAGATCGCGCCGGTTCCCGCCCAGCCTTCGGGCGACGCCGGGGAAGGCCCCGGCGGGGGTACTGGGCGGCGGCGGGGGCGGTCTGCCGAGGGTGCGGGTACGGAGGCGGATGCAGCGGCCGGTGCGGGTGTAGCGGCCGGTGCTGGTCCGGGTCCGGGTGCGCTGGGGGGGTCGGTCGCCGGTGTCGCCGAAGGGGCCGTCGTCATGGCCTCCGAGCATGCCTCCGGGACTGCGGCCGTCGGGACCGGACTGGGCGGGACCGTGCCCCCGCAGGGCGTGCCCGCGCCCGGTGGCCGGGGTACCCGGAGCGACGGTGCCGAACAGCATGCGTTGCCGCCCGCGTTGCCTGCGTTGGCCTCCGGCGGGGCGGCGCAGGGCCCCGCCGGCGAGGGTGCCGAGGGTGCCGCACACGTCGAGAACGCCCAGCAGCCGACCGGACGGCGTCGGCGTGCGCTGGCCGCCGCCTCGGAGCGGGCCGCCGCGCAGGAGGCGGGGCCGCGCGCGGTGTTCGCCCTGCCGCCGGCGGACGCGGACCGGGCGTCCGAGGGTGCGGAGGCGCCGGGGGCGGTTCCGGGGCAGGTTGCGGGAGCGGTTCCGGGGCAGGCCCCGGTTGCTCCGGTCCCTGGACACGTTCCTGGACAAACGCAGGCTTTGGACCAGGGTGTTAACGGTGACGCTCTCGTCGACGAGGGCCGGCACGATGCCGTACCGCCCAGCCAGGCCGACGACCACACCCCGCCGCAGCCGCATCCCACCAGCGCGCCGACGGGGCGCCGCCGACGGGCCGTCGGCCAGCGCGCGGAGGAGGAGCCGACCGGAGTTCCGGGAGCCCCCGTAGACACAGCGGCAACAGGAGCAACAGGAGCGCCCGCTCAGGAAGTTCCGGCGCAGGGTGTGCCCGGGCAGGA
>NZ_JAGMUK010000147.1 GCF_019049245.1 Streptomyces sp. AC555_RSS877 | reverse complement strand
GAACAACCCCGGCACCAACACACCAGCCACCGGCACAGCGGTGTCATTCCACTCCACCAACACCCGCCGACGCTCAACCGGGTCGACGACATCCACCGTTGACAGCCGCTGCTCGGGCTCCGCGAGCAGCCGGTCCAGCACTCTGACCCAGCGGTCAGCGATCGCCTGAGCGGTCTCGGTGTCAAAGAGGTCGGTCGCGACCGTCACGGCACCGCGCACACCCGCGGGTGCTCCGTCGGTGTCGTACGTCTCGCCGACCATCACGTCCAGGTCGAACTTCGCCGCCGGACGATCGGTCGGGAGCAGTTCGACGTCGAGGCCGGGCAGCACCACGGTGGCTTCCGCAGTGTTGTGCATCGTGAGAACGACCTGGAAGAGCGGATGCCGGGCCAGCGACCGGGCCGGCGCCAGCTCCTCCACCAGCTGTTCGAACGGCACGTCCTGATGCGCGTACGCCTGCAGACCTGTTTCCCGCACCCGCTGCAGCAAGTGGGTGAACGACGGATCACCGGAGAGGTCCGTACGCACCACCAGCGTGTTCACGAAGCAGCCGACCAGATCATCCAGCGCCTCATCCGTCCGCCCGGCAATCGCCGACCCGATCGGGATATCCGTCCCCGCACCCAGCCGATGCAACGTCACCGCGAGCGCCGCCTGCAGCACCATGAACACCGTCACGCCCTCAGCACGGGCTACTTCCAGCATCCGCGTGTGCAACTCCGCGGGCATCTCGAACGCGGCCGAGAACCCCTGGTGTGAGGCGACCACGGGACGAGGCCGGTCGAACGGGAGCCCCAGCTCCTCCGGTACGCCCGCCAGCGCATCGCGCCAGTACGCGACCTGCTGCGACATCCTGCTCGCCGCATCCGCCTCGGACCCAAGCAGCTCGCGCTGCCACAGGGCGTAGTCCGCGTATTGCACCGGCAACGGCTCCCACTTGGGCGCCTGCCCCTCGCACCTCGCCGCGTAGGCCATCGACACATCGCGCGCCAAGGGCGCGGTCGACCAGCCGTCACCCGCGATGTGGTGCATCACCAGCGCGAGCACATGCTCCTCGGGACCGGACTCGAAGAGCCATGCCTTCAGCGGCACTTCGGCCTCGAGGTCGAAGGCGTACGCGGCGATCCGAGCGAGCTCGTCGGGCAGTTCGGCCGAGGTGAGCCGGTCGGTGGGCAGCTCCCAGGCGATCTCGTCCATGCCGAGGACGTGCTGGTACGGTTCACCGTCCGCTACCCGGAAGACCGTGCGCAGGGACTCATGGCGCACCATCACGTCCCGCAGGGCGTCGTTCAGCGCCTGCCGATCCAGCCGCCCGGCCAAGCGCAGTGCCACCGGGCTGTTGTAGGTCTGGCTCGGGCCCTCCAGCTGGCCGATGAACCACAGCCGGCGCTGCCCGTACGACAGCGGCACCCGCTCCGGCCGCTCCACCGGCACCAAGGCGTCGCGCGCATCGGCCGCTTCTGCCAGCCGCGCGGCCAGCCCTGCCACGGTCGGTATTTCGAAGAGCGTCCTGATCTCCACTTCCACGCCGAGCAGCACCCGTATCCGGCTCACCAGTCGGGTCGCCAGCAGCGAATGCCCGCCCAGCACGAAGAAGTCGTCATCCACACCGACCTGGTCCACCCCCAGGACCTGCGCGAACGCCTGGCACAGGATCTCCTCCTGCACCGAGGACGGTCCCCGGCTCGAACGGGCGGCCGCGGTGGCGTAGTGGGGGGCGGGAAGGGCCCTGCGGTCGAGTTTGCCGTTGCCCGTCAGCGGCAGCGCGTCCACCACCACCACCGCCGAGGGCACCATGTGGTCCGCCAGACGTTCCCCCGCGAAGGAACGCACCCAGACGCTCAACGCGGCAGGATCAGCATCCTCGTCATCAGCGACCACATACGCGATCAGCCGGACATCACCCGGGGTGTCCTCCCGGGCCACCACCGCCACCTGGCCGACCTGCGGGTGCGCGGCCAGAGTCGCCTGCACCTCACCCGGCTCGATCCGGAAACCACGGATCTTCACCTGCTCATCCGCACGGCCGGAGAACACCAGCTGCCCGTCCGCCGACCACCGGGCCCGGTCCCCCGTGCGATACATCCGCTCACCCGCACCACCGAACGGACACGCCACGAACCGCTCACCCGTCAGCCCCGGCTGCCCCACATAACCCCGCGCCAGCTGCACACCCGCGACATACAACTCACCCACCACACCCGGCGGCACCGGCTGCAATGCCCGATCCAGCACATAGAACCGGGTGTTCGCCACCGGCGTGCCCACCGGAACCACCCCGGACGCCACATGCACGCCCGTCAACGCAGCCGTGGCCACACCGATCGTCGTCTCCGTCGGACCGTAATGATTGAACACCGACCGACCCTCACCGGCCGCCGCGAGGAGCTCACCGACCAGCCCGGCCGAGGCCGCCTCACCACCCAGCACCAGCGACCGCACCGACCGCACCGCATCCACCCCCAGCGCCGCCACATGCGAGGGCACCGCCTTGAGGAAATCGATCCCCTGCTCGGTGAGATAGCCGCGGACCGCACCCGGGTCGGTGACCGCTTCCTCATCCAGGAAGTGCAGCTCACCCCCACACACCAGACTCGCGAACACCGTCGTGTTCCCCAAGTCCGTCGCCTGCCCCTGCAACACCGCAAACCGGCCGTGCGGACCCCCGAACCCCACCCGGGCCGGCACCGACGACACATAATTCGCCAGCCCCTCGTGGGTGACCGCGACACCCTTCGGCCGCCCCGTCGACCCCGACGTATAGATCACATACGCCACCTGCCCCGGCCGCACCTCCACCACCGGCGCCGCCGCCGAAGCAGCCCCCAACTGCATCACCACCAACGCGTCGTCCACCGCCACCAGCCGATGCCGGCCCGCCGGAAGACCATCCAAAATCTCTTCCGTCGTCAGCGTCAGCACCGCACGGCTGTCCCGCAGCTGGAACGCGATCCGCTCCGCCGGCTGCCCCGGGTCAAGCGGCAGATAGGCCGCCCCCGCCTTCCACACCGCGAGGATCCCGACCAGCGTCTCCACCCCACGCGGCAGACACAAACCCACCACCGACTCGGCACCCACCCCCTGCACCCGCAGGAAACGCGCCAGCCGA
>NZ_JAGMUK010000146.1 GCF_019049245.1 Streptomyces sp. AC555_RSS877 | reverse complement strand
TTTTCCGGATCATTGATTGGAATGCTGGCCGTCGGCTCGATCCGGATCACAACATCGGCGAGGTGGTGAAGGTCGACAAGCGCCAGGAGTTGATGCGGCACAGCCAGGATGAGGACTGGGTGGACCCGGATCGTTTCCGCGCCTACCTCGAGGAGGAACGCGGCCAGCCTGGCAGCCCGTGTCCCACACTGGTCGGCTACGACGAGGACACCCGGGAGACGGGCAACGATACGTTGCGTCTAAGGGTGGCGATGAGCACCTACTACGAGCACGTCGCCACCCGCCGGTACCTGCGAGATCACCCGGATGCGTACGACGCGGTCGTGGCCAGGATCAGTCACGGCGACCAACAAGGCGGCCTGAGCCGCGTGATCAGGTCATCGCCCAACTCCAACATCGTCATCAACGTGACCGCACAGAGCCGCAACGGCAAGGTCATGATGCTGCGCCGCCCCATCGGCGCCCGCGTCTGGCCAGGCTTCTACCAGGTCGGTGCCCACGAGACGATGAACTGGAGCCAACCCGGGAACCCCATCGAGAACTGCCACGAACTGGCCGTCCGGGCCCTGCGCGAAGAACTCGGACTCACCAACCCCAAGGACTACTACAACAACATCGTCTTCTCCTGGTTCGGCT
>NZ_JAGMUK010000145.1 GCF_019049245.1 Streptomyces sp. AC555_RSS877 | reverse complement strand
GATCAGCCCTTGCGGGTCGTGATCTCCTCGGTGAGCTGGGGGACGACGTCGAAGAGGTCGCCGACGACGCCGTAGTCGACGAGGTCGAAGATCGGGGCCTCGGCGTCCTTGTTGATCGCGACGATCGTCTTCGAGGTCTGCATGCCGGCGCGGTGCTGGATGGCCCCGGAGATGCCGGAGGCGATGTACAGCTGCGGGGAGACCGACTTGCCGGTCTGGCCGACCTGGTTGGTGTGCGGGTACCAGCCGGCGTCGACGGCGGCGCGCGAGGCACCCACGGCAGCGCCGAGGGAGTCGGCCAGCGCCTCGATGACCGCGAAGTTCTCGGCGCCGTTGACGCCACGGCCGCCGGAGACCACGATCGCGGCCTCGGTCAGCTCCGGACGGCCGCTCGACTCACGCGGCGTGCGGGCGGTGACCTTGGTGCCGGTCGCCTGGGCGGAGAACGTGACGCTCAGGGCCTCGACGGCGGCGTTGGCCGGAGCGGCCTCGACCGCGGCCGAGTTCGGCTTGACGGTGATGACCGGGGTGCCCTTGGCGGCACGGGACTTGGTGGTGAAGGAGGCGGCGAACACCGACTGGGTGGCCACCGGGCCCGCCTCGCCGGCCTCGAGGTCGACGGCGTCGGTGATGATGCCGGAGCCGATGCGCAGCGCCAG
>NZ_JAGMUK010000144.1 GCF_019049245.1 Streptomyces sp. AC555_RSS877 | reverse complement strand
ACAGCGCCGATGGTACTGCAGGGGGGACCCTGTGGGAGAGTAGGACGCCGCCGAACAATCATTCAGAAAAGGCCCACACCTCACGGTGTGGGCCTTTTTTGCGTTCACCTTTGTTGGCGCCGGCTGCCCCCCACAATGCCTTACAGGCGTCCCGCAGCCTTCAGCGCCAGATAGGCGTCTGCCAGTGCGGGGGCCAGGTCGTCGGGTGTTGCATCGACAACCGTGACGCCGTGGCGGCGGAGTTGTTCCGCGGTGCGATGGCGTTCGCTCTGGGCCTGGGCGGCGGCTGCGGCCTCGTAGACGGCGTCGGTGTTGCCGCGGGCTGTGGCCATGCCGGCGATGTGCGGGTCGGCCACGGATGCCACCAGAACCGTGTGGCGCTGGGTGAGCTGGGAGAGGACCGGGAGCAGGCCCTCCTCGACCGGGGCCGCGTCGAGGGTGGTGAGCAGGACGATCAAGGAGCGGCGAGGGGCTGACCTGAGTGCCGTTGCCGTAAGGCCTCGGGAGTCTGTTTCGACGAGCTCGGGTTCCAGGGTCGCCATGGCGTTGACCAGGGACGGGAGCATGTCGCTTGCGGTGCGGCCCTGGACCAGGGCGCGTACGCGACGGTCGTAGGCGAGCAGGTCGACGCGGTCGCCGGCTCGGGATGCCAGGGCCGCGAGGAGCAGTGCCGCGTCCATGGAGGCGTCGAGGCGTGGGGCGTCGCCGACACGGCCCGCTGAGGTGCGGCCGGTGTCGAGGACCAGGAGGATGTGGCGGTCGCGTTCGGGGCGCCAGGTGCGTACGGCGACCGTGGTCTGGCGGGCTGTGGCGCGCCAGTCGATGGAGCGGGTGTCGTCGCCGGGGACGTATTCGCGCAGGCTGTCGAATTCCGTGCCCTCGCCGCGGGTGAGCACGCTGGTGCGGCCGTCCAGTTCGCGTAGGCGGGCCAGTTTGGAGGGCAGGTGCTTTCGGCTGGTGAACGGGGGCAGGACGCGTACGGTCCAGGGGGCTTTGTGGGTGCCCTGGCGGGTGAAGAGGCCGAGAGGGCCGTACGAGCGGATCGTGACGCGGTCGGATTGGCGGTCGCCGCGGCGGGTGGGGCGTAGGCGGGTGGTCACGCGGCGGCGCTCGCCCGCTGGGACCGTCAGGCGGTGGCGGGAGGCCGCCACCTCCGTGCCGGGCTGCCAGGTGCTGGGGGGCCAGGCGTCGCGGAGGTGGGCGCGGAGTGGGCGGCGGGACGGGTTCGTGACGGTGAGCGTGACGTCGGCCGTGTCGCCCAGGCGGACCGATGTGTCGCCCGAGCGGGTCAGGCCGAGGCGTCGTACGGGTGCCGCGAGTGCGAAGTCGCAGGCACACGCGACTGCCAGCGGGGCGTTGACCGCGAGGAGGCCTGTCCAACTGGGGTCCCAGATGCCGATCGGAAGGGAACCCAGGGCCGCGAGGAGCGCGGTGCGTCCGGTGAGTGCCATCAGCGGGGGACGGGGACGTGGGCGAGGATCGCGTTGATGACGGAGTCGGCCGTCACGCCTTCCATTTCGGCCTCCGGGCGGAGTTGCACGCGGTGGCGGAGGGTGGGGAGGGCGAGGGCCTTGACGTCGTCGGGGGTGACGTAGTCGCGGCCGGTCAGCCAGGCCCAGGCGCGGGCCGTGGCGAGCAGGGCCGTTGCGCCGCGCGGGGAGACGCCGAGGGTGAGGGAGGGCGATTCGCGGGTGGCTCGGCAGATGTCGACCACGTAGGCGGTGATTTCCGGGGAGATCGTCGTCTTGGCGACCTCGGCGCGGGCGGCTTCCAGGTCGGCGGGGCCTGCGACGGGGCGTACGCCGGCGGCGTGCAGGTCGCGCGGGTTGAAGCCCTCGGCGTGGCGGGTGAGGACGCTGATCTCGTCCTGGCGGGAGGGCAGCGGGATCGTCAGCTTGAGGAGGAAACGGTCCAGCTGGGCCTCGGGCAGGGGGTACGTGCCCTCGTACTCGACGGGGTTCTGGGTCGCGGCGACCAGGAACGGGTCGGGGAGCGGGCGGGGGGTGCCGTCGACCGTGACCTGGCGTTCCTCCATGGCTTCGAGGAGGGACGACTGGGTCTTGGGCGGGGTGCGGTTGATCTCGTCGGCCAGGAGGAGGTTGGTGAAGACCGGGCCGGGCTGGAAGGAGAACTCGGCGCTACGGGTGTCGTAGACCAGGGAGCCCGTCACGTCGCTCGGCATCAGGTCGGGGGTGAACTGGACGCGTTTGGTTTCGAGTTCGAGTGCGGATGCGAGGGCGCGGACGAGCAGCGTTTTGGCGACTCCGGGGACTCCTTCGAGGAGAACGTGTCCGCGGCACAGGAGGGCGACGACGAGGCCGGTCACGGCGGGGTCCTGGCCGACCACGGCCTTGGCGATCTCGGCGCGCAGGGCTTCCAGGGCGGCTCGGGCGTTGCCCTGATCCCCGGCGTCCCCGGCGTTGTCAGTGGTCGGGTCCATCATGGACGGCGTACCTCTCTTTCGAGGGCGTCGAGTTGGTCGGCGAGGGAGATGAGGGCCGCGTCGTCGCCGGGCGGCGGGCCGAAGAGGAGCGCGTGCAGGGCCTGACCGTCTTCGGGGCTGTCGAGGAGGGCGGACAGGGCGGGGAGCAGGGCTTCGGGGGCGTGGGCCTGGGTGACGGGGACGCCGATGAGGGAGGCAAGGCGGGTGCGGGTGGCGGAGCGAAGAGCGGCGGCCGCGCGGTCGCGGGCGTTGGCCTTGCGGTAGAGGCGGGCACGGCCTTCGACGGTTTCGGAGGCGCGGATCGCCACGGGGAGTTTTTCGGGCACGAGGGGGCCGAGTCGGCGTGCCCTCCACAGGGCGGCCAGGGCTGCGGCGATGAAGAGCTGCAGCGTGCCCCAGAGCCAGCCCGAGGGAAGCAGGTCGAGGAATCCGCGTTCGTCGTCGGTGTCGGTCGGCGGGGCGTCGGAGAGTGAGGGGAGGTACCAGACCAGATGAGGGCGGGAGCCGAGGAGTTGGAGGGCGAGCGAGGCGTTGCCCTGCCCGTCGAGGGTGTCGTTGTAGAGGATGTCGGGCGCGCCGAGTACGACGGTGTCGCCGCTTCCGGACGTGTCCGGGACCCGTACGAGGGTGGCCAGGCGCTCGCTGGGGTAGCACTCGTCGGCGTCGGACCGGGTGGCGGTGTAGCGGATGCCGCCCGTGTCGGCGGTGCCCGCGCGCCGGGCGGCGGGCAGGTCGCAGTCGGGGGAGAGCGTCGAGGCGAGGCTGGTGGCCGGGTTGGCGACGACACCGGGGGCGAGCCGTTCGACGGACCAGCTGCCGGGGGCGACGAGGACGGTGCGGCCGCCGGAGTCGGCGGTTCCGGAACGCAGTTGGTTCTGTTGACCGTGCGTCAGCAGGTCGGGGACGGCCACCAGGAGCGTGGTGTCCGGGCCGGCCGCGGCGTCGGCCTCGGCGAGGGTGGTGACCACGCGGGTGGAGACGCCTCGGTCGGCGAGGAGTTCGGCCACGGCGCGGCTGCCGTAGGGGTCGGCGGAGCGTGGGTCGAGCGTGCCGTGCCGGGTGTCGGAGCGGATGACGGCGATCGCGAGGGCCGCAACCAGGAGGAGCACGAGGGCGAGGACGACGCCTCGCGCGCGGGTCCACACCTGGCTTGCGGTGGGCGAGGCCGAGGTCGAGGGAAGGGTGGCCCCGGTGGTCATTCGGCGGCTCCCCGGCGGTTGTTGTCGGCCGCGCGGTGGGGCGTGCTGCTGGCCGCGAGTTGGGGCTTGGTGCGCACCAGGTCGCGGTCGAGTTCGGCGATGCGGTGGTACGACTGCTGGGTCGCCGTGCGTCCACCGTACGTGACGTCGTCGAAGTCCCGGGCGGCGGCGCGCAGTCGGTCTGCCTGGGAGGGCAGTGCGCGGCCGGCCTCGGCGGCTGCCTCGTCTGCGGTGCGGCCGGGGCGGGTGTCGAGAAGGGCGCGTTCCTCCAGGGAGCGGACGATGGCGCGCATCTGCTCCTGGACGGCCTGGCTCCAGTGGCCCTGGGCCGCGTGGGCCTCGGCGGCCGCCCGGTGTTCGGCGGCGCTGCGGGGGCGGTCGTCGAACAGGGCGGCGGAGGAGGCGGGTTCGCGGCGCGGAGTGCCGAGGCGCCACCACAGGGCGCCCAGGACCGCGAGGACGGCCACGATGACGACGACCAGGCCGAGCGCTCCGCCGGGGGTCGCGGCCGAGGCGGTGTTGAACAGCTTGTCGACCCAGTCCCAGAAGGCGTTCAGGGCCCGCTGGAACCAACTGGGGTCGTTCTCGTGGTACATCCGCTTGGACAGTTCGCCCCGGGCCGCCTCGCGCGCGGGGTCGCGCGGGGTCGTCAGCGGTGGTTCGTCGCTGGAGGCGGCGAGCGACAGTACGGATGCGGGGTCGGCCTGCGGCAGGGCGCGGCCCGATGTGCCGCGGAGGCGCAGCAGGGCCTGTACTGGTGTGTCGCCGACGCGTTGCGCGGTGCGTACGGCCATGTCGGCGACGTTCGGCAGTGCCAGTGCCGCTGTGAGAACTCCCCCCGCCAGGCTCACCGCATCAGCTCCCGGGAGCGGGGGTGGTGCCGTACCCCTGGACGCCCGCGGCGCGGGCCAGTTCGAGGTCGAGGGCCTCGCGGCGGATGCGCTGGTCGATGTAGAGGAGGACGGTGACGCCCGCCGTGATCGGGAAGGTGATCATGGAGCCGATCACCGAGCCGATCCCGCTGATGATGAGGAACGTCCAGCCGAGACCGCCGGTGCCTTCCATGAAGCCGGTGAAGCCGTCACCGCTGAACGCCGCGGCGAGGAAGGTGAAGGGGATGACGACGATCGCCGCGACGATGTTCGCGATGACCGCCGCGAGGAACTGGATGCCGAACACTCGCCACCAGGAGCCACGGACCAGCTTCCCGGAGCGGCTCAAGGACTTCATGATGCCCTGCTTCTCCAGCATCAGCGCGGGCGAGGCCAGGGAGAAGCGGATCATCAGCCACAGGGCGACGATTCCGGCGCCCAGTCCGCCGAGGACGGCGAGGGCCGCGCCCGGCCCGCCTGGGCCGGAGACGGCCACGAGGATGCCGGGGAGCACGCCCACGAGGACGATGCCGACGGCGATGAGCATCAGCAGGAGGATCAGGCCCAGGAGCTTCATCACCTGCGGGCGGGCGTCGCGCCAGGCCTCGCCGGTGGTGACGGGGCGGCCGAGCACCGCGCGGCTGGTGACGGTGGTGAGCAGGGCGGTCGCCATGACCGTGCCGATCAGCGTGATCGCGAAGACGACCGCGCTGCCGAGCATGGCGTCGCCCATGGCGCGGCTCACTTCGCCGAGCGTGGCGCTCGGGTCGTTGAGGGCCTCGGCGTCGGTGGTGTCGTTGAGGACGAGGCCCTGGAGCAGGATGACGACGATCTCGGTGACGACCGCGACCGCCAGCGAGATGCCCAGGACCGTGCGCCAGTAGGTGCGCATGGTGGAGACGGCCCCGTCGAGGATCTCGCCCACGCCGAGGGGGCGGAGGGGGATCACACCGGGCTTGGCCGCGGGCGGGGGTCCGCCCCAGCCGCTGGGTCCGCCGGGGGGACCGTAGGCGCCGCCCCAGCCGCCGTATCCGCCGTTTCCGCCGCCGGGGGTGCCGTAGCCCCCTTGTCCGGCGCCGGTGGGGGGTTGGGCGCCCCATCCCGGGCCGGGCGGTGGGGGTGGTGGCGTCTGGCCGGGTGCCGGTCCGCCGGCGGGCGCGGACCACTGGTCGGCCGGGGGCTGCTCCTTGGACCACTTCGAGCCGGGGTTCTGCGGGGCCGGTCCTGGCTGCTCCGCGGGGTTCGCGGCGTCGGGCCGGTCGGCGGGCCCGTCGGTGCCGGACGCGCCGGGCTCGTGCCCGTCGGAGGGGGCGGATCCGGGCGAGGCCCAGCCCGGAGTGTCCTTCATCGTCGCTCCTTCACGGTGCCCGTCCGCGGTCGCGGCGGCAGGTTGGCAGCCATCGTGCCATGGGGTGGTCATCGACGGACCAGCCGCGGTATGGGCTGGACACCTTCAATTGTCCGCCCAATAACGGGCAGACTGATCGCATGGCTGATCAGTACGCGCAAACCGGCGAGGACAGCAGGCCGACCGAGATCCCGGCGATCCGATGGGAAGAGCCACCCGAGGGCCCCGTACTGGTGCTTCTCGACCAGACGAGGCTGCCGGCCGAGGAGGTCGAACTCGTCTGTACGGATGCGCCGGCGCTGGTGGAGGCGATCCGCTCGCTCGCCGTGCGCGGGGCGCCTTTGCTCGGCATCGCGGGGGCGTACGGCGTGGCGCTCGCCGCCGTGCGCGGGTTCGACGTGGACGACGCCGCGGACGCGCTGGCGAGTGCCCGCCCCACGGCGGTGAACCTCGCCGTGGGGGTGCGCAGGGCCCAGTCCGCGTACCGGGCGAAGCTCGCCGAAGGCGGTGATGACCGGCAGGCCGCCGACGCCGCGCTGGCCGCGGCGCGTCAGCTGCACCGGGAGGACGCCGAGGCCAGTGGCCGGATGGCCGAGCGGGGGCTGGCGCTGCTGGAGGAGCTGCTGCCCGGCGGCGGGCACCGGATCCTCACCCACTGCAACACCGGGTCGCTGGTGTCGGGCGGTGAGGGGACGGCGTTCGCGGTGGCGCTCGCGGCGCACCGGGCGGGGCAGCTACGACGGCTGTGGGTGGACGAGACGCGGCCGCTGCTGCAAGGAGCCCGGCTGACGGCGTACGAGGCGGCGCGCAGCGGCATGGCGTACACCTTGCTCACCGACAACGCGGCGGGTTCGCTGTTCGCGGCCGGAGAGGTGGACGCGGTGCTGATCGGGGCGGACCGCATCGCGGCCGACGGCTCGGTGGCGAACAAGGTGGGGAGCTATCCGCTCGCGGTGCTGGCGCGGTACCACCATGTGCCGTTCATCGTGGTGGCGCCGGTGACCACGGTGGATCCGCACACGCCGGACGGGGCGTCGATCGAGGTCGAGCAGCGCCCCGGGCATGAGGTGACCGAGCTCACAGCGCCGCAGGTGCCAGTGGCGGGAGCGGAGGCGGGCGGCGGGGTTCCGGTGGCACCGCTGGGGACCCAGGCGTACAACCCGGCGTTCGACGTGACGCCGCCCGAGCTGGTGACGGCGATCGTCACGGAGGAGGGCGTTGTCTCGCCGGTGACGGCTGAGGGGCTTGCGGAGGTGTGCGCGAGGTCGCAGGTGACGAGCGGCTGAGCGGACGCTGTCGGCCTGGCCGACGGGAGCGGCTCCTCCGGTGGCGCCGATGGGCGGGAGGAGGGGCCGTGACATCTTGGGGTGCCGTCGGTTGTGGCTCGGCGCTTCGAGCCGGCGAGGGCAGACAGTGACGGTTGAGTACGACTATCGTCACAGGCCAGTGACCCTGCTCACCAGCGCCCCGGTCACTGTTACGAGAATGGGATGATGTCGTTTATGAAGGGACGAGTCCTTGTCGTCGACGACGACACCGCACTGGCCGAGATGCTCGGCATTGTGCTGCGTGGTGAAGGTTTTGAGCCGTCTTTCGTAGCCGACGGCGACAAGGCGCTGGCCGCTTTCCGTGAGGCGAAGCCCGATCTGGTCCTGCTGGATCTGATGCTGCCAGGGCGGGACGGTATCGAGGTGTGCCGTCTGATCAGGGCGGAGTCCGGGGTGCCGATCGTGATGCTCACGGCGAAGAGCGACACCGTCGACGTCGTCGTGGGCCTCGAGTCGGGTGCCGACGACTACATCGTGAAGCCGTTCAAGCCGAAGGAGCTCGTTGCCCGTATCCGGGCGCGGCTCCGGAGGTCGGAGGAGCCGGCGCCCGAGCAGCTCGCCATCGGTGACCTGGTCATCGACGTGGCCGGGCACTCCGTGAAGCGGGACGGGCAGTCGATCGCGCTGACGCCGCTGGAGTTCGACCTGCTCGTGGCGCTCGCGCGCAAGCCGTGGCAGGTGTTCACGCGTGAGGTGCTGCTCGAGCAGGTGTGGGGCTACCGGCACGCGGCCGACACCCGGCTGGTCAACGTGCATGTGCAGCGGCTGCGCTCCAAGGTCGAGAAGGACCCGGAGCGGCCGGAGATCGTGGTGACCGTCCGTGGCGTCGGTTACAAGGCCGGGCCGAGCTGACATGTCCGAGGACAGTGCCGCTTCGGCGCCCGGCGGTTCCGGGGCCCGCGCGGAGCGGCCTGTCGGCCGGAAGGCGGCAGGCTCCCGCTGGAGCCGGTTCCTCGAGGGCGGATTGCTGCAGGGCGGTGTCCAGGGCAGCCCGGTCCTGCGCCTTTTCATGCGCTGGGTGCGCCGGCCGCTGTTGCCCGTCATGCGGCTGTGGCGGCGCAACATCCAGCTCAAGGTCGTCGTCACGACCCTGCTGATGTCGCTGGGCGTCGTTCTGCTGCTCGGTTTCGTCGTCATCGGGCAGGTGCGCAACGGGCTGCTGGACGCCAAGGTGAAGGCCTCCCAGAGCCAGGCCACCGGTGGGTTCGCGGTGGCCAAGCAGAAGGCCGACGAAGCGGCGGCGGGGACCGGTGACGACGGTGGTCGTCCGGCGGACGGCCGTGCCGAGCAGAACGTCAGTCCGTGGATGGGCGACCTGGTGGAGTCGCTTTCCAGCGGCGGCCAGGGCGCCTTCGACGTGGTGACGCTCCCCACGGGCGACGGCAGCAGCGGCGGCGGACGCGGGCCGCGTGCCTCCGGTGACGTCGACTGGTCGGCCAGCGTGCCCGAGGACCTGCGCGAGCGTGTCGACAGTATTCCGTCGGCGGCCCAGAGCTACACGCGGATCGCCTACGGCAGCACCTCCGCCAAGGACTCCCAGCCGGCCCTCGTGATCGGCAAGCAGGTCAACGACCCGAACGGCGACCCCTACCAGCTGTACTACCTCTTCCCGCTCACCCAGGAGGAGAAGTCCCTGAGCCTGGTCAAGGGGACCCTCGCGACGGCAGGCCTCTTCGTCGTCGTACTCCTCGGGGCCATCGCCTGGCTGGTGGTGCGGCAGGTGGTCACCCCGGTGCGGATGGCGGCCGGGATCGCCGAGCGGTTGTCCGCCGGGCGACTTCAGGAACGGATGAAGGTTACCGGCGAGGACGACATCGCCCGGCTCGGCGAGGCCTTCAACAAGATGGCGCAGAGCCTCCAGCTGAAGATCCAGCAGCTGGAGGACCTGTCCCGGATGCAGCGGCGGTTCGTGTCGGACGTGTCGCACGAACTGCGTACGCCGCTGACGACCGTGCGGATGGCGGCCGACGTCATCCACGACGCGCGCGTGGACTTCGATCCGGTGACCGCCCGGTCGGCGGAGCTGCTCGCCGACCAGTTGGACCGGTTCGAGACGCTGCTCGCGGACCTGCTGGAGATCAGCCGCTTCGACGCGGGCGCGGCGGCCCTGGAGGCCGAGCCGATCGACCTGCGTGAGGTCGTGCGGCGGGTCGTCAGCGGGGCCGAACCGCTCTCCGAGCGCAAGGGCACCCAGATCCGCGTCGTGGGCGACCAGCAGTCCGTCGTGGCCGAGGCCGACGCCCGGCGCGTGGAGCGAGTGCTGCGCAACCTCGTCGTCAACGCCGTGGAGCACGGCGAGGGCAAGGACGTCGTCGTCAAGCTCGCCGCAGCGGGCGGGGCGGTCGCGATCGCCGTGCGCGACTACGGTGTCGGGCTCAAGCCCGGCGAGGCGACCCGCGTCTTCAGCCGCTTCTGGCGGGCCGACCCGGCACGCGCGCGTACCACCGGCGGTACCGGACTGGGGCTGTCCATCGCCCTGGAGGACGCGCGGCTGCACGGCGGCTGGCTGCAGGCGTGGGGTGAGCCGGGCGGCGGCTCGCAGTTCCGGCTGACGCTGCCGCGGACCGCGGACGAGCCCTTGCGGGGCTCGCCGATACCGCTGGAGCCCAAGGACTCGCGGCGCCATCGTGGCCTCACCGACGCCGGACTGCCGAGCGCGGGCGGGGAGAAGG
Source organism: Streptomyces sp. AC555_RSS877 (assembly GCF_019049245.1). Classification (GTDB taxonomy): domain Bacteria; phylum Actinomycetota; class Actinomycetes; order Streptomycetales; family Streptomycetaceae; genus Streptomyces. The sequence continues at coordinate 10,710 of NZ_JAGMUK010000144.1, read as the reverse complement.
CCGCCACCGTGCCGGCCCAGCCGACGGGCGACCAGGGGCCGTCACGCGGCCCGATCGCGCCCCGGCCGTCCGGGGCGACCCCCACGGCCGACCCGACGGCGCTGCCCGGCAACGGCGCGCGCGTGGTGCCACGGCCCGCTTCAGGGGCACGGCTGCGGGAGGACGCGTCCGCGGGAAGCCGGCCGGGCAACAGCGAGGCCGGCGGATCACAGAGCGAGAACACGAGCCGCCCGGACACCGGGTCGGAGGGCTCGTACGAGCAAGGGGAGGCATTTCGTGGGCGCTGATCGCGAGGGGGGCGCTCGGCGCATGCCGGGGCGCGCGACGGCGTACGCCGCTTGTGGCGTCGTTCTGCTGGCAGGGTGTGCGTCCATGCCCGACAGCGGGGATCTGCGCGGCGTCGAGTCCACGCCGCGCCAGGACACCCAGGTGCGGGTGTTCGCCATGCCGCCCCAGGAGGACGCGCCCGCCTCGGAGATCGTCCAGGGCTTCCTGGAGGCGCTGACCAGCGACGATCCGAACTACGAGACGGCGAGCAGGTACCTGACCCCTGAGGCCGCGAAGACGTGGCAGCCGGAGCTGTCCACCACGGTGCTCGCGAACGGGCCGACCATCGGGCCCGAGCGGCCCGCGGACCGTGGGGACGCCAACGTCGTCTCGTACTCGCTCACCGGTGAGCGGGTCGCCACGGTGGACCAGCAGCAGTCGTACGCGCCCGCCGACGGCGACTACGGCCAGTCGGTGTTCCTCACGCGGGACCCGAAGACCAAGCAGTGGCGTATCGACGGGCTGCCGCAGGGTGTCGTCATGGGGAAGTCGGACTTCCAGCGCAACTACACGTCCGTCAACAAGTACTACTTCGCCTCGAACACGACGACCGGGACGAGTCCGCAGACCGTGGCCGTCGCCGATCCCGTGTACGTGCGCGAGCGCGTGGATCCCATGACACAGATGGTGCGTTCCCTGCTCACGGGGCCCACGAGCTGGCTCGACCACGTTGTCAGGTCCAGTTTCCCCACCGGTACGAAGCTCAAGAAGGGCGTCACCTCGCTGACGCCCGACGACCGGAGCATCCTGACCGTGCCGCTCAACGACCGGGCGGCGCGAGTCAGTCCGACGAGGTGCGAAGCGATGGCGGCGCAGCTCCTGTTCACCCTGCAGAACCTCACCCCCGCGGTGGACGAGGTCGAACTGCAGGCGGACGGCAAGCAGTTGTGCATGCTCAACGAGGCCGACGCCGACGAGGTCGCCGCGCGCGGATCAATGCGCAGTCCCGAGTACCTGTACTTCCTCGACGGGGAGCACCGGCTCGTACGGCTGCCCGCGGGGAACAGCAGTACGAACCCCGATCCGGTACCGGGAGCACTGGGCGAGGGCGGCAAGGAACTGCGCTCGGTCGCCGTGTCGCGCGACGAGCACAGCGCGGCCGGGGTCGGCATCGACGGCAAGGCGCTGTACGTCGGCTCCCTCGTGTCGGGCGGGTCGCTCGGGGAGCCCGTGCTGAGCAGTAAGGGCCCGACGGAGAACGACCGGCTGACCGCGCCCAGTTGGGACGCGGAGGGCGACCTGTGGGTGGCCGACCGCGACCCCGCCGACCCGCGGCTGCTGTTGCTGGAGGAGGGTGCGGGCAAGCCGCTGACGGTGCGGACGCCGGGGCTGGACGGGCGCGTCAAGGACATCCGGCTGGCCGCCGACGGGGTGCGTATCGCGCTGGTCGTGGAGAAGGACGGCAAGCAGTCCCTGTTCGTCGGGCGGATCGAGCGGGGCGAGAAGCCGGGGGAGGCGCCGTCGGTCCAGGAACTGCGTTCGGCGACGCCGGAGATGGAAGAAGTCACCACCATGTCGTGGGCCGGTGACAGCCGGCTCGTGGTGGTCGGGCGCGAGCAGGGTGGCGTGCAGCAGATGCGGTACGTCCAGGTCGACGGCTCCACGCCGGAGGGGCCCGCGCCGGCGGCGCTGACGGGCGTGAAGGAGATCGCCGCGTCCGAGGACGACCGGTTGCCGTTGGTGGCGTACTCGGAGGACGGGATCGTACGGCTGTCGTCCGGGACGCAGTGGCAGAAGGTGGACACGGACGGCACGGCTCCGGTCTATCCGGGGTGAGTGCCGGACTGCGGGGCCGGGTGCCGCCGCGGTGTGAGAGAGGCGGCCGTTCCTGCCGGAGTTCGCTCCAGCGGAGCGGTCGCTCTGCTTCGGGGCGGTACGGCTGTCGCACCGCAGCCCGGAGTCGGAGTTATCCACAGGCGGTTGTCCACAGGGGTGGCGGGGCGGCTTCGGCGTTGGCACAGTGGTGGGCATGCGGGGGTGGTGGCAGGACCTCACCGACCTGGTGCTGCCGGCCGAGTGCGGAGGCTGCGGGACGCCTCGTACGGTGCTCTGTCCGGAGTGCCGTGCCGTCCTGAGCGGGGCCGTACCGCGCCGGGTGCGACCGGATCCGGAGCCGGCGGGGCTGCCGGACGTGCACGCGGCGGCCCGGTACGCCGACGAGGTGCGGGCCATGCTGCTGGCCCACAAGGAACGGGGTGCGCTGGCGCTGGCGACACCGCTCGGTACGGCCCTGGCGCAGGCCGTGCGAGCCGGGCTTCAGCAGGCCTGGGGACCGGCTCACGGGGCCGGGCCCGGGGAGGTGCGAGGACCGGTCGTGCGAGGGACGGTCGGCGGGGCTGGGGGCCGCAGGGCCGCGGGGCCGGACGGCGAGGTGGTGATGCTCGTCCCGGTGCCGTCCTCGCGTGGGGCGGTTCGGGCCCGGGGGCATGATCCGGCGCGGCGGATCGCGCTTGCCGCCGCCGGGGAGCTGCGGCGGGCCGGGACGCCGGCGCGCGTGGTTCCCGTGCTGCGGCAGGGGCGTGTCGTCGCCGACCAGACGGGGCTCAACTCCCGGCAGCGGCTGGAGAATCTCGCCGGTGCGCTGGTGGTGGCCCCTGGAGGCGGACGGCTGCTCCTCGGCGGCCGGGTCGTGCTCGTCGACGACCTGATGACCACGGGCGCGTCCCTGACGGAGGCGGCGCGTGCGGTGCGGGCGGCGCTGGCGGGGGCGGCGGAGTCGGGCGGGGATGTGACGGCGTCCGGCGGCCCGGTGCGTGCAGGGCACACGGTGTCCGGTGGTGCTGCTGCGGGCGCAGGGCGGGCGGCGGGTGGTCGCGCGGCTTCGGTGCGGCACAGGGAGGCCGGCGGTGGCGAGGGTGTGTGGGCGGGCGGGGCGGATGTGTGTGGAGAGGGTGCAACGGCGGTGTACGGCGCGGCAGGTCGGGAAGGCAGAGGGGAACGGATGGGCGGCGCGACGGAGGAGGAGACGGGCGGGGTGGCCGCCCCCTCGGAAATGGCGGGTGTCGGCGGTGACGGCGAGGGAATCTGCGCGGCCGTGGTCGCTGCGACGCCGGATTCTTTCGAAATAAACCGGAACTGACTGTGAACTTGCATCGTTGCAGGTAATGAGAGGGCTAATTCACCTGAACGGAGGTAGGCCGCGGTAGAGGGTGACGACATCCGTCCGGGCGAGATATGTTCGGTTGTGAGGGAAAGGCGCAGGCCACACCTCTCCTGTCCGAATGCCGTGCCGTGGGTTTTTCACTATCACCCGCACCGGTGGAGTGGAGATCTTGCCCGCGGGGGAGGAGGTGGACGTCACCGAGTCCGAGGTTCCGGGACTCACCGGAGCCTGGTGCAAAAGGGAGATGCTCCGCAGCGAAGCGGAGTGATCCGGGAACGGAGTTCTGCGTGGACATCGTCGTCAAGGGCCGCAAGACCGAGGTGCCCGAGCGGTTCCGCAAGCACGTGGCCGAGAAGCTGAAGCTGGAGAAGATCCAGAAGCTCGATGGCAAGGTGATCAGCCTCGACGTCGAGGTGTCCAAGGAGCCGAACCCCCGACAGGCCGACCGCTGTGACCGAGTGGAGATCACCCTCCGCTCCCGCGGTCCGGTGATCCGGGCGGAAGCGGCAGCCAGCGACCCGTACGCGGCACTCGACCTGGCGGCGGAGAAGCTGGACGCGCGGCTGCGCAAGCAGCACGACAAGCGCCACACCCGACGCGGCTCACGGCGGCTCACGGCGGCCGAGGTCCCCGACCACGTCCAGGGCGCGGCGACGCTCAACGGCAACGGCCACACCGTCTCCGAGGAAGAGCCGGACGGAGTGCCCACCAAGAAGATCGGCTCGCTGGAAGTGAAGGGCGACGGCCCCCTCATCGTCCGCGAGAAGACCCACGTAGCCTCCCCGATGACCCTCGACCAGGCCCTCTACGAGATGGAACTGGTCGGGCACGACTTCTACCTGTTCATCGACTCCGAGACCAAGGAGCCGAGCGTCGTCTACCGGCGGCACGCCTACGACTACGGCGTCATCCACCTCAGCACGGACCCGATGGTCACCCAGGCGCAACCGACCGCGGCGGGTGGCACGCTGGGCGGCTGATGACCCGGCCGACAGCTGATCCGGTGCCCCTGGTGCGCGTGTGCGCCCCCAGGGGCACCGGTGTGCGACCACTTCACGACCCGCTCTGTCACCGCAGTGTCGTCCCGGCATGAAATCATGGCCGCACCGGCCCAACCGCTGGGCCGTTGCCTTGGGTTGGCGATGGCACAGAACCACAGGCCACAGCCTTCAGGGGGAGGAACGATGGCGGACAGCTTCGGACCGATGCAGGACGAGGACGCCGGGGACGGCGTCGTCGCCACGGGCCCGGACGCGGGCTCTCCACGCAAGGAGCCGATCCGCGTCCTGGTCGTGGACGACCACGCCCTCTTCCGCCGTGGTCTGGAGATCGTGCTCGCGGCCGAGGAGGACATCCAGGTCGTGGGCGAGGCCGGGGACGGCGCGGAGGCCGTCGACAAGGCCGCCGACCTGCTGCCGGACATCGTGCTGATGGACGTGCGGATGCCCAAGCGCGGCGGGATCGAGGCGTGCACCTCCATCAAGGAGGTCGCCCCCAGCGCCAAGATCATCATGCTGACGATCAGCGACGAGGAAGCCGACCTCTACGAAGCGATCAAGGCGGGCGCGACCGGATATCTCCTCAAGGAGATCTCCACCGACGAGGTGGCCACCGCCATTCGCGCGGTGGCCGACGGGCAGTCGCAGATCAGCCCCTCGATGGCGTCGAAACTGCTCACCGAGTTCAAGTCGATGATCCAGCGCACCGACGAACGCCGTCTCGTGCCGGCGCCACGGCTCACGGACCGTGAGCTGGAGGTGCTGAAGCTGGTCGCCACGGGGATGAACAACCGGGATATCGCCAAGCAGTTGTTCATCTCCGAGAACACCGTGAAGAACCACGTGCGCAACATCCTGGAGAAGCTGCAGCTGCACTCCAGGATGGAGGCGGTGGTGTACGCGATGCGGGAGAAGATCCTCGAAATCCGGTAGGGACGGGATCGGGACGGGATCAGCCGGTCGCGCGGGCGAGTTCCCTCGCCAGGGGCTCGCGCAGTTCCGGTGCGTCCACCCGTTCCACCCGCACGCCCGTGCAGTTCACCCAGCTTGCCGCCTCGACCAGGGCCTGCGCGACCGCCGGGACCGCCTTCGGACCGTCCAGGGTGACCTGCCTGGCGACCAGGGTGCTGCCCTCGCGTGCCGGGTCCACGCGGCCCACCAGGTGGCCACCGGCCAGCACCGGCATCGCGAAGTAGCCGTACACCCGCTTCGGCTTGGGGACGTAGGCCTCCAGGCGGTGGGTGAAGCCGAAGATCCGCTCGGTGCGCGCCCGTTCCCAGACCAGGGAGTCGAAGGGGGACAGGAGGGTGGTGCGGTGGCGGCCGCGCGGGGGAGCCTCCAGGGCCGCCGGGTCGGCCCAGGCCGGCTTGCCCCAGCCCTCGACGGTGACCGGGACCAGGCCCGAGTCGGCGATCACCGCGTCGACCTGTTCGGCCTTGAGGCGGTGGTAGTCGGCGATGTCCGCGCGCGTGCCGACGCCCAGGGACTGGCCGGCGAGGCGGACCAGGCGGCGCAGGCACTCGGTGTCGGTCAGGTCGTCGTGCAGCAGGGTGTCCGGGATCGCGCGTTCGGCGAGGTCGTACACGCGCTTCCAGCCGCGGCGCTCGACGCACACCACCTCGCCGTACATGAGGGCGCGCTCGACGGCGACCTTCGTGCCGGACCAGTCCCACCACTCGCTGGTCTTCTTCGCGCCGCCCAAATCCGTGGCGGTCAGCGGGCCTTCGGTGCGGAGCTGCTTGATGACCTGGTCGTAGGAGCCGTCGGGGAGGGTGTGGTTCCAGTGCGGGCGGGCGCGGTACGCGCGGCGACGGAAGGCGAAGTGGGGCCACTCCTCGATGGGGAGGATGCACGCGGCGTGGGACCAGTACTCGAAGGCATGGGGACGTGCCGGAGCCGCGCCCGAGGCCGCGGTGCCCCAGTAGGCGCTCTCGACCGTCTTGCGGCCCACGGCGCCGAGACGGGCGTACGGGATCAGTTCGTGGGAGCGGGCGAGGACCGAGATGGTGTCGAGTTGAACCGCGCCCAGGTGGCGGAGGAGGCCGCGGACGCCCGAGCGGCGGTCCGGGGCGCCCAGGAAGCCCTGGGCCCTGAGGGCGATGCGGCGGGCTTCGTCTGCCGAGAGGGTGGTGGTCGGGCGCGTCGTCATGGGCCGCACGATAGAGGGTGGGACTGACAACGCGGGATGACCTGCGGCTTCGCTGTCACGACCGGGGCGGCGCCGGCAAATACGGTGCCGTGGACGGCAGTCCGAGGTCCGACGGCAGCAGCGAACCCACCCAGCAGTCCCGTCGTACGCCCTGGTGGATGATCGCGGAGCGCAGGGTGCCCTCGAAGGCGAAGCCGGCGCGTTCCGCCACCGCGCGGGAGGGATGGTTGCCGACCTCCGCGCGCCACTCCACGCGATCGACCGACAGGCCGGTGAAGGCCCAGCGGCCGACCGAGCGGGCGGCCTCGGTGGTGTAGCCGTTGCCGCGGTGCTCCTTCGCGCCCCAGAAGCCGATCTCGGCCACGCTCAGGGAGCGCATCGTGAGGCTGACCATGCCCGTCAGCTCACCGTCGGGGAGGAAGAGGCCGAAGGTGAACATGGAGCCGTCCGCCCAGCCCTCGGGGACCAGTTGTTCGGTGAAGCTGCGGGCGTGTTCGGGGAGGTAGGGAGCCGGGATCGACGTCCAGCGCTGGATGTCGGGGTCCTGGACGGCCGCGTACACGGCGTCGGTGTCCTGCGGGCCGACGGTGCGCAGCAGGAGACGGCCGGTGGTGAGCGTGACGGGATCCATCGGCCGATTCTGCTCGGGGTTCCACGAAGGCACCATCTCTTCGCCGTGTGTGAGCGGGCGATCACAATTCGCGCAATTCCTCGGAGCGGTGCGGCACCATCCGCCGAGCCCGGACGTTGTTCCTTCGAAGAGATGTGAAGCAGTGGGCAGTCACCGTCCCGGCAGGCCTCCCGGCCTGGCGGGGTCCTCGCATACGATGGCCGTTGCTCAGTAGTCCAATGGAAACCGACCGTCCCAGGCCCGACCGGCAAGGAGACCAACCCCCGTGTCCGTCCTCTCCAAGATCATGCGTGCAGGCGAAGGCAAGATCCTGCGCAAGCTGCACCGCATCGCGGACCAGGTCAACTCCATCGAAGAGGACTTCGTCGACCTCTCCGACGCCGAGCTGCGGGCCCTCACCGATGAGTACAAGCAGCGGTACGCCGATGGTGAGAGCTTGGACGACCTGCTGCCCGAGGCCTTCGCGACCGTGCGCGAGGCCGCCAAACGCGTCCTCGGACAGCGTCACTACGACGTCCAGATGATGGGCGGCGCCGCCCTCCACCTCGGCTACGTGGCCGAGATGAAGACCGGTGAGGGCAAGACCCTGGTCGGCACCCTGCCCGCTTACCTGAACGCCCTCTCCGGAGCAGGCGTCCACCTGATCACGGTCAACGACTACCTGGCCGAGCGCGACTCCGAGATGATGGGCCGCGTCCACAAGTTCCTGGGCCTTGACGTCGGCTGCATCCTCGCCAACATGACGCCGGCCCAGCGCCGCGAGCAGTACCGGTGCGACATCACCTACGGCACGAACAACGAGTTCGGCTTCGACTACCTGCGCGACAACATGGCGTGGTCCAAGGACGAGCTCGTACAGCGCGGCCACAACTTCGCCATCGTCGACGAGGTCGACTCCATCCTCGTCGACGAGGCCCGTACGCCGCTGATCATCTCCGGCCCGGCCGACCAGGCCACCAAGTGGTACGGCGACTTCGCCAAGCTGGTCACCCGGCTGAAGAAGGGCGAGCCCGGCAACCCCCTCAAGGGCCTTGAGGAGACCGGCGACTACGACGTCGACGAGAAGAAGCGCACGGTCGCCATCCACGAGTCCGGCGTCGCCAAGGTCGAGGACTGGCTGGGCATCGACAACCTCTACGAGTCGGTCAACACGCCGCTGGTCGGCTACCTGAACAACGCCATCAAGGCCAAGGAACTCTTCAAGGCGGACAAGGACTACGTCGTCATCGACGGCGAGGTCATGATCGTCGACGAGCACACCGGCCGTATCCTCGCCGGCCGCCGCTACAACGAGGGCATGCACCAGGCGATCGAGGCGAAGGAAGGGGTGGACATCAAGGACGAGAACCAGACGCTCGCCACGATCACCCTCCAGAACTTCTTCCGCCTCTACAAGCGCCACGACCACAACGGCAAGGAAATGCCCGGCCTCTGCGGCATGACCGGTACGGCGATGACCGAGGCCGCCGAGTTCCACCAGATCTACAAGCTCGGCGTCGTCCCGATCCCGACCAACCGGCCGATGGTCCGCAAGGACCAGTCGGACCTGATCTACCGCACCGAGGTCGCGAAGTTCGAGGCGGTCGTCGACGACATCGTCGAGAAGCACGAGAAGGGCCAGCCGATCCTCGTCGGTACGACGTCGGTCGAGAAGTCCGAGTACCTCTCGCAGCAGCTCTCCAAGCGCGGCGTCCAGCACGAAGTGCTGAACGCGAAGCAGCACGACCGTGAGGCGACGATCGTCGCCCAGGCCGGCCGCAGGGGCGCCGTCACCGTCGCCACCAACATGGCCGGCCGCGGTACCGACATCAAGCTCGGCGGCAACCCCGACGACCTCGCCGAGGCCGAGCTGCGCCAGCGCGGCCTCGACCCCGAGGAGCACATCGAGGAGTGGGCCGCGGCCCTGCCCGCCGCCCTGGAGCGGGCCGAGAAGGCTGTCAAGGCGGAGTTCGAGGAGGTCAAGGAGCTCGGCGGGCTCTACGTCCTCGGCACCGAGCGGCACGAGTCGCGTCGTATCGACAACCAGCTGCGTGGTCGTTCCGGCCGCCAGGGCGACCCGGGTGAGTCCCGCTTCTACCTCTCCCTGGGCGACGACCTGATGCGCCTGTTCAAGGCCCAGATGGTCGAGCGCGTGATGTCGATGGCGAACGTCCCGGACGACGTGCCGATCGAGAACAAGATGGTCACGCGCGCGATCGCGTCCGCGCAGTCGCAGGTCGAGCAGCAGAACTTCGAGACGCGTAAGAACGTCCTGAAGTACGACGAGGTCCTCAACCGGCAGCGCGAGGTCATCTACGGCGAGCGCCGCCGCGTCCTGGAGGGCGAGGACCTGCACGAGCAGGTCCAGCACTTCATGGACGACACCATCGACGCGTACGTCACCGCGGAGACCGCCGAGGGCTTCCCCGAGGACTGGGACCTCGACCGGCTGTGGGGCGCGTTCAAGCAGCTCTACCCGGTGAAGGTCACCGTCGATGAGCTGGAGGAGGCGGCCGGCGACCGGGCCGGTCTGACCGCCGAGTACATCTCCGAGTCCATCAAGGACGACATCCACGACCAGTACGCGGCGCGTGAGGCGCAGCTCGGCTCCGAGATCATGCGTGAGCTGGAGCGCCGGGTCGTGCTGTCGGTCCTGGACCGCAAGTGGCGCGAGCACCTCTACGAGATGGACTACCTCCAGGAGGGCATCGGCCTGCGGGCGATGGCGCAGAAGGACCCGCTGGTCGAGTACCAGCGCGAGGGCTTCGACATGTTCACCGCCATGATGGAGGGCATCAAGGAGGAGTCCGTCGGCTACCTGTTCAACCTGGAGGTCCAGGTCGAGCAGCAGGTCGAGGAGGTCCCGGTCGAGGACGCGAAGCCGTCGCTCGACAAGAAGGACGCGGTGCCGGCGCAGGCGGGCGCGCGTCCTGAGATCCGCGCCAAGGGACTCGACGTTCCGCAGCGCCGGGAGCTGCACTTCTCCGCGCCGACCGTGGACGGCGAGGGCGGTGTCGTCGAGGGCGACTTCGCCGACGACGACGAGCCCGTGCGCTCCGAGTCCGACGGCCTCACGCGCGCGGAGCGGCGCAAGCAGTCGCGTGGCGGGCGCCGCCGCAAGAAGTGACGGTGCGGTTGCCTGCGGCGCCGTAGCGGATCGAAGGGCCGGGTCACCTGAGGGTGTCCGGCCCTTCGGCGTGCGGTGCGCTGGGACCTGCGGTGCGCCGGGACGTGCCCGGTGCTGGGCTGCCGTGTCAGTCGTCGTCGGTGTGCGGCCTGCGGGGGCCGCCGAGTTCCACCGCCGTGCAGCGCCAGCGCAGGTCGTGGCCCTGCTCCAGGCGGAAGGCCATGGCCCGCAGCTGGTCGCCGGCGCCGATGCGGGCGAACGCCTCGAGGGCGCCGGGGCGGGGGACGTAGTAGCCGAGGTCGCGGACGACGGGGAGGGTGCCGCGGGTGGCGCGCAGGGGGCCGCGTTCGGCGAGCCAGGCCAGTTCGTCGTAGGCGCGGCCCGCGGTGTGCCGGA
>NZ_JAGMUK010000143.1 GCF_019049245.1 Streptomyces sp. AC555_RSS877 | reverse complement strand
GGTCGGCTGTTTCGTGAACACGCTGGTCATTCGGAGTGATCTGTCGGGTGATCCGTCGTTCGCCGAACTGCTGGAGCAGGTGCGGGAGACGGGGCTGCGGGCGTTCGAGCATCAGGATGTGCCGTTCGAGCGGCTGGTGGAGGAGCTGGCGCCTGTTCGTTCTACGGCGCGGCACCCGCTCTTCCAGGTGATGCTGACGGTGCAGAACAACGAGCAGGCGGCGGTGGACCTGCCGGGGGTGCGGGCTTCTGGGCTGCCGGGGGAGTCGACGCAGCAAGTCGGCGTAGCGAACGCGAAGTTCGACCTGGCCGTCACGGCTACCGAGGTATTCGACGCGGACGGCGCACCCCTGGGTCTGCGTGCCGTTGTGATTGCGGCCGCTGATGTCTTCGGCGCGGAGACAGCTGGGCGGTTTGCCCAGTGGTTCGAGAGGTTGTTGGGGGGCCTGGTAGCGGATCCTGACGCGGCGATCGGGGGTGTGGAGATTCTCGGCGCGGATGAGCGCCGAATGCTCCTGGACGAGTGGGCTGGTGGCAGCGGCGAGCTGGTTCATCGGGGGACGATCCCCGAGCTGTTCGAGGCACAGGCCGCGCTTCGACCTGATGCCGTCGCCGTGGTGTTCGAGGGACGGTCTTGGACGTATGGGGAGGTGAATGCGGCGGCGAACCGTCTGGCCCGGCATTTGGTGGAGAAAGGTGCGGGGCCGGAGCGGTTTGTGGCGCTGGTTCTGCCGCGTTCGGCGCAGCTGGTCATCGCGGTGCTGGCAGTGTTGAAGACCGGGTCGGGGTATGTTCCGGTGGATCCGGAGTATCCGGCGGAGCGCATCGCCTTCATGCTGGAGGACGTCCGGCCGGTTGTGACAATCGGGCCGGATGAGGTGGATGTCGCCGGTTACGACGAAAGCAATCTCTGCGTGGGAGTGCTGCCCGAGAACCCGGCGTACGTGATCTATACGTCGGGGTCGACCGGTCGTCCGAAGGGCGTGGTCGTGCCGCACCAGAATGTGGTGCGGCTGTTGGGGTCGACGCAGCAGTGGTTCGACTTCGGGCCGGACGATGTGTGGACCCTGTTCCACTCGTATGCGTTCGACTTCACGGTGTGGGAGCTGTGGGGAGCCTTGCTGCATGGCGGCCGGCTGGTCGTGGTTCCGTATGTGGTCAGTCGTTCGCCGCGTGAGTTCGCTCAACTGCTGGCGGCCGAGCAGGTGACGGTGCTGAACCAGACGCCGTCGGCGTTCTACCAGCTGATGGCGGCGGAGCAGGACGACTGGTCGCTGCGGCATGTGATCTTCGGTGGTGAGACGCTGGAGCCGGGCCGGCTTGAGGGCTGGTTCGCGCGGCACGGGAACAGCGGGCCGCGGTTGGTGAACATGTACGGGATCACCGAGACGACGGTGCATGTCTCGTATCTCGAGCTGGATCAGGACGTGGCGGCCGGTGCGCGGGGCAGCGTGATCGGCGCGGCGATTCCGGACCTGCGTGTGTATGTGCTGGATGAGGGTCTGCGGCCGGTCCCGGCAGGTGTGACGGGTGAGTTGTATGTGGCGGGTGCCGGCCTGGCACGTGGCTATCTGAACCGCCCGGCGTTGACCGGCCAGCGGTTCGTGGCGTGCCCGTTCGGTGGCGCGGGCGAGCGGATGTACCGGACTGGGGACGTGGGCCGTTGGCTCGCTGATGGGCGGCTGGAGTATCTGGGCCGTGGTGACCAGCAGGTGCAGTTGCGCGGATTCCGGGTCGAGCTGGGCGAGGTCGAGGCGGTTCTGGCGCGTCATGACGCAGTGGCGGACGTGGCGGTCACCATCTGGGACGAACGCCTCGTCGCCTACGTGGTGATGGCCGGCGAGCATGCCGAGACAGGTGAGGTCTCTCGAGCGCTCCGCGGCTTCGCGGCCGAGTGGTTGCCGGAGTACATGGTGCCGTCGGCGGTGGTGGTGCTGGATGTGCTGCCGCTGACGTTGAACGGCAAGCTCGACCGCAAGGCGCTGCCCGCTCCCGCCTTCAAGGCAGGCGGGGGTCGTGGTCCGGGGTCGGTGCAGGAGGAGATCCTGTGCCAGGTGTTCGCGCAGGTCCTGGGGGTGGACCAGGTGGGCGTGGATGACGACTT
>NZ_JAGMUK010000142.1 GCF_019049245.1 Streptomyces sp. AC555_RSS877 | reverse complement strand
ACCCGCCGGGACCGGTTCATCCTGGCGCTGATGGCGGGCCTGCCCACCCTCCTGCACGTCGCCCTCGTGTGGGTGACGGCCTTCGCCTCGATCGCGTTGGCCTTCACCACCTGGGACGGCATCGGCTTCGACTCGATCAAGTGGGTCGGGCTCCAGAACTTCAAGGAGCTGTTCGAGCAGAACCCGCAGTTCTGGCCGGCCGTCCAGCACAACGTGATCTGGTTCGTCGTCCTGATCGCGATCCCCACCCCGCTCGGCCTGTTCCTGGCCGTGCAGCTGGACAAGAAGATCCGGTTCAGCCGCGTCTACCAGACGGCGTTCTTCCTGCCCGTGGTCATGTCGATGGCCGTGATCGGCTTCGTCTGGCAGCTCATCTACAACCCCGACACCGGTCTGATCAACAGCATCATCGGGGCCAACGAGCCGGGCAAGTACATCGACTGGATCGGCGACCCGGACCTCAACCTGTGGGCGATCCTCATCGCCGCGTCCTGGCGCCACACCGGCTACATGATGATCCTCTACCTGGCCGGCCTGAAGGGTGTGGACCCCTCGCTGCGCGAGGCGTCCTCGCTGGACGGGGCGAACGAGTGGCAGACGTTCAAGAACGTCATCTTCCCCACGCTGCGCCCCACCAACACCGTCGTCCTGGTCGTCACCATCATCGAGGCCCTGCGCGCCTTCGACCTGGTCTTCGTCTTCAACAAGGGCGCCGAGGGCACCGAACTGCTCTCGATCCTGGTCACCAACAACATCATCGGTGAGTCCAGCCGCATCGGATACGGCTCCGCGATCGCGGTCGTCCTGCTGCTGATCTCGCTCGTCGTGATCATTCCGTACCTGGTGTCCACCTTCCGGAAGGAGCGGCGCGCATGAGCACCACCGTCATGACCAAGGCCCGCACTCCCGTCCGCCCGGCCCGGGTCCTGCTGCACCTCTTCCTCGCGGGCGCCTCGCTGGCCTGGCTCGGGCCGCTGCTGTGGGCGCTGTACTCGGCGATGCGGCCGTACGCGGAGACCAGCGAGAAGGGCTACGTCTCCTGGCCCGACAAGCTGAGCTTCGACAACTTCACGAACGCGTTCACCCAGTCCGACATGGGGCACTACTTCGTCAACACGCTGATCATCGCCGTGCCGGCGGTGCTGGTGACGCTGTTCCTGTCGTCGATGGTCGCCTTCTACGTCAGCCGCTTCGACTTCCGCATCAACCTGTTCCTGCTGCTGGTCTTCACCGCCGGCAACCTGCTCCCGCAGCAGGTCATCATCACCCCGTTGTACCGCCTGTACCTGCTCATCGACCTGCCCGGCATCACCATGTCCGGCAAGCTGTACGACTCCGCGCTCGGCCTGGTCCTCATCCACGTCGCGTTCCAGTCCGGGTTCTGCGCGTTCGTGCTGAGCAACTACATGCGCTCGCTGCCGCACGAGCTGACCGAGGCCGCGCTGGTCGACGGCGCCTCGGTGTGGCGCATGTACTGGCAGATCGTGCTGCCGCTGTGCCGCCCGGCGATGGCGGCCCTGGCCACGTTGTTGTCCATCTGGATCTACAACGACTTCTTCTGGGCCCTGGTCCTCATCTCCACCGGCGAGAACATGCCGATCACCTCGGCGCTGAACAACCTCACCGGGGCGTACTTCACCGATCCCAACCTGGTCGCCGCCGGCGCCCTGCTCACCGCGATCCCCACCCTGATCGTGTACTTCGTGCTCCAGCGCCAGTTCGTCAGCGGCCTGACCCTGGGCGCCAACAAGGGCTGAC
>NZ_JAGMUK010000141.1 GCF_019049245.1 Streptomyces sp. AC555_RSS877 | reverse complement strand
GCGCTGACCGCGGTGACGGCGGACGACTCGGGCGCCTCCCGCGACAGCGGGCACGACAAGGACTCCGGCTGGACCAAGGACGGCAAGGAGTCCTGGAACGGCGGTCACCACAAGCCCGACGGCGGGATGCACACGGGTGGCGGCGCGCTGACCGCGGTGACGGCGGACGACTCGGGCGCCTCCCGCGACAGCGGGCACGACAAGGACTCCGGCTGGACCAAGGACGGCAAGGAGTCCTGGAA
>NZ_JAGMUK010000140.1 GCF_019049245.1 Streptomyces sp. AC555_RSS877 | reverse complement strand
TTGCGGCTGAGGGTGTTCATGATCAGGCCCAGGACGGAGGGGGCGCCGAGCTGCTTGGCGAAGCCGGCGTCGGGCGGGCCGACGACACTGATGGCCAGGCCGCCGGGCTTCAGTACGGTCAGTGACTTCTCGAGGTTCGCTCCGCCCAGGGAGTCCAGCACCAGGTCGTAGCCGGACAGCACCTTGGAGAAGTCTTCCTTGGTGTAGTCGACGACGATGTCGGCGCCGAGGCTCCTGACCAACTCCTCGGACCTGGTGTTCGCGGTCGTCGCCACCGTGGCGCCGAGGTGCTTGGCGAGCTG
>NZ_JAGMUK010000139.1 GCF_019049245.1 Streptomyces sp. AC555_RSS877 | reverse complement strand
CGCGACGCGCCTGGCGGCGGCGTTGACGCCGGAGGTGGACGCGGTCCTGTCGCGGTATCCGCTGCGGGAGTTCGTGACGGCGTCGGAGACGCTGCCGCTGCTGGTGGAGCGGGAGCGGGCCCTGTACGGCTCCTGGTACGAGTTCTTCCCGCGCTCGGAGGGCACACCGGAGCGGCCGCACGGCACCTTCCGCACCGCGGCCCGCCGGCTCCCGGCGATCGCCGCGATGGGCTTCGACGTCGTGTACCTGCCGCCGATCCACCCGATCGGCCACACCTTCCGCAAGGGCCGCAACAACACCCTCTCCCCCGGCCCCGAGGACGTCGGCGTGCCCTGGGCCATCGGCTCCCCCGAGGGCGGCCACGACGCCGTCCACCCGGACCTCGGCACCATCGAGGACTTCGACTGGTTCGTCGGCCGGGCCCGCGAGCTGGGCCTGGAGATCGCCCTGGACTTCGCCCTGCAGTGCTCACCGGACCACCCCTGGGTGCAGAAACACCCGGAGTGGTTCCACCACCGCCCGGACGGGACGATCGCCTACGCGGAGAACCCGCCCAAGAAGTACCAGGACATCTACCCGATCGCCTTCGACGCCGACATGGACGGTCTGATCGCCGAGACCCTGCGGGTGCTGCGGCACTGGATGGACCACGGCGTGCGGATCTTCCGCGTCGACAACCCGCACACCAAGCCGGTCGTGTTCTGGGAGCGGGTGATCGCGGACATCAACCGCACCGACCCCGACGTGATCTTCCTGGCCGAGGCGTTCACCCGCCCGGCGATGATGCACACCCTGGCCCAGAGCGGCTTCCAGCAGTCGTACACCTACTTCACCTGGCGCAACACCAAGGAGGAGCTGACCGAGTACCTGACCGAACTGTCGGGGGAGGCGGCCTCCTACATGCGGCCCAACTTCTTCGCCAACACCCCCGACATCCTGCACGCCTACCTCCAGCACGGCGGCCGGCCCGCCTTCGAGGTCCGCGCCGTGCTCGCCGCGACCCTCTCCCCGACCTGGGGCATTTACAGCGGCTACGAGCTGTGCGAGAACACCCCGCTGCGCGAGGGCAGCGAGGAGTACCACAACTCGGAGAAGTACCAGCTCACCGCACGCGACTGGGAAGCCGCCGACCGCGAGGGCCGCTCCCTGACCCCCCTGATCACCCGGCTCAACACGATCCGGCGCGCACACCCGGCCCTGCG
>NZ_JAGMUK010000138.1 GCF_019049245.1 Streptomyces sp. AC555_RSS877 | reverse complement strand
GGGTCTGTCAAACGAGCGGTGTAAATGGGGTTGTTGGGGTTACTGACGTGCTGCGGAGAGGCGGCCGTCGAAGGTGATGTCGAAGGAATTCAGTGCGGTCTTCCAGCGCATGGTCCAGCGGGCTTGTCCCTTGCCGGTGGGGTCCAGGGACATGATCGCCATGTAGACGCACTTCAACGCGGCCTGCTCGTTGGGGAAGTGTCCGCGGGCCTTGACCGCCCGCCGGATCCTGGCGTTGACGGACTCGATCGCGTTCGTCGTGCAGACGATGCGGCGGATCTCGGTGTCGAACCGGAGGAACGGCGTGAACTCCTCCCACGCATTCTCCCAGAGCCGCACGATCGCCGGATATTTCCTGCCCCAGGCGTCGGCGAACTCGGCGAACCGATCGAGTGCGGCCTCTTCGGTCGCCGCGGTGTAGACGGGCTTGAGGACACGCGCGATCTTGTCCCAGTCCTGGCGGGCGGCATAGCGAAAGGAGTTCCGCAGCAGGTGGACCACACAGGTCTGGACCGTGGTGCGGGGCCAGACGGCCTCGACCGCGTCGGGCAGGCCCTTGAGCCCGTCGCAGACCAGCATGAGGACGTCGTTCACACCGCGGTTCTTGATCTCGGTGAGGATGTGCATCCAGTGCTTGGCGCCCTCGCCGCCGTCGCCGGCCCACAGCCCGAGGATGTCCCGCCGGCCCTCGACAGTGACCGCCAGGGCCACGTAAATGGGCCTGTTGGCCACCGCCCCGTCACGGATCTTCACGTGGATGGCGTCAATGAAGATCACGGGATAGACGGCGTCGAGCGGTCGGCTCTGCCATTCGGCCATGCCCTCGAGAACCTTGTCGGTAATCGTGGAGATGGTCTGCCGGGACACCTCGGCTCCATAGACCTCGGCAAGGTGGGCCTGGACCTCACCGGTCGTCAGGCCCTTCGCCGCGAGCGAGATGACCATCTCGTCCACACCGGACAATCGCTTCTGCCGCTTCTTGACGATCCTCGGCTCGAAGCTGCCTTCCCGGTCGCGAGGCACGGCTATCTCGACCGGGCCGACGTCGGTGAGCACGGTCTTGGCGCGGGTGCCGTTACGGGAGTTGCCGCCGTTCTTCCCGGCCGGATCGTGCTTGTCATAGCCGAGATGGTCGGTGATCTCACCCTCGAGAGCGGACTCCAGGAGCCGCTTCGTCAGCTGCTGTAGCAGCCCGCCCTCGCCGGTCAGCTGAAGGCCCTCGGCCTGAGCCCGGCCCACCAGCTCGTCAATCAGCCGGTCGTCCACAGACTTCGCCGACGCCGCCTCAGACGGCTCGCCGGGTTCAACCTCGGTCACGTTGTCGCTGGTCATCGATGCATCTTCCATGATCGGGAGTTACACCGAACGTTTTACAGTCCC
>NZ_JAGMUK010000015.1:116758-318102 GCF_019049245.1 Streptomyces sp. AC555_RSS877 | reverse complement strand
GGCGTTGACTTTTGGCACGCTGTTGAGTTCTCAAGGAACGGACGCTTCCTTTGTACTCACCCTCTCGGGCTTTCCTCCGGGCGCTTCCCTTCGGCCTTACGTTTCCGACTCTATCAGACCCTTTCGGCCCCGATTCCCTGTTGGAGAGGGTTGTCGTAATGCCTTGGCTTTCGCCTGTCGGCCTTTCGACATTCACTACGTTAGCCGATCCCTCCCGCCAACTCATAATCGAGTCCGCGAGTTCCGAATTCGGGCATACGTGCACGCCGAATTGGCCCCTGCTGAGGGGAGAGTCGAAGGTAGTGGTTTGGCCGCTTCCGGCTGCAGGCGATCGCCGTACCCGGTTCAAGCGGCTCGTGCCACGTTACGCATCTTCGGAGGGCGAGTCAACTTGGGCGGCGCCTTGGCGCATGGGCCCGATAAGGGCTCACCGTCGGGTCGTTGGCGATCCAGAAGCGCCAGGGGTGCACACCTCCGTCGCCGGCCACTCCGGTGCGCGGGCCGTTGCTCACCTGGTCGCGGGGCACGGGCGTACCGGCCAGGACACACAGGGGTGTGTCCCCGGCGGCGCACGCGTCCGTGCCGTTCAGGGCGCGGTCCACGTCCAGGGCCGTGGCCAGGCGGGCCGGGCCTTTGGCCAGTTCCTTGTCGTTTCGGGCCGAGAGTCGACGTTTGCGGGCCAGCTCGGCGCCTTCGACGATCTCGCCGGCGCGGAGGAGGACGGCGCTCGACTCCCCCTCCGGACCACACACCAGGTTCATGCAGAACCACATGCCGTAGGTGAAGTAGACGTACACATGGCCGGGGGGACCGAACATCACGCCGTTGCGGGCCGTGCGGCCGCGATAGGCGTGGGAGCCGGGGTCGTTAGGGCCGTCGTAGGCCTCGACCTCCGTGAGGCGCAGCGCGATCGGACCGTCCGGGGTGGTGCGTACGAGGGTGCGGCCGAGGAGGTCGGGGGCGACCTCCAGTACGGGTCGGTCGAAGAACTCTCTGGGCAGGGGCGTACGGTCGGGGGTCGCGATCATGCCGTCCGAGGGTAGTGCAGACGGGTGGGTGCGACGGGGTGGTCAGGGGGCCAGCGCCTTGCCAGGGTGAGATTCCGGAACCGGCCACGGCCGGATCGCGTTTGTATGGATCAAGGACCCGCGCGCGTGGAGCGCCGGAAGCGCAAGAAGCAGGACGACGGAACCGACGGAACGGGCGGTGCCCGAGGGGCCGCCTGAAGAGGGAGAAACATGGCGTTCAAGAAGCTGCTCGCGAGCCTGGGTGCCGGCGGGGCTTCGGTGGAGACGGTGCTGACCGAGGTCAACGTCGTTCCGGGCGGTGTCGTCCAGGGCGAGGTGCGGATCCAGGGCGGGGCCGTCGATCAGCAGATCGAGGCGCTCTCGGTCGGGCTGCAGGCCAAGGTCGAGGTCGAGAGCGGCGACCAGGAGTACAAGCAGGACATCGAGTTCACGAAGCAGCGGCTCGGCGGTGCCTTCGAGCTCAAGGCGAGCGCCGTGCACGTGGTGCCGTTCGGGCTGGAGATCCCGTGGGAGACGCCGATCACGATGATCGACGGTCGCGCGCTGCCCGCGATGCACATCGGGGTGACGACGGAGCTGGAGATCGCGCGCGCGGTGGACTCCGGTGACCTGGACCCGGTCAACGTGCACCCGCTGCCGGCGCAGAAGGCGATCCTGGACGCCTTCATCCAGCTGGGCTTCCGTTTCAAGAACGCCGACATGGAGCGCGGTCTCATCCGGGGTACGCGGCAGAAGCTGCCGTTCTACCAGGAGATCGAGTTCCTGCCGCCGCAGCAGTACCGGGGTCTGAACCAGGTCGAGCTGAGCTTCGTCGCGGACCAGAGTGCGATGGACGTCGTTCTGGAGATGGACAAGAAGCCGGGTCTGTTCAGCGAGAGCAGTGACACCTTCCGCTCGTTCCAGGTGGGTCTGCACGACTACCAGGGCACGGACTGGGTGGCGTACCTCAACCAGTGGCTGTCCGAGGTCGGCAGCAAGCGCAACTGGTTCTAGGCTCGGAACCACTGACTCCAGAACCGATCAGGAGGTACCGAGGTGACCGAGCTCAAGCGGCGGCCGCTCCCCCATGACTTCCACCCGCCCGTCCCGTCGTTCACGGTGACGAGCGAGGACGTCGCGGAGGGTGCGACGCTCAAGGACGCTCAGGTCCAGGCGGCCGGCAACACCTCGCCGCAGCTGCGGTGGGAGGGTTTCCCGGCCGAGACCAAGAGTTTCGCCGTGACCTGCTACGACCCCGATGCTCCGACGGGCAGTGGGTTCTGGCACTGGGTCGTGTTCGACATCCCGGCCTCGGTGACGGAGTTGCCGGTGGGTGCGGGCAGCGGCAAGTTCGAGGGGCTGCCGGAGGGTGCCGTACACGCGAGGAACGACTACGGAACGAAGGAGTTCGGTGGTGCAGCGCCGCCACCCGGGGACGGGCCGCACCGGTACGTCTTCACGGTGTACGCGGTGGATCAGGACAAGCTCGGTCCGGACTCGGACGCGAGCCCGGCCGTAGTGGGCTTCAACCTGCGCTTCCACACGCTGGCGCGGGCGCAGTTGATCGGTGAGTACGAAGTGCCCGCCGAAGACTGACGTTCGAGAACGTTTGCCCGCCTCTGGTCTTGGAAGTGATCAGAGGCGGGCATTTTTTATTGCGTTGTCCATCTCAGCATGCCCGGCCAGAGTTGATCCAGCCCGCCACAGGGGTGGGCCGGTGCGCAGGGAGGTGGGCTGACATGCGGGACACGCTGGTACTGAACGCGAGCTTCGAGCCGCTGTCGACGGTGACGTTGAACCGAGCCGTCGTTCTGGTGCTTCAGGACAAGGCCGTCGTCGAACAGTCCCACCCCGAACTGCGCATGCGCGGTGCCGCGGTCGACATACCGGCGCCCCGGGTGATCAGGCTGTGCAGGTACGTACGGGTGCCTTTCCGAAGACAAGCCCCGTGGTCTCGGCGGGGTGTCCTGATCCGGGACCGGCACCGGTGCGCGTACTGCGGCAGGCGGGGGACGACCGTGGACCACGTCGTGCCGCGGTCTCAGGGTGGCCAGGACACCTGGCTGAACACGGTGGCCTCGTGCGCGCAGGACAACCACCGCAAGGCGAACCGGACTCCGGAGGAGGCGGGCATGCCGCTGTTGCGGCTGCCGTTCGAGCCGACCCCGGCGGACGCGATGCTGCTGTCGCTGGGCCACGAGGACTTCGGGGCGCTGCCGGAGTGGCTGGCGCGGGAAGCGGCTTAGTCGCGTAACGAGGCTGGGGCCCACCTCCGCGGAGGTGGGCCCCAGCCTCGTTACGCGGTCCTCTTCGTCAGTCGATCGACGGCTTCTCGCGGCGTTCGGTGCCCGAGTCGCCGTTGCCGGAGTTGCCTCCGCCGCCCGAACCGCCGCCCAGGTTGCCGAAGTTGCCCATGGCGCCGGACAAGCCCTTGAGGGCGTCGCCGATTTCGCTGGGGACGATCCAGAGCTTGTTGGCGTCGCCTTCGGCGATCTTCGGGAGCATCTGGAGGTACTGGTAGGAGAGGAGCTTCTGGTCCGCGTCGCCGGCGTGGATCGCCTCGAAGACCGTACGGACGGCCTGGGCCTCGCCCTCGGCGCGCAGGGCGGCGGCCTTGGCCTCGCCCTCGGCGCGCAGGATCTGGGACTGCTTCTCGCCTTCGGCGGTGAGGATGGCGGCCTGGCGCGTACCTTCCGCGGTGAGGATGGCGGCGCGCTTGTCACGGTCGGCGCGCATCTGCTTCTCCATCGAGTCCTGGATGGAGGTCGGCGGCTCGATGGCCTTCAGTTCCACGCGGTTGACGCGGATGCCCCACTTGCCGGTGGCCTCGTCGAGGACGCCGCGCAGCGCCGCGTTGATCTCCTCGCGGGAGGTCAGCGTCCGCTCCAGGTCCATGCCGCCGATGATGTTGCGGAGCGTGGTGACGGTGAGCTGCTCGATCGCCTGGATGTAGCTGGCGACTTCGTAGGTGGCGGCCCGGGCGTCGGTCACCTGGTAGTAGATGACGGTGTCGATGTTCACGACCAGGTTGTCCTGGGTGATCACCGGCTGGGGCGGGAACGGTACGACCTGTTCGCGCAGGTCGATGCGGTTGCGGATGGTGTCGATGAACGGGACGACGATGTTGAGGCCCGCGTTGAGCGTCCGCGTGTAGCGCCCGAAGCGCTCCACGATCGCGGCGCTCGCCTGTGGAATGACCTGGATCGTCTTGATCAGGGCGATGAAGACCAACACCACCAGGATGATCAAGACGATGATGACCGGTTCCATCGTGCTCCCCGTACCCTTCTCCGCCTCGGCGCTTTTGGAAGATCTTATGTCTGTTGAAGATCTTGCTGGTCGAGTGTGTCAGACCGTCGTCTGCCTCGTGGGGCGTTCGGTTCAGTTACGTCATGCCTGCGTCCTGCGAGGTCACATGACGATCGCCGTTGCACCCTCGATCTCCACGACGTCCACTTCCTCGCCCACTTCGTAGGCGCGGTCGGTGGCAAGGGAACGGGCCGACCAGACCTCTCCGGAGAGCTTGATCCGGCCGCCGGAGCGGTCGACGCGCTCCAGCACGACGGCTTGTCTGCCCTTCAACGCTTCGACGCCGGTGGCGTGTTGGGGGCGCTGCGAGCGGTGCCGGGCGGCGATGGGCCGTACGACCGCGATCAGGGCGACCGATACGGCGGCGAAGACGAGTACTTGGGCGGTGACGCCCCCGCCGGCTGCGGCCGTCAGCGCCCCTGCGGCGGCGCCCACCGCGAGCATGCCCAGCTCCGGCATCGCGGTCACCACGAGCGGGATTCCGAGCGCTACCGCGCCGACGAGCCACCACACCCATGCGTCGATGTCGTTCACATGGTCATGGTAGGTCCCCAAGTACCGCCTCCGACAGGGCGCCGGAGTCTCGGAAGAGGCTTATTACCCAGGGAGTTCGCGGAATCAGGCCATCGGGAGGCCCTGTGCGGTCCAGCGCTCGCCGACCTGTTCGACGACGAGGGGCAGGCCGAAGCAGAGGGAGAGGTTGCGGGAGGTGAGTTCGAGCTCCAGCGGGCCGGCGGCGAGAACCTTGCCCTGACGGATCATCAGAACGTGGGTGAAGCCGGGGGCGATCTCCTCGACGTGGTGGGTGACCATGAGCATCGAGGGGGCGATCGGGTCGCGCGCGAGGCGGCCGAGGCGGCGTACGAGGTCCTCGCGGCCGCCGAGGTCGAGCCCGGCGGCGGGCTCGTCGAGGAGCAGCAGCTCGGGGTCGGTCATCAGGGCGCGGGCGATCAGGGTGCGCTTGCGTTCGCCCTCGGAGAGGGTGCCGAACTTGCGGTCCAGGTACTCGCTCATGCCGAGGCGGTCGAGGAAGGCGCGGGCGCGCTGCTCGTCGATCTCCTCGTACTCCTCCTGCCAGCCGGCGGTCATGCCGTACGCGGCGGTGAGCACGGTCTGCAGGACGGTCTGGCGCTTGGGCAGCTTGTCGGCCATGGCAATGCCGGCCATGCCGATGCGCGGGCGCAGTTCGAAGACGTCGGTGCCGGGCTTGCCGAGGGTCTCGCCGAGGATGGTGGCGGTGCCCTGGCTGGGGTAGAGGTAGCTGGACGCGACGTTCAGGAGGGTGGTCTTGCCGGCGCCGTTCGGACCGAGGATGACCCAGCGCTCGCCCTCCTTCACCGACCAGGAGACCTGGTCCACCAGAGCCCGGCCCTCCCGGACCACGGATACGTCCTGAAGCTCCAGAACATCGCTCATGAGCGCGTTGTCTCCCCTTGCAGTGTGGCCGGTCTCGGCTGTCGCGTTCGCCAGTGGCTCGTCCGCCGCGCCGGTGGGCGCAGCCCTCAAGGAAATCTACGCCACCGGTCGGCAGCTCCATTCCATCGGTCCGGTCCTTAGGGTGGAGGCATGCTTTCGGAACCACGCTCTGGACAGCTTGCCGCTTGGGGAAATGCCCTGTTGGCCGGACTTGTCTCTCCTGATGACGCCGTACTCGCGATCGTCGGCGGGGACGCGGTGCACCGGGTGGAGGGGTTGCCGGGCGAGTCGGCGCCCGTCGGTCTCACGCTCGCGCTGGGACGGCTGCGGTCGCTCGGCGTCACGGGGCTGCGGGTCGCGCTGCCCGCGCCCGGGCATCCGCTGGGGCTGAGCGGGCCGCCGGAGTTCAACGCGCGGGCGTTGGAGGCCGAGGAGGCGGTGATCTGTCATGGCGCCGCGCTCGGGTTGGTGCCGGAGGTGTACGAGGCGGGGCCCGCCGGCGATGTCCATGTCGAGGTCGTGTGGCACTGCCTCGCCGTGCGGGAGGCGCCGCCCGCCGATGTGCCGTCGCTCGGGGAGGCCGAGCGGGAGCTGGCGGAGGCGCTGCGGGATGCGACCGAGGTGCTGACGCGACTGGACGTCGCCGGGTCGGGGCCGGTGGCCGAGGCCGCGATCGATGCGTATCGGGCGCGGGCCGAGCGGTGGCGGGAGGTGCTGGCGCCTGGGTATCCGCCGCGGGCGGTGCGGGTGCTGGAGCTGGCGCAGCGGGTGGGGTTGCTGGTGTCGCTGGCGTACGAGAACGGGCACGGGGGTGCGGTGAGCTCCGGCGAGATGGCGGCGAGGGCTCAGGCGCTGCGTCCGGTGGAGCGGACGGCTCGGCGGGCGCAGGTGGCCGCGTACAACGCGTATGTGGAGGAGCGGGAGCGGGGCGTTCGCTGAGCGCTTCGGGTGTGTTCCGGTGACGGTCGTGCGTGCTCGGGGTGCGTGCGGCCTGCCGGCCTGAACGAGCAGGCCCCGCGAGTCGTTGTCGACTCGCGGGGCCTCTCGTCGGCCGTGTGAGGTCACTCGTTGACGCAGACGCTGCCGAACGTCGGGTTCAGCAGCGCGATGACGTTGACGGTGTTGCCGCAGACGTTCACCGGGACGTGGACGGGGGGACCTGGACCACGTTGCCCGAGCCGACGCCCGGCGAGCCCACGGCCTTGCCGTCGGCGCCAGCGTCGGCGACAGCGGCACCGGCGGCGAGGCCGGCGACGGTGAGGGCCACGGCGGCCTTCTTGGCGATGTCCATGTGAAGCGTTCCTCCTGCGTTTGCGTGTCCGACCCGGCCGCGGGTCGTGCGCTGGTCAACGCGGGAGAGTTCCGGAACGGTACGGGGTTGAGCGACGGCCCGTTCGGATCATTCGAGCGACAAACAGACCGGCCTCCCGGGGAACCCCCCGGGAGGCCGAAGTCATGACCTGCTCGGCGACTGGCGTCAGTGGTTGACGCCCAGGTTGCCGAAGGCGGGGTTCAGCGCACCGATGACGTTCACGCTGTTGCCGACCGCGTTCACCGGGACGTGCACCGGGGCCTGGACGAGGTTGCCCGAGACGACGCCCGGCGAGCCCACGGCCTTACCGTCGGCGTGCGCGCCGTCGGTGGCGGAAGCCATTCCGGCACTGGCGGCGATCAGCCCGCCGGCCACCATCGTCACGGCCGCTGCCTTCTTCAGGTTCTTCACTTCTGACCCCTCCTGGCGATTGCCGCGGCAGTCGCCGCAGCACGCACTGGAGAACGGCGGGGACCGCCAAAGGATGCGCCATCCGGGGGACATTCCCACGACGGTATGAATCTCATTCCGGAGGGGAACGCTCCGCATTGCCGTCGGTCACGTCCTACGGAGAGCGTTTCAGCCGGTCACGCCATGGCGTACGGCCCACAGGGCGGCCTGGGTGCGGTCCGACAGGTCGAGCTTCATCAGGATGTTCGAGACGTGCGTCTTGACGGTCTTCTCGGACAGGACCAGCGCGCGGGCGATCTCACGGTTGGAACGGCCGTCCGCTATGAGCCCGAGCACCTGACGCTCCCGCTCGGTGAGCGAACCGCCTCTGCCCTGGCCGGAGTTGTTCCCCTCCTGGGACAACAGGGCGCCCGCGACCTCGGGTTGGAGCAGGATGTGTCCGGCGTGGACGGAGCGGATGGCGCCCGCCAGGGCCTCGGGGTCGACGTCCTTGTAGACGTACCCCGCGGCGCCCGCGCGCAGCGCCGGGACGACCGTGCGCTGTTCGGTGAAGCTGGTGACGATCAGCACGCGTGCGGGGTTGTTCAGTTCGCGGAGCTTGCGCAGCGCGTCGACGCCGTCCATGCCCGGCATCTTGACGTCCATGAGGACGACGTCGGGTTTCAGTTCCTCGGCGCGGGCGACGCCTTCGGCGCCGTCGGCCGCCTCCCCCACGACCTCGATGTCGTCCTGTACTTCGAGGAACGTGCGCAGGCCCCGGCGGACCACTTGGTGGTCGTCGACGAGCAGCACCTTGATTGCGTCAGCCACCGGGGACCTCCAGCTCGATGGTGGTGCCCTTACCGGGCGCCGATTCCACGGACAGTGCGCCGCCGACCCCGCTCGCCCGGTCCCGCATGGAGACCAGGCCCAGGTGGCGTCCCGCTCGGCGTATCCGCTGGGGGTCGAAGCCGCTGCCGTCGTCCGTCACCCGCAGGACGGCTCCGCCGCCTCGCCGGTCCAGGGTCACGTCGACGTGCTCGGCGCCCGAGTGCCGCAGGGCGTTGTGCAGGGCCTCCTGGGCGACGCGCAGCACCGCCTCCTCCTGGGCGGCGGGCAGGGCGCGAACCCCGCGGCCGACGAAGGTCACACGCGCGGCGTGGGCACGGTCCAGTACGTGGATGTGGGTGCGCAGGGTCGCGAGGAGGCCGTCCTCGTCGAGTGCCGCGGGACGCAGCTCGACGACCGCCGCGCGCAGTTCCTCGGCGGCCTCCGCGGCGAGTACGGCCACCTGCTGCAGCTCGCCCTTGGCGCGGGACGGGTCCCGGTCGACCAGGGCGGCGGCGGCCTGGGCGGTCAGGCGCAGGGAGAACAGCTTCTGGCTGACGGCGTCGTGCAGTTCGTGGGCGAGCCGGGAGCGCTCCTCGGCGATCGTGAGCTCGCGGCTGCGTTCGTAGAGGCGGGCGTTGGTGAGGGCGATCGCGGCGTGCTGGGCGAGGATCGACAGGAGTTCCTCGTCGTCCTCGGTGAAGCCGCAGCTGCCTTCCGGCTTCGGGCAGTTCTTGTTGGCCAGGAACAGCGCGCCGATGATCTCGTCACCGTCGCGGATCGGCAGGCCCAGGAAGTCGGACATGTCGGGGTGGGCGGACGGCCAGCCCTCGAAGCGGGGGTCCTTGCGCACGTCGGCGAGCCGCTCGGGCCTGGCCTCGTGCAGCATCGCGGCGAGGATGCCGTGCTGGCGCGGGAGGGGGCCGATGGCCCGCCACTGCTCCTCGCTGACGCCGTCGACCACGAACTGGGCGAAGCCACCGTGGTCGTCGGGCACGCCCAGCGCGGCGTACTGCGCGTCGAGCAGCTCACGGGCCGAGGCGACGATCGTCTTGAGGACGTCGCGCACCTCGAGGTGCCTGCTCATGGCCAGCAGCGCGGTGCTGACCGCGGCGAGGCCGGACCGGGGGCCTTGACTCATGCCCTCACGGTACCGGCGGGGTGTGACAGTCCGTATCCGACCTGTGGCGGCCGTCTCCTGGGCCGCGAGTCCTAGGGCGAAGGACCTCACCGCTCTGCGGCCCGCGTCCGAGGCGGTGACCAGGGCCCGGTTCCTACGTTGGGGGCACGCCGATCAGGAGGCGTCGAGGACGAGGGGACGTGTGTCATGCCGGTAGCGATCATCACGGGGGCCTCGAAGGGACTGGGGCGGGCGCTGGCCGACGCCCTGGCCGCGCGGGGCTGGGATCTGGTGCTCGACGCCAGAGGCGCTCAGGCCCTCACGGAGGCGGCGCAGGCCGTCTCCCGGCACGGGACGCGGGTGACGGCCCTCCCGGGGGACGTCACCGACGGCGGGCACCGGAGCGATCTGGTGGCGGCGGCGTGGAAGCTGGGCGGGGTCGACCTGCTGGTGAACAACGCGAGTGCGCTGGGTGCCGAGCCGCTGGTGCGGCTGGAGCAGCTGCCCGTGGACGGACTGCGGCGGGCGCTGGAGGTCAATGTGGTGGCCCCGCTGGGGCTCGTCCAGGAGGCGCTGCCACTGTTGCGGGCCTCCGAGGCGGGCGCGGTGATCGCGGTGAGCTCGGACGCGGCCGCCGAGGCGTACGAGACCTGGGGCGGCTACGGGGCGTCCAAGGCCGCCCTGGACCATCTCGCGGCGGTACTGGGCGAGGAGGAGCCCGGGCTGCGGGTCTGGGCGGTCGACCCCGGCGACATGGCGACCGACCTGTACGCGGCCGCCGTACCGGAGGACAAGGATCCGCGGCCGGAGCCGGAGCAAGTGGCCCCGGCGTTCCTGCGGCTGCTGGAGGAGCGGCCCGCGAGCGGGCGCTACGCGGCTCCCGCTCTGCTGGAGGAGCGATGACGCTGGCGGCGCACGTCCCGGAGGAGCTGTCGGCACGGGTGCCGGCGGAGCAACGCGGTCCCGGGCTCGACCGGGACGCCGTACGACTGCTCGTGTCGCGCGGCACCGAGGTGTCGCACCACGCGTTCGTGGAGCTGCCCCGGTTGCTGCGGGCCGGGGACCTGCTCGTCGTGAACACCTCGCCCACGCTGGCGGCGGCCGTCGACGGGCGGATCGGGCACGCGCGCGTGGTGGTGCACTTCTCCACCCGCGGGGACGACCGGCGGTGGGCCGTGGAGCTGCGGGATCCCGACGGGCAGGGCACCACGCGTGCGCGTGCGGGCGGGCCGGCGGGGACGCGGGTGCGGCTGCCCGGGGGTGGGCGGCTGGTCGTGGAGGAGCCGCTGAGTGCACCCAGCGGGCGGTTGTGGTGGGCGCGTGCGTCGGGGGCGGACATCCTCGGGGTGCTGCGGGAGCACGGGCGGCCCATTCGTTACTCCTATACGGAGCGGGACCAGCCGTTGTCCGTCTACCAGACGGTGTTCGCGCTGCCGTCGCCCGACGGGGCGGGGAGTGCCGAGATGCCGAGTGCGGCGCGGCCCTTCACCACGCGGCTGGTGGCGGAGCTGGTGAGCCGGGGGGTGCAGTTCGCGCCGGTCACGCTGCACTCCGGGGTGGCGTCGGCGGAGGCGCACGAACCGCCGTATCCGGAGCGGTTCGCGGTGCCCGAGGCGTCGGCGCGGCTGATCAACGCCGTGAAGGCGGGGGACGGCAGGGTCGTTGCGGTGGGCACCACGGCCGTGCGGGCCGTGGAGTCGGCGGCGGGGCCCGACGGGGTCGTACGCGCGCGTGGGGGATGGACCGGCCTCGTGGTGACCCCGGAGCGCGGGGTGCGGGTGGTGGACGGGCTGCTGACCGGGCTGCACGAGCCGGAGGCGTCGCACCTGCTGATGCTGGAGGCGGTCGCCGGACGGGCGGCGGTCGACCGCGGTTACGAGGAGGCGCTGCGCGGGCGCTACCTGTGGCACGAGTTCGGAGACGTGCACCTCGTCCTGCCCCAGGAGGGGCCTCACACAGAGCATTGCGCCAGCAACTCTTGGTGAGACCGCCCTCGCGCCGATGTGAGCCCGCACATAGGGCGCAGATCACGTACTAGGGGCAATAGGAGACAAACCCCTCCCTCGTGAACGGGGCAGACGTTCCAGTCTGTCCCGTTTTGCCCTTCCCCGATCCACTACCCAGCTTCGTACGTCACACCTTTGCCACGTGATTTTGCGGCCGCTAAGAATTGCTCTCGTCGCTCAGCGCCGCGGGTTCCTCCCGCGGCGTTTGTGCCGGAAGCACCCTGTCCCCCACCGGACGCCGAGCGACCTCCGCGCTATTCGAAGAGGTCCCACAGCATGCTCAAGAACATCACGACCCGAAGTCGCGCCCTGACCCGGACGCACAGGATCGCCATCGCCGGTGTCGCCACCCTCGGTGCCGCCTCCGTGGCCTTCACCGTGGTTCCGAGCGGGAACACCACCACCTCCGAGGCGGCGGCCGTCTCGGCTCCGGTGGCCTACAAGTCCGAGCAGCTCAAGGGCCTGAAGTCGGGTGTCACCGAGCAGCTCGCCGCCAGTGACAGCCTGCAGCGCCAGGCCGCCGAGGCGAAGAAGAAGGCCGAGGCGGCAGCCAAGGCCAAGGCGGATGCGGCCGCGAAGAAGAAGGCCGCCGCCGCGGCCGCCGCCAAGAAGAAGGCCGAGCAGGCGCGCAAGGCGAAGGAGGCCGCGAGCCGGTCGGCCAAGCGCGCCCAGGTCAAGGCAGTCGCGACCAAGACCTACGCCAACAACCTCGACGGCTGGATCAAGGAATCCCTGGACATCATGAAGTCCAAGGGCATCCCGGGCTCGTACAACGGCCTGCACCGCAACATCCTCCGGGAGTCCTCGGGCAACCCGAACGCGATCAACAACTGGGACATCAACGCCATCAACGGCATCCCGTCGAAGGGCCTGCTGCAGGTCATCCCGCCGACCTTCAAGACGTACCACGTCCCGGGCACGTCCTGGAACATCTACGACCCGGTCGCCAACATCACCGCCGCCGCCAACTACGCGGCCGACAGGTACGGCTCGATGGACAACGTCAACGGCGCGTACTGAGGTCGCGCGGACCTCTTCCACGCCGAAGGGCGGCACCCTCACCGGGGTACCGCCCTTCACCGTCGTACGACCGTGGTCACTTGCGCATGACCTCGGGCTCGTGGCGGCGCAGGAAGCGGGCCACGAAGAAGCCGCAGATCACGCCGAGGATGATCAGAGCGGCCATGTCCATGCCCCAGGCGCCGACGGTGTGCTCCCACAGCGGATCGGTGTCGCCGCCCTCCTTGGGCGGGCTGATCTTGTTGAAGTCCAGCGTGGCGCCCGCGGCGGCGACCGCCCAGCGGGACGGCATCAGGTACGAGAACTCGTTGACGCCGACCGCGCCGTTCAGGGTGAACAGGCAGCCGGTGAACACGACCTGGATGATCGCGAACATGACCAGCAGCGGCATCGTCTTCTCGGCCGTCTTCACCAGCGACGAGATGACCAGGCCGAACATCATCGAGGCGAAGCCCAGCGCCATGATCGGAATGGAGAGTTCGATCATGGTGGAGCTGCCGAGGACCAGGCCCTGCTCGGGGATCTCCCGGCTGGCGAACCCGATGACGCCGACCAGCAGGCCCTGGAACACGGTGATCACACCGAGCACGAACACCTTGGACATCAGGTAAGCCGAGCGGGACAGGCCGGTGGCGCGCTCCCGCTCGTAGATGACCCGTTCCTTGATCAGCTCACGGACGGAGTTCGCGGCGCCCGCGAAGCAGGCGCCGACCGCGAGGATCAGCAGAACCGTGGTGGCCGTGCCGTTCGGGATGATCCGGCCGGTCTTGGGGTTGGCCGGGTTGGGCAGCAGGCTGTTGCCGGAGTCGATGAGCAGGCTCACCGCGCCCAGGACCGCCGGCAGGATCACCATCAGGGCCAGGAAGCCCTTGTCGGAGGCGATCACCGAGGTGTAGCGGCGCACCAGCGTGACGAACTGGGACATCCAGCCCTGCGGCTTCGGCGGCCTCATCGCCTGCATCGGCGGCATCTGTACGGACTGCGGCGCAACGGCGTCGATGTCCGCGGCGTACATCTGGTAGTGCTGCGAACCCTTCCAGCGGCCCGCCCAGTCGTAGTCGCGGTAGTTCTCGAAGGCGGAGAAGACGTCGGCCCAGGTGTCGTAGCCGAAGAAGTTCAGCGCCTCCTCCGGCGGGCCGAAGTAGGCGA
Organism: Streptomyces sp. AC555_RSS877; assembly: GCF_019049245.1. GTDB lineage: Bacteria > Actinomycetota > Actinomycetes > Streptomycetales > Streptomycetaceae > Streptomyces. The sequence goes on along the minus strand of NZ_JAGMUK010000015.1, from coordinate 304,545 downwards.
CGCTGCCGCCGGGCGCCATCACGAGCAGTTTGTCGCAGATCGCCAGTTCGGCCACGGAGTGCGTGACGACGAGGACCGTACGGCCGTCGTCGGCGAGGCCGCGCAGCAGCTGCATGACGTCGCGGTCCATGCCCGGGTCGAGGCCGGAGGTCGGCTCGTCCAGGAAGATCAGCGACGGCTTGGTGAGCAGCTCCAGGGCCACGGAGACGCGCTTGCGCTGGCCACCGGAGAGGGAGGTGACCTTCTTCTCCTTGTGGATGTCCAGCTTGAGCTCGCGCAGTACCTCGCCGATCCGGGCGTCGCGCTCGGCGGCCGTGGTGTCGGCCGGGAAGCGCAGCTTGGCCGCGTACTTGAGGGCCTTCTTCACGGTCAGTTCCTTGTGCAGGATGTCGTCCTGCGGAACCAGACCGATGCGCTGGCGCAGCTCGGCGAACTGCTTGTACAGGTTTCGGTTGTCGTAGAGGACGTCACCCTGGTTGGCGGGGCGGTAGCCCGTGAGCGCCTTCAGGAGCGTCGACTTGCCGGAACCGGAGGGGCCGATGACCGCGATCAGCGACTTCTCCGGGACGCCGAAGGAGACGTCCTTGAGGATCTGCTTGCCGCCGTCGACCGTGACGGTCAGGTGGCGGGCCGAGAAGGAGACCTCACCGGTGTCGACGAACTCCTCGAGACGGTCCCCGACCAGGCGGAACGTGGAGTGGCCGACGCCGACGATGTCGTTCGGCCCCAGCAGCTGGGTGCCGCCCTTGGCGATCGGCTGGCCGTTGACGTATGTGCCGTTGTGCGAGCCCAGGTCGCGGATCTCGAAGCGGCCGTCGGGCGTCGCGTGGAACTCCGCGTGGTTGCGGGAGACCTGGAGGTCGGAGACGACCAGGTCGTTCTCCAGGGCACGGCCGATGCGCATGACACGGCCGAGCGAGAACTGGTGGAACGTGGTCGGGCTGCGGTCGCCGTAGACCGGCGGCGCCCCCGCGCCACCACCGGGTGCCTTCTGCGCGTAGTTGTCCGCCGGGCCCTGCTGCGGCGGGACGTGCGGTGCGGCCTGCTGCGGCTGCTGCCAGCCGGCCTGCGGGTCCTGCTGCTGCGGCGGGGCCGGCTGGGCCCAGCCGGCGCCCGCGCCCTGAGCCGCGTACGGCTGCTGCTGGGGCAGTGCCTGCGGCGAGGCCACGGCGGCGTCGGTGCCGGACAGGCTGAGCAGCGGTCCGTCGGTCGCGTTGCCCAGGTGCACGGCCGAGCCGGCACCGATCTCCAGCTGGTGGATCCGCTGCCCCCGCACGAACGTGCCGTTGGTGCTGCCGTGGTCCTCGATGACCCAACTGCGGCCGTTCCAGCTGATCGTGGCGTGCCGCCACGACACTCTCGCGTCGTCGAGCACCACGTCCCCCTGCGGATCACGTCCGAGGGTGTATGGCCTGGACGCGTCAAGCGTCCAGGTCCGTCCATTCAATTCCAGTACGAGTTCCGGCACTCCATGCCCCACTGAGTAGTCCCCCGATGTACCCCCATCACAGGGAGTCTAGGGATGTCGAACATCGTCGGGAACTATTTCAGGCTCGGCCCCCTGACCGAAAGTCGGGCCTTGTGAAGAAGGCGTACGCCCGCTTCGGCTGTTTCCGTTGACGGGGTTGAAACCGGACCGGAGAGTGGTAATCCACGCGAGGGGGACATGCGCGGCGAGCGGGCCGTGCCGCGGATCGGGGGGTCTGCCATGAGTGCGTCCAGGAGCGTCGAGACCACGAAGTCAGGCACGGGGCTGCCCTGGGGAGACATCCTGTTGTCCGCGATCGCCGCTGTGAGCTGGGCATTGATCGGGATGGCGGGTACGGCGGCGCTCGGCCTGCATCTGCTCGAAGCCGATGCGGCGGGCTCGCTCGGGCCGATGACCGCGGCGGTGGTGGCTCTTGGGGCGGGTGGTTCTGTCACACCGTCCGGCGATGTGTCCGCGTTCGGCCTGACGGGCGCGGAGGCGGCGACCGCCATCGAGATCACGCCACTGGGCGTGAGCCTGGTCGGCGCGCTGCTGCTGTCCTGGTTCTTTCTAAGGTCCCTGCGTGCGGGGGGAGTTGCGGTCGCGCCCGCCGAACTTCTCGCGCGCGCGGGCACGGTGGTGGCCCTGTTCGTGGCGATGCTCGGCGGGCTGGCCTGGGCGGGACACGATGTCATCACGATCGACGGGAGCGCACTGGGGCTCGACGACCTGCCCGGCGGGGGTGGCGGCATCGAGATCCCCGGGGTGGGCGACATCGGGGACATCGGTGGGCTGCTGCCCGACCAGATCGGCGACCTCGTCGACGCGGAGGCGGCGGTCGGCTTCACCGTCGACACCGCGCCGACGCTGCTCGGCGGGCTGGGCTGGTCGGCCGGGGTCCTGCTGATCGCCCTGCTGGCCTCGCGCCGCACACCGCTGCCGCACGGCTGGGAGGCCGTCCACCGAGTCGTACGGCCGGCCGCGTCCGCCCTGGTCACGGTCCTGCTGATGGCGGTGGCGGCCGGGTTCGCGGCGGCGGGGTACGCGGCGATCGGTGACGACCATCCGAAGCGGATCGCGGGGGCGGCGCTGCTCGGGGCACCGAACGGGGTGTGGCTGGGCATCCCGATCGGCCTGTTCGTGCCGTGGGACGGCCGGGCGACCGGCGAGCTGACCCGCCTGCTGCCGGACCCCCTGGACGACCTGCTGGGCAGCGGCTCCGACGAGTCGGTCACGCTGGGGCGCCTGGCCGAGCTGGACGGGCGGGTGTGGCTGCTCGGGGTGGCGGCGGCAGCGATGATGCTGCTGGCGGGGGTGCTGACGGCTGTGCGGACGCCGGTGGGGGTGGTCGCCGGGCCTGGCGGTGTGGATGCGGGTGCGGTGAGGTCTGCGGGGGCGGGGTCTGCGGGGGCCGCGGGTACGGGATCGGCGGGGGCTCCGGCCTTGGTGGGTGTACGAGATCCGGGCGCTCTCGGTTTCGCCGGACGGTGTGCGCTGCGGCTGGGCATCGCCACGGCGCTGACCTTGCCGTTGCTCGCCTGGTTGACGCAGGTGTCCGTGGACGCCTCCCTGTCCGTGCTCGGTTTCGACGCGTTCGGCGCGGGAGTCGCCCTGCGCGGGCATCTCGGCATGGCCCTGCTCCTGGGCGCCGTGTGGGGCGTGGGCGCGGGGGCCGCCGGCGCGCTGCTCGCCCGGGCGACCGGGGCGGCGGGGCAACGGGCGGCGCCGCCGGCACTGGGTGACGGGCGGTGGGGGCCGAGGGCCGTAGGGGGCATGGGGGCCGTAAGGCCGGTAGGGGCCGATCATGCTCCGTCAGGTGGGGTTGCCGGGTCTGGCCCGTACCCGGGTGAGCCGGTGGGGCACACCGGCGAGTCCGGGCCGTACGTTCCCCGCTCGCCCTACCGGCCGCCGAACCCGGCGACCAATCCGTATCTGCGGGTCCCGGACGAGTTGAGGGAACCGGAGGACGCGCGGCCGACCGACGAGCCGCGTCGGGCCGGGCGTCCGCGGTCGCCCGGCGACGACGTGTACGGCGCGCCCACGGTGGCCCGGCCCATCGAGCCGCCGCCGCGGGGGCCCAGGAAGCCGCCCGGGCCGCGATCCGGGGAAGGGCCGCCTCCGCCGCCTCCTCCCCCGCCTCCTGGGCCGGGGAGGCCTGAGGGGCGACAGTGATCCGTCCCCCGGAAGCGGCGCGCGGAGCCGTGTGCAGCGAAGACGTGGCCGCCGCGCAAGGTCGGCGCCATCCGTCCGTCACCCATTGTTCCGTGTCCGTCAGGCGGACCTCGGGCGCGGAAGGCACTGGGTGCCGGATACGGTGGGAACACCATGAGCGCTTCGCAGACCTCGTCCTCTGACGTCCCCACCCTTCTCGTCAAGATCTTCGGGAAGGACAGGCCGGGCATCACGGCCGGACTCTTCGACACCCTTGCCGCCTACTCCGTCGACGTGGTCGACATCGAGCAGGTCGTCACCCGTGGCCGCATGGTGCTGTGCGCGCTGGTGACCGCGCCGCCCAGCGGGCTGGAGGGCGACCTGCGGGCGACCGTCCACAGCTGGGCCGAGTCGATCAAGATGCAGGCCGAGATCATCTCCGGCCTCGGCGACAACCGTCCGCGCGGTCTGGGGCGCTCCCTGGTCACCGTGCTGGGGCACCCGCTGACGGCGGAGGCGACAGCGGCGGTCGCCGCGAGGATCACGAAGGTCGGCGGCAACATCGACCGCATCTTCCGGCTCGCCAAGTATCCGGTGACCGCGGTCGAGTTCGCGGTGTCCGGCGTGGAGACCGGGCCGCTGCGCACCGCCCTGATGACCGATGCGGCGGCGCTCGGCGTCGATGTCGCGGTCGTCGCGGCCGGACTGCACCGCCGTGCCCAGCGCCTGGTCGTCATGGACGTGGACTCGACGCTCATCCAGGACGAGGTGATCGAGCTCTTCGCCGCGCACGCCGGCTGCGAGGACGAGGTCGCCGAGGTCACGGCGGCCGCGATGCGCGGTGAGCTGGACTTCGAGCAGTCGCTGCACGCGCGCGTGGCGCTCCTCGAAGGGCTGGACGCCTCGGTGGTGGACAAGGTGCGCAGCGAGGTGCGGCTGACGCCGGGCGCGCGCACCCTGATCCGCACGCTGAAGCGGCTCGGATACCAAGTGGGCGTCGTGTCGGGCGGATTCACGCAGGTCACGGACGATCTGAAGGAGCGGCTCGGGCTCGACTTCGCCCAGGCCAACACGCTGGAGATCGTCGACGGGAAGCTGACGGGCAAGGTCACCGGCGAGATCGTGGACCGGGCGGGCAAGGCGCGGCTGCTGCGCCGGTTCGCCGCGGAGGCGGGCGTACCGCTGGCGCAGACCGTGGCGATCGGCGACGGCGCCAATGATCTGGACATGCTCAACGCTGCCGGTCTCGGGGTCGCCTTCAACGCCAAGCCGGTGGTGCGGCAGGCCGCGCACACCGCGGTGAACGTGCCGTTCCTGGACACCGTCCTGTACCTGCTGGGCGTCACCCGCGAAGAGGTCGAGGCCGCGGACACGCACGACAAGGACTGAGCCCGCCCCGACGGCCGATGCCGTCCGCGCGGACAACGTGGAAGGGCCCGGCACCACCGCGGTGCCGGGCCCTTCCACGTACGTAGGAACCAGGTCAGTCGGACGGCGCCCAGTAGTCGACCAGCGTGGCCGCACCCGGCTCCAGGGACTTCCAGGAGCCCTCGAAGGTCAGTACGGCGAAGGCGGCGGCCGGGAAGCCGCGGTTGCTCATCCGCTCGCGGGCGTCACCCTCGTCCGCGCCGGCCAGGACGTCGGCGAGGCCCTGGACGCCGGGGTTGTGGCCGATGAGCACGACGGTCTGTGCGTCGTCGGGGTTCTCGTTCAGCAGTGTGATCAGCTCGCCGGGCGAGGCTTCGTAGACCCGCTCCTCGTAGACCGTTTTCGGCCGGTGGGGGAGCTCGTGGACGGCGAGCTTCCACGTCTCGCGGGTCCGGGTCGCGGTGGAGCACAGGGCCAGGTCGAACGGGATGCCGGTGTCGGCCAGCTTGCGTCCGGCGACTGCGGCGTCCATGCGGCCCCGCTCGGCGAGCGGCCGCTCGTGATCGGGCACCTGTGGCCAGTCGGCTTTCGCATGCCGGAAGAGGACAATCCTGCGAGGTTCTGCGACGCTCATAGGATCCAGCTTCGCATGAAACAGGCCATGAGGCGCAGGGAGTTGACCGGCGGCTCCGGCCGTGTTCAGCGGGCTATCAGCTGCTGCACGCGCTCGACGAGGTGGCTGACGGCGGGGTCGCCGGACGCCGCGTGGGCGTCCGTCGGGTGCAGGATCATCACCAGCAGCACGATGAAGGCGAGTGTCGGCAGCGCGAGGGCCCACCAGGGCAGCCGGATGTCGACGCCACCCCGGGATGCCGGGTGGGGCCGGGTGTGCGTAGGAGCCGACATGCGTGCCTCCGCCGTCTTCGAGTCGTCCGTGCCCGCCTTACGCGGTCACCTCTCGAAGCTACGGAATCTCCGGCCTTCAACCCATCCGGTGATCCACCCAGTTGACCCTGACACTCGCCCCCTAGGGGACAGGGGGGTTAGCCCCACCCTCGGCCCGCCGGACGATCGCGCGGGACACGGCTCACGGCGAGGCGATCGTCGCGATGATGGCGATGATCACGAAGATGGCGAAGAACGAGCCGAAGACGAGGAGCATCTTCTTCTGGCCGTTCTGGGGGTTCGGATCGAGCACTGGCATGCGGCAAGTCTCGCACCCGTCGCCCGCCACGACTCCGCGGGGGTGGGACCGGCGGGCTCCCGCGCGGATCAGCGCGCCGCCTCGTCCTCCACCGTGCGGTTGCGTCCCGCCAGTACGCCCACCAGCATCTGCGGGATCATCAGGCCGGTCATGAGGGCGATCGGCAGGCCCCAGCCGCCGCTGTGCTGGTAGAGCACGCCGACCAGGAGCGGGCCGGGGATGGAGATCAGATAGCCGGTGCTCTGCGCGAAGGCCGACAGCTGGGCGACGCCCGCGCCGGTCCTGGCCCGCATCCCGACCAACGTGAGGGCCAGCGGGAAGGCACAGTTGGAGACGCCGAGCAGGACGGCCCAGGCCCAGGCTCCGCCGGCCGGGGCGAGGTACAGGCCGGCGTATCCGGCGAGGCCGCAGACGCCGAGGGCGATCACGATCGGGCCCTGGTGCGGCAGCCGGGTGGCGATACGCGGGATGACGAAGGCCAGCGGCACGCCCATCACCATCGTGACGGCCAGCAGCAGACCTGCCGTGCCCGCGGACACGCCCGCGTCCCGGAAGATCTGCGCCATCCAGCCCATGGTGATGTAGGCGGCGGTGGCCTGGAGCCCGAAGAAGACGGCGAGCGCCCAGGCGGTACGGCTCCGGGTGATCCGCAGTGGGGCCGAGGGCTCCCCGCGCGCGGGGGCCCGCTCGGCCGGCGCGGTCCCCCGGTCCCGTACGAGCGGGACCCACGGGAGCACGGCCGCCGCCGCCAGGATCGCCCACACCGCGAGGCCGGACTGCCAGCTCCCGCCGAGCGCCTTGGTCATCGGCACGGTCACCGCGGCTGCGGCCGAGGTGCCGAGGGCGAGGGCCATCGAGTAGAGGCCGGTCATCGAGCCGACCCGGTCGGGGAACCAGCGCTTGACGATGACCGGCATCAGGACGTTGCTGACCGCGATGCCCATGAGGGCCAGGGCACTGCCCGCCAGGAATCCGGCCGTACCGACCGTCTCGCCCGCGTAGGGCCTTATGAGCAGGCCCGCGGCGATGGCCGCCATGCCCGCGCACACCACCGCGCCCGGTCCGAACCGGCGGGCGAGCCTGGGGGCCATGACGCCGAAGACGGCGAAACAGAGCGGGGGTACGGAGGTGAGGAGCCCGGCCACGCTGCCGCTCATGCCGAGGCCGTCGCGGACCTCTTCGAGGAGGGCACCCAGGCTGGTGATGGCGGGGCGGAGGTTGAGGGCGGACAGCACGATGCCGACGACGACCAGGCGCGTCGCCCACGCGCGCGTGGCCGCTCCCTCGGGGCCGACGGCCTCCTGGGGGTCGGTCGCGGCCGAACCGGGTACGGTCGCGGACTTCCTCGTCCGGGTTTCCTCACGCGCCATGAGGCCCATCATAGAATCATGGGATGATTGGTTGTCCATCCCCGGGGCGCCCCGTCCGGCCCCACCCGTGCGAAGGTGTGCCATGCCCCTGAGCCATCCCCGCCGGTCGGCACTGTCCGAGCAGGTCATCGCCGCTCTGCGCAACCAGATCACCTCGGGCGAGTGGCCGGTCGGCGCCCGGATCCCGACCGAGCCGGAGCTGGTCGAGCAGCTGGGCGTCGCCCGCAACACCGTCCGCGAAGCCGTCCGCGCGCTCGCGCACAACGGTCTGCTGGACATCCGCCAGGGCTCCGGCACGTACGTCGTGGCGACGAGCGAGCTGGCCGGCGTGATGCACCGCCGTTTCGCCGACGCCGACCCGCGGCACATCGCCGAGCTGCGTTCCACGCTGGAGTCGGCCGCCGCCAGGCTGGCCGCCAGGCGGCGCACGGAGAAGGACCTCAAGCAGCTGGACGCGCTCCTCGTGCGCCGCGAGGAGGCGTGGGAGTCGGGCGACACCGAGGCGTTCGTGACGGCGGACGCGACCTTCCACCTGGCGGTGGTGGCCGCCTCCCACAACGACGTGATGACCGCGATGTACGCCGACCTGGGCGAGGTCCTGCGGGACTGGCTGCGCGAGGACGTCGGCGAGGAGCTGACGCCGGAGACGCACATGGACCACGCGCGGCTGGTCGACGCGATCCGCACCGGCGACGCGGCGGCCGCCGCCCGGGAGGCCGCGAGCTACCCGTTCCTGTGCCGCCCGGGCCGGTTCAACGCTCCCTCCGGTGGCTGACCCACACCGAGCGGACCTCCTTCCAGCAGCGGCCGGTCAGGCGCACGGTCTGGGCGGGCCCCGCCTCGACCGAGGCGCCGTCGCTGTCGACGTCCCACCAGCGCTCGCATTCGATGTGCAGGCTGACGCGATCGGGCTGCGGATAGGGGTTGTGACAGTACGCGATCACATGGGAGCCGTTGACCCTGCTGCGGCACGCCGCACCGAACGGTTCCGGTTCGGCGGCCTGCGGTACCTCCACGCGCGCCTGCGACATCGCGTCGTACGACAGGGACAGCACGAGACAGGCGGCTACGGTCACTGAGGCCAGGCTGCGGGGCAGGCGCACAAGGGGACCTCCTCGGCCGTGCTGGGCAGGGGAGCGTGTGGTGAACGCGTACTCCACAGTGCGCGGTTGCAGGCCCCGCCCGCCCGGCCGGATAGGCCGAACGAGTGAGGGGTGAGGCCCGCGTCCGAAAGGACGCGGGCCCTCACCCCTCAGCAGTCACAGCGGCAGCGTCACGCACCGATGGCGTGCAGACCGCCGTCCACGTGGATGATCTCGCCCGTGGTCTTCGGGAACCAGTCGCTGAGCAGGGCGACGACGCCCTTGCCGGCCGGCTCCGGGTCCTTGAGGTCCCACTCCAGGGGGGCGCGGGTGTCCCAGACGGAAGCCAGCTCGGCGAAGCCCGGGATGGACTTGGCGGCCATCGAACCGATGGGGCCGGCCGAGATGAGGTTGCAGCGGATGTTCTGCTTGCCCAGATCACGCGCCATGTAGCGGCTGGTGGCCTCCAGGGCGGCCTTGGCCGGGCCCATCCAGTCGTACTGCGGCCAGGCGTACTGCGCGTCGAAGGTGAGACCGACGACGGAGCCGCCGTTCTGCATCAGCGGCAGACAGGCCATGGTCAGCGACTTCAGGGAGAACGCCGAGACGTGCATGGCCGTGGCCACGGACTCGAACGGCGTGTTGAGGAAGTTGCCGCCGAGCGCGTCCTGCGGCGCGAAGCCGATGGAGTGCACGACGCCGTCCAGGCCGCCCAGCTCCTCGCCGACCAGGTCGGCCAGGCGCCCGAGGTGCTCGTCGTTGCTGACGTCGAGCTCGATGACCTTGGCGGGCTTGGGGAGCTTCTTGGCGATGCGCTCGGTCAGCGTGGGCCGCGGGAACGCGGTCAGGATGATCTCCGCGCCCTGCTCCTGGGCCAGCCTCGCGGTGTGGAAGGCGATGGAGGACTCCATCAGCACACCGGAGATCAGGACGCGCTTGCCCTCGAGAATTCCGCTCATGGTGATCAGTGACCCATTCCCAGTCCGCCGTCAACCGGGATGACGGCTCCAGTGATGTACGAGGCGTCGTCCGAGGCGAGGAACCGCACCGTCGCGGCGATCTCCTCGGGCTGCGCGTACCGGCCGAGCGGCACCTGCTTCACGATGCCCTCGCGCTGCTCGTCGGTGAGCACCTTGGTCATGTCGGTGTCGACGAAGCCCGGCGCGACGACGTTGAACGTGAGGTTGCGCGAGCCCAGCTCACGGGCGAGCGAGCGCGCGAAACCCACCAGGGCGGCCTTGGAGGCGGCGTAGTTCGCCTGGCCGGGGCCACCGTACAGACCCACGACCGACGAGATCATCACGACGCGGCCCTTCTTGGCGCGCAGCATGCCGCGGTTGGCACGCTTGACGACCCGGAAGGTGCCCGTGAGGTTCGTGTCGATGACCGAGGTGAAGTCCTCCTCGGACATGCGCATCAGGAGCTGGTCCTTGGTGATGCCGGCGTTGGCGACCAGCACCTCGACCGGGCCGTGCTCGGCCTCGATCTCCTTGTAGGCCTGCTCCACCTGCTCGGTGTCGGTGATGTCGCACTTGACGGCCAGGAAGCCGGCCGGCGGCTCGCCCGAGCGGTACGTGATGGCAACCTTGTCACCGGCGTCGGCGAATGCGCGGGCGATGGCGAGGCCGATGCCCCGGTTGCCTCCGGTGACGAGAACCGAGCGGCTCAACAGATCACCCTTTCGATAGCGGACTGACACACCCGCCCGAACACCTGGTGACAGGCGGCTTCCTCGAAAACCTATCGGTCCCGGCCCGTGTGCGGACAATCGGGCATCCACAGTGGCTTACGGGACTCGCTGTCGGGTCCCTACAGAAAGATGCGGAACTCCGTCGGAAACGTATGGTCCGCTGACCTGCCCGCGCGACATGATCGGAGCCGACAGGCCACGACATCAGGGAGATCCTCGTGCCTCATACGATCGACGAAGCCTTCACGGCGCTTCCGCTACGCGCCTTGGCCGACGCCGCGCTGGCACGCGCGCGTGCGCTGGGCGCGGCGCACGCGGACTTCCGGTTCGAGCGGGTGCGCAGCGCGTCCTGGCGGCTGCGGGACGCCAAACCCTCCGGCACCTCGGACACCACCGACCTCGGGTACGCGGTGCGGGTCGTGCACGGGGGGACCTGGGGATTCGCCTCGGGTGTGGATCTGACCCTGGACGCCGCCGCCAAGGTCGCCTCGCAGGCGGTCCAGATGGCGAAACTGTCGGCCCAGGTGATCAAGGCCGCCGGGTCGGACGAGCGCGTGGAGCTGGCCGACGAGCCGGTGCACTCCGAGAAGTCGTGGATCTCGTCGTACGAGATCGATCCGTTCTCGGTGCCCGACGAGGAGAAGGCGGCACTGCTGGCGGAGTGGAGCGCGCGGCTCCTGGCCGCCGACGGCGTCAACCACGTGGACGCCTCACTGCTCACCGTCCATGAGAACAAGTTCTACGCCGACACGGCCGGGACGGTGACCACCCAGCAGCGGGTCCGGCTGCACCCACAGCTGACCGCCGTGTCCGTCGACGAGTCGAGCGGCGAGTTCGACTCCATGCGGACCATCGCGCCGCCCGTCGGACGCGGCTGGGAGTACCTCACGGGCACCGGCTGGGACTGGGACGCGGAACTGGCGCAGATCCCGGAACTCCTCGCCGAGAAGATGCGGGCACCCAGTGTCGAGTCGGGTGTGTACGACCTCGTGGTCGACCCGTCCAACCTGTGGCTGACCATCCACGAGTCCATCGGGCACGCCACCGAGCTGGACCGGGCGCTCGGCTACGAGGCCGCCTACGCCGGCACCTCCTTCGCCACCTTCGACCAGCTGGGCAAGCTCAGGTACGGCTCCGAGCTGATGAACGTCACCGGTGACCGCACCGCCGAGCACGGCCTGGCGACGGTCGGGTACGACGACGAGGGCGTCGCGGGCCAGTCCTGGGACCTGGTGAGGAACGGCACCCTGGTCGGCTACCAGCTGGACCGGCGGATCGCGCGGCTGACCGGGTTCGAGCGGTCCAACGGCTGCGCCTTCGCCGACTCGCCCGGGCACGTGCCGGTGCAGCGCATGGCCAACGTGTCCCTGCAGCCGGACCCCGCCGGAATGTCCACCGAGGATCTGATCGGGAGCGTGGAGCGCGGGATCTACGTCGTCGGCGACCGGTCCTGGTCGATCGACATGCAGCGCTACAACTTCCAGTTCACCGGGCAGCGGTTCTTCAGGATCGAGAACGGGCGGATCGCCGGGCAGCTGCGGGACGTCGCCTACCAGGCGACGACCACCGACTTCTGGGGCTCGATGGCCGCGGTGGGCGGTCCGCAGACGTACGTCCTCGGTGGTGCCTTCAACTGCGGCAAGGCCCAGCCGGGCCAGGTCGCGGCCGTCTCCCACGGCTGCCCGTCCGCCCTTTTCAAGGGCGTCAACATTCTGAACACCACGCAGGAGGCCGGTCGATGAGTTCTCGTGTGCCCAACGGCATCACTTCGTTGACGAACAAGCCGCACGAGATCGTCGAGCGGGCCCTCGCCCTGTCCCGGGCGGACGGCTGTGTGGTCATCGCCGACGAGCAGTCGACCGCCAACCTGCGCTGGGCCGGCAACGCGCTCACCACGAACGGTGTCACCCGCGGCCGTACGCTCACCGTCATCGCGACCGTCGACGGCAAGGAGGGCACGGCCTCCGGGGTCGTCTCACGGTCGGCCGTGACCGCGGACGAGCTGGAGCCCCTGGTGCGGGCCGCCGAGGCCGCCGCGCGCGGTGCCCAGCCCGCCGAGGACGCCCGGCCGCTGGTCACCGGCGTGCCCGAGTCCCCCGACTTCACGGACGCACCCGCCGAGACCTCCTCCGCGGTGTTCGCCGACTTCGCGCCGACGCTCGGTGAGGCGTTCGCACGCGCGCGTGCTGGCGGACGCGAGCTGTACGGCTTCGCCAACCACGAGCTGGTCTCCAGCTACCTCGGTACGTCGACGGGGCTGCGGCTGCGTCACGACCAGCCCAACGGGACGCTGGAGCTGAACGCCAAGTCGCCGGACCGTACGCGGTCGGCGTGGGCGGGGCGGTCGACGCGGGACTTCAAGGACGTCGACCCCGCCGCGCTGGACGCCGAACTGGCCGTACGCCTCGGATGGGCCGAGCGCCGGATCGATCTGCCGGCGGGGCGGTACGAGACGCTGCTGCCGCCGACCGCCGTGGCGGACCTGCTGATCTACCAGATGTGGTCGGCGTCGGGCCGGGACGCGGTCGAGGGCCGCACGGTGTTCTCCAAGCCGGGCGGTGGCACCCGCGTGGGCGAGCGGCTCACCGACCTGCCGCTGACGCTGCGCAGCGACCCGCACGCGCCGGGCCTGGAGTCGGCGCCCTTCGTGCTCGCGCACTCCTCCGGGGGCGACCAGTCGGTGTTCGACAACGGGCTGCCGCTGACCGCCACCGAGTGGGTGCGCGAGGGCGAGCTGAGCGGTCTGCTGACCAGCCGGCACAGCGCGGAGCTGACCGGGCTGCCGGTGGCGCCGGGCATCGACAACCTGATCCTGGACGGCGGCGAGGACCGGTCCCTGGAGGAGATGGTCGCCAACACCGAGCGCGGGCTGCTGCTGACCTGCCTCTGGTACATCCGCGAGGTCGACCCGGCGACGCTGCTGCTCACCGGCCTGACCCGGGACGGTGTCTACCTCGTCGAGAACGGCGAGGTGAGCGGCGAGGTCAACAACTTCCGGTTCAACGAGTCGCCGGTCGGCCTTCTGGGCCGGGCCACCGAGGCCGGGCGCACGGAAAAGACGCTGCCGAGGGAGTGGAGCGACTGGTTCACTAGGGCTGCGATGCCGGCCCTGAGGGTGCCGGACTTCAATATGAGCTCTGTCAGTCAGGGCGTATAACCTCGTAGTCGGCTGTCGCTCGACTGCCCGAAGGTCATTCCAAGGAGATACGAGAACCGTGACGGACATCGTCGACGAACTGAAGTGGCGCGGGCTGATCGCCCTCTCCACTGACGAGGACGCATTGCGCAAGGCGTTCGCGGACGGTCCCGTCACGTTCTATTGCGGCTTCGACCCGACCGCGCCCAGCCTGCACCTCGGCAACCTCGTGCAGATTCTGACGATGCGTCGGATCCAGCAGGCGGGCAACCGTCCGCTGGGCCTGGTCGGGGGCGCCACGGGTCTGATCGGCGACCCGAAGCCGAACGCGGAGCGCACGCTGAACGCGCCGGAGACCGTGGCCCAGTGGGTCGAGCGGCTGCGCGGGCAGATCCAGCCCCTGCTCGACTTCGAGGGGCCGAACGCGGCGGTCATGGTCAACAACCTGGACTGGACACAGGGCCTGTCGGCCATCGAGTTCCTGCGGGACGTGGGCAAGCACTTCCGGGTCAACAAGATGATCGCGAAGGAGGCCGTCGCGCGGCGGCTCAACTCCGACGCGGGCATCAGCTACACCGAGTTCAGCTACCAGATCCTGCAGGGCATGGACTTCCTGGAGCTGTACCGGCGGTACGGCTGCACGCTGCAGACCGGCGGCAGCGACCAGTGGGGCAACCTCACCTCGGGCACCGACCTGATCCACCGCGTCGAGCCCGACGCCGTGGTGCACGCGCTGGGCACGCCGCTGATCACCAAGGCCGACGGCACCAAGTTCGGCAAGACGGAGTCCGGCACGATCTGGCTCGACCCCGAGATGACCACGCCGTACGCCTTCTACCAGTTCTGGCTGAACGCGGACGACCGGGACGTCTCCAAGTTCCTGCGCATCTTCAGCTTCAGGTCCCATGAGGAGATCGAGGAGCTGGAGCGGCAGACCGAGGAGCGTCCGCAGGCGCGGGCGGCCCAGCGCGCGCTGGCGGAGGAGCTGACGACGCTGGTGCACGGCGCCGACCAGACGGCCGCCGTGATCACCGCGTCCAAGGCCCTCTTCGGCCAGGGCGAGCTGACCGACCTGGACGAGAAGACGCTGGCCGCGGCCCTGTCCGAGGTGCCGCACATCCAGGTCGCCGAGCTCGGTCAGGTGGTCGACCTGTTCGCCGAGGTCGGGCTGGTCGCGAGCAAGTCGGCCGCGCGCCGCACCGTCAAGGAGGGCGGCGCCTACGTGAACAACGCGAAGGTCGCCGCGGAGGACGCCGTACCGGCCAAGGAGGACCTGCTGCACGGGCGCTGGCTGGTGCTGCGCCGGGGCAAGAAGAACCTGGCGGCCGTCGAGGTCACGGGTTCCTAGACGCACCCGGGCCGGACATGGTGAAGGGGGCGGCCTCCCGTGCGGGAGGCCGCCCCCTTCACCATGTCCGGCCTCAGGTTCTCTGCTTGTTGCGGCCCAGCGTCGCCATGTACGCCATGTCGCCCAGGAAGACGATGACGACCGCGGCCACGAGCTGGAACAGATGCCGCAGCCAGTCGATGCCGGAAGTGGCCTCGACGCCGGCCGCACGGGCGATGGCGTTGCCGACGATCGCGCCCAGGATGCCGAAGATGGTGGTCAGCCAGAGAGGGCTGTGCTGCTTGCCCGGGATGATCGCCTTCGCGATCAGACCCAGGACGAATCCCACGATGATGGCCCACAACCAGCCCATGGCTGCCTCCTCGTACGGCTCGACGTGAGCATTACGCCCAGTGTCGGGCGGCTCGCCGTACGTCGCATGTCGGGTGCGCCGTAGGTGCCACGGCCGAGGACGTTCGTCCAGGTTGGAGATGCCCCGCTCTCGTAGGCGACGCAGGCCCGGCGTACCGTGGAGGGTGTCCGGATCGCGTTCCCCGGCCGGGGGCGGACCGGATACGGGGCGGGGAGAGTCGGATGCGGGCGGATGGTGGAATGTGATGCGGAAGCAGCATGGCGGCGGCAACGTCGAGGTGTTCCGGATCACCGGGGCCCGGACGAGCCTCCAGGAAGACGTGCGCGGACGGCAGCGCCGGTACGTCATATCGATGTCGGTCCGTACGCTCTCGGTGATCCTCGCGGCGACGCTGTGGAACGTGGAACGGCACGTCGCGATCGTCGCCCTGGTGCTCGGGGTGGTAATGCCCTATATCGCCGTGGTGGTCGCCAACGCCGGCCGGGAGAACGCGCCGTCACTCCCGTCGACGTTCGTGGCCGCGCCGACGCGGCCGATGATCACTCCGCCCGGTGCTCAGGACACCTTTACGGAACCCGTCCCGGAAGATGTGGTGGCCGATCCGGCGTCGGGCGCACCGAAGGAACCGCGCGAGCGGGCATGACCATGCGCGGCATCCGAGGGCGGGTCACAAACCGGAAGTCAGGGCGTCGCCAAGCTCAAGAAAAGCTCAGATCAATCATGTTGTTCCGGTGCCGGGCGACGGGTTACCCGTGACATACTTCGTAGGCGCTCCGCATCCCCCGTCGGAGCGACGGACCGACGCCGGGCAGCTCCCCCCGTGGCTGCTCGGCGTCGCCTTTTTCAGCGCATCTGTGAGACGAACCGGTGAGTGAAGAAACCCCGATCTGTTCCGCCAAGGGCTGTCGATCCGAAGCCGTGTGGGTGCTGGCGTGGAACAACCCGAAGATCCATACGCCGGAGCGGCGCAAGACGTGGCTCGCGTGCGAGGAGCACCGGGAGCACCTGTCACAGTTCCTCGGGGTGCGCGGGTTCCTGAAGGACGTGGTCCTCCTGTCGGAGTGGGAGTCCTCCGAGGCCTCCTAGCCGTCCCCTGGATCCGGCCGGCCGCTCGATCCGCTAGCCGCCGATCGCCGACATCGGCCGGTCCGGCTGCAGGAACGCCGGGTCGTCCAGGCCCGAGCCCGCCTTCTTGCCCCACATGGCCAGACGCCAGATGCGGGCGATCTCCTCGTCGGAAGCGCCGGAGCGCAGCGCGGCGCGCAGGTCGGTCTCCTCCGTGGCGAACAGGCACGTGCGTACCTGGCCGTCGGCCGTCAGGCGGGTGCGGTCGCAGGCCGCGCAGAACGGGCGGGTGACGGAGGCGATGACGCCGACGCGATGCGGTCCGCCGTTGACGAGCCAGCGTTCGGCGGGGGCCGAGCCGCGCTCGCCGGAGCCTTCTTCGGTGAGGTCGAAGCGGGTACGGAGGGAGGCCAGGATGTCTCCCGCCGTGATCATGCCGTCGCGCTTCCAGCCGTGCTGGGCGTCGAGGGGCATCTGCTCGATGAAGCGCAGTTCATAGTCGTGCTCCACCGCCCAGGCCAGCAGGTCCGGGGCCTCGTCCTCGTTCAGTCCCGGCATCAGGACCGTGTTGACCTTGACCGGGGTCAGGCCGGCGTCTCGGGCGGCCTCCAGTCCGGCGATGACGTCCTGGTGGCGGTCGCGGCGGGTGAGGGTCTTGAAGACGTCCGGGCGGAGGGTGTCCAGGCTGACGTTGACCCGGTCCAGGCCGACCGCCTTCAGGGCGGCGGCGGTGCGCTTGAGGCCGATGCCGTTGGTGGTGAGGGACATCTGGGGGCGCGGCTCAAGGGCGGCGACGCGCTCGACGATGCCGACCAGGCCGGGGCGCAGCAGGGGCTCGCCGCCGGTGAAGCGGACTTCCTCGATGCCGAGGGAGGTGACGGCTATGTCGATGAGCCGCACGATCTCGTCGTCGGTGAGCAGGTCGGGCTTGGCGAGCCACTGCAGACCCTCCTCGGGCATGCAGTAGGTGCAGCGCAGATTGCAGCGGTCGGTGAGCGAGACTCGTAGGTCGGTGGCCACCCGGCCGTAGGTGTCGATGAGCACGTGGGCCCCTCCCCTCGTCGCGGATCAACTGTTCCCGTCTCCTGCGAGCCTACGTGACGGGACTGACATCGCCAGTGCCCGATCCCACGAGACGGGGCGCGGCCGCGTCGTAGGGATCTACGACGCGGCCGCTCAGGGGGCGATCTCAGTGGATTCCCGCGGGATGTGTCAGTGGGCGCCGGTGCCGGTCAGGGACCGTACCTCCAGCTCCGCGTACTTGGCGGTGTCCGGCTCCTCCTTGGAGAGGACCGTGCCGAGCCAGCCCATCAGGAAGCCGAACGGGATCGAGATGATGCCGGGGTTCTTCAGCGGGAACCAGGCGAAGTCGACGTCCGGGAACATCGCCTTGGGGTCGCCGGAGACGACGGGCGAGAACAGCACCAGGCCGACGGCGACGATCAGACCGCCGTAGATCGACCACAGGGCGCCCTGGGTGGTGAACCGCTTCCAGAACAGGCTGTAGAGGATCGTCGGCAGGTTGGCGGAGGCCGCGACCGCGAAGGCGAGGGCGACGAGACCGGCGACGTTCAGGTCGCGGGCGAGGGCGCCCAGGAGGATGGAGGCGGCACCGATGCCGATGGTCGCCAGGCGGGCCGCCCTCATCTCCTGCTTCTCGGTGGCCTTGCCCTTCTTGATGACGTTCGCGTAGATGTCGTGCGCGAAGGACGACGACGACGCGAGGGTGAGGCCGGCGACCACGGCGAGGATCGTCGCGAAGGCGACCGCCGAGATCACGGCGAGCAGGATGGCGCCCCAGGCGGAGTCGACGCCGCCGAGGTGCAGGGCGAGCAGCGGGGCCGCCGTGTTGCCGGACGGGTTGGACGCGATGATCTCTTCCTGCGAGATGAGTGCCGCGGCGCCGAAGCCGAGGGCGATGGTCATCAGGTAGAAGCCGCCGATGATGCCGATGGCCCAGTTCACGGACTTCCGGGCGGCCTTGGCGTTGGGGACCGTGTAGAAGCGGATCAGGATGTGCGGCAGGCCGGCGGTGCCGAGCACCAGGGCGATGCCGAGGGAGATGAAGTCCAGCTTGGTGGTGCCGGTCGCGCCGTACTGGAGACCGGGCTCCAGGAACGCGGTGCCCTTGCCGCTGTTCTCGGCGGCCGTGCCCAGCAGGTCGGAGATGTTGAAGTTGAACTTCAGCAGCACCAGGAAGGTGATCAGGATGGTGCCGCTGATGAGCAGCACGGCCTTGACCATCTGGACCCAGGTGGTGCCCTTCATGCCGCCGATGGAGACGTACACGATCATCAGGACGCCGACGAGGGCGACGATGAGGATCTTGCCGGCGTCGGAGGTGATGCCGAGCAGCAGCGAGACGAGGACGCCCGCGCCCGCCATCTGGGCCAGCAGGTAGAAGATCGAGACGACGATCGTGGAGGTGCCGGCCGCGGTGCGGACCGGGCGCTGGCGCATGCGATACGCCAGGACGTCACCCATGGTGTAGCGGCCGGAGTTGCGCAGCGGCTCCGCGACGAGGAGCAGCGCCACCAGCCAGGCGACCAGGAAGCCGATGGAGTACAGGAAGCCGTCGTACCCGAAGAGGGCGATGGCGCCGGCGATGCCGAGGAAGGACGCGGCCGACATGTAGTCGCCGGAGACGGCGAGGCCGTTCTGGAAGGCGCTGAACTGGCGTCCGCCGGCGTAGAAGTCGGCGGCGTCCTTGGTCTGGCGGCCCGCCCAGACGGTGATGACGAGGGTCGCGACGACGAAGGCCGCGAACAGGGAGATGATCAGCGGCCGGTGCTCGCTGGCCTCCCCCGCGGCGAGGAAGGTCTGCTGTACGGGGCTCATGCGCCGCCCTCCATTCGGGACTTGATGGCCTCGGCCTTGGGGTCGAGCTTCGCGGCGGCGTGCCGCGAGTACCACCAGGCGATGAGGAAGGTGGTGAGGAACTGGGCGATGCCGAAGATGAAGGCGATGTTGATGTTGCCGAAGACCTTGGTGCCCATGAAGTCGCCCGCGTAGTTGGACAGCAGGACGTACAGCAGGTACCAGGCGATGAAGCCGACGGTCAGCGGAAAGGCGAAGGAGCGGTAGGAGCGGCGCAGTTCACCGAACTCCGCGCTCTCCGCCACCTCGGTGAACTCCTCGGGTGAGGGGAGTTTGTGTTGCTCCTTCGAGGGGGGCGGTGCGTCGGTGGCCACGGAGTCTCCTCGCGTTGCGGATGCGGTTGTTACGGGGATCGGGGGCGAGTGTCCTCGCGTTCCCTGCCCAAGGTCACGGCGGCGCGCAAGCCCCGGTTCAACAACGCGGGCTTCTTTTGGAAGTCACCTCTGGTAAGTCATTGCTGGCCAGTGACTTCGGGAGATAGCTTCGGGCCTGCAACACCCGTCATGTACCTGCCCGAGCGCCACCTGTGCCTCGGGCCGGTTTCGTTTTCCGGATGATGTGGAGACCCCATGCCTCATCTGCGTTCCAGACGCCGCCTTGCCCTTGCCGTGCCCGTCGTGCTGTCTCTGACGGCCTCGCTGGGCTTCCTGCCCGTGGCCGCGTCGGCCGCCCCGCAGGCGGAGACCTCCGCTCAGGCGGTGGACGCGCCCAACCTGGCGTACGTCGTCAACACCAAGCTGGACCGCCGCACGATCGAAGCGGTGAAGAAGGCGGTGCCCGCGGCCGGCGGCACCGTCGTGATCACGTACGAGAAGATCGGCGTGATCGTCGTCCACTCGTCGAACCCGGACTTCGGCAAGGAGATACGCCGGGTGCGCGGGGTGCAGTCGGCGGGTGCCACGCGCACCACGCCGCTGACCGCCGCCGGCTCGACCGACGAGGGTTCTGCGCAGTTCCTGTCGAAGGAGCAGGCCGCGAAGGTCGAGAGCGCGTCCGCGGCGACGCCCGACAGCGAGCCCCTTGAGGCCGACCAGTGGGACCTCCGGGCGATCGGCGCCGACAAAGCCGCGAAGATCAACCCGGGCAGCCGCAAGGTGACCGTCGCCGTGATCGACACCGGCGTCGACGACACCCACCCGGACCTCGCCCCGAACTTCTCCGCGTCCCAGTCGGCCAACTGTGTCGGCGGCGTGGCGGACACCAGCGAGGGCGCCTGGCGCCCGTACACCGCGGACGACTACCACGGCACGCACGTGGCCGGTGAGATAGCCGCGGCCCGCAACGGCATCGGTGTCGCCGGTGTTGCTCCGGGCGTGAAGGTTTCCGGCATCAAGGTGAGCGACCCGGACAACGGCCTCTTCTACCCGGAGAGCGTCGTGTGCGCCTTCGTGTTCGCCGCCGACCACGGTGTCGAGATCACCAACAACAGCTACTACGTTGATCCGTGGCTGTACAACTGCATGGACGACCCCGATCAGCGGGCCATCGTCGATGCGGTCAACAGGGCGCAGCTGTACGCCCAGCACAAGGGTCTGCTCAACGTCGCGTCGGCGGGCAACTCCAACCACGACCTGGACTCCGACGCGATCGTGGACGACTCCAGCCCCGACGACTCCACGCCGGTCGAGCGCACCATCGACCCGCACGAGTGCTTCGACGTGCCGACGCAGCTGCCGGGTGTCGTCACGGTCAGCGCGACGGGCGTCCAGAACCTCAAGTCGTACTACTCCACGTACGGCAAGGGCGTCATCGACGTCGCCGCGCCGGGCGGCGACCGGCTCTACCAGATCCCGGACACGCCGTCGAAGAACGGCCGCATCCTGTCCACCATGCCGAACGGCCAGTACGCCTTCCTCCAGGGCACGTCGATGGCTTCCCCGCACGCCGCGGGTGTCGCCGCGCTGCTGAAGTCGACGCACCCGAAGGCGACGTCGGCCCAGCTCCAGGCGCTGCTCAAGGCGCAGGCGGACGCCACCGCCTGCCCGGAGTCGTACGACCAGGACGGCAACGGCACGCAGGATGCGGTGTGCAAGGGCGGCAAGCACGTCAACGGCTTCTACGGGCACGGCATCGTCAACGCCCTGCGCGCGGTGAAGTGACCCGTACCGCCGTGACCCCGGGCACCTCGCCCTCCGGACTCCCGGCACGGTCCGTCCCACACCGCGAACGAACTGGAGACACTCACATATGACAGCGCCACAGCCGCGCTACCGCCGCGCGGTCGCCCTCCCCCTCGGCATGGCCCTGACGACAGCCCTGGCGTTCCTGCCGGGCGCCACGGCGTCCGCAGCCGACGTACCCGGCACCGTGGCCGGCGTCACCGGCGCGGTGAACAACGTCCTCGCCTCCGCGGCCACGGACGACGCCACCGCCCTCAGCTACGTGGTCAACGTCCGCCCCGGGCACGGTCCTTCCCGGCAGATCAAGGAGGCCATCGCCGACGCCGGCGGCACGATCGTAACGTCGTACGACCAGATCGGCGTGATCGTCGTCCACTCGTCGAACGCCGACTTCGCCAAGACCATCCGCAAGGTGAAGGGCGTCGAGTCGGCCGGCAACACCCGCAACGCCCCGCTGCCCGCGCAGTCGACGACCGACCTGGGCGCGCCGAAGGTGCTCAGCGCGGCGGAGGTTGCCGCCGCCGACGCCGAGGCCGCCGCCGGGCAGGACCCTCTGGAGTCCCTGCAGTGGGACCTGCCCGCCATCAAGGCGGACAAGGCGCACGAGAAGTCGCTGGGCAGCAGCAAGGTGACCGTCGCGGTGATCGACACCGGTGTCGACGACACCCACCCCGACATCGCGCCGAACTTCGACCGGGCGGCGTCGGTCAACTGTGTGACGGGCAAGCCGGACACGACCGACGGTGCGTGGCGGCCGAGCGCGTCCGAGAGCGCGCACGGCACGCACGTGGCCGGTGAGATCGCGGCCGCCAAGAACGGCGTCGGTATGACCGGCGTCGCGCCCGGTGTGAAGGTCTCCGGCATCAAGGTGTCGACCACCGCCGGCTACTTCTACACCGAGGCCGTGGTCTGCGGCTTCATGTGGGCGGCCACGCACGGCGTCGACGTGACCAACAACAGCTATTACACCGACCCGTGGTACTTCAACTGCAAGAACGACCCGGACCAGAAGGCGCTCGTCGACGCGGTCGGTCGGGCCTCGCGGTATGCGGAGAAGAAGGGCGCGGTGAACGTCGCGGCGGCCGGGAACGAGAACTACGACCTCGCGGCCGACGAGATCACCGACCCGGTCTCGCCGAACGACGGCACGCCCTCGGACCGGGTGATCGACCCCTCGAAGTGCCTTGACATCCCGACCCAGTTGCCGGGTGTCGTCACGGTCGCGTCGACCGGCGCCAAGGGCATCAAGTCGTCCTTCTCCAACCACGGTCTGGGGGTCGTCGACATCGCCGCTCCGGGTGGCGACTCGACGGCCTATCAGAAGCCGGCCCCGCCCGCGACCAGCGGGCTGATCCTGGGCACCCTGCCCGGCGGCAAGTGGGGCTACATGGCCGGTACGTCGATGGCGAGCCCGCACGTCGCGGCCGTCGCCGCCCTGATCAAGTCGACGCACCCGCACGCCTCGCCGGCCCTGGTGAAGGCGCTGCTGTACGCCGAGGCCGACGCCACGCCGTGCACGGACCCGTACGACATCAACAGCGACGGCAAGGTCGACGCGGTGTGCGAGGGGACGAAGAACTACAACGGCTTCTACGGATGGGGTACCGCGGACGCACTGGACGCGGTGACCAAGTAGGCCGACCGGTCACCTAGCAGGTCAGACAGGTCAACCAGGTCAATATGTTGATTCGGTCAATACTGCATAGTGCAGTCATGACCGACATCGGGCACGCCTGGTCCGCGTTGGGCGGTGATCCCGCCCTTCTCCCGCGCGTATCGACCGTGGTACGGGAAGGCGCTCTGCAAGGGCGCCTTCCCGTGAGGGAGTTGGCGCGGGCCTGCGTAGGCGCGTGCGCGCTGGCCGCCGCCGAGCTGGGAGCTCGGCGCGCCGGGCTCCCGGACGTGCCCGGGGTCCGGGTGGACGACGGCGCCGTGGCAGCGGCCTTCGTCAGTGAGCGGCATCTCCTGGTCGACGGGCGGGCCCCGGTCACCTTCGCACCCCTGTCCCGGTTCTGGCGCACGGCCGACGGGTGGGTGCGCACACACGCGAACTACCCGCACCATCGGGCGCGGCTGCTGGACGCTTTGGGGGTGCCCAAGGACGTGGCAGCCGTCGAGGCGGCGCTCGCCGAGCGGTCCTCCCGGGAGGTCGAGGAGGCCGTGTACGCGGCCGGCGGCCTCGCCGTGGCACTGCGCACGCCGAAGGAGTGGGCAGAGCACGAGCAGGGCGCCCTGGTGGCCGGACGGCCGCTGATCGAGCGCGAGCGGCTGGACTCCACGCACGCGCGCGTGCTCGCCCCGGCCGACGCGACATCGACGCCCCTGCTGCCCGCCGCCGGACTGCGCGTCCTGGATCTGACCCGGGTGGTCGCGGGCCCGGTCGCCACCCGCACGCTCGCCCTGCTGGGCGCGGACGTGCTGCGCGTGGACCCGCCGCGGTTGCCCGAACTCCCCGACCAGCACGCCGACACGGGCTTCGGGAAGCGGTCGACGACGCTCGACCTCGTGGTCGGCCGGCACGCCTTCGAGGAACTGCTCGGGACGGCGGACGTGGTCGTCACCGGGTACCGGCCAGGTGCGCTGGACCGGTTCGGGCTGTCGGCTCGGGCGCTCGCCGAGCGGCGGCCCGGTGTGGTCGTGGCGCAGTTGTCGGCGTGGGGCGGGTACGGGCCTTGGGGCACGCGGCGTGGATTCGACAGCCTGGTCCAGGTGGCCACGGGGATCGCCACCGTCGAGGGCTCGGTGGAGCAGCCCGGCGCGCTGCCGGCACAGGCCCTGGACCACGGGACGGGATACCTGCTGGCGGCGGCCGTACTGCGGGCGCTGACCGAGCAGTCGTACGAGGGCGGCAGCCGGGTCGTACGGCTGGCGCTGGCGCGGACGGCCCGGTGGCTGGTGGACGGGGGCGGGGCGGGCGGCGTCGAGGGCGCCCCGTACGAAGGGCCCGGCCCCTGGCTGGCGGAGGCGGACAGCGGGCTCGGGCGGCTGCGGTACGCCCTGTCGCCGGTCTCCTTCGAGGGCGGCCCGGCCGACTGGGCACGGCCGCCGGGGCCCTGGGGAGCGGACGCGCCGCGCTGGAGCTGAGTCACGGTCGGGCCGCAAACGTATCGATGAGCGGAATGCCGTACGTCCCCGTTGTATTCCTGGACTTGCCCTGCTCCATGACGGCTGGTGAAGATCTCGAGGTGACCTTGCCAAGACCCACGCCCGGCGTGTCCGGCGCGACCGAGCCCGTGCGGCGACCCGGGACCGGCCGGGCCGTCGCCGTCCTGGTCCTGGTGCTGCTGGCCGCGCTGGTGCCGCTGCTCGGGCCGTCCACCGCGCTGCAGGGCACCGGAGAGGCCGCCGCACCCGGCGTCGGCGCTGTCGCGCTGCTGCGCACCGTACTGTTCGCGGCCCTGTGCGTGCCGGTGGGCGAGTTGTTCGTACGGCGGCTGCTCCGTGCCGTGCCCGGCGCTCCGGACGCCGCACCCCGCGGCTGGGCCCCGTACGCGGCCGCCGCCGGTTTCGTCGCCGCACTGGGGCTCGCGTCGATCGTGGCGACGGGGAACGCGGTGCCGGGCAGCATCACCGAGATCGACGTCGGCGGCCTCTACGAGTCGCGGGACGGGAAGCTCGCCCTGGTGGAGGTCAACGGGTTCCTCGCCGCCGGGCTGTGCACGCTCTCTGCGCGACCGGCGACGCAGGTGTGGCCGCTGGCCGCGGTGGTCGTGGCCGAGGCCCTGCGTGCGCATCCCACCACCGAGCAGAGCCCGCTGGTCGGCTCCGGGCTGACGCTGGTGCATCTGACGTGCGCGGCGCTGTGGGCGGGCGGTCTGCTCTACGCGTTGCGGATGCTGCGGCGCTGGGGGCCCTCGGAAGCGGGCGTGGCGTTGCTGGGCCTCTACGCGCGCGTGGCGGCCGTGCTGCTCGCCGCCATCACGGCGACCGGGGTGGCCAGTTCGCTGCGCCGCATGCCTGGGGAGACGATCCTGGAGCAGCTGACGACGACGGCGTACGGACGCGTCCTGCTGGCCAAGGTGCTCCTCGTGGCCGCCGTCGCCGCGCTCGCCCTGTGGGCGCGGATCCGGCTCGGCCGGGCCGCCGACCCGCTGACCGCCTACTCGCCCGCGCGCGCGGAGGTCGTCGCGCTGGGCGTGGTGGTCGCGGTGTCGGGTCTGCTGACGGCGTTGCCGGTGCCGATCCGCTGGTGAGGCTCTTGCGGTCCGGGAGCCTCAGCCGGTGATCAACCGGAGGTGCGCTCAGGGGGTGGTCGAGCGCACTTCCCCGTACGCCGTCACCGGTGCCGGACGCCTGTCGTGGGCATCGAGTGTGCCGGCGGTGAGGAGGAGTTGCGCGGCGAGGTAGGTGAGCATGATCCACAGGTCGGGTCGCGGCGGCTGGGGCCAGTCGGCGACGCCGGTGGCGATCAGGGTGTCGGACAGCAGGAAGAGCGCACCGCCGAGGCCGGCGAGGAGCCCGAGCCGGGTCGCTGCCGCGTACGCCATGGCCGTGAGCAGGAGGCTGTAGCCGGCGACGGGAACGCGAAGGTCTGCGGGCAGGTCCGGCCAGAGCGAGGCCACGGTGGCGAGCAGGGCGGTGGCACAGGCAGGGACGAGCAGTCCGTCACGCGCGCGTGCGTCGCCGTACGTCCTGAAGCGGTACGCCCTGCCGTGCCCTCTGCCGTACGCCTTGAAGAGGGCGAGATAGCAGATGTGGCCGGCCGCGAACGAGGCCATGCCGGCGAGGAAGGCCGGCTCGGCGTCGGACAGCAGCAGGACGTCGCCGCCCCAGCCGAAGACGAGGGCGGCGAGCAGGAGGCGGGGGGCGCCGCGTGATGCCGCGTACGCGGCCAGGAGCGGCATCAGCAGCGGCTTGGCGACGGTGTGCCCGGGGCCGAACCCCAGGCCGAGGCACACGAGATCCGCGGCGGCGACCAGCGCGAAGGCGGCGAGAAGGACTCGGCGTAGGGTCACGCGACCACGGTTTCCCCGGCCGCTTCCGGCGCGGGCGCGGGCGCCGGCTGCCACCCGGGTCCCCGGAACACCCGCCCCGCGCGCTCGCGCCAACCGGCCGCCGCCTTCACGTCCTTGACGATGGCGACGTACTCATGAGTGGCCACCTTGATCGGGTTGAACGTGTCGATGTTCTTGGTCAACCCGTAGACGGGCCGCACGGTCTCGGCGACGAATGATCCGAAGAGCCGGTCCCAGACGATGAGGATGCCGCCGAAGTTGCGGTCCAGATAGCCGCCCTGGGAAGCATGGTGCACCCGGTGGTGCGACGGCGTGTTGAAGACGTACTCGAACCAGCGGGACATCCTGTCGATCCGCTCTGTGTGGATCCAGAACTGGTAGACGAGGTTCGCGGATGAGCAGAACGCGAGGGCGGCCGGGTGCACGCCGAGGGCCACGAGGGGGACGTAGAACGGCCAGACGGTCAGCGAGGTCCAGGGCTGGCGCAGGGCGGTGGTGAGGTTGAACCTGCGGCTGGAGTGGTGGACGACGTGGCAGGCCCACAGGATGCGGATGACGTGGTGTCCGCGGTGTGACCAGTAGTAGAAGAAGTCCTGGGCGAGCAGCATCAAAGGGACGGTCCACCACAGTACGGGCACCCGCATGGGGGTGAGTTCGTACACCGCCGTGTAGATGGCGACGATCGGTATCTTCCACAGGAAGTCGAAGGCCAGGCTCCCGAGTCCCATGCCGACGCTTGTCGCCGCGTCCTTGGCCTCGTAGCCGGCCGCTTCCTCGTCGGGATGGAGGCGGACGCTGATCATCTCGATCAACGTGAGCAGCACGAAGGCGGGGATCGACCACAGCACGACATCGGGCAGGTTCGGCATGAGGGCACCGTAGAACCGCTGGTCGGCCGCGGCTAGACGTTGTTACCCACAAGTATTACCGACGGTACGCGCTTGCTTTATGGCGATCTCCACCAAGAGCCCCGCGGTGGAGACGATGCCGTCGTTCGCGCCCAGGGCCGCCGCACGCGGCCAGTTGAGGGGTGAGCCGAGTGCCGGTCCCTGGGCCTCGTCATGCGTGGATTCGGTCACAGTCGGAGGATCGCACCCCGGGCTGCACGCACCCCGCGCCGACGCGGACCGACGCCGACGACCGGGGAAGGGACCAAACCGTCCATCGGGGAAGGGAATTCGGCCTTGCTCGAACAGACGAACCCGACAACGCACCTGAGGACGGGGGCTGTCAGTCGCGACCCGTATCCTCAGGGACCATGCTCGAAGACCGCATGAGGGCAGCGTCCTCCCCCACCGCCTGGCCGGCCGCGTATCCGAAGGGATACGCGGTCGTTGACGTGGAGACCACCGGCCTGGCCCGGGACGACCGGATAATCTCCGCGGGCGTCTACCGTCTGGACGAGCACGGCGAGGTCGAGGACCACTGGTACACGCTCGTCAACCCGGAGCGGGACCCGGGCCCCGTATGGATCCACGGTCTGACGAGTGACGTACTGGAGGGCGCTCCCCTCTTCCAGGAGATCGCCGAGGAGTTCTCGGCCCGCCTGGACGGCCGGGTGCTCGTCGCGCACAACGCGGTCTTCGACTGGCAGATGATCGCGCGGGAGTACGCGCGCGCGGAGCGCGAGGCGCCGGTGCGGCAGCGGCTGTGCACCATCGCGCTCTCCAAGGAGCTGGCCCTGCCGCTGCCCAACTACAAGCTGGAGGCCCTGGCGGCGCACTTCGGCGTCGTACAGCAGCGGGCGCATCATGCCCTCGATGACGCGCGCGTCCTCGCGGAGGCGTTCCGGCCGAGCCTGAGGGCCGCGGCGGCGGGCGGCGTACGGCTGCCGCTGCACGAGTGCCGGCCGCTGACCGAGTGGACGGACCGGCCCGTGCCCCGGCAGCAGCCGGCGGGCTACGGAAACTATCGGCAGACCAGTTGGCGCCCCGCCCGCAAAAGGCCGGCGTGCCCCTATCCCAACCCAGGTCGTTACGAAGCGGGCAAGAGGCTCAAACAGGGCATGCGGGTCGCCTTCTCCGGGGACACGTCGACCGAGCGCGACCTGCTGGAGGACCGCGCGACCGAGGCCGGGCTGCATGTCGCGACGAGCCTGTCCCGGCTGACCAGCCTCCTCGTCACCAACGACCCGGACTCGGGCACGTCGAAGGTGGTGAAGGCCCGTCAGTTCGGGACGCCGGTGGTGGACGAGGCGGCGTTCGGGCAACTCCTCGGTGACGTCGAGGCGGCGTCGGAGGGATGACCGTACGGAACGGCGCCCGGCGACCGGGCGGCGGCCCGGCAGCTTCCGTACGGACGGGTGATTGCCGCGCGACTCGCCCGGCAGCCGCTCGCCCGCGCCGCGCCGAGCGCTCACCCTGTGGCCCATGGCGACTTGCGAAGTTTGCGGCAATAACTACGGAATGACCTTCGAGGTGCACGCCCAGGGCTCGGTGCACGTCTTCGACTGTTTCGCCTGTGCGATCCACCGCATGGCCCCGATCTGCGAGCACTGCCGGGTGCAGATCATCGGGCAGGGCGTCGAGGTCGAGGGTCACTGGTTCTGCGGCGCCCACTGCGCCCGCGCGGAGGGCAAGGTGGGCATCGTCGACAAGGTCTGAGCCGACCCCGGAAGCCCTGCTTCCGGTACCCGCCTCCGTGTGCCCCACGACCCGGTTGTACGGTCGTGGGGTGTACCGCTTCCTGTTGTCCCGGCAGTGGGTGATCCTCACACTGGTCGCCCTCCTCCTGATCCCCACGATGATCAGGCTGGGTATCTGGCAGATGCACCGCTACGAGGAGCGCACCGCCCGGAACCAGCTGGTCTCCGCCGCGCTCTCCGCCGACCCGGTGCCCGTGGAGCGGCTGACCTCCCCCGGTCACACCGTCACCACCGGCGAGCGGTACCACAACGTGACGGCGAAGGGCCGCTTCGACACCGACGACGAGGTCGTCGTCCGCCGCCGCACCAACTCCGACGACGAGGTCGGCTACCACGTCCTGACCCCGTTCGTCCTCACGGACGGCAAGGTGCTGCTCGTCAACCGCGGCTGGATCCCCGCGAACGGCCCGAGCCAGACCGCGTTCCCGAAGATCCCCGCACCACCGGGCGGCCTGATCACCGTCACCGGGCGGCTCATGCCCGACGAGACCACCGCGGCGAGTGGCATCAAGGACCTCAAGGGCCTGCCGGACCGGCAGATCATGCTGATCAACAGTGCGCAGGAAGCGCGCCGTCTCGGCGTCCAGGTGCTCGGCGGCTATGTCGTGCAGACGGCGCCCGAGCCGAAGGGCGACACCCCGGAGCTGATCGGCAGCCCGGGCAGCGAGGACGCGGCGCTGAACTACGCGTACGCCATCCAGTGGTGGCTGTTCGCGGCCGGCGTGCCGGTCGGCTGGGTGGTCCTGGTCCGACGGGAACGGCGCGACCGGCAGGCGGCGCAGGCCGAGCGGACCACGACGGAGTCGGAACCGGCGACGGTGTAACCGCCTGACCGGTGCGGCGGCCGCACCCGTGGGACAGCCAACCGGGTACAGCCGGCTCACCCCTGTGGCCCGTATGGCCCCTCCCCGGTGCGGCCGCCCGACTTCACCCACCCGGCCCCGCCCCGGATTGCCACCCCTGGCGCCCGGGAACCCGCAATGCGTGCACCCCCGTATCGAGGACTACGCCCTCATCGGCGACGAACAGACCGCCGCCCTGGTCGGCCTGGACGGCTCCGTCGACTGGCTCTGCCTGCCCCGCTTCGACTCCGCGGCCTGCTTCGCCAAACTCCTCGGAAACGAGGAAAACGGCCACTGGCGGATCGCCCCCAAGGGCGCCGACCGGTGCACGAGGCGCGCCTACCGCCCCGACACCCTCGTCCTGGACACCGAGTGGGAGACCGACGAGGGCCGCGTGCGCGTCACCGACCTGATGCCACAGCGCCACCGCGCCCCCGACGTCGTACGCGTCGTGGAGGGGCTCGGCGGCCGGGTCACCCTGCGCAGCACCCTGCGGCTGCGCTTCGACTACGGCTCGGTCGTGCCGTGGATGCGCCGGTCCGACGGGCATCGAGTGGCCGTCGCCGGACCGGACTCGGCGTGGCTGCGCAGCGAGCCACCGGTCCACACCTGGGGCGAGGACCTCGGTACGCACTCGGAGTTCACCGTCGAGGAGGGCGAGAAGGTCGCGTTCGTGCTCACCTGGCACCCCTCGCACGAGCCGCGCCCGCCGCTCGTCGACCCGTACGAGTCGCTGGAGCACAGCGTCGCCGACTGGCAGGCGTGGGCGGCGCGCTGCCGCTACGAGGGGCCGCACCGGGACGCCGTGGTGCGCTCCCTGATCACGCTGAAGGCACTCACCTACGCGCCGACCGGCGGCATCGTGGCCGCGGCCACGACCTCGCTGCCCGAGGAGCTGGGCGGGGTGCGCAACTGGGACTACCGCTTCTGCTGGCTGCGCGACTCCACCCTCACGCTGAGCGCCCTGCTGTCGTGCGGCTACCAGGAGGAGGCCGAGGCCTGGCGGGACTGGCTGCTGCGGGCGGTCGCCGGCGACCCGGCGGACCTCCAGATCATGTACGGCCTCGCGGGCGAACGGCGGCTGCCCGAGTTCGAGCTGCCGTGGCTGTCCGGGTTCGCCGGCTCCCGTCCCGTACGGATCGGCAACGAGGCCGTGAAACAGCTTCAGCTGGACGTGTACGGCGAGGTCATGGACACGCTGTCGCTGGCCCGGCGGGCGGGGCTGCCCGCCAAGCCGCACATGTGGTCCATGCAGAGCGTCCTGCTGGAGTTCCTCCGCTCGTCGTGGCGGCAGCCGGACGAGGGGCTGTGGGAGGTGCGCGGCGGCCGCCGCGACTTCGTGCACTCGAAGGTGATGGTGTGGGTGGCCGCCGACCGTGCCGTGCGCGCCATGGAGGACTTCCCGAAGCTCCGCGGCGACCTGGACGGCTGGCGCGCACTGCGTGACGAGGTGCACCGCGAGGTGTGCGAGAAGGGCTACGACCCGGAACGGAACACCTTCACGCAGTACTTCGGCTCGCGCGAACTCGACGCCGCGCTGCTGCTCATCCCGCGCGTCGGCTTCCTGCCGCCCGACGACCCGCGCGTCGTCGGCACCATCGACGCGGTCCGCGACGAACTGGGGCACGGCGGGCTCGTCCACCGCTACAGCGCGGAGGGGTCGCCCGTCGACGGGCTGCCCGGCGGCGAGGGCACCTTCCTCGCGTGCTCCTTCTGGCTCGCGGACGCACTGCACATGACGGGCCGTACGAAGGAGGCCCGGGAGCTGTTCGAACGGCTGGTGGGTCTCGCCAACGACGTGGGGCTGCTGTCCGAGGAGTACGACCCGGTGGCCGGGATGCAGCTCGGCAACTTCCCGCAGGCGTTCAGCCACATCGGACTGGTGAACACCGCCCTCGCCCTGTTCGGGGACGAGCGGGCAGGATAGGGGCCATGGATCTTGGACTGAAGAACCGGGTGTACGTCGTCACCGGGGCCACCCGGGGCCTCGGCAACGCCGCCGCGCGCGAACTGGTCGCCGACGGCGCGAAGGTGGTCGTCACGGGCCGGAGCGAGAAGAGCGCCGCCGACGCGGCGGCCGCGCTGGGCCCGAACGCGGTCGGTGTGGCGGCGGACAACGCCGACCCTCAGGTGGCCGCCCGGCTGATCGCCGCCGCGCGCGAGCACTTCGGCGGCTTCGACGGCATCCTCGTCAGCGTCGGCGGGCCGGCGCCGGGCTTCGTCGCCGACAACACGGACGAGCAGTGGCAGACGGCGTTCGAGTCGGTGTTCCTCGGCGCGGTACGGCTCGCGCGGGAGGCGGCGGGTGAGCTGGACGCCGGAGGTGTCATCGGGTTCGTGCTGTCCGGGTCGGTGCACGAACCGATCCCGGGCCTGACGATCTCGAACGGGCTGCGGCCGGGGCTGGCCGGCTTCGCGAAGTCCCTCGCCGACGAGCTGGGACCGCGCGGCATCCGGGTCGTCGGGCTGCTTCCGGCCCGCATCGACACGGACCGCGTGCGCGAGCTGGACGGTCTGTCGGCCGACCCCGAGGCGACTCGGGCGGCGAACGAGTCGCGGATCCCGTTGCGGCGGTACGGGAGGCCGGAGGAGTTCGGGCGTACGGCCGCGTTCTTGCTGTCGCCCGCCGCGTCCTATCTGACCGGGGTCATGCTGCCGGTCGACGGGGGCATGCGGCACGGGTTCTGAGCCGTCCAGGGGTCCGGTGGGTGCTGGTCGCGCCCACGCGGGCCCTTTCGGCCTCTCACCTCGCCCTTCTGTCAACTCACCCTTTCCGCATGGTGCTTGACGCCCTTCAGCCGCACCTCCGCCGGCAGGGACGCCAGGCCCGCCGAGTGCCGGGCGTGGGCGAGCGCCTGGTCGGTGAAGTCGTGCAGGGCCGTCGCGGGGTCCACCTGCGGTTCCAGCCGGAGCCGTGCGCGGGCCTCCGGGGCGCTCGACCGGCCCGTCAGCCGGGCCTGGGCGTGGGCAACGCCGTCCAGTTCGCCCGCCTGGCCCGCCAGTACGCCCTCCAGCGCACGCCCGCGCAGCAGCGCGCCCGCGCCGTCGCCGGTGTCGACGAGCACCTCGGAGAGCCGGTGCCTGCGCAGGACCGCGGTCAGCCGCCACAGGGCGAGCAGCACGAGGACGGCGAGCACGGCGAGCACGACCGGCCACCACCAGTCGGCGTCCCGCCACCGGGTGCGCTCGGCGTCGCTCAGCAGGACGTCGTGCCGGTCGTGGTGGATCCACCACGAGGGCGCCGGGGCGCCCAGTCCCACGGCGAGGACGGAACCGCCGACGACGACCAGCACGAGGCCGACCACGCCGAGCAGTACCCGGTTGAGGGTCCTGAGCACCGCACTCACCCCTTCCGTCCGGGCCGCACCACGTGCACCGACAGGGTGGGCGGCCGGGACAGGCCCAGCCCCCTGACGGCCTCGGCGAGGGTGGCTTCCAGGTCGGCGCGGACGCCGTCCTGTTCGCGGAAGTGGGAGACCGCGCGGACGTCGGCGCGTGTGCGGCGCATCCGCACCCGGACCGACTGCACTCCGGCGACCTCCATGGCCCGGTCGCGCAGGACCATGGCCGCCGCCTCCCGGTGCAGTCCGGCGCGTACGTCGGCGTGGGGCCGCCGCATCGGCAGCACCGCCCGCAGGCCGGGCGTCGCCGCCAGCACGATCAGCCACAGGCCGAGGGCCGCGGCGACGCCCGCGCCGACGAGCACCCAGATGTCGTCGAGGGGCCGCTCGGCGAGCTGCCTGGCCAGATCCCGGCGCCAGGCCAGGGCGTCCCGGCCGGCCCGCACGGCGGCGATGTCGTACAGGAAGGCGCCCGCGACGACCAGGAGCAGCAGCGCCACGATTCCGGCCGGCACCCGGCGTGCCGACCAGAAGCGCCCGCTGCTCCCGGCTCCGCCCGAGTCGTCGGCCGGTGCAGGTGGAGCCTCGTACTCCCCGCCTGTGCCGGCCGCCTTCTCCAGGACCGGCAGTCGTTGTGTGGTGCCCTCGGAGCCCTGGGGCTCGCTCATCGCGTCCTCCCCTGCGCCGCGCCGTGTGCCGTCACCGGATGCAGCCGTTCCACCTGGACGACGACCTCCGGCACCTTCATGCCCACCAACGCGCCTACCCGCTCCACGACATGACGACGCACCCGACGGCAACGCGATCCGATGTCGCAGGGATAGCCGAGTTCGAGGTGCAGGCGGATCCGGGCCGTCTCGTGGCCGACGACGACGGTGGCGGACGGCGGCGAGGCGTCCTCGGGCAGCTCGCCCAGCGCCTCCCGCGCCGCCTGCGCGGCGATCTTCGAGACGACCCTGTCGGCGATCCGGGTCGCCCCGCGCTCGCCCGGCGGGACGACGGCCAGGGGTCTGCGGAGCTCACCGGCCCCGCCGCTCACGGACGTCACCGCCGCCCGTCACGCCGGCTGTCGCGGCTACGGAAGAAGTCGCCGAATTCCAGGTCCCCCTCGAGGAACCGGCCGACGACGAAACCGACGGCGCCCAGGGCCGCCACCAGCAGGAAGGCGCCGAACCCGCCGAAGTATCCGGCGAAGCCCAGTGCCATGCCGGCGATCATCCCGACCACGGCCATGCTCATGGTGTCTCCGTTCGGTTCCCGGTCGTCGGCACGTCACTGGAGCCGGGACTCGGGCTCTTCTTCCTCTTCGTCCGGCAGTTTCACGTCGCTCACCGCGATGTTGACCTCGACGACTTCGAGGCCGGTCATCCGCTCCACCGCCGCGATGACGTTCTCCCGCACCGCCTGGGCCACATCGGCGATCGCCACGCCGTACTCGACGACGATCTCCAGGTCGAGCGCGGTCTGCACCTCGCCGACCTCGACCTTGACCCCACGGGTCACCGACTTCGCCCCGCCGGGGACCCGGTCCCGCACCGCTCCGAAAGTGCGGCTGAGCCCGCTGCCCATCGCGTGCACACCGACCACGTCGCGGGCCGCCATCCCGGCGATCTTCTCCACGACTCCGTCGGCGATGGTCGTCCGACCCCGGCCGGCCGGGTCCCCGCCGCCGCGCTTGACGGCCTTGCGGGCCTGCACCGGCGACTCGGTCTCGCCCTCGGAGCTCTGCGTCCGGTTCCGCTCCGTCATGTCGCTCATGGCCGTACGTCCCTTCCGGTTCCGTCGCTCTTCGACCACCGTAAGCCGGGTTGCGCGATCGCGCGCCGGGGATGCGGCAGGCTGGAGTAATGACGGCGGACCGGTTGACACAGGCGGTACGACAGCGGCTACGGCTCGGCAGGCTCCTTCCCCTGGGCGGCCCGCGCGACGGCGCGTGGATCTCCGAGGAGGCGGCGGAGGCGGTTCTCGTGCGCGCGGCGCGGGACCTGCCCGGCGTACGTCCGGGTCCGCTGCGGATCGGGCTCGCCGACCCGGAGGACACGCACGAGCCCGCCGTGCAGCCGCCACCGAGCGCCCTGCCGCCCGGTCCGCTGCGCGTGACGGCGGACTTCGCGGCCACGGTGTCCGAGCCGCTGCCGGCGACGGCGGCCCGGGTACGCGCGCTGCTGGCGGCCGCGGCGGAGGCGCTCGGCCTGGCGGTGGCGGAGGTGGACCTGAGGGTGACGGGCGTGCTGGACGAGGAGGCCGAGGCTTCCCCGGTACGACAGTCCGAGCCGGCGCGCGCTGTCGAGGCCGGCGCCGGTGACGCGGGCCGCGCGGGCGCCGCCGCGCTGGCCGTCCCGGGCGTGCTCCATCTGACGGGCCTGCTGGGCCGGCCGGTGCACGTCGAGGAGGGGCGGGGCGAGAACACTCTGCCGCGCCGCCATGTGCGGGTCGAAGTGGCGGTGCGCGCGGGCCACCCGGCCCTGGACGTGGCCCGGGAGGTCCGCGCGAAGGTGGAGCAGGCGCTGGCGGATCGTCCGACGGTGGCGGTGCTGGTGACCGCGGTCGGCTGAGGGCCTATTCGCCGGCGCCGGCCAGGTCGCGCAGCCGGCGTGCCTGCGCGGCCCGTTCGGCGGCGCGCTGGGCTTCGTAGTCCCGGTCCTGGGCGCCGCGCAGCAGCGCCTTGGTCTCGATGACCGCGTCCCGGGGCGCGGCCAGCAGGGCCGCGGCCAGGTCGCGTACCGCGCCGTCGAGCTGGTCCGAGGGCACGGCGGCGTTGGCCAGTCCGGTGCTCACGGCCTCCTCGGCGTGCACGAACCGGCCGGTCGCGCAGATCTCCAGCGCCCGGGCATAGCCCACCAGGCCCACGAGCGGATGCGTGCCGGTCAGGTCCGGCACCAGCCCCAGGCTGGTCTCGCGCATGGCGAACTGCACGTCGTCGGCGACGACGCGCAGGTCACAGGCGAGCGCGAGTTGGAAGCCCGCGCCGATGGCGTGGCCCTGGACGGCGGCGATGGACACGACGTCATTACGCCGCCACCAGGTGAAGCCCTCCTGGAACCCGGCGATGGCGCCGTCGAGTTCGGCGTCGCCACTGCGCGCGAGATCCATGAAGGACGGCTCGCCCTCGATCCCCTCGGGCGTGAACATCTGCCGGTCGAGCCCGGCGGAGAAGGACTTGCCCTCGCCGCGCAGCACGACCACTCGGACGGAGCCCGGCAGCGACCTCCCGGCCTCCGCCAACGCCCGCCACAGAGCGGGATGTTGGGCGTTGCGCTTGGCCGGGTTGGTCAGTGTCACCGTGGCGAGCGCGTCGTCCACGGTGAGCCGTACGCCGTCCTTGTCAAGCAGGGGAACGAGTTCCTGGTCGGGCGAAGCCATGGGGCGCCTCCGATGAGTGCGGTCAACAGAGCGATGCTAAGTGACTGCACAGTAACCACCCGGCCGATCAGCCGACCGACCGGGTGGTCACCATCGAAGGCGATGATCCACCCGGGTTCAGGACGAGGCGGCCTTCTTGCCCCGCGTCGCCCCGCCACGCCCACGAAGCGTGACGCCCGACTCGCTGAGCATCCGGTGGACGAAGCCATACGAGCGGCCGGTTTCCTCGGCCAGTGCTCGAATGCTCGCACCGGAGTCGTACTTCTTCTTCAGGTCTGCCGCGAGCTTGTCGCGCGCGGCGCCGGTTACCCGGCTGCCCTTCTTCAGAGTCTCGGCCACCCGTGCCTCCTCATGGGAAGTGCGCTCTGGTCTCCTCATGATCACCCCTCCGGGCCGACATGGCCACCCATTCGGCAAGGTCCGTGAGACACGGTTTTGACGACAGGAGCACGTCGCCACAAGCGGAATCCACAATTCCACGCGGGGATGTTCGTACCGCCGAACGGGTTCTTTCGCGAAGTACCAGGTCAGGGACGTACGACGGCCGAGTCCTTGTCGATAAAGGACTCGGCCGTGAAATCGGTGTAGGACACACCTCGGTACGAGGAGATCTCACACAGATGATGGATCACCGATGGGCCGAATGATCCAGACGCAGTGGATCACGTCTTCGATCAAGCGTTCCCGACCCGTCCCGGTCCTCGGGCGGGGGTCCGGAGAGGTGCGGGGAGGACTCAGGCGAGGGCCACGAGGTCCGCGTAGTCCGCGCCCCAGAGGTCCTCGACACCGTCGGGCAGCAGGATGATCCGCTCCGGCTGGAGCGCCTCGACGGCGCCCTCGTCGTGGGTGACGAGGACGACGGCGCCTTTGTAGGTCTGCAGGGCGCCGAGGATCTCCTCGCGGCTGGCCGGGTCGAGGTTGTTCGTCGGCTCGTCGAGGAGGAGGACGTTCGCGGACGAGACGACCAGGGTCGCCAGCGCCAGGCGGGTCTTCTCACCGCCGGAGAGGACACCGGCCGGCTTGTCGACGTCGTCGCCGGAGAACAGGAACGAGCCGAGCGTCTTGCGGACCTGCACCAGGTCCAGGTCGGGGGCGGCGGAGCGCATGTTCTCCAGGACCGTGCGCTCCGGGTCGAGGGTCTCGTGCTCCTGCGCGTAGTAGCCGAGCTTGAGGCCGTGACCCTCGATGACCTCTCCGGTGTCCGGCTTCTCGACGCCGCCGAGCAGCTTCAGGAGGGTCGTCTTCCCGGCGCCGTTGAGGCCGAGGATGACGACGCGCGAGCCCTTGTCGATCGCCAGGTCGACGTCGGTGAAGATCTCCAGGGAGCCGTACGACTTCGACAGGCCCTCCGCCATGAGCGGGGTCTTGCCGCACGGGGAAGGCTCGGGGAAGCGCAGCTTGGCGACCTTGTCGGACTTCCGCTCGGCCTCCAGGCCGGCCAGCAGCTTGTCGGCGCGCCGGGCCATGTTCTGCGCGGCGACGGTCTTGGTGGCCTTGGCGCGCATCTTGTCGGCCTGGGAATGCAGCGTGGCGGCCTTCTTCTCGGCGTTCTGCCGCTCGCGCTTGCGGCGCTTCTCGTCGGCCTCGCGCTGCTGCTGGTAGAGCTTCCAGCCCATGTTGTAGACGTCGATCTGGGCGCGGTTGGCGTCCAGGTAGAACACCTTGTTGACGACCGTCTCGACCAGGTCCACGTCGTGGGAGATCACGATGAAGCCGCCGCGGTAATTCTTCAGGTAGTCACGGAGCCAGACGATCGAGTCGGCGTCGAGGTGGTTCGTGGGCTCGTCCAGGAGCAGGGTGTCCGCGTCCGAGAACAGGATGCGGGCCAGCTCGATCCGGCGGCGCTGACCGCCGGAGAGCGTATGCAGGGGCTGGCCGAGCACGCGGTCGGGCAGGTTGAGCGCGGCGGCGATGGTCGCGGCCTCCGCCTCGGCGGAGTACCCGCCCTTGGTGAGGAACTCGGTCTCCTGGCGCTCGTACTGCCGCATCGCCTTCTCGCGCGTCGCACCGCTGCCGTTGGCGATGCGCTGCTCGTTCTCGCGCATCTTGCGGATCAGGGTGTCCAGGCCGCGGGCCGACAGGATGCGGTCGCCGGCGAGCTGGTCGAGGTCGCCGGTGCGCGGGTCCTGCGGGAGGTAGCCGACCTCGCCGGAGCGGGTGATGGTGCCGCCGGCGGGGACGCCCTGACCTGCGAGGCACTTGGTGAGGGTGGTCTTGCCGGCGCCGTTGCGACCGACCAGACCGATGCGGTCGCCCTTGGCGATGCGGAAGGTGGCGGACTCGATGAGGATGCGGGAACCGGCGCGCAGCTCGATACCGGAGGCGGAGATCACGGACAGACTCCAGGGCGGATGGGGTGACGGGCAGGGCGGCTGAGGACGTTCCCGCCGTCTAATGCGCGAGGAGAATGGCCATGGGGCCAGTCTAACGGGACCGTGCAACCACTTTTTCTGCGTATGGCTGTTCGAGCCGCCTGCCGGGTCGCCGGGCAGGCGGTGCGCGTCGGCGGCGGACGCCGCTCGCGGGGACGTTGTCAGTGGTCGCTGCCAGACTGGGCAGCAGGTGAGGTTTCCGGCAGGGATCACAAAGGAGTGATCAACATGGCAGGAACGAACGGCGGGCGGCCCGGCATCTTCCCGACCCTGCTGTACGCGGACGCGAAAGCGGCGATCCGGCAGCTCACGGAGGCGCTCGGCTTCACGGAGCTGTCGGTGTACGAGGGTGAGGACGGCTCGGTGCTGCACGCCGAGCTGGTGCAGGGCAACGGCGGGGTGATGATCGGCTCGAAGGGCCGCGGCGGCGTCTTCGACACGGCGATGAAGGGCGCGGGCCCGAGCGGGGTGTACGTCGTCGTGGACGACGTCGACGCACACCACCGGCGTGCCGTGGATCACGGCGCGGAGATCCTGATGCCCCCGACCGACCAGGACTACGGCTCGCGGGACTACATGGCCCGGGACACCGAGGGCAACATCTGGAGTTTCGGCACCTACGCCCCCGAGATGGACGCCTGACGGCGGACAGGCGCCGACAGTCCCGCGTTCAGCTTCCTCCGGTGTGCACCTGGAAGGCCGCCCGGCGTACCGCCTTGGCCAGGGCCGGGTCGGGGTGCGCGGCGGCGAGCGCGACCAGGACCTGCACGGTGCGGGGGTGACCGACGGCACGTACCTCGTCGAGCAGCATGGGGACGGTCGGCTGTACCGCGGACTCCAGGTGCCGCACCAGCATCGGGGCCTCGCCGTGGTCGGCGACGGCGGCGGCGGTGTCGACCCACAGCCAGGTGGCCTCTTCCCGGGTGAGGACCTCGTGCGCGTCCTCCGGGTCGATGCCGTCGTGCTCGGCCAGCCAGAGCAGGGCGTAGGGCCGCAGGGTGGGCTCGTCGGCCACGGAGCGGACGTCGGGCTCGGCGGGGGCGCCGACGACGCGCAGCGCCTCGAAGGCGAGGCCGCGCAGCAGGGCGTCCTCGCCGCGGGCGGCGCCGAGGAGCTCGGTGACGGCGCTGCCCACGGGGCGGGCGGCGAGCCAGGCGCGGTACTCGGCGCGGGCCGCGTTCGGGCGCAACTGGGCACAGCCGCGGAGCATGTCCTCGGCCGCCTGCTCGATGTTCCCGGCGGGGCTCTGCGCGGCGACGCAGATCTGCTCCAGCTTGACCCAGACCGCCCAGTTGCCCAGCGGGGTGAGCGTGGCCTGTCCGTCTCCGTAGGTGAGCGCACCGACGGAGGCGAGGGCGCGCAGGGCCCAGTCCAGGAGAGGGGAGAGCGGGGCGTCGGTGGGCTCCGGCGGGGCCGGGGGCGACGGCGCCGCCACGGGTACCGGCTGCGGGCCGTACGGGATCTCGCAGCGCTCGGTGCGCAGTTCGGTGACCCGCTGCTCCAGGAGGTCGAGGAGCTGCTCCACGGGGACGGGCCCGGCGGACAGCTGGAGGAAGGAGAGCACCTGGGGCATCGCCGAGACGACCTCGGCGACGGCGGCCGCCTCGTGGCCGGCCGGTTCCGGGCGGGCGAGCGACCAGGCGTCGAAGAGGGCGACCCAGCCGCGCAGCACGGCGCTGTCGTCACGGTCCCAGGCACGCAGCCGCCAGCCGGGGCGGGCGGTGCCGCCGTGCACCTCGACCAGGCCGGCGAGTCGGGCGGTGTCCCAGTCGGCGCGGACCTGAGCCGCGGTCAGGCCCAGGTCCGCGGCGGCCCGTTCGGCGGTCTCGCCGGAGAGAGTGCCCTTGCCGTCGGGGTTCGCGCCGTCCCGGCCGAGGCGCAGCGCGGCGTCCGCCCAGTGGGCAACGCGGGCGGCGGGGGCCAGGCCGGAGCGCGCCATTCTGGCCAGTTCCGCGGGGGCCGGGGTGCCTTCCGGCGGGCGGGGCGCGGGGCGGCGCGGGCGCCGCTGGTTCACAGCTGTGGGGGCGGCGGCCAGGGGTCGCGGGCGGACGAGTCGGAGCCTGGAGTCGCGCGGGATACGGGACGTCACGGGTGCAGTCTTCCGGTTGACGGTCCGAAAACCCAAACGGAATGGCACGGCGGGCTTCGGGGAGGGCCGACGCCGGGCCCTCGCGGGCGGCCGGTGGCCGAGATCAGGCCAGTGGTACGGCGTTAAACGGAACCGGCGGGACCGTGGGCGGAGGGCGGCGGCGGGGAGGGGGCGTGACGAGGCGTCGGATCACATCAGGGGTGTCAGGAAGCGGCGCAGTGCTTCTTCGTAGGCCTTCGGGTCGGCGTTCCACATGGCCGCGTGGGGCGCCTGGCGGACCGTGTGGAGGGCGACCCGGCCGGAGTGGGTCGCGGCGAGGCGGCGGGAGTGCTCCCAGGGGGCCACCGTGTCGTCCGGGCCGTGGAAGAGGAGAGTCGGCGGCATGTCGAGCCGTCCGGGTGTCGCGGCGTCGTCGAGGCGGTCGCCGTACAGGCCGGTGCGGCCCTGCGCGGCGCGTACCGCGAGCGGCAGCAGGGCGCTCGGGGTGCGGCGGGCCGAGGCGAGGGCGCGCAGGGTCGCCTCCCAGCTGAGGACCGGGGAGTCCAGGACGAGGCCCGAGATCCGCTCCCGCAGCCCCGAGCGCGTGGCGGCGCGCAGCGCCATCGTGGCGCCGGTGGACCAGCCGTGCAGGACGAGCTGCCGGGCGCCGTTGCCGAGGGCGTAACGCATCGCCGCGTCCAGGTCGCGCCACTCGGTCTCGCCGAAGTGGTTCAGGCCGTCCGCTGGGCGGGGGGCGCCGAGGTCACCGCGGTAGGCGAGGGCGAGGACCGGGAAGCGGTGGCGGTGCAGGAACTCCATGAGGTTCATGGACTGTTCGCGGGTGGCGCCGAGTCCGTGCACCGCGATCACCCAGGTGCCGCGCATGCCGGGCACGAACCAGGCGGGCAGGGCGCCGAGTTCACCGGGGACGTCGATGTCGGCGTGGTCCAGGCCGAGGGCGGTACCGGGGTCGCCGACGTACACGTTCGGGGTGAGCCGGACCTTGTCGCCGGGTTTCAGGGTGCCGTGCGTGACGCGTTCCAGGCGGCGTACGACGGTGTCGGCCGAGTGGGATTCCGTGCCGAGAACGGGGCCGACGACCGCGTGCGAGCCGTCGCCGGCGAGGCCGTGGACGCCGGGGCGCAGGGCGGCCAGGTCGCGGGTGAGGGCGACACGGCCGGCCGCCGTCGCGTGCACGGTGAGTTGGGGTTCCGTGGGCAGGGGGCGGCCCGGCGGCGCCTTGAGCGCGGCGTCGCCGGCGATCCGGCCGACGGCGATCCCGGCGGCGCCGGCGGCCAGGGCTGTGGTGACGGCGACGGCCGTCGCGGTGACAGTGCGCACCCGTCCAGTGTCCTGGCGGACCTCGCCGACGGCCAGTGGGGGGCGGGCCGGGGTGGCTCACCCGGGGGTGGGGTGGCTCTTCCGCGGACCGGGGTGGCTCGCCCGGCAGGTGGACGACTCTCCGCGGCGTGGCGTGGCTCACCCCCGCAGATGCGGTGACTCTTCCGCCGACCGGGCGCAGCTCACCCCGGCAGGTGGTCTGGCTCTTCCGCAGCCGACGCGGCTCACCCCGGCAGGTGCAGTGACCCCCCGCAGGCCGGGCGCGGCTCACCCCGGCAGGTGGTCTGACTCTTCCGCAGGCCGACGCGGCTCACCCCGGCAGGTGCAGTGACCCCCCGCAGGCCGGGCGCGGCTCACCCCGGCAGGTGGTCTGGCTCTTCCGCAGCCGACGCGGCTCACCCCGGCAGGTGCAGTGACCCCCCGCAGGCCGGGCGCGGCTCACCCCGACAGGTGGTCTGACTCTTCCGCAGGCCGACGCGGCTCACCCCGGCAGGTGCAGTGACCCCCCGCAGGCCGACGCGGCTCACCCCGGCAGGTGCAGTGACCCCCCGCAGGCCGACGCGGCTCCCTCCGGTCCAGCGACCCCCCGGCAGTCCACGCGGATCACCCCGGCAGGTTGGGGTGGAGCGTCCGGCGGGATGCCGGGGTTCTTCCCGGCGGGCCGGGCCGGGAGGCCGTCGCGCGGGCCGCGGGTCAGTCGCGCTGCCCGTAGCCCCGTAGCCGCTCCCCCGCCTCCGCCACCTGCGCCTCGGACAGCAGGGTCGGTGACAAGCCCGGTACCGAAGAGGCCGTCAGCCACAGGCGGCACATCCATTCCAGCTGGGCCGTGCGGTCGTAGGCCTGGTCCAGGGTGGTGCCGTAGGTGACGGTGCCGTGGTTCTGGAGGAGGCAGGCGGAGCGGTCGGCGAGGGCGTGGAGCATGTTCTCGGCCAACTCGTCGGTGCCGTAGGCGGCGTACGGGGCGACTCGGACGGAGCCGCCGAGCGCGCCGGTCATGTAGTGGATCGCGGGGAGTTCGGGGACGAGGGTCGAGACGGCCGTGGCGTGCACGGCGTGGGTGTGGACGACGGCGAGCGCGTCGGTGGTGCGGTAGACGGCGAGGTGCATGGGCAGTTCGCTGGTGGGGACGAGGGTGCCGAGGACCTGCCGGCCGTCGAGGTCGACGCCGGTGACGTCGTCCGGCGCGAGCCGGTCGTAGGGGACGCCCGAGGGTGTGACCAGGACGGTGTCCTCGACGCGTACCGAGACGTTGCCGGAGGTGCCGACGACCAGTCCGTCGGACACCGTCCGCCGGGCCGTCGCGACGAGCGCCTCCCAGGCGTGCGCCTCCTCGGGGCGCACACTCCTCCCCCGCGGCTCCGGCACTTCCTGTGCGCCTTCCCGGCCGCCCTGCACGCCCCCCGAATCCCACCGCTCCTCAGCCATGCGGCGATCCTGCCAGGCGCGGCGTCCACCTGCCCCCCGGGCGAGGGCACTTCAGGCCGGAACCGGCAGCTCCGAAAGGACACATGTGGGCACACACAGGCTTCTTTGGTCGCTTGGCCGGACATCACCGGAGATTCGATGATCTTCCAGTAATCTCTGGGAGATTTGTCCTGCACGTCGCCATTCCGGGGGGACATATGGCCCGTGATCGCAGTCCGGCCCGCCGCCACGTCCGCGCCTTGGCGGTGTCGGTGGCGGCCCTCACCGTCGGGGGAACGGCCCTCGCCGAGACGCCCGCCTCGGCCGCGAGCCTGCCGAAGGGGCACGACGTCTCTTCGCACCAGAAGAACGTCGACTGGCAGAAGGCCAGGGAGAAGGGCGCCACGTTCGTCTACGTCAAGGCGACCGAGTCCACCACCTACCGCAACCCGTACTTCAGCCGGCAGTACAACGGAGCGCGCGACGCGGGCATCATCCGCGGGGCATATCACTTCGCCCTGCCCCACACGTCGTCCGGCACGGCGCAGGCGGCGCACTTCGTGGGCAACGGCGGCGGATGGAGGGC
Source organism: Streptomyces sp. AC555_RSS877 (assembly GCF_019049245.1). Classification (GTDB taxonomy): domain Bacteria; phylum Actinomycetota; class Actinomycetes; order Streptomycetales; family Streptomycetaceae; genus Streptomyces. The sequence goes on along the minus strand of NZ_JAGMUK010000015.1, from coordinate 260,398 downwards.
GGACGGCTGGACGCTGCCGCCCGCGCTCGACATCGAATACAACCCCTACGACAAGAAGCACAAGTGCTACGGCCTGACCAAGCCGAGGATGGTCAGCTGGATCAAGTCGTTCAGCGACGAGGTCAAGCGGCTCACCGGCCGCCGTCCGGTGATCTACACGACCGCCCACTGGTGGAACACGTGCACCGGCGGCAGCCGCGCCTTCGCCTCGAACCACGCCCTGTGGGTCGCCCGCTACAACGCGGCGGACCCGGGAGCACTGCCCGCCGGCTGGTCGTTCTGGACCATCTGGCAGTACGACAACAGCGGCGGCCTGCCGGGTGACCAGAATCTCTTCAACGGGTCCCGGAGCCGGCTGAGGAGCTTCGCCAGAGGCGACTGACCCCACAGCGGCGGGGCCGCGCGGATCAACTGGAGCCCGGTGGAGCGGGAATCGCCGCATCCGGTCACCGTGCGGCCCTGCTCAGTTCATCTTCCGTTCACCCAGGTTACCTAAGTTCATCTGGCCAATGACTTCGAACGATTGCCTGGGTAAATGGAAAACTTCTCGCTGATCCTCGCGATTGTGGTAGTAACCGCACTCGCGTTCGATTTCACGAACGGTTTCCACGACACCGCCAACGCGATGGCCACCACCATCTCGACCGGTGCACTCAAGCCCAAGGTTGCGGTGGCCATGTCCGCCGTGCTCAACCTTGTAGGCGCATTCCTCTCCGTGGAGGTCGCCAACACGATCTCCAAGGGTCTCGTCGACGAGACCGGCATCCGTCCCGAGGTCATCTTCGCCGCCCTGGTCGGCGCGATCCTCTGGAACCTGCTGACCTGGCTGGTCGGGCTCCCCTCCAGCTCCTCGCACGCCCTCATGGGCGGCCTCATCGGCGCCACCATCGCCTCGGCCGGTTTCGGCGGCGTGCACGGTGACGTCCTGGTCACCAAGGTCCTGATCCCGGCGATCGCCGCTCCGATCGTGGCGGGCCTGGCGGCGATGCTGGCCACGCGACTGTCCTACTCCCTCGGCAAGAAGGCCGACGGCAAGGCCGCCGCGAAGGGCTACCGCTCCGGCCAGATCGCCTCCGCCGGCCTGGTCTCCCTGGCCCACGGCACGAACGACGCCCAGAAGACGATGGGCATCATCACCCTGGCCCTGGTCGCCGGCGGCGCCGTGGCCCCCGACTCCGACCCGCCCATGTGGGTCATCCTCAGCGCGGGTATCGCCATCGCGCTCGGCACCTACCTCGGCGGCTGGCGCATCATCCGCACCATGGGCAAGGGCCTGACCGACCTCCAGCCGCAGCAGGGCTTCGCCGCCCAGACCAGCGCGGCCACGGTCATCCTGGCCTCCTCCCACCTCGGTTTCTCCCTCTCCACCACGCACTCCGTCTCCGGCTCGGTGATGGGCGCCGGCCTCGGCCGCAAGGGCGGCGTGGTCCGCTGGTCGACCGCGACCCGCATGTTCGTGGCGTGGGGCCTGACCCTGCCCGCCGCGGCCCTGGTGGGCGCGCTCGCTGAGTACGTGACCGGCTTCGGCGCCTGGGGCACGGCCCTCGTCGCCGTCTTCCTCATCACCTCCAGCGCCGCGATCTGGAAGATCTCGCGCCGCGAGGTCGTCGACCACACGAACGTCAACGACACCGAGGAGCCGGCCGGCGTGGTCACCACGGCCATGGCCGCCGTGACGCCGCCGCCCGTCGGCGGCACGGTGACCGAGGACCTCACGGCCACCATCCCGGCCCCGGTCACCGCGGCCGACCCCGCGGCCCCGTCGGCCGCGACCACCGTCTGAGCCCCCGCCACCCAGGCACCCTCCAGCATGAAGGAAGAACCAGCATGAAGATCGACTGGGCGGCCCTCGGATCCGTCTTCGGCATCAGCCTCCTGATCACCGTGGCCCTCGTGGCCCTGTTCACCCTCGGCATCGTGGGCCTGTCCCGCCGAGAGCGGGCTGCCGCGCAGGGTGACACGGCCGCCGTGGCGGTCACGGGCGCGTACGCGTGCTTCGCGGCTTGTGCGGCGGCTGTGGGGTACGGGATCTACCTGATCGTGGCCTGAGGGCTCGCGCGCACTTTCCGGCCCGTCCTGCTTCGGTCGCCTCATGGGCGGTCCGGGCAGGGCGGGCTTTTTTCCGCCTCCGGCGGGAGGCCGAGCGTGGCCGGCGGCATCTGCTCACGCACGCCACCGTGCGTCCGTCCCGCCGGTTCGTCGAACGCCGCCCACCCGAGGGGAATTCCGGCCGAGCGGGGTGCCGTCGGGCGCCCCGCCGCACTGCCCGATGTGGGCCTCAGCACACTCCGCTCCCGCAGGTCAACAGCAAGTTGACGGCCCTTCCAACCCCGTGGTGGACTGCCCGAGCCATGTACGGCGGTAGGAGAGGAAGCCGGTGTGAGTCCGGCGCGGTCCCGCCACTGTCACCGGGGTAGGAACCCCCGGGAGCCAGGAACTCTCACCGCCGATCTCGTCGAACCAGGGCGTGGACACCCTGAGTGAGGACATATCGCCATGCGCGGCTGCCGTTCGAGGTTCAACCCCAGCGACCTGTCTGTGACAGCGGTCGGCTGAGTTCATGCGTGCCGATCGCGTTTTCGCGTACGGCGCCGCCGCCGGCCTTCTCGGTGACCTCCTGCTCGGCGATCCACGCCGTGGGCATCCGGTCGCCGTGTTCGGGCGGGCCGCGGGTGCCGTGGAACGGGTGTTGTGGCGGGACCACCGCGGGTGGGGCGCGCTGCACACCGTCGTGTGTGCCGGGGGCGCTGTCGCCGTGGGGGCCGTGGCCGCACGGGGAGTACGTCCGTCCGCCGCCGCCTCCGTCGCGCTCACCGGGGCCGCCACGTGGGCCGTCGTCGGGGGTACGTCGCTCGCCCGGGAGGCCCGGGGCGTCGGGCGGGCACTGGAGGCGGGAGACGTCGATGCCGCGCGGGCCCGGCTGCCACACCTGTGCGGACGGGACCCGCAGGCCCTCGACGCCGACGGGATCGCCCGGGCGGTCGTGGAGTCCGTTGCCGAGAACACGTCCGACGCCGTGGTCGGGGCGCTGGTGTGGGGAGCCGTGGGCGGTGTGCCCGGGCTGCTCGGTTTCCGCGCCGTGAACACCCTCGACGCCATGGTCGGGCACAAGTCGCCCCGGTATCGGCGGTACGGGTGGGCTTCCGCGCGGCTCGACGATCTCGCCGGGTGGCCGGGAGCGCGGCTCACCGCCGTGCTGGCCGCGGTGGCGGGGCCGGATCCGCGGGGGGCCGTACGGGCCTGGCGGGCCGATGCCGCGAAGCATCCGAGTCCCAACGCCGGCCCCGTGGAAGCCTCGTTCGCCGGGGCGCTCGGGGTACGGCTCGGCGGAACCCTGTCCTATGCGGGGCGGGTGGAGCACCGGCCCGTACTCAACGGGGACGGGCGTGCCGTCACCACACACGACATCGAGCGGGCCGTACGGCTGTCCCGGCGCGTCGGTCTGCTGGCACTCGGCGTCAGTGTCGCCGGGCGGTTTCTCACCAGGGGGCGTAACCGATGAGCGGTGGTCTTCTCGTCGCCGGCACCACCTCCGACGCCGGCAAGAGTGTCGTCACCGCCGGGATCTGCCGGTGGCTGGTGCGGCAAGGGGTCAAGGTCGCGCCGTTCAAGGCGCAGAACATGTCCCTCAATTCGTTCGTGACGAGAGAAGGGGCCGAGATCGGGCGGGCCCAGGCCATGCAGGCGCAGGCCTGCCGGGTCGAGCCGACCGCGCTCATGAACCCCGTGCTGCTCAAGCCGGGCGGTGAGCAGAGCAGTCAGGTCGTGCTGCTCGGCAAACCGGTCGGCGAGCTCAGCGCGCGGGGGTATCACGGGGGGCGGCAGCAGAAGCTTCTCGGGACCGTTCTCGACTGTCTCGCCGAGTTGCGGGGCAGGTATGACGCGGTGATCTGTGAGGGGGCCGGCAGCCCCGCCGAGATCAATCTTCGGCGGACGGACATCGTGAACATGGGGATCGCCCGGAATGCCGGGCTGCCCGTGCTCGTGGTCGGCGACATCGACCGCGGGGGCGTCTTCGCCTCCTTCTTCGGGACCGTCGCGCTGCTCTCGCCCGAGGACCAGGCGCTCGTCGCGGGGTTCCTCGTGAACAAGTTCCGCGGGGACGTGTCGCTGCTCGAACCAGGCCTCGACATGCTGCACTCGCTCACCGGGCGGCACACCTACGGTGTCCTGCCCTTCCGGCACGGGCTCGGCATCGACGAGGAGGACGGGCTGCGGGTCTCCCTGCGGGGGACGGTCAGGGAGTCGGTCGTGGCCCCGCCGGTCGGCGAGGACGTGCTGCGGGTCGCCGTCTGTGCGGTTCCGCTGATGTCCAACTTCACGGACGTCGACGCGCTGGCCGCCGAGCCGGGTGTCGTCGTGCGGTTCGTGGACCGGCCGGAGGAGTTGGCCGACGCCGACCTCGTCGTTCTTCCCGGGACCCGGGGGACCGTCCGGGCCCTGGAGTGGCTGCGGGAGCGGGGGCTGGCCGACGCTCTCGTCCGCAGGGCCGCTGAACACAGGCCCATCCTCGGCATCTGCGGCGGCTTCCAGGTCCTCGGCGAGCACATCGAGGACGAGGTCGAGAGCCGGCAGGGGCATGTCGAAGGGCTCGGGCTCCTTCCCGTCCGGGTGCGGTTCGCCCGCGAGAAGACCCTCACCCGGCCCGTCGGCGAGGCCCTCGGCGAGCAGGTCGAGGGGTACGAGATCCATCACGGTGTCGCCGAGATCGAGGGCGGCGACCCGTTCCTCGACGGCTGTCGGGTCGGGAGCACCTGGGGCACCCACTGGCACGGCTCGCTGGAGTCGGACGGTTTCCGGCGGGCCTTCCTGCGCGAGGTGGCGGCCGCCGCGGGCCGCCGTTTCGTGCCGGCGGCCGACACCTCGTTCGCCGCGCTGCGCGAGGAGCAGCTCGACCGGCTCGGCGACCTGATCGAACAGCACGCGGACACGGACGCGCTGTGGCGGCTCATCGAGTCCGGCGCGCCGCAAGGACTGCCTTTCATTCCACCGGGAGCGCCCGCATGAGCACAGTGTTGTTGTTGTCGACCGCCGACACGGATCTGCTGGCGGCCCGGGCCGCTTCCGATGCCTCGTACCGGATCGGCAATCCGAACCGGGTCGATGTCGCGGAGGAACTGCCGGGGCTCCTCGAGGGCTCGGACATCGCCGTCGTACGGCTGCTCGGCGGCAAGCGTGCCTGGGAGGACGGGCTCGCCGCCCTCAAGGCCTCGGGGATTCCGACCGTCCTGCTCGGCGGAGAGACCGTGCCCGACGCGGAGCTCATGGCCGAGTCGTCCGTGCCTGCCGGTGTGGTGGCCGAGGCGCTGCGGTATCTCGTCGAGGGCGGGCCCGCCAACCTCACCGAGCTCGCGCGGTTCCTCTCGGACACCGTGCTGCTGACCGGTGAAGGGTTCGTCGAGCCGCAGAAGATGCCGGAGTACGGCGTCCATGGGGAGCGCGCGTTCATCGAGGGCCGCCCCAGCATCGGCGTGCTCTTCTACCGCGCCCACCACCTCAGCGGCAACACCGCCTTCGTGGACACGCTGTGCGACGCGATCGAGGCGAAGGGCGCCAACGCCCTTCCCGTGTACTGCGGTTCGCTGCGCGGCGCCGACGCCGGGCTGTACGAGATCCTCGGGAAGGCCGACGCCCTCGTCGCCACCGTCCTCGCCGCCGGCGGCACGCACGCCTCGCAGGCCTCGGCCGGAGGCGACGAGGAGGCCTGGGACATCGGGGCGCTCGCGGACCTCGACATCCCCGTGTTGCAGGGTTTGTGCCTGACCTCCTCGAAGAGCGCCTGGGAAGAGTCCGACGCCGCCCTCTCCCCCATGGACGCGGCGATGCAGGTCGCGATCCCGGAGTTCGACGGGCGACTGATCACGGTCCCCTTCTCCTTCAAGGAACAGGGCCCGGACGACGTTCCCGTGTACGTCGCCGACCCCGAGCGGGCCGCGCGGGTCGCCGGGATCGCCGTACGGCACGCGGTGCTGAAGCACAAGCCGAACCAGGACAAGAAGCTCGCGCTCGTCTTCACCGCCTATCCGACCAAGCACTCCCGGGTCGGCAACGCCGTGGGGCTGGACACGCCCGCTTCGGCGATCCGCGTCCTGGACTCGCTCCGGGACGCCGGCTACATCGTCGAAGGGCATCCCGACAACGGCGACGAGCTGATCCACCGGCTCATCAACGCGGGTGGCCACGACGTCGAATGGCTCACCGAGGAGCAGCTGGCCGCCGCGCCCGCGCGGGTGCCGCTCGCCGACTACCGGGCGTGGTTCGACACGCTCGACGCGGGACTGCGCGGCGGCATGCTGGAGGCGTGGGGTGAGCCGCCGGGCAGCCTGTACGTCGACGGGGACGACATCGTGCTCGCCTCCCTCCAGTTCGGGAACGTCGTCGTGATGATCCAGCCGCCGCGCGGCTTCGGCGAGAACCCGATCGCGATCTACCACGACCCGGACATGCCGCCCTCGCACCACTACATGGCGGCCTACCGCTGGCTCGAGAACTCCTTCGGCGCCGACGCGATCGTGCACATGGGCAAGCACGGCACCATGGAGTGGCTGCCGGGCAAGGGACTGGGGCTCTCCAAGAGCTGCGCGCCCGACGCCGTCCTCGGTGAGCTGCCCCTCGTCTACCCGTTCATCGTCAACGACCCCGGCGAGGGCACCCAGGCCAAGCGCCGCGGGCACGCCACCGTCGTCGACCACCTCGTACCGCCCATGGCGCGCGCGGACACCTACGGCGACCTCGCCAAGCTGGAGCAGCTGCTCGACGAGTACGCGCTCGTCTCCGACCTGGACCCGACGAAGGCGCCGGCCGTGCGCGCGCAGATCTGGACGCTGGTGAAGGCGGCCGAACTCCACCACGACCTGCACGTCGACGACCAGCCGGACGACGACGCGTTCGACGAGTTCGTCATGCACATCGACGGCTATCTGTGCGAGATCAAGGACGTGCAGATCCGGGACGGGCTGCACATCCTGGGCGGCGGTCCGGTCGGCGAGCCGCGCGTGAACCTGGTGCTCGCCGTGCTGCGTGCCTCGCAGGTGTGGGGCGGGCAGGCGAACGCGCTGCCGGGGCTGCGGGCCTGCCTCGCGACACATTTCGGGCTCACCGAGAAGGAGTTGCTGGCCGAGCCCGGGGCGCCGGTCAAGGTCCCGGTGGAGCTGACGGACCTCGTCGAGGGCCCGTCCCGCTCGGCCGCCGACGCCATCGATCTGCTGGAGCAGCTGTGCCGGCGGTTCGCCGAGGGCATGGAGGCCCGCGGGTGGGCCGTGGCCGAGAGCGCACCTCTCGTACGGGAGGTCATCGGCACCGAACTGCCCGACGCCGTCGCCGTGTTGGAGTTCGCCTGCACCGAGGTCGTGCCTCGTCTGGAGAAGACCACCGACGAGATCGGGCACATCCTCAAGGCGCTCGACGGGGGGTACGTCCCGGCGGGCCCGTCCGGTTCGCCGACGCGCGGCCTGGTCAACGTCCTCCCGACCGGCCGCAACTTCTACTCGGTCGACCCCAAGGCCATTCCGTCCCGGCTGAGCTGGGAGGTCGGGCAGTCCCTCGCCGACTCGCTGGTGCAGCGGTACCTCCAGGACACCGGCGAGTACCCGAAGTCCGTCGGCCTGACGGTGTGGGGCACGTCCGCCATGCGCACCCAGGGCGACGACATCGCCGAGATCCTGGCGCTGCTGGGCTGCCGCCCCGTCTGGGACGACGCCTCGCGCCGCGTGACCGGCTTCGAGGTCGTGCCGCCGGCCGAGCTCGGGCGTCCCCGCATCGACGTCACGGTCCGTATCTCCGGGTTCTTCCGGGATGCGTTCCCGCACGTCGTCGGGCTGATCGACGACGCGGTGCGCGCGGTGGCCGAGCTGGACGAGCCGGCCGAGGTGAACTTCGTGAAGGCACACGCCGACGAGGACACCGCCGAACACGGTGACCGGCGGCGCGCGACCGCCCGTATCTTCGGCTCCAAGCCGGGCGCGTACGGTGCCGGTCTGCTGCCGCTGATCGACGCCCGCAACTGGCGTTCCGACGCCGACCTCGCCGAGGTGTACGCGGTGTGGGGCGGCTACGCGTACGGGCGCGGGCTCGGGGGGCGGGCGGCGCGCGGAGACATGGAGACGGCGTTCAAGCGGATCGCCGTGGCCGCGAAGAACGTCGACACCCGCGAGCACGACCTCGTCGACGCCGACGACTACTTTCAGTACCACGGCGGCATGGTCGCCATGGTGCGGCACCTGACGGGCGCGAGTCCCGAGGCGTACGTGGGTGATTCGGCGACCCCCGACCAGGTGAAGACCCGCACGCTCGGCGAGGAGACGCACCGCGTCTTCCGCGCCCGCGTGGTCAACCCGCGCTGGATGGCGGCGATGCGCCGGCACGGCTACAAGGGTGCCTTCGAGATGGCGGCGACCGTCGACTACCTCTTCGGGTACGACGCCACGGCCGGGGTCGTGGACGACTGGATGTACGAGAAGCTCAGCGCGGAGTACGTCTTCGACCAGGAGAACCGGGACTTCATGAAGAAGTCCAACCCCTGGGCGCTGCGCGGCATCACGGAACGGCTCCTGGAGGCAGCTGACCGAGGGCTCTGGGCGGAGCCGGACCAGGAGACCCTGGACCGGCTCCGGGCGACCTACCTCGAACTCGAGGGCGACCTGGAGGGAGACGCGTGATCTCCCTGGGAACCCCCGCAGCGGCGGGGAGCACACCAGCACACCGCCTACTGCTGGCGACACGGCCGGACCACCCCCGCGTCGGCGGGGAGCAGGCTTCGACCATGACGGGGTCGCGGCTTGGCTGCGAGTCGTTCTGCCATGAATCCCCCGAAGGAGTGATCACCGCGTGAGCACGCCCTATCCCTTTACCGCCCTCGTCGGACAGGACAGCCTCCGCTTGGCGCTGCTCATCAACGCGGTGAGCCCGGCGGTCGGCGGTGTGCTGGTGCGCGGCGAGAAGGGCACCGCCAAGTCGACGGCGGTACGGGCCCTTTCGGTGCTGCTGCCGGAAGTCCCCGTCGTCCCCGGCTGCCGGTTCTCCTGTGACCCCGCAGGGCCGGACCCGGCGTGCCCGGACGGCCCGCACGAGCCCGGCGACGGCACCGCGCGCCCGGCCCGCATGGTCGAACTCCCCGTCGGCGCCTCGGAGGACCGGCTGGTGGGCGCCCTCGACATCGAGCGGGCCCTCTCGGAGGGAGTGAAGGCCTTCGAGCCCGGCCTGCTGGCCGACGCGCACCGCGGGATCCTCTACGTCGACGAGGTCAACCTGCTGCACGACCACCTCGTCGACCTGCTGCTCGACGCGGCGGCGATGGGCGCGTCGTACGTGGAACGCGAGGGCGTCTCCGTACGGCACGCGTCGAAGTTCCTGCTGGTCGGGACCATGAACCCGGAGGAGGGCGAGCTGCGGCCGCAGTTGCTCGACCGGTTCGGGCTGACCGTCGAGGTCGCGGCCTCGCGGGAGCCGGACCAGCGGGTGGAGGTCGTACGGCGGCGCCTCGCGTACGACGACGACCCGGCCGGCTTCGTCGCGCGGTGGGCCGACGAGGAGACCGCCGTACGGGCGCGGATCGTGGCGGCGCGCAAGCTGCTGCCGTCGGTGCTGCTGGGCGACGGGGCGCTCCGGCAGATCGCGGCGACCTGCGCGGCCTTCGAGGTGGACGGCATGCGGGCCGACATCGTGATGGCGCGTACGGCGGTCGCGCTGGCCGCGTGGGCCGGACGCACCGAGGTGCTCGCGGAGGACGTCCGGCAGGCCGCCCTGCTCGCGCTGCCGCACCGCAGGCGTCGTAACCCCTTCGACGCCCCGGGACTCGACGAGGACAAGCTCGACGAGACCCTGGAGGAGTTCGGCGACGGGTCCGACGACGAGGATCCCGACCCCGATGGGCCCGGCGGGGGTGACGGGGGCGGCGGACAGCCGCCTTCCGAGGGGCCCGACGAGGACGGCGACACCGGTGCGCGGCCCGAGGCCGGTGAGGAGGGCGGCGAACCGCAGCCTTCCGGCGGCGGCGCGGGTGAGCAGCAGCCGGCGCGGGCCTCCGAGCCGTTCCGTACCAAGGTGCTGAGCGTGCCCGGTCTCGGTGAGGGCGCCGCGGGGCGGCGTTCGCGGGCGCGGACCGAGCACGGGCGGACGACCGGGGCCCGGCGGCCCCGAGGGGCGCTGACCAAGCTGCACCTGGCGGCGACCGTGCAGGCGGCGGCGCCGCATCAGCGGGCGCGGGGGCGGTCGGGGCGCGGTCTCGTCGTACGCCGTGACGATCTGCGGCAGGCGACGCGGGAAGGGCGCGAGGGCAACCTCGTGCTGTTCGTCGTCGACGCCTCCGGGTCCATGGCCGCCCGGCAGCGGATGAGTGCGGTGAAGGGTGCCGTGCTGTCACTGCTGCTCGACGCCTATCAGCGGCGGGACAAGGTGGGGCTGGTGACCTTCCGGGGGTCGGCCGCCGAGGTCGCGCTGCCGCCGACCTCTTCCGTGGACGCGGCGGCGGTCCGGCTGGAGTCGCTGCCCACCGGTGGGCGCACGCCCCTCGCGGCGGGCCTGCTGCGGGCGCACGAGGTGCTGCGGGTGGAGCGGCTGCGGGATCCCGCGCGGCGCGCGCTGGTCGTGGTCGTGACCGACGGGCGTGCCACGGGCGGCCCGGAGCCGGTCGCCCTCGCCGGGCGTGCGGCCCGGCTGTTCGCGGCCGACTCGGTCGCCTCCGTGGTCGTGGACTGCGAGTCGGGGCCCGTGCGGCTGGGGCTGGCCGGGCAGCTGGCGGGTGAGCTGGGCGGCACGGCGGTGACGCTGGACGAGTTGCGGGCGGACTCGATCGCCGGGCTGGTCAGGGACGTTCAGGGCAATTCGAGGAGGGCCGCGTAGTGCCGCAGGGACAGCCGAGCGTCGTACCGGAGGACGGCCTGACGACTCGTCAGCGTCGTAACCGGCCTCTTGTCGTCGTGCACACGGGGATCGGGAAGGGCAAGTCCACGGCAGCCTTCGGGCTCGCTCTGCGGGCCTGGAACCAGGGGTGGCCGATCGGGGTGTTCCAGTTCGTCAAGTCGGCGAAGTGGAAGGTCGGCGAGGAGAACGCGCTGCGGGTGCTGGGCGCCAGCGGTGAAGGCGGGTCCGTCGACTGGCACAAGATGGGCGAGGGCTGGTCGTGGGTGCAGCGCGACTCCCAGATGGACAACGAGGAGAAGGCCCGCGAGGGCTGGGAGCAGGTCAAGCGGGATCTCGCCGCCGAGACGTACCGGCTGTACGTGCTGGACGAGTTCGCCTACCCCATGCACTGGGGCTGGATCGATGTCGATGAGGTCGTCGCCGTGTTGCGGGACCGCCCCGGGACCCAGCATGTGGTGATCACCGGGCGCAACGCTCCCGAGAAGCTCGTCGAGTTCGCCGACCTGGTCACCGACATGTCCAAGATCAAGCATCCGATGGACGCCGGGCAGAAGGGGCAGAGGGGCATCGAGTGGTGACGTCTTCCGTCCCTCGGCTGGTCATCGCCGCGCCCTCCTCGGGCAGCGGCAAGACCACCGTTGCCACGGGGCTGATGGCCGCGCTCGCCGCGCGGGGGCTTGCCGTGTCCCCGCACAAGGTGGGCCCGGACTACATCGACCCCGGGTACCACGCGCTCGCCACCGGGCGGGTGGGGCGGAATCTCGACGCGTATCTGTGCGGGCCCGAGCTGATCGGGCCGCTGTTCCTGCGTGGGGCGAGCGGGTGTGACATCGCCGTCGTCGAGGGTGTCATGGGGCTGTACGACGGGGCCGCCGGGGAAGGTGAACTCGCCTCCACCGCCCATGTGGCGAAGTCGCTGCGGGCGCCGGTGGTGCTGGTCGTCGACGCCTCGTCGCAGTCGCGGTCGGTGGCGGCGCTGGTGCACGGGTTCGCGTCGTGGGATCCGGAGGTGCGGGTCGGGGGCGTGATCCTCAACAAGGTCGGGTCGGATCGGCACGAGGCGTTGTTGCGGGAGGCGTTGGACTCGGCCGGGGTGCCGGTGCTGGGGGTGCTGCGGCGGGTGGCTCAGGTGTCGACGCCGTCGCGGCATCTGGGGCTGGTGCCCGTTGCCGAGCGGCGCGCTCAGGCCGTGGAGGCTGTTGCGGCGATGGCGGAGCAGGTGCGGGCCGGGTGTGACCTGGAGGGGTTGGTTGCGCTGGCGCGGGGGGCCGGGGCGTTGTCCTGTGCGGGGTGGGATGCGGCTGAGGCTCTGGCTTCTTCGCCCCCGCCGCCCCTTCCCGTCCCGTCCCTGGGGGCTGCGCCCCCAGACCCCCGCTTTCGGCCCGAAGGGTCTCGTCCGCAGACGCCGGACGGGCTGACGCGTGTCGCCCTGGCCGGGGGGCCCGCCTTCACCTTCTCCTATGCCGAGCACGCCGAGCTGCTCACCGCGGCAGGTGCCGAGGTGGTCACCTTTGACCCTCTGCGAGACGAACAACTACCCGACGGTACGCGCGGGTTGGTCATCGGCGGTGGGTTTCCCGAGGTGTACGCCTCCGAGCTGTCCGCCAACGAACCTCTGCGCAAAGCCGTTGCCGCCCTCGCGGGGAGTGGTGCTCCGTTCGCCGCCGAGTGTGCCGGGCTGCTGTACCTGTGCCGTGAGCTGGACGGGCAGCCCATGTGCGGGGTGCTCGATGCCGACGCGCGGATGGGCGAGCGGCTCACCCTGGGCTACCGGGACGCGGTGGCCGTGAGTGACAGTGTGCTCGCCGTCGCGGGGACGCGGATGCGGGGGCACGAGTTTCACCGGACGGTCGTCGAGCCGGGGGCGGGGACCGCTCCCGCCTGGGGGGTGCGGAGTCCGGAGCGGCGGGTCGAAGGTTTTGTGGAGCGCGGTGTGCACGCGAGTTATCTGCACACGCACTGGGCGTCCGAGCCCGGTGTGGCCCGTCGGTTCGTGGAGAGGTGCCGGACGTCATGAGCAGCAGGCTGATCGGAGTCGGGGTCGGGCCCGGGGATCCGGAACTGGTGACCGTCAAGGGCGTCAACGCTCTGCGGGCCGCCGAGGTCGTCGTCGTACCCGTGATGGACACGGGTGAGCGGGGGCGGGCCGAAGCGACCGTGCTGCACTACGTGCCCGGGGACAAGGTCGTGCGGGTCGTGTTCGCGCTGAACGAGCGGACCGACCGGGCGCGGCGGGAGGCCGCCTGGGACGCCGCCGGGGAGCGGGTCGCCCGGCTGCTCGAAGCGCACGGCTCCGTCGCCTTCGCGACCATCGGCGACCCCAACGTGTACTCCACCTTCACCTATCTCGCGCAGACCATCGGCGAGCTGGTGCCCGGCGTCGTCGTGGAGACCGTGCCCGGGATCACCGCGATGCAGGACCTGGCGGCGAGGTCGGGGGCGGTGCTGACGGAGGGGACCGAGCCGCTGACGCTGGTGCCGGTCACCGCCGGGTCCGCCGTGCTCAAGGACGCGTTGAACGGGCCCGGAACCGTCGTCGCCTACAAGTTCGGGCGGCAGGCACAGGAGGTGGCCGAGGCGCTGCGGGAGACCGGGCGGATCGGTGACGCGGTGTGGGGTTCGGCGCTCGGGCTGCCGGAGGAGTCCATCCGGCCGGCCGCCGAGCTGGACGGGGAGCCGCTGCCCTACCTCTCGACTCTCATCGCGCCGGCGCCGCGCGAGGGCGGGCGGGGCGGCAAGCTGTGACGCCCCTCCGGAAATCACCACGCCCATCACTCGGCGATACCCACCACCAGCCAGATGAACGCCGCGCCCGCGATCGTGCACAGCACGGTCGAGCGGGCGGGGTGCTCGTGGTGTGCCTCGGGCAGGATCTCGGCCGCCGCGAGATAGAGGAGCGCGCCGCCGAAGAAGCCGAGATAGCCGCCGAGCAGGGGCTCCGGGATGGTGAACAGGAGCGTCGAGGCCGCGCCCAGGACGGGGGCGGCGGCGTCCGCGAACAGCATGGCGAGGGCTCTGCGGCGGGCGTTCCCGTACAGGCTCGTGATCGTGTACGTGTTGAAGCCGTCCGCGAAGTCGTGGGCGACGACGGCCAGCGCGACAGCCGTGCCCATGCCGCCGCCCACCTGGAAGGCCGCGCCGATCGCCACGCCGTCCATGGCGCTGTGGCCGACCATCGCGGCCGCGGCCGTCAGGCCCACCTCCGGGGTGCGGCCGTCGTGTTCCCCGGCGCCGTGGGCGGCCTGCCGTACGGCCAGCAGACGTTCCACCAGATGGGCGATCAGGAACCCGGCCACGAACAGGAGCAGGGCCGCGGGTACGCCGAACACCTCGGTGCCGGCCGCGTCCAGCGCCTCCGGCAGCAGGTCCAGGCCGACCACGCCCAGCATCAGGCCGCCGGCCAGGCCCAGTACGAGATGACGGCGGTCGGTCACGCGCAGTGCCGTCCAGCCGCCGGCCAGCGTCATCAGGAACGCGCCGAGCGCGACGAAGACCGCCATGTGCCCTTCGTATCCGATCAAGCACCCGTCACGCACGTCCAGACCCCCGTCACGCACGTCCAGGCCCCCGTCACGCACGTCCAGACCCCCGTCACGCACGTCCAAGCCCCCGTCCCGCACGTTCAAGCCCCGGTCACGCGCATCCGGCGCCCGCAGTACGCGTAAGACCTTGAAGAGAGGACCGTTTCCCATGGCCGATGCCCCCACCGGCAAGGTGACCTTCGTCGGTGCCGGCCCCGGCGCCGCCGATCTGCTGACGTTCCGTGCCGCGCGCGCCATCGCCGAGGCCGACATCGTGATCTGGGCGGCCAGCCTGGTTCAGGAGGAGGTCCTCCAGCACGCGCGCGAGGGCGCGGAGATCCTCGACTCGGCGACGATGTCCCTGGAGGACGTCATGGCCGTGTACGAGCGGGCGCTGGCGGAGGGCCTGCGCGTGGCCCGTATCCACTCCGGCGACCCGGCCCTGTGGGGCGGTACGCAGGAGCAGCTGGACCGGTGTGCCCGGATCGGCATCGGCACCGAGGTGATCCCGGGGGTCTCCGCGTTCTCCGCCGTCGCCGCGCTCGCCCAGCGCGAGCTGACCATCCCGGAGGTCGCGCAGTCCGTCGTCCTCACCCGGCTCGGTGGCGGCAAGACGCCGATGCCGCCCGGGGAGGAGGTGCGGGAGTTCGCCAAGCACGGCACGACCATGGCGATCTTCCTGTCGGCTGCCCGCAGCGGGCAGCTCGTGCGGGAGCTGCTGGAGGGCGGCTACCCGACCGGTACGCCGGTCGTGGTGGCGTACCAGGCGACCTGGCCGGAGGAGCTGATCGTGCGGTGCACGATCGAGACGCTGGAGGAGACGGTCAAGGAGCACAAGCTCTGGAAGCACACCCTCTTCCTGGTCGGCCCGGCGCTCGACGCCGAGGGCACGCGCTCGCACCTCTACCACCCCGGTCACTTCCACGGGTACCGCAAGGCCGACCCGGAGGCCCGCAGGGCCCTGCGCTCACGGGGTGCGAGCACGTGATCACGGTGGTCGGTACGGGGACGGGGGCGCCGGTTCCGGCCGAGGTACTGGCCGGGGCGCGGCTCGTCGTCGGCGGCCGCCGCCATCTGGCCGCCGCGCCGGTCCCGGCGGACGCCGAGCAGGTCGTGCTCGGTGCGCTGCCGCCCGCGCTGGACGTCATCGAGCGGCACCTGGAGAAGCAAAACCCCGTCGTCGTGCTGGCCTCCGGGGATCCCGGGTTCTTCGGGATCGTGCGGGTGCTGGCCGAACGGTTCGGGGCGCGGGCGCTCGATGTCCGGCCGGGGGTCTCGTCGGTGGCCGCCGCCTTCGCGCGGGCCGGGCTGCCGTGGGACGACGCGGTGGTGGTCAGTGCGCACGGGCGTGATCTGCGTACGGCCGTCAACGTGTGCCGGGCGCGGCCGAAGGTCGCCGTGCTGACCGGGCCGGGGGCCGGGCCCGCCGAACTGGGCGCCGCGCTCAGGGCCGACGCGCGGGTCCTGGTCGTCGCCTCCGCGCTGGGCTCCGCGCGGGAGCGCCTGGAGCGGGTGACGCCGGCCGAGGCCGCCGCCCGCGACTGGGGCGACGCGGTGAACGTGGTGCTGTGCCTGGACGAGTCGCGGGCCCTCGGTCCCGTGCGCACGGTCGCCGGACCGCCCGCCGGGCCCGCCGCATGGGCGTTGCAGGAGGACGAGTTCACCCACCGGGACTCCATGATCACCAAGTTCGAGGTGCGGGCGCTGGCGTTGGCCCGGCTCGGTCCGCGCCTCGGTGACCTGGTGTGGGACATCGGCGCGGGCTCCGGCTCCGTGGCCGTGGAGTGCGCGCGGTTCGGCGCCGCCGTCACGGCGGTCGAGAAGACCCTGGACGGTGTCGAGCGGATCCGCGCGAACGCCGCCGCGCACGGGGTCGACGTACGCGTCGTGCACGGGGCGGCGCCGACCGTGCTGTCCGACCTCGACGATCCCGACGCCGTGTTCGTGGGCGGCGGGGGGCGCGAACTGCCCGCCGTCGTCACGGCGTGCGCGCGGCGGGCGCGGCGGACGGTCGTCGTCGCCATGGCGGCGCTGGACCGGGTACCGGCCGTCCGCGCGGCGCTCACCGGCGCCGGGTTCGACTGCGACGGGGTGCTCCTGCAGTCGTCCCGGCTCGCGCCGCTCCCGGGGGACGTGACCCGGCTCGCCGCGACCAACCCCGTTTTCCTGCTGTGGGGCGTCCGGCCTCACGCGCCTGAAAGAGAACCTGAAAGAGAAGGAGTCGCTCAGTGATCGGCCTCATTTCCGCCACCGCGGCGGGGGCGGCTGCGCGGGACCGGCTGGCCGCGGCGTGGCCGGACCGCACGCGCGTGTACGAGGGTCCCGTCGGGGACGCCGTACGTGCCGCGTTCGCGCAGTGCGACCAGCTCGTGTGTTTCCTGGCGACGGGAGCGGTCGTACGGCTGGTCGCGCCACTGCTCGGCGACAAGGCGTCCGACCCGGGTGTGGTGTGCGTCGACGAGGGCGGCCGGTTCGCCGTGTCGCTGGTCGGCGGGCACGGCGGCGGCGCCAATGAACTGGCCCGCGAGGTCGGCGGGCTGCTGGCGGCACAGCCCGTGGTGACGACGGCGACGGACGCGGTGGGGGTGCCCGGCCTCGACACGCTCGGCTTCCCGGTGGAGGGCGATGTCGCCGCCGTCTCGCGCGCCCTGCTCGACGGTGAGCCGGTGGCCCTGGAGGCGGACTTCGCCTGGCCTCTTCCGCCGCTCCCGGTCGCCTCGGCGGGCTCGTACGCGATCAGGCTGACGGACCGCCTCGCCGAGCCCGCCGAGCGCGAGGTCGTCCTGCGGCCCCCGTCCCTCGTCGTGGGCGTCGGGGCGTCCAGGGGCGCCCCGGCCGACGAGGTGCTCGGGCTGGTCGAGGCGGCGCTGCGGGATGCGGGACTGTCCGCTCGGAGCATCGCCGAACTCGCCACCGTCGACGCCAAGGCCGGGGAACCGGGGATCGTGGAGGCCGCCGAGCGGCTGGGCGTGCCACTGGTGACCCACTCGGCGGAGAAGTTGGCCTCCGTGGACGTGCCCAACCCGTCCGGGGCGCCCCTCGCGGCCGTCGGCACTCCGTCCGTGGCCGAGGCCGCCGCACTCGTCGGCGGGGGCGAACTGCTCGTCCCCAAGCGGAAGTCGGACCGCGCGGACGGGCAGCCCGCCATGGCGACCTGTGCCGTCGTACGGCGGCCCGCGCGCGGCCGGCTCGCGGTCGTCGGGCTCGGTCCCGGCGCCCGGGACCTGCTCACGCCCCGCGCCGAGGCGGAGCTGCGGCGCGCTTCCGTGCTCGTCGGTCTCGACCAGTACGTCGACCAGATCCGCGACCTGCTGCGGCCGGGCACCCGGATCCTGGAGTCGGGGCTCGGGGCCGAGGAGGAGCGGGCCCGGACGGCCGTGGCCGAGGCGCGGAAGGGACAGGCCGTCGCACTGATCGGCAGCGGGGACGCCGGCGTGTACGCCATGGCCTCCCCCGCGCTCGCCGAGGCGTCCGACGACATCGAGGTGACCGGTGTGCCCGGTGTCACCGCGGCGCTCGCCGCGGCCGCCATCCTCGGTGCGCCGCTGGGCCACGACCACGTGTCCATCAGCCTCTCCGACCTCCACACCCCCTGGGAGGTCATCGAGCGGCGGGTGCGGGCGGCGGCCGAGGCGGACATCGTCGTGACCTTCTACAACCCGCGCAGTCGGGGCCGGGACTGGCAGCTGCCGAAGGCCCTCGCCATCCTCGCCGAGCACCGGGAGCCGCGAACACCGGTCGGTGTCGTACGCAACGCGTCGCGGCCGGACGGGTCGAGCCGGCTGACGACACTGGCCGCCCTGGACCCGGCGACGGTCGACATGATGACCGTCGTGACCGTGGGCAACACGGCGACCCGGGACATCGCGGGGCGCATGGTGACGCCGCGCGGTTACCGCTGGCAGGAGAGCCCGCAGGAGGAGCCCAAGTGAACCGTGTGGATCGTGTGATCCATCCGATCGAGCAGGAGTCCTTCCGGCGGCTGCGCGCCCGCCTGGACACCTCCCACTTCCCGCCGCTGACCCGGGCCGTGGTGGAGCGGGTCATCCACTCCGCGGCCGACCTGGAGTACGCGTCCGACCTCGTCATGGACGAGGGCGAGTTGGAGAAGGCGCACGCCGCCCTGCACGCCGGGGCGCCCGTCGTCGTGGACGTGGAGATGGTCGCGGCCGGGATCACCCGGCGGGAGACCGTCTGCCGGCTCAGGGACGCCGTGGCCGGTCCGGAGCTGACCCGCTCCGCGCACGCCATCCGGCTCGCCCACGAGCAGGTCGGGCCCGGCGCCATCTGGGTGATCGGCAACGCGCCGACCGCCCTGGAGGAACTGCTGACCCTGGACGCCTCCCCCGCGCTCGTCATCGGTCTGCCCGTCGGTTTCGTCGGCGCGGCCGAGTCCAAGGCCGCGTTGCGCGAAAGCGGGCTGCCCGCCGTGAGCAACGTGTCCGAGAAGGGCGGCTCGGCGGTGGCCGCGGCCGCCCTCAACGCCCTTCTGTACCACCGCACTTCCCACTCAGATGCACATGCCGAGGAGAAATCGTGACCACCCAGCCGCCCGCCCTGCTCATCGCCGGTCATGGCACCCGGGACGAAGCGGGAGCCGAGGCGTTCCGCGACTTCGTCCGGGAGCTGGGCGACCGCCACCCCGAACTGCCCGTCGCGGGCGGCTTCATCGAGCTGTCCCCGCCGCCGCTCGGGGACGCGGTCACCGAGCTGGTGGAGCGGGGTGTACGACGGTTCGCCGCCGTACCCCTGATGCTGGTGTCCGCCGGCCACGCCAAGGGCGACATCCCGGCCGCCCTGGCCCGCGAGAAGGAACGGCACCCCGGGATCACGTACACGTACGGTCGTCCGCTCGGCCCGCACCCCGCGCTGCTGTCCGTCCTGGAGCGGCGGCTGGACCAGGCGCTCGGCGCTTCGGCACGCAGGCCCGAGGACCGGGCCGACGTGACCGTGCTGCTGGTCGGGCGGGGCTCGACGGACCCGGACGCGAACGCCGAGGTGCTCAAGGCGGCCCGGCTGCTGTGGGAGGGGCGCGGATACGCGGGCGTGGAGACGGCGTTCGTGTCCCTGGCGGCGCCGGACGTGCCCAGCGGGCTCGACCGGTGCGTGAAGCTGGGGGCGCGGCGGATCGTCGTCCTGCCCTACTTCCTCTTCACCGGCATCCTGCCCGACCGGGTGCGGCAGCAGACGGAGGGCTGGGCGGCCGCGCACCCGGAGGTCGAGGTGCGGTCCGCGGACGTGATCGGCCCGGAGCCGGAGCTGCTCGACCTCGTGATGGAGCGGTACGAGGAGGCCCTCAAGGGCGACCTGCGGATGAACTGCGACTCCTGCGTGTACCGGATCGCGCTGCCGGGCTTCGAGGACAAGGTGGGGCTGCCGCAGCAGCCGCACTTCCACCCCGACGACGACGGCCACCACCACGGACACCACCAGCACGGCGCGCACACCCATGCCCACTGAGGGACACGACCTGCGGCACCATGGTGACGCCGAGGTGCGGGACGACGGCGCGCGGCTGACCGACCTGGCGGTGAACGTCCGCGCGGACACGCCTCCGGCGTGGCTGCGGGAGCACATCGCCGGCTCGCTCGGTGATCTGGCCGCCTATCCGGACGGGCGGGCCGCGCGGGCCGCGGTCGCGGCACGGCACGGGCTCCCGGTGGAGCGGGTGCTGCTGACGGCGGGCGCCGCGGAGGCCTTCGTGCTGCTCGCGCGGGCCCTGAAGGTCCGCCGGCCGGTCGTGGTGCACCCGCAGTTCACCGAGCCGGAGGCCGCGCTGCGGGACGCCGGCCACACCGTCGACCGGGTGCTGCTGCGGGAGCAGGACGGCTTCCGGCTCGACCCGGCGGCCGTACCCGAGGACGCGGACCTGGTCGTGATCGGCAACCCGACGAACCCGACGTCGGTGCTGCACCCGGCCGCCACGATCGCCCGGCTGGCCCGTCCCGGCCGGATGCTGGTCGTCGACGAGGCGTTCATGGACGCGGTGCCGGGCGAGCGGGAGGCCCTGGCCGGCCGCACCGACGTACCGGGTCTCGTGGTCCTGCGCAGCCTGACCAAGACCTGGGGGCTGGCCGGGCTGCGGATCGGGTACGTGCTGGCCGCCCCCGGGACGATCGCGGACCTGGAGCGGGCCCAGCCCCTGTGGCCCGTCTCCACACCCGCCCTCACGGCGGCCGAGGCGTGCGTCTCGCCGCGGGCCCTGGCGGAGGCGGCCCACGCGGCCCACCGCATCGCCGCGGACCGGGCCCATCTCGTCGCGGGACTGGAGGAGTTCGCCACGGACGGGCTACGGGTGGCCGGACCGGCCGAGGGCCCCTTCGTGCTCGTACGACTCCCGCGGGCCGTCGCCGTCCGCCGCCACCTGCGCGACCTGGGCTTCGCGGTCCGGCGCGGGGACACGTTTCCCGGACTCGGCGAGGAGTGGCTGCGGCTGGCGGTGCGGGACCGGGTGACGGTCAACTCGTTCCTTCAGGCCCTGGACCGGGCGATGACTCTGGCGCATCGCTGAGCCGGGGCACCACCCGCTCCCGGGTGCCGTCCGGGAAGCGGACCTCCACCGTCCCGTCCGCGGCGACCGACGCGCCCGCTCCCGGGCGCAGCGCGTCCGGGTCGGCGCTGAGCACCACGAGCGTTACCAGCAGGCGCGCCCCCTCGCCCAGTTCGAGCACGGGCGTGGCCGAGTGGTGGCCGACGGCGTTGGTGCCGAGCGCCGTCGCGACCGTGCCCTCGGTGCCGTCCCAGCCGTACAGGCCGGTGATCGCGCTGGTCAGACCGTCCGCGCGGCGGGCCGACGCGTGGCCCGGGCCGGTCCGGGCGACCGGCGGCGCGGTGTCGTCGGCGACGGCCCAGCCGCCTTCACGGACCGCGGTCCCGGGCGGGACGTCGAGACGGTGGACGCGCACCTCCCACGGGCCGTGGACCACGCTCGCCGTCTCGACGCGGTGCTCCCGCGCCAGATGCCAGGAGGCGGCCCGGCCACCCGAGGCGCCGAGCGGGTGGATGCGGCCGCGCGGGGACGGTGTGCCGTCGGGGGCGAGCAGGGCGATGTGGTTGTCCGGGCCGGTGCCCGGGGCCTTCGGCGTTTCGGGGGCCGTCGCGCTGGAGTACGCGAACCGGGCGTAATGCGGGCTGTCATCGGCCGTCGCCGGCGGTGGCGGGAGCCGGTCGCTGCCGTGGTTGACGAGCCGTACGATCCCGTCGGCCGCGGTGGTGTGCAGGAGCCAGCCGGGGGCCGGGAGGGCCAGGCGGACGTCGGCCGTGTCCACCGGGGCGGGCTCCTCGGGTGCCGTCCACACCGGGTGGCTCTCCGGCAGCAGCAGGCCGAGGAAGGCCTTGCTCGCCCAGTACGGGGAAGCCGGGCCCGAGTAGCGCTGGGTGACGGGGAGGAAGGGCCGGTACCAGCCGAGGGTGAGCAGACCCCGCTCGTCCGGCGCCCCCCGTTCGGCGAAGTGCCGCAGGGCGCCCGAGGCGAGCCGGCGGGTGCGGCCGGGCGGCAGCGGGGTGGCGTCGGCGAGGACGCCCGCCCACAGCGGGGCGGCGGTCGCGAAGCGGTAGGTGAGGGACCGGCCCTGGTGCACCGGGGCGCCGTCGGAGCCGAAGAAGTGCTGGTGGACGGCGAGGAACTCGCGCAGGCGGGTGCGGTGCCGGGCCACCGTGTCCGGGTTCGCGCGCGGGCCGGCGATGCGCGCCCACAGCACCGGGTACAGGTGCAGCGCCCAGGCGTTGTAGTAGTCGAACTTGCGGCCGTCGCCGTCGGTGTACCAGCCGCCGCCCCGGTACCAGTCGTCGAGGCGGGCGAGCCCGGCGTCGATCTCGGCGCGGCTGTGCGGGGCGCCGACGGAGGCCAGGAACTCCTCCGTGATGACCTGGAACAGGCGCCAGTTGGAGTCGTTGACGTCGGCGCCGACGAAACCGCCCAGCCAGTCGGCGACCTGTCCGCGCACACCGTCGTCGAGGTGGTCCCACAGCCAGCGGCGGGACTCGTGCAGGGCGATCGCGATCGACGCGGCCTCGACCATGGGCTGCGCGCGGTCCGTGACGGGCGGCCATCGTTCGGCGCCGCGCGGGTCCGTGCCGGCGGCGAGTCCGGCGGCGTACCGCTCGACGAGGGCGGGACCGACCCGGCCGTCCGAGCCCGCGATCCGGAACGCGGCCAGCAGGAACGACCGCGCGAAGCCCTCCAGCCCGTCCGACCACGGGCCGGAGTGGCTGGGCGGCCCGGGCAGCCGGTACTGGGCGAAGCCCGGCGAGGCGTACGGCAGCAGCCCGTCGAGGAGCCGGTCGGCGATCGCCTCCCAGTGGGCGCGGGTCCACCCGGTGACGGGCGAGAGCACCGGGTCGGCCGGAGGCAGTCCGGGGAGGTTCGGCAGGTGCGTCGGATCGTCGGGGAGCGACACGTGCGGCGCGGTCATACGGGGGTGGGTCCTCCGTCAGTCGGTGGTGGCCGGGGCGGGGTGGCGCGGGTCGGGGCTGTGACCTACGGCGATGGGTGTGGGAGCAGGTCTTTCGGTCGGTGGGTGGCCGGGGGCGGCAGCGCTGCGGCGCACGACGGTCTGGGCGCCGGTGTGGGCGCCGGTGTGGGCGCCGGTGTGGGCGCCGGTGTAGGCGCCGGTGTAGGCGCCGGTGTAGGCGCCGGTGTAGGCGCCGGTGTAGGCGCCGGTGTAGGCGCCGGTGTGGGCGCCGGTGTGGGCGCCGGTGTGGGCGCCGGTTCCCCTCTCAGTCGGCGGTGGCCGGGGGCGGGGCCACGCTGCGGCGTACGACGATGTGGGTGCCGAGGAGGTGGTGGCTGCCGGCGGCGTGGTCGGGGTCGCGCAGGGCGATGCGGACGGCGGCGCGGCCGAGTTCCTCGGCGGGGGTGCGGACGGTGGTGAGCGGCGGGTTGAAGTCCTCGGCGAGGGGGATGTCGTTGTAGCCGACGACGGAGATGTCCTCGGGGACCCTCAGTCCCGCGTCGGCGATGGCGCGCAGAGCCCCGGCGGCGACCATGTCGTCCCCGGCGAAGACCGCCGTGAACTCCCGTTCCTCCTTGAGGAGTTCGGTCATCGCGTGCAGCCCGGCCGCGCGGCCCAGACCGCAGTCGACGACGTGCGCGGCGCTCGCCGGCAGCCCGTGCTCGGCGAGCGCGGCGCGGTAGCCGGTGACGCGGGCGTCGAGGGCGGTGTTGCCGGGCAGCCCGCCGAGGAAGACGATCCGGCGGTGGCCGGCCGACAACAGGTGCCCGGTGATCGCCCGCGCCCCCGCCTCGTTGTCGAACTCGACGACCAGCGCGGGGATCTCGGGGTCCGGGGCGGGCCGGCCGCACAGCACGAGCCGGGCGCCGGTGGCATCGAGGGCCTGCGCGTAATGCGCCACGCGCGAGCGATACGCGTCGTCCTCGACGACCCCGCCGACCAGGATCACCAGCCGGGCCCCCTCCTCCCGCATGAGCTGCACGAACTCCATCTCGCGCTGCGGGTCCCCGCCGGTCGCGCCGACCACGCACAGCCAGCCGCGGTCGGCGGCCTCCGCCTCGACGCCCTCGGCGACCTGGGCGTAGAACGGGCTGGTCACCTGGCGGACGACGACCGCGGCCATCTTGCGGCCGCCGCCGACCAGGGCGCGCGCGTGCGCGTTGGCGACGTAGTCGAGGTCGCGGGCGGCGCGCAGGACGCGGGCCCGGGTCGCCGGGGGCACCGGGTGGTTGCCGCTGAGTGCGCGGGAGGCGGTGGCCATCGACACGCCCGCCCGCTCCGCGACCTCTCTGATCGTGACCCGCCGCTTGGACCCCATGCCGTTCCCCATCCCCCGCGCTCCTCTTCCACCGGCAGCCGTCACGTGTTGGCCGCGTAGTCCTTCGCGAACTCCTCGGCCATTCTGTCGCCGCCCCGCGCCCGCCACTTCTTCACCGCCCCGTCCCACTCCGACAACGGGATGCGCCCGGCGACGATGCCGGTGACGGTGTCGTCGAGGAGCGCCCTGAGCGTGGTGCCCTGGGCGTTCTTCGTCCGGGACTGCAGGCCGTAGGAGGCGTTGCGGACGGCGTGCGGGACGGTTTTGAGCTGCCAGGCGTGCAGCGCCCGGACTGCGTCGGGCATGCCCGGCACGAACAGCACCTGGGGGCCTTCGGCAAGGTACTTCAGCGGCAGGTTGGTGTTGTTCTCCACCTCGCCGAGCTTGGTGGGCTGCGGTGAGCCGTCCTTGCCGCGGGTGAAGTGGGTGCCCTCGACGCCGTAGTGGACGAGTTCCCACTCCTGGCTGCCGAAGGGCGCGGCGAGGTAGTCGAGGATGCGCAGCAGCAGCTCGACACGTTCCTTCTTGGCCTTCTTGAGCACGGTGTAGCCGAAGGAGCGGCGGGCCGCGGCGATGCCGCCGGCTTCGCCGCCGACGCTGTACGGGAGCGCGGCGGCCGGGGTCAGCTTGCCCTGCGACTCCCGGTACTTGGGCAGGTAGGCGCCGAAGCCGTCCTGCATGGAGCCGACCGTGCCGTTGTAGTAGAGGGTGGTGAGGTCGATCTGGGAGATGGACGTGGCGTCCGGGTGGTAGGAGCCGTCCTTGCGCAGCCGGGACTGGAAGGCGATCGAGGCCTTGTAGCGTTCGTCGGCGCAGCCCGGCAGGAAGGTGCCGTCCTTGGTGACGGCCCACTCCTGGGGCGCGTTGTGGGCGGCGGAGTGGGCGGCGTTGCCGAAGAGGGAGCCCTGGGCGGCGCCGAGCGCGTACGTCCGCCCGCTGGTCGCCCGCTTCGCGACGGCGGCGAAGTCGTCGGCGCTCCAGCCCTCCGTCATGCCGGCGTCGGCGAACATGCCCTGGTTGAGCCAGAGGGTGGAGCCGGGCAGCGGGCGTTCCAGCGGGATGCCGAAGATCCGGCCGCCGATGCGGCCCATGTCGCGCCAGGCGTGGGTGGGGATGTTCGCGAGGTTGGGGTAGTCGGTGATCGCCTCGCCGGACAGGTACGGCGTGAGGTCCTCCGCCCGCCGCTGCACGAACTCGGCCTCGCGGGGCAGCACGAACCCGGAGAAGAGGTTGATGATGTCCGGGAGGGTGTCGGCGTCGCCGGCCATCACGGTGGCCATCTTCTTCTGGTAGTCGGCCTGGGAGACGATCGTGTACTCGATCTTCACGCCGAGGGCCTTCTCGACGGCGGCCCAGAACCGGTTCGCGGAGGCGGGCTTGGGCGGGGTGCCGAACGACACCGACATGACCTTGATGGTGGAGCCGTCGCCCGGGGTGCGGGAGACGGACTTGACCAGGTCGGAGGGGTAGGCGGTGTATCCGGCCTGGACTCCGGCGTCGGTGGGGGCGAGATCCGGCTTGGGGCCGGTGGTGGGACGGTGGGCGGGCCAGGGGGCGAGTTTCTTGCCCGCGTTGGAGACGTCGCTGTCACCCGAGCCGGTGGAGCAGGCGGTCAGCAGGGTGGGGGCGGAGACGGCGGCGCCGACCGCGGCGGCGGAACGCAGCAGGGTGCGTCGGGAGATGCTGGGCATGGGCAGGTGACCTTTCCGAACGCGGCTCTTGATGATGTGTCAGTTCTCTGGGGCCGTTCCGTGTCAGCTCTTGATGGCGCCCGTGAGCACGCCCTTCGTGAAGTACTTCTGCAGGAACGGGTAGACCAGCAGGATCGGCACGGTGGCGATCACCAGCACCGCCATCTGTACGGTCTGCGGGGCGGTGATCGTGCCCTCGCCGGTCGTCGCGTCGGTGAGCCCGGAGCCTGCCACCACGTAGGTGCGCAGCACCTGCTGAAGCGGCCAGTGGTCGCTCTCCAGGTAGAGGGAGGCGTAGAACCAGGAGTTCCAGTACGACACCGCGTAGAACAGGCCGACCACGGCGAGCGCTGCCTTGGACAGCGGCAGGACGACCGAGAACAGCACCCGCCAGTCCCCCGCCCCGTCGAGCCGGGCGGCCTCGTACAGCTCCTCGGGGATGCCCTGGAAGAAGCCGCGCAGGACGACGAGATTGAACACGTTGACCAGGACGGGCAGGACCAGTGAGGCGTAACTGTCCAGCAGGCCCAGCTCCTTGACCAGCAGGAAGCTGGGGATCATGCCGGGCGGGAAGAGGAAGGTGAACAGGATGAGGAGCAGGACCGGTTTGCCGCCGAAGACACCGGGGCGGGACAGGGCGTAGGCGAGGGTCACCGTGCAGGCGAGGCTGAGCAGGGTGCCGACGATCGTGACGCCGGCGCTGACGCCGAGGGCGTGGGTGACGATGCCGCCGTCGAGGATGTCGCGGTAGGCGTCGAGCGAGGGTTCGGTCGGCCACAGCACCCAGCCGCCGTTGTCGACGACCTCGTCGGTGGAGGCCAGCGAGGTCGACACGATGACGAGGAACGGCACGCAGACCAGCAGCACGACCGCGACGAGCGCGAGGGCTTTGGCGGCCTGGGTGAGCGGCTTCGGCCTCTCCATCCAGCCGGGCCGGACGGAGGTCCGGGTACGGGCACTCACTTGTAGACCCCCTGTTCGCCGAGGCGGTGGGCGACCTTGTTGGCGGCGTAGACGAGGAGGGCGCCGATCACGCCCTTGAACAGGCCCGCGGCGGCGGCGAATCCGTAGTCGCCGCCGACGATGCCCTGGTAGTAGACGAAGGTGTCGATGATCTCGGCGGCCTCCGGGCCGACCGCGTCGCGCTGCAGCAGCATCTGCTCGAAGCCGACGGAGAGGATGTCGCCGAGCCGCATGATGAGCAGCAGCACGATCACCGGGCGGATCGCGGGCAGCGTGACGTGCCAGAAGCGCCGCCAGGGCCCGGCGCCGTCGATCGCGGCGGCCTCGTACTGCTGCTCGTCCACCGTGGCCAGCGCGGCGAGGAAGATGATCGTGCCCCAGCCGGCGTCCTTCCAGATGACCTGGGCGACGGTGAGCGGCTTGAAGGCGTCGGGGTTGCCGATGATGTCGACGGTGCTCAACCCCATGCCGTCCAGCGAGGAGTTGAGCAGGCCGGTGTCCCCGAGCAGCTGCTGGAAGAGGGCGACGACGATCACCCACGAGATGAAGTGCGGCAGGTAGGCCACCGACTGCACGAACCGGCGCACCGAGCTCCAGGTGAGGCTGTGCAGGAGCAGGGCGAGGGCGAGCGGCACCGGGAAGTAGAAGGCCAGTTGCAGGACGGCGATCCAGACGGTGTTGAGCACCGCGTCCCAGAAGGCGCCGTCCTCGAACATCCGCTGGAAGTTGCCGAGTCCGACCCAGGGACTGCCCCAGAGCCCGTCGAAGGGGACGTACTCCTTGAAGGCGATGACGTTGCCGGCCAGGGCGCCGTAGTGGAACAGCAGGAAGTAGGCGAGGCCGGGCAGCAGGAGCAGGATGAGACCCCGACTCTGCAAACGTTTTCGTCGCGGATGTTCACCACTGGTTCGACGGCGAGTTGTGTCAACCTCCTCCGTACCTGCGCGTTCCCGTAGGACAGCGACCACGGGTCCCCCTCGAGTCTCGATGTCGGAGTGAGGGGAAGTTAAAACGTTTTCATTCGGCAGTCAACACATCTGACACAGAAGGGCTGTTGACGGCCCGTCTGCGCCGGTCTCGTCCAACCGGGCGGCCGGCACGGCCCTTCGGGGTTTTCGAGCAATCGTTCACAGTCCGGAACTCGTCCCTTCATTTGACATGCCATTGACACGTCGTTGAAGGGCCTTGGTACACAGGTGGGCCCGCGATTCCTGTGCGACCCCTGTGCCCACGGGGGACAAGGAGCCTTCATGGCACGCTTAGGCCACACCCGCCTCCGCCGTCTCCGTCTGCGTGCCGCCCTCGTCGGCACCGTGGCCACGGCGTTGCTCATCGGCACCGCTCCCTCGTCCCCGGCCCGCACGGGCGAGGAGAGACCCGCGGCCGCCTCCGAACCCGACACCTCCGATCCCCGTGACGGCTGGCGTCCCGCCAGTGAACTGGCCGGCGAAGAGGACGACCGCGGCTTCTGGGACAGCGTCTTCGGCAGCGACGACGAGAAGGACGACCGGGACGACGGCGACTTCGAGCCGCCCCGTATCACCCTCGACCGCAGCCGCGGCGCCGCCTCACTGACCCACCCACGGGTCGCGGGCGAGGCCGACGGCGTCCGTGTCGCCGCGCCCCGCAGTGTGCACGCGACCGGCGCCGACCTGGCCTGGACGGCGTACGACGGCAAGGGCCTGCTGGAGTACGAGGTCCACCGCTCGACGTCGAAGGACTTCACGCCGACCGCCGAGACCCTGCTCGCCCCGGTCGGCCGCGACACCCTGACCTTCACCGACCGCACCGCGCCGCCCGCCCTGGAGGGCGACGGCCGCACCCACCACTACCGGATCGTCGTCCGGACCGAGCAGGGCAAGCTACTGAGCGGCCCCGCCCGTGCCGTCGAGCTGCCCGCCGTCGGCCAGGTCGCCCAGGACGGCAAGCTGCTCGCCGCCCCCGAGGCCGAGACCTACTTCCTGCCGTTCACGCCGGCGCGGATGGTCCCCGGCGAGACCGCCACCGTCGAGGCGACGCTCACCAACACCACGGCCACGGTGTGGAAGAAGGGCGAGCGCGTCCTGTCGTACCGCTGGACGCTGGACGGCAAGGACGTCACCAACCTCCTCAACAAGGACGCCACCGGGCTGCCGAAGGACGTGGCGCCGGGCGAGACCGTCACCTTCGACGCGCAGCTGAAGGCGCCGGTCCTCGTCGACCCGCTCGACAAGCGGCTGACCTTCGGCCTCGAGTGGGACCTGCGGGAGAAGGCCACCGGCGACTGGCTGTCCGAGACGGACGGTGTGCCGCCGTCGAAACACGAGGTCACCGCCGAGTACCCGACCTCCGACCAGCTCGGTCTGGAGGACTTCCACTCGTACGCGGGCAAGAACACCGGCGCGGGCTCCGCGCTGATGAGCAACCTTTACGCCGGCAACGCGGTGTGGTCGTACAACGCCTTCTCGAACCCTTCACTCGGGTTCGCGACCTTCCTGCGCCTGGCCTACAACTCGCAGGACGCGTCGCACACTCCGGCCGGTCCGGGCTGGTCGCTGCAGGCGTCCTCACCCGTGCGGCTCGGCACCCCGCTGGACTTCCACCCGTCCGCGCTGCTGCCCAAGCAGATCACCCTGACCGACGGCGACGGCACCAGCCACGTCTTCGGCAAGAACAAGAAGGGCGAGTGGGACTCCCCCGCCGGCGTCCACTTCCGGGTCAGGCAGCTGGAGAAGGACTGTCTGATCAAGCCCCACCAGCGGGAGGCCTGGGAGTTCCTGCGCCCGGACCGCACCCGGTTCCTCTTCGACTGCCAGGGCTATCCGAGCGCCCAGGTGGACAAGAACGGCAACCGGATGGAGTTCACGTACGAGGAGCGGCTGCTCGGGCACCCGTCGAAGCTGCTGAAGTACGTCACCGACGCCGAGGGCCGGCGCACGCTCACCGTCGACTACTGGGAGAAGGGCGAGGCGTACACGTACGTCGACGAGGACGGGAAGGTCCGTGAGGGCAAGCACCTGCTGAACCCGTTCCTCATCGGCAAGGTCCGCTCGGTCACCGACCTCTCCGGTCGGCGGATCGACTTCACGTTCACCGAGAAGGGCCTGCTCGCGCTCCTCACGGACGGCGCGAACTCCACGGACAAGGACCTGCGCAAGGTCTTCGGGTTCGGCTACGGCAAGGAGTTCGACCACCCGGGCGTGAAGCTGGTGAAGGTCACCGACCCGCGCGGCAACGCCACCGGGCTGGACTACGTCGGCCCGCACGACGACAAGGACCAGCTGCACTACCTGGGGTACACCAAGGCGGTCACGGACCGGCTCGGCGGCCTGACCCGGTACCGCTACGAGGACGCCGACGACCACGACGGCAAGGCGATCCGGACCGTCGTCACCGACGCCGAGGGCAACCCGGCCACCCAGCTGATGGACGGTTACGGCCGTCCGGTGAAGCTCACCGACGCCAAGAAGCGCACCACGAAGCTGGGCTGGGACGCGGACAACAACGTCACGCGCCTGGAGGAGAACAACAAGGCCGCCCGCACCTGGAAGTACGACCCGAAGACCGGCTACCCGCTGGAGGCGAGGGACGCCGAGAGCGTCAAGAACGACCGGCCCGCCGCCACCCTCGCCTACGCCACCGGCGAGAACGGCCACATCGCCGACCTGGTGCGCCGCGTCTCCCCGGAGGGCCGCGCCTGGCAGTTCGGCTACGACGCGCGCGGCAACATGACCTCGGTCACCGACCCGAAGGGCGTGGCGAGCGAGCCGGCCGGCGACTACACCTCCACCCACGCCTACGACGGCCGGGGCCGGCTCACCTCCGCGACCGACGCCAACGAGCACACCACGAGGTTCGAGGACTACGACCCGTCCGGCTACCCGCGGGTGATCGTCGACGCGCTCGGCAACCGCACGGTGACGACGTACGACGTGCGCGGCAACGTCACCGAGGTCGAGGAGGCCGACGGGGCGACGACCACGCAGACCTACGACCTGTTCGCGCGTCCGCTGGAGAACCGCAGGCCGAAGGACCAGCAGGCCGGCGAGTTCATCGTCACGCCCGCGCCGAAGTACGACGCGAACGACAACACCCTCGTCTTCACCGCCCCGAACGGGGTGGCGAGCACCAGTGTGTTCGACGCGGCCGACCAGCTGCTGAAATCCGTCCAGCCGGGCGACGAGGAGGGCTCGCCGGAGCGGGTGTCGACCTTCACCTACGACAAGGTCGGCAACCAGCTCACCTCGACCGAGCCGAAGGGCAACCTCACCGAGACGCCCGGGGACTTCACCTCGACGACGAAGTACGACGAGATCTACCAGCCGATCGAGGCCGTCAACGCGGCGGGCAAGCGCGCGAGCGCCGTCTACAACGACGTCGGTGACCTGGTGAAGGTCGTCGACGCCCGCAAGAACGAGACCGAGGACCCCGACGACTACACCACCACGTTCCGCTACGACCTCGACCACCGGCTGCTGGAGACCACCGACGCCGCCGGCAACGCGACGACCAGCACCTATGACTGGGACGGTCTGACCACCGCCGCCACGGACGCCGACGGCAACCGCACCGAGATGGTGCTGGACGCACGCGCCGCCCTGGTCGAGGCCCGGGTCCCGCACGACGGGGACGGCGACGACGCGGTCGTGCGCAGCACCCGCTTCGAGTACGACGAGGCCGGCAACCAGACCCGGGTCGTCACCCCGCGCGGCGTCGAGACCGGTGACGACCCGAAGGACTTCGCCGCCGAGACCGTCTACGACGAGCTGAACCGCGTCAAGGAGACCCTGAGCCCCTACGACCCGGACGACGCCCGCTACAACGCGCCGGACCGCACGACGTACGAGTACGACGCGCTGAGCCGGGTGAAGAAGGTCAGCGCCCCGCCGTCGGAGGGCCAGAGCGTCCGCAACGAGACGGAGTACACCTACTTCGACACCGGCTGGATCAAGACGTCCACCGACGCCTTCGACATCAAGAACACCTACCGGTACAACGACCTCGGCCAGCAGATCCAGAACACTCTGAGCAGCGGGGGCGGTTCGGTCACCCGCACCCTCGACTCCGCCTTCTACCCGAGCGGTGCGTTGAAGTCCCGCTCGGACGACGGCGTGCCGGTCGGTCTCCAGGTCGCGCTCGTCGACAACTCCGACATCAACAACACGGCCGCCCAGGGCACGTGGGCCGAGGCGGCCGCCGAGGGCGCGTACGGCTACAACGCGCAGACCCACCCGGCCGGTTCGGGCGAGGACCGCTTCGTCTGGCAGCTGACGATCCCGCAGGCCGGCGACTACACGGTCTACGTCCGGTACCCGAAGGTCGACGGGGCGGCGAAGGACGCCTCCTACGAGATCAAGCACAAGGACGGCACCGAGACCAAGACCCTCGACCAGACCGAACTCCCGGGTGAATGGCGGTCCCTCGGCAAATACGCCTTCGGCGAGGACACCGGCCAGGCCGTCACCCTCACCGACAAGGCGACCGGCACGGTCGTCGCGGACGCGGTCCGGCTGGTCCGCGACCACTCCAAGGACACCGACAACGAGGAGAAGGACTTCTCCTACCGCTACGACGCCAACGGCAACCAGATCGAGATCACCGACCGCAGCCCCGGCGTCGAGACCGACCGCTACACCCTGGCGTACGACGAGCTCAACCAGCTCGGCACGGTCGTCGAGCACGACGGCGACGCCGTGCGCAACACCACGAAGCTGACGTACGACGCCAACGGCAACACGCTCACCACCACCCACGACCTGACCTGGAGCAAGCTGGACTACGACGTCCTGGACCGGGTCGAGCGCATCACCAACGCGGCCTCGCCGACGGCGGGCGACCGGCAGGTCACGGAGCTGGAGTACACGGACCGGGGCGAGTTGGCCAAGCAGACCAAGCCCAACGGCAACGTCCTCACCGTCGACTACTACCGCGACGGTTCGACGAGGAGGACCAGCGAGAAGAAGTCCGACGACACCCTCGTCGCCGAGCACGCCCTGAAGTACAACGCCAACGGTCACAAGGTCGAGGACGTCCTGAAGCTCATGGACGCCGACGACCACGGCTCCACCATCGACAACGCCTACGCCTACACCTACGACCCGCAGGACCGCATCGCCAAGGTCGCCAAGACCGGCGACGACGAGACGACGGAGGAGTACCGGCACGACGCGGCCGGCAACGTGGTCTGGCAGAACGTGGCCGACACGACCACCACCCACCGCTACGACCGCAACCGGCTGCTCACCTCCACGGCGGACGGCGCGTCCTCGACGTACAACTACGACCCGCTGGGCCGCCTCGACACCGTCTCCTTCGGCGGCGAGACGATCCAGAAGTACCGCTACGACGGCTTCGACCGCCCCGAGTCGATCACAGCGGGCAGTGGCGAGTCGGCGAAGACGACCCGCATGACCTACGACGCCTTCGACCGCACGGTGAAGGAGACCGCGGGCAGCGGCGACGACGCCAGGACGACCCTCTTCACCTACCTGGGCATCACCTCGCACTCCCTGAAGGAGGAGGTGACGGACGAGGGCGTCACGGCCTTCCAGTACGCCTCCTGGGGCCAGAAGCTGACCCAGATCAAGGACGAGAAGGACAAGGACCCGGAGACGGCCCAGTACCTCTACCACCCGCACGGCGACGTCGAGGCGCTGACCGACAAGGACGGCAACACCAAGACGACGTACGGCTACACGGCGTACGGCAAGAACGACGCGGCCCAGTTCACGGGCGCGGACAAGCCGGGCGCGGGCGGCGGCGAGTCGGCCGCCCCGTACAACTCCTACCGCTTCAACGGCAAGCGCTACGACACCACGTCCGGCACCTACGACATGGGCTTCCGGACCTACGACCCGGGCCTGAACCGCTTCCTGACCCGGGACATGTACGGCGGCGCGCTGGCGGACATGGGCCTGACCACCGACCCCTACACCGGCAACCGCTACGCCTTCGCCGGCGGCAACCCGGTCTCCTTCATCGAGATCGACGGCCACCTGTTCGGGATGTCCTGGTCCGACATCGGGCACGCGGCCCTCGACGTGGTCGGCCTGATCCCGGTCGTCGGCGAGGCCGCCGACCTGGCCAACTGCGGCTGGTACGCGGCCGAGGGCAACGTCGTCGACGCGGCGTTGTCCTGCGCCTCGGCCATCCCCTTCGCGGGGTACGGAGCGACGGCAGCGAAGGCCGCCAGGTACGGCGACAAGGCCCTGGACGCCATCGACTCGGCGGGCGACACCGCACGCGCGGTGGACAACGCGACGGACGCGGGGCGTGCGGCTGATGCCGGTACACCCCCGGCCGGCGCCGCTCCGGACGCCCCCGCCGCGCCTCGGGACGCGGCCCCTGCCGACGCCGCACCCGCGGCACCGGCCAACCCGGCGCCCGCTCCGGCTCCGGCGGCGCCGAAGCCCCCAGAGGCGC
Organism: Streptomyces sp. AC555_RSS877; assembly: GCF_019049245.1. GTDB lineage: Bacteria > Actinomycetota > Actinomycetes > Streptomycetales > Streptomycetaceae > Streptomyces. The sequence goes on along the minus strand of NZ_JAGMUK010000015.1, from coordinate 226,191 downwards.
CCCCCGCGTCCTGCCCCGTCGGCAACAGCTTCGTCCCGGGTACCAAGGTGCTGATGGCCGACGGCACGACGAAGGCGATCGAGGATGTCGGGGTCGGGGACAAGGTCGCCGCTTCCGACGTGGAAACGGACGACGCCCAGACCCGCACGGTGACCCGCACGATCAGTGGCGAAGGCGCCAAGCACCTGGTCACCGTCACGATCGACACGGACGGCCGCGCGGGCACCGACACCTCCACGCTCACGGCCACCGACGGCCACCCGTTCTGGCTTCCGGACCTGGGGCGTTGGGCGGACGCCGAGGATCTGAAGCCGGGTCAGTGGCTGAGCACCGGCAGCGGTACCTGGGTCCGGATCACGGCGGTCGAATCCCGTACCAGCCCGGCGAAGGTCCACAACCTCACCGTCGCAGGCGTGCACACGTACCTGGTGGTGGCCGGTGCGACGCCGGTCCTGGTGCACAACGCGACCTGCGGACCCGTACCGTACGGATCGACCGATCTCAGTCAGATGGCGATCAACCACCGGCGCACCGCCGGTGTGGGATCGGGCCAGAACGTCGCGATCTACCAGGTGGAACTGCCGAACGGGCAGATCGCCAACCTTCCCTTCGCCAACAACGTCCGCGGCCCGCACTCCGAAGCCAACGCCGACGACTTCCTGGAGTCGATCGGGTTCGGCCCGGAGACGGTCGTGGGCATCTACTCCGAACGCAACTTCTGCACCACGGCAGGGCATGCGTGCGCCGGCCGCATCGGGAAGTACACGAGAGCCGCCAACAACCTCTCCTGGAGCTTCGAAGCCGGCGAGAACGCCATGGCCGCGATCTCCCGGACGGTGTTCGGGCGAGGGCGGTGACCTTGTCGGCCGGGCGCGGCCATGGCTACCGTTTTCGTGGCCGCGTCCGGCCGACCAGGAGGCTCACGTGAACGCAGACGAGGCCCGCACCGAGGTGGCCCGCGTCCTCGGCGCCGAGCTCGGCGAGTTGACCGACAGGGGCCGGCTCGCCGTACTCCCTCCCGTTCACGCGGGAGACTGGGACCTGTCAGAGGCGGACAGACGGGCTCTGTGGAGCCACGGTCTGCCCCTGCCCGGGCAGGGCGACATCCTGAGCGTCGTCGGCGACTACCAGCGAGGGGCGGAACCCGGTTTGGACGAGGAGGGCACACCGCTCTACCGTCTCGGCTCCTACGGCGAAGCCACCATCGGGGCCGAGCGCGGCACCGGAGCCGTGCTCGCGTTGCCGAAGTACCGCGAGGTGCACTCCGCTCTCGGCCATCTCCACCCGGACGGCATCACCCCCAGCGCTGTCAACGCCACCGTCGCGGGGCTCGTCGACTGTGCCTGGCGGTGGTACTGGCTCGCGCCGCTCCTCGCCGAGCAGGAGATCCGGGCAGGAGAGGCCGAGGTCGAGGCCTGGCGGGCGGCGACATCGGCCTCCGGCGCGGAGGAGGACACCGAGCGCGACTACTACGCGGACTGCAAGGCGCTCTGCCGGGACGTCCTGGCCGACTTCGGAACACGCGACCCGCTCATCGCCTCGCACGAGCGTTCCTTCTGGTCGGACGTCATCCGCGGCGGACTGCTCTGAGGGGCTATGCCACCACTCGCCCGTTCAGCACCACCCGCAGTGGGTCCGCGAGCACGCGGACATCCGTGCGGGGGTCCCGTTCGTACACCACCAGGTCCGCCGCCGCGCCCTCCTCCAGGCCGGGGCGGCCCAGCCACTTGCGGGCGTCCCAGGTCGTCGCCGCGAGGGCCTTCAGCGGCGGGATACCGGCCGTCACCAGTTCCGCGACCTCCGCCGCGACCAGGCCGTGGGGAAGCGTGCCGCCGGCGTCCGTGCCGACGAAGACCGGGATGCCGGCGTCGTAGGCGCCCCTGACCGTGTCGTAGCGGCGTTCGTGCAGGCGGCGCATGTGGGCGGACCAGCGGGGGAACCGGGACTCGCCGCCCTCGGCCAGCCGCGGGAACGTGGCGATGTTGACCAGGGTCGGGACGATCGCCACCCCTCGCGAGGCGAACAGCGGGATCAGGTCGTCCGTCAGGCCCGTCGCGTGTTCGATGCAGTCGATGCCGGACTCGACCAGGTCACGGAGCGAGTTCTCGGCGAAGCAGTGGGCGGTGACGCGGGCGCCCAGGCGGTGGGCCTCCGCGATCGCCGCCTCGGCGGCCTCCCGCGGCCAGCTGGGTGCCAGGTCGCCCACCTCGCGGTCGATCCAGTCGCCGACCAGCTTCACCCAGCCGTCGCCGCGCCGGGCCTCCTGGGCGACGTACGCCACCAGGTCGTCCGGTTCGATCTCGTGGGCGAAGCCCCGGATGTAGCGGCGTGTGCGGGCGATGTGCCGGCCCGCGCGGATGATCTTCGGCAGGTCCTCGCGGTCGTCGATCCAGCGGGTGTCGGAGGGGGAGCCCGCGTCGCGGATCAGCAGGGTGCCGGCCTCGCGGTCGGTCAGCGCCTGCTTCTCCGCGACGTCGACGTCGACCGGCCCGTGCGGGCCCAGGCCCACGTGGCAGTGCGCGTCGACCAGGCCGGGCAGCGCCCAGCCCGACATCGTGCGGATGTCACGGGCAGCGACGGGGCGGTCGTAGGAGATCCGGCCATCGATGATCCACAGCTCGTCCCGGACCTCGTCCGGGCCGACCAGGATCCGCCCCTTCACGCGCAGCACCGTGCGATCACTCATGCACCGCACCTTAGTCAGCCCGGCGTCACTGCTCCCAGGGTGGTGGTCCCTCGAAGGCGAGCCGGTACACGTCGAAGAGGACCGCTGCCTCGACACCGAGCGCGCGCCCGGCCTGTCGGGCCGACCATGTCAGGAACGGGCGGGGCTCGAAGGCCTGGGCACCGAGGCCCTTGGTGTACTCGGCGTGGGCGGCGAGCGAGGCGATGCCCCGCTCCAGTGGTGTGCCCGTCACGTCCACGCCGTGGGTGGGCCGCTCGGCGCCGGCGAAGCACACGAAGCGGACTCCGCCCCAGGGCTCGAGCCCTTCGTCGGCGAGCTCCGGGAAGATCCACCGGTTGCCCGCGTCCCGCGCCGCGTCGAGGGCGGCGAGGCCGACCACGCGGTGGTCGGCCTGGTTGACGACTCCGGCGACCATCCGCACGGTGTACGCGCCCGTCAATACGACCTCGGGCCGGTGCCGGCGGATCGCCCGCACGAGGTCGCGGCGCAGGGCGGGCCCGTCCTCGACGCTCCCGTCGCGGTGGTCGAGGAACTCGACGGTGTCCACGCCCACTTCACGGGCTCCGGCCCGCTCCTCGGCCTCGCGCAGCGGGCCCGCCTCGTGCGGGGGCAGTCCGTCGATGCCCGCCTCGCCCCGGGTGACCAGCAGGTAGGTGACCTGCTTGCCCTGAGCAGTCCACCGGGCCACGGCGGACGCCGCCCCGTACTCGATGTCGTCCGGGTGTGCGGCCACGGCGAGGCAGCGTTCCCAGTCCTCCGGCAGTGAGGGCAGCGCGGTGCCGGCTCCGGAGCCGGCCGCGTCGTCGAGAGTCGTCATGTCCGAATGATGACGCTTCGCGGGCTCTGACCGATAGAGGAACGTATGTCCTCTTCAGTCACTGCCGCCCACCTGGTCCGACGTCTCCTCCTCCACCTCGGCCATCGCGGGATCGAGGAGGCGGGAGAGGAAGTGGCGGGTGCGTTCGTGGCGGGGGCCGGTGATGACCTGCTCGGGGGTGCCGTCCTCGACGATCACTCCTCCGTCCATGAAGACGACCCGGTCGGCGACCTCGCGCGCGAAGGTCATCTCGTGGGTGACGACCATCATCGTCATGCCCTCGTTCGCCAGTCTGCGCATCACCGCCAGGACGTCCCCCACCAGTTCGGGGTCGAGCGCTGACGTCGGCTCGTCGAACAGCATCACCTCCGGGCCCATCGCCAGCGCGCGGGCGATCGCGACGCGCTGCTGCTGGCCGCCGGAGAGGGAGGAGGGGTAGGCGTTCGCCTTCTCGGACAGTCCCACCCGCTCCAGGTTCTGGGCGGCGATCCGGGAGGCCTCCGCCTTGCCGCGCCGGAGCACCCTGCGCTGCGGCAGCGTGAGGTTCTCGGTCACCGACAGGTGCGGGAAGAGGTTGAACTGCTGGAAGACCATGCCGATACGGCGGCGTGCGGCGTCGATGTCGACGTCGGGGTCCGTCAGCTCGGTGCCGCCGACGAAGACCTGCCCCCCGGTCGGCTCCTCCAGGAGGTTCACACATCGCAGCAGCGTCGACTTGCCCGAGCCCGACGGCCCGATCACGCACACGACCTCGCCCCGGTCGATCTTCAGGTCGATGCCGCGCAGCACCTCGTTGTCGCCGAAGGACTTGTGCAGGGCGCGTACGTCGATCTCCGGGTGCGCCCCAGGAGTCTTCTCGCTCATTTCACGGCCTCCTGGGCCTTCGTCTCCATCCGGCGCACGACGAAGCCGAGCGGGACCGTGACCAGCAGGTAGCACAGGCCGGCGACCAGGATCGGCGTGGAGTTGGCGGTCGTGCTGGCCAGATCGCGGCCGTACTTGGACAGTTCGCGCTCCTCCAGGGTGACGCCGAGGAACAGCACCAGCGAGGAGTCCTTGAAGAGCAGGACCAACTCGTTGGTGAGCGGCGGCAGGATGATCCGGAACGCCTGCGGGATGATGATCGAGACCATCGCGCGTGCGGGCGAGAAGCCCAGGGAACGGGCCGCTTCCATCTGGCCCTTGGGGACCGCCTGGATGCCCGCGCGGATCGTCTCCGCCATGTACGCGGCGGCGACCAGCCCCAGCGCGAGGGCGACCTTGCCGTAGGTGCCGCCGATGATCTCCGTGCCCGGGAAGGCTAGCGGGACGGCGACGCCGATGAAGATGAAGATCAGCAGGGCGGGCAGGCCGCGGAAGATCTCGATGTACACGCCGGCGAACCAGCGGTACGGCCCGACCGACGACAGCCGCATCAGCGCGATGACCATGCCGAGCACCAGGCCGACGACGAAGCCGGACAGGGTGTAGAGCACGGTGTTCTTCAGCGCCAGCGTGATGACGTCCGGGAACATCTGCTCGGCGATGTCGGCCTGCGCGAACTGGTTCTTCAGCCGCCCCCAGTCCGCCGAGACCGCGAAGGCGATCACGACGGCGACGAAGACGGCGTACTGGATGCCGCGGGACAGGCTGCGCTTCTGACGCCTGGTCAGACCCTTTTTGCGGGGCGGGACTTCGAGCTTGGTGTCGTCACTCATGAGGCGGACGGAGAGGCCGCGGTCTCGTCGTACGGGCCGATCCACTGCTCGTAGAGCTTCTTGTACGTGCCGTCGGCCCTGGCGTCCGCGATGGCCTTGTTGATCGCGGCGAGGAGCTTGGTGTTGCCCTTCTTCACCGTGAAGCCGTACTGCTCACCGGTGTTGAGGTTGTCGACCACCTTGAAGGCGTCGGCGTTGGCCTTGTCCTTCAGCCAGCCCTGGACGACCGGGTAGTCGATGATGACGGCCTTGACCTGGCCGGAGCGCAGTCCGTTGAGGACGGCGTCGGAGGACTCGAAGGAGACCGGGTCGAAGCCCTGGCCCTTCGCGTAGTCCTCGCCGGTGGTCTGCGCCTGGGCGCCGAGCTTCACCTTCTTGGACTTCACGTCGGCGAGGGAGCCGACCCCGGCGTTCTTGTCGACCAGGACGGCCTGGGTGGCGTCGAAGTACGGGTCCGAGAAGTCGACGTTCTTCTTGCGTTCCTCGGTGATGGTCATGCCGGCCGCGGCGAGATCGCACTGGCCGGCGTTGAGGGACCCGCCGGTCTTGAAGTTCTCGAAGGGCTGGTCGAGGATGTCCTGCTTCACGCCCAGGTCCTTGGCGGCCAGGTCGATCAGCGAGACGTCGAAGCCCTGCACCTTGCCGTCGATCTCCGACTGGAAGGGCGGGTAGGGCAGGTGCGTGCACGTGGTGAGCTGTCCGGCCTTGACCAGCTCGACCCCGCCGGCGGCGGTCTTCGAGCCGCTGCCGCCGTCGTCGGTGGACGTGCAGGCGGACACGAGCACCAGCCCGGCCGTCGCGGTGATGGCAGCCAGGACGCGGGTCCGGCGCCCGAGGGGCGTGTTCACGGCGGGCCTTCCTATGGGGGAACTATGACGTCAGAGGCTTCAGATTATAAGGAGAACTTTGGGTTCCTCAAACCAAACCAATGGTTGCCGGTCCGTCCGGCCTAAGAAGGCTTCGGCCGGAGAGGGGCGGCGGGGGGCGGTTACCCTCGTCTCGTCTACCCCGTGAGTGACACTCGTTACCCCGCGAGTGGGAGTCGTTGCCCCGTGAGTGAAGAGAGCACTGCCGTGACGCATCCGTTTCTGGATCTGGCCCCGTTGACCGCGGCGCACTTCGCGTCGATCGAGGACCGCGTGGCGCGTCTGCTGAGCACCCGGCAGGACGTGGTGATCATGCAGGGCGAGGCACTGCTGCCGCTGGAGGGTGCGATCCGTTCCACCGCCGGACCGGGCACCACGGCGCTGAACGTCATCACCGGTCCGTACGGGCAGACCTTCGGCGACTGGCTACGGGACTGCGGCGCGCGGGTCATCGACCTGGCGGTGCCCTTCCACACGGCCGTCACCGCCCAACAGATCCGGGACGCCTTCGCCGAGCATCCGGAGATCGACTTCGTGTCCCTGGTGCACGCCGAGGCCGCGACCGGCAACACCAACCCGGTCGCGGAGATCGGCGAGGTCGTACGGCGGCACGGTGCGCTGTTCTACCTGGACGCGGTCGCCTCCATCGGCGCGGAGCCGGTGCTGCCGGACGCGTGGGGCGTCGACCTGTGCGTGATCGGGGCCCAGAAGGCGATGGGTGGGCCCGCGGGGGTCTCGGCCGTGTCGGTGAGCGAGCGGGCGTGGGCGCGGATGGCCGCGAATCCGGGGGCCCCGCGACGGTCGTACCTCTCCTTGCTGGACTGGAAGGAGCGGTGGATCGACGGCGGCCGCAAGGCGCTGCCGCACGCGCCGGCGCAGTTGGAGATGCTCGCGCTGGGGGCGTGCGTCGAGCGGATCGAGGCGGTCGGGCCGGACACCGTGATGGACCGGCACCGGCGCGCCGCCACGGCGACGCGGGCCGGCGCCCGGGCGCTGGGCGCGGGCCTGGAGCCGTACGTGTACGAGGACGCGGAGGCCGCGCCTGTCGCCACGACGCTGAGGGCTCCTTCGGGGGTGGTGGCGTCGGAGCTGGTGGCTCGGGCCCTGGAGTCGGACCCGGCGGTGCCGCTGGTGGCGGGCGGGGGTGCGCTGGCCAAGGAGATGATCCGGGTGAATCACTACGGGGCGGACGCCACGCAGGGGGCGGTGCGGGCGAGTCTGGCGGCCCTGGGGGCCGCGTTGCGCAACCAGGGACTGAGCGTGGATGTGGAGGGGGCGCTGCGGGCGGTCGAGGGTGCGTGGCGGTAGTCGCCGGCTGAGCCCCGCCTCGGCCCGCGGCGACTCGTCCCCAAAGGCCGGACCGGCCGCGAACCCCCGTGGCATGCTCGGTTCATGACCACCGACACTCCCTCAACTCTCCCCGACGGCCGCCCCGTTCCCCTTCTGACCGGCGACGAGCGCCCCATGCTGGAGAGCTGGCTCGCCTTCCACCGGGCCACGCTGGAGCTGAAGTGCGCGGGGCTGGACGACGTGCAGGTGCGCAGGGCGTCCGCGCAGCCGTCGCCGCTCACACTGCTCGGGCTGGTGCGGCACCTCGCGGAGGTGGAGCGGAACTGGTTCCAGCGGGTGGCCGCGGGGCAGGACGTACCGCCGTTGCACGGGGAGGGACACGGGTACGTCCTCGATCCGGAGCGGGGGCTCGACGAGGCGCTGGCGGTGTGGCGCCGGGAGGTCGCCCGCGGGGACGAACTGTGTGCGGCGCGGTCGCTGGACGACGTGGGGCGGATCGCCGACGGGTTCATGGCCGGCGTCGAGGTCAGTCTGCGGTGGGTGTACATCCACATGATCGAGGAGTACGCGCGCCACAACGGGCACGCCGACATTCTGCGGGAACGGATCGACGGAGTAACAGGAGCCTAATTCCGAGATAATTCCGGGTATTCTTTTACGTGCAGCTTCCCGTATTCTTCTGCCCGCTTTTTCTCGACCTAAACGCAAAGATTCTGCGAACGCCCATCGGTGGAATTCGGGCAGATCTCGTGGGGATTACATGGCTGTGACGCGTTACACATGCTGTCCATTTCGCCCCTTATTTTCCTTTCAAATCAGCACATTCCTCCGCATGCACCCGCGCGAATAACATAAACAGCGCCCGGACGTAACCCCATCCGGCGATGCATTTTTCAATTTCCCTCGGTAAATTCACTGGGCATGACTGCCGCACAAGCAGACCTGCAAATCGACCGCCCGGTGGTGGCGGACGGAGCCGCGCTGTGGCGGATGGCAAGGGACTCGAAGGTTCTCGACCTGAACTCGTCCTACAGCTATCTGCTGTGGTGTCGCGACTTCGCCGCCACGTCGGCCGTCGCTCGCGACGAGCACGGCGAGCCGGTCGGCTTCGTCACCGGCTACGTCCGGCCGGACCGCCCCGGCACCCTGCTCGTCTGGCAGGTGGCCGTGGACGAGTCGCACCGCGGGCGCGGGCTCGCCGCCGCCCTGCTGGACGGGCTGGTCGCGCGCACCGCCGCCGAGCGCGGGGTGACCGGCGTCGAGACCACCATCACGCCGGGCAACACCGCCTCCGAGCGGCTGTTCACGTCGTTCGCCGAGCGTCACGGCGCCCGCCTGGAGCGCGAGGTGCTGTTCGACGCCGGTGTGTTCCCCGACGGCCCGCACGACCCCGAAGTCCTGTACCGCATCGGGCCCCTGTCCCTCACTCCCGCCGCCTGACCCCCACGCAACGAGGAGCGATTCGTCGTGACCATCACCCAGCCCGACCTCAGTGTCTTCGAGACCGTCGAGTCCGAGGTGCGCAGCTACTGCCGCGGCTGGCCCGCCGTCTTCGACCGTGCGCAGGGCAGCCGCATGTACGACGAGGACGGCCACGAGTACCTCGACTTCTTCGCCGGAGCGGGCTCGCTCAACTACGGCCACAACAACCCCGTTCTCAAACGGGCGCTGATCGACTACCTGGAGAGGGACGGCGTCACGCACGGTCTCGACATGTCGACCACCGCCAAGCGGGCCTTCCTGGAGTCCTTCCAGAACCTGGTGCTGCGGCCGCGCGACCTGCCGTACAAGGTCATGTTCCCCGGGCCGACGGGCACCAACGCCGTGGAGGCCGCGCTGAAGCTGGCGCGGAAGGTGAAGGGGCGCGAGGCGATCGTGTCCTTCACCAACGCCTTCCACGGCATGTCGCTCGGCTCGCTCGCCGTGACCGGCAACGCCTTCAAGCGGGCCGGCGCGGGCATCCCGCTCGTCCACGGCACGCCGATGCCGTTCGACAACTACTTCGACGGGCAGGTCCCGGACTTCCTCTGGTTCGAGCGACTGCTCGAGGACCAGGGCTCCGGGCTCAACAAGCCCGCCGCGGTGATCGTGGAGACCGTGCAGGGCGAGGGCGGCATCAACGTCGCGCGTCCGGAGTGGCTGCGCGCTCTCTCCGAGCTGTGCAAGCGGCAGGACATGCTGCTCATCGTCGACGACATCCAGATGGGCTGCGGACGTACGGGCGCCTTCTTCTCCTTCGAGGAGGCCGGCATCACGCCCGACATCGTCACCGTGTCCAAGTCCATCAGCGGCTACGGCATGCCCATGTCGCTGTGCCTGTTCAAGCCCGAGCTGGACATCTGGGAGCCGGGCGAGCACAACGGCACCTTCCGCGGCAACAACCCCGCCTTCGTCACGGCCACCGCCACGCTGGAGGCGTACTGGGCGGACGGCTCCGTGATGGAGAAGCAGACCCGCAAGCGCGGCGAGCAGGTCGAGCAGGCGTTCATCTCCATCACCGAGGAGAACCTCGCCGACGTGAAGGAGTACCGGGGACGCGGGCTCGTGTGGGGCATGGAGTTCCACGACAAGGAGCGCGCCGGCAAGATCGCGCACCGCGCCTTCGAACTCGGGCTGCTCATCGAGACGTCGGGCCCGGAGAGCGAGGTCGTGAAGCTGCTGCCGGCGCTCACCATCACGCCCGAGGAACTGGACGCCGGGCTGAGCATCCTCGCCCGTGCCGTCCGCGAGACCGCCTGAACCCTTCGGGCCCGACCCATCAGCACATCCACCTAGGAGGCATCGCAGCACCGTGATCGTCCGTTCGTTCAAGGACCTCGAAGGCACCGACCGGCACGTGAAGGCCGAGTCCGGCACCTGGGAGAGCAAACGCATCGTCCTCGCCAAGGAGAAGGTCGGCTTCTCCCTGCACGAGACGGTCCTGTACGCGGGTACGGAGACGTCGATGTGGTACGCGAACCACGTCGAGGCCGTCGTGTGCGTCGAGGGCGAGGCCGAGCTCACCGACGACGAGACCGGGCAGAAGTACGCGATCACGCCCGGGACCATGTACCTGCTCGACGGCCACGAGCGGCACACGATGCGGATCAAGAAGGACTTCCGCTGCATCTGTGTCTTCAACCCGCCCGTGACCGGCCGGGAGGACCACGACGAGAACGGTGTCTACCCGTTGCTCACCGAACCCGAGGAGGTGTGACATCACCATGACGACCGCCACCAGGATCCCCGATCTCTATCCCAGTCGTGGCGCCACCGAGGTGGCCACCGAGCGCAAGGACCCGGTCGTGTGGTCCGCGCCCGGCACGCCCGGCCCGATCGCCCATGCCGGACTGCAGTCCTTCGAGCGCGACGGCTTCCTCGCCGTCGACCAGCTCATCGGCCCGGACGAAGTACCCCTGTACCGCGGCGAGTTGGAGCGGCTCGTCACGGATCCCGCGATCCGGGCCGACGAGCGGTCCATCGTCGAGCCGCGGACCCAGGAGATCCGGTCCGTCTTCGAGGTGCACAAGATCAGCGAGATCTTCGCGAACCTCGTGCGCGACGAGCGGGTCGTCGGCCGGGCCCGGCAGATCCTCGGCTCGGACGTGTACGTCCACCAGTCGCGGATCAACGTCAAGCCCGGCTTCGGCGCCAGCGGCTTCTACTGGCACTCCGACTTCGAGACCTGGCACGCCGAGGACGGCCTGCCGAACATGCGCACGGTGTCGGTCTCGATCGCCCTCACCGAGAACTACGACACCAACGGCGGTCTCATGATCATGCCGGGGTCGCACCGTACGTTCCTCGGGTGTGCGGGGGCCACGCCGAAGGACAACTACAAGAAGTCGCTGCAGATGCAGGACGCGGGCACGCCGTCCGACGAGGCGCTGACCGCCATGGCGAGCGAGTACGGCATCAAGCTGTTCACCGGCAAGGCCGGTTCGGCGACCTGGTTCGACTGCAACTGCATGCACGGCTCGGGCGACAACATCACGCCCTTCCCGCGCAGCAACGTCTTCATCGTGTTCAACAGCGTGGAGAACGAGGCGGTCGAGCCGTTCGCGGCACCGGTGCGCCGGCCCGAGTTCATCGGGGCCAGGGACTTCACGCCGGTGCGGTAGGTCCTCGGGGAGCGGGCGGTGTCACAGCCAGGCGAGTGACGCCGCCCGCTCCAGCACGTTCCGTACGGCCTCCTCGTCCCCGTCGGCGCCCCGCGGCACCTCGTCGGGTGCGTACCGTCCGCCGACCAGGAGGCAGAAGTCGACGGGGTTCAGGGCGAGTTCGGCGCGTACGGGCTCGTCCTCGGAGCCCAGCACCCATTCCTCGCCGCCGGTGACCGCGAACAGCACCGGCGGCGCGGTGGGTCCCAGGGCCAGGCCGAGGACGCGGACGGCCAGCCGGACCAGCTGCCACAGGTGTGCCTCGGGCGGCGGCGGGACGGACAGGCCGAGGGCGCGACCGATGTCGTCGGTGTGGATCCACACCTCGAAGGCCCGCACCAGGAAGTGCTCGGCGACCGGCAGCCGCATCCCCATCAACGTCACGGCCGACGCCGCCGGTTCGGGATCACGTGCCTCGGGCGTGGCGAGCAGCGCGTCCGCCTGTGCGGCCCAGTCGGCAACCGTCTCTTCGGGCGTACGGCCCGACTCGTGGGCGATGACCTGGGCGGTACGCCGGTTCCAGGCCTGCTCCCAGTTGGGGCCCTCGACGGCGGGCGGCGCGGCCGGCACCCGAGTGCCGACGCCGAGCCGCCCGGCCAGGGGCTCGTCCGCGGCGAGGAGGTGGGCCACGGTCGCGTGCACGTCCCAGTCGTGCACCACCCAGGTTCCCCAGCGGCCGTCCGCCTCGGGCAGCAGCGCCCTGAGCCCGGCGACGGCGGCGGCGTAGGGGGCGGCGTGCGGGGCGACACGGGGTGCGGGCGGGCGGACGCGCAGGGCGAGCGGCAGCACGCCGGGCGTCGCGGCGGGCCACTGCGAGGGCTCGGCCGGCGGCGGTCCGTCCAGCAGTCGTACCGTCTCCCGCAGCCGTTCCGCCTGCGCCGCGCAGTCCTCGCACTCGGCCAGGTGCCGGGAAACCCTCTTCTCGTCGGCCGGTTCCAGGGCGCCCAAGGCCCAGGCGGCCAGCAGGTCCCGTACGCCGTCGTGATCCGTGGTCATCGCACACCTCCTTCCCGCTCTTGCCGCGGTTCCCCGCCTGCCATCATGCGCCTGCCTCCCACGCCGGGTCGGGCGGGTCGGGCGCATCCGCCAAGGACGCGGCCAAGGTGCGCAGCGCCTTGCGCAGGCGGGTCTTGGCGGTGCCCTCGGGGATGCCGAGTTCGACGGCGGCCTGCCGGTAGGTGCGGCCCGCGAAGTAGGCGAGGTGCACCACCTCCCGTTGGGACTGCGGGAGTTCGGCGAGCGCGGAGTGCAGGAGCAGGGAGCGTTCCCGGTCGACGACCGCCTCGTCGGGGCCGGGAGCGGCATCGGGGATGGTGTGCAGAGCGAGGTCGTCGGCGCGGGCGTCCTTGCGGTGCCGGGCCTCGCTGCGCACCCAGTCGACGGCCCGCCGGTGGGCGAGCAGGGACAGCCAGGTGCGCAGGGTGCCCCGGCCGGCGTCGAAGGCGTACGGCCGGCTCCACAGCTGGGCGAAGACCTCCTGCGCCACGTCCTCGGCGGCGGCCGGAGTCCGGGTGACCCGCAGGGCCACCCGCCGCACCAGCCCGCCGTACGCCGTGTAGGCCTCCGTCAGCGCCGACTCGTCGCCGTGCACCAGCCGCCGGTGCAGCTCCGCGTCGGCGGACGGTTCGACGGACGTCTTGCCCCTGGACTCCAACGGCACCACCACCCCTGCGCCCTTCCTAGCGTCCCGGGCGGGCCGGCGCCACCGGTTCAGCCGGACAGGACCTCCAGCAGCCGGTCCACGTCCGCCGTCGTGTTGTACAGGTGGAAGGAGGCGCGCAGGTTGCCCGCACGGTTGGAGACCCCGAGGCCGGCGCTGTCCAACTCCGGCTGGCGGTGGCCCAGTCCGGGCACGGACACGATCGCCGAGCCGGGTGCGGGCACCGGTTCGCGGCCGAGGCCGGCGAGTCCCGAACGGAAGCGGTCGGCGAGGGCGAGGTCGTGGGCGTGCACGGCGTCCACGCCGAGTTCCTCGATCAGTTCGAGGGAGCTGCGCATACCGGCGTACGAGAAGAGGGCGGGAGGCAGGTCGAAACGGCGTGCGGAGTGGGCGAGTTCGGTGACGGGGCCGTAGCAGCTGTCCCAGGGGTTCTCCCCCGCGACCCAGCCCGCCAGGATCGGCGTCAGGGCGCCGAAGTCCTCCGGCACGACGAGGAAACCCACTCCGTGCGGCCCGAGCAGCCACTTGTAGCCGACGCTGACGGTGTAGTCGTACTTGTCGGCCTCGATCGGCAGCCAGCCGGCGGACTGGGAGACGTCGAGGTACGTACGGGCGCCGTGCGCCCGGGCCGCTTCCCGGAGGGCGGGCAGGTCGGCGATCCGGCCATCGGCCGACTGCGCGGAGCTGACCGCGACGAGCGCGGTGCCGTGTCGGACGGACTCGGCGAGGCGTTCCAGCGGCACGGCCCGGACCTTGAGGTCGCCGCGGGCGTAGAAGGGGTTCACGACGGAGGTGAAGTCGTCCTCGGCGGTGAGGACTTCGCTGCCCGCGGGCAGCGAGGCGGCGACCAGTCCGGTGTACGCGACGACCGAGGACCCGGCCGCGACCCGGCCGACCGGGACGCCGGCCAGCCGGGCGAAGGCGGCCCGGGCGGCCTCCACGTCGGCGAACAGGGAGTCCAGCGGCCGGCCCTCGGCCCTGAGCCGCACGGCCTCGTGCAGGGCCGCGACGGTACGGGCCGGCAGCAGCCCGCTGCTCGCGGTGTTCAGATAGGTGTTCTTCGGGGCGAACTCGGCACGGACGCGGCTCTCGAAGGTCTCCATGGGACCACTGTGAGCCCTCCGACAACCTCCGGTCCATTGCGAATTTTTACGTGATTCCTCTTAGCGGCGCTTATACGTCCGCTCCGACCTGCGCGTTTCCTCAGTGCTGCGGCACCGCGCACCCGTCCGGGCCGCACGCCTGCGCGTCCGTCTGGTCGAGCAGCTGCAGCGGCGGACGCTCGCCCCAGGCCTGGGTCAGCGCCTGGGCGAAGACCTCGGCGGGCTGGGCGCCGGAGACGCCGAACTTGCGGTCGAGGACGAAGAAGGGCACGCCGTTCGCGCCGAGCTCGGCGGCCTCCCGCTCGTCGGCGCGGACCTCCTCGGCGTAGGCGGCCGGGTCGGCGAGCACCTCGCGGACGGCGTCGGCGTCGAGGCCCGCGGCGACGGCCAGCTCGACGAGCCGTTCCTCGCCCTCGGCGAAGACGGACCGCTCCTCGGCGAAGTTGGCCTGGTAGAACAGGGCGAGGAGTTCGTCCTGACGGCCCTGCGCCTTGGCGAGGTGCAGGAGACGGTGCATGTCGAAGGTGCTGCCGTGGTCACGGCCGTGGGTGCGGTACTCCAGCCCTTCGGCGGCGGCCTGCGCACCGAGGTTCTCCTCGCCGGCCTGGGCCTGCGCCTCGCTCATGCCGTACTTCTTGGTGAGCATCGTGAGCACGGGCTGGATGTCGTCCTTGGCGCGGCCGGGGTCCAGCTCGAACGACCGGTGCACCACCTCGACCTGTCCGCGGTGCGGGAAGGCCTCCAGCGCCTTCTCGAAGCGGGCCTTGCCCACGTAGCACCAGGGGCAGGCGATGTCGCTCCAGATCTCGACGCGCATGGTGGCAACACTCTCCAGGTCGTGGCGGTGCGGAGGCTTTCTCCGTAGGTGCGTGAACGTTCAAGCAGCGGGATTCATTCCCCCGGTCTCGACGGTCGTGGTTCCCAGACGGCTGAACTGCGCCCGGTACGCGCTCGGCGTCAGGCCGGTCCGCCGGACCAGATGCGCCCGCAGCGAGTCGGCCGTGCCGAGACCGCTCTCGCGGGCCACCTGGTCCATGGGCAGGCCGGTGGTCTCCAATAGCTCCTTGGCGCGCTCGATGCGCTGGTGGAGCAGCCACTGGAGGGGGCTGACCCCGCTCTCGGCGTGGAAGCGGCGGGTGAGGGTGCGTACGGAAACCCCGGCGTGGCGGGCCAGATCGGTCAGGGTGAGCGGCTTGTCGAGGTTGCGCATGGCATGGCCGCGGATGTCGGCGCAGGCGGTGCCGCGCTCGGGCGGCAGCGGGGTCTGCGTGAACTGGGCCTGGCCGCCGGGGCGGACGGGGGCGACGAGTGCGAGGCGGGCGACCTGGTTGGCCGCTGCGGCGCCGTAGTCGGTGCGGATGATGTGCAGGCACAGGTCGATGCCGGCGGCGTAGCCGGACGCCGTCAGGTACGGCCCGTCCTGCACGAACAGCACGTCTCCGCACAGGTTCACCCCCCGGGTACCGCCTGCGGAGTTCCTCGGCGTGCGCCCAGTACGTGGTGGCCCTGCGCCCCTCCAGAAGGCCGGCCTCGGCGAGCTGGAAGGCGCCGGTGCACAGCGCCGCGATCCGCTTGCCGTCGGCGGCCGCCTCGCGCACCGCGGCCACGATCCGCGCCTCCGGCTCGAACGGCGCCCCGGTGCCCGCCACCAGCACCGTGTCCGCGTCCCGCACCGCGTCGAGACCGCGCCCCACGGCCAGATCGAGGCCGCCGGTGGTGGGCACCGGTCCCGGCTCGGCCGTGCAGATCACCACCTCGTACCCCGGCCGCCCGTCCCTGACGACCTTGCCGAAGAGCATCTCCGGGATGGCGAGGTTGAACATCGACACGGGCGAGGGCGCGATGACGACGACGCGGTGCGGGACGACCGACTGGGTCATGGCCAGAACCTCCGGGCATATGGCATTCCGGCCACTACTGTACGTCGCCGGGGATCCGCAGCATGTAAGCCATGTCAACGAACCGGACCCTCAAGGCCGACGAACCCGCCATCGAGCAGCAGGAGTTGGACGCCGACCGGCCCTCACCCGCGCTCACCCTCACCGCCGCCCTCCTCGGCTTCGCACTGATCTGTCTCGACGCGTCCGTGGTGAACGTGGCGCTGCCCGCGATCGGTTCCTCCTTCGGCAGCGGCATGTCCGGTCTGCAGTGGGTGGTGGACGCCTACACGCTGGCCTTCGCCGCGCTCATGCTGTCCACCGGGGCGTTCTCCGACCGGGCGGGGGCGAGCCGCGCGTACGCGCTGGGCACCGCGGTGTTCACGCTCGCCTCGGTGGGCTGCGGGCTGGCGCCGAACCTGCCTGCCCTGATCGGCGCGCGGACGGTGCAGGGCGTGGCGGCGGCCGTCGTGCTCCCGGCCTCGCTGGCGCTGGTGCGGCAGGCCTACACCGATCCGGCCAAGCGGGCCCGGGCGGTGGCCCTGTGGGCGGCCGGGGGTTCGGCGGCGGTGGCGCTGGGCCCGGTGGCGGGCGGTGCCCTGACGACGGCCTGGGACTGGCGCGGGATCTTCTTCGTCAATCTGCCGGTGGGGCTGGTCATCCTGGCCCTGCTGGTGCGGGCCCCGCGCTCGGAACGCCGTCCGGCACCGCTGGATCTGCCGGGCCAGGTGACGGCGGTGCTGGCCCTGACGGCGCTGACGTTCGCCGTGATCGAGGGCGGGGCGGCGGGCTGGGCCGCGGGGGCGGTGGCCGTCGTCGCCGGTGCCGCGTTCGTCCGGATCGAGGCGCGCCAACCGCACCCGGTCGTCCCGCTCGGGCTCTTCCACGACCGGACCGTGACCGCGACGGTCGCGGCGGGAGCCGCGGTCAGCGTCGCCTTCTACAGCATGGTGTTCGTCTTCTCGCTCTTCTTCCAGCAGGTCCAGGGGCGCTCCGCGCTGGCCGCGGGGCTGATGTTCCTGCCGATGACCGGGCTGATCGCGGTGACGAACGTGGTGGCGGGCAAGCTCGCCGGCCGGTACGGCCCCCGGTTGCCCATGCTGGCGGGTCAGGGGCTGGCCGCCGCGGGACTGCTGGTGCTGCTGTACGTCGACTCCGGCACGCCGTCGGCTCTGGTGGCCGTCCTCCTGGTCCCCATGGCGCTGGGCTGCGCCCTGACGGTGCCGCCGCTGACCGCGGCCATGATGGACGCCGTACCCGCCGAGCGGGCGGGGCTGGCGGCCGGGGTGCTCAACTCGGCGCGCCAGGTGTCCGGGGGGCTGGGGATCGCCGTCTTCGGGGCGCTGGTCTCCGACGGGTTCGTCGAGGGGATGCGGCTGAGCCTGATCATCAGCGCGGCCCTGCTGGCGGTGACGTTCGCGCTCAGCTGCCGTCTCTCAGGTCCTTCGGCCAGCTAGGCCGGAACTCGATGTGGTCGTAGGTCACCACGCAGCCCTCCCCCATCGGCGACTGCGCCATGAACCCGACCAGGGCCGCGCCGGTCTCCTTCTCGTCCCCGAGGGTGAAGAGCCGGACGAAGGTCCAGCGCTGTCCGTCGCGGGAGGCGTGGAAGGCGAAGGCGCGGCCGGTGCGGCTCACCCTGAGCCAGACGGAACTGCCCTCGACGGTCCAGGAGTTGGCGTCGTCGGAGTGCCCCCGGGTGACCACCGTGCAGACGGTGGCCACGTCCGGGGAGTACTCCAGACACAGCTTGGCCCAGGCCCGCTCACCGACATGGACGTAGAGCACCCCCGCGTCGAAGGCCCCGGCGAACCCCACGGTGACGCGCGCGATCAGCTGGAAGTCCCCTTCGGGGTCACCCAGCAGCCGCGGCGCGTCGGAGGCGGGGTCCAGTCCCTCACCGGTGGGCGGCACGAAGCGGTCCTGGCGGGGACCCGCCCATCCGGTGAGCACACCGTCCTCGTGGGACCAACTGCCGTCGGGCCCATAGGCACGCAGGGGAAAGGGCAGTTCGGGAATCTCCACGTCCAGTACCTGTTCGATCAGGGGTCAGGGGAACGTCCCCAGGGGCGCGGGGAACTGCGCGACCGGCCACGACGGACCGGCAGCCGGCAGCCCACCGCACCCCTGCGGCGCTACCGCTCCAGTCGCCCGTTGAACCGCCGCGGCAGCCCCAGCGGATTCTCGTCCCGAAGCTCCGCAGGAAGCAGCGCCTGCGGAGCGTTCTGGTACGCGACCGGCCGCAGCCACCGCTCGATGGCCGTCCCGCCGACGGACGTCGACGTCGACGTCGTGGCCGGGTAGGGACCGCCGTGATGCTGGGCCGGAGCGACGGCGACACCCGTCGGCCACCCGTTCACCAGCACGCGGCCGGCCAGCGGGGTCAGCTCGGCGAGGATCTCCGCGCCACGCCCCTCACCGGCCGCCTCCTCCGTCGACAGATGAACCGTCGCGGTGAGGTTGCCGGGGAGACGGGACAGGACGGCCTGCGCCTGCGCGTCGTCGTCGTAGCGGGCCACGACGGTCACCGGCCCGAAGCACTCCTCCAGGAGCAGGTCGTAGGCGCCCTCGCTGGTCAGCTTCTCCGCCGACACCGTCAGGAAGCCCGCGCTCACCGTGTGCTCGCCACCCGCACCGGGTGTCACCGGGGAGTCCACCTCGGGCAGCTCGGCCCGCTCGGCGACGCCCGCGACGAAGTTGTCCCGCATGCGGTGGTCGAGGAGCACCCCGGCCTCGGTGTCGCTGACGGCGTCGGTCAGGGACTTCAGCAGACGGTCGCCCGACGCACCGGACGGGGCGAGGACGAGCCCCGGCTTCACGCAGAACTGGCCGACGCCCAGCGTCATCGAACCGGCCAGGCCCGCGCCGATCGCCTCGGGGCGTTCCGCGGCCGCCGCCTCCGTGATCACGACGGGGTTCAGCGACCCCAGCTCGCCGTGGAACGGGATCGGCACCGGTCGCGCGGCCGCCGCGTCGAAGAGGGCGCGTCCGCCGCGTACCGAGCCGGTGAATCCCGCGGCCGAGACCAGCGGGTGCTTGACCAGTTCGACGCCGGCCTCGAAGCCGTGGACGAGGCCGAGGACGCCGTCCGGGATGCCGTGCTCGGCGGCGGCCCTGCGCAGTACGGACGCGACCAGCTCGGACAGGCCCGGGTGGTCGGGGTGGGCCTTGACCACGACCGGGCAGCCCGCGCCCAGCGCGCTCGCGGTGTCGCCGCCGGCGACCGAGAAGGCGAAGGGGAAGTTGGAGGCCGAGTAGACGGCGACGACGCCGAGCGGCACCTTGTAGCGGCGCAGGTCGGGGATCGGCGGCGTCGCGGTGTCGTCGGGGTGGTTGATGACGACGTCGAGGAAGGCGCCCTCGTCGACGATGTCCGCGAAGGCCCGCAGCTGGTAGCAGGTGCGGGCGAGTTCGCCGGTCAGCCGGACCGGGCCGAGCGCGGTCTCGGCGTCGGCGGCCTCGACGAGGTGGTCCTTGGACGCCTCCAGGCCGGCCGCGGCGCTGCGCAGGAAGGCCGCGCGGACCGTGCGGTCGGCGAGGGCGCCGCGCGCGGCGTGCGCGGCCCGGACGGCGGCGTCCACCTCCTGGGCTGTGGCCTCCACCGCAACCTGTTCACGCTGCTTCCCGGTTCGGGGGTCGACACTCCAGACTGGTGCTGCTGCCACCGCGGGTCCCTCCACGTTGCTCGGCCGTCGGCGTGTTTGCCGCTTTATTGCCGCTGTTTCCAGGTCATCCACCAGGTCGTTCGATATGCTGAACGCTGTCTCTGATGGTGAATATGCTGTCGGAGACTATTTCCCGTCGAACGAAGGGGTCAAGGGCGATGTCGGCAGCCGAGACAGGCGGCGGGGCACAGGTCAAGTCCGCGGTACGGACCGTTGAACTGCTGGAGTACTTCGCCGGACGCCCCGGCATGCACTCCCTGGCCGCGGTCCAGGAGGCCGTCGGATACCCCAAGTCCAGTCTGTACATGCTACTGCGCACGCTCGTGGAGCTGGGCTGGGTGGAGACGGACGCGACGGGCACCCGGTACGGCATCGGCGTGCGGGCGCTGCTGGTCGGCACGTCGTACATCGACGGCGACGAGGTGGTCGCGGCGGCCCGTCCGACGCTGGACCGCCTCTCGGACGACACCACGGAGACGATCCACCTGGCGCGTCTGGACGGCACGAACGTCGTCTACCTCGCTACCCGCCAGTCCCAGCACTATCTGCGCCCCTTCACCAGAGTGGGCCGCCGCCTGCCCGCGCACTCCACGTCCCTCGGCAAGGCGCTGCTGAGCACCTACTCGGACGAGCAGGTCCGCAAGATGCTGCCCGAGACCCTGCCCGCCCTGACCGAGCACACGATCACCGACCGGGAGAAGCTCATCGAGGAGCTGCACCAGGTGCGGGACCAGGGCTTCGCCGTGGACCGCGAGGAGAACACCCTGGGACTGCGCTGCTTCGGCGTGGCGATCCCCTACCGCACCCCGGCGCGCGACGCGATCAGCTGCTCGGTGCCGGTGGCCCGGCTGACTCCCGCCCACGAGCAGATGGTGAAGGACGCGCTGTTCGACGCCCGTGACCGACTGACACTCGCCACTCGGAGGCTCTGACGATGCAGGTCGCACTCCGCGATGTCCACGACAGCGACCTGCCGGTCTTCTTCCGGCAGCTCAACGACCCCGAGGCCCTGCACATGGCGGCCTTCACCCCACGGGATCCGGCCGACTGGGACGCCTTCGAGGCCCGGTGGAAACAGCAGAGGTCGTCGGCCGACGTGGTGGCGCGGACGGTTCTCGTCGATGGTGACGTGGTGGGCAACGCGGCCGTGTACGGGGAGCCGGGCGAGCGCGAGGTCACGTACTGGATCGACCGCACGCACTGGGGCCGGGGCATCGCCACCGCCGCTCTGGGCGCGCTGCTGGCCGAGGTGCAGGAACGCCCGCTGTACGCCCGCGCCGCCGCCGACAACGAGGGTTCCCTGCGGGTGTTGACGAAGTGCGGCTTCCGCGCGTCCGCCCGGGCCACGGGATACGCGAACGCCCGCGGCGAGGAGATCGACGAGGTCGTGCTGACGCTGGACGCCTGAACGCGGGCGGTGGCCGGCTTCATGAACACCCGATGAGAAATCCGCCGGAAGGGAACGTTCCGTCCGCTTCCGCTCGTCCTTCTGAGCGGGATGAACAAAACGATCAGGCGCGCCTCCGTCTTCACGCTGCTGCTCGTGTTCGCTCTGTTGATCAGGGCGACCTGGGTGCAGTTCTACGACGGCACGGCGCTCGCGGACGACAAGGACAACCGGCGCAACGCGATCGAGCTGTACAGCGAACCGCTCGGCGACATCGTCGTGGGCGGAAAGTCGGTCACCGGCTCGGCGCCCACCACCGGCAGCGACCTCAAGTACAAGCGAACGTACACGGACGGCGAGCTGTACTCGGCCGTCACGGGCTACAGCTCACAGGTGTACGGAGCGACGCAGTTGGAGGGCATCTACCAGAACCTGCTCGACGGAACGGACACCCGCCTGAAGACCGTGATGGACACGGTCACCGGCAAGCGCGCCGAGCCGGGCAACGTGATCACGACGATCGACCCTTCGGTGCAGAAGGCGGCGTACGACGCGCTCGGTGACAACAAGGGCGCCGCCGTGGCGATCGACCCGGCCACGGGCAAGATCCTCGCGGTCGTCTCCACCCCGTCGTACGACCCGTCGGCGCTCGCCACGGGGACCGGCGACGCGTGGACGCGGCTGACCAAGGATCCGGAGAAACCGATGACGAACCGGGCGCTGCGCCAGCCGCTGCCGCCGGGCTCGACGTTCAAGCTGGTCGTCGCGGCGGCCGCGCTGGAGGACGGGCTGTACTCCTCGGTGGACGAGAAGACGGACAGCCCGGACCCGTATCAGCTGCCGCTCTCCAACAGGGTGCTCTCGAACGAGAACCCGTCGGCGCCCTGCGAGAACGCCTCGATCCGGGTCGCCCTGCGGTACTCCTGCAACAACGTCTTCGCGAAGATGGCCGTCGACCTGGGCCAGGACAAGGTCCGGGCGCAGGCGGAGAAGTTCGGGTTCGACGACGCCTCGCAGGACGTGCCGGTGCGGGCGTACGAGAGCGTGTACCCGAAGGACATGGACGAGGCGGAGACGGCCCTGACGGGCATCGGCCAGTTCGACGTGACGGCGACGCCGCTCGAGATGGCCATGGTGTCGGCGGCGATAGCCAACGACGGCAAGCTGGTCTCGCCGCACATGGTGTCGCAGATCACCGACAGCGGTGGTGACGTCCTGGAGGACTACGACGACAACACGGACACCAAGGAGATCGTCAGCTCCTCCACCGCCGAGCAGTTGCAGTCGGCGATGCAGACGGTGGTCGAGCAGGGCACCGGTACGAACGCGCAGATCTCGGGCGTGACGGTGGGCGGCAAGACCGGTACGGCCCAGCACGGCGAGAACAACAGCAAGACGCCGTACGCCTGGTTCACGTCGTACGGCAAGGCCGACGGCAAGGAGGTCGCCGTGGCGGTGATCGTGGAGCAGTCGAACGCGGCCCGGTCGGAGGTCAGCGGCAACGGGCTGGCCGCGCCGGTCGCCAGGGCCGTGATGGAAGCGGCACTGAAGAACTAGACAAGCCGGGGCAGCCTCGGCGGAGGCTGCCCCGGATCCGGTGTGTTCGCCGCAGCGCTACTTCGCGCCGAGGATCTGCTCGATCGGATCGATCGCGAAGTACACCAGGAACAGTGCCGAGGTCGCCCACAGCAGCCAGTGGATCTCCTTGGCCTTGCCGAGGACCGCCTTGATCACCACGTAGGAGAGGAAGCCGGCGCCGATGCCGTTGGTGATGGAGTAGGTGAACGGCATGACGGCGATGGTGAGGAACGCCGGGATGGCGATCTCGTACTTGTCCCAGTCGATGTTCTTGACCTGCGTCATCATCAGGAAGCCGACGGCGACCAGCGCCGGGGCGGCCGCCTGCAGCGGGACGATGGTGAGCAGCGGGGTCAGGAACAGGGCCAGGGCGAACATGCCGCCGGTGATCAGGTTGGAGAAGCCGGTGCGCGAGCCCTCGCCGACGCCGGCCGCCGACTCGATGTAGGACGTGGCGGAGGAGGACGAGGCCGCTCCGCCCGCGACCGCCGCGGCACCGTCGATGAGCAGCACCCGGCCGAGGTTCGGGACCTTGCCCTCCTCGTCGAGGAGGCCGGCCTCGGCGCTGATGCCGACGACGGTGCCCATGGTGTCGAAGAAGTCGGACAGGATCAGCGTGAAGATCAGCAGGACGACGGTGATCACGCCGACGCCGGCCACGTCGAAGGCGCCGAACAGGCTGAAGTGACCGATCAGCCCGAAGTCGGGGGTGTCGACGATCTTGTCGGGCCACGCGGGTGTGGTCAGGCCCCACGCCTTGACGTCGGCGATCGAGTTGATGATCATCGCGATGACCGTCATGGTCACGATGCTGATCAGGATGGCGCCCTTGACCTTGCGGGCGAGCAGTCCGATCGTCAGCAGCACACCGAGACAGAAGACGAGAATCGGCCACCCGGTGAGGGCGCCGGTGGCGCCGAGCTGCACCGGGACCGTGGTGCCCGCGATGTCCGGGATACGGGTGACGAAACCGGCGTCGACGAAGCCGATGAAGGCGATGAACAGACCGATGCCGACGCTGATGGCCTGTTTGAGGGCCTGCGGGATGGCGTGCATGACGGCCTCGCGCAGCCCGGTCACCACCAGGACGCAGATCAGGAGGCCTTCGAGGACGACCAGGCCCATCGCGTCGTCCCAGCTCATCAGCGGGGCGATCTGGAAGGCGACGACCGCGTTCAGGCCGAGGCCGGCGGCGAGCGCGAGGGGCAGGTTGCCGCCGACGCCCATGATGATCGTCATGACGGCGGCCACCAGGGCGGTGGCGGTGGTGAGTTGGACCGCATCCAGTTGGTCGCCGAACTTGTCCTTGGCGCTGCCGAGGATGATGGGATTCAGGACAAGGATGTAGGCCATCGTGAAGAACGTGGCGAAGCCGCCGCGTATCTCACGGGCGAAGGTGGATCCCCGCTCGGAGATCTTGAAGAACCGGTCGACACTGTTCGCCCCGGGTGGCGGGGCACTCTGCCGGTCGGCCACCTTCTGTGGTTCGGACATGGTTGTTGCTCCTTGTTGCCTGAATGATCGGTGCGCGGGTGCTGGCTGGATTGTTCCTGCGTTGAACCTGTTTCAGGTTTTCTCCGTGTTACGGAATCAGGGTCGGGGGACCATACAGCGTTCGAAGGCCCGTACGAAGCACGTGTTCGATCACTGCTACGCTTCCGGATCTCGTCCCGGCGGACGCCGGACGATCACATGTCATTCACATGACACGCACAGGGGCCCTGCGGGTGCCCGAGTCGCCGTGAGGAGAGGTCTGCCCGTGGGCACAGTCGTCGACGACGCCGCCTCCGTGGAGTTCCATGCCTTCTTCGAGCGTCACTACGCCGAACTGTCCCGCCTCGCCCATCTGCTGACCGGCGAGGCGGACGCCGCCGACGACCTGGCGGCCGACGCGTTACTGGCGCTGTGGCACCGCTGGGACCGGGTCCGCGCGGCCGACCATCCGGCGGCGTACGCCCGTGGTGTCGTGGCCAACCTGGCGCGTACCCGCATCCGCAGCGCGGTCCGCGAGCGCCGGCGCATCGCGCTGTTCTGGTCGCAGCGCGAGGAGAAGACCGAGAACCCGGACGTCGCCGGCGTGGTGGACGTTCAGGAGGCCCTGCGCAGGCTGCCGTTCCGCAAGCGGGCCTGCGTGGTGCTGCGGCACGCGTTCGACCTCTCGGAGAAGGACACCGCGCTCGCCCTCGGCGTCTCGGTCGGTACGGTGAAGAGCCAGACCTCGAAGGGGATGGCGGAGCTGCAGCGGCTGCTCGGCACGCAGACGGCACCGCTTAGAGTGCATGCGGCGATGGCGCGCACCGGTGACGCCGTGGGAAGGGACCGATGACCATGCAGCGGGACGTGCACGACGAGCTGCGCGCCCGGCTGCACGAGACGGCCGGAACGCACGAGCCCGACCGCGCCCGCATCCTGGCCCGGATCGAACGCGGCATGACCGAGCAGGCCCGCCTCGACCACCGGGCGACCCGTCCGCCGGTGTTCGGCTGGGTGCGGGTGGTCGCCGCGACCACCGCGGTCGCGGGCGTTCTCGGTGTCGGCGGCTACGCGGTGGCCTCCGCGGTGAAGGAGGACACTCCCCCGCAGAGGAACGTCGCGGTCACGGCGACACCGTCCCCCGACGCGACGAGCCGCGCGCCCGCCCCGCCCGCGGACCCGACGCCGAGCGCCCCGCAGCAGTCCCCCGAGGCAGACAGTTCGCCGGCGCGGACCCCGAGCGCCTCCGCCACCGTCGAGGCGCCCGCCGCCTCCGGCGTCGAGGACGGCCCGCTGTGGTCGGACGGCTCGGTGGACCCGCACAGCAACGAGTTCTGGGGGCAGAGCAACGTGACCCTCAAGACGAGCGGGAAACTCACCGCGCTCACCGTCCGGCTGAAGGTCAGACAGACCGGCGGGGTGACCTCGGCGGGTGCCTGGCGGTCCGCTCCCGAGGGCGACTTCACGGCGACGGTCGTCGAGCAGGACGGTTTCCTCGTCTACACCTGGGTGCTCAAGCCCGACCGTTCCCTGTTGGCGGGCGAGTGGGTGTTCGCGGGCCAGTACGACCACGACCGCGGCGGGCGGGACGCGCGGGACGACAACTACGCGATCACCGCCACCGTGGGCGGCGAACAGCGTGCGGTGGCGGGCGACTTCGCCGCGCGTGATGACGACGAGGACGACTCGTAGAAAAATCCCGAAGAGGCGGCAACCCTTTCCTCACCCCGTGGCGACCAGGAAACGCAAGGTTCCTCCCCCACGCAAGGAATGGGCATGACTGCACGAGCCGAAAAGCGCGTCCGACACCGCCGCCGGGTCACCACGAGGCGGGCCGTGATCGCCTCGACCGCCGCGTTAGGCATCACCGGCGCCGCGATCGTCACCACGTCACTGCTGTCCTCCGCCGGCGCCGCCTCGGCGTGGCCCACCGCCAAGGGCAGCAAGGCCGTGTCGTCGACCATCAAGGTGTCCGGCACGTACGACGGCAAGCTCACGAAGTTCTACGGCTCCGGCGCCCTGGGCGGCAGCGGCCAGCAGGAGGGTCAGGACCCGGTCTTCCAGCTGGCCGACGGTGCGGTCCTCAAGAACGTGATCATCGGCACCCCGGCCGCGGACGGCGTCCACTGCCTGGGCAGCTGCACCCTGCAGAACGTGTGGTGGCTGGACGTCGGCGAGGACGCCGCCACCTTCAAGGGCAAGTCCGCGTCGTCCGTGTACACCGTCCACGGCGGCGGCGCGAAGAACGGATCGGACAAGGTCCTCCAGTTCAACGGCGCGGGCAAGCTCGTCGTCAGCAAGTTCCAGGTCGAGAACTCCGGCAAGCTGGTGCGGTCCTGCGGCAACTGCTCCACGCAGTACAAGCGCACGATCATCATCAACGACGTCGACGTCACCGCGCCGATGAACTCGATCGTCGGCGTCAACGCCAACTACGGCGACACCGCCGCCCTGCGCAACGTGCGCATCCACGGCGACAGCGGCAAGAAGATCAAGACCTGTGTCCGCTTCCAGGGCAACAACACCGGCAAGGAGCCCACTCAGCTCGGTGTCGGTCCGGACGCAACGTCCTGCCGGTTCTCGGCGTCTGACATCACGTATCAGTGATCCTCTGACTCCGGGTCGTCGTTCAGACGTCCGACGGCCCGGATGCCGGTCGGCCAAGCCCCCCTTGGGCCGACCGGAAGCACTGGTCGAGCCCCCCTCGGCCGGTACGCGGAACGCCCCCGCCGGTGACGACCGGTGGGGGCGTTCATCCCTGCCGGCTCCGGCCCATCGCCGTACCGATGGCCGTCGACCCCGTGGTCAGGAACGTCGTGGCGGGCAGCGAGCCGTCCGCCTCGCGGGTGCCCTGGGCCGAGGTGGCGTCCGTCGACTTCAGCGCCGGTGTGCTGACGCCGCTGTCCCAGTTGTTCGCGGCGGAGACAATGGACGAACCCAGCTCGGACGGACCGCCCTTGTTGCTCACCGCGAGGTTCCGTGCCAGCCGCGCCTTCCCCGTGGCGAAGGAGAACCCGCTCCCGGCGTTGGCGTAGGCGGTGTTCCGGTTCAGCACGACCGCGCCGGGGTTGGAGCTCTCGGTGAAGCCGTTCGCCCTGTTGTCCCATGCCGCGCTGTCGTTGACGACGTGCGCGACCGTGACACCCCCGCCGCCCAGCTCGAACCCGTTGCCGTCGCCCTCGAATGCCGGGTCGGCCCACCGGTTCTCTCCGTTGCCGAAGGCCCACGTGTCCTCGACGGTGACCGGTGAGGAGAACTGCCACAGGTCGAGGCCGGCGTCGGAGTTGCCGTACAGCCGTGCGCCGGTGATCCTGTTCCCCGTCCCGGAGCCGAACGTCACCGCGATGCCGTCGGCGTTCTGCCCGTGCCCGGCCGGGTCGTAGTTGCCGTGACTGTCCAGGTTCTGCACGAGGTTGTCGCTCGTGCCGTCGCCGCGCAGGGTGAAGCCGGAGTCGCCGTTCCTCACGGTGACGAGGTTCTCGAAGACGCCCCCGACGGAGGAGGTGACGACCAGGCCCTGGGCCGGGGAGTTCTGGAAGGTGAGGTCCTGGACGGTCCAGTGGTCGCCGTGGATCCCGGCGAGCCAGGAGCCGTCGGCCAGCCGGGAGCCGTCGATCCGCACCTTCTCGCTGCCGTACGCCCGCAGCGTGATCCGCGCCGAACCGGTGCCGTCGGCCGTGGACTCGAGGGTGGCCGTCGGGTAGTACGTGCCGGCGCGGACCTGGATGACGGTGCCCGCGGACGCGTTCTTGACGGCCGCCTCCAGCTGGCCGGTGGTGGACACGGTGACCGTCGTCGAGGCGGCCTGGGCGCCGCCCTCGGACAGGCCGAGGTACACGCCGCCCGCGCACGCGGCGAGGGCCACCGTCGCGGCGATCGAGAGGGTCCGCGTCCTGCGGTGGCGTCCGGTGCTGGGGCGCACGGGGCGTTCCTTTCCTGGGGAATGGGGGCGAAGCGGACCGGAGGGGCCGCCCCGGCCCGCTTCTGACATCCGGTCGTCGCCCCGGCCGGAAAGGTTGCCGGGGCCTCGCGAAAACGATCGAAACTTTCGCTTCCGTCGGCCTCATCCGCACCGATTGACCAGCTGTCCCCCTCCCATGACACTCCGAAGGCGAACCGACTCCACAGAAACCCCCACACTCACACAGGATGTGTCATGCGACCCCCCAGAGGCCGTACCGCCCGCACGCTCCTGATCCCCTTCCTGGCCCTCCTCCTCTCCCTCCTCTCCCTTGTCGCCAGTCCGCCCAGCACCGCGCATTCAGGAGCACCACCCGTGAAGCAGCCCAAGTACGCCGGCTACCTCTTCGCCTACTTCACCGGCGAGGGCACCGCCGACGGCGAGCAGATCCGCTATGCCCTCAGCCGTGGCAACGACGCGCTGCACTGGCGTGAGCTGAACGCGGGCAAGCCGGTCCTCACGTCGACCATCGGCGAGAAGGGGCTGCGGGACCCGTTCGTGATCCGCTCCCCCGAGGGCGACAGGTTCTACATGATCGCCACCGACCTGAGGATGTACCGCAACAGCAGCGGCAGCTGGGACCAGGTCCAGCGGCACGGCAGCAAGTCGATCATGGTGTGGGAGTCCACGGACCTGGTCCACTGGACCGACCAGCGCCTGGTGAAGGTCTCTCCGGACAGCGCCGGTAACACCTGGGCGCCGGAGGCCTACTGGGACGACTCGCTCGGCGAGTTCGTCGTCTTCTGGGCGTCGAAGCTGTACGCCGACGACGATCCGGGCCACACGGGATCGACGTACAACAAGATGCTCTACGCGACCACGAAGGACTTCCGCACCTTCAGCGAGCCGAAGGTCTGGGACGACCCCGGCTACTCGGTCATCGACTCGACGGTCGTGAAGCACAAGGACACCTACTACCGCTACACCAAGGACGAGCGGGACCCGTCCTCCAGCTCGCCCTGCTCCAAGTTCATCACCGGGGAGAAGTCGACGAGCCTGACGGACACCTCGTACGACTTCGTCTCCGACTGCATCGGCAGCGGCTCGATCACCCGCGGCGAGGGGCCGACGGTCTTCAAGTCCAACACCGAGAAGAAGTGGTACCTGTTCATCGACGAGTACGGCGGCCGCGGCTACGTCCCCTTCGAGACCACCGACCTCGACTCGGGCAGGTGGACGATGTCCGCGAACTACCAGCTGCCCGCGAGCCCGCGGCACGGCACGGTGCTGCCGGTGACGCAAGCCGAGTACGACCGGCTCCTTGCCGCGTACCCGGCCACGCCGGCGTCGGTCGTGGACGCGACGGTGACCGGCCAGAAGGGGTACGCGGTCGTCACCGAGGCCGCGTCGAAGACCGTGCTGCCGATGGAGCCCGGCGTGGACGCGTCGCGGCTCGCCCCGAAGCTGCATGTGAGCGAGGGCGCGAGCGTGAGCCCGCGGTCCGGTACCCGCCGGGACTTCCGCAAGCCGCAGACGTACACCGTGACGGCCGCCGACGGGACGAAGCGCGCCTGGACCGTCGAGGCGGTCCGCACCCGCAGCCCGATCCTGCCGGGCCTCAACGCCGACCCCGACGTGCACTATCTGAACGGCGAGTACTGGATCTACCCGACGACGGACGGCTTCCAGGGCTGGGGCGGTACGCGGTTCACGGCGTACTCGTCGAAGGATCTCGTCCACTGGAAGGGCCACGGCGTCATCCTGGACCTCGGGCCCGACGTGACCTGGGCGGACAAGTACGCGTGGGCGCCCGCCATCGCCGAGCGCGACGGCAAGTACTACTTCTACTTCTGCGCCGAGCAGCAGATCGGCGTGGCGGTGGCCGACTCCCCCGCCGGTCCCTTCAAGGACGCGCTCGGCAAACCCCTGGTGGCCAAGGGCGGTGCGCTGAGCGGCCAGATGATCGACCCGGCCGTCTTCACGGACGACGACGGGACGTCGTATCTCTACTGGGGCAACGGACGCGGGTACGTGGTGCCGCTCAACGACGACATGGTGTCCTTCGACGCGACGAAGGTGCAGGACATCACCCCGGACAACTTCCGCGAGGGATCCTTCGTGATCAAGCGGAACGGCACGTACTACTTCATGTGGTCCGAGGACGACACCCGCAGCGAGAACTACCACGTCGCCTACGCGACCGGACCGTCCCCGCTCGGTCCGTGGACCAAGCGGGGGACGATCCTGTCCAAGCGTGCCGAGTACGGCATCCTCGGCACCGGCCACCACTCCGTGGTGAACGCCCCGGGCACCGACGACTGGTATGCCGTCTACCACCGGTTCGCCCTGAACGGCCCCGGCAGGCCGGGCGGCGACGGCATGCACCGCGAGACGACCATCGACCGCATGGAGTTCGCGGCGGACGGGACGATCAAGCCGGTGGTGCCGACGCTGGAGTCGATCAGGCCCGTGCGGTCTAACTGACGAAGTACGACGGGTTCGGCAGCTTGTACGTGCGGTCGGCGTAGCCGCCGTCGAGGTCGGAGTACTGGTCGCCGAAGTTGGCGACGATGTCGTACCCGAGGTCCTTCTCTATGTGCCGCCGGGTGCCGGACTTGTACTGCACGGTGGTGCAGGTCCAGGCGCCCGGCGTGGCGCAACCGCTCAGGTAGGACGGCGGGTTGGCCGTGTCCTTGAGGAACATGTGGCCGGCGTCGAGATTCACGTCCGCGCCGACCTTCTTCAGGTTGTCGACGGCGGCGGAGCGCTGCGCCGCGCTGAACCCCGAGACGTAGAAGACCTCGACACCCTTGGACTGCGCGTACCTGACCAGCTCGGGGCTGCCGAACACGGCCGGACGGTCGGCCTGGTTCACGTACGCGGCCCAGGTGGCGCTGTTGTAGCCGTAGTTGTACTTCTTCTCGTAGTCCAGGCTGAGCAGCAGCGTGTCGTCGATGTCGAAGACGACCGCGGGTCTCTCCCCCTTGTGCAGCGACTTGGGGACCGCCTGGTCGATCTGCTTCTTCGCGGCGACGTCGATGCGGGCGAGGTCCTTGGCGTACGGACTGTCCGCGGACGCCTGGTAGACACCGTTCGCGTCGAGGGTGGTGCCGTAGTAGGTGTCGATGTCCTTGGCCAGAAGCCCCATGTTGTAGGGCTCGTGGGTGGAGTTGGCCGTGGACTGGCCGGCGGTGGCCGCACCTGCGCCGTACAGGGCGGCACCCGTTACGGCACAGGCGGCGGTGACAGCAGCGATACGCAGTGACTTGTGCATGTGACAGGTTTCTACGCGCCGCACCATCGCGAGCACGAGACCCGTTGCCCGATCTTGACCACTTCAAGGAGCAAAAATCGGGTCGACGGCCTCGGTCGGCTCAGTTCATCGTCGCGCCGATGGTGGTCGAGCCCGTCGTCAGGAACGTCGTGGCGGGCAGGGTGCCGCTCGAACTGCGGGCGTTGTACGTGCTGCTCGCGTCCGTCGACCTGAACGCCGGGGTGGAGATCCCGGAGTCCCAGTTGTTGCCGGACGAGGCCACCGAGGAGCCCTTGTTGACGGATCCGCCGCCGTTGCTCACGGCCAGGTTCTTGCCCAGCTTGGCCGCGCCGGTGGCGAAGTAGTAGCCCCACTTGGCGTTGGCGTAGGCGGTGGTGCGGTTGATGACGATCGCGCCCTTGTTGCTGTTCTCGGTGAAGCCGTTGCCCGCGTTGTCCCAGGCGGCCGAGTTGTTGATGACGTGCGCGACGACCTCGCCGTCGCCGCCCAGCTTGTAGCCGTTGCCGTCGCCCGCGAAGGCGGAGTCGGACCAGCGGTTCTTGCCGTTGCCCATGGCCCAGGTGTGCTCGACGGTGACGGGCGAGGAGAACGACCAGAAGTCCAGGCCGTCGTCGGAGTTGTTGTAGAGGCGGGCCCCGGTGATGAGGTTGCCGGTGCCGGAGCCGAACTTCACGGCGATGCCGTCGGCGTTCTCGCCGTGGGTGGCGGCGTCGTAGTGGCCGTAACTGTCGATGTTCCTGACGGTGTTGTTGACCGTGCCGTCGCCGGTGAGCGTGAAGCCGGAGTCGCCGCCGTTGACGGTCTTGATGTTGTTCCAGTTGGTGCCGGTGCACGACTGGCAGACGACGGCGCTGTCCGGGGAGTTCTGGAAGGTCAGGTTGGAGACGTTCCAGTAGTCGGCGGTGAGCTTGAGGATCCAGCCGCCGGAGGGGAGCGACGACCCGTCGATCTTCACCGTCTCCGAGCCGTACGCGGTGAGCGTGACCGGCGCCGAGGAAGTGCCGTTGGCCGTGGACTGGAGGGTGGCGGTCGGGTAGTAGGTGCCGCCGCGGACCTGGATGACGGTGCCGGGTGTGGCGTTCTTGATGGCGTTGGACAGGTCGGTGGAGTTGCTGACGACCACGGTCGCCGCCTGTGCCTGGGTGGGGAGTAAGGCGAGGGCGGCGCCGAGGGCGAGGGCCGTGCCGAGGGTGGTCAGAGCGGTACGACGAGTCATGGAGTGCGGATCCTTTGACGTCGTGCGGATGGGGAGGGGGTCACAGGACGCGGTCCAGCCAGGTGAAGACCTCGTCCTGCATGCGGTCGACGAAGACATGGCCGAGGTCGGGCCAGGTCTTGAGGTGCAACCGCTCCTCGGCGTGGCGCGAGCGCCAGACGGCGCGCAGCTTGTCGTGGGCCACCCGTACGCCGTCGGCGGGGAAGAGGGTGTCCAGCGCGCCGCTGAAGAAGAGCATCGGCCTGGGTGCGGCGATGCCCGCCACGTCGGGGAAGTCGAGGAACCGGGGAAGCCCGGGGTGGAGCATGTAGTACGACGACTGCCCGCGCAGCGTGTTGTTGCCGGGCACCATCATTTCCTTCAGCCCGGTCATCCAGCACATGCTCGCCGCGGCGGCGAGGTGGTCGCTGAGCGCGGCGGTCTGCCAGGCGCGGTACGCGCCCATGGAGAACCCGACGGCCGCGACCCGGCGTGCGTCCACGCGGTCGAGGCCGGCCAGGAAGGCGGCGGCGCGAGCGTCCTCGCGGGCCATGAGTCCGGCGAGCGAGGAGCCGAGGTTGTAGAAGTTGGAGGCGAGGGCCTGCTGCTGCTCGTAGGTGAGGGGGCCGCGGTCGCCCCAGCCGAGCGCGTCCAGGCACAGGACGACGTAGCCGCGCCGGGCCAGTTCGTCGCCGACGAAGCGTCCGCTGAAGTACTTGTCCGCCCATGCCTGCCCGGAGGCGAGGCGGGTGTCGTCGTACCAGGGCCGGACGAGTTTCTCCTTCCCGATGTCGAACCTGGCTCCGTGGTCGTGCAGGAGCAGGACGGCGGGGAAGGGGCCGGTGCCGTGCGGGGTGAGCAGGGTGCCGCGGACGCGTTCGTACGAGGTGAGGGAGAGGGTCACCAACTCCCTGGTGTATCCCTCCCCTTGGGGGCCGGCGGTGAACTCGGGCGCGTAGGGCGTCTTGTCCTGCCGGTCGACGAGGAGGTGCTCCTCGACCTTGGAACGGGCGGCGCGGCGCCAGGACCTGAAGTCGCGGACGGGTGACGTGCCCCAGGCGAGCGGGAAGCGCAGCTCGTCCTTCAGCGCCGGGTGGAAGTCGGGGAGGTTGCCGCCGACGAGCTCGGCGGCCTGGGCCTGTCCGGGAGTGCCGCCGAGGAACGCCGCCGCCGCGGCTCCCGCCACGAAGGTCCGGCGGCCGAACAGCTCAGTCATACTGCCTCCCGGGGCCGGCGTGACGCAGGACGTGGTGCTCGACCGCCGACGGGGATCGGAGCGGCCGGTGGTCGTAGACGTCGGCGGGGTCCCAGCCGACGTCGTTCGTCAGGCCGAGGCCGTTCGCCACGGCGTTCAGGTGGGCGGGACGGCCGTTGAACCAGGAGCCGGTGTCCCGGAAGTGCTCGCCCCCGTAATCGGCGACCGCGAGGGCCGGGGTGCCGCGCGGGTACCGGAGGACGTTGCGCTCGGAGAAGATCGCGGACTCCAGGCCGGCGCCGAGCGCGTACAGGGTGTCGGCGGCCCGGCCCCGGTAGACGTTGTTGACGACGTGCACCTGTCCGAAGCGGACGCGGGGGGCGCGCTGCACGATGTCGGTGAAGAGGTTGCGGACGAAGGTGACCTTGAGGTGCCCGCGGTCCCGGTCGCCGCGCCCGTCCCCCGACCCGATGAGGATCGCCTTGTCGTGGTCGGTGAAGCGGCTGTCGGAGACGGTGACGAAGTCGGAGCCGTCCTCGATGTCGAGGAGGCCGTCGTGGCGCTGGACGTGCTCGCCGTGGAAGCCGAGGGGCGCCTCGCGGTCCGGGAAGCGGCCGTCGGTGAAGGTGCAGTGGTCGACCCAGATGTTCTTGCCGGTGATCACGGTCATCGCGTCGAAGCGGGCGTTCCAGTTGCCCTGTGTCCCGTCGTTTGGCGACCAGCTGGTGAAGTGGTCGACGGGGGCTTCGAGGTGGAGGTTGCGGACGATGATGTTCGTGCCGGTGTTGACGGTCAGGAAGACGCCGAGGAGCCGGGCGTAGCCGTCCACGCCGACCAGGGTGGTGTTGCTCGGCACGGTCAGCTGGATCTGCAGCTTCTCCTTCGTCGACCCGGTCTGCCGTAACTGGCGCTGCTGTTTGCAGTAGTCGTGGCGGGTGTCGGACCAGGCGCCGCCGTCCTCGCCGAAGCAGGACATGTACTTGGCGAGGTCGTAGCCGGGCGCGTAGTCCTGCTCGCCGAGCAGCGAACCGTCCGCCGCCTCATGGCCGTTGATGTCGCCGACGACCCGGATCACCTTGGGTGCGGCGGGGTCTCCCCCGTTGGCCAGGGCCTCCTTGAGTTCGGCGCGGGTGTGCACCGTCCAGGTGGTGCCGCCCGCCCCGCCGGTGGTGCCCGTGCCGGTGGAGGCCCAGCCGACGGGTGCGCGCTCGGCGGCGGAGGCCGTCGTCGGCACGAGCAGGAACGCGCAGGCCAGGAGGGCTGTCACGGCCCTACGCACGGGGCCGCCAGTCGCCGAGGTACGTCTGCTTGGTGTGCCGCTCGGCTTCGGACGCCGTCAGTTGCGGCCGGTTCTCCGGCACGGTGATCGCCGCGCCCGGACCGGTGTTGCGGTACTCCCGGAACCGCATGGTCTGCCAGGGATACGCCTCGCGCATGTTGGTGTACGGCGCCACCGCGTCGATCCCGGGGCCGATCCGGGTGTCCCGCACGACGAGGGAGGGCCAGGCGGTCGTCTCGTACGACGGCACCCACGGCCGTGCCAGCTTGTACGCCCCGTCCTCCGCGGCGGAGGTGATCCGGGAGCGGAGGGCGAGGATGCCGTGCGGGTTGGCACGGGCGGTGGACGGGGCGAAGACCATGCCCTTGGGCGTGAAGCTCACGTCCCGTCGCAGCGTGCGGAAGTGGCAGTCCTCGAAGACCGCGGTCGCCCGGCCGAAGACGAAGTCCACGTCGCCCTCGATGTAGCAGCGGTGGAAGTACTGCCGGTCGAAGACGTCCAGCGCGGTCGTCTCGACGAAGAGGGTGTCCTGGTGGGCCAGCAGGCGCACGTTCTCGAAGTGGGTGCGGTCGCCGTACGTGTACGCCGCCACCGCCTGCGTTCCGGTGATCTCGGGATGGTCGGCGCGCAGCCAGTCGTTGGCGAGGGTGAGGTCGCGGACGGTGAGCCCGGGGGCCGCCGAGGTGAAGGTGGCGGAGCCCGCGGTGCCGTACGTGCCCGAGCCGTCGGGTTTCTGCGTGCCGTTGGCGTTGTCGTGGACGATGACGACGTCCCGTGGGTCGCGCGTGGCACCCCGCAGGGTCAGCCCGGCCTTGTCGGCGGGGACCTTGACGACCTCGCGGTACGTCCCCGGGTGCACGACGATCGTCCAGCCGGGGCCGGTCACCGCGTCGACGGCCGCCTGAACGGAGTCTCCGGGGCGGACGTGCAGGACACGGCGGCCCACCGCCCACGCGGGACCGGCACCGGCCGCCACCAGTGTGCCGGTGATGCCCGTGAGCAGCGTGCGCCTGCGCATCAGCGCGCCCCCTTCCACGGCGTCCAGTCACCGAGGTAGGCCGCACGCGTCGCCGACCGGGCCTGTTCGTCGGTGAGCTGGGGACGGTTGGCGGGCACGGTGATCTCCGCGCCGGGCCCGGTGTTGCGGTACTCGGCGAACCGCTGGTTCTGCCACGGGAAGGCGTCCGACATGTTGGTGTAGGGCGCGACCGCGTCGATGCCCGGGCCGAGCCAGGTGTTCCGCACGGTGAGCGACGGGCGGGCGGTGGTGTCGGAGCTGGGGACCCAGGGCCGGGCCAGCTTGTAGGAGGCGTCCGGGGCCTCGCTGGTGATCCGGCTGCGGAGCACCAGGTAGCCGAGCGGGTTGGCGCCGGCCGTGGAGGGCGCGAAGACGAAGCCGTACGGGGCGCTGGTGAGGTCGGTGCGGTTCAGGGTGCGGAAGTGACAGTTCTCGTAGACCGCCGTGCCCCGGCCGAAGACGAAGTCGACGTCTCCCTCGACGTAGCAGTGCGCGTAGTACTGGCGGGCGAAGACGGACAGGGCG
This sequence comes from Streptomyces sp. AC555_RSS877, assembly GCF_019049245.1. Taxonomy (GTDB): domain Bacteria; phylum Actinomycetota; class Actinomycetes; order Streptomycetales; family Streptomycetaceae; genus Streptomyces. Next base: position 189,566 of record NZ_JAGMUK010000015.1, on the reverse strand, counting down.
AAGGAGTCGGCGTACAGGGTGTCCTGGTGGCCGAGGAAACGGCAGTGGTGGAAGGCCGAGCGGTCGCCGAGCACCTTGATGGCGACGGCCTGGGTGCCGGACACCCCGGGGTGGTCGGCGCGCAGCCAGTCGTTGGCGAAGGTGATCCAGCGGGCGGTGAAGCCGTCGGTGCGGATCAGGGTGGTGGCGGAGCCGGTGGTGCCGTAGGTGCCGGAGCCGTCGGGCTTCATCGTGCCGGCCGCGTTGTCGTAGACGATGACGACGTCGCGCGGGTTCTCGCTCGCGCCGATCCAGGTCATCTCGGCGGCGGCCTCGGTGCGCTGCCCGGTGGCCGGGTCGACGACCCCGGCGGACACCGTCTCGCGGTACACGCCGGGCGCGATGACCAGGGTGTACCCGGCGGTGGTGGCGTCCCGCACGGCTGCCTGGACGGTGGTGAAGTCGCCGCGGCCCTGCTGGTCGACGTAGAGCGTCTTCGGGGTCAGGCGCGCGGCCGGGGACCCGTACCGGCCGAACGGGCGGGGCCGGGCGGCGGCCTCGGAGGGCGCGGCGGCCAGCCCGAGCGCGGCGCCCGCTCCGGCGCTCGCCATCAAGAATCCCCTTCTGGACAGGGGCAGTTGGACGTGGGGCGAGGACATGCGGGTGCTCCTTGGAGGTGCGGCTGGGCGGGGTGGTCCGGTGGGGTGCTTCCTCGCGGGCGGGGGGAGGAACAGGAGCCGGGGCGGGCGCATCCCTGATCGGGGTGCGGTGCGGTCCCGCCCCGGCCGGTTCGCGGGCGTCGGCGCGGAAGGCCGACGCCCACTTGGTCCGGTGTGCGTCAGTGCAGGCGGCCGGCGCCCGCACGGTGGCCGACGATCGCCGGGACGGCCTTCGGCGGGTCGACCTTGGTGCGCAGGGTCGGCGTCCAGCCCGCGCCCGACCGCAGGGTCTCGGCGGGGATCTCCGCGTTGTGCACGGCGATCAGGTCGGTCAGCTTGCCGTTGACGTAGTTGTTCTCGGCGGTCAGCGGCGAGTCGTTCCACCTCTTCAGGACCTTGCCGACGCTTGCACCGGCCGGCAGCGAGATCGCGTTGTGGGTGGCGTGGAGCTGTGAGGAGATGCCGACACCGAAGATGTAGTAGTCGGACTTCTGCTCGTCGGACACCACGTAGTGGTTGTTGTAGACGTCGACCTGTCCGAACCGCACCCGCGGGGAGCGCTGGAGGATCCCGTCGAAGAGGTTGTGGTGCATGGTGACCTTGAGCTTGCCGGCGTCGAGGGCGGCGGTGCCGTCGCTGTTGCCGATCAGCATGTTCTTGTCGTGGTCCTGGAAGCGGTTCCAGGACACGGTCACGTGGTTGGAGCCGCGCACGATGTCCGTCAGCCCGTCGTGCTGCTGGAAGACCTTGCCGAAGTAGGACGGCCGCTCGCTGTCGGGGTAGCGCCCGTCGGTGAACGTGTTGTGGTCGATCCACACGTGGTCGGTGCCGAAGACGACCACGGCGTCGTACTCGGAGTTCCAGTTGCCGGTGTTGTTGTCGTCGGTCGGGTCCCACTTCGGGAAGCAGTCGAGCGGGGCCTCGATGGTGAGGTTGCGCAGGATGACGTTCGAGACACCCTTGATCTGGAGGCTGCCGCCGAGGATGCCGGAGTTTCTGCCGACGCCGACGATGGTGGTGTTGCTGGGCACGTTGGCCTTGATGGCCGTGTCCTGGTTGGCGGCGGACGCGACCCGGGCGTCCTCCTGCGGACCGCTGGCGACCTTGTCGTTGCCCCAGACGGCGGGGTCGTAGTCCTTCAGGTACTGCTGGAGGTCGTAGCCGCCGGCGACGAAGGCCTCGCAGCCCTCCGAGACGGCGTCGATCATCCCCTTCACCTTGATGATCTTGGGTGCGGTGCCGCCGGCCTTCAGGGCGGCCTTGAACTCCGCCCAGGTGCTGACGGTGTAGACGTGCTCGGCGTCCGCGGCCGAACCGCCGGTCGTCCCGGCCCCCTCGGAGCCCCAGCCGTCGTTCGCCCCGAGGACCTGGCGGCCGAGGTCACGGGACCCGGACCCGGCCTGGGCGGTGGTGCCGGTGACACCGAGGACGAGCGCGGTGCAGCCGATCAGCACGGCGATCTTCTTGGTGACATGCCCATGCCATATACGTGTGTTCATGGTGCCGCTCTCTCTCGATGAAAGGTGGTTACGCGGTGGCCGTCGGCCAGGTGATCCAGGACTCCGGGATCTCCGCGTCGAGCCGGCGCACGTCCTGGCGCCCCAGCACCCGGTGGTGCAGCAGCTCGGCGGCGACCAGCCGGGCCACGGCGATCGCGCCCGGCGGGTTGAAGTGCGTGTTGTCCTGCTCGGTCGCGGTCCAGTTGAAGTACTTCTTCGTCTCCTCGACGCCGAGCTTCTGCCACAGCGCGAGTGAGAGGGCCTGCAGGTCGAGCAGCGCCACGCGCTCCTCCTCGGCGAGCGCACGCATCGCCGCCGGATACTCGCCGTGGGTCGGCAGGGCGTTGCCGTTCGCGTCGAACCTGCGACGTTCGACGGACGTGGCGAGCACGGGCCGGGCCCCGCGGGCCCGGGCGCCCTCGATGTACAGGCGCAGATAGTCCTGGTACGTCGTCCAGGGCTCGGTGTGACGAGTGGGGTCCTCGGTCTTCTCGTCGTTGTGCGCGAACTGGACGAGCAGGAAGTCCCCCGGCCGGATCGCGGAGAGTATGGCGTCGAGCCGTCCCTCGTCGACGAAACTCTTCGAACTCCGTCCGTTCACCGCGTGATTGGCGACGGGCCGGTCCTTGTGCAGGAAGAACGGAAGCGCCATGCCCCACCCGGTCTCGGGGGCGGCGGCGGAGTACTTCTGGGCGGCGGTGGAATCACCTGCGACATAGAGGGTCCGCGGACGACGGCCTGAAGCCTGCGCGGTACCGGTTGCGGCAAAAGCGAGAGGAGCGGCGGCGAGCGCCGCGGTGGTGACCTGTCTGCGGGTGAGCGACACGACGATGTGCCTTTCTCGACGGCCTTACGAGATAGAGGGTGCCTTTCACGTGGGGGGTGTCCCCCGCGCCCCCGAAGGGGCGCGGGGAACCGCGCGGCCGGCCACGACAAACCCGCGGCCGGCCGCAAAGCCGAACCTGCCGAGTTCTTAGCCCTTCTGCTCGTTCCACTCCGCCTGAGCCGTGTTCAACTGCTCGGCCAGCGTGTCGAGGAAGTCCTTCGCGCTCATCTTGCCGAGCAGCACCTTCTGGAAGTTCGGCTCGTTGTCCGACTTCGAGATGGTGCCCCAGTCGGGCAGGTAGTACGGCAGCTGAACAATGGTCGTGGAACCGTCACTCAGCGCATCGGCCGCCAGCTTCGTGGGCTCGGCCTTCGAAACCCACGCGTCCTTCGCGGCGTCGTTGTTCGCCGGAACCTGACCGGCCGACTCGTTGAACTTCGAGTTCTCCGCGTGCGAGGTGGCGAACTCGATGAACTTCCAGGCGGCTTCCTTGTTCTTGGACGTCTTGAACAGCCCGAGCCCGTCCACGGGGTTGGACACCTGGACCCGCTTGCCGGAAGCACCGATCGGCTGCGGAATACCCCGGAACTTGTCGGTCCCGAACGCCTTCACATGGTCCTGGTAGGAACCCAGGTTGTGGTTCAGCATGCCGATCGTGCCGGAGTCCCACTGCGCGACCATCTTGGTGAAGTCGTTGTTCAGGTCGGCGGCCGGCGTGACCTTCTTGAAGAGGGCCGCGTACTTCTTCAGCGCCTCGACGTTCTTCGGGTCGTTGACCGTGGTCTCCTCACCGGAGGCGTCCCAGAAGGACGTGATGCCGGACTGCCCGTACATCGCGTCCAGCGCCTGGGCGATGGAGCCGGCACCACCGCGGATGGTGTAGCCGAACTTGTTCTTGCCGCTGTCGGTGAGCTTGTCCGCGGCCTCGTAGAACTTGTCCCAGGTGGTCGGCGCGTCCAGGCCCGCCTGCTCGAACAGGTCGGTGCGGTAGTAGAGCACACCGTTGTTGGCGGAGGTCGGGATCGAGTACAGGGTGCCGTCGCCGCCGCCGGCCGCCTTCAGCGACTTGACCATGTCCTCGTTGAGCTTGCCGTTGAGGGAGGACTTGGCGAGACGGTCGTCCAGCGGGTCCAGCGCGTTCTGTGCGGAGATCGCCGCGATCATCGCCGCGCCGACACCGCCGACGTCCGGCAGGCCGCCGCCCTGGATGGCGGTGTCGACCTTGGACTGGTACTCGGTGGAGGCGATCCCGACGTACTCGACGTCGATGTCCGGGTTCGCCTTCTCGAAGTCGGCGATGATCTCCTTCCAGATGTCGGTGCGGACACCACCGTTGTTGTCCCAGAAGAGGACCTTGCCCTTGCCGCTGCCCTCGGCGCCCTTGTCACCGCCGGAGCCGCTGCCGTCGTCACCGCACGCGGTGGCGGTGAGCGCGAGCACGGAACCCAGGGCGACGGCTATGGCAGCGCGCCTGCTTCTACGGATGCTGATCTTCATTGGTCGGCTCTCTTCTTCTGGATCCAGCGGGGACATGAAGTTGTGGGGGTCAGTGGCGGGCATACGGAGCCCAGTTGTCCGTGCCCTTGAGGTAGTTCGCGACGGTGTGCGCCTTCGCGTCGGCGTCGCTCAGCTGCGGCCGGTCCGCGGTGATGCCCGCCCCCGGCCCGGAGTTGCGGTACTCGGCGAACCGCGCGTCCTTCCACGAGAACCCGCTCATGTCGGTCCACGGGGAGGACTTGACCGCGGCGGGCAGCTCGGTGTCGCGGATCAGCACCTGGGCGACCGCGGCCGGTTCACCGCCCGGGTGCCAGGGCCGGCCGAGGTGGAAAGACCCGTCCGGCGCGTCGCTCACGACCTTCGACTTGGTGATCAGGAATCCGTACGGGTTCCCCGTCCAGGTCGAAGCCGCCGTGATGTAGCCGTTGTTGGTGGCGGAGCCCCGGCTGAGCGCCTTGATGACGGACCGCTCGATGACGGTGGTCGCGCGTCCGTAGACGAAGTCGACATCGCCCTCGATGTACGAGTCGCGGATGTAGACCCGGCTGATGACGTCCAGCTTGGGGCTGTCGGTCATCAGGGTGTCCTGGTTGCCCAGGAAGGCGGTGTTCTCGAAGACGATCCGGTCGCCGGTCGTCTTCATGGCGAGTGCCTGCTCGGCGCTGAGCTCGTGCGCGGCCTCGTCGAAGTCGTTGCTGAAGGTGAGGTTGCGGGCCGTGACGTCGTGCGCGGCGATCCGTACGGTCGCGCTCCCGGTGGAGCCGCCGTACGCGGCGGGCGTGTCGTAGACGATGACGGTGTCGGACCGGCGTTGTCCAGTCCCCTGGAGCACGATGTTCGGCTTCGTCGCGGGGATGAGGACCTTTGCCCGGTACGTGCCCGGCGCGACCGCGATCGTCACGGGCACGGCGTTGCCGTCGGGCACGGCGTCCACGGCGGCCTGCACGGTCGGATAGTCGGCGGGGACGTGCAGCGTGGTACCGATGCGCTTCTGCGGCCCGGAGAACCGCTGGACCAGAGCCGGCACGGCGGCAGCCGGATCCAGCCGGTAGTCGTAGAACTCCCGAGGATCGAAGGCCGCGCCCCACTCGTCGGTCCGCCCGCTCGTGTTCCGCAGGATCGATCCGCGTTCCACCAGCTCGGCGGTGGTGTCGGCCTGGTAGGGGTGCTGGACGTCCCGGTAGTAGCTGTTCTCGATGACCATCTTGGTCCGGCCGCGCGACCAGTTGCCGTACGTCCACACGGGGTCGCCCGGATCCGCCTGTGCCGTCAGGTGGTTGTTGTACAGGTGCGCGTAGGCGGCGTTGTCCACGGACGGGTTGCGCTGCTTGGTGTGGGCGAACAGGTTGTGGTCGATCGTGATCTGCGTCTTGACGTTGGTCGTCCAGCCGAGTCCGAACGTCTTGTTGTTGTTCTCGAACCGGTTGTACGAGACGGTCACGTACTCGCTGTCCTTGCGGACGTCCAGCTGCCCGTCGCAGATGTTCGAGAAGCGGTTGTGATCGACCCACACGTGGTGGACGGTGTCCATCTGGATGCCGTCGAAGTCGGTGTCCTTGCAGTCCCAGTTGCCCTCGACCGCCGAGTCGCGGATCGTCAGGTTGCGGATGATCACGTTGTGCGTGCCGGGGTTGAGGTGCAGCTCGCCCTGGACGATCTCGCCGGTGTCACCGACGCCGATGATCGTCTTGTTCGAGGTCACGACGATCTCCGCACCGAACGGCTCGACGGCTATCGCCCCCGACACCCGGATGACGTACGGCTCTTCGGCCGCCGCGTACGTCGCCAGCGCGGCCTGGTCGGTGACGGTCACGACCTTGCCGCCCGCGCCGCCGGTGGTACCGCCGGCGAGGGAGGCGAATCCGTGGGCCCGGTCGCTCCAGCGGTCGGTCGCGGCCGGTAAAGGGTCCGCGGCCTTCGCCTCACCGACCGTGCCGAGGCACAGGGCGGCCACCAGGCCGAGCGCGGCGGCCACGACTCTGCCGTGCCCCGACCTCGGCAAGCGCTTGCTCTGGGGGTGCGTCATTGCGGCTCCCAAAAGGCGTTCTACGTGCGATCAACAGACGTACGCGAGCGGTGTGTTACGGCGGGACTGATCTACAGCGGGCTGATCCTGAACTGCGTGAAACTCGCCGCGCCCGCGTGTCCCGGGCCCACTGGCGCCAGGGCGAACAGGCCGAGCAGGGCGCCGACCCAGCGCCAGGGGGTGGCGGCGAAGACCTGGCCGGAGGGGCGCAGTCCGTCGCCGACGTCGTAGAAGAAGCGGCAGCGTGCTCCGGCGCCGATCTCGATGCGCAGCCTGGCCCGCCCCTCGGGCGCGAGCCGCGGGTGGTCGGCGTCGCGTTCCTTCTCGGCGACGGTCTCGGCGAACCGGTGCACGAGGTGGACCGTCCCGTCGGCGCCCCGCTGGAGTCCGATCCAGTTGAAGGCGTCTCCGAGGACCGCGAGGCCGGCCCGTGCGCCCGGCTCCTCGCCGTGCAGGGTCAGCTCCACCTCGACGGCGGACGGGACGCCCGGCAGCCGCTGGGTGAGGACGTTCGGCAGTTTGCGCAGGTCGTGCGCGTCGGCCGTGCGGACGCAGGCCAGTCTGAGGCCGTCCCCGGAGTGCTGGGTGGCCCAGCCGTCCTGCGGGTTGGCCGTCCACTGCCACTGGCGGCCGAAGCGTCCGCCGGGGAAGTCGTCGTCGGTGGCGGGCGCCGCGGCCGGCTGTGGTGGCAGATCGGGCCTCGGGTGTTCGGCCACGGGGGCGCCGTCGTCGCCGAGCACCGGCCAGCCGTCCGCGCCCCAGCGCATCGGCTGGAGGTGGACGACCCTGCCGTAGGCGCCGCGCTGCTGGAAGTGCAGGAACCAGTCCTCGCCGGACGGGGTGCGCACCCAGCCGCCCTGGTGGGGGCCGTTGACGTCGGTGTCCTTCTGCTCCAGGACGATCTTCTCCTCGTACGGCCCGAAGAAGCCACGCGAGCGGAAGGCGCCCTGCCAGCCGGTCTCGACGCTCCCGGCCGGGGCGAAGATCCAGAACCAGCCGTCGTGCCGGTAGAGCTTGGGGCCCTCGATGGTGAACCAGCCGGGGATGCGGTCGCCGTCGACGATCACCTTGCCCTCGTCGAGGAGTGACGTGCCGTCGGGGTGCATGCGGTGGCCGGTGAGCCGGTTCTTGATGCCCGAGCGCGACTTGGCCCAGCCGTGCACCAGGTAGGCCGCGCCGGTCTCCTCGTCCCACAGGGGGCAGGCGTCGATGAGCCCCTTGCCCTCCTTCAGCAGATGGGGGCGGGTCCACGGGCCGCGTATCTCGGGGGCGTTGATCTGGAACACGCCCTGGTCGGGGTCGCCCCAGAAGATCCAGAAGCGGTCGTCGTGGTGACGCAAGGCGGGTGCCCAGACGCCGCAGTCGTGCCGCGGGGACCTGAACTCGCTCGCCGGTTCCAGGCGTTCCAGCGCGTGGCCGACCAGGGTCCAGTTGACCAGGTCGCGGGAGTGCAGCAGGGGCAGGCCCGGGGCGCGGCCGAAGCTGGACGCGGTGAGGTAGAAGTCGTCGCCCACGCGGACCACGTCCGGGTCGGACCAGTCGGCGTTCAGGACGGGGTTCGTATACGTCTCGGCGGTCGGAACGGCCTCCGGGATCGTCTCGGCGGTCACAGGCTCACCGCCTTGCGGATGAGGGCCGCGGCCCCGTTCCGGTCGAGGCGGCCGTCGGCGACCACGGTGACGATCCGGCGTACGACGGTGTCTCCCGGCTCGATCGGCACCCGTTCCTCGTACGCCAGGGACGAGCCGACGCCCGGGTACTCGGCGGTGCGGACGAACCACGGGTCCCGGCGGGTCTGCTCGGTGGCACCGGCGAAGACCAGGGTCCAGGTGGCGCCGGCCAGGGCGAGCCAGTCGGCGCGGGTGCCGTGGATCCGGGCCTCGCCCTCGGTGCCCGCGGTGAAGACCTGCGGGGCCTCGTCCTCCTTGCGCGCCCGCCAGAAGAAGCCGCCGTAGGCAGCGCCGGGGCGGCCGTTGGTCGCCGGGCTGCCGATCGACAGCGGGTCGGCGGTGACGTTGGTCAGGGAGAAGGTGAAGTCCAGCGCCCAGGCGGTGTCGGTGAGTTCGGTGGCGGCGACGGTACGGCGTTCGCGCAGGAGCTCACCGTCCGCGGCCACCCAGCGCAGCTCCTCCACGAACCCGTCGGGGTCGCGCAGCTGGAACGTGGTGTGGCGCTGGGCGCCGTGGTTGTCGAGCTCGGTCGGGCCCTGCTCGCGGACGTAGGTGCGTCCGCCCCAGAAGTTGAACCCCTCGACGTCGGGAACGGCGACACCGACGCCGAGGTGGTGTGTGTGGTCGGCGGGGCTGAGCTCGGTCACCGCCGTGCCGGCCAGGGTGGTGACCGGGTGCAGGTACGGGCGCGGGGAGAGCCGGGCCGGCAGCTCGGGCCGGGTGACGTACCGGCCGACCGGTCGGCCCGCGACGCGCAGCACCGCCGAGTCGTTGGTCGTGGTCGTCATCACGTGCTCACCTCTTTCGGTAGGGCCCAGGGGGCGCCCAGCTCGGAGTAGAGGGCGAGGTTGTCGGCGGCGGCCGCGACGAGTCCGTCGATGCCGGACACGACCCGGCGCTGCTCGTCGGGGAGCAGCTGCCAGGTGCCCTCCGGCAGCGGGGCCGGGTCGGGGGCTTGCCGGATCGCCTCGACGACCTTCATGAAGGAGCCCGTCACGTCCGGCGTGACCAGTAGTTCCGTGCCGTCGGTGAGGTGCTCGACGAGGTTCTCCAGCAGGTCGGTGCGGCCGTACTCGTACTCCTCGGGGCCGTGGTCGGCGCGCTGGAGCAGCACGCGGTCCTGCTTGTACCAGAGGGTGATCCGGCCGTGGCTGCCGTGCGCGACGACGTACGGCTCGTCCGGGTCCTCGGCGCACAGGGTCGCGGCGACGGTGACCGGCAGGCCGCCCGTGGTGGTGACACGGACGCAGGAGGTGTCGTCGGACTCGATGTCGTTGGCACGCAGCAGCTCGGTCTCGATCCCGGCGACGTCCTCGGCGCGCGGGGCACCGGCCAGGGCCAGGGCGGTGGCGACGGCGTGCGCGAGGGGGTTGGTCAGCGCCCCGTCGATCACGTCGACGCCGTTCAGCCGCCGCTTGCCCGCCCAGGGTGCCCGCCGGTAGTAGGCCTCGGGACGCGCCCAGGCACCGGCCCCGCCGACGCCGGCCAGCTCGCCGATCGCGCCCTCGGCGATCAGCTCGCGGACCGCGGGCACGGCGTGCGAGCCGAGCGACTGGAAGCCGATCTGGCAGACGACCCCGGCCTCGGCGACCCCGTCCGCCATGCGGCGGAACTCGGCGTACGAGGGGGCGGGCGGCTTCTCCAGCAGGAGGTGGACGCCCCTGCGCGCGGCCGTCAGCGCCAGGTCCGTGTGGGTGTGGATGGGCGTGCAGATCACAGCGATCCGGGCGCCGGTGGAGTCGAGGAGGGCACCGAAGTCCGCGGACTGCTCGGGCGCGCCGAGGCCCTCGGGCAGTTCGTCCGCGGTCAGCGGGGTCAGCTCGCAGATACCGGCGAGCCGGACGATCCCCTTGTCCTGGAGCCTGCGGATGTTGTCCAGGTGCCAGTGGCCGTGGCCACGCGCGCCCGCCAGGACGATGTCTACGGTCATGGGGTCCTCCCTGCGCCCGCGCCGCGTGCCACCTCTCGGTCGGCCGCCTCGGCGCTGTCGATCTTTGTGTGCAGGGTAGGTGTCCAGCCGACGTCCGCTGTGAGGTCACGCTCACTGGCCGAGTTGTAGGCGTTGTAGATCGTGAGCAGGTCCACCGGATAGCCGTTGAAGAGGTTGCCGCTCGTGTGCAGGGCGGTGCCGTTCCAGCTCTTGACCAGGTCGGCGGCCTCGATGTGGCCGGGCACGTGGAAGACGTTGTTCTCGGCACGGATCGCCGATTCGGTGGACGCCCCGATGGAGTAGCGGTAGTCGTGTACGTCTTCCGGGACGACGTACCGGTTGTTGTACAGGTGCACCTGCCCGAAGCGGACGCGGGGCGCCCGCTGGACGACGGACTCGAACTCGTTGTGGTGCAGGGTCACCCGGAGCTTGCCGCGGTCGCCGGTGGCCGAGTCGCTGTTGCCGATGAGCATCGCCTTGTCGTGGTCGGCGAAGCGGCTCCAGGAGACGGTGATCAGGTCGGAGCCGCCTGTGATGTCCAGCAGGCCGTCGTGGCGGAGGTAGTTGCGGGCGAAGTGGGTCGGTTCCTTCTCGTCCGGGTGGCCCTTGTCGGAGGCCGTGACGTGGTCGATCCAGACGTGCGTGGCACCGCGCAGCCAGAGGGTGTCGTACGCCGTCTTCCAGTCCCCGAGGCCGCCCTTGTTGGGCTGCCAGACGGGGAAGCAGTCGTAGGCGTCGCGGAGTTCGAGATTGCGGATGATCACGTTGTCCGCGTTGCTGACCTGGAGGCCGGCACCCTTGAGGACGGCCTTGGAGCCGAGGCCGACGATGGTGGTGTTGGAGCCGACGGGCAGGACGACCCGCTCGGCCTGTCTGGCCGCCGAGGCCTGGCGGGCCTCCTCCTGCGGGCCGCTGGGCGGGTCCGAACCCCAGGTGCGGGGGTCGTAGGCGGCCAGGTACTTCTTCAGGCTGTAGCCGTCGGTGGCGTAGTCGGCGCAGTCCAGGCGGTCGCCGTCGTCGTCGGTGTTGGCGTCGATGGTCCCGGCGATCTTGATGATCTTCGGGGTGGCGCTGCCGCCGTCGAGGGCGCGGACCAGTCCGGCGCGGTCGGTGACCGTGTACACGTGGGCGTCGTCGGCCGCCGCGCCCCCTGTGGTGCCGCCGTCGGCGGCCGCCCAGCCGTCGTTCGGGGCCAGGGTCTCGCGGCTGATGTCACGGGCCTCCGCGTGGGCGGGGACGCAGAGCATCCCCAACAGGCCGAGGGCCACGGTGAGGTGACGCTTCCTCATCCCTTCACCGCCCCCGCGCTGAAGCCCGTGATCAGCCACTTCTGGATGAAGGCGAAGACGAGCACGACGGGTACGGCCGCGATGATGCCGCCCGCGGCGAGAGCGCCGAGGTCGACGCTGTCCGCGCTCATCAGGGTGTTGAGGCCGACCGGGATGGTCTGCTTGCTCTGGTTGTTCAGGAACATCAGGGCGAACAGGAAGTGGTTCCACGAGTGCACGAAGGCGAAGGAGCCGACGGCGATCAGACCGGGCCGCAGCAGCGGCAGGACGACGATCCGGAACGCGGTGAACCGGTTGCAGCCGTCGACCCAGGCCGCCTCTTCCAGCGAGTACGGCACGTTCTTGATGAAGTTGCTGATCAGGATGATCGACAGCGGCAGCTGGAAGACCGTCTCCGCGATGATGACACTGCCCAGCGAGTTGATCATCTGGAGCTCGGCGAAGATCTCGAACAGCGGGACCAGGAGCAGCGCGCCCGGTACGAACTGGGAGCACAGCAGGGCCAGCATGAAGGCCTGCTTGATCTTGAAGTCGAACCGGGCGAGCGCGTAGCCGCCGGCCAGCGCGACGAGGGTCGTCATCACCAGGGTGGCGAGACCGACGAGCAGACTGTTCTCGAAGTAGGTGGCGAAGCTGCGCTCGGTCCACACCTTCTCGAAGTGCTCGAAGGTGACCGGCCAGGGCACGAGCGAGGTCGAGCCCGCCGGGCGCAGCGCGAAGAGCAGGATCCAGTAGAAGGGGATCAGCGTGAAGACGAGGTAGATCGACAGGGGCAGGTAGATCTGCCAGCGAGGGGCCTCGTCCCAGGCGGGACGCTTCTTGACCGGGCGCTGCGGTTCGAGAACCGTGCGCCGGGGGGCCGGTGCCACCGCGGTGGCCTCCTTGGTGCTCACTTGTCCCCACCTCCGAACTTGCTCAGGCGCAGATAGACCATCGAGCAGAAGAGCAGGATCACGAACGCCACCGTGGTCAGGGCGGACGCGTAGCCGAAGTTGTGGGCGTCGACGCTGGTGTTGGCGATGTAGAGCGGGAGTGTCGTCGTCTCGCCGGCCGGTCCGCCGCCCGTGAGGGTGTAGAGGAGGTCGACGTTGTTGAACTCCCACACCGCTCGCAGCAGCGTGGACAGGATGATCGCGTCCTTCAGGTGCGGCAGCGTGATGTGCCAGAACTGCTTGATCCGGCTCGCCCCGTCGACCTCGGCGGCCTCGTACAGGTCCTTCGAGACGGACTGCAGGTCGGCGAGGATGAGGATCGCGAAGAAGGGGACACCGCGCCACAGGTCGGCGACGACCGCCGCCGAGAACACGGTCGAGGTGTCCGACAGCCAGCTGGTGCCGTAGCTGCCGATGCCCATGTCCGCGAGGTAACGGGTGATGCCCGTCTGGGAGTTGTAGAGCAGCACCCAGATCGCGGAGGTGAGCACGCCGGAGACGGCCCACGGGGAGAAGACCATGGCGCGTCCGAGCGAGCGGCCCACGAAGGTCTGGTTGACGATGAGGGCCAGCGCCAGACCGAACATCAGCTGGAGCCCGACCTCGACGAAGACCCACTTGGCACTGAAGGTCAGCGTGTCCCAGAAGATGGGGTCGTCGGTGAAGGCGTGGACGAAGTTGTCGAAGCCCGCATAGCCGTTCCGCCACGGTTTGGTGGGGTTGTAGTTCTGCAGGCTGTAGTAGAAGACGCTGATGACCGGGTAGGCGATGAAGCCCAGCATGAGCAGGGCCGCCGGCGCGATCAGCAGGTAAGGGAGCCTGCGCGGCGTGGCGGAGGCACGGCGTCGCCGGGGTGGCCCCGGCGGTTTCGCCACGGCGGCGGCTTGGGCCATGACTGTTCTCCGTTTCTGGTACGTCGTGCGTTGTGGTGCGGTGTCTCGCGTTCGGGTGAAGCGCTTTCTCTCAGGGCGCGCCCGGTTCTTGTCCTGGTGAGGGACAGGGCGGTTCAGCCCGCGTACGGGTCCTGCACCTTGCCGGGGCGGGCCAGGAACTCGAAGTCGCAGCCCGTGTCGGCCTGGGTGATCTGTTCGTTGTAGAGCGCGCCGTAGCCGCGCTCGTAGCGCACCGGCGGCGGTGTCCACTCGGCCCGGCGGCGCTCCAGCTCCTCGTCGTCCACGTCCAGATGGAGGGCGCGGGCGTCGACGTCGAGGGTGATGCTGTCGCCGGTCCGGACGAGGGCCAGCGGTCCGCCGATGTACGACTCGGGTGCCACGTGCAGGACGCACGCGCCGTAACTCGTGCCGCTCATCCGGGCGTCGGAGATCCGGACCATGTCCCGCACCCCCTGCTTGAGCAGGTGGTCGGGGATGGGCAGCATGCCGTACTCGGGCATGCCCGGTCCGCCCTTGGGCCCGGCGTTGCGCAGCACCAGCACGCTCTCGGCGGTGATGTTCAGCGACGGGTCGTTGATGGTCCGCTGCATGGTCCGGTAGTCGTCGAAGACGACCGCGGGACCGGTGTGCTTGAGCAGGTGCGGCTCGGCGGAGATGTGCTTGATGACCGCGCCGTCCGGGCAGAGGTTGCCGCGCAGGACGGCGACCCCGCCCTCGTTCGCGACCGGGTTGTCCCGGAGCCGGATGACGTCGTCGTTGTGCACCTGCGCACCGGCGATCTGCTCGCGCAGGGTGTCGTACGAGACGGTCGGCCGCTCCAGGTGGAGCAGGTCCGGGATCCGGGAGAGGAAACCGGGCAGACCGCCGGCGAAGTGGAAGTCCTCCATCAGGTAGGTCTGTCCGCCGGGCCGTACGTTGGCGAGCACCGGGACCGTGCGGGCGATGCGGTCGAAGTCGTCCAGGGTGAGCTTGACTCCGGCCCGGCCCGCCATGGCGATCAGGTGGATCACCGCGTTGGTGGAGCCGCCGAGGCCGAGCACGGTGGTGACCGCGTCCTCGAAGGCGTCACGGGTGAGGATCTCGCTCAGCCTGCGGTCCTTGTGGACCAGTTCGACGATCCTGAGGCCCGCGGCGGCGGCCATCCGGTCGTGCCCGGAATCGACGGCCGGGATGCTGGAGGCGCCCGGGACCGTGACGCCGAGGGCCTCGGCGGCGGCGGTCAGCGTGGACGCCGTCCCCATCGTCATGCAGTGACCGGGAGAGCGGGCGAGCCCGGACTCCAGTTCGGTCATCTCGCAGTCGCCGATGAGGCCGGCCCGCTTGTCGTCCCAGTACTTCCACATGTCGGTGCCGGAGCCGAGGATCTCGTTGCGCCAGTGGCCCGGCAGCATGGGCCCGGCCGGCACGAAGACGGCGGGCAGGTCGACGGTCGCGGCACCCATGAGGAGCGCGGGCGTGGACTTGTCGCAGCCGCCCATGAGGACGGCCCCGTCGACCGGGTAGGACCGCAGCAGCTCCTCGGTCTCCATCGCCAGCATGTTGCGGTAGAGCATCGGGGTCGGCTTCTGGAAGGTCTCGCTGAGCGTGGAGACCGGGAACTCGAGCGGGAAACCTCCGGCCTGCCACACCCCCCGCTTCACGGCCTGCGCGCGGTCCCGCAGATGGACGTGGCAGGGGTTGATGTCGGACCAGGTGTTGAGGATCGCGATGACCGGCTTGCCCAGGTGCTCCTCGGGCAGGTAGCCGAGCTGCCGGGTACGCGCGCGGTGGCTGAAGGAGCGCAGGCCGTCGGTGCCGTACCACTGGTGGCTTCTGAGGTCCTCGGGGCGCTTTCTGACCGGCCCGTTCACATCGACCACCCGGCGGCTATCGCGGCGACTTCCGCCCGCTCGTCCTCGGGCAGGTGCCTGCTCGGCGGCCGGACCTCGCGGCGGCACAGACCGAGGGAGGCGAGAGCTTCCTTGACGACGGTGACGTTGTTGGCGGAGCCGTTCGCGGCGCGCAGTTCCTCGAACCGGCGGATCTGCTCCCAGACCTTCATCGCGCCCGGGAAGTCGCCGGACCGCAGCGCTTCGATCATGTTCAGCGAGACGGACGGGGCGACGTTCACCAGTCCGGAGGTGAAGCCGGTGGCGCCCGCGGAGAAGTACGAGGGGGCGTACGGCTCGGCGAGGCCTGCGACCCACACGAAACGGTCGAGGCCGGCGTCGCGGGCGAACGCCGCGAATCTGGCCGCGTCCGGGACCGCGTACTTCACGCCGATGACGTTCGGGCAGGCGTCGGCGAGTTCGGCGAGGCGGACGCCGTGCAGTTGGGCGTTGCGGATGTACGGGACGACGCCCAGCTCGGGCACCGCCTCGGCGATCGCGCGGTGGTAGTCGACCCAGCCGCTCTGCGAGACGTAGGGGTGGACGGGCTGGTGGACCATGACCATCTGGGCGCCCTGCTCACGGGCGTGCCGTGCGGAGGCGATGGCGGTCGGCACGTCGTGTCCGACCCCGACGAGGATCACGGCACGGTCGCCGGCCTCGTCGATGGTCCACTCGGTGACGAGCTGCCGCTCCCGGGGGGTGAGGGCGTAGAACTCCCCGGTGTTGCCGTTGGGGGTGAGGGTCCTGACTCCTCCGTCGAGCAGACGACGCAGCAGGGCCCGGTGGGTGTCCTGGTCGAGGCGGCCGTCCTCGGCGAACGGGGTCACCGGGATCGCCACCACGTCGGCCAGGGCCGTCCGCTGGGTCTCGAACGTCGTTGTCATGCCTGACCGTCCTCTCCCTGGGCCTCGGACTCCGCATGCGGAAAGGCCCGCTGCACGAACGACCCGATGTGCGAGTGAAGGGCGCGGGCGGCTCCGTCGGCGTCACCGGCGAGGGCGAGCCGCAGGATCTCCCGGTGCTCGCCGGCCTCCCGCTCCCAGGACGGCGAGGCCGCCCAGGCGACGGCGGAGACGAGGGCCGCCTGGTCGCGCACCTCGTCGAGCATCCGGCCGAGCAGCGGATTGCCGCAGGGCAGATAGAGGGCGCGGTGGAACTCCCGGTTGGCCAGGGAGCGTTCGGCGGTGTCGGTGGCCTCGTCGGCCCTGGTCAGCGCGGAGCGGGCGGCGTCGAGGGACGCCCCACGCTGCACGGCGCGCTTCAGCGCCTCGGGCTCCAGGAGCAGCCGGACGTCGTAGACCTCGCGCGCCATGTCCGCGTCCACCATGCGCACCGTGACGCCCTTGTACTGGTTCATCACGACGAGCCCGGTGCCGGCCAGGGTCTTGAGGGCCTCGCGCACCGGGGTCTTGGACACCCCGAACTGTGCGGCGAGCTCGGTCTCGACCAGAGCCTGCCCCGGGGTCAACTGCCCGGTGAGGATGCGGTGTTTGATCCCTTCCAGCACGTACTGCGTGCGGGAGGGGATCGGCGTGGGCACAGAGGTCATGCGCGCCTCTCGGATATCGCGTATCGGATCTCACGTATCGCGTCTCATATATGACGTACGAAGTACGACGCGTTGAAGGTAGGGAGGGCGCGCGTGTTTCGTCAATGCTTCTGACAAAGGAAGGTCAGGTTGCGGCAAAGACGGCGTCAGACGGAGCGGGTCTCCCCAATCCGGGCGGCGGCGGTCGGCCCGCCGAAGACCGAGGCGGCACGGGCGGTCGCCGCCTCGGGGGTGAGCGTGGGCCCGACATGCGTCACGAGCAGCTGCCCCACGCCGGCCGCACGGGCGGTGTCGCCGACGTCCTCGGGGGTCAGATGCACCTGTTCGCCTTCGCGATGCGCGTCGATGTCGGCCTCGCAGAGGAACAGGTCGGCGTTCAGGGCGAGTTCGGTGAGCGCGGCACAGGGCCCGCTGTCACCGGAGTAGGCGAGGGTGCGTCCGCCGGTTGCGGCGCGCAGGCCATAGGCCTCGACGTCGTGCGTGACGGCGTGCGCGGTGAGGACCAGTTCGCCGTGCCGCGTGGTGTGGCCGTCGTGCAGGGTCCGGAAGTCGAGGATGCCGCTCAGGGACCCGGCGTCCGGCCGCCCGAAGAACCCGGCGAGGCGCTCGGCGCAGCCGGCCGGGGCGTAGACCGGGATGGGGGCGGCCGGGGTGAGCCCGCCGTAGGCGAGCCCGTAGACGGCGGAGAGCAGATCGGCGTGGTGATCGGCGTGCAGATGGGAGATCCAGATGGCGCTGAGCCGCGCGGGATCGGTGTGCCGCTGCAACTCCGCGAAGGTCCCGGGCCCGGCGTCCACCCACACCTCGGCACCGCCACCACGCACCAGATAGCCGGAGCAGGGCCGGTCCGGCTGCGGGTGCGGGGAGGCGGTGCCGAGGACGGTGAGGGTGAGCGCGAGGGGCATGTGGGAAGCGTAGTTCGCCGCCCCGGGCCGCACGCCCGCCGACTACGACTACGGCCTCGGCGTCCACCCCGGGTCGCGTCCGCTCAGCCCCACCGCCCGGTCGAGCAGCGAGGCCTTGGCGGGGACCGGGACGATCGGGCCGAAGATCTCGCCGCGGCCGGGGTCGTCGGCGGAGGCGAGGAGGAAGTCGTACGACGCCTGCAGGGCGGTGGGGTCCGGGGCGTACGGCTGCCCGGTGGCGCGGGCCAGGTCCCAGCCGTGGATGACCAGCTCGTCGACCGCGACCGCGGCGGCGACCGCGCCCGGCAGATCCACGCCGCCCGCGCGGGTCATGCCGGTCCAGGCGGCCGGGTCGCGCCAGGCGTCGGCGAGCTCGTCGAGGTTCTTCGGCAGCTCCTCGCGCCAGCCGGGGGCGATGTCGGGTACGGCCGTGTCCGGGCTGGTGTCGGTCGTGACGCCCAGGTCCTTGCGGCCGGCGTCACGGAAGGCGACGGACAGGCCGATCAGATGCCCCAGCAGGTTGCGCAGCGCCATCTTTGGGCAGGGCGTCGGGGCCGTGAGCTGCTCGTCGCTCACGCCCTCCGCGAGGCGCGCGATGATCCGGGTCTGCGGTCCGAGGTCGAAGGTCGTCGGGTCGGTCATGTGCGTGCTCCTCCGGGATGCGGACTCTCCTCGAAGGGGGGACCGTCCTCATCCCGAAAACTCATCGCACGTCGGCCTCGACATCTGCCGTACGGACAGGCCCGGCACTGCGAACCGAGGGCGCCCGGCCACCTGGCGCACGGCGGTCCGGCCGTCGCTCTCCTGGGCGCGGTGACCTTCGTGGGTGCAGCCCTGCTGCACGCGTGCGTGCGGGCCCGGTTCGGCCGGCTGATCCGACTGACGGCGGCAGACGTCGTCGGCCACTCCCCCGCGGGCGCCGGCGTCCTCGGCGCCGTCCGGGGCGCCGGGTCGGTCGCCCTCACACCCGCCTCCGGCCCGGCTCAGAGCTCGCTGAGCCCCTTGCGGACCGCCGCCAGGTCGTCGTCCGACGCCAACCCGGCGTGATACAGCCGCAGTTCGGTTGCTCCCAGCTCCTGGGCCCGCACGGCGTCTTCCTTCACCGTGCCCGGGCTGCCGCCCATGCCCGAGACCACGCCGAGGTTGGCGGCGATGACGGCGTCTTCGCGCCCCTGTTCCGCGAAGGGCTTCAGCAGGCCGGGACCGCCCGCGCACGGGACGACCACGCCGTCCGCCACGGACAGGATGTGCGCGGGGTCGACGCCCGGGTTGGCTCCGACGTGGTGGGTCACGGGGTCGGCGTGCAGCAGCACCTGGAAGCCCTCGGGAGCGGCCGCGCGGACCGCGGCGACGGCGGCCTCCTGGAGCGTGCGGGCACTCTCGTCGCGCCACGCGCGCGTGGCGGCCGCCTTCTCCTCCCCGAGGAGCTTCTCGACTCCGGCCCAGTCGCCGTCGTCGGGCGCGCCCTGCCACACCGGCTCCAGCGCGGCCCGTACGGCGGCCGCCAGCTCGTCGGCGTCCTGGCCCTGTCGGCCGTACCCCTCCCGGCAGGCCGGGCAGAAGCACAACGCCATCAGGTACAGGCCGGCGTCCCCGAGGCCGACCCCGCCGGTCTTGTCGTGGGCGTGCAGGTGCTGGAGGCCGTACCAGCCGAGGGACTCCAGCTCGGTGCCGGCCGCGCCCGGGCGTACGGCTGCCTCGGCGGCGAGGTCGACGAGGTACGCACGCGTGGCGGACTGTGCGATGCAGGGGGCCCACGGGTAGCGGTCGCCGTAGGCGTTGACGACCGAGGTGTCGGGGTGTTCGGCGCCCAGACGGGAGTTGTGCGCGAGGACCACCCAGGTGTGCACCTCCAGACCGGCCTCCGCGAGCGCACCGGCAGCCTCGCCGAACGCGTCCCCGGGAGCCCAGTCCCCGGCGGCGTACGGGCGCAGCTCCCGCCCCCGCCAACGGCCGTCCGTGGGATAGAGGACGGCCGCGTGCTCGGCGGTGACGATGCGGTGGCGCGGGTGGCGGGGGGTCAGGGCGCGGGTGGAGTGGTAGGCGGCCGCGAGGGTCACCTGGTGGACGCCGAGCGCGGCGATGCGTCCCGGCGCCTCCGGGTCGCCGTTGACGTCCCAGGGGTAGACGAACGTCGACACCTTCACTTGTTCTCCTCCAGGATCGCGTACCCGCGCTCGATCACCTGAGCGAGCTGCTTGACATGATCCTCTCTCGGCTCGTGCAGCGGGGGCCGCACCTGTCCCACGTCGAGCCCGCGCAGCCGTACGCCGGCCTTGACGAGGGCGACGGCGTAGCCGCGGCCCTGGGCGCGCAGTTCGACGAAGGGCTTGTAGAAGCCGTCGAGGAGGCGGTGGGCGGTGGTGTCGTCGCCGGTCCGGTGGGCCTCGTGGAAGGCGAGGGCGATCTCGGGCGCGAAGCAGAAGACGGCGGAGGAGTAGAGGGTGATGCCGAGGCCGCGGTAGGCGAGCTGGGTCTGCTCGGCGGTGGGCAGTCCGTTGAAGTAGAGGAAGTCGCCGGGGACCTCGGTGCGTACGGCGCTGACGATCCGCTGCATCAGGTCCAGGTCGCCGAGTCCGTCCTTGAAGCCGATGATCCCGTCCGTGCGGGCCAGTTCGACGACGGTCTCGGGGGTGAACACGGCGTTGTCGCGCTGGTAGACGATCATCGGCCGCGCGGTCGCGGCGGCCACGTCCCGGTAGTGCCGCAGCAGTCCCTCCTGCCCGGCGACCACGAGGTACGGCGGCATGGCGAGCAGGCCGTCGGCCCCGGCTGCCTCGGCGAGCCGTGCGTACCGTACGGCGAGTGCGGTGCCGTATCCGGCGCCCGCGACGACCGGCACCCGGCCCGCCGTCTCCTGCACCGCCGCCCGCACGCACGCCTCGAACTCCTCGGGCACCAGCGCGTGGAACTCCCCGGTGCCGCAGCACGCGAAGACGGCGGCGGCCCCGGCCTCCACCCCTTGACGCACGTGCGCGCGGTAGACGTCGAGGTCGAGGGAGCCGTCGGGGCCGTAGGCGGTGACCGGGAAGAACAGGGGCCCGCTGGGGATGCCGAGCCGGGCGGCGAGGGGGGCAGACGTCACGGGCTCTCCCTAGAACAGGCGCTCACGTTTATGATTCACATCTATATTTATGAACGTCTCCACCCTAAAGAGCCCCTTCGTGGCCGGTCAAGCGCGCAAACCCGCGTCACAGAAGCGGATTGCCCAGCTCCCCGCCATACTTGACGAGACGCGTCACGGATCCCTAGCGTGTCCACGAATGTGAATACTGTCCACACATGCGCCCACCTGATACAGGCGGCGGACCCAAGGAGACCCGAGGATGCCCGCTCCCCGCACCGTTCTGCTCACCGGCGCAGCCGGTGGACTCGGGTCCCTGATGCAGAACCTGCTCCCGGCCTTCGGCCATGAGCTGCGTCTGCTCGACCTGCGCCCCATCGACGGCGAGCCGGACGCGATCGCCGCGGACCTCGCCGACAAGGACGCGGTGCGCGAGGCCGTGCGGGGCGTCGACGCGATCATCCACCTCGCGGGGATCTCCCTGGAAGCCCCCTTCGAGAAGATCCTCGACGCGAACATCGTGGGCACGTACAACCTGTACGAGGCCGCCCGCGAGGAGGGCATCCGGCGGATCGTCTTCGCCTCCTCCAACCACGCGGTCGGCTTCACCCCCCGCCCCCAGGGCGACACTCCGGTTGATCCGGACGCCCTCATCCCCATCGACACCCCGCACCGCCCGGACACCTTCTACGGCCTGTCCAAGGCCTTCGGCGAGGACCTCGCGCAGTTCTACTGGGACAAGCACGGCATCGAGACCGTCTCCGTGCGCATCGGCTCCTGCTTCCCCGAGCCGACCAGTGTGCGCATGCTCTCGGTGTGGATGAGCCCCGCCGACGGTGCCCGCCTCTTCCACGCGGCCCTGACCGCCGAGGGCGTCGGGCACACCGTCGTCTACGGCTCCTCCGCCAACACGCGGCTGTGGTGGGACCTGACCACGGCGCGGAGCCTCGGCTACGAACCGCAGGACGACTCCGAGCCGTACGCCGAGAAGCTGATCGCCGAGCACGGCGAGCTGGACCCGGAGAACGTGGCGCACGCCTACCTGGGCGGCCACTTCGTGAGCGATCCGCCGATCTGGCCGTACTAGTACTTGCAGGCAGCACGCGGCGGCGGGCGGGCACCGAACGGGCCCGCCCGCCGCCGCGTTCGGGCACCCGTGCTGCCCGATCTCACGCGCCGGCGCCCGGCCGCGCAGGTCCGAGGCGGGCGCGCCCCGCGGCGAACGGGCACACCCGGGCAGTATCGGGCCCGCAACAGACCTGGTCAGTGCCGCGCACCGGCTGTAGAACTTCCCTCATGGGCCGAACAGGGGCCCGAACGGGCAAGGCGGCAGCACGGAGGCAGGTGTCGGCCATGAACATCAGGACGGCAGAAGAGCGTCAGCGGGAGATCGTGCGAGCCGCGCGCGCCACCGGCTCGGTCGACGTCACCGCGCTCGCCGCCGAGCTGGGCGTGGCCAAGGAGACCGTACGACGGGATCTGCGCGCCCTGGAGGACCACGGTCTGGTCCGCCGCACCCACGGCGGCGCCTATCCCGTGGAGAGCGCCGGTTTCGAGACGACGCTCGCGTTCCGCGCCACCAGCCACGTTCCCGAGAAGCGCCGGATCGCGGCCGCCGCGGCCGAGCTGCTCGGGGACGCCGAGACGGTCTTCGTCGACGAGGGCTTCACCCCGCAGCTCATCGCCGAGGCACTGCCCAGGGACCGCCCGCTGACCGTGGTCACCGCGTCCCTGCCGGTCGCGGGCGCACTGGCCGAATCCGACGGGATCTCGGTCCTGCTGCTGGGCGGCCGGGTCCGCTCCGGCACCCTCGCCACCGTGGACCACTGGACGACGAAGATGCTGGCCGGCTTCGTCGTCGACCTCGCCTACATCGGCGCCAACGGCATCTCCCGCGAGCACGGCCTGACCACACCCGACCCCGCGGTCAGCGAGGTCAAGGCGCAGGCGATCCGGGCGGCGCGCCGCACGGTGTTCGCCGGCGTGCACAGCAAGTTCGGGGCGGTCAGCTTCTGCCGGTTCGCCGAGATCGGCGTACTGGAGACGATCGTGACGAGCACGCTGCTGCCGACGGCCGAGGCCCATCGCTACTCGCTGCTGGGACCACAGGTCATCCGCGTCTGAGAAACCGACTCACCACTTCTCCAGGGCGCTTCCACACCCAGGCACGCCCTTTGTCTCCCGATACGTCCAGGAGCGATCCATGCGAACCCAGAGCCGACGACGGCCCACGCGAGCCACGCTCGCCACGGCCGCCGCAGGGACGCTGCTCGCCCCGCTGCTCTCCGGCTGTTGGGTCGGGGCGGGCGGGTCCGGTTCCGGCGGCAACTCCAACACCGTCAACGTACTGATGGTCAACAACCCACAGATGGTGGAGCTGCAGAAACTCACCGCCGCGCACTTCACCAAGGAAACCGGCATCAAGGTCAACTTCACCGTCCTCCCCGAGAACGACGTCCGCGACAAGATCAGCCAGGACTTCGCGAACCAGGCCGGCCAGTACGACGTAGCCACCCTGTCCAACTACGAGATACCGATCTACGCCCGCAACGGCTGGCTGCACGAGATGAACTCCTACGTCGCCAAGGACCCGGCGTACGACGAGCAGGACGTGCTCAAGCCGATGCGCCAGTCCCTGACCGGCGACGACGGCAAGCTCTACGGCCAGCCCTTCTACGGCGAGTCGTCCTTCCTGATGTACCGCAAGGACGTCTTCGAGAAGGAGGGCCTGACGATGCCCGCGCACCCCACCTGGACCCAGGTCGCCGACCTCGCGGCGAAGGTGGACGGGGCCGAGCCCGGCATGAACGGCATCTGCCTGCGCGGACTGCCCGGCTGGGGCGAGGTGATGGCACCCCTGACGACCGTCGTGAACACCTTCGGCGGCACCTGGTTCGACAAGGACTGGAAGGCGCGGCTGGACTCCCCCGAGTTCGAGAAGGCGGTGAAGTTCTACGTCGGCCTGGTCCGCGAGCACGGCGAGTCCGGCGCCGCCCAGTCCGGCTTCGCCGAGTGCCTGAACAACATGACCCAGGGCAAGGTCGCCATGTGGTACGACGCCACCTCCGCGGCCGGTTCTCTGGAGGCGTCGAACTCCCCGGTCAAGGGCAGGCTCGGCTACGCCCCCGCCCCCGTCGAGCGGACGGAGTCCGCCGGCTGGCTCTACACCTGGGCCTGGGGCATCCAGGACGCCTCCCGCAACCCCGACAAGGCCTGGAAGTTCGTGTCCTGGGCGTCGAGCAAGGAGTACGAGCAGCTGGTCGGCGACGAGATCGGCTGGTCCAACGTGCCCGCCGGCAAGCGCGCGTCGACGTACACGAACCCCGCCTACGTCAAAGAAGCCGCCGCCTTCCAGGAGATGACCAAGGAGGCCATCGAGGGCGCCCGCCCCAACGACCCCGGCGTACAGCCGCGCCCCGCGCCCGGCATCCAGTTCGTCGGCATCCCCGAGTTCACCGACCTCGGCACCAGGGTCTCCCAGGAGATCAGCGCGGCCATCGCCGGACGCCAGTCCGTCGAGTCGGCCCTGAAGAAGTCCCAGCAGATCGCCGAGCGGATCTCCGAGGAGTACGAGGGACGATGACCGCGACGACCACGGCTCCGACAGCCACCACTGCCCTGCCCACCGTGCGGCAGCCCTCCGGCCGCCTGCGCGCCTGGGCCACCCGGGCCCCCCTGCTCCCGGCCCTGATCTTCATGATCGCCGTGACCCAACTCCCTTTCGTGGCCACGGTGGTGATCTCCTTCTTCGACTGGAACTCCCTCTATCCCGACGCCCGGGAGTTCACCGGCTTCGACAACTACCAACAGGTGCTGAGCGACGCCGACCTGCGCCGGTCGGTGTGGACCACGGTCCTGCTGACGGTCGCGGTGGTGCTGGCCAGCCTGATCCTGGGCCTCGCCCTGGCCCTGCTCCTGGACCGGAAGTTCCGGGGCCGGGGCCTGGTCCGCACCCTGCTGATCGCGCCCTTCCTGGTGGTACCCGTGGCGGCGGCCCTGCTCTGGAAGCATGTGCTCTACAACCCCGAGTACGGCCTGTTCAACGGGTTGCTGCACTATGTGGGCGGCCCACAGCCCGACTGGATCTCGGGCACCCCGCTGCTCGCGGTCGAGGCCTCCCTGGTCTGGCAGTGGACGCCGTTCATGATGCTGATCCTGCTGGCGGGCCTGCAGAGCCGCGACCAGCAGCAGATGGAAGCGGCCCGGGTGGACGGCGCCGGCGACTGGCAGATCTTCCGCCACCTGACCCTCCCGCACCTGCGCCGCTATCTCGAACTCGGCGCCCTGCTGGGCTCGATCTACATCGTCCAGAACTTCGACGCTGTCTTCACGATCACGTCCGGCGGCCTGGGCACCGCCAACCTCCCCTACACCGTCTATCAGAGCTTCTACCAGGCCCACGAGAACGGCCTCGCCTCGGCCGCCGGCGTCCTGGTGGTCATCGGCTCGATCATCATCGCGACCTTCGCGCTGCGCGTGGTGTCGTCGCTGTTCCGCGAGGAGGTGTCGCGCGCATGAGTGCCACGACCACGACCACGACCGTACGAGTCCGCCGCAAGGGCGCCGGCCTGGGCCTGGTGGCCTGGCTGGCCGGCATCGTCTTCTTCCTGCCCGTCGCGTGGATGGCGCTGACCTCCTTCCACTCCGAGCAGGACGCGGCCACCAACCCGCCGTCCTTCACCGCCGCCCTGACCCTGGACGGCTACCGCGAGTTCTTCGGCACGGGCGGCGGCGCGAGCCCGTGGCCGGCGCTGGTCAACTCGGTGGTGGCGTCGGTCGCGTCGACCCTGTTCGTCCTGCTGCTGGCCCTCCCGGCGGCGTACGCGCTGTCGATCCGCCCGGTGAAGAAGTGGACGGACGTCCTGTTCTTCTTCCTGTCGACGAAGATGCTGCCGGTGGTGGCGGGCCTGCTGCCGATCTACCTCTTCGCCAAGAACACCGGGATGCTCGACAACATCTGGCTGCTCGTCATCCTCTACACCTCCATGAACCTGCCGATCGCGGTCTGGATGATGCAGTCCTTCCTGGCCGAGGTCCCGGTGGCGATCATCGAGGCGGCGCGGGTGGACGGGGCCCGCCTGCCGACGATCCTCGCGCGCGTGGTGGCCCCGATCGCACTGCCCGGCATCGCGGCGACGGCCCTGATCTGCTTCATCTTCAGCTGGAACGAGCTGCTGTTCGCCCGTGTGCTGACCGGCGTGGTCGCCGAGACCGCCCCCGTCTTCCTGACCGGCTTCATCACCAGCC
This sequence comes from Streptomyces sp. AC555_RSS877, assembly GCF_019049245.1. Lineage (GTDB taxonomy): Bacteria > Actinomycetota > Actinomycetes > Streptomycetales > Streptomycetaceae > Streptomyces. The sequence goes on along the minus strand of NZ_JAGMUK010000015.1, from coordinate 163,730 downwards.
AGGGCCTGTTCCTGGCGAAGGTGTGCGCCGCGTCGCTCGTGATCTCCCTGCCGGTGCTCGCCGCGGGGTTCGCCGCCCAGGACAAGCTGGTCCAGGGCCTGTCCCTGGGAGCCGTCAAATGAAGGCCGCCGTCATCGAGTCCGTGGGCCGTGCCGTCGTCGCCGAGGTCCCGGACCCGACGCCCGGACCGCGCGAGGTCGTCGTCGAGGTCGCCGCGTGCGGGCTGTGCGGGACCGATCTGCACATCCTGCAGGGCGAGTTCGCGCCGAAGCTGCCGATCGTGCCCGGGCACGAGTTCGCGGGCGAGGTGGTCGGGGTCGGCACTCAGGTCACGGAGGTGTCGGTGGGTGACCGGGTCGCAGTGGACCCCTCGCTGTACTGCTACGAATGCCGGTACTGCCGTACGGGCCACAACAACCTCTGCGAACGGTGGGCGGCGATCGGCGTCACCACGGCGGGCGGCGCGGCCCGGTACGCCGTGGCACCGGTCGCGAACTGCGTGAAGCTGCCCGAGCACGTCCGCACGCAGGACGCGGCGCTGGTGGAGCCGCTGTCGTGCGCGGTGCGCGGCTACGACGTCCTGCGATCCCGCCTCGGCGCCCACGTCCTGATCTACGGCTCCGGAACCATGGGCCTGATGATGCTGGAGCTGGCCAAGCGCACCGGGGCCGCGAGCGTGGACGTGGTGGACCTGAACCCGGCGCGGCTGGAGACGGCGCGACGGCTCGGCGTGTCCGGGTCGGCGGCGAACGCGGACGAGTTGGAGCGGCCGCAGGGCTGGGACGTCGTGGTCGACGCGACGGGCAACGCGGCGGCGATCCAGGACGGACTGGAGCGGGTGGCCAAGGCCGGCACGTTCCTGCAGTTCGGCGTCGCCGACTACGCGACCCGGGTGACGATCGACCCGTACCGCATCTACAACCAGGAGATCACCATCACCGGGTCGATGGCCGTACTGCACAGCTTCGAGCGGGCGGCCGAGCTGTTCGCGAACGGCGTGCTCGACCCGGAGGTGTTCATCAGCGACCGCATCCCGCTGGAGCAGTACCCGCAGGCGCTGGAGCAGTTCGCGGCGGGAGTGGGCCGGAAGATCGTGGTGGTGCCGTAGGGAACAGATGTGCGGCCAAGGCCGCACAACCCTTCAGGGGCGTCGGGAGTCTGTCTCCCGGCGCCCCTTTCTCTTTGGGTGCGGCCTGCCCCACCGACCTCGTTCACCCCACAACTCCACGAAGGACGGCACAAGACCGCTATGGGTAGACCTCGATACCTCTGGGGTGCGGCCGCCACGGCCGTCGCCGGACTCTCCGCCGCACTCGTCCTCCAGCTAGACCCCGGCGGGTCCCCCGACAGCACGGCAGGCGACGGCAAGCCGGGCCCGGTCACCACCAAGTCCCGTACGGTCGCGCTGCCGACGGCCGAGCGCGGCACCCGCGCGGCGCTGAAGCAGCAGGACACCAAGCCGTTCAGCATGCTCGGCATCACCTGGTCCGACCCCTCGGTCCGGGTCACGGGCACCATCGAGGCGCGTACCCGGGCCACGGACGGCGGACAGTGGTCCCCGTGGCTGCGGCTGGACGGCGACAGCGGGCAGGGCGAGAACGCGGCCCGGCGCGGCGGGACCGAACCGGCGTGGGTGGGGCCCTCCGACGGCGTGGAAGTACGGGTCACCGCGGACGGACGTACCTCCGACCGGCTCCCGGCCGGGCTACGGCTGGACATGATCGACTCGGGCGGGACCGCCAAGGGCGGGATGGAACCGGCGGCCTTCGCGGCCGACCCGACCGACACCGCGACGGCGACGGCGACGGCCGACCCGAGCGAGCCCGCTCCCTCGGACACCACGGCGAGCGCGACCGCGACCACCGAGCCCCCCGCTTCGCCGACCCCGACGACGGCGGCTCCCACGACGTCGGCGCCGACGAGCACCACCCCGACGCCGACCGCGACGACGTCCACGTCCGCGAGCCCGACCGCCACGGCGCCCACGGCCCCGCCGTCCACCGCACCCCGCCCCGCGATCACCTCGCGGGCCGGCTGGGGCGCGGACGAGTCGATCAGCCCCGAGGAACCCGGCTATCTGCCGGGCGGGAAGATCAAGGCGGTGGTGGTCCACCACACCGCCGAGAGCAACGACTACACCTGCGCCGAGGCCCCCGCCGTCGTCCGCGGCATCTACGCGTACCACGTCAACAGCCTGAAGTGGAAAGACGTCGGCTACAACTTCCTCGTCGACAAGTGCGGCACCGTCTACGAGGGCCGCAAGGGCGGTGTCGACCGGCCCGTCATGGGCGCCCACGCCTTCGGCTTCAACTCCGAGACCACCGGTATCTCGGTCCTCGGCACCTACACGGACGTGGCGCCGAGCCAGGCCGCCATGGTCTCGGTCGCCAAGATCGCCGCCTGGAAACTCGGCCAGTACGGCGTGAGCCCGAACGCGACCACGACCCTCACCGCGGGCGCCGCCGGCACCAACTACGCCCGCGAGTCCTGGGCACAGGGCGCCCAGCTGAGCTTCCCGACCATCCACGGTCACCGTGACGGCTACAACACCCAGTGCCCCGGCGACTCGCTCTACGCCAAGCTGCCCACCCTCCGCGGCTGGGCCGCCGGACCGGTCAGCGGCCTGACGGTCAAGTCCGTCAGCGGCGGTGTCTCGGGCACGACGTACTACACCAAGGCCGGCGTCACCGTGGGCTGGGCGGCCACCACCCCGCCGGCGCTGATCTCGAAGTACGAACTGCTCGTCGACGGCAAGACCGCGGCCACGGCCGCGGGCAGCGCCACCTCCGCGAAGGCCACCCTGACGGTGGGCTCCCACAAGGTGCAGGTGCGCGCCACCCACCAGTCGGGCAAGACCGTCACGTCCACGGCCGCCACGGTCGTCGCGGAGACGACCGCCCCCTCGTTCACCACCAAGCCGAACCTCGCCCTGCGCGCCGGCACGGTGAACACCACGGCCGTTCCGCTCAAGCTGAGCTGGAAGGCCACCGACAGCGCCGCGCTGAAGCAGGTCAGGCTGACCGCGCCGACCGCCGCGACCTACGGCCCGACGGTGACCACCGCGAACCACACGGCCAAGTCCGGCGTGGCGACCGCGTGGTCCATGACCGCCTCCGACCAGGCGGGCAACACGGCCACGGCGTCCGTCTCCGGCACGCCGGTCATCCTCCAGGAGACCTCGGCCGTCAAGTCGGGCACGTGGACGAGCAAGTCCTCCACCAGCTACCTGGGCGGCAAGTCGCTCTCCAGCTCCTCGAAGAACGCCTCGCTGACCTGGACCTTCACCGGCCGCTCGGTCGCCTGGACGGTGTCCCGGGCCACCACCTCCGGCCAGGCGAACGTCTACGTCGACGGCGTCAAGACGGCGACCGTCGACCTGAAGTCGGCGACGACGAAGTACCGCGACGCGATCTGGACCAAGAGCTGGGCCGGCAGCGCCAAGCACACCGTCAAGATCGTGGTCGTCGGCACCTCGGGACGCCCGGCGGTCACCACGGACGGCATCGTGTACCTCAAGTAGGTGCCTGGACCGTCACCCGGGGGCAGGCCTCTTCGCCAGGCCGGGCCCCCGGGTGACGGGCACCCGACCCGATTGGCCTCGGGTAAGGGAACGGTAAAACACCCTCGCTCGTTCAAGGGGGCATGACAGCTATGACCCCCGGCTCGAACATCCCTCTGTCCGCCGCCCGCGTGACGGTGGACGTCGCCGCTCCGGTGCGGCTCGACGTATCGGGCCTGCTGCTCACCGCCGACGGCAAGGTGCGCTCCGACGACGACTTCATCTTCTACAACCAGCCCACGGGCCCCGGCGTGACCTACCGCTCCGGCGGCGGTACGGCCCCCGACGCGATCGTCGTCGACACCAGCGCCGTCCCCCCGGGCATCGAGAAGATCGTGGTCACCGCCAGCCCGGACGCGGTCGGCCAGACCTTCCAGGGCATCGAACCCACGGCCACGATCCGCAACGGTGACGACAACAGCGTCCTGGCCACGTTCACGCCCCCGCAGCTCGGCACCGAGACCGCCCTGGTCATCGTCGAGGTCTACCTGCGCAACGGCGTCTGGAAGGCCCGCGCGGTCGGCCAGGGCTACGCCAACGGCCTGGCCGGCATCGCCACCGACTTCGGCGTCTCGGTCGAGGAGCCCGCCGCGCCGGCCCAGCCGGTCGCCCCGCCGCCGAACATGCAGAGGCCGGCCGCCGCGCCGCCGAACATGCAGAGGTCGGTGGCGGCCTCGGCCCCGCCCGTGGACCCGCGCGTCACCACGCCCCCGCCGCCGGCCGCTCCCCCGGCCCCGCCCGCCGCCGCTCCCGGCGCCGGGAAGATCAACCTCGACAAGGGCCGGGTCAGCCTCCAGAAGAACCAGACCGTGTCCCTGGTCAAGGGCGGCCGGCCGCTGCTGTCCCAGGTCAAGATGGGCCTCGGCTGGGAGCCGGCGTTCCGCGGCAAGGACATCGACCTGGACGCCTCGGTCATCGCCTACGGCCCGCAGCGCAACCACATCGACAGCTGCTACTTCGGCAAGCTGTCCATCGTGGGCGGCGCGATCAAGCACTCCGGCGACAACCTCACCGGCGAGGGCGGCGGTGACGACGAGGTGATCGTCGTCGACCTCGGCCGCCTCCCGCAGGAGGTCACGGGCCTGGTCTTCACCGTCAACTCCTTCTCCGGCCAGAAGTTCACCGAGGTCGCCAAGGCGTACTGCCGCCTCCTGGACGCCGCGAGCGGCGAGGAACTCGTCCGCTTCGACCTCACCGGCGCCGAAGCGCAGACCGGCGTGCTGATGGCCAAGCTGATCAAGCAGTTCTCCGGCGAGTGGGAGATGACGGCGATGGGTGACTTCGTGAAGGCCCGCACGGTCCGCAACATGGTGAAGCCGGGCGCACAGTCGCTGTAGTTTCCGGTCCGGCTTCGGGGGCGCCCCCTCTTCGGGGCGCCCGCGCCTCACGTCCCCGGCCGCAGTCCCTCGGTCAGCAGCGCCAGGTACCGCCGGATCGCCCTGCCCTCGCCGTCCGCCAGCTCCGACGCCGTGGCCACCCCGTGCGCGAGCCGCAGCACCTCGATCGGCTCGACGTCCGGCCGCAGGGTGCCCTCCCGCTGCGCCGCCTCCACCAGCCGCGTCACCGCCGACCTCATCGTGTCGGCGCACAGGGTGGCCGCGGTCGCGCTCCCGTCGGTGACGGCCGAGCCGAGCAGCGCCTTCAGCCCGCGGACCTGGAGCATTCCGGTACCGAGCTCGTTCAGCCACTCCACCAGCGCCTCGCCCGGCGGCAGCTGCCCGGCGATCTCGTCCGCGCGCACGGCGATCGCCTCGATCCGGTCGACGTAGGCCGCCTCCAGCAGCGCCTGCCGGGTCGGGAAGTGCCGGTACAGCGTGCCGGATCCGACCCCCGCCCGCTTGGCGATGTCGTCGAGGGACGCGCCTTCCCCGTGCTCGGCGAAGGCCTCGGCGGCCACCTCGAGCAACCGCTCGTAGTTGCGACGGGCATCCGCGCGCATGGGCCTGACCTGCGTCATCCAGCACCTCCTCGTACGACCGGGGGCTCTCCCCGTACCTTACGAGCAAGCACAAGGGCCCGTCCGGCGGTCATGCCGGACGGGCCCCCCGATGATGTGCCGACCGTCAGTCCCGGGCCGGCGTCGGCTGCGGAACGTCGGCCGCCGGGGTCGCGCTGCGCGGAGTGCGCCGTGAAATCCCCACCCCGGCAAGGCAGAGGGCGCCCCCGGCGAGGGCCAGCGCCGAGGGGAACTCGCCCAGCGTGGGCCAGGCCAGCACCACGGTGATGGCCGGGACGATGTACGTCACCGCTCCCAGGCGGCCCGCCGACATGTGGGCCAGGGCGTACGACCAGGTCCAGAAGGCCAGGGCCGTCGGAAGGACTCCCAGGTACAGCACTCCGGCCCAGGTCCCGGCCGAGGCGTTGCCGAGGTCGTCGACGAGCTGGCCCGCGAAGGGCAGGCAGGCGACGGCACCGATCGCACTGGCGTAGGCAGTGACCTGCAACGGCGAGGCATGACCGAGCGCGGGCTTCTGGAAGATCACGCCCACCGCGTGTCCCGCCGACGCGGCCAGGCAGAGCAGTACGCCGATGAGGGCGGTGTCGCCGTCGCCGCCGGACGCCCCTGCCAGCGCCGCGCCGGCGAAGGCCACCGCGAGGCCGGCGAGCAGCGGACGCGGGAAGCCCTCCTTGAGCAGGAAACCGGCGAGCAGGGCCACCAGGAGCGGGCCGCTGCCGACGAGGAGGGCGGCCGTTCCGGCGTCGGTGTGCTGCTCACCCCAGTTGAGCGCGACCATGTACAGGCCGAACCAGAAGACACCCATACCGGCGATCCCCGGCCACGCGGCGCGCGCCGGCAGTCCTTCGCGCCGGACTGCCACCAGGGCGAGCAGCAGGACGGCGCCCACGAGCAGGCGGCCCAGTGCCAGCGGGCCGGGGCGCACGCTTTCGCCGATGTGCCGGATCGCCACGAACGCCGAGGCCCACAGGACCATGGTGAGCACCGCGGCGACTGTCGCGGAGAGGGGGATCTTCGCAGCCGCGGGCGGGGCCGCCACTGCGGCCGGGGACGTCTCACTCTGGACCATCGGGCACCTCCGTGTTCCCTCCGCGCAGGACGCGGCGGAGGATCTTTCCTGTGCTGTTGCGCGGCAGCGCGTCGACGAACTCGACGTCCTCGGGGACCTTGTACCAGGTCAGCGATGCCTCAGCGGTCGCGCGGATCGTCTTCGCCAGGCGGTCGCCGCGGCCCGCCGCGGGCTCGGCGACGACGTAGGCCCGCAGGCTCGTCACCCCGCCGGGGCGGCGCACCGCGCACACGGCCACCTCGCGCACGCCGGCGATCCCGGTGATCAGGTCCTCCACCTCGGTGGGGTGGACGTTGGCTCCGGCGACGATCTCGATGTCGTCCGTGCGCCCGAACAGCCACACCAGACCGTCGTCGTCCACGCGGGCGGCGTCGCCGGTCGTGAACCACTCGTCCGGACCGAGCCGCTGGGGCGGCAGGCTGCCCCGGGCCACGCCGGGGCCGATGGTGGGGCCGGAGATCTGCAGCTGTCCGACCTGCCCGGCAGGCAGGGGGGTGCCCGCGTCGTCGATCACCCGCACGCCGTACGGGGGGAGGATCCGGCCGAGGCTGTAGGGGTGGATCTCCTCGGGGCCGTTGGCCAGGACGGCGTGGCCGATCTCGCTCGTGCCGCAGATGTTGAGCAGGCGCGGCCCGAGGATGCGGCGCAGCCGGTCCTCCAGCGGGCGGGGCAGTGTCTCGCCGGCGACGAGTGCCAGGCGCAGCCGGCCCAGGAGGCCGGCGTCGGGGTGGGCCAGCAGCCGGGCGTAGAAGCTGGGTTGGGCGTAGAGGACGCTGACGCCGTGGCGACGCAGGACCGACAGGGTGCTCGTCTCGTCCGCCCGCCCAGCGGTGAGGACGACGGCGGCGCCGCGCTGCAGCGGGAGGAGGACGGAGTTGCCGAGCCCGTACGCGAAGTACATGCGCGACACGGAGTAGCAGATCTCGCCCTGGCGCAGCGAGAGGACGCCGCCGATCGCCCGGTCGAAGTGGAAGGCGTCGCCGTGGTCGTGGAAGCACAGGCGGGGTTTGCCGGTGGTCCCGGACGTGAAGACGGCGAAGGCGGGAGCGTCGGAGGCCACCGGCTCCGGTGCGTCGTCCGCGGGTTCCCGCGCTGGTGTGCCGGTCAGCTCCCTGAGGGTGACGGTGCGGCCCCGGAACTCCCCGCGCAGCGAGGCGTCGGAGACGACCAGTGCGGCCTCGGCGATCTCCTCGCTGGAGCGCAGTTCGTCCGCGTGGAAGAACGTGTTCACCGGCACGGCCACCGCGCCGACGCGCAGCACGGCGAGGAAGGTCACCACGAAGGCGACACTGTCGGGCAGCGCGAGCAGCACCCGGTCTCCGCGCCGGATGCCCCGTCCGCGCAGGGCCGCTGCGGTCCGGCGCGCCTGGTCGTACACCTCGCCGTAGGAGTAGCGGTGCGTGCCCTGGAGGTACGCGGTCCGGGCGAGCCAGCCATGCTGCCGGGCGAGGTCCTCCAGGCGTACGGTCAGGTTGCCGTCGGCGGGGGCGGGCTGCTCCGGGGTGGCCGTGGTGTGGGTGAGTGTCTCGGTCACCGGCACACTCCCTCGATCTCCACCAGCAGGTCGGACCGGCAGACGGCGACGTTGAAGTACTCGATGTCGGTGTCGCGGGGGAACGCCGACTCGCAGATGCCGCGTACGACGGGGATGTCCTCGGCGTCCCGGACGTAGACCTTGATCTGGTCGAGGTCCTTGACGTCGTACCCGGCGCCGTCGACGCCGTGCCGCCGGAGGTTGTCGCTGCCGACGAGTGCCTCGATGTTGCGGAGGGTCTCCTCGGTCTGCTGTGCGACGTCGCCCACGTGCACCGTGTCGTCGCCCAGGATGCTGGCCGTGCCGGAGACGAAGAGGCGGCCCGGCCCCTGGCCCGCGATGTCCCGCAGATACGTCGCCCGGGCGAAGCTCGGGGACTTCGGGCCGTACGTGGAGGGGTACTTGTAGGCGGGTGTCTGCCGGGGGTTCTCCAGGTGTACGGCGCGGCCCGGCTTCGCGGCGAGGAAGCAGAGGTCGACACCGGGGCTGAGCGTGCCGATACCGGTGGCGGCGGGCAGTTGGGGGAACTGCTCCTCGAAGGTGGCGAACGCCTCGGCCCGGCCGATGCAGAAGTCGCGGTATATCTCCAGGCCGTCCGCGTTCGGGCTGGTGATGCCGCCGATGAGGTTCCACATGCGGACCAGGTCGGTGTAGCCGCGTTCCCAGGTGAACCGCAGGGCGTCCTCGTACAGTTCGCGCACCTGCTCCCGGTACACCGGCAGCGGGCCGAGTCTCGCGGCGTAGAACAGGTGCTCGCCGTCCTCGGCGTAGACGGCGTCGCCGGCGCTTCCGGCCCGTACCGGGAGGTCGGTCCGCCAGATCTCCTCGGCCGGGCGGACGTGCGGGTTCGCCAGGTGGGTGGTCAGGCGGGGGATGCCGTCGTCCAGTGCGGGCTCGGCGGGGGCGTCGGCGAATGTGATCCGCCCCAGGACGTTGCCGCTCGGCGCCTCGGACGTTCCCGGCAGGGCGGCGCCCGGCACCAGGTCGGACCAGAGGCGCTGCGAACGGCCGTCGGGCTGACGGATGCTCATGGATCTCCTATCTCTCTGCCACACCCCACCGTGGAGCGCACCGGACGCGTCGACTGACGTGTGTTGCCCGGGTGTTGCGGGACGAGCCGAGGTGTTGCCGAACGATGAACAAAGCGGCTGGTTGACCGGTGGGGGAATGCCCCCTTGGAGAGAATCGACGGTGAGCCGCCCTACAGGGCAGCCACGGACCTGTGCCAGGCACGATTACGAGGGGGAGACACCTCATGACCATCGGTCACATATCGGAACTGCCGGACGTACCTCTGGCAGGCACCTCGGCCAGCAAGGTGTACACGCTCGCCTTGCGGAGCGAGTACGTCGATGTCCAACGGTGTGTGCGAGAGCTCGGCATCTCCGAGGCGGAGGCCGCCGTAGCCGTCGACCACCTGGTCCGGTTACGGCTCCTGCACCTGGTGCACGGGTGCACCTACGCCTATGTGGCCGTCGACCCGCTGTCCGCCTCCCAGCAGTTGCTGGCCGTGCAGGAAGAAGCGCTGCGGCAGCGGGCTCAGTCGGTGGAGCGGCTGCGGCAACAGATGCACAGCCTGCTGCCCCTGTACCGGGCCAACCTCGCGGACGCGCCGCAGCAGCCCCCCGTCCAGCGCGTCGAGGACGCCCAGGCCGCCCGGGGAATTCTCGCCACGGTCACCGCCGGCGCGAAGCGGGAGATCCTGCTGTCGCTGCCCACCGAGGATCCCTGGGAGGAAGATACCGCGGACCCTGAACACGGGCCGTGGCCGAGGTACGCCGGGACGCGACCCGACCTGCTGAAGGTGCTGCTGCCGGAGGCCGCGCGGTTCGACGTACGGGTCCGCGAGCGTGCGGAGTCGCTCCACGCCCACGCCGGCGAGGTGCGTACCTCCGCCACTCCTCCGGCCTGGCTCCTGGTGGTCGACGCCGAGGTCGCCGTGGTCCCCGTCGACGGAGGGCCGGGCCTCAGCGTCGTACACGAACCGTCCGTGGTCACGACGTTGTGGCACACGCTCACCGGGGCGTGGGGCCAGGCACGGCCCTTCGACGGCCGCTACGACCACGACAGCGCGCGCTCCGCCTCCGCCCTGATCGACGAATCCATTCTGCGCATGCTGCTGAACGGCCTCGAGGACAAGGTGATCGCCCGGCGCCTCGACATCTCCCTGCGTACCTGCCAGCGGCGCATCGCGGACCTCATGGACGCCCTGGGCGCCAGGACCCGTCTCCAGGCCGGCTACGTGCTCGGCCGGCGCCTGCGGACCGGTGAGCGCCAGGCCGCGTAGCGCGGGCACGCGGGAGCCCCTTCCCGCGGTGCGGAAAGGGGCTCGCTCCGGGCCCTGGTGACAAACCGCGGGCACCGGGGAGAGCCGCGCCGGGCGCTAGAAGAGAGCGCTGTACGCGTTCAGCGCGGGCTGCCCGCCCAGGTGGGCGTAGAGCACGGTCGAGTCCCGGCCGATCTCCCCGCGCGCCACCAGGTCCACCATCCCGGCCATCGACTTCCCCTCGTACACGGGGTCGGTGACCATTCCCTCGGTGCGGGCCGCGAGCCGCATCGCGTCCAGGGTGGTCTCGTCGGGGATCCCGTACGTGCCCGCGTGATACCGGTCGTCGAGCTCCACGTCCGCTTCGGTCAGCTCCGCCTGTACGCCGATGAGTCGACCGGTGTTGTGGGCGATCCGCGCGATCTGCTCCCGGGTGCGGAGGGGCGCCGCCGACGCGTCGATGCCGATCACGCGCCGCTGCCGCCCGCCCGCCTCCTCCAGGGCCCGGAACCCGGCGACCATTCCGGCCTGGGTGGACCCGGTCACCGAGCACACCACGACGGTGTCGAAGAAGACGCCCGACTCCCGCTCCTGCTCGGCGACTTCGTACGCCCATCCGGCGAAGCCCAGCCCGCCGTACGGGTGGTCGGAGGCGCCGGCCGGAATGGCGTAGGGCTTGCCGCCGGCCTCCTCGACCTCCCTGAGCGCCTGCTCCCAGCTCTCCTTGAACCCGATCCCGAAGCCGGCCTTCACCAGTCGTACGTCGGCTCCGGCGAGCCGGCTGATCAGGATGTTGCCGACCTTGTCGTACACGGAGTCGGGCCACTCGACCCAACTCTCCTGCACGAGCACGCACTTGAGCCCGGCACGGGCGGCACAGGCCGCGACCTGACGGGTGTGGTTCGACTGCACCCCGCCGATGGAGACGAGCGTGTCGCACCCCTTCGCGAGCGCGTCGGCGACCAGGTACTCCAGCTTGCGCGTCTTGTTGCCGCCGTACGCGACACCGGAGTTGCAGTCCTCGCGCTTGGCCCACAGGGCGGCGCCGCCGAGGTGCGCCGTGAGCCGCTCCAGGGGGTGCACGGGGGAAGGGCCGAAGAGGAGGGGGTAGCGATCGTAGGAAGAAAGGGACATGGGTCCTCCCGGGGTCGGGATCAGTCACTGTCGGCGAGTTCGGCCAGCCCTCGCCAGATCTCCGCGGTGACACGGACCGCTTCGTCCACGTCCGAGGCCGCACAGGACTCGATCAGCCGGTCGTGCAGACCGGCCGACAGACAGTTGCCGCCCTCGCCGAAGCGTCGTCGCTCCAGGCGGCGGATGAGGGGGGTGTAGCGGGCCGCGGTGGCGGCGGCCGCGCGATTGCCGCTGACGCGGACGAGGACGTCGTGCAGTGCGTCGTCCGCGCGCAGGGCGCTGTCGACGTCGCCGGCCTGGACGGCGGCCGCGAACCGCTCGTTGGCCGCGCGCATCGCCTCGACGTCCGCGGCGAACAGCCGGGGCACGGCGATCCGCGTGACCAGTTCGTGCATGGCGCCGACCACGGCGGCGGCGTCCCGTACGTCGGAGGCCACCACCGGCGTCACCCGCGTGTAGCTCTGCGGCTTGCTCTCCAGCAGCCCCTCGTCGACCAGCCGCGAGAACGCCTCCCGCACCGGCGCCCGGGACAGCCCGAGCCGCTCGGCGAGCTCGGCGTCCCGCACGACCGCGCCGGGTTCGATCTCCCCGGCGACGATGGCGTCCCTGATGGCTTCGTACGCGCGGTCCCTGAGCAGGGTGCGCGGCACGGGTCGGATGGCCTCCACGAACTGAAATGTTAGATGCCAATCGCGCCCTCCGCCACCCCCCAGAACTGCGCCACCCACCGCGCAGCCGGTTCAGGCAGCGCCAGAAACACTGCCTGTGATGATGCCGTTGACCACGATCAGTCCACTTGGTTCGGCCGCGAGGCCGTACACGGCCCTGCGACCTACTTTCGTCACGGCTTTCACCCGATCCAGAGCGACGGAATCGTCGTAACCGTGCATCTCACTACGCGCTGGCCCCACATGCGTGACGCGGTTCACGAGTTCCGCCAGCCGGTCGGACTTGTAACCGATGCGAAGGTCCAACAGGCCACCCAGCCGAACGACTGCGGTTGCCCGACTCACCTCCACCTGATACAGGGGCCGCTGTCCCACGATTTCAAAGCCTGCGCGGGAGAACCGCCTTTCCCCGCCCGCGCGCGGTGGGCGTTCTCGAATCAGGCTCGGAACGCCCAGCTTCACGCGGGATCACTCGAAAGTGGCTGCAAGCCGGGCTACCCGCGCTTCTGGCGCTTCCAGGGCCCGGTGATGGCGAGCAGGATTCCCGGCTTCTGGATGTTGGCGAACAGCGTCCTGCCGTCGGGCGAGAAGGTGACGCCGGCGAACTCGCTGAATTCCGGCTCCTCTTCGGTGCCGACGTTCAGGTCGTTGCGGGCGATGGGGTAGGTGCGGCCGCGGTCCGTCGCGCCGAAGAGGTGCGAGACGCCTTCACCGTCCTCGGCGAGGACGAGGCCGCCGTACGGGGAGACGGTGATGTTGTCGGGGCCGTCGAAGGCGCCGTCCACGGAGGGGTCGGGGTTGACGCCGAGGAGGACCTTCAGGGTGAGAGTGCGGCGCTTGGGGTCGTAGAACCAGACCTGGCCGTCGTGCTGGACAGGGCTCTCCGCGCGGGCGTACGAGGAGACGAGGTAGGCGCCGCCGTCGCCCCACCACATGCCCTCCAGCTTGCGGGCGCGGGTGATCTCGCCGGCGCCGAACTGCTTGCGCACGGCGACGGTCTTGGCGTCGCGGTCGGGTACGTCGACCCAGTCGACGCCGTACACGGTGCCGATCCTGGTGGCGCGGGAGAGGTCGTCGACGAACGTGCCGCCGGAGTCGAAGCACCTGGGCGCCTGGAGGACACCGGCGTCGTCGGCGAGGGTGCGGAACTTTCCGCGTCCGTGCTCGAAGCCCGTGGGCGGGGTCCAGCGGAAGAGCAGGCCGTTGGGGCTCGCGGCGTCCTCGGTGAGGTAGGCGTGACCGCGCTTGGGGTCGATGACGACGGCCTCGTGGTCGTAGCGGCCGAAGAACTTCAGGGGCTTGGGGTTCTTGTTGGCGCGCCGGTCGGCCGGGTCGACCTCGAAGACGTAGCCGTGGTCCTTGGTCATGCCGTTGGTGCCGGCCCGGTCGGAGTTCTCCTCGCAGGTGAGCCAGGTGCCCCACGGGGTGCTGCCGCCCGCGCAGTTGGTGGAGGTGCCGGCGATGCCGACCCACTCGGCGACCCGTCCGTCGGGGCGGACCTCGACGACCGTGCAGCCACCGGAGGCCGCGGGGTCGTAGACAAGGCCCTCGGTGAGCGGGACGGGGTGGTCCCAGTTGGCTCGCGGGCCCTTCAGCTCGTGGTTGTTGACGAGGAGGGTGGTGCCGCGCGGACCGGCGAAGGTGGCCGTGCCGTCGTGGTTGGACGGCGTGAACTCGCCCGACTCCAGCCTGGTCTTCCCGCTGTGGGTGAGGATGCGGTAGGTGAACCCGGCGGGCAGCGCGAGGATGCCCTTCGGGTCGGGGATCAGCGGTCCGTAACCGACACCGCCGTGGATGTCCGCCGAGTCCCGCGTGCCCTCGGTCTCGGTGGAGGCGAGGGCGTTCGGAGCGGTGGCGAGGGCGCCGACGCTGCCCGCCAGCGCGACACCGGCACCGGTGATCGCGGATGTTCTGGCGAAGTCCCTGCGGGTGAGCGACATGCTGTCTCCTGTGACGGGGGGTTTGCCGTGGAGGGTGGCGGACCTCGGTCCGCGCAACCGTCCCGCCCGCGTCTGAACGCCGGTTGAACACCGGACGACTTCACCGGGCCCTGTTCCGTGAACCCGTGCGCACCACCCCAGGAGGCCCCGAAGGGACCTCACGGGTCACCTCAGGTCTGTCCTGCTCAGCCCCCTTGCTGCGACCGCGCCTTGAACGCCGCCTTCCGTGCTTCCTTCGCGATCCTCTTGTCCGGATGCAGCCGGCCCATCGCCTCCAGGACGTCCGCCGTCGCCGGGTGGTCGACCCGCCAGGCCGCCGCGAAGAATCCGCTGTGCTGCTGGGCCAGCCCCTCCACGAGGCTCCTGAGCTCGTCGGAGTTGCCCTCGGCCGCGAGCTGCGCGGCGAGCGTGTCGACGGTCAGCCAGAACACCAGCTCCTCGGACGGGGCCGGCACGTCGGAGGCACCCCGCTCGGCCAGCCAGACCCGGGCCAGTCCGCCGAGCTCGGGGTCGTCGAGCACTTCGCGCAGGGCGGGCTCGGCCTCGTCGCCCACCAGGGACAGCGCCTGCTGGCAGAGCAGTCGCCGCAGCGGCGCACCGGCGTCCGAGCCCCGCGCCGCCGCCAGCAACTCCCGTGCCGCGGCGAGGGAATCGCGGCGGGCCAGCCACTGCTCGGTCTCGGCCTGGGCGGCCGTCGGCGGGAAGCCGGCCGTACCGTCGAGCAGCGCGTCGGCCCCCTTGTCCGCGAGGTCGCCGACCGCGGGCGCCTCGAAACCGGCCTCCAGGAGCCGCGCCCTGAGGCCGTACAGGCCGAGCGGGGTCAGCCGGACCATGCCGTAGCGGGAGACGTCGGTGTCGTCGACCGGTGAGGCGGGCTCCTCGTCGGTGTCGGCCATCAGCGCCTCGTCGACGGGCCGGTACGCCACGAGTCCCACCGGCTCCAGCAGCCGGAACTGGTCGTCGAGCCGCATCATCGCGTCGGAGACCTGCTCCAGCATGTCGTTGGTGGGTTCGCCCATGTCGCCGGGGACGATCATCGAGGCGGCCAGCGCGGGCAGCGGCACCGGTGCCTCGCCGGGCACGTCCTCGCCCGCGGTGAGGAGGTAGAGGTTCCCGAGCACGCCGTCCAGGAACTCGGTTTCGGCCTCGGGGTCCCAGTCCAGGGACGAGGGGTCGATCTCGGCGGCGCCCTCTTCGGCGTCCATCGCACCGATCAGGTCGTCCAGGTCCGGCACGCTCGCGTCGGCGAGCACGGTCTCCAGCGCGGCCAGCCACACGCCGAGCACGTCGTGCGGGGCGCCGCCGGTGAGCAGGGCCAGCTCCTCACCCGCGGCGACGGTGCCGGCCTCCTCGTCGACGACCTCGACGAGCCCGGTGTCGACGGCGACCCGCCAGGCCTCGCTCGCGTACGCCGCCGCGTCGTCCCCGCTCAGTCCGAGGGCCTCGGCCGCCGCGGGCAACTGCTCCTCGACGAGCCCGCCCCCGGCGTCGATCCGCGTCTCGGGTCCGGCCCAGCGGGCGAGCCGCGCGGCCCGTGACAGCAGCGGTGTGGACAGGGCGTCCCGCGCCAGCTCCGCTTCGGGGTGCAGGCGCACCGGTGGCAGGGGGGAGCTGTCTGACATCGGCTGGTTCTCCTAGAGGCGTGTCGTACCACTCAGCCGCTCAGCCTAGACCGCTTTCCACCCATGCCACCCGGTTCCTCTCCCGGTCAGGGACCGTACATGGCCGAAACCTTGACAAGTGGCGTGACCAGGCACGAGATTGACGCGCGTAGAAACCCGGCGGACATCTGTTCACGCTAACTTCTACGCGCGTCGCCACCGCCCCACAGGTCGCGGCTCCCACCGTTCCACGCACCACCCTCGTCCCGGCGCCCATGTACGTCCCCGGAGGGATCCCCGTTGCCGAGCAAGTCTTCCGCGCGTCTCGCCGCGCTCACCGTCGCCGCCGTCTGTTCCGCGGCCTCCACCGTCGTCCTCACCTCGCCCGCGCACGCGGACTCCGTGAGCATCCATGACATCCAGGGCACGACCCGGATATCCCCGTACGCCGGCAAGACGGTCACGGACGTGGCTGGAATCGTCACCGGCGTGCGCACCTACGGCTCCTCCAGAGGCTTCTGGATCCAGGACCCGAACCCGGACGCCGACCCGGCCACCAGCGAGGGCGTCTTCGTCTTCACCAGCTCCGTCCCGAAGGTCGCTGTCGGCGACGCGGTGACCGTCTCCGGCACGATCTCGGAGTTCGTCCCGGGCGGCGCCGCCTCCGGCAACCAGGCGCTGACCGAGATCGTCCGCCCGACGGTGACCGTCGTCTCCAGCGGCAACGCGGTCCCGGCCGCCACCGTCGTCGACGCCAGGTCGGTGCCGAGCGCCTACAGCCCGGCCGGTGACACCGCCGCGGGCGGCTCGGTCAACGGCCTGACGCTGCAGCCGAAGAAGTACGCCCTGGACTACTACGAGTCCCTGGAGGGCATGAACGTCCAGGTCGCCGACGTCCGCGTGGTCGGCGCCACCGACCCGTTCACCGAGCTGTGGGTCACGGTGAAGCCGCGCGAGAACAGCAACCGCCGCGGCGGCACGGTCTACGGCTCCTACGAGTCGCAGAACACCGGCCGACTGCAGATCCAGTCCCTGGGCGCGACCGCCGACTTCCCGAAGGCGAACGTCGGCGACGTCCTCACCGGCAGCACCGCGGGCCCGCTGGACTACAACCAGTTCGGCGGCTACACCCTCGTCGCGGGCCGGATCGGCACGCTGAAGAGCGCAGGCCTCGCCCGCGAGACCACCGAGAAGCAGAAGAACGGCGAGCTGGCGGTCGCGACGTACAACGTCGAGAACCTCGACCCGACCGACGCCTCCTTCGAGGAGCACGCCTCCGCGATCGTGCACAACCTGAAGTCGCCCGACATCGTGTCCCTGGAGGAGATCCAGGACAACAACGGCGCGAAGAACGACGGCACGGTCGCCGCCGACCAGACGGTGACCAAGCTGATCGACGCGATCGTCGCGGCCGGCGGCCCGGCGTACGACTGGCGCTCGATCGACCCGGCGAACAACACCGACGGCGGCGAGCCGGGCGGCAACATCCGCCAGGTGTTCCTGTTCAACCCGGAGCGGGTCTCCTTCACCGACCGTGCGGGCGGCGACGCCACGACCGCCGTCGGGGTCACCAAGGAGAAGGGCAAGGCCGCGCTGACGGTCTCCCCGGGCCGCATCGACCCGGCGAACACCGCCTGGAACAGCAGCCGCAAGCCGCTGGCGGGCGAGTTCGCCTTCCGCGGCCGGACGGTCTTCGTGATCGCCAACCACTTCAACTCCAAGGGCGGCGACCAGGGGCTGACCTCGCAGTACCAGCCGCCGGCGCGCAGTTCGGAGACCCAGCGCGCCCTGCAGGCGACCGCGGTGAACGCGTTCGTCAAGGACATCCTGGCCACCCAGAAGAACGCGGATGTCATCACCCTCGGTGACATCAACGACTTCGAGTTCTCCGGCACCACCGAGATCCTGGAGAGCGACGGCGCCCTCTGGTCGGCGATCAAGTCGCTGCCGAAGAGCGAGCGTTACTCGTACGTCTACCAGGGCAACGCCCAGGTCCTCGACCAGATCCTGGTCAGCCCGTCGATCCGGCGTTCCTGCGACTTCGAGTACGACAGCGTGCACATCAACGCGGAGTTCAACGACCAGATCAGCGACCACGACCCGCAGGTGCTGCGGTTCAAGCCGTAGCCGCCGACCGGTCGTGCAGCTCAGGGCTGGCTGAACACACCGTTCAGCCAGCCCTTCCATGCGGCCTCGTCGGCCTCCGCGTCGGCATGGGCCGCGAAGTCGTGGACGCTGATCCCGACCGGGTAGCTCCAGTGGTTGCGCCCGAAGAAGCGGATCAGGGCGTCCTCGGTGCGCAGCCCGATGAAGTACGGGTTGCGGAAGTCCAGTACCGCGTCCAGCGGTTGGCCCTCGGGGCCACGAACCTGGACGCGCGCCCCCTCGGCGGTGTCTTCCGCGAGGCCGAGCGCCCGGCCGACGGCGGCGAAGGCGTCCGGTGTGCTGGACGGGTCGGGACCGTCGAAGGTGGTGAAGGCGGCCGTGCGGGGCGCGAAGTGGAGCAGGTACTGGCGCAGGGTCGCCATGTAGAAGTCGGTGTGCTTCGCGGCACCGTCGTACTGGTTGTCCCAGTCGTCGACGAAGATCCCGCTGTGCACGTACCGCACCCAGGCGCGGCGGCCCTCGTCGCGCGGTTCGATCGTGTAGTCGAGCTGGTTGAGGGTCTGTTCGGAGATGCCCTCGACGTCCTCGACACGGTTGGTGTAGCGGTGCGGCGGGTCCCAGGCGGTGACCTTGGACCCGAAGGGTCCCTTGCCGCCCTCGCGCGGCTCGGGGGCCTCCATCGGCCACAGCCAGCCGTCGGTCCCGGCGGTGACCGCCTCCCACACCTGCTCGGGTGAGGCGTCGACCTCGAACTCGCGGGCGATCTCGAATTCCTTGGACATGGTGGGCTCCTGAGGACTACTGGTCCAGTTCTGGGGCGGGCTGGGCGTCGCCCGTGGGCTTGAGCGTGGGATGGACGGCGACGACGATCCGGTGATCACGTCCGTCCTCGGTGTCGGGGGCGTCGTATTTGCGGATCAGCGCGGTCACCCCCGCCGTCAGCTCCTGGATGAACGCGGCCCGGTCGGCGGCCGAGGCGAAGCGCACCTCGCCGTCCAGCGCGTACGTCGCCAGCCGCTTGCGGGCTTTGGCCGCGCCGGTGATCAGCGACCCGACGTCGCTCACGAGCCGGGCACCGAGCGCGAGCAGCCAGCGAGCGGAGAGCTGGTCGCGGAAGCGGTCCGGGTCCGGCTGCACGGCGGCGAGCGCGAGCGGCGAGATGACGTACGACGCGGCGGTCGCCCGCATCAGCCGCTCGGTGACGTTGCCCTTGCGGCGCTCGCCCGCCAGCTCGACCAGACCGTGCCGCTCCAGCGCCTTGAGGTGGTAGTTCACCTTCTGCCGGGGCAGCCCGACCTGGCCGGCCAGCATGGCGGCCGAGGCGGGGCCGGCCGCCAGTTCGGCGAGCAGCCGGGACCTTATGGGGTCCAGGGAGGCGGCAGCGGCCTCGGGGTCCTCGATCACGGTCACGTCCAACATGGATCCACCGTCTCACCGAAAATTTTTTTTGTCCAGACGATTTGGATGTTCGGCTGCCCTGCGGACGTCACTCGGGCACGAGGCCGAGGGCGTGGTGGTGGCGCGTGCCCGTGAAGCCCTTCACGCCGGGGTACGTCCGCACCCGCTCCCACTCCTCGCCGACGGGCACGGCGATGGCCCTGTCGTACGCCTCCGCGGTCTCCCATTCCGCGTAGTTGAGGACGTGGGTGCCGTCGGTGGCCAGGTGGAAGTGCGCGGCGATCAGGCCGTGGTGGGCGCCCGGGCCGGGGGGCGTCCGCAGCAGGAGGTCGATCCAGTCGCCGCGCCGGTCGGCCGCGCCGGGCTCGAAGTCGACCCGCACGGTCACGATCAGCCCCGGCACACGGTGGTCGCAGGCGGCCCGTTCTTCGCTGCGGTAGTACCGGTACCTGTCGAGTCCGACGCGCTCGATGCCCGGTACGGCGGTGTCGATCTCGTCGTTGCGTTCCTGGCGGTGGGTCTTGACGAAGGCCTCGTAGGCCTGCTCGCCCGCCCACTGCGAGTGGTGCATCAGCGTCTCGCCGTCGTGCCCGGTGTAGACGTGGTAGGCGAGCAGGTCGGCGGCCGGCCAGGGCCTGCGCTCCCAGGTGTGCGCAATCGCCTCGACGGCCTGCCGCTGCCGCTCGGGCGTGCCGACTCGCCAGGTGCTGAAGAGGGCGGCGCCGACGCGGGGATGGGCCAGGTCGGGGTGAGTGCCGGTACGGCGGGTCATGACGGCCTCCGTCGATGGGTACGGGATGCGTGCACCGGCCACTCTTCAACCTCAACCAAGATTCAGGTCAAGTAGCCGATTCGCGGGGGGAATTCGGGAGACCCGCCTGGTCATGGACGAGAAGGCCCGGAGGGCCGAGATGACGGAGAAGGCCGAGACGACGGGGACGGCCGGGACGACGGAGACGGCGAAGACGGACAGCCCGTCCAAGTTGCCCGCGCAGTCGTGGCGGGCGGTGGTGTGGCGCACGCTGAAGGAGTTGCTGGACGATGAACTGGCCGACCGGGCGGCCGCGTTGACGTACTACGGCGTCCTTTCGCTCTTCCCGGCGCTGCTGGTGATGGTGTCCCTGCTCGGCGTGGTGGGACAGCGCGCGACGGACAAGATCCTCGACAACATCGGCGACCTCGCCCCGGGCCCCGCCCGGGACATCCTGCGGGACGCGGTCGTCCAGCTCGGCGACAGCGGAGGCACCGGCAGCGTCCTGGCCGTGCTCGGCCTGCTCTTCGCCCTGTGGTCGGCGTCCGGGTACGTCGCCGCGTTCATCCGTACGTCCAACGCCGTGTACGACCTGCCGGAGGGCCGCCCGGTGTGGAAGCTGACGCCGCT
Organism: Streptomyces sp. AC555_RSS877; assembly: GCF_019049245.1. Classification (GTDB taxonomy): domain Bacteria; phylum Actinomycetota; class Actinomycetes; order Streptomycetales; family Streptomycetaceae; genus Streptomyces. The sequence continues at coordinate 143,117 of NZ_JAGMUK010000015.1, read as the reverse complement.
CAGGCTGGGGCTGACCGTGGTGCTGATGCTGATGCTGGCCGTGAGCGCGCTGATCGTGGTGTTCACGGGTCCACTGGCCGAGCGGGCCGGCACGACGATCGGTCTCGGTGACGAGGCGATCGCGGTGTGGGACGTCGCCAAGTGGCCGGTACTGCTGCTGCTGGTGATCCTGATGATCGCCCTGCTGTACTGGGCCGCCCCCAACGTCCGCGGCCGGGGCTTCCGTTGGATCTCCCCCGGCAGCATCCTCGCCACCCTGATCTGGCTTGCCGCGTCCGCCGGATTCGCCCTGTACGCGGCCAACTTCGGTTCCTACAACAAGACGTACGGCACGCTCGCGGGCGCCATCGTCTTCCTCGTGTGGCTCTGGCTGACCAACATGGCGATCCTCCTGGGCCTGGAGTTCGACGCGGAACTGGCGCGCGAGCGGGCGATCACGGCAGGCCGCCCGCCGACGGAGGAGCCGTACGTGGAACCGAGGGACACCCGAAAGTGGCCGCCGAGGCTGAGGGCTGCGCGCGGCAGGTGAGACGGATTCCTGCCCCACGGACGATCACCCGCGCACAGCACCCCGCCACCGCCCCCCGAAGGCGGTCGTGCCGCGTCACCCGCGGGCAGCCGTGCCGCTGAGCGGCACGGGTGGGCGCGGGCGGCACCCCGTAAGCGCCGGGCTGCGTGACCCACCTCCGGCCGCCACCCCACGCACCGCTTCGGCCCGGGCCGGCCGATGCAGCCAACCCGGGCCGAAGACGGCCGGCCCTCTCAGCGCCCGGCGTGCCGGCGCCGCAGCACCTCCACCGCGATCAGCGCACCCACCGCCGCCACCCCGACGACCAGCACGGGCCGAGGGTGCCGCGCCCCGGCCTGCACGGCGGTGCGGACCGGCGTGGGCAGGTTGTGCTCGACGGCGTGACCTGCGCGGGTCGCCCTGAACTGGACCGTGTGGCCCGCCTGGGCCGCCTTGTCCTGGACCGTGTGCCCCGCATGGCTGGCCCGGTCCTGGACCGTGTGGCCGGCCATCGCCGCACTGCTGCGGAGCTGTACCGTCATCGCGCCCGCCTTGTCCCTCAGATCGGCGGCGCGGGCGCGGGCACGGCCCTTGACGTCGACCTTGCCGGCCAGCTCCTCGACCGTGTCGCCGAGCTCGCTGCGGGTGCGTTCGATCTGCCGGCGGAGTTCGTCGGGCCCCTTGGCGCCGCCCGACCCCTGTCCGTGTGCTGCCTTGTCCGTCATCGATGCGCCCTTTCCCTGATCTCCTCGACGTCGGCCCTGACGCTGCCGAGCGCTTCCTCGGGCGTGGGTGGTGCGGCGCGGCGCAGCTGGGCGCGGCCGGTCGCCGCGAGCAGGCCCGCGAGTGCGAACAGGACGGCCGTCACGATGAGCGCCGCCGCCCAGAGGGGCAGGACCAGCGAGAGCGCGACGACGGCCGTGGCGGCCAGGGCGAGGAAGCCGGCGTAGCCGACGGCACCCGCGGCACCGAGCAGCCCGCCGCCCCGTCCGGCGCGACGGCCCTTCGCCGCGAGCTCCTCCTTGGCGAGGGCCACTTCCTGTCGTACGAGCCGGGAGACCTGTTCGGTGGCCTGTCCGACGAGGTCGCCCACCGAATGGTGTTCGTCATGTACCGGCCTGGGTGCCGTGGTCCCGGTCACGGTTCCGCCTCCTCTCGGTATGGGAACCCCCGAGTACCCTGACCGGCCCCCGCTACCCCTGCGGCCCGCCTCCGAGCCCACGCTCGCCGAGGCGGTCAAGCCGGCTCTGGAACCAGTCGAGCCGGGCCTGCAACAGGGCGGCCTCCGCGACGAGTTCGGGCACCCCGGGCCCGCCGCCGGCATCCGGCGCCGACGCCTCCCCCGCCACCCGCACACCCTTCCCGGCCACCACCCGCAGCCCGCCCGCGGCCAGCCGGGCGAAGCCGGCCAAGGAGACGGACGTACGACCGCGCAGACATGCCGTGCAGCAGGGAGCCAGCACCCGCCACCCCGGTCTGCCCCAGCCGGCGTCGGCCAGCGCGGCGGCGACCGTGCCGCAGGCGCACGGGCCGACGGTCGCCGTGCGGACGCGCTGACGGGCGTACCGGTAGCCGCGCTCGAAGCGGATGTACCGGCCGAGTACGGAGATCTCGAGCAGGACGGCCGTACGGTGCTCGGCCGTGCACAGCAGTGCCTCGGCCGTCGTACGGTCGTGCACGCAGTGGAACCCGCAGTCGCAGCGGCGGTGCGGTGCCCGGTGCCGCAGGCCGTAGACGCAGGTCGCGTCGTCCAGGACTGCGTACGGCAGTGCGCCGCCCAGCGACACCCCGGTGAACCCGGCCCGGGTGCCGTCGTGGGACAGCACCGGGTGGGCGATCTTGTATCCGGTCGGTGGCTCCGTCGGGCGTTCCTCGGGGAGCCGCAGCCTCATCGGGCGGCCGGGACCTCTTCGGGGGCCTTCAGTTCCTTGATCTCCTCGGGGAGGTCGAGTTCCTCCTCGTGGACCTGCGGCCGCTCTTCCGCGACTCCGGTGGCGAGTGCTTTGCCGAGCTTCATGACGCCTCCCATGACCAGGTGCCGATGACCGTCCTGGCCATGGTGACCCATGAGGGCCCACTTGGACATAGGGCCTGCCGACTGCGCGGCAACCGACAACGCCTCAGCGTTCCTTAGCGATACCTCGTAGGAAATTTAAGTGGAGCTTCACTGTCTGTGGGTCGAGACTACTCCCATGACGACGACATCCCGCCCCTTCGGCCGCGCCTTGTGCGCCATGATCACGCCCTTCACCGACGCGGGCGCGCTGGACCTCGACGGCGCGCAGCAACTGGCCGACCGGCTGGTGGCTCAGGGCTGTGACGGGCTCGTCCTGTCGGGGACGACGGGTGAGTCGCCGACCACGACGGACGCGGAGAAGGCCGCGCTGGTCACGGCCGTACGGGAGGCGGTGGGCGAGCGGGCGTCGATCGTGGCCGGCGTGGGCACCTTCGACACCCGGCACACCGTCGAGCTGGCCCTGGCGGCCGAAAAGGCCGGCGCGGACGGCCTGTTGGTGGTCAGCCCCTACTACAGCAGGCCGCCGCAGGACGCGCTGGAGGCGCACTTCCGGGAGGTCGCGGACGCGTCCGGGCTGCCGCTCGTGCTGTACGACATCCCCGGGCGCACCGGCACCCGGATCGAGCCGGACACCATGATCCGCCTCGCCGGGCACCCCCGGATCGTCGCGGTCAAGGACTGTTCCTACGACTTCCTCGGTGCCCAGAAGGTCATGGACCGCACGGAGCTGGCGTACTACGCGGGCTGCGACGAGCACAACCTCGCCCTGTACGCGGTGGGTGCGGCCGGGTACATCAGCACGGTCGCCAATGTCGTTCCGGCCCGGCTCCGTGCGGTCCTCGACGCGTTCGAGGCGGGCGACACCCCCGTGTCCGCCCGCCTCCAACAGCGGGCCACGCCGCTGATCGAGTCGATGATGTCGGCGGGCCAGCCCGGCGCGGTCACCGTCAAGGCCCTCCTCACCTCACTCGGCCTGCCGGCGGGACCGGTCCGCGCGCCGCTGCGACCCGCCGACCGGGACACGGTCGACGGGCTGCTGGCGACGTACGAACAGTTCATGGCCGCCGCCTGATCAGCGCTCGGCGAAGACGGGCTCCCAGCGCCCGGCGTCCCCGTCGTTGCCCTTGCGGAAGTCGCTGAGCGGTACGGCCTTGTCGCTGCCGATGGTGACCAGTACGAGCCGCTGATGGAACTCGTTCCTGCCGTCCTTGGCGATGTCCCAGGCGATGAGGGACCTGTTGCCGGCCCAGGCGAGCAGCTGCTGCCCGTGCACCTCGGTCCGCTCGCCGGTCGTGGCGTCGAGGACCCAGGAGGAGGTCTTCCACTTCTCGCCCGCGAAGTCACCGGCGACGAGCCTGCCGTCGGGCGACTTCCCCGCTTCGACGTACCACTGCAGGTGCTTGTCGTTCGCCGGTGTGGGCACCTCGGTGCCCGAGAGGTCGAAGAACTGTTTGCCGATGTCCCCCATGGGATGCCCGGCCCAGACGTGCCGGCCGTCACTGGTGAGGGCGAAGTCCTGGCGGGAGTTGATGAAGCCGGTGGGGTCCTCGGGGTCGCCGTCGAGCCCGACCTCGCTCCAGGAGCCCTTGCCGGACGCCACGTCGATGACGTGGAAGCCGGTGCGGCTCGACGGCTCCTTCTGGTTCCAGCCCTCGGATCCCTCCGTCCTGACCCGCAGGTCGGGGTTGTCGCCGTAGGTCGTCGCGACCAGCTTGCGGCCGTCGCGCGAGAACGCGAGTCCGCCGACCGGGTGGTCGACCGGGATCCACCGCGCGACCTTGCCGGTGGTCAGGTCGAGCAGGCCGATCCGCGAGGCGGGCAGGGTGCGTTCCAGGACGGCGGCGGTCTTCATGCCGGGGGCGACGGCCACCCAGGACCACTTCGTGCTCTTCTCGTACCTGCCGCTGTCCTGGTCGAGCAGCCAGTAGGTGCGCTCGTAGACGGCGGTGTCGGCCGTCTTGCGGACGGTCTTCGGGATGAAGTACGCGGCCATGCCGGTGTTCCCGGCCGAGATCAGCTCGCGCGGCGGCGACTGGTCCGGATGGGCGTTGACCTCGGTCTTCGGTACGACGTCGGCGGGGCGCACGTCGGTGCCCCGGCCCGAGTCCAGCAGGGGCACGGCCACCGCGACGGCGACCACGGCGACCGTGGCGGCGGCCATGCCCGCGATCCTGCGACTGCGGCGGCGCCGGCGGACCGCCAGTACCCGGTCGGCGAACCCCGGCCGCGTCAGGGGCTGTTCCGCGGCCTGCTCCCGCAGTGCGTCCCGCACGAGTTCCTCGACGTTCACGGACGCACCTCCACGGATGAGTAGTCACAAGACGGCTGCCACTCGGCGCCGGCCGGGCCCAGGGCGGCCAGTTCGGGCGCCAGCGAGCGCAGCCGGGCGAGCGAGCGGTGGGTGGTGGACCGTACGGTGCCGACGGTGCAGCCGAGGAGCCGGGCCACGTCGGCCTCGGGCAGGTCCTCGAAGTAGCGGAGCACGAGCACGGTCCGCTGACGTGAGGTGAGCCGGGCCAGCGCCTCGCGCATCACGACACGCAGTTCGGCCGCAGCCGCCGCGTCGGCGCCTGCCGCGCCCGCCTCGGGCGGCTCGGGGACGCTGACCTCCCGTCTGCGCCACTTCAGCCGCCAGCGGCTGACCTGCTGGCGGTACAGGATCCGCCGTACGTAGGCCTCGGGCTCGTCGATCCGCTGCCACTTGCCCGCCGCCTTGACCAGGGCGTTCTGCAGCAGGTCCTCACCGGCGTGCTGGTCTCCCCCGCAGAGCAGCACGGCCGTCCTCAGCAGCGCCGACGACCGGTTGTCCACGAACTCCCGGAAACTCTCCAGTCCTTCGGCATTCATCGTCACCTTCTCTTCCCCGGCGGCACCTGTGCCCCGCCCCTGCTCCTTGTGACGCTCGCGACCGCCCGCCGCTATGCCACCGGTGGGAAGAATCTTTCGGCACAACGGGCCGGGGCCCGTATCGCACGGGTGTGCGATACGGGCCCCGGTCCACAGCGGGCGCGCTCAGCTCCAGGTGTACCCGTCGCCGATCAGCAGCAGGTGCTCCAGCACGTCCTCCAGCGGATCGTCCACCTGGCCGGTGTTGACCAGCCCGATCCGCGGGCCGTTGTGCGAGGCGGTGTTCGTCTCGTCGGCGTGCGCGGCCCCCGCCGGGAGCCCGCACACCACCGTCAAGGTCAACGCCCCGGACAGCAAACGCGCCACGGTCCTCGCCCGCTCGTTCGTCATTGCACGACCCCTCGTTCGTCGTTTCGGCGTCTGATCGGACACTGCGTCCACCCGTTCATCTGCCGAAAGCACGAGAAGGTCACGCTGAGTAACCCGTACGGGACGTTGAGGAGTTCGGTTTTGAGCGTGCGGGTCAGTTGTGGCTGTGCAGGATCTCGTTCAGGCCGCCCCAGACCGCGTTGTTCGGGCGGGCCTCGACCGTGCCCGTGACCGAGTTGCGGCGGAAGAGGATGTGGGAGGCGCCGGACAGCTCGCGCGCCTTGACGATCTGCCCGTCGGGCATGGTGACGCGGGTCCCCGCGGTTACGTACAGCCCCGCCTCGACGACGCACTCGTCGCCGAGCGCGATGCCGACGCCCGCCTCGGCGCCGACCAGGCAGCGCTCGCCGATGCTGATACGGACGTTGCCACCGCCGGACAGGGTGCCCATGGTGGAGGCCCCGCCGCCGATGTCCGAGCCGTCGCCGACCACGACGCCCGCGGAGATACGGCCCTCGACCATCGACGTGCCGAGCGTGCCGGCGTTGAAGTTGACGAAGCCCTCGTGCATGACGGTGGTGCCGTCGGCGAGGTGCGCGCCCAGCCGGACCCGGTCGGCGTCGGCGATGCGGACGCCCTTCGGGGCCACGTAGTCGGTCATGCGGGGGAACTTGTCGATCGAGGTGACCTGGAGGTGCAGGCCCTCGGCTCGGGCGTTCAGCCGGACCTTCTCGACGTCGTCGACGGCGACCGGGCCGAGCGAGGTCCAGGCGACGTTGGCGAGGTGGCCGAAGATGCCGTCCAGGCTCTGGCCGTGCGGCTTGACCAGGCGGTGCGAGAGCAGGTGCAGGCGCAGGTAGACGTCGTGCGCGTCGATCGGCTTGTCATCGAGGGAGCCGATGACCGTACGGACCGCGACCACCTCGACGCCCCGGCGGGCGTCCGGACCGAGCGCCGCGGTCGCGCCGCCGCCGAGCAGTTCCGCCGCACGCTCGGCGGACAGCCGTTCGGTGCCGGACGGGCCAGGGCCGCCCTCGGCAGTCACGGCGGTGAGCTCGGGCGCGGGGAACCAGGTGTCGAGGACGGTGCCGTCGGCGGCGAGTGTGGCGAGGCCGGCGGCAACGGCGCCGGTGGTGCGAGGAGCAGTCGTGTCGGTCATAAGGGCAAACTAACGTGGCAGGGGGCGCCCGGGCGAACCGGTGCGCACGCCGTCTCATGTGCCGGTCGCACCGTCCGCGATCCGGCCCGGACCGGCGCGCACGGACCGCGGCCGTCCCGGTTCACGCGCCGGCGTCGATGACCCTCGCCAGCACCTCCCGCGCGTACTCCTCGTCGTACGGCGTGCCCGTCAGCAGCACCTGCAGACAGATCCCGTCCGTCAGCGCGACCAGTGCCCGCGCGGTGACCGGGTCGGCGCGGGCGGCGAGCCGGTCGGCGAGGTCGTCGGCCCACTCGGCGGCGACCGGGCGCAGGGCGGGGCGGCGCAGGGCGGCCACATAGAGCTCGTACTCCAGCTCGACGCCGGTGCGCTCGCCTGCCAGCCACTCGCCCAGCAGGCCGGCGAGTTCGGCGGCCAGATCGGTGCGCGGGTCGGTAAGACTCCCGCGGGCGGCGACCACCTTGGCGAAGCCCTCGTTGGCCTGGCGGAGCGCCGCGACCATCAGCTCGTCGAGGGTCTTGAAGTGGTACGTCGTGGAGCCGAGCGGCACGTCGGCCTCGGCGGCGACGGAGCGGTGGCTCAGCCCGGCCAGGCCCTTGGCCCCGACGACCCGGATCGCCGCCTCGATGATCCGCTGCCGCCGCTCGGGGTCGTAGCGGCGGGGCATCAGTGCGCACCGCCCAGGTTGAGCACCACCACTCCGACGATGATCAGCGCGATGCCGGCCGCCTTGGCCGCGGTCATCCCCTCCCCCAGGAACACCATCCCGATGGCGGCGATGGCGGCGGTTCCGACGCCGGCCCAGATCGCGTACGCGGTGCCGACCGAGATGGTCTTCAGCGTCTGGGCGAGCAGCACGAAGGAGACGACGTAGCCGAGGACGGTGAGCAGCGAGGGCACCAGCCTGCTGAAGCCGTCGCTGTATTTCATCGCCGTGGTCCCGGCGACCTCGGCGGCGATCGCCGCGGCGAGCAACAGACATCCCATGTGTACGAGCGTACATAACGCTGCCATGCTGCTCGGCCGGACACGCACGCCTCGCGCCCTTCCAGCCGTCGGCCCAACGCGACTTCGGAGAGCCGTATCTGATGTGGGGTCAGCCGCAACTGCCGGCCGCCCGCCCGCGAGGTGTCCGGGGTGCCGTGGGGGAGAGTTGTGAGCATCTGACCGCGCGTGAAACCGGGGAGGCCGAAAACCACTCGTTCAAACGGCTCCCAGGACCTCACCGGCTCCACTAGTGTTTCACCGTTCACCCACTTCCCCGTCTCGGCCGCAGCCGTCGCCCCAGGCGCCCGCCGGAGGAATCGCGCATGCCACGAAGCAAGTCCCGGCCCTCTCAGAACCAGCCATGGGAGAGCGGCTGGTCCCCGGACACCACCCGGGTGCCGGGAACACGACGCCTGTGGCTGGCCGGTGCGCTGGCGATAGCCACGGTCGCCGCGTGCGTGACGGCGGTGACCATGACGGAGCATCAGACCGACGATCCGTCACCCGCACCTGACCAGGCGGCCGCCGCGGACCCGAGCGGCCCCGGTCTGATCTCCTACGCCACCCCGTCCACGACGGGCGCTTCGGCATCCGGCGACGAGAGCGCGTCACCGTCCGCGCGGACGACCACGAGCGCCCCCGAACCCCAGGGCTCGGCCTCCGCGCGCCCGCCCGCCGCTCCCGCCGAGCCCTCCACCTCGCACCCGAGTTCGGCCGCCCCGAAGCCCTCGACGACCTGGCGCTCGGTCCGCTCGGCCAACTACCCCGACCGCTACTGGCACATCAGCGGCGGCCTGGTGCGGCTCGACCAGGTCGGCGGCTCGGAATCCCGCGAGGACTCCACCTTCAAGCTGGTCAAGGGCCTGGCCGACAGCTCCTGCCACTCCTTCGCCACGGCCGACGGCAAGTACCTCCGCCACCGCGACTTCGTCCTGCGCGCGGACCGCGACGACGGCTCGTCCCTCTTCAAGCGGGACGCCACGTTCTGCCCGCGCACCTCACCGGTGTCCGGCGCGATCATGCTGGAATCGGTCAACTTCCCGGGCCGCTTCCTGCGCCACAAGAACTTCACGCTCCGCCTGGAGTCGTACCAGCACAGCGGCCTCTACCAGGCGGACTCGGCGTTCCGGCTGGTGGGCGCCCTGGCCTGAGCACGCGAAACGGCGACGCCCGAAGGCGTCGCCGTTCGCATCAGCTCGTGGATGCTCGTGGTTCTCAGACGTTGAAGCCGAGCGCCCGCAGCTGCTCACGGCCGTCGTCCGTGATCTTGTCCGGGCCCCACGGCGGCATCCAGACCCAGTTGATGCGCAGCTCGTTGACGAGGCCGTCCGTGGCGGACTTGGCCTGGTCCTCGATGACGTCCGTCAGCGGACAGGCCGCCGACGTCAGGGTCATGTCGATCGTCGCGATGTTCGCGTCGTCGATGTGGATGCCGTAGATCAGTCCGAGGTTGACGACGTCGATGCCCAGTTCGGGGTCGACGACGTCGTACAGGGCCTCACGGACTTCCTCTTCCGAGGCCGGCTTCATCTCAAGGGTCTCGCTCATGCCGTCTTCCTTTCGGCGTCGGCTCCCAGCGCCTGGGCCGTCGCGTCCTTCCACGCCATCCAGCTCAGGAGAGCGCACTTCACCCGCGCCGGGTACTTGGAGACACCGGCGAACGCGACCGCGTCCTCCAGCACCTCCTCCATCGCGTCGTCGGGCTCGATCCGGCCCTTGGACTGCATCAGCTCCAGGAAGGTCTCCTGGATCTTCTGCGCGTCCGCCAGGTCCTTGCCGACCAGCAGGTCGTTCAGCACGGAGGCCGAGGCCTGGCTGATCGAGCAGCCCTGGCCCTCGTACGAGACGTCCTCGATCGTGGTGCCGTCGTACTTCACCCGCAGCGTGATCTCGTCACCGCAGGTCGGGTTGACGTGGTGCACCTCGGCGTCGCCATCGCGCAGACCACGCCCGTGCGGGTGCTTGTAGTGGTCCAGGATGACTTCCTGGTACATCGAATCCAGCTTCACGATCCAGCCAGCCCCTCAGCCGAAGAAGTTCCGTACGTGCTCCAGGCCGTCGACCAGAGCGTCGATCTCGGCCGGCGTGGAGTACAGGTAGAACGACGCTCGCGTGGTCGCAGGAATTCCGTACCGCAGGCAGACCGGGCGTGCGCAGTGATGACCCACGCGTACCGCGATGCCCTGCTCGTCGAGGACCTGGCCCACGTCGTGCGGGTGGATGTCACCGAGCGTGAACGAGATCGCCGCGCCCCGGTCCTCGGCCGTGGTGGGGCCGATGATCCTGAGCCCCGGCACCTCGCCGAGCCTCTTCACCGCGTACTCGGTGAGCGCGTGCTCGTGGGCGAGGATCTTGTCCATGCCGATCGCCGACAGGTAGTCGATCGCCGCGCCCAGACCGACCGCCTGCGCGATCGGCGGGGTGCCCGCCTCGAACTTGTGCGGGGCGGGAGCGTACGTCGACGAGTGCATCGACACGGTCTCGATCATCTCGCCGCCGCCCAGGAACGGGGGCAGGTCCTCCAGCAGCTCCTGGCGGCCCCAGAGCACGCCGATGCCGGTCGGACCGCACATCTTGTGGCCGGTGAAGGCCACGAAGTCGGCCTGCAGGGCCTGTACGTCCATCGGCATGTGCGGCGCGGCCTGCGAGGCGTCGATGCAGACCAGCGCGCCGACCTCCTGCGCCCGGCGCACTATCGCCTCGACCGGGTTGACCGTGCCCAGGATGTTCGACACCAGCACGAAGGAGACGATCTTCGTCTTCTCGGTGATGATCTCGTCGATGTTGGAGAGGTCGAGCCGGCCGTCGTCGGTCAGGCCGAACCACTTCAGCTTCGCGCCCGTGCGCTGTGCCAGCAGCTGCCACGGCACGATGTTGGAGTGGTGCTCCATCTCCGTGATGACGATCTCGGTCTCGTGGTCCACGCGGTAGGGCTCGTCGGCCCAGCCCAGCATGTTCGCCACGAGGTTGAGCGACTCGGAGGCGTTCTTGGTGAAGATCACCTCGTCGCGGCTCGGCGCGTTGATGAACGCGGCGACCTTGTCGCGCGCGCCCTCGTACAGCGCCGTGGCCTCCTCGGCGAGCACATGCACACCGCGGTGGACGTTGGCGTTGTAGCGCTCGTAGTACTCGTTCAGGGCGTCGAGCACCTGGCGCGGCTTCTGCGAGGTCGCCGCGTTGTCCAGGTACACGAGCTTCCGGCCGTCGTGGACCTGACGGTCCAGGATGGGGAAGTCCTTGCGGATCGCCTCGGTGTCGAGGAGGCCCGGCAGCTGTGTCACGCGGATGCGCCACCCTTCGTGTCGACTGCGTCGTGCTTCGCGTAGGCCTCGTAGCCCTCGTTCTCCAGCTTGTCGGCGAGCTCGGCGCCGCCGGACTCGACGATGCGGCCCGCGGAGAAGACGTGGACGTAGTCGGGCTTGATGTAGCGCAGGATGCGCGTGTAGTGCGTGATGAGCATGGTGCCCACCTCGCCGCTCTCACGGACGCGGTTGACGCCTTCGGAAACGACACGGAGCGCGTCGACGTCCAGACCGGAGTCCGTCTCGTCGAGGATCGCGACCTTGGGCTTGAGCAGCTCCAGCTGAAGGATCTCGTGGCGCTTCTTCTCACCGCCGGAGAAGCCCTCGTTCACGTTGCGCTCGGCGAAGGCCGGGTCCATGTTGAGACGCTGCATGGTCTCCTTGACCTCCTTCACCCACGTCCGCAGCTTGGGGGCCTCGCCGCGGATGGCGGTGGCGGAGGTGCGCAGGAAGTTGGAGACGGAGACGCCGGGGACCTCGACCGGGTACTGCATCGCCAGGAACAGGCCCGCGCGGGCGCGCTCGTCGACGGACATCTCCAGGACGTCCTCGCCGTCGAGGGTGACGGTGCCGCCGGTGATCGTGTACTTGGGGTGACCCGCGAGCGAGTAGGCGAGCGTCGACTTGCCGGAGCCGTTCGGGCCCATGATGGCGTGCGTCTCGCCCTGCTTCACGGTGAGGTCGACACCCTTGAGGATTTCCTTCGTGCCGTTCTCGACCTCGACGGTGACGTGCAGGTCTCGGATTTCAAGCGTTGCCATGGATGCCTCAGGACTCCTGGGAAAGGGAGACGAGCACATCGTCCCCTTCGATCTTTACGGGGTATACGGGGACGGGGCGCGTCGCGGGCAGGCCGGACGGTTTGCCGGTGCGGAGGTCGAAGCTGGAGCCGTGCAGCCAGCACTCGATCTGACAGTCCTCCACCTCGCCCTCGGAGAGCGAGACGTTCGCGTGCGAGCAGATGTCGTGGATAGCGAACACCTCCCCCTCGGTACGCACGACCGAGACCGGCGTGCCGTCGAGTTCCACCCGCTTCGGAGTGTCCTCGTCCAGCTCGCTCAGCCCACAGGCGCGTACGAACGTCGACGGGGCAGTCATCAGACCGACGCCTCCAGCTCCTCGTCGATCTTCGCGAGAAGGCGCTCCTGGATGTCGTCGACACCGATCTGCTGGACGAGCTCGGCGAAGAAGCCGCGGACCACCAGGCGGCGGGCCTCCTCGGCGGGGATGCCGCGGGCCATCAGGTAGAAGAGCTGCTCGTCGTCGAAGCGGCCGGTCGCCGAGGCGTGGCCGGCGCCGACGATCTCGCCGGTCTCGATCTCCAGGTTCGGCACGGAGTCGACCCGGGCACCGTCCGTGAGGACGAGGTTCCGGTTCATCTCGTACGTGTCGGTGCCCTCGGCCGTGGCCTCGATGAGCACGTCGCCGATCCACACCGCGTGGGCGCCCTCGCCCTGGAGCGCGCCCTTGTAGGCGACGTTCGACTTGCAGTGCGGGGTGTTGTGGTCGACCAGGAGGCGGTGCTCCTGGTGCTGGCCGGCGTCGGTGAAGTACAGGCCGAACAGCTCGGCCTCACCGCCGGTGCCGGCGTAGGCCACGCGCGGGTGCAGACGGACGAGGTCGCCGCCGAAGGTGACCACGAACGACTTGAAGGTGGCGTCCCGGCCGATCAGCGCGTTGTGCTGGGCCACGTGCACGGCCTTGTCGTCCCAGTCCTGGACGGAGACGACGGTCAGCTTGGCGCCGTCCCCGAGGACGTAGTCGACGTTGGCGGCGAGCACGGCGTCACCGGTGTGGTCGATGACCACGACCGCCTCGGCGAAGGCTCCCAGCTCGACGACCTGGTGGGCGTACGCGGTCCCGCCCTCGCCGTGCACGGCGATCCGGATCGGCTCGGTGAGGACCGTCTCCTTAGGGACGGTGATCACGCCGGCCTTCTCGAACGCCGAGTACGCCTGGGCGGCGACGCGGTCCACCGGGGTGCCCGCCTTGCCGAGACGGGCGTCGTCACGGCCGACAAGCTCGACGACGACGCCCTCGGGGGCGTCGACGGCGACCTTCATGCCGTTGCCGGTGGCGACCGCGGTGCCGTCGTGCAGCCCGCGCAGCCGCTCCAGCGGCGTGAACCGCCACTCCTCCTCGCGGCCGTGCGGGACCGGGAAGTCCTGCACGTCGAAGGACGGGGGCGCGCTCATGCGCGTGGCGACGGTCGACTCGGCGGCCACCGCGATCTGGCCGGCGGTGGTGGACCCCACCGGAATGTTCTGAGCCTCAGCCATGGCTGTCGGTCTGCTCTCTTCCTACGTCAGAAATTCGCTGGCTGGTGTGGAGGCGGGCCTTAGCCGACCGCGCCTTCCATCTGCAGCTCGATCAGCCGGTTGAGTTCGAGGGCGTACTCCATGGGGAGTTCCTTGGCGATCGGCTCGACGAAGCCGCGCACGATCATGGCCATCGCCTCGAACTCGGTCAGACCACGGCTCATCAGGTAGAAGAGCTGGTCCTCGGAGACCTTGGAGACGGTCGCCTCGTGGCCCATGGACACGTCGTCCTCGCGGACGTCCACGTAGGGGTAGGTGTCGGAGCGGGAGATGGTGTCGACGAGCAGCGCGTCGCACAACACGTTCGACTTGGAGCCGTGGGCACCCTCGCCGATCTCGACGAGACCGCGGTAGGAGGTACGACCGCCACCACGCGCCACCGACTTGGAGACGATGTTGGAGGAGGTGTTCGGCGCCATGTGGACCATCTTGGAGCCGGCGTCCTGGTGCTGGCCCTCGCCCGCGAAGGCGATGGACAGGGTCTCGCCCTTGGCGTGCTCGCCCATCAGGTAGACGGCCGGGTACTTCATCGTCACCTTGGAGCCGATGTTGCCGTCGATCCACTCCATGGTCGCGCCCTCGTACGCCACGGCGCGCTTGGTGACCAGGTTGTAGACGTTGTTCGACCAGTTCTGGATGGTCGTGTAACGGCAGCGGGCGTTCTTCTTGACGATGATCTCGACGACGGCGCTGTGCAGCGAGTCCGACTTGTAGATCGGGGCCGTACAACCCTCGACGTAGTGCACGTAGGCACCCTCGTCGACGATGATCAGGGTCCGCTCGAACTGGCCCATGTTCTCCGTGTTGATGCGGAAGTAGGCCTGGAGCGGGATCTCGACGTGCACGCCCGGCGGCACGTAGATGAAGGAGCCGCCCGACCACACCGCGGTGTTCAGGGAGGCGAACTTGTTGTCACCGACCGGGATGACGGTCCCGAAGTACTCCTTGAAGAGCTCCGGGTGCTGCTTCAGGGCCGTGTCGGTGTCGAGGAAGATGACGCCCTGCTCCTCCAGGTCCTCGCGGATCTGGTGGTAGACGACCTCGGACTCGTACTGGGCCGCGACACCGGCGACGAGGCGCTGCTTCTCCGCCTCGGGGATGCCGAGCTTGTCGTACGTGTTCTTGATGTCCTCGGGCAGGTCCTCCCAGGACTCCGCCTGCTTCTCCGTGGAGCGCACGAAGTACTTGATGTTGTCGAAGTCGATGCCCGACAGGTCCGAGCCCCAGTTCGGCATGGGCTTCTTGCCGAACAGGCGCAGGCCCTTGAGACGGAGCTTGGTCATCCACTCCGGCTCGCTCTTCTTCGCGGAGATGTCGCGGACGACGTCCTCGTTGATGCCGCGCTTGGCAGAGGCGCCGGCCGTGTCGGAGTCGGCCCAGCCGTATTCGTACTTGCCCAGGCCCTCGAGCTCGGGGTGGGCAGTCTCCGTGGGGAGAGTCATGCGGGGTTCCTCCCGGCCGTGCTTGCAGATGCGTTGTCGGTGCTGTGGGAAATCTTGGGGATGAACGTCGTGCAGACGCCGTCGCCGTGCGCGATGGTCGCCAGTCGCTGGACGTGGGTGCCGAGCAGCTGGGAGAAGATCTCGGTCTCCGCCTCGCAGAGCTGCGGGAACTTTTCCGCGACGTGGGCCACCGGGCAGTGGTGCTGGCAGAGCTGCTCGCCGACCGGTGCGCTTCGCGCCGTAGCAGCGTACCCGTCCGCGCTCAGGGCCTTGGCCAGCGCTTCCGTCCGCCCTTCGGGGCCGGCGGCTTCGATGGCCTTGCGGTACACGGTGGCCTGTTCGGCGATCCGGGCGCGGGCGAAGGCGACGACCGCCTCGTCCCCGCCGAACTGCTCCTGGATCCAGCGCAGGGCGTCCACGGCGAGCTTGTCATAGGACTGGTCGAAGGCGTCGCGGCCGCAGTCGGTGAGCGCGAAGACCTTGGCGGGCCGGCCGCGCGTACGCGCTCCGTAGACCCGCTGTTCCCGGGCCTCCACGACGTCGTCGGCGACCAGCGCGTCCAGATGCCGGCGTACGGCCGCCTGGGTGAGTCCCAGCCGTCCGGCCAGCTCGGTGGCGGTCGACGGCCCGTGGTCCAGGATGGACCGCGCGACCCGGTTGCGCGTCGAGCGCTCACCGGTCGCTAGCTCCTCCTGCGGGGCCCCCTTGGGGGTCTCCCGAGCCTCGCCGACGTATTTCACAACGCCATTGTTGCGTAATTCCTCTGAGGCAGGCAAGCGGCGCCCCCGCCGCCCGACGGTGCCCTGCGTCACTTAGGCTTACCTAATCTGACCTGCGGAAACGATCTTTGATCGATCAAATCGGTGGCCTTCATGGGCCCGTTCCGGGACACTTCCGCCCATGCCCACACCCCCTCCCACCGGCCCTCTTGTCACGCGGGACGGGCTCGCGGCCCAGCTGCGCGCACTGGGTGTCGAACCCGGCGAGACCCTCCTCGTCCACTCCTCCCTCAGCTCACTCGGCTGGGTCTGCGGAGGAGCCGTCGCGGCCGTCCAGGGACTCCTCGACGCCCTCGGTCCGGACGGCACCGTGGTGGTCCCCAGCCAGTCCAGCGACCTCTCCGACCCGGCCCAGTGGGGCCGCCCGCCGGTGCCCGAGGCCTGGTGGGAGACGATCCGGGCCACCATGCCCGCCTACGACCCGCTCATCACCCCCACCCGCGGCCTCGGGGTGATCCCGGAGACCGTGCGGACGTGGCCGGGCGCCCAGCGCAGCGCACACCCCCAGACCTCCTTCGCGGCGCTCGGCCCGCGCGCGGCGGAGGTGACCGACGGACACGCCACCGACTGCCGTCTGGGCGAGCACAGCCCGCTGGCCCGGCTGGAGGCGCTCGACGCCCGGGTGCTGCTGCTGGGCACCGGATACGACACCTGCACCAGCTTCCATCTGGCCGAGTACCGCATACCGGCACCGCGCGTGAAGGTGGGCCGCCCGGGAGCGGCGGGCTGGGAGGTGGTGACCGAGGTGTCGATCGACTCGGACCGGTTCGACGAGCTGGGCCACGACTTCGAGCGGGACCGCCCCGTCGTCCGCGGAAGAGTGGGCGCCGCCGACGTACGGCTGTTCCCGGTGGCGGACGCGGTGGCCTACGCACAGCGGTGGCTGGCGGTGCACCGGCCGCGCGAGGAGGAGATCTGAGGCCCGGCCCGTCCGGGCCTCGGACGGAGATCTCGTACCCGCCGGTCGGGGCCCCCGTTCGCGAACCTAGACTCTGGACCCATGCGAAGTGAGCCCGTGGTCCAGATCCAGGCCCTGGTGAAGCGGTACGGCAGGAAGACCGCGGTGGACGGCCTCGACCTGGTGGCCGAGGCGGGTGTGACCGCCGTACTCGGCCCCAACGGCGCGGGCAAGACGACGACGGTCGAGACCTGCGAGGGCTACCGGAAGCCGGACTCCGGCACGGTGCGCGTCCTGGGCCTCGACCCGGTGAGACAGTCGCGACAGCTGAACCCCCGGATCGGCGTGATGCTGCAGTCCGGGGGCGTCTACTCGGGCGCGCGGGCCGACGAGATGCTCCGGCACGTCGCCAAGCTGCACGCCCACCCGCTGGACGTGGACGCGCTCATCGAGCGCCTGGGCCTCGGCAGTTGCGGCCGGACGACCTACCGGCGACTGTCGGGAGGCCAGCAGCAGCGGCTCGCGCTCGCCATGGCGGTCGTCGGCCGCCCCGAACTGGCGTTCCTGGACGAGCCCACCGCCGGCCTCGACCCGCAGGCCCGCCACGCCACCTGGGATCTCGTGCGGGACCTGCGCGCCGACGGCGTCTCCGTGATCCTCACGACCCACCACATGGACGAGGCCGAGCAGCTCGCCGACGACGTCGCGATCATCGACGCGGGCCGGGTCATCGCCCAGGGCTCCCCGGAGGAGCTGTGCCGCGGCGGCGCGGAGAACACCCTGCGCTTCAGCGGCCGGCCGGGCCTGGACGTCGGGTCCCTGCTCAAGGCGCTCCCGGCGGACTGCACGGCCGCGGAGCTGACGCCGGGCTCGTACCGGATCGGCGGCAAGGTCGACCCCCAGCTGCTCGCGACGGTCACCTCCTGGTGCGCGCAGCACGGGGTGATGCCGGAGAAGATCTCGGTCGAACGGCACACGCTCGAAGACGTGTTCTTGGAGCTCACCGGCAAGGAGCTGCGCTCATGACCACCGGCACCACCGGCACCTACGCGCCGCGGCCGGGTGCCGCTCCGCTCCCCCGCATGATCGGGGCGCAGGCCGCCCTGGAGACGAAGATGCTCCTGCGCAACGGCGAGCAACTGCTGCTGACCGTCGTGATCCCCACGTTGCTGCTGGTGCTGTTCAGCTCCGTCGACATCGTGGACACGGGCGCGGGCGAGGCCGTCGACTTCCTGACCCCCGGCGTCCTCGCGCTCGCCGTGATGTCGACGGCGTTCACCGGACAGGCCATCGCCACGGGCTTCGAACGCCGGTACGGCGTCCTCAAGCGCCTCTCCTCCTCGCCCCTCCCCCGCTGGGGCCTGATGACCGCGAAGACGCTGGCCGTGCTGGTCACGGAGGTCCTCCAGGTCGTCCTGCTGACGGTGATCGCCTTCGCGCTGGGCTGGGAGCCGCACGGCAATCCCTTCGCCGTCCTGCTTCTGCTGGTCCTCGGAACGGCCGCCTTCTCGGGGCTCGGACTGCTGATGGCGGGCACCCTGAAGGCGGAGGCCACGCTGGGCGCCGCCAACCTGGTCTTCCTGCTGCTGCTGGTGGGCGGCGGGGTGATCGTGCCGCTGGACAAGTTCCCCTCCGGCGCCCAGGACGTGCTCGGGCTGCTGCCGATCTCGGCGCTGTCCGACGGGCTGCGGGACGTGCTCCAGCACGGTGCCGGGATGCCGTGGGGCAACCTGGGGATCCTCGCCGTGTGGGCGGTCGTGGGGCTGGCGGCGGCGGGGCGGTTCTTCCGCTGGGAGTAGGCCGCGAGGCACCTCCGGGGACCCTCGTGAAAGCGTGCACAAGCGGCCCCCTACGATGGGACGCGTGCCAAAAGTGACCCGCGCCGACGCCGTAGCGGCCGTCCGCAATCCACTCGCCTTCATCGCCGCACGCTGGACCCCGACCCCCCGGACGGTCCGGCGGGCGGCCCTCGCCGCACTCGTCATGTCGGTGCTCATCGTGGTCACCGGCGGTGCGGTGCGGCTCACCGGGTCCGGGCTCGGCTGCCCGACCTGGCCCAAGTGCACCGACGACTCGCTGACCGCCACCAGCGCGATGGGCTTCCACGGCGCCATCGAGTTCGGCAACCGCATGCTGACGTACGTGCTGTGCGCGGCGGTCGGCTGGGCGATCATCGCCGCGCGCTCCGAGAAGCCGTACCGGCGCGGACTGACCCGGCTGGGCTGGGCGCAGTTCTGGATCGTGATGAGCAACGCGATCCTCGGCGGCATCGTGGTCCTGGTCGGCCTCAACCCGTACACGGTCGCGGCGCACTTCGTGGCCACCTCCGCCCTGATCGCGGTCGCCATTGTGATGTGGCAGCGCACCAGGGAAGGCGACGGGACGCCCCGCCCGCTGGTCGGCAAGGCCGTGCGGCAACTGGTGTGGTTCCTGGTCGCGGCCACCGTCCTGCTGATCCTGGTCGGCACGGTCGTCACCGGCGCGGGACCGCACGCGGGCGACTCCAGCGAGGTCGAGCGGATGCCGCTGGACTGGGAGACCGTCAGCAAGGTGCACGCCGTGCTGGCCTGGGTCGTGGTGTCGCTGACGTTCGCCCTGTGGTTCGTCCTCAAGGCGGTCGACGCCCCCAAGGACCCGCTGGCCCGCACCCGCGACCTCTTCCTGATCCTGCTCGCGCAGGGCGTCATCGGCTACGTCCAGTACTTCACCGACCTTCCCGAGATCCTGGTCGGCCTGCACATGCTCGGCTCCGCGCTGGTGTGGATCGCGGTACTGCGCGTGCTGCTGGCCCTGCGGGAGCGGCCGGAGACGGTGGCCGAGGTGCCGGGACAGTCGAGCGAGGCGACGCTGACGCGGGCGTAGCCGTGAGCTCGCGGCCGTAGCTCACTCCAGCCCGTACACCCGCCTGGCGTTGCCCGCCGCGATCAGCCCCGCCACCCGCTGTGCGTCCGCCAGCGACCACGCCCCCTCGGCGACCCAGGTGCCCAGCACCCGGCCCAGCGCCTCCCGGAACAGCCGGGCCCCCACGACGTGCAGTTCGGGCAGACCCTGGGCCCCGCTGGAGAAGAGGATCTTGCCGAAGGGGGCCAGCTCCAGGATCTCCGCGAGGACGGTCGCGGCGCGGGCCCCGGTCCGCACCAGCGCGGCGCCCGAGTCGGCGTACACGTGCGGGAAGACCCCGGCGAGGTGGGCCGCGTGCCGGTGGTACGGGTAGCCGTGCAGCAGCACGAGATCCGTTCCGAGGCCGGCCGTGGCCCGGACGAAGTCCGTGAGCAGCACCGGATCCGTGCGGTCGATGCGCAGTCCCGGTTCGCCGAGACCTGCGTGCAGTTGCAGCGGCAGGCCGGAGGCGACCGCGATCCACAGCAGGTGCCGCAGCAGCACCGGGTCGCTCAGCTCCCCGCCGACCCGGCGTCCGGCGAGCCAGCGGCCGGCGGCGCCGCGGACCTCGCCCGGCCCCGGCGGCTCGGGCGCGAGCGCGAGTCCGTGCCGTACGCCCGCCACGGAGGTGAAGGCCACCGCGCCCGAGGCGGCGCCGTGCACCGACTCGGCGAGGTTGGCGAGGAAGGACTCGACGGTGCCGGAGGTGTCGGCGACCTGCTCGGCGAGGAGTTCGAGCCGCACGACCTCGCGGGCCTGGGCGTCCGCCGCGGAAGCCATCTCGGCGGGCCCGGTCAGGTCGCCGGGCAGCCCGGTGTCGACCAGGTAGGTCGTGATGCCACTGCCTCTCAGCAGCCTGCGGCCCGATTCCAGTACGCCGAGTTCGCGGCGCCGGGCGAGGTAGCGGGCGGGCGGGCAGTGCGGCTCCAGACCGAGCAGCGGGGGGCACCAACGGCGTACGGCGAACCCCGTCTGCGTGTCGAAGAGCGTCGTACCCGGCGCGGGCGGACCCTCGGTCCGGGCCAGCTGGGCCTCGAAGGTGCCGAGGCCCAGTTCCGTTCTCAGGACGCCGTGACAGTACTGGTCCACGAGGGACGGCGTTTCGATCATCCGGGCTCCCCACGCTTGGACTCTGTCCTTCTCAGGTCCTAACGGGTGAACCGGGCACGAGGTGTTGCGGTCACACACCCCGTGCGAAGCGTTCCGCGGGGGGAGCCGGTATGGGGTCAGTCGTTGCTCGGGCCGCCCACCTGGATTCCCGCCATGCGGCTCCACTCGTACGGGCCGGTCTTGACCTTGGCCGCGAACTCACCGTCGAAGTCCTCGTGGACGGTGATCCCGGCCTTCTCCGCCGCCTGCTCGGCGAGCGCGTACGAGGGGGCGACCACGTCGCCCCAGGCGCCGTCCTCGCCGACGAGCACGATCCGGGCGCCGCGCTCCCCGAGGTACGCGATCTGGCCCTCGGCGCCGCCGTGCTCCTTGGAGAAGCCGCTGATCTGCTTGGCGAGCCGGGTCACTTTGCGCTCGGCCTTCGGGTCCACCTGCTGCGTGTCTGCCATGGCCAGGATGCTACCGACGGGTAGATCAAACGGCGACGGGCGGGGTGCGTGGCCTTGGCCACGCACCCCGCCCGTCGCAGGGAACTCAGCGCAGGAAGGGATCCACCGCGACCGCCACGAACAGGATCGACACATAGGTGATCGACCAGTGGAACAGCCGCATCTCCTTGAGCTTGCCGCCGGTCACCTCGGCCTTGGCCCGGTTCTGCAGCCCGTGCGCCTCCCACAGCCAGAAGCCGCCCGCCAGCAGCGCGACCGCCGTGTAGAACCAGCCCGTGTAGCCGAGCGGCTGCAGCAGCAGCGACACCGCGACCATCACCCAGCTGTAGAGCACGATCTGCTTGGCGACCACCTTGTTGGAGGCGACGACCGGCAGCATCGGCACGCCCACGCGCGCGTAGTCCTCCCTGACCTTCATGGACAGCGGCCAGTAGTGCGGCGGCGTCCAGAAGAACATGACGAGGAAGAGGACGATCGGCGCCCACGACATGGAGTTGGTGACGGACGACCAGCCGATGAGCACGGGGAGGCAGCCGGCGATGCCGCCCCACACGATGTTCTGCGAGGTACGACGCTTGAGGATCATCGTGTAGACGACGACATAGAAGAGGAGCGCTCCGAGCGACAGCCAGGCCGAGAGCCAGTTGACGGCGAGACCGAACAGCAGCGTGGAGACGACGGCGAGGGTGATGCCGAAGGCGAGGCACTCGCGTGGGCTCACCATGCCGGTGACCAGCGGGCGCTGCGAGGTGCGGTCCATCAACGCGTCGATGTCGCGGTCGATGTACATGTTCAGCGCGTTGGCGCCACCCGCGGAGAGGTAGCCGCCGACGCAGGTCAGCAGCACGAGCGTCAGGTCGGGCACACCCTGCTGCGCCAGGAACATCACCGGAACGGTGGTGATGAGCAGCAGCTCGATGATCCGAGGCTTGGTCAGAGCTACGAACGCCTTGACACGGGCCCCGAACGGCCGGTGGCTCGGGCTCTGGCTCGCACCGAGCACCCCCGCTGGACGGGATTCGACGGCCGTCACGCACACCCCTACAGAGACATCCCAGCGAGCCTCAGCCGTGTGAAGTCCCGGTAAAGGCTCGCGCGTACCACGCCACTGTAGACGTTGCCCAGACCCGGACATTCGCGGGGGTCCAGTCGTGTTGGGCGGCGCCTCCGGAAGAGCCGCACGGCACTCGATTGAGCACTCGGACGAGCGGTTCCGTATTCACATGCCGAACGCGGAACGGCCCAGTCGGGAGGCGGATCCCGACGAGTCCAGACACTCTGGAATGACTCGAAAAAACGCGCGTTCTTACAAGGGTAGGCTCGACAGCGCCCGGAGCGTTCAGCACACCGGCATTCGACATGCGTGACATGTGGAGAGGAGCCCTGACCCAGGGTGAGCACCAACCCGACCACCACAGACCTCGAGTGGACCGATTTGGACCAGCGGGCCGTCGACACCGCCCGCGTCCTGGCCGCCGATGCCGTACAGAAGGTCGGCAACGGCCATCCCGGTACGGCGATGAGCCTGGCCCCGGCCGCGTACACCCTCTTCCAGAAGGTGATGCGGCACGACCCGGCGGATCCCGACTGGGTCGGCCGCGACCGTTTCGTGCTGTCCGCGGGCCACTCGTCCCTGACCCTCTACACCCAGCTGTACCTGGCCGGTTTCGGTCTGGAGCTGGATGATCTGAAGGCGTTCCGGACGTGGGGTTCCCAGACCCCCGGCCACCCCGAGTACGGCCACACCACCGGTGTGGAGACGACCACCGGTCCGCTGGGCCAGGGTGTGGCCAACGCGGTGGGCATGGCGATGGCCGCCCGTTACGAGCGCGGCCTGTTCGACCCGGACGCCCCCGAGGGTGCCTCGCCGTTCGACCACCACATCTTCGTGATCGCCGGTGACGGCTGTCTGCAGGAGGGCATCTCCGCGGAGGCGTCCTCGCTGGCCGGGCACCAAAAGCTCGGCAACCTCGTCCTGCTGTGGGACGACAACCACATCTCCATCGAGGGTGACACCGAGACGGCCGTCTCGGAGGACACCGTCAAGCGGTACGAGGCCTACGGCTGGCATGTGCAGCGGGTGGCCCCCAAGCCGGACGGCGACCTGGACCCGCAGGCCCTCTACGACGCCGTCGAGGCCGCCAAGCAGGTCACCGACAGGCCCTCCTTCATCGCGATGCGCTCGATCATCGCCTGGCCGGCGCCGAACGCGCAGAACACCGAGGCCGCGCACGGCTCGGCGCTGGGTGACGACGAGGTCGCCGCCACCAAGCGGGTGCTGGGCTTCGACCCGGAGAAGAGCTTCGAGGTCGCCGACGAGGTCCTCGCGCACACCCGGGCGCTGGGTGAGCGGGGCCGGCAGGCCAAGGCCGAGTGGGAGAAGTCCTTCCAGGAGTGGCAGGGCAACAACTCCGAGCGGGCCGCCGAGTTCGACCGGATCGCCAAGGGCGAACTGCCCAAGGGCTGGGAGGAGAAGATCCCGGTCTTCGAGGCGGGCAAGGGTGTCGCCACCCGCGCCGCGTCCGGCAAGGTGCTCCAGGCGCTGGGTGCGGTGATCCCGGAGCTGTGGGGCGGCTCGGCCGACCTGGCCGGCTCCAACAACACCACCATCGACAAGACGAGTTCCTTCCTCCCGGCGGACAACCCGCTGCCGGAAGCGCAGCCGTACGGCCGCACGATCCACTTCGGTATCCGCGAGCACTCCATGGCCGCGGAGATGAACGGCATCGCCCTGCACGGCAACACCCGCATCTACGGCGGCACCTTCCTCGTCTTCTCCGACTACATGCGCAACGCGGTACGCCTGTCCGCGCTGATGCACCTGCCGGTCACCTACGTGTGGACGCACGACTCCATCGGCCTGGGCGAGGACGGCCCCACCCACCAGCCCGTCGAACACATCGCCTCCCTGCGCGCCATCCCGGGCCTGAACGTGGTCCGCCCGGCCGACGCCAACGAGACCGCGATCGCCTGGCGCGAGATCCTGCGCCGCTACACCAAGGTGTTCGGCAAGGGCGCTCCGCACGGCCTCGCCCTCACCCGTCAGGGCGTACCCACCTACGCGCCCAACGAGGACGCGGCCAAGGGCGGTTACGTCCTGTTCGAGGCCTCTACGGGAACGCCCGAGGTGATCCTGATCGCGACCGGTTCCGAGGTGCACGTGGCCGTCGAGGCGCGTGAGCAGCTCGAAGCCGACGGTGTGCCGACGCGGGTCGTGTCCATGCCGTCCGTGGAGTGGTTCGAGGAGCAGGACCAGGGGTACCGGGACAGCGTCCTGCCGCAGGCGGTCAAGGCGCGAGTCGCGGTCGAGGCCGGCATCGGTCTCACCTGGCACAAGTACGTGGGCGACGCCGGCCGCATCGTTTCCCTGGAGCACTTCGGTGCTTCGGCCGACGGCAAGGTGCTCTTCCGCGAGTTCGGCTTCACTGCGGAGAATGTGGCTGCCAAGGCCAGGGAATCCATCACCGCCGCCCAGCGCTGACGCTCATATACGACACGTAGGAGATGCAATTTCCATGACAGACGCACTCAAGCGCCTCTCCGAAGAAGGCGTGGCGATCTGGCTGGACGACCTGTCGCGCAAGCGGATCACGTCCGGCAACCTCGCCGAGCTGATCGACCAGCAGCACGTCGTGGGCGTCACCACCAACCCGTCGATCTTCCAGAAGGCGATCTCCGAGGGCGACGGTTACGACCAGCAGCTCTCCGACCTCGCCGTCCGCAAGGTCACGGTCGAAGAGGCCATCCGCATGATCACGACGGCCGACGTCCGTGACGCCGCCGACATCCTGCGCCCGGTCTTCGACGCCACCGGCGGGCAGGACGGCCGGGTGTCCATCGAGGTCGACCCGCGCCTGGCCCACAACACGCACGCGACCGTCGCGGAGGCCAAGCAGCTGGCCTGGCTGGTCGACCGCCCGAACACGCTCATCAAGATCCCGGCGACCGAGGCGGGTATCCCGGCGATCGCCGAGGTCATCGGCCTCGGCATCAGCGTCAACGTCACGCTGATCTTCTCTCTGGAGCGCTACCGCCTGGTCATGGACGCCTTCCTGACCGGCCTGGAGAAGGCCAAGGAGCGCGGCCTGGACCTCTCGAAGATCCACTCCGTGGCGTCCTTCTTCGTGTCCCGTGTGGACACCGAGATCGACAAGCGGATCGACGCGCTCGGCACCCCCGAGGCCAAGGCCGCCCGCGGCAAGGCGGGCGTCGCCAACGCGCGCCTTGCCTACCAGGCGTACGAGGAGGTCTTCTCCTCGGACCGCTGGAGCACGCTGGAGAACGCGGGTGCCAACAAGCAGCGTCCGCTGTGGGCCTCGACCGGCGTCAAGGACAAGGCGTACAAGGACACGCTGTACGTCGACGAGCTGGTGGCGCCGAACACGGTGAACACCATGCCGGAGGCGACCTTGTTCGCCACCGAGGACCACGGCGAGATCCGGGGCAACGCGGTCGCCGGCACCTACGAGCAGGCCCGCGCCGACCTCGACGCGGTCGAGAAGCTCGGGATCGCCTACGACGACGTGGTCCGACTGCTGGAGGAAGAGGGCGTCGACAAGTTCGAGGCGTCCTGGACCGACCTGCTCAAGTCGACCGAGGCGGAGCTTCAGCGCCTCGCCCCTTCGGAGGGCTGAACCCTTGTCGAGCAGCAACCCGCTGCGTGACCCCGCCGACCGACGGCTCCCGCGTATCGCGGGGCCGTCGGGCCTGGTCATCTTCGGCGTCACGGGCGATTTGTCACGAAAGAAGCTCATGCCCGCCGTGTACGACCTTGCGAACCGGGGTCTGTTGCCGCCGGGTTTCTCGCTGGTCGGTTTCGCCCGGCGTGAGTGGCAGCACGAGGACTTCGCACAGGAGGTCCACGACGCCGTCAAGGAGCACGCCCGTACGCCGTTCCGCGAGGAGGTCTGGCAGCAGCTCATCCAGGGGATGCGCTTCGTGCAGGGCACCTTCGACGACGACGAGGCGTTCGAGCGGCTGCGCGGCACGATCGAGGAGCTGGACAAGGCCCAGGGCACGGGCGGCAACTTCGCCTTCTACCTCTCCGTGCCGCCGTCCGCCTTCCCGGTGGTCATCCAGCAGCTGAAGAAGCACCAGCTGGCCGACCAGTCGAGCGGCTCCTGGCGGCGCGCGGTCATCGAGAAGCCCTTCGGCCACGACCTTCAGTCGGCCGAGGAGCTCAACGCGACGGTCGAGGAGGTCTTCGCCCCGGACCAGGTCTTCCGCATCGACCACTACCTGGGCAAGGAGACCGTCCAGAACATTCTGGCGCTCCGCTTCGCCAACACGATGTT